>OZ220486.1:3437500-4756475 GCA_965116115.1 Paracoccaceae bacterium
CCAGTAATTCCGAACAACGCTAGCCCCCTCCGTATTACCGCGGCTGCTGGCACGGAGTTAGCCGGGGCTTCTTCTACGGTTACCGTCATTATCTTCACCGTTGAAAGAGTTTTACAACCCTAAGGCCTTCTTCACTCACGCGGCATGGCTGGATCAGGGTTGCCCCCATTGTCCAAAATTCCCCACTGCTGCCTCCCGTAAGAGTCTGGGCCGTGTCTCAGTCCCAGTGTGGCTGATCATCCTCTCAAACCAGCTACTGATCGTCGGCTTGGTAGGCCGTTACCCTACCAACTACCTAATCAGGCGCGGGCCGATCCTTCAGCGATAAATCTTTTCCCCTGAGGGCGCATACGGTATTACTCCGGGTTTCCCCAGGCTATTCCGTACTGAAGGGCACGTTCCCACGTGTTACTCACCCGTCCGCCGCTAAGCTCCGAAACCGAAGTTTCTTCGCCTCGCTCGACTTGCATGTGTTAAGCCTGCCGCCAGCGTTCGTTCTGAGCCAGGATCAAACTCTCAAGTTAAAACGCCTTGAGCGGCGTTCTTGACGTCTGAACCAAATGCACATCACAAGCCGGCTCTGGAAAGAGCCGGCATGAAGCTGACACCCGAGTCACCGGCCGAAGCCTGTCGGGCTGATATGCCTTGGAACTTCCGTCGCATGGACCGAAGCCGCCCGCATATCTCTTCAAAACCAAATTTTCAAAGAGCGTGCGGCTGACAGAAGCCTGCGATTCGGAAACACCCGCGCCACAAACCTGAAAACCGCCCAGATTGCCCCGCCCAAGACGAATCGGTCATCAAGCGGGATCTGACTTCTAGCAGCCGCGCCGGAAGCCGTCAACGGCAAAATGCGGCGCATATTCCGATTTTCCGCAAATAAGGCGGATTTTTCAGTCTCAGCGGGCACGAAATGCCTCCCGAGACGGGAAATACGTCAGAAAAACCGCCGCTGAACGAATCAGCGGCGCGGTTTCGCCGCCAGTCTCCACCACAAACGAATCGCCAGAAGCGCCGCGACAACCAAGCTGTAGATAACCGGCTCCGCCGGCCAGGCTTTCACCACCAGAAGGTAATGCGCCGCGCCAGCGATGGCCGCGAAATACGTCAGCGCATGAATCCGCCGCCAGCGCGCCGGTCCCAACCGCCGCACCGACAGATTGTTCGAAGTCGCCGCCAGAGGCAGGAGGGCGGCGAAACCGATCATGCCGACCGTGATGTACGGGCGGTCGACGATTTCCGTCCAGACAGCGCCGATATCCAGCTGCTGGTCGAGAACGAGCCATGTCATCATGTGGGCGAACACATAGACGAACGACACCACGCCAACGGCCCGCCTGAATTTCAAGAGATTCACGCCGGTGAGCCGGCGGACCGGAGTGATCAGCAGCGCCAGAACAATCAGCTGCAGACCGCGTTCTCCATATTCGTGCTCCAGGACCTGGATCGGGTTGGCTCCGACTCTGTCGTTCAGGGCCTCCCAGAAAAGCCACAGTCCGGGAAGCGGGAACAAGACATAGACCGGCCAAGCCGGTATCCGCCTTACGGCCCCGTTGATCCTCTGCTCAAGACTCATCGCCCGAGGTCAGTAATCCGCGATCAGATCCATGCCGGCATACAGGCCGGCCACTTCGTCAGCGTAACCGTTGAACATCTTCGTGTCGATACGCTTGGCGAAAAGCCCGCCTCCGACCCGCCTTTCCGTGGCCTGCGACCAGCGGGGATGGCTTCTGTGAGGATTCACATTGGAGTAAAATCCGTATTCTCCGGGAGCCTGCATATTCCAAGTCGTCGGCGGCATTTCACTGACCAGGCTGATTCGGACGATCGATTTGATGGATTTGAAACCGTATTTCCACGGCACCACGATGCGTATCGGCGCACCGTTCTGATTCGGCATCTCCTCGCCGTACAAACCGGTTGCCAGCAAGGTCAGAGGGTGCATGGCCTCGTCCAGCCGCAGTCCCTCGCGGTACGGCCAGTCCAGCATTCCTGTCCGCTGGCCGTTCATTTCTTCAGGACGGTAAAGCGTTTCAAAAGCCACGAATTTCGCGTCGGACAGAGGCTCGACCCGCTCAAGAAACTCAGAGAGCTGGAAACCGATCCAAGGGACCACCATTGACCAGGCTTCAACGCACCGCAACCGGTAGATCCGCTCTTCCATTGTCACGCCGCTGACGATGTCTTCAAACGAGTATGTTCCCGGCTTGCCCGCCAGCCCGTCAACTTTCACCTCCCAAGGGCGTGTGGTCAGATTGTGCGCGTTGCGGGCCGGATCTTCCTTGCGCGCGCCGAATTCGTAGAAGTTGTTGTACGAGATGATGTCTTCAAGGTCCGTCGGCTGCTCTTCCGTCGAATAACGGAGGTTCCGGACCGCCGAACCCGCAGCCGGGGCGGCTGCCGCACTGAGAGCCGCGGCAGCCGCGCCTCCGGCCATGACCGTCCGCCGACTCAGCCAGACGGATTTCGGGGTTACGTCAGAATATCTGAGGTCGGTTTTGAATTTATAAGCCATATCGCATCTCCTGTCCGCATTTCCAATGTAACGGCCCGGGAACCGGAATGGAAATGCGGAGTAGACTCAATCTGAATTCCGCGGCCTTCGCATACCGCCGAAACTCAGCGTTCCGGACCGGAATCAGGAAACGGACTGCCTCAGCCGCAGCCGAGGCAGTCAACATCAGTGCAGCGTCACCGGACCGCAGCCGGACGCGTCTTCCGCCGAGCCGTTGAATGTCAGGCCCCGCTCGCCCGCCGCGCTGATCTGCACAATGTCGCCGTCAGAGACCGCCTCCGTGAGAAAAGCCTCCGCCAGCCGGTTGAGCACATGATTCTGGATCACGCGCTTCAATGGACGCGCGCCGTAAACCGGATCGTAGCCTTCATTGCCGAGCCATTGCTTCGCGGCGGCGTCAAACTGGATCGATACGTTCCGGTCAACCAGTTTTCGTTCCAGCGCCCGCAGCTGAATTTCAACGATTTCAGTCATATCGCTGCGCGAAAGCCTGTCAAAAGTGACGATCTCATCAAGACGGTTGAGGAATTCCGGACGAAAATGGCTCCTGACAGCTTCCATCATCCGGTCTTTCGCCGCATGCGGCAGGGAGCCGGCTTCCAATTTCGAAAACAGTTCCGAACCGAGATTCGATGTCATGATGATCAGAGTGTTCTTGAAGTCCGCTGTCCGGCCCTGTCCGTCCGTCAGGACTCCGTCGTCAAGAACCTGCAGCAGCACGTTGAACACTTCCACATGAGCCTTTTCGATCTCGTCAAGCAGGACGACCTGATACGGCCTGCGTCTGACAGCTTCCGTCAGGGCGCCGCCCTCTTCGTAGCCGACATAGCCGGGCGGCGCGCCGATCAGGCGCGCGACGGCATGTTTCTCCATATATTCGGACATGTCGACCCGGACCATCGCCGATTCGTCATCGAACAGGAACTCCGCCAGCGCCTTGGCGAGTTCGGTTTTACCCACCCCCGTTGGTCCGAGAAACAGAAACGAGCCGATCGGGCGGGCGGCATCGCTCAATCCCGTGCGGGCGCGCCTCACGGCATGAGACACAGCACTGACCGCGGAATTCTGCGCGACCACCCGGCGGCCGATCGCCTGTTCCATGTTCAGCAGTTTGTCCTGCTCGCCCTGCAGCATTTTCGCCGTCGGTATGCCGGTCCATTTTTCAACGACTTCAGCGATCTGCGCCGCCTGCACCGCTTCGTCGACCATGACCGGTTTTTCCGCCTCCTCGGCGGCTGAGAGTTGTTTCTCGATATCGGGAATCACGCTGTAGCTCAGCTCTCCCGCCCGCCTGAGATCTCCTTCGCGTTTCACCCGTTCGAGTTCGGCGCGGCGGGCATCAAGTTCTTCCTTGAGCCGCCGGGTTTTGGCCAGACGGTCCCTCTCAGTCTGCCAGCGGGCCGACATTTCGCCGGACCGGTCGATCAGTTTGGCCAGTTCAGCCTCAATTGTCTCCAGCCGCTGCCTGGATTCTTCGTCCGGCTCCTTTTTTAGAGCCTCGGCTTCAATCTTTTTCTGCAACAGTTCACGGTCCAGCGCGTCGAGCTCTTCCGGTTTCGAATCCACTTCCATCCGCAGCCGGCTTGCGGCCTCGTCGACGAGGTCAATCGCCTTGTCCGGCAGGAACCGCTCGGTGATGTAGCGGTCCGACAGCCGCGCGGCGGCGACGAGAGCGGAATCCGCAATCCGCACGCCATGATGGACTTCGTATTTCTCTTTGATTCCCCTGAGTATCGATACTGTGTCTTCCACCGTGGGTTCGGACACGAACACGGGCTGGAACCGCCGAGCAAGGGCCGCGTCCTTCTCAATGTTCTTCCGGTATTCATTCAGGGTCGTGGCGCCGACGCATCTCAGATCGCCCCGCGCCAGCGCCGGTTTGAGCATGTTTGACGCATCCATGGATCCCTCGGCCTGGCCGGCCCCGACCAGCAGATGCAGTTCATCAATGAACATGACCACTTCACCGGCCGCGTCATCGATTTCGGCCAAAACGGCCTTCAGCCGTTCCTCGAATTCTCCGCGGTATTTCGCTCCCGCGACCAAGGCCCCCATGTCAAGTTCCATCAGCCGTTTGCCGGCCAGGCTTTCGGGAATGTCGCCTTTGACGATCCGGCTGGCCAGTCCTTCAGCGATGGCCGTTTTCCCGACGCCGGGCTCGCCGATCAGAACCGGGTTGTTCTTCGTGCGGCGGCTCAGAACCTGCATGACCCTGCGGATTTCTTCGTCGCGACCGATAATAGGATCGATTTTGCCGTTCCTGGCAGCTTCAGTCAAATCACGGGCATAGCGCTTCAGCGCTTCATAGCCGGTCTCGGCCGTGGGAGTGTCCGCGGCCCGGCCTTTGCGCAGATCCTGAATCACGGATTTCAGCATGGACGCGTCCAGACCCGATTCATTCAGAATATTCCTGGCATCAGAGCGAACGGACGCCAGCGCGCTCAGCAGAATTTCGGCGGAGACGAATCCGTCGCCGTTCGACGCGGCCTGCTTGCCGGCTTCGGTCAACACGCGGCCCGTGCCGGGAGACAGGTATACGGAACCGTTTTCGCCCTGAACCTTCGGCATGCCTTCAAGGGCGGACCGGGTTTTTTGCCGGGCGGTATCAATGTTTCCACCCGCTCTCGGAATCAGGTTTGCCGGCAACTGGCCGGCTTCATCCAGAATGGCGGCCAGCAAATGAACCGGCGTGACCTTGTTCCCGCCGGTCACAGCGGCCTTCTGGGACCCCTTGGCCAGCAGTTCCTGGGCTCTTTCCGTGAAATTTCTCGCATTCATCAGACAACTCCTTTCAAGCATCCGCAGTTTCCGACGCCCGGCATTCGGCGCGCTGGAATCAGACCTCAAGCACAATGTGGGATTGGCGCTGCAGCAAAACAAGATCCGGGGCCGGAGCGGATGGCAGCCTGAATGCCGCCGTTCTCTCAGCTCCCGGCATTTATCCATCGGCATTTCACCGGCCGAAGCAGCCGACGCGCCGCGGACATCCCGCGCTGCCCGCGAACGCGGACGCCGGTGATTGAAATTGCGGCAGCGTCTGTGCCAATTGAGTCTGCGGCCGCCAAGGCTAAGGAACGTTAAACATGACTTCAGCAGCACCTGATGAAAGGCTGATTGTCGCGCTGGACACGCCTGGTCCAGACTCCGCCCTCACTTTGGTCGCCCGGCTCGGCGATCTCGTGAACTTCTACAAAATCGGCCTCGGCATGCTGTCCGCGGGAGGGCTGGAACTTGCCGCAGAACTCAAACGCGGACACGGAAAACGTGTTTTTCTTGATCTGAAACTATTCGACATCTCCGCCGTGGTGTCGGCGGCCGTCAGCTCGATCAGCGAGCTCAATCCGGATTTTCTCACCGTGCACGGCGACCCGCATGTCATCCGGGCCGCGGTCGAGGCCAGAAGATCCGCGGCGACCCGAATCCTTGCTGTGACTGTCCTGACTTCTCTGGACCGCAGCGACTTGGACGAGGCCATGCTGGCAGACGGCAGTGTTAACGATATCGCCGTCGAACGAGCTCGGCGGGCCTTTGTCTTCGGTGCGGACGGCGTGATCAGCTCTCCGCTTGAAGCGCGGCAGATCCGCGGCTTGGATTCGGCGCGGGGCAAGCTGATCGTCACCCCGGGAACGCGGCCCCGCGGCGCGCTCCGGCTGGGCCAGAAGCGCATTTCCACGCCGTCGGAAGCTATCGGCAACGGCGCGGATCATCTGGTTGTCGGGCGGCCGGTGACCCAGAGTCCGGATCCCGTCAAAACGGTGCGGGACATCCTTAAAGAGTTGCCGCGGCGGGCTGAGCCGCCATAATGACAGTCTTGTCCGGAAAACTGAGTCGGCGACCGCATGCCAGCGATTTGCAGAGATTGTGAGTTCCGGTTTGAGCCGGACAGCCGTTGTCCGTCCTGCCGTTCGCCGAGAATTGTCCGGCACGAAGAACTGGAGTCGCTGTCCATCGCCCACCTGGACTGCGATGCGTTTTATGCCGCCGTAGAAAAGCGAGACAATCCCGCGCTGCGCGGCCGTCCTGTACTGGTCGGCGGGCGCAGGCGCGGGGTCGTGTCAACAGCCTGCTATATCGCCCGGATTTACGGCGTCCACTCCGCCATGCCGATGTTCCAAGCTCTCAAACTCTGCCCGGACGCCGTGGTGATACGTCCTCGCATGAGGGCCTACGCGGAGGCGGCGCGGAAGATTCGCGGCATGATGCTGGAATTGACGCCGGATGTGGAGCCGCTGTCGTTCGACGAGGCATTTCTGGATCTGTCGGGCACATCAAGGCTGCACGGGGCGCCGCCCGCGACGCTGATGGTTCGGTTGGCGGACAGAATAGAAAGAGATATCGGCTTGACCTGTTCAATCGGTCTGTCACACAACAAATTTCTGGCCAAGATGGCATCTGATCTTGATAAGCCGCGTGGTTTTTCGGTCATCGGCAAAGCGGAAACAGAGAGTTTTCTTGCTGAGAAACCGGTGGGATTGATCTGGGGAGTCGGTCCTGCGCTGCAGGGTCAGATGCGCCGGGCCGGCATCGTCACCTTCGGCGATCTCAGGAAATGGAAGCCGGACGCATTGTCGGCCAAATTCGGCGAAACGGGCATAAGACTGTGGAAACTGTCACGGGGCAAGGATGCCAGGCCCGTGACCCGGAGGCCAATGAAGAGCATGTCAAATGAAACCACCTTCGAGCGCGACATTTCGGATCCGGCAATTCTGGACGGTTTTCTCTGGCGCCTCTCGGTCAAGGTCGCCGACCGCGCGAAAGCGGAACGGGTGGAGGGGCGCGTTGTCACGCTCAAGCTGAAGCAGCGGAATTTCAGAGTCATCACGCGCAGGCGCACCCTGAAATCGCCGACATTTCTGACCGACCGGATTTACGGAACCGCGCGGGAACTTCTGGAGGGCGAACTTCGGAAAGCCCCGTTCCGTCTGATCGGGGCGGGAATCAGCGAACTCCGTCCGGCGGCGGATGAAGCCGGCAGAGCCGGGCTTGATCCCGACTCTGCCCGCCGTATTGCCGCTGAAACGGCATCTGACCAGCTGCGCCAGCGGTTCGGCAAGGGCATCATTTTCAAGGGACGCTCGCTTCGGTAGAATTCATCCGGCGGCGGGCAGACTGCCGCTTCGGCGGCCTGCCAGACCAGCAGTGACGCCGCGCATGAAACGGCGGAATTCCTGAAAACCTGAATTCCGCCGGAGGGTGGATTCTTCAAGATACAGGCCGCGGTCAATTTCGATCTGCAGCACATGCCGCCGCCGCGCCGGATCACCGTAACGTCTGGACACGTAGGCTCCGGAAAACGGCGCGTTTCTCGAAACTTTGAGCCCGGAAGACGCGAACACCGCTTCCGCTCTCTCAATGACCGCCGGGCAGCAGGACTTGCCGAAACGGTCGCCCAGAACGACTTCCGGCGGCCGCCATCCGGAAAATGCCGAGCGTTCCAGAGCCTCATGCGGAGTGGAATGGCAGTCAAGCAGGACAGCCTCTCCGAATCTGCTGACGCATTCGTCCATCAACTGACTCAGCCGCAGATGATAAGGCACATGAAACTGAGAAATCCGGCGATCCGCCTCCTCTCGTCCGATCTTGCCGACGTAGATCCGCTGCCCGCGTCCCACGAGACGGGGAATCACGCCGTAACCGGCCCGGGCCCGCCGGCTGGGGCTGCACGATCCGAGGCCGGCAATCAACATCGGATCCAGTTCGTCAGGCGCCCGGTTCATATCGACGAACGCCCTCGGCGCGGTGGCGCAGATCAGCGGCGCGCCGAATTCAGGCGCATCGCTGAACAGCATGTCAATAAATGCGTCCTCGGTTGACCGGAGAGTCCTTTCGCCGAGGCGGGTCTGCCGCAGAAACCGCGGACTGTAGCAGCGGCCGCTGTGGGGGGACGCGAAAATCACCGGCACGCTCCAAACCACCGGCTTGGTTTCAACAAACGGACTCACGGCCTCAACTGACTTCGATTGAGGTCTGTGCCCGGCAGCGCGGACCGGAAAGCGATCATCAGCCCCGATGATCCGTGAGTTAGGTGTGGAGTCAGCCTATGCATTCGCCCGTGCAAACTATGAAACGCATCACCGGGATTCAGCCGGCAGCTCTCTGTCGGCGTCAGCCCTAGCAGATGTCAGGGACGTCCCGCAAATTCGTCGCCGAAGGCATTGCCGTCAAGAGAGGAGCGGATATTCATTGCCGCCAGCCGCAGCCGCGCAGTTCCGCAGTACATGTCTGACACGCCGCGAATCCCGGCGTTATCACCACCAGCGCGAACGTCTTGAAACGAAGCCTCCGCGCCGGCGCGGAGGCTTCGGCGCCCCGCCGGGAATCTCGATTCCGTTGTCCATCATGAAAAACACCTTGGCGATCCGCAACGCCAGCATTGCGTCTTCCGCGGCATCATGAATGTTGCCGCTCCGGCCCTCCAACCGCAGCGCCTTGGCGGCATCTTCGAGCCGGCTTCCTTTCTGAATTCCGTGATTAAAGTCCCGAAAACGCTGCATCGTGCAGTATTTCTTGTTCCGCAGCAGCGGCTTCACGCCCGCCCTTCTGAATTCCGCGTCCAGAAATCTCTTGTCGAAAGGCAGGTTATGAGCGATGACCGGACGGCCGCCGACAAAATCCCGCAGCTGTTCCGCCAGATCGGAAAACGGCGGCGCGTCCCTGACATCCCGCCCGTAAATTCCATGCACAACTGAAGTCCGCGCAGGAATATTCCGTTTCGGATTGACCAGCGAAAAAACGGGATCAATCTCCAGTCCCTCGGAATCGCATTTCAGAATACCGAAACTTGTCCGGATCATGGCCACGGAGACAATCCTGTCTTTGCCTTCATCCAAGCCGGTGGTTTCGACGTCAACGATCACCGCTTCATCAAACCCGCGGAATTTCCGCATGTTCCAACAATCCCCGTCTCAGGCCGGCTGATACGGACGGCAAATGTCCGTCTCCGCCTGCGCGCATAATCCGCGGGCACCAACCGTCTCGCCGATTCAGCGGCAGGCGCCGGACAGGCCGGAACCGGGTCGCCCGCTGCCGGGAGTTGACAGGCCCGGAACCCGCTTCACATATCTCTGACGCGGAAATTCAGACTCATCCGCCCAAGTCGGCGGTCATCACTTTGTTCCATGCGGCCGCGAAATCCTCAACGAATTTTCTCCCGCTGTCTTTCTGCCCGTAGACTTCGGCAATGGCCCGCAGTTGGGAGTTTGAGCCGAAAACCAAGTCAACGCGGGTCGCGGTCCATTTGACTTCGCCGGTTTCCCGGTCACGTCCCTCAAAAATTCCCGGTTCATCTGATTTCGGCTGCCACTCTGTGGACATGTCCAGAAGATTGACAAAGAAATCGTTCGTCAGCGCTCCGGGTTTTTCCGTTAGCACACCGTGAGCCGTGCCGCCGTGATTGGCGCCGACGGCCCTGAAACCCCCGACCAGAACCGTCATTTCAGGCGCGGTCAATCCCAGCAGATGAGACCGGTCCACAAGCATTTCCTCAGCTGAGGCCGCGCAGTCCGCCTTTCGGAAATTGCGGAACCCGTCCGCCTGCGGCTCAAGCGGCGCGAAACTGTCCGCATCGGTCTGTTCCGGGCCTGCGTCCGTCCGGCCGGGCGCGAAAGGCACTTCGATCTCATGCCCGGCTTCAGCCGCAGCGCTCTCGACAGCCCAGCAGCCTCCGAGCACAATCATGTCTGCCACTGAAATCCGCTTGCCGGCAGCTTGGTTGGAATTGAACTGACCGCGCACCTTTTCGAGTCCGGCGATCGTGTCCCGCAGCCGCCCCGGCTCATTGGCTTCCCAGCCGATCTGGGGATCAAGCCGCACCCGTGCGCCGTTCGCTCCGCCGCGCCGGTCGGTCGCGCGGTATGTGGAAGCGGACGACCATGCCGCAGCCAATAGATTCCGGCTGCAAATTCCGGATCGGTTCAGCGATTCCTTCAGCAGGACGATGTCCTGCCCGCTCACCAGTTCATGGTCGACTTCAGGTATCGGATCCTGCCAGATCAGATCCTCGTCCGGCACGTCGCCGCCGAGATAATTTCTCTTCGGTCCCATGTCACGGTGCGTCAGTTTGAACCAAGCGCGGGCGAAAGCGTCGGCGAACTCTTCCGGATCAGCATGGAAACGGCGTGATATTTTTTCGTACGCCGGATCCATCCGCATCGCCATATCAGCCGTCGACATGAATATCGGCACCTTTTTTGACGGATCGGCGGCATCAGGCGCCATGTCTTCTTCCCGAAGATCCTTCGGCGTCCACATATGGGCGCCGGCCGGACTCTTGGTGAGTTCCCAGTCATACTTGAACAGAACATCGAAATACGCCATGTCCCACCGGATCGGGTTAGGCGTCCACGCGCCCTCAAGCCCGGACGTGATCGTATCTCCGCCTCTGCCGCTCGCATGCGTTGAGAGCCATCCCAGTCCCATGGCTTCAATCGGCGCGGCCTCCGGATCGGGTCCGACATGCGAGGGATCGCCGGCGCCGTGCATCTTGCCGAAAGTGTGGCCGCCCGCGACCAGCGCGACTGTCTCGTAATCATTCATCGCCATGCGGGCGAATGTCTCACGGATGTCCCTGCCCTGCGCCACCGGATCCGGATGGCCGTTGGGACCTTCCGGATTGACATAAATGAGGCCCATCTGAACCGCGGCCAACGGGCTCTCCAGTTCGCGGTCGCCGGAATAACGCTCATCGCCCAGCCATTCGGTTTCCCTGCCCCAGTAGATGTCCTCTTCGGGTTCCCACACATCCTCGCGCCCGCCGCCGAATCCAAAAATCCTGCCGCCCATCGATTCGATCGCGACGTTGCCGGCGAGAATGATCAGATCGGCCCATGATATCTGATTGCCGTACTTCCGCTTGACCGGCCAGAGCAGCCTGCGGGCCTTGTCCAGATTGCCG
Organism: Paracoccaceae bacterium; assembly: GCA_965116115.1. GTDB lineage: Bacteria > Pseudomonadota > Alphaproteobacteria > Rhodobacterales > Rhodobacteraceae > JAPOXR01. Next base: position 3,448,909 of record OZ220486.1, read on the forward strand.
TTGTCCGGCCAGCTGTTAAGCGGCGCGAAACGCTGAGTTCCGGAGCGCGCGCCTCCGCGCCCGTCGGTCACCCGGTACGTGCCGGCGCTGTGCCACGCCATGCGGATGAACAGGCCTCCGTAATGGCCGTAATCGGCGGGCCACCATTCCTGGCTGTCCGTCATCAGCGCATGCAGGTCTTCTTTCAGAGCTTTCATGTCCAGCTTGCCGAATTCTTCCGCATAGCTGAAATCCGAGCCCATCGGATCGGAGAGAGAGGAATTCTGGTGAAGGATCCTTAAATTCAGCTGACCCGGCCACCAGTCACGGTTTGACTGAACTCCCAGATTGGCGTGCATGACCGGGCATCTTCCGGCTCCTGCTTCACTTCCGTCCATTTGACTCTCCATATTTCTCCGGCGCTGTGGGATGCTGCGCCGCGGCCGGCGCCTCTTCCCGCGAATCTCTTCCAAGCGTGCGTCCGACGGCCGCGGAACCGGTCCGCGCCGCCGCCGACGCACAATAGCAGATGGGCATGGTTTCCGAAATATCAACCTCAAGTCAAATCGCCGGCGATCTTGTTTTTGAGCAGCGATCAGGTTGACAGCGGCAGGAAATTCGAATCTGCGAATTGCCGGTTGCAGCCCCGAGCCGGACCGGTTAAGCGTACCGCTCTTGCGGGGCCGCAACCGCGGCGCCGGATGTGGCCGGGCGCGTAGCTCAGCGGTAGAGCACTACGTTGACATCGTAGGGGTCACTGGTTCGATCCCAGTCGCGCCCACCATGCGTGCCGAGAGATCAGGAGACCGGAGATGAAAGTCAGAAATTCGCTGCGTTCGCTCAAAGGACGGCACCGCAGCTGCCAGATCGTACGCCGCAAAGGGCGCGTGTACGTCATCAACAAACAGCAAAAGCGGTTCAAGTCCCGTCAGGGCTGAACAGCTCGGAGATGCTGTTATCAGGTTTGGTCTTTGCCGACTCTGCCGTCAGCGCATGACCCCCGTTTCCGTCGTCTTCCGCGGCGGCGCCGAGAACGCATTATTTGTTCAGAAACCGCCGAACGGCACTTCGCGGCGGCCTGAGGCGGTTCACACAAAGGCCCTGCAACCGGTCCGACCGTGCGTCGCCCGGTTTCGTGCAGACGCTGTCTTCATCCTGTTCAACTTGCCGCGGCCAAGAGGCGGCAAATCTCGCCCGGGCTGAGTCCGCCGGAATAATGGGGATCAGCTAACGCACCCATTGAATTGACTGCAGCCTATTATCCCGCGAGCAATCGCAATATGGTGGAGTACGCGTAGATGCCTGCGGTAGCGATTGCAACCGCTACCGTAACCACGATTCCGATCAGCCACTTCAAGAGGGCGGAATCCGTCTTAGCGATTAAAATCTTGATTTCGGCAAAACGAGTATCAAGTTCAGCGAAACGAGTATCAAGTTCAGCGAAACGGGTTTTTAAATCAGCAATGTCTTCCCGGGTCGCAACAAACTCCATTCTGGATTCGATCCGAGCGATACGTTCGCCGTAGCGTCCATTCCCGCCGCCGTTACCATGCTCAGGCTGAGGGCGACTCGGAGGTTCGGATTTAACTGAGTGCAATTGGGACGGCTGATTCATCAGTTTTCGACGTTCCCCATCCACTCCCACATGGAGCCGTCGGTAAAGCCGGAATACCCGTCGATGCGGAACACCACTCCGGTTGCGCCTTCCAGCCGATCCTCACCCTTTATCCCGGCCGACTCCGCCAGTTCACTTGAGAGGAGATCAGCAGCCACCACAAAGACACTCGGAGACAGGCGGTAGAGTGAAGAGAATTTTTTCCTCAGCCTGGCCTCTACCCGTTCGCTCTCCGCTTCGCCGTCAGCATCTAAAATAACCGCGAAGATTCTCAATTGTAAGACCTCAACCGGGCAGCCGTCCCGGACCCTTGGAACAGATGGAGTTTATTGCAGCTTAAAGTCATAGGCATGACACACTTCCTCTTTCCGCAATCATAAATCCTATCGCAGAAAAACACAATGGCAGACCTGTACCTCAGAACATTTTTACCGCGATTCAGTGATCATGACCGCAGGCAGACGCCAGAAGCGTCCGCCGCAACGCATGATGGCGCCGCTTTTCAGGGTTTCGGACATAACCGGCATCAGGCAGGCTGTCTGAAGTCAGCGCATCACGGCACACCACGCTTCCGCCGTTGGTTCGAGCGCAAAGGCCGATCCGGCTCTCCGGCGGCGGCGCGCGTTCATTCGGCGGCGGCTGAGTGGACGGCCTTGTCGACACGGACGGCCGCGTATTTGAACTCAGGAATTTTTCCGTAGGGATCGACAGCTGGATTTGTCAAAATGTTGGCCGCCGCCTCCACGAAGGCGAATGGAATGAAAACCGTGCCATCGGACACTCCTCTGTCGGAACGGGCGGCGAGGGTCACCATTCCGCGGCGGGTCGCAAGCGTTACCAGCTCACCCGGCTCAACATTCATTTTTCTCAATGTCCGGGGATTCATGGAGCAGAAGGCTTCGGGCTCCACGGAATCCAACACGCGCGAACGGCGCGTCATCGACCCGGTGTGCCAGTGCTCCAGCTGCCTGCCCGTGATCAGAATCATCGGATACCGGCTGTCCGGCGTTTCCGCAGGGGCCACGATGTTCGCCGGGGTGAAACGGCCCCGCCCGCCGGGTCTCGGAAATCCGCCGCTGAACATAACCGGCTGACCGGGATCCTCCGGCCCCGACGTCGGATAGATGACCGAGCTTTCGCGTTCCAGCCTGTCCCAGGTGATGTGATCGAGAGAGGGCATCGTGAGTTTCATTTCCGCGAAGACGTCAGACGGATGCCGGTACCGCCAGTCCAAGCCCAAGCGACAAGCGATTTCGCACGTGATCAGCCAGTCTTCCTTCGCTTCGCCCGGCGGCGGAGCCGCGGCCCGCCCCATCTGCACCTGCCGGTTGGTATTGGTGACCGTGCCTGTTTTCTCGGCGAACGCGGAGGCCGGCAGAATGACGTCGGCGTAGTTGGCGGTTTCGGTTAAGAAAATATCCTGAACCACCAGATGTTCGAGGCTCTCCAAAGCGCGGCGGGCATGACGCGCGTCCGGATCCGACATGGCCGGGTTTTCGCCGAGAATGTACATGCCCCGGATCTGCCCTTCCAGAACCGCGGTCATGATTTCGGTGACTGTCAGTCCCGGATCGGGATCGACGGCGCATCCATTCCAGAGTTCTTTCAATTCCTGCCGCGCTTTGCTGTTTCCGACGCTCCGGTAATCGGGAAGATACATCGGAATCAGCCCGGCGTCCGACGCCCCCTGAACATTGTTCTGGCCGCGCAGAGGATGCAGGCCTGTGCCGGGACGGCCGATCTGGCCGCACATCAGGGCGAGGGAGATCAGGCAGCGGGAATTATCGGTTCCGTGAATGTGCTGCGAGATACCCATGCCCCAGAAGATCATGGCGGCATCGGAGGCGGCGAACTCACGCGCGACGGCGCGGATCTCTTCGGCGTCTATTCCGCAGATGCCGGACATGCTCTCCGGATCGAAATTTTCCAGATGGTTTTTCTCGGCTTCCCAATTCTCGGTGTAAGTCCGGATATACTGCTCATCGTGGAGATTTTCCTTCACGATGACGTGCATGATGGCGTTCAGCAGGGACACATCGGATCCCGGCCGGAAATTCAGCGAGCGGCTGGCATGGCGGCAAAGCTCGCTGCGGCGCGGATCCACGACGATCAGCTTGCCGCCGCGCTTTGCGAACTGCTTGAAATATGTCGCCGCCACCGGATGGTTCTCCACTGGATTCGCGCCGATGACTATCGCCAGATCCGCGTTTTCGATCTCATTGAACGTCGCTGTCACCGCACCGGAGCCGATGTTTTCTATCAGAGCCGCGACCGAGGACGCGTGGCAAAGCCGCGTGCAGTGATCGACATTGTTGTGGCCGAATCCCTGCCGGATGAGCTTTTGAAACAGGTAAGCTTCCTCATTGGTGCATTTCGCGGAACCGAACCCTGCCACTGACGCTCCGCCGTGCAGATCCCTGAGCCGGGCCAGTCCGCCTGCCGCCGCATCCAGAGCTTCGTTCCAGCTCGCCTCCCGGAAGTGCCGGCCCCAGTCCGCGGGATCGGCGTTGAGTCCCTTGGCCGGCGCGTCGGCGCGCCGGATCAGCGGCTTTTTCAGGCGGTGAGGATGATACACATAGTCATAGCCGAACCGCCCTTTGACGCAGAGCCGGTTTTCGTTCGCCGGACCGTTCGCCCCGTCAACATACCGGATACGGCCCTCCTTGATTTTCAATGACACTTGGCAGCCGACCCCGCAGAAGGGGCAGACGCTCTTCACCTCCCGGTCATGCCCGGCGCTGTCGCCGGTTTCATTTTCGTCAAGCGCGGCGGCAGGCATCAAAGCGCCGGTCGGACATGCCTGAACGCATTCGCCGCAGGCCACGCATGTCGACTCGCCCATCGGATCCGCGAAGTCAAAGACGATCCGTGAATCATGTCCTCGGCCCGCCATTCCAATGACATCATTAACCTGAACTTCGCGGCAGGCCCGGACGCACAGCCCGCAATGAATGCAGGCATCGAGATTAACCCGCATGGCCGGATGGGAACCGTCCAGCGCCGGCTGCCTGGCTTCTTCGAGCCTCGGGAATCTCGCCGTTTCGATGCCGAGCGACTCGGCGGTTTTCCACAAGCGGGACGACCGGTCATGGGCGGCTCCGCGTTCCGGCTGGTCTGAAACCAATAGTTCCACGACCATCTTCCGCGCCTTTCTGGCCCTTGCCGTGTCCGTGCGCACGGACATTCCCTCCGCCGGCGTCCGGATGCAGGAAGCGGCAAGCGCGCGCTCGCCGTCAATTTCAACCATGCAGACCCGGCAGTTGCCGTCGGGACGGTAGCCGGGATCGGCTGAATGGCACAAATGCGGAATTTCCGTCCCGTTCCGCCTCGCGGCTTCCCAGATCGTTTCTCCCGGAGCCGCCGTGGTTTCAACTCCGTCCAAAGTGAATGTCACGGTTTCATTCAACAGCCTGCTCCTTCGACTCCCCAGGCTTTCGAGCCGCTGATCCCAGCGTGTCACGTATCCGGCAGCGAACTTTCGCCCGGCTGAGATTACGATGCGATTCGTGATTCTCCTGAAGCGAAGGCTCGCCCGCTCCAACCGGATTCACGCCGCTCCCGGCCCGCATGGGCGGGCGCAGCACGTCAATCATCGATTTCTCTGTCCCACAGATATCACAGTCTCTCTCCCGCGGTCAGCATGCCGCGGGTTTCCGACACACATTACGCCATTTCAGCGGGGATGTCATGAACCACAGAACTTCGGCAGCCCTGCCGCGCTGCCGGCGCGCCGGACTGAAAGAAGAATCGGCCGGAGCATCACGGGTGCCTGCCCCGGCAGCGGCAGGACCGCCTTCCGGGACCGGGACAGATTTTCCGGGGCGGAGCCGGTCGGCCGCGGCGCGGGAGGTCGGTCCGCACGGCGGTCCACGAATCTGTTGATCAGCGGCGCCCGAAGAGTTTTTCGATGTCTTTGAGCTTCATCTGTATCCAGGTCGGCCTGCCGTGATTGCACTGACCGGAGTGCGGTGAACTTTCCATGTCGCGGAGCAGAGCGTTCATTTCCTGAGGAGCCAGACGCCGTCCCGCACGGATGGATCCATGACACGACATGCGGCTGATCACGGCGTTGACGCGCTCCTCCGCGGCCAATGCCTCACCCGTCTCATGCAGCGAATCAGCGATATCCCGAAGCAGCGCCGAGCAGTCGACTCCGCTTCCCAAGATCGCCGGAACCGAGCGGACGCAAAGCGCGCCGGGTCCGAATCGCTCGAATTCCAGCCCTGTCCGCGACAATTGTCCGGAAAATTGCAGCAAGGCCGCGATGTCGCCTTCCGCCAGCTCCACCACATCCGGCACCAGCAGCATCTGAGAATCCGAAGCTTCATCTCTGAGGAGATTTTTCAGCCGTTCATATACGAGGCGTTCGTGAGCGGCGTGCTGATCAACGATGATGATTCCCTCGCTGTTTTCCGCGAGAATGAACGTGTCGCAGAGTTGCGCCCTCGCGGCGCCGAGCGGATAATCGGCCGCGCCCGGGCCTTCGTTTTCCGCCGCCGGCTCAGCCCACGGCGGAAAATCGCCCAACGCATCCGGCGGCCCGTCTTCGCCGGCCGCCGCATTGCGGCGGGCAGCGCGACGCCTCCGGACGGCGGCGCGGGGAAGCGGGTCGGCGGAAGACTGCGGAGTCCAAGCGGCGCTCATGGAATCAGACAGCGACGTGGCGCTGCGCTTCCCGCCCTCGGCGAGCGCGCAGCGCAGCGCCTTGATGATCAGGGACCGGATATCTCCCGGGTCCCGGAACCGCACCTCTGTTTTGGCCGGATGGACATTCACATCGACCATGTGGGGATCGCAAGACAGGAAAAGCGCCGCGGCAGGATACCTTCCTGCCGGCAGCAGATCCGAATAAGCGGCTCGCAGCGCTCCGAAAAGCAGCTTGTCGCGCACAGGCCGGCCATTGACGAACAGATGCTGAGCCGAGGCCGAAGCGCGGCTGAATGTCGGTATGGACGCGAACCCCCGGAGTCGGGCTCCGCCGCGGAATTCATCCAGCGCAAACGAGTTTTCAGCGAATCCGCCGCCGATCACGTCGCTCACCCGCGTCAGCAGCGCGTCGCGGGACTCTGCGTCAGCCGGCGGGAACCGCAGAACACGTCTCTGACCCCCGTCCGGCCGCGCTTCCTTCAGTTCAAACCCGGCGGAAGGCGACGCCATCGCCGCGGAACGCACCACACTGGCGATCGCGCCCGATTCCGCTCTGTCAGACCGCAGGAATTTCAGCCTGGACGGCATGGACTTGAACAGATCCGTGAGTTCAACGACCGTCCCGGCTTTCAGGGCAGCCGGCCGCGCCCGCGATATCCGGCTGCCGCGCACCGTGACCGCGAACGCGCCGTCGGAACCCGCGGCCCGGCTCGTGACCGACAGCCGGCCGGCGGCTCCCATGGATGCGAGAGCTTCGCCGCGGAATCCGAAGCTGCGGATGTCGAGCAGATCGGATCCGTCAATTTTCGACGTGGCGTGCCTGGACACGGCCAGAGGCAGATCCTCGGCTTCGATTCCGCGGCCGTTGTCGACAACCCGGACCAGTGACTTGCCGCCGCCGGAAAAGAGGATATCGATCCTGTCTGCGCCGGCGTCGATCGAATTCTCGACCAGTTCCTTGACGACGGAAGCCGGACGCTCGATCACTTCCCCCGCGGCGATGCGATTAATGGATGCGTAGTCAAGTTTGCGCACGCGCCCGTCAAGGTGCGCGGACGCGGCGGATTGATTTTCCGTGTCAGTCAATTCGTCCAAACAACAGATCCCGGTTCAAGCAGCCGGCGGCCGGCCTGTCTCTCAGTTCAATCCCTCAGGCTGGCCGACGACCACGAAATGGAGGCCGCCGGGATTCAGGAATCCAGCCGCCGTCCTGTTGATATCTTCAACTGTCAGAGCCTCGATCATTTCATTGCGGTTTTCGACATAAGCCGCGGGCAGTTTGTCCCGTTGCATCGCAGCCAGAATCGAGGCGGTTCTGGCGTTGCCGTCAAACCGCAGAGGATACGCCCCGGTCAGGTAGGTCTTTACGTTTTCCAACTCTTCCCCGGTGACGCCTTCATCCGCCAGCCGGGTCCAAACCGACTTGACGACGTCTATTGTTTCGGCAACGGATCTGTTTTCGGTCGAAAACTGGCCCGAGATGATTCCGGCACTGGAATACGCTCCGAGATATGAGGCGATTCCATAGGTGAGGCCTCGTTTTTCACGCGCTTCTTCGTTGAGCCGCGACGAAAAACGCAGTGATCCCAGCATCTCGTTCATCACATAGGCGGCCAGGAAGTCCGGGTCGCCGCGCAGCAGCCCTTCGTGCATGAAAACCACGAATGACTGCGGCGTCGGATAGTCGATCACCGTCGTTCCGCCGTCAAGAAGGAATTCCGGTTCCGCGGCCGGCTCCGGAGCCGCCTCGGGCAGCCCGCCGAGCAGTTCATCCAGCAGCTCGCCGAACTCCTCAGCCGTTATGTCGCCGGCTGCTGCCGCGACCGCCCCGCCGCGGGTCAGCGCCCGGAGCCTGAACGCCTCCAAGTCCCCGCCGGTCAGCGATTGGACGGTTGCCGCTGTTCCTTCAACCGGACGTCCGAAGGGATGATCTCCGAAAGCCAGCCGGTTCATCGCGTCGGAAGCGATTTCCCCCGGATCATTCCCGCGGCTGGCAAGAATGGCGAGAATCTGACTGCGCACGAATTCCAGACGGTCCGGATCGAAACGCGGCTTTTCAAGGGCAAGCCGCAGGAGATCCACGGACTCCTCCCTGTTCTCGTTCAGGAACCGGGCGCTGACGGAAATGGTTTCCCGGTGAGCGTCAAACGTGAAATCCGCCGCGGCTTCCCGCTGGCGCCTCTGATACTCAGCCGCGCCGTAGTTCCCGGCGCCCTCCTCAAACATGCCGGTCAGAAAAAACGCTGCTCCGAGATTGCCGGAGCTTTCCAGAGCGGCGCCGCCGGCGAAGTCGATCTGCAGAGCCGTGAAGGGAATCGTGCTGTCTTCAGCCAGCCAAGCTTTGATTCCGCCCGGCGATGTCACCTCCTGAATATCCAGCCCGTGCGAGACGGCCGGCAGGGCTAAAGCCAGTCCGATCGCCGCTGCGGAATACCGGTTCATGATTCCGGCTCTTCCCCGACCGCCCAGCCGGTGACGGAACTTTCCGAACGGATCAGCGCTTCCGCGGCCGCGGCGATTTCCTGAGGCGTGATGGACTGAATAATGTCCGGCCATGCGGCAATGTCCTCCAGCGTCAGTCCCGAAGTCAGCTCTTGGCCTATCCGCCGTGCGACATTCTGGACCGAGTCCTGCGCGTAAATCCATGAAGCGCGCATCGCCTTCTTAACGCGGTTCAGCTGTGCCTCTTCCACTTCTTCTTCCAGAAACTCCTCGAGTGCGCGGTCCAGCGCGGTTTCCACCTCCGTCATGGCGGACGGATCCGCGGGAAGGACGACAAGACCGAAACTCATCCGGTCCACGGATGTCCCTGTATAGAAGGCGTCCGTATGGAGAGCGATCTTTTCTTCGATTTCAAGCTTTCGCCTGAGATACGAGTTGATCCCGTCGCCTGCCAGAACCCCGGCCAACAACTCAAGCGCGGCCGCGGCGCGCTGTTCGCCGGGATTTCTTTCCGGAGCTAGATATCGCCGCACGATATACGGGATCGAGATTCTCTTGTCCGTCAGCACCAGACGGCGCGGAGCGATGTGGGGCGGTTCCTGCGGTCTTGACCGCGGCGTGATGCCCGGATACGCTGACAGAGGTCCGTAATATCGGCGGGCAAGTTGAAACGCTTCTTCGGGACGCACATCGCCCGCGATAACCAGGATCGCGTTGTTGGGCGCGTAATGCCGGCGATAAAACTCAATCATGTCTCCGCGGCTGAGCCGCTCGATCTCATGTCGCCAGCCGATGACCGGCGCCGAGTAGGGGTGATTGAGATACAGCGCAGCGTTGATCTGTTCGCGCAGCAGCGCGCCGGGATCCGTATCGGTCCGGGCGCTGCGCTCTTCGAGGATCACCAGACGCTCGGTTTCGATCGCTTCTTCCGACAGCCGCAGACCGCGCATGCGGTCAGCCTCAAGCTCCATGATCTTTTCAAGGTGATCTGCTGAAATTCTCTGCACGTAGGCGGTGTAGTCAAAGCTGGTGAACGCGTTGTCCGAACCCCCGAGATCCTGCACGGTGCGCCTGAACACGCCGGGCCCGAACCGTTCGGTGCCCTTGAACATCATATGTTCCACATAATGGGCGAGTCCCGACTTCCCAGGCGGATCATCGGAGGAGCCGACCCGGTACCACAAGGTCTGCGATACGGCAGGCGTGCGGTGATCTTCGACCACGACCAGCTGGAGACCGTTGCCCAACCGGTAGTCGGTTATCTTCTGCGCCGGAACCGCCGCATGCGGGAGCAGAACCGCGAGCGCCGGGGCAAGCCAGCTTAACTTTTTCATTGCGCCGATCCGCAGCGGCGAACCCCGCGGAACCTTCCCGGAGGGTCTCTAAGGCGCTTCAGACGCGGGCCGTCCGTCATTGAGGAGCCCTGCCGGGCGGCGGCGCGGGCGGCGTACGCACGTTGGAGCGGCGCAGCCGCCGCAGTTCCGCATACGGATCAATCGACATCGGACGGTAGACATCGAAATACCGGCTGACTTTGAAGACCCGTTCCAGAAACAGCCCGTCGTTCCTGCGCCGGAATGCGAGATCCTCCGCTTCGAGTGTCTGCCGGATGAGCGGGTCGGATCCGAATCTGGTCGAATACGCGAGGAGATTGCGGCTTCCGGATGCGGAAGCATCACGCTCGGCCGCCCGCTTGCCGCCCATCGACGCGATGACTTCGTCCCCGGGTCTGCGGTCGGCGCGGTTGAACCCGCCCGGCGCCGGAGGCTGCAGACGGGTCGCGGGATCGGGAAACACAAGCGGCTTGGCGGCCACAGTCGCCAGTTCGTCAGGGCGGCCGTCGTTCTTGAACTGCATAAGTTTCGGATCTTCGCCGCCGCCGGCTGAACATCCCGCCAGCGCGACCGCGGCGGCGGAAACAGCGGCAAGGGTTGCCAGACGCATGTTTCACCTCATTTTGAATATCCGCGCTTTCCAATCACAAACCGGAGTTTCTTTCAACCTTTCGCGGACACCGACATGCTGCGCAGCGCCAGTCCGGCGGCTCCGCCCACAATCGCGACATCAGCCAGATTGAACACGAACGGATTGTCAATTCCGCAGCATGACATGTTCAGAAAATCAACGACCGCGCCGTGAACGATCCTGTCAACGGCGTTGCCCGCCGCACCGCCCGCGAGCGCTCCTGAAAACGCCTGTTCCACCCGCCCGGGGAGCCGCTGCAGGCTCCAGAAAAGAATGAAACCGGCGACTGCGAGGCTCAACGCGATCAATGACCAGCGCAGAACTTCCGAATCGCCCGACAACAGGCCGAAATTCACCCCCCTGTTCCAGCCCATGCGGAAATTGACCCACGGCGGGATAACATCAATGCCTCCCGCACGGTCCAGCTGCAGAACCGACAGAATGTAAAATTTGGACAACTGGTCGGCCGCCAAGGCCACAGCCGCGGCGAGAAACGTGACCCGCATCAGTCAGTGCCGAAACTGCCGCCTGCCGGTCAGCACCATCGCGATTCCGAGCCGGTCCGCGGCCGCAACGATCTCCGAATCCCGTTTTGATCCGCCGGGCTGAACGATCGCCTTGACGCCCGCGGCGGCCAAGGCCTCGACGCCGTCAGCGAACGGGAAAAACCCGTCAGACGCGGCGACCGGCGACAACCCGGCATCCGTCAACTCGCCCAGAGGCTTCGACGCGGCCTCCGCGGCGTCCAACCGGCTGGTGCGGCCCGATCCGATGCCGAGCGTTCTGCCGGCGGCGGCGACCACGACCGCATTGGATCTTGCGTGTTTCGCGACTTTCCAAGCGAATTCCAAGTCACGCCGCTGGTCTTTTTCAGGGCGGATCTCCGTTGCCGCTTTCCATTCAGAAACGCCGGCCGCTCCGCCGCTCTCCTGCTCAAGGATTCCGCCGCTTACTGAACGCATCTCCCTCCGGCCGCCCAGATACTCAGGAGCAGGCGCCGTGATCAAACGGATCCGCCCGTTTTGTTTCATAACCCTCACGGCCGCCTCATCGGCGCCGGCAGCGATGACAAGCTCAAAAAACCGCGCGGCGATCCGCTCAGCTGTATCCGCGTCCAGCTCACGGTTCAAACCGATGACTCCGCCGAACGCCGACACCGGATCCGCGGCCCGAGCCTTCTCGAAAGCATCGGAGAGCGATCCGCCGCGCGCGGCGCCGCACGGTGCGCCGTGCTTGATAATTGCGCAGGCGGGCTCCGCCGCAGGATTGAATTCCGAAACGAGAGACCGAGCCGCATCCGCGTCAGTGATGTTGTTGTATCCCAGCTCCGATCCGGCCAACTGTCTGGCGGCGGCCAGCCCGGAGAACGGCGGCACTCCGTAGAAAGCCGCTTTCTGGTCCGGATTTTCACCGTAGCGGAGATGCCGGATCCGCCGCACAGCCAGTATCCTCTGTTCCGGAAAATCCTCATCTGTCAGCGCCGCGGCCACGGCGGCGTCATATGCCGCGGTTCTGCTGAAAGCCGCCGCCGCCATCCGGCGCCGGAAAACATGGCTGACCGTTCCGTTCCCCGAACGCAGTTCATTGATCAATTCACCGTAATGAGCAGGATCAAACACCACGGTGACCCATTCGTGATTCTTGGCGGCGGCCCGGATCATCGCCGGACCTCCGATATCGACCGCTTCCCTCGCGGCAGCCGACCAGGCACCGCTTGCGATCGATTCGAATGCGTAGAGCCCGCCCACCACAAGATCAAACGGCAATGCGCCCAAAGACTCAAGATCCTTTCCGTGATCCGCATCGTTCCGATCAGCGAGAATAGCCGCGTGAACGGCGGGATGAAGAGATTTAACCCTCCCGCCGAGAAGTTCGCGGAATCGGGAAATCGATTCCAGACGTTCGACGGGCAGCCCTTCGCTGCGGAGATAGCCGCCGGTTCCACCGGTCGCGGTCAATGTGATCCCGCGATTGACGAGAAACCGCGCCAGATCGGCGAGACCGGTCCGGTCCGAGACGGAAATCAGGGCCCGCCGCACCGCGGTTCGGCCGCTGGAATCAGTCATAACTTGGCATCCCCGCGTTTTAATTCCCATCGCAGCCGGGCCGCTGAATCCTGAGCGATCCCTGAACGCAAAACGATTTGGCAGCTGTCCCGCGCCTGCCTCGCGTTTTCATCGAAATACACGCCCGGCTCGATTTTCAATTCCGCCGCTCCCTCAAACTCAAATCCCCAGGCACTGCCGTCCGGCAGTTCCAGTCCGACATGTCTGTGCCTCGGCTCCGGCGCAACCCGCGTGTCGGGATGCAGGTGAAACCGGGCGGCAAACGGCAGCATCCCGCCTTCACGGGCCGAAGCGACGGATTCAAAAACCCGCCGGTCTTCGCCCGGCTGCGCCCACAGCGTGTCCTCGGCCTGGACATGGACGCCATCCGGACTCATGTCGAGACGCCGCATGTGAGTCAAACCGAACAGCGGAGTATAACCGTTATGGCTGATGATCAGAGTGTTTCCGTCATCGCCCGGCAGTTGTTCAGCGCGCGCCTCGTCAGGGTAAACGACAATGATTTCGGCAAGATCCGACCTCTGAAACACCGGCGAACTCATCCGGGACGAAGACGCGCCGTCAACTTCAATCGTGCTGTGTGACGCGGTCTGACGGGCAGACTTCCGTGCCGCCGCGCCGAACAGAGCACCGGGTCCGCCGCTGACGACGACCGGCGACCTTCCGGCGACCAGTTCGAAGGCCAGGGTGCTGGCATACGCGCTGTGGGATTGTTTGCCCGATTGCGGAGCGGCGGCGTCCGCGATCAGTGTTGTCCCTCCGGCGGACATGCGCGCGAATCCCATAGCCAGCCCGCTGACCGGCCCGCGCGGGACTCCCGCCCCGGCCAACACACGGTCCAGCCGGCCGGGCGGAGGGCTGCCGCCGCCGTGGAACCGTGCGAGGGATCCGTCCGCGTGACGCAGCGACCTCAGAATTTCCGCCGCATTGCGCACCGTATCGAGGAGTTTATCCTGAACCGCGATACCCGCCGCCGATGCCAGAGACGCGCACCATTGCAGCAATTCCGTTATATCGTGAAGCTCCTGCGGATTGCGCGAGCGGACTCCGGCTGCTGAACCGGAGGCTTGATCAGCTTCTTCAGCGAGACGCCGTAACGCATCGGCGGCGGCTGAAGCGTTTTCCCCGCCCGCCAATTCCGCGTAGAACCGGCCGGCCAGCGCCTCGACGCGGGGCAAGCCGGCCGCCGCATCCGCAGCGTGATTCTTGAGATACCGCGCGTGGCGGCCAACCGACTCGAGGTACGGGCTCAGGCGCTCGTCCCCGGCCATGGCCAAGAGAATATATTCATTGTGGCGCAGCCGAATGACACGGCGGCCGGCAATGTCCGGCTGCCACGCTGAATTCTGACTTGCCGCTTCTCCGCTGATCCAGTCAAACACCCATTTCCGCGCCCGCCCCACAGCTTCCAGGCTGCGCAAAGCGACAAGATCATCCAGCCAGTTGAAGCCGAACAGTTCCCTTTGAACCGGCCCTGCCAGACCGGCCAGTCGCCACAGGTCGCCGTCAGGGATCGCATGCACGACGCCGGGAAGAGCTAATTTGCCCTCCAGCAGAAGGCGGCCTCTCGCCGGACATCCGACTGAACAGGGTTCCGGGCGGTATCCCGTTCCGTTCAAGGCGCCGCAGCCGGATTCCGTTCCCTGCGGCAATCCCGCCGGTGAAAAGCCGAAAATATCCGAATGCGCCTGCCTTGCATTTTCCCGACCGACTGTAACTGCATATGCAGTAACGTGCAGTAAATGCATCCATATCCTGATTCAAGGGCATTTTGAAACGCCTTGGTAAGCATCGGCTTCGCCATAATTTCACTGGACGAAGCCCCGACTGGAATACGAGGGCCTCCGCTGGCTGCGCAGTCTCTTTTCCGGCGGTTCCGAGCGCGGGCACTGACGGTGACCGCGGACGCGGCGAAGCGGAACGACATTCTGAACATGCTGCTCGTCGGATATGTGAAGCCGGTCGACATTCAGGCGTAGTCGGGCTTCACCGAAAGGCCTTTCCGGCTAGAGCGGTCACAGGCAAGCGCGATAGCAAGCGCTGTACGGCCGTCCGCCGCAGTTGACGACGCTGTCGGCGAGGTCCCGCACGGCGGGGATCCCGTTGCTCTTCGCGTCGACCTCGATCTGCCTGAGCGCTGTGCCGGTCCCGTGCTCGACCGCCGCGGCTGTCATCCGCCGCCCGTTCTCAGTCTGCCTGGAGGCGCCGCGGCTGTCCTTGCCGTCCATGGCGGGCGGCGTGTCCTTGCCGACCTGTCAGGCCGGCTGCAGGCCGATGGCTTCGGCTGGCGTCTCGGGCGGCAGGTCGGCGAGGATATCATGGAAGGCAGCGATCGCAGGCGCGGCGCAGCGCTTCCTCGACGGGCTGAAGAACGAGGCTGCCGCCGCGGGCTGCTTCTGGGTGAGGAGGGGAACGAACTGAGCGAACGCAGTCACGCCGCGGCAGCTGGCGAGCCGGACCGTGCCGGCGATCGCCGGCACGGTTCTCAGCGGACAGCGCTTGCGGCACTCGGGCACTTCGCCTGAACACGCGAACAAGCTGCGCAGCCCGGACGCGGCCATCGGCCCGGCGCTGTCGTGCTGCTCCGCATTCCAGCTTTCCGGGGTCGCATCCCGGCTCAGCGCCTCGGCGGCGCCGTCGGTCAGTTCGTATATGAAAATCTCCTTTGGCCGGCCATGGCAGCGGAAGCGCGCGGCGGCAGGTTCCGCCGAAGCGCGGGACGGCTGCGGACGTCTCCGCGGGGAAAACCGGATATCCGTGCGCGGCTTCGATGTCGGCGGACAACCGCCGAGGGCTCAGACCGAGCACGCGGGACGCCAGGTCAGGCGTCCTCCTTGGGCTGAGAATGACGAACCGGGAATCATCCGCGATCAGATGCAGGCGCCGGAACTGCCGCTCCGCGGACCAGCCGATCCAGCGGTCGCGCACGGCGGGCTTGAATGGGGGCTTATACGCATAACTAGTGCTTGCAAGAAAAGTGTCTTTCTTATTATTTTTCAGCATTTTGAAGTGTTTTTTCCTTTTCAAGAATCAGCGTTTTCGCTAAGAATCCGGCGATTTATCCTGAATCGCGGCAATCTTCGCCGTTTTTTTCACCGGGAGAACGATATGAGACGCTTGATCAAACCGGCCCGCCTCGGCTCGACGGCCATCGAAACCCTGAAGATCAATCCGAAGTCGCGGGACGACATCGAGAACGTTCTCAGGGGCCTGCAGCATCTTTATGTCAATCGCCAGCGCGATCTTCAGCGGATTTTCGATGAGGAGTTCTTCGCCGATGTCGACCAGCCCAACGGCCGTCCGGGAACAGCTTGCCAGCCGATTTTGGTGATCGGCGTTCTCAAGCAGGGGACTGACTGCGATTTCGACCGGCTTCAGAGCTTGGCAGACAACCATGCGCTGATCCGCGCGATGCTCGGCCATGACGATGTTTTCGACTGCGGCGGGTATGAGATGCAGACGCTTGTCGACAATGTTTCCCTCTTGACGCCGCGGATGCTGGCGCGTGTCGGCAAACTGCTGGCAGCGAGCGGCCATGAGGTCGCCGGAAAAAAGCCCGGCGCCGCGTTGCGCGGCCGCGTTGACAGTTTTTGCGTTGAGACGGATGTTCATTTTCCGACGGATGTGAATCTTCTCATGGATGCGGTGCGCCGCATGGTGCGGGAGACGGCGCGGGAGGCTTGCCGGCGCGGCGTTCCCGGCTGGCGGCAGAGCGCGCATCTGCAGGCCGGGCTGCGGCGGCGGTTTCACGGCGTCCGCACGCGGCGGCGGCAGACCGAGAAGGCCGTCAGGGAGTATCTCATATGAATCAAAGCAAGGATAATTCCATAAGGAGTTATCCACAGGGGTTGCTCGGCGCGAGGTTGTGGAAAACTTTTATTTCACCGCTCATCCGCAGCCGTGCTATCCTGTCGCGGGTTCCCCTTGCCGGCGGCTGCCGGCAAGGGGAGGCGGGGGCGAAAGCCCCCGCCAGGCCGGGTTGGGCCGATAGTTTCTTGGTTCATGGAACCGTACCGCAGCATGGCCGGCCCGGCCTTCCCGTCCCTGCGTCCTGAATGGATGCCTGGATCAAGATCCGAATCATCTCTGAGAATAGGAGCATAGGGGCATGACGAAAATATGCGCAGGCCTGGATATAAGCAAGGACACGATCGATGCGCATGCCGCCGGCGTCGACCGCCGGTTCAAAAACGACCGTTCGGGTTTCCGGGCGATCGACGGGTTTCTGAGGAAGCACGCGGTGCGGCGGGTCGTCATCGAAGCGACCGGACGGCTGCACCGGGCGGTTCATCAGTCGCTGCACGACCGAGGTTACGAAGTCTGCATCGTCAACCCCCGCCAGGCGCGGCGCTTCGCTGAAGCGACCGGGCAGCTGGCAAAAACCGACAGGGTGGATGCGAGGGTGCTCGCCGCTTTCGCGGCGGCTTTCGCCGATCTCCCGGCGACCGAGCCGAAATCCGCGTTCCTTGACCGCCTTAATGATCTCATGGTCGCCCGCGGGCAACTGGTTGAGACCATTAAGAAATTGCGTCAGTGCCGCGATGATCTGCAGGACGCGTCAGCGAAAAAGGCCATGGGGAAAGCCGTCAAAGCCAACGAGCGGCAGAAGGAAAATCTCGAAACTGAGATCGAGGAGCATATCAAGAGCGATCCTGACCAGGCCCGCGCTTACCGCATCCTGATGTCCGTTCCCGGCATCGGACCGGTCACGGCCGCCGCTCTGCTCGGCTGGCTCCCGGAACTCGGGCAGCTCGACAGCCGGCAGGCCGCGGCTCTCGCCGGGACCGCCCCGTTCGCCCGCGACAGCGGCGCGAAGAAAGGAGCCCGGCGCATCCGCGGCGGACGCTTCCGCCCGAGGCGCGCCCTCTACATGGCGGCTTTGACGGCTGTGCGGTTCAATAAAGATATGTCCGCATTTTATGACCGGCTCACCGGGCGGGGGAAATGTCATAAGGTCGCCCTTGTCGCCGTCATGCGCAAGCTGGCGGTCCTAGCGAACAAGCTGCTGCGCGAACGGCGCGGCTGGGAAAAACACGCCCCGTCCGCGTCCGCACGGCCGGGCTGCGCTCCGGAGCGGCCGATTCGGCGGCCCGCAACTGCTGCCGCGGCCTCCTGAACCGAAGGAGCTTCTGTGGAGAAAATGTGCGAAAGCTGTGGGAAAAAGGAAACAAGGGCTGAATTTTCCCCCGGAACGCCCTTGAAACCGAACATGGATGCTGCGGTTTTGCCGCCGCCTCGTCGCGAAAACTGCTGAGACTTTTTCGGCTTCAGCGGCGGCCGGCGCCGGCGCGTTAAAACTGTGTTTGATTGACAGCTGTCCAGCGCACGCCAGGCGGCAGATCGACCAGGTCAGCCGCCGCCTGCTCCAGGGGGAGGTGATACCGCAGAATGAGAAGGTGTTCTCGATTTTCGAGCCGAATGCGCGGCAGCTCGCTGAGGGCAAGGCCGGCTCGCCCGCAGCGCTGGTAGTTCCGGTGGTTGTCGTCGAGGATCAGGGCTGGTTTATAATCCATCATGAGATCATGCAGGAAGACTCCGATGTTCACCATGCCGTTCCGGTCGTCGCGGCGGCGCAGGAGCGGTTTCCGGAACTCCGGGCCTGCAGTTTCGACCGCGGCTTTCACAGCCCGGAGAACCGCCGCGGTCTGGATGCGATGCTTGATCTGAACGCGCTGCCGAAGAAGGGGTATCTTTCGAAGGCGGAGCGGGAGCGGCAGTCGGAACCCGGCTTCGCCGAGGCCCGCCGTCAGCATCCGGCGGTTGAATCGGCGATCAACCATCTGGAGCACCGCGGTCTCGACCGGATCCGGAGCCATGGCCGCGACGGCTTCGCCCGCACCGCGGCCCTCGCGGCGCTGGCCGCGAACTGCTGCCGGCTCGGAAGGCTTCTGCTGAAAAGACGGCAGATGCGGAGCAGGAAGCGATTGCGACGACGCGCCGCCTGACCCCCCCCCCTTCATCGAAACAGCGGCTTTCTCCCGGGTCTCTCAACCCGGGAGCGGTCAGCCGTGCTCCGGCAGCTCATCAATTCAGTGTTGACGCCTGTCAATTCAGTGTCAGCAACTGATTCCCGCCGTCCGGCGTGCTTCAGAGCCCGGATCCGCCGCCGGATGGCGGCCCGGACGCGCCGAGCCGCCGCCGGACGCCGCCGGAAACAGGGGTTTTCTGACAGACACTAACTAGCCAACTCGCCTCTAAGCCGTTGAAGCCGCTGGCGGTTTGCGCGTCGTCTTGCGGCGCGACGGGTCTGGCGGCTTGACGGCGGAGAGCATGGCCCGTGCGGCCAACGGGTTGCCTCGAACCAGCGTTCCGCCGTCGCGTCGTCAGGGAACCGATCCATCAGCTCCATGACCGTCATGCCGATTCGGTGGCTGCGACCCGGCGCTTTCTGCGTCATTGCCTGCCCTCCATCTTGGATAGCATTGTGACTCATTTTGCGGATGCCGTGAACCCCCTTGGCTAGTTATGCGTATAAGCCCCCTTGAATGCGCCTGGCTGCCGGCCGACCGGCGCGATCCGGGTCTCGCCGTGCAGAACGACATGGCGAAGGCCCTTTCCGATAATGCCGTGAAACCGCAGGTAATGATGCTCCTTCATAAGAAGGTGCAAGCGCCGGCGCTCGCGCGCGCCGCAAGTCGGGCGCACCGTCACTTCGCGAAGGTCGATGGAGGAGTCTGGAGTCGGAAGAATCATAACAGCCGGAAGCTTACCGTATCAAAAACTGAATAGCTGGTCTGAAAATCAGCGTACGCTGATCGCCGGGCCGACAATAAAATAGTCCTGCCCGCCAGGGCATTCTCCTTGACAACGGCGGGACGTTCAGATATGTTCGTGCAGCCGGGAATAACGCCCCGGCCGGAACCGTCGCGACCCCGGCGGTTCCGCCCCCGGCGGAGGCGGCGGAACAGGTTTCCCCCCGCCGCCCGGTCCGCGTGGACGTAGCGGTAAATTCATGTCGGACTCACCGTCATGACCCCCGCTTTCGCTAAGCGGCCCGAAGTCTGCTGCGGGCCTGTCCGATCATCAGACATTTCTCGATGATCCGCCAGCTCATCGGCGACATTTTGCGGGGAACCGACGAGGCTTTCCGCCGCCGGGTTTCGGCAAGCCGCTGCGCCTGGCGGCAGCAGTAGCCCCGCAGCCCGGTGTCACGGGCGAGTTCGCGGCTTACCGTCGACTGCGAACAGCCGATCTCCGCCGCGATGGCTCTTTGCGAGAAACCGCTTTTCTTCAGAGCCTGAATCCAGCAACGGTCAAACCAGGTCAAGCAGCTAAAGCCCGACGGCATGCGATTCCCTCCGTTTTCGATATAGAGAGTATCGCACCCGCTTGACCCGCATACAACATGTAGATCCGCCTCAACCGCGGTCTACTAATGAAACGATGCATTTCGTAGTTTCAGACTTCCTGACCTGACGCATGATTATCTGACCCATTTTTTGGGTTCCGAGCACCTGCGATCTGACAGACGAAGCGGAGACCGCTGCCCGGACAGAGGGTTCCGGACCGGCTGAGTCAGTCAAGCGGCGGCATGATAGATTTGTCGGGAGAAAGTCCGCTGATCGGGACGGTTTCGACGGATGCCAAGGGAAGAGACAGCATCGGATCCGCCTTTTCATGGGTCATCTATTCAATATTCATGGAAGCCCCTCTGTTAAGTGAGAAAAGCCGCTGAAACGCAGAAAAACATGGAGTTTTTGCGACTTTTCCCGGCCCTGAACAGGAGATCAGGTCAGGAAGTCTGAGTTTGGTTGGCGAGATGTGAACACGGGTTCCGGTTTTTGTTTGAGAACTCAGGCCCGTGGACAAATGGGGTTGCGCTTCGGGCGACTCGCTATCAGAATCATTCTAAACGAGTGCCTGAGCGGTGCCGCAGGCAAGACAGTCAGAGAGATGAATGAACGCTGACAGAACCATGCTGACTGATAAAATGCAGCAGCGGATCGAACTGCTTCTTCCCGGCAAAGCGACCGACCCCGGCGCTGCCGCGGCGGACAACCAGCTTTTCGTTGAGGCGGTGCTCCAACGCATCCGGACGGGCACTCCCTGGCGCGACCTTCCGCCGCGATTCGGCAAACAGAACAGCGTGTACAGGCGGTTTCGCCGCTGGGTGCTTTTCACTGCCGAGGAAGCGCACATTAAACTGCACTCGCTGTATCCATCAATTCAATAATGACAGAGCAGGAAAGGAGAGCAAATGGACAAATATAGCCCCGACAAACTCTATGAGACGATTGTGGATGAGTTATTCTTAAGCCGCAACACGGCTAGGGTCACAGGAGGAAAGAACAACATCCGCGCAAAAGGGGACGGGGCGGAGAAGGCGGTCAGGAAGCTTGTCGGGAGTCTCGTCGGAGGGCTGTACAGGGTAACGCAGGGACACGTGGTTCGAGCAGATGGCATGAAGTCAGGACAGATGGATGTGATTGTCGTTAAGGACGTTCCTGCAGCGACGATGCACAAGGCGGAAGACGGGGAAACCGAGCTGGTAAGAGTCGAATGGGTTGCGGCCGTCGGCGAGGTCAAGGCTTCGTGGTTTGATCATTACGAAGTCATCCGGAGCTACCGCCGCATCGTAGCAGATATGGGAACTTTACAGGAAGGACGGTTGGTCGCGAATAAGTGTCGGTTTGGAAAGATATCGAATGAGACGACCATGGCCGAGATGAATAGACCGATCACTGGCAGGGAGTGGAACAATCGTTGCTACACCTTCCTGATTGCCCTGGAGCAAGGCAGATGCAAGGTGAAGCAGTTGGAAACCGATATACAGAACAAAATTGAACCCACCAATGCATCAGTGCTGATTTTAGACAAAGACAAGCCAGCGACGCTCTGTATTCCGGCAAGAATGGGCAGAAAGGGCATGGCAATGGGCGTGGCCGCGGAGGCCGCCCTGGACTCCAACGATGCAGCGAGAACGATGAATTGGATAACGCTGCAGGAAGAAGGTCGCGAGCCAATTATCACTTCCGCTCGTTTTCTACACTACTTCATGACGGATCTCCAGCTTCACCTAGGAACTTGGTACGACGAGTACAGCAACGCCGGACACTATGCCAAGCTTGGACCCGAATTAAGGCACAGGCACGCAAAAGAGGCGCAGTCGGCCTGAATAAGAAGCTTCTGTTCATTTGCCGCCTTGATTTTGGATGCGAGGCCCCGACGTCCCGCGAAGCGAGCATGGACATGGCGCGGTCGAACAGGGATGAGGATGCTGCAACATACATGGCGCCAATACCACTTCTTCTACGGCACATCCCTTGCCGTCAAAGCTGTATTGTGCCGCCGCGTCCTTGGACCCCTTATCCGATCTGCCGACTCCGCGTCGAATCAATTTCGGCCAAAAGAAGTTCATGGTCGGAAAGATTGAACCCGCAGGGTGTCGTGACAGGAAGAATGCGCGGACGCGATGCCGTGACACCTCTCGTGAACAGCCAGTCTAACTTTCGTGGAGACCATTGTTCTGTCCAGACATGCGGCCTTGTCGTCGGTTCTGGCGTATTGGCCGCGGACCATTCGAAGCCAGCTTGTTCCAACAGGCGAAACGCGGGCTCGAACGAATCCGGCTTGGCGAACCAGTCGTTGTCGGAGCCATCGGCCTCCGGAAGTGACGCGAAGTTGAAGTCGCCGCCAATTATCGCTGGTTCGATGCCACACAGGCGGTTGAGCCCGGCGATCAACCGTGCACACTCATTGGCACGTCCCATTGGATTGCCTTCGCTTTCGAAGTGGGTTGAAACAACCCAGCATGGCGAGTCGCATCCCATGCGTGCGGCAAGCGCTATCCGACCGCCGGCCCGCCTTTGCCCCTTGCCGGGTCTTCCAGCAAACCAGCTTCCTCCTGAATCAAGACGGACAACAGATGGCCGTTCCAGTTCAAATCTGCTGAGGATCGCATTGCAGTGGAGACCTTTAAGGTTCGCCTTTCCTTCGTTCAATCTGGTTTCACGCTCATCGCCAAGACCGAGTTCGATGAACTCCACGGCTGCCACGTGAGTCATTCCGAGCAGTTCGGCGAGTTCCCCAACGGTGTCCCGGTTGTCCGAACGCGCCATTCCTATGTCCATTTCCGAAAGCAGCACCAAGTCGGCATCGGAGTTGGCAATTAACCGGGCGCTTTCTTCAATATGCATGCACCTTTCGGCATTCCATGTTGCGACCGTGAAACCGCCGCTGGCAGGATCAGGCAGACGCACGGACTGGAAGCGGACACAGGACAATGCGCCTGCTGCCGCGGCGAGAACTGCGTGGTTGTCCGGAGTTGCGTCGCATATCTTGGCTTGTGCGAACCAGGATTCGCTTGGGGTTTCGAACTCCGCGGCGATGGCGGAAGCAGCGCAAAACGGTTCAAATGAACTCACGGAGTGATATCTCTTGAATCCGCTTGCCGTCCGCGCAGGCGAAAAACATCGCATCTTCGGGTTTGGCGAAGAGCTTGATCTCCTGCCCGACACCGAACCGCGGCACCGCCGCAGCTTCAAGGAAACGCATAAAGCCGAGCTTTGTCCGAGTGCTGTATAGGATTTCCCGCCCCATCGGCTCGACCGTCTCGACCGTGGCCGGGATGCCCTTCTCGTTTGCCGTCAAGAGTTCGGGGCGCAGGCCCATGTGCACTTCGCACGGGCCGGGGGCGCCTGACACCTCGAATTCCAGTTCTCCGGCGACCATTCGCGAATCTTGAATGCGCCCCGGAATGAGGTTGATCGGCGGCGACCCGATAAAGGAAGCCACGAATGTCGTGTCGGGACGCCTGTAAAGGGAATCAGCAGTCCCGATCTACTCCACGCGCCCGATATTCATGCAGATAATCCGGTCCGCCATGGTTGTTGCCTCAACCTGGTCATGTGTGACGAGAATTGTCGTTACGCCGAGTTCCCGCTGGATTCGTTTGATTTCCGTGCGCATGGACAGACGCAGCCTCGCATCCAAATTCGAGAGCGGCTCATCAAGCAGCAGCAGGTTCGGTTTCTTGATCAGCGCGCGCGCCAAGGCCACATGCTGCTGCTGCCCGCCCGAGAGTTCCGCCGGACGCCGGTCAAGAACATTCTCAATCTGGACCAAGGCAGCGATTTCACGGGCTTGCTCTCTGGCAGTTTTGCTGGAAACAGTCATGAAGCGGAGCGGAAACATCAGATTTTGAATAACAGACATATGCGGATACAGAGCGTATGACTGGAATACGATGCCGACATTGCGATCCCGGGGCTCGACTTCGTTGATCCGTGCTCCGTCGAACAGAATATTTCCCGCTGTCGGGGCATAGATTCCGGCAAGCAGGAACAATGTTGTCGACTTCCCGCAGCCGGATGGTCCCAAGATTGCCACGAACTCGCCGTCGTTGAGCGACAGATTCATGCCGTCGACGGCGACCGTCTCACCCCAGCGTTTGCTGACATCCCGAAGTTCGATTGTTGCCATCAGCCCTTGATTCCTCCGAGCGTGAGCTGCGTAAGGTTGCGTTGCAACAACAGGCTCGGCATCATGTAGAATACACTGACAGCGGCGACTACGCCGTAGTCCACGCCCATCACGTCGTCGGCCACATAGTAGAGATAGGTCGACATCACCCAGTAGGAGTTGCCTGTTCTGAGGGCAGTTACGAACACGTATTCTTCCCATCCCCTGATAAAACCGAGCACCGAAATCGCGATAATGCCGGGCCAGACTTGAGGAAGAACCACGCTCAGGAATGCCTGCCGCCGCGTTGCACCGTCGGTCATGGCGCTCATTTCAATGTCCCAGGGCACCGCGTCGAAAAAACCTTTCATGATGAAAATAAAGAACGGCAGGTCCAAGACTGTGAGAACGAGGATCGGCCCGCCGAGATTGTTAAGCAGGCCGATCCAGTAAATCACGAGAAAAATGGGGATCGTGAGCATCCAAGGGTGGAAAACCTCAAGCACCAGCAGCCCCTGCAGGAACGCTGAACGACCATAGAATGCAAAGCGCGAAATATAGTAACCGCAAAGCGTGGCGACCATAACCTTGAGCAGTGTCGAAGCTGAAGCGACGAACAAGGAGTTCGCGAAGGCGGTCCAGACCCAGGGAAACTGTCCCCCGGCTGTTGCTGCGCCGCGCAAATCTTCAATGAGGTTGGGGTTCACAAGAAACCTGTAATTTTCCAGGTGCAGATCACGTCCGACAAGAACCGCAAGTCCAATAGCGGCGGCAACAGCAATGACGCCAGCTCCTGAAATCCGGTGGCGGATCGATTTCAACGCCAGATGAACGATTCCGTAGGCCGCTGCAGCAGGCACCAGCACGGCACATGCCTTCCAAAGCACGGCGGCGTCCACACCGCCGGTTCTCGCCGAAAATGAAATCACGAAAACCCAGAAGAACGGCAGGATGATCGGCACCGAGGCAATTGTGAGGAACCCGATCAGAAAAACCATCTGCAGCCGCCTCAGACGTTTGGATCGGGCAGCGATAGTGTTCCAGTCACGATTTGCCGGGGTAATCAATGCACCTCGATCTTGGGCTTAGCCAACAGCGATTTCATGTTCGTCAGCCGGTAAAGGACAAGGGCGGTCAGCATGCCGATCACGATGAGAACAAGCGTAATCGCGGCACCGTAGGCGTATTGGCCGGAACCGATCTGCGGCGCCAAGGTCTTGGTATAGGCCAACATGGCCATCGTCATTGCCGATCTGGCCGGCCCCATGATCAGAAATATGTATTCGAACGACACCATCAGTGCCAATGTTTGAAAGACGGTGATGTAGGAAAGAGGCCAGCGCAGCGCCGGCATGATTATGTGTCTGACAACGGACAGCGGGCCAGCCCCATCGGCGCGGGCGGCATAGAACAGATGCTGCGGGATGGAACGAATCGAACTCGTCAAGATCAACATTCCGATTGAAGCGCCGATAAATCCGTTGGAAATCACGATCACCGCCATCGGCTGGTTCAGCAAAAGGTTGACCGAGGCCATGTCGAAGAGGTTGATAAGTATCTGATTGAGGAGGCCCCGTTCCGTCGGATCGACAACCCAGATCCACAGCAGCGCGTACACAACCGAAGGAGACATCCTCGGCAGCAACCAGATGGCCCTGAATGTCCCGCCGAGCCAGTCCGGAAGCGCTGTTGTCGTCAGGGCGAGCAACAATGCGAAAGTCACATTGAATAGAGTCAGTGTGAAAAACACGAATATCGCTGTTTTTGCCAGTGCGCGGTAAAAGGATCCCCGCAATTCAAAGCCCAAAAGAGCCTCCTCATTGGGCTTGATAAGCTTGCGGAACTGGTCGGTTGTAAACTCGTCAACCTTGACCATCTGGGCCATGTCCGTGAACGCGACAACTAGTAGTCTGACACAGTGATAATGATGGTAATCATGGTTTGGCGGACGTCCTGGTTTCCAGTGTTGACGCTCCGTTGAAGTTGCAGCAGCAGCCTCAGTCTGAACGAAGACAAATGCTGTCGGCCGGGTATTTCAGCCGGATTCTGAGCAGGAATCCAGCGGCTGAGGCCTGTTTCGCGCCGGCGGCGATTACAAGAGGCGGGAAGCTATGACGGACTGACAGGAACAAATCGGACGCAAGATACAGCATGTGCGGCTCGAAGATCATGAACGGGCTGAATCAGAGGAGATCGTTTCATCCGGCCGCGGTTCGGCCGAGCGGCGGCGGCGGGCGCATATTCTTCTTCTCACGGATGAGAACCGGAAGAGCGGCGCGCGCGCCGATGCCGACGCCGCCGATTCCGTCGGTGTCGGCACGGCGACTGTCGAGCGGCTCCGCCGGCGTTTTGTCGAGGAGGGTACAGCGGCCTCAGGCGCAAGCCGCATTCGAACCGCGTTCCTCCGAAGCTTGACGGCGAGGGCGAGGCGAAACTGACGATGATCGCCTGTTCGGAACCTCCCGAGGGGCGTTCCTCACAGCCGCCAGCGCTGCTCGGCGAGCGGCTGGTCGCGTTGAATGTCGTTGACAGCATTTCCCGGGAAACGGTCAGGAGGACATTAAAAAAAACGATTTGAAACCGCATCTTACGCGGTGCTGGCGCATTCCGGCGGCGAAAAGCTGCGACTTCGCATGCTTGATGGAGTATGTGCTCAGGGTTTATCAGCGGAAGTTCAAAGAGGACGAGGTTCCAGCCTGCACAGCCGAGGCTCTGAGAAAGCGGACGAAGGAGGTCCGCACGGCTTTGCCGACCGCTCCCGGCCGGCCGGCGTGCTTTGACTGCGAATACGAGCGCAACGGGACGGCGAATCTGTTCATGGTTCATGCGCCGCTTGCAGGCCAGGGCATGTCAAAATCACCGACCGCCGGACGAAGAAGGATTTCGCCGAACTCCTCAGAGAGATCGCCGATGTTCACTTCCCCGGCAAAAAAATCATGCCAGCCATGGACAACGCATGAGCTGTCGAGTCTTTACCATGCTTTTCCGCCGGAGCAGGCCGGCAGGCTCTGCGAGCGTTTCGAGGTTCATCACACGCCGAAACACGGCAGCTGGCTGAACATCGCCGAGAGCGGAATCAGCGCGCTGAGCCGTCAGTGCCTGTCCCGGCGCATTCCCGACCGGGAGACGCTCTGCCGCGAGGTTTCGGCATGGGAAAAAGCGCGCAACGCCGACCCGGCCCCGGTCAAACAGCGGTTCACCGCCGAAGACGCGCGCACTGAACTGCATTCTTTATACCCATCAATATAGCAATGACAGACTACTAGATCGACGAAAATAGGAAGAACCAGCAGCACAAGAAGAAAAACGCTGGCGGGCAATAGAAAAACCGCCGCGTTCGCCGCTTGTCTGCGGGATTGACTTCTGGCTGTCACTGCAATCGCGGGGCCTCCGAGAGGAGGCCCCATCGAAAAATTCAGGCCGGAAACAGGACGTCAGTCCAGAATGATGACGTCGTCACCGAGTTCGACTTCGAGTTCTTCGATCACGAAATCGGCTGCTTCCGCAGGAGGCATCTCACCGGTTTCAACCGCCTGAATGCCCTGATAGATTATTGCGTTGTATTGTCCGATCCGGGCGTTGTTTGGCATGAATTCCGCGTATTGCAGCAACGGAATGCCTGCGACCAGTCCCCAGCCCAAGGTTTGGAAGTCAGGCATGGACGCCTGTCCGTAATTGACAGGCGTATGGTTCGTCCCGACCGCGTGTTTCGTGTTAGGCACGTGCTGAGACGCGAGCGCGACTATCAATGCCGCAATATCCTTGTTTGGTGTGTCCGCAACAACATAGACGATCGGATGCGACAGGTTCTTGGGCGCGCCGCCTTTTTCAGCCGCCGGCGAATTGATCCATGTCACCTTGTGGAAATAGGCTTTGCTGTCTTCCGGGCCAAGACCGAATGCTTCGAGTTGCGGACCGAGATTCCAGATTCCGTGGAATTTCGACATCGCTTTTTCCTGGCGGAATGCAGCGTGAACGCTGTCCCATGAATAAGTGGTCATATCCGCTGGCAAGGCTCCTTTGGCGACACAGTCGGCAAGCCATGCAAAAAAGCTTCCAGTTTCGAACGCGAGAGCTGCAGCTTGGCGGCGGCTTCATCATAGATATCGATGCCGAAGGATGCCATCAGCATCTGGAAATCAGGCCCGACATTCGGACGATGCACGAAACCGATCTCGGCTGCGCCTGAATTCTTGACCTCGGCCGCGAGGTCGCAGAAATCATTCATCGTGAAGCTGCCGGCGTTGACTTCAGACGGAAGCGAGGCGATAAACTCTTCCGACTTTCCCGCAGTGCGCAGGATGTCGTTGTTCAGGAAGAACATCCTGACCTCCGAGTCCTGAGGGATCCCGTATCTTTCGCCTTTGTATTTCACTGAATCCCAAAGCCCGGGAATGACATCGGAATACAAATCCGGGTTCGCCTTGATATGCTCCTCAAGATTGGCCACAAGTCCGGCCTCGACAAACGCGCCGATCCACTCATGCGCCGCCACGATGATATCCGGCGTGTCGCCGACAGAGTGGGCTTTCAACAGGTCAAGGGCATCGGCATCGAATCCCTTCGCATTCGTCTCAATCAAGTCAATAATCACACGCTTGTCAGATCCTGCCGCAGCCAAGATATTGTTCACTTGATCTGCGGCGTTAACGATGTTGCCTGCGCGCATTGGACCTGACCGGTCAGCGCGCGACCACAATTTGACGGTGATTTCCTCGGCGAAAGTCGGAGCAAACAAGCTGGAACCGATGGCAAGCAGAAGCGAGCCCCCTGTTGTAATTATATTGCGTACTTTCATAACTTCCTCCTTTTTGGACTCTAGGAATCCGCGATAAAGCGCATTTTGTTCCGGCAAGCACAAACCGATGATTTCAAACAAGCCGTATAATCGCAGCATAACGATCAAGTCGCGAGTAAGCAATATTTTTTGAGGCCAAGGCGCCGTTCCGTGACGGTTTGTTCTGATTGTAATATATTCCAGGTGTCGTATGATGATTCATGCCGCACTGCCCGATTTCAGTGGAAAACTTCTCAGAGACGCCGGATTTCGCATGTTGCGGCGATTTCCGGCCATGCGACAGGGGCTGGCAGAATTCCGTCAGCACCAAAAATACGCGGGCCCGGCGCCGAAAGCCGACGCTACACCTTCAATTGGTTTCAAAGGATGTAACCCGGCCCTGAACAGACAGAGGCGCGTTCGGTCTTTTCAGAAAAACCGCACACGGTCTCCGGTTGACTGGCGAGTATGATGCGGCGGGCAGCTGAAAAAAAGAAAGCATCAATTTGCAAATAGTATGCGCTCATGCTGAAATGTCTTTGTATACTAAAAGATAGACGGCGATTAATCACAAGCGGTTCTACCGGATACCTCAACAACCGTTCTGCAATGATATCAGTATGTCGGGCTAGAAATGCCCCCCTGGCACAGTTCTTTCTGCCGGAACTGAAAGACCATGTATGCGATTTGCAAATTGAGCCAAGAGAAACAGACGTCAAATTTCCGGAAATGCTCTTAAATCCGGAACATGGATGCTGGGCGGACCCGATTGCGCTTTGATGCGAGCCGGAAAAGTTCTCCGAACCAGCCATGTTTCCCGGCGAGCTTCCCCTGATATTATGTGTCTGACGTTAAAGGCTGGATGCCGGAACGCACTCGGGCCGCGGCGCGCCGAACAAGCGCCGCCGCGTAAAATCCATCCATGCCGCCTCTGCCCGGCCAATAATCCGGCCGCGTGCGCAGACCGCCCTCGGGAGTCTGCCAAGACGGGCACGCGCCAATCGCAGCGCAGTTGACCTTCACCGCCTTGGCGTCAAACCTTCCCTTCGCCCATCTCACCACATGTTCTCCCTCCTGAGGCAGCAGCGAGCAGACACAATAAAGAATACGGCCATCAGGTCTCGCGTGCGAAAACGCCTTTTCCAGCAACCGCCGCTGTGTCCTGTACATTGTTTCGGCCCAGCCGTCATTTTGTTTGCGGCAGGGCAAATCCGGGTGTCTCCTGATAGTGCCGGTCGCGCTGCAGGGAGCATCCACGATGACCGCATCGAACTGTTCGCATGACTCCCAGTCAAGCGCGTCGCAATGAATGGTCTTGGCATGAAGGCCGGTCCGCATGAGATTAGCACGCAGGATATCCAGCCGCTTCCTTGACCGGTCCAGTGCCGTGATTTCCCCGCCCGATGCGCTGCACTGAAGCGTTTTGCCGCCGGGCGCGGCACAGAGATCAAGGACTGTCCGTCCATGCAGATTTCCCAGCAGGCGCACGGCCAGCGAGGACGCGAAGTCCTGCACCCACCAAGCTCCGCTGCTGAAACCATGCAGATACTTGACCCGTCCCGGCTGACTCAGCCGCAGACTGCCGTTGGGCAGCAATTCCGCGCCGAGCGTCTCCGCCATACTTTCCGCTTCGCTTGCCCGCTTCGGCGTGAGGTCGAGCGGCGGATCAGCTTCATGGGCGGACTCTATTCTCCGCAGCGCGTCCAGTCCGTCCGAGTCGGCGACCGGACCGGCAATCCAGCCGGGCAGCCGCGTGGGTTCCGCCTCTTTCCATACCAACCTGCCCTCGGCTCCGACGGATTTCCTCAATACCGCGTTGACAAACCCTTTGAGCCGGAAATGACGGCGGTCGCTGCTGATAAGCCTCACGGCCATGTCCACGCCGGCATGGGGCTTGGTGCCGCAGACAAAAATCTCTGCCAGCGCAAGTCTGAGAATGTTGCGGGCCCGAATCGGAGGATTCCGCGCCATCATCTTGGAAAGCACACAGTCTGCCCTGCCGACATGACGCAACGCGGCCAATGCGATCCGCCTTGCCATCGCCCTGTCGGCGGAACTCAGTTCTCCGGCTTGGAACGCATCAAAATCCAGAAGTCCACCATTGATCAAAACATGATTGACGGCCCTCAGCGCCGCTTTCCGCGCATTCAGGCCCGGAGCACCCGGCTGACGCAAATCGATCCCGTTCTGAAACTGCTAATGAAGAGCACGGCTGATTGACCTTGAATCGGCTGGACGCAGTATAGATCATGCGACGGACCGGACAGTCAAGGCGGACCGTTCGGCGAAGAATATGTATGCCGCCGGACGGTTTCTCATGCCGCCGTCAGCGTCGCCTGCCGGGTCAAGCTCAGCGGGACCGCGGACATCCTTGCTTTTCGGGCAGCGTTCAAAACAATCGGCGGCAGAATTTCACCGGACTTTCAGCTGAATTCTTCAAGCGGACATTTCCCTCGAAGACGTGCGGCTTCGGGAACACAGCTGATTTTGCCAATTTTCTTCCGGGGCATTAGATTCGTGCAGAATTGAAGACTCAGCCGGTGCCATGTCGAAACGATCTCATTACAATCCCGACGGAACTCAGCGGCAGAAACGCGTCGGAGAGCTCTTGCGCCGGGCTTTGGCGGAATTGCTCGCCGACGGATCATTGAAGGTGCCCGATATTCCAGACGTTCCCGTGACGGTTTCCGAAGTTAAGCTTTCGCCTGACCTGCGCAAAGCGACGGTTTACGTCTTGCCTCTCGGCGGCGCACAGACTGATGAAGTGGTTCAGGCACTGAACCGGGAAAGGCGTGAAATCCGGAGAATTCTCAACCGCAGAGTGCAGCTGAAACACTCGCCTGAACTTCGATTTGTCGACGATCCGATGTTTGACCGTCTGGACCATATGCGCCGCCTTTTCAATCAGGAAGCCGTCAGGCGGGATATCGCCCCGCCGAATCCGGCACAAGAAGAGTGAATTGAGGCAGAAGCGGCGAGATACCGGTGACGTGACCGGCTGGCTACCCGTGGACAAGCCTGCGGGCGTGACCTCCGCGCAAGCTGTCAACCGATTGAAACGTCTGCTTTCCGCCCGGAAGGCCGGCCATGCGGGCACACTTGATAAGCCTGCCGCCGGGGTTCTCGCCGTAGCCTTCGGCGAAGCCACGAAAACAATCCCGTATGTGATGGATTCCCGGAAATCCTACACATTCCGCGTGAAGTTCGGAGAATCAACGACTACAGACGATGCGACCGGCGAAATCATGGAGTCATCGCCTGCCAGGCCCTCCGACAACGACATCAAGAGCGCCCTGGAGCGGTTCCGGGGCGAAATTCTGCAGGTCCCTCCGCAATATTCCGCGGTGAAAGTCGGCGGCAGGCGCGCGGCCGCGCACGCCGCGGCAGGCGACGGCAAAAAGCTGGCCGCGCGGCCCCTGACCGTCTATCGGCTTGAACTTTCCTCCCGTGAATCTTCAGATGTCGCCGAGTTCAAAATGGAGTGCGGCAAAGGCGGGTATGTCCGGTCTGTCGCGCGTGATCTCGGCCGATCGCTCGGCTGTCTCGGCCATGTTCTGAATCTGATAAGGACAGCCGCCGGGCCGTTCACACTGAATGAGTGCGCGGAATTTCCGACAGAAGCGGAAGATCACGCCTGTTCTTACCTGAAAGAGCGGATGTCGCCGCTTGAAGCGGGTCTCAGCGGTATTCCAGAGTTGGCCTGCGACGTTCAGGCTGCGCTTAGAATCCAGTCCGGCAACCCTGTCCGGCTTGACATGAGCCGGCACCAAAAAAATGCATGCGCCTGGGCTTCCTGCAACGGCCGGGCAGTCGCCGTCGGAAAGACCGCGGATGGAATTTTCTATCCGAAACGCGTCATCAATATCAGTCTGAACGAATCAGCGCCGTCCTGATGAATTCAAGCTGCGGCAGTGCGCCGGTCCCCGCTCAATCCTCTGTCAGTGATCGGCCCGCTTTTCATAGATGAAATCGGCGGCCTCCGCGGCGGGAAACTCGCGCGTGCCGGGCAACCCTTCGTCAGCCGGCCTCGGGAAGTCCCAGAAAATACTGATAAGTCAAAGCGATGCCTTCACGCAAAGATGTTGAAGGGGACCAGCCCAAAGCTGTTTGCCGTGAGATTGAAACCAGTTTCCGCCGCACGCCTACGGGGCGTTCAAGATTAAACGAGAACCGCCCGCGCCAACCGACCGCTTCGGCGACAGCCTGATAATATTCCAAGACAGTGCGGTCATTGCCGACCCCAAGATTCACAATTCCCGGCATTTCATCCAGCTTGTCCGCCAGATGCCAGATGCCGTCAGCCAAGTCCGCGCTGTACATGAATTCGCGTCTGGCGCTGCCGTCGCCCCAAATTTCGACCTCGCGGCTTCCATCGCGCAACGCGCGATGGACCTTGCTGATGATGCCCGGCACCAGATGCGAAACAGCCGGATCGAATTTGTCGTACGGACCGAACAAGTTACACGGAATCGCCGTTCGATACATCAGCCCGTCTGTCCGGCTGACATATTCGCAAAGGCGGGCTACCGCGCTCTTGGCAAGCGCGTAGCCTTCGTTGGTGGACTCCAGCGGGCCGGACAGCAAGGAGTCTTCGTCAAGCGGATTCTCGGCGTCACGAGGATACATGCAAGATGATCCCAGATTCAGCAGCCCCGGAACCTCCGCCCGGCGCGCCGCCATCACGATATTCCGGCCGATGTCGAAATTATCGACCAGAAAACCCACGGGATCGGCGATGTTGGCCTGAATGCCGCCGACTTTGCCGGCGGCATGAATAATCAAGTCAGGCCGGAATTTCCGGATAAGGGCGAAACAGCCGCATTCGTCGCGCAGATCCAGCTCGGAACGGCCGGGAGCCAAGATCTCGTATTTCGAGGCCGCCGCGTGACCGGTCAGGTTCCGCCCGACCATGCCCGCGCCGCCGGTAATCAGAACTCTGGCCGTCATTGCGCCGGACCGTCGGCGTTGTGCCGACGCAGCTGCGCGGCCTTTTCAGCCTCGGCTGCCGCTAAATCGGCAAGGGCCATCTCTGATACCAGTTCATCGAATCCCACCTTAGGCTTCCAGCCGAGTTTCGCGCGGGCCTTGCCCGCGTCGCCCAGCAGGGAGTCTACTTCCGCCGGACGGAAATAGCGAGGATCAACAATGACGACAGGACGGCCGGACGCATCCCGCCCGACCTCATCGACACCGCTCCCTTCAAATACGATTTCCATATCCAGAGCGGCTGCCGAGGCGATGACAAAATCCCTCACCGAATATTGCCGGCCGGTCGCAATGATATAGTCGTCTGGCTCATCCTGCTGAAGCATGAGCCACTGCATCTCCACATAGTCCCGGGCATGCCCCCAGTCCCGCAGCGCATCCAGATTCCCCAACCGCAGTTCTTTCTGAACTCCAAGCTTGATCCTGGAAAGCGCGCGTGTGATTTTGCGGGTCACGAAAGTTTCGCCTCTCAGCGGACTCTCATGGTTGAAAAGAATTCCGTTACAGGCGAACAACCCGTACGCCTCCCGGTAATTGACTGTGATCCAATGGGCGTAGAGCTTGGCCGCAGCATACGGCGAACGCGGATAGAACGGTGTGGTTTCCCGTTGCGGCGTTTCATGCGCGCCTCCGAAAAGTTCAGATGTCGACGCCTGATAGAACCGGGCCTTATCGCCGAGCCCCAGAAACCTGATCGCCTCAAGCAGCCGCAGCGTTCCCAGCGCATCGGAATTGGCCGTATATTCAGGTTCTTCGAATGAAACGGAAACATGGCTTTGCGCAGCCAAATTGTAGACTTCATCAGGAGCGGTGACTTGGAGAGTATGAGTCAGGCTGGAACTGTCGGTCATATCGCCGTGGTGCAACATGAACCGTCCTGATTTCCCGTATTCGCCTTCGAACAAATGATCAATGCGCTTGGTGTTGAACAGCGATGTGCGGCGCTTGATTCCGTGAACCCGGTAACCCTTTTCCAGCAGCAGTTCAGCAAGAAAGGCGCCATCCTGGCCGGTCACTCCGGTTATCAACGCGACCTTGCTCTCTTCTCTGTCTGCCATCTTCCGTTCCGCATTTCCGGTGTGTGAATCGTCCATTTCGCCGCCTTGCGGTTCGCGCCGAGCCGCTCTTCAATGCTATCCCGCCCGCACAGCTTCAGCCGCCCGCTTCTCAAACTCTCCGAACCTCGCCGCCCTTTCCTTGACTGCGAGCAGGTGCGGAAGCTTCTTTTGGTACAACTTTTCAGAGGCCGCAAGAACGGCGCGCCGTATATCATCTTTGTCTTTGCAGATAATCATTCCGCGCGTGTCAAGAAACCGATCAATGTTCGGACAGCCCCAATATATAGGAACTGTCTCGCAGAGAACCGCATCAATAAGTTTTTCAGTGAAATAGTTGGGTTGGACCGAATTTTCGATGACAATCGAGAACCGATAAGGAGCCAGCCCGTCCTTTTTCTTGTCAAACGGCCTGTAGGCGTGCCCGATAATATCCACGCTGATGTTTTGAGCAATAGCCCAATCCGCAATTTCGTGCCGAAGCTGATGACCGGGCAAACGACGTTTTTTTGACACGATGCAAGAAATCAACTGATCCTTGGCAGTATCCACCTCCCGCCAATCCGGGACCCAAGTCGAGCCGAACGGAAAAAGAACACTGTTAGGAACGGCCTCAACCAAATGTTCAACTGCGCACAAGACCCGGAAAAATCTCCACCAAAACAGTTTCAGCCATTTAACATGATGGCCGTGTACGACTTCCGGCTCTACCAGCATAATGGAAACTTTCGCTCGGGTTCCAAAGTGCGGACGAACATACCCGCCCAACTGCGGAAAAATAATGAGATGATCATCGGGCGACAAATCCGCAAGCGATTTGCCTGCCAATCGTGCCGGAATGCCCAAAGGCCAGTCAAGTCCCGCAGTCGGCAGCTTTCCGGGCCGTCTGCCCAGCTTTCGGCCGTACGGCAGAATTGCGACTGCTCGTTCCATTCACGCCATGCCCGAAGGTAAATAAAGAACTCTCAGAATTCGAATCATAACTTATTGGATTTTCTTTCAAGCACCGACTCGACGAACTGCCTGCCACATTGAGAACCCGCCAGCGACCTGGCATGCCCCACAACGATACCGGCATGCTGGAAACCGAGAAGGGTTTCCGTCGTATCAAAACCTGCAGGCAGCTGCCTGTTCTCAAACAGGCAGCTAATCAAATATCGTAGAAAGAATTGGCTTGACCAGCTCAATGACGCCGCGTAAATGTCCAAGCAGGTGGTGCCGCTCATACGAATCTCAACATCCATCTGGACATCCCCCAGCGAAATCACTCTGCTGAGTTTAAAGATTTTTTGTGCGTAGACCAGCTTCGATGTCATAGACGTTCTAGGGCTATCGCTTTTGAGATTCCCAGTTTTCCGGCAGCATTCCGGCGGAGTTGATGAGCCTCAGCGCATAGCGGTGATCCCATCCGGCTTTCTTGAGTTTGCCGCGCATTGACTCAGCCCGCTTGTCCTCCGTGACCCGCGCCAGGTTGAGAGACAGCCGCCGCATCACGGCCAGGTTTTCGGGTCCGGATCCGGTCCGGTTTCGCAGATGACCTTCATTCATCGTGACATCCAAGACCCAGTGCAGACTGTTCGCTGCCGACCAGTGTTCCCGCACGCCCTTGAGAAAACGCTCCGGATCCCGCTTCTCGCTCATGATGAAATACCGGGTTTCGGTGCTGCGCTTTCCCTTGATTTCCCGGGTCGAAGAGACGGATCCGACAGCGGCGAGACCCGGCCATAGGTGCTTTTCCAGCCAGCCGACATCATGGCAGACCGCGGCCCGCCGGGTTTCGATCCGGCCGTGCCCCTTCTCCTTGTGCGTCTCGGAAAACTGAATGTTTTCAGTATTATCGAGGTTCTCCATATACCGTTTCACATCCTTGTGCAGATTGCCCTGATTGCCCTTCAAGGCGAGAATATACTCACCCCCGCCGTCCTTCACGGCCTCCGATATCGCCCGCTGCGCATGCATCGCGTCAGCCGCTGCCGTCCGCCCCCGGATGTCGAGAAACTTCAGAAGCGCGGGGATCGCGGTGATCTCATTCGACTTCCCGTCGACCGCGGTCTGCGCGAGAGCCAGACGCGTGTCAGAGGCGAAAGCGTGAACCAGATGCAGAGGTTGCCGCTTCGAAGCGTCGGCGAATGACCGGCGCAGAGTCTTGCCGTTGACGGCGATGACGCCGTCCCCGTATGCTGCCCCCAGACCCTCCGCCCAGCTCTGGGCAAGGCGCGAGAGAACGACGCCGAGCTCGACCGGATTCAGGCTGTTGAACAGGTCGGAAAAGGCGTCGTGACTCGGCGTGCCGTGCTTCAGATCCATGAACTCAAGCAGGAATTTCTTCTTGATTTCAGCGAATTCGACTATATCGGTGCATGTTTCGCCTCCCGACATGACGGTCAGAAGAGCGATCATGAGCATTTCGTGAAGGTCGTGCCGGATGGCGTTGCTGCGCCGGGGATCGGTGATGCCGTTGAAAACATGAGATAAATCAGTCATCTGCTTGCCTCTGTTTGTATTATTGAGGCATTAATGAAATAAAATGAGCCACCGATCAAACTCCGAAATGCATCGCTTCATCTGTAGACCGCGATTGAGGCAGATCTACATGTTGTATGCGGATCAAGCGGGTGCGATACTCTCTATGATGAAAACGGAGGGAATCGCATGCCGTCGGGCTTTAACTGCTTGACTTGGTTTGACCGTTGCCGGCTTCAGGCGCTGAAGAAAAGCGGTTTCCCGCAAAGAGGCATCGCGGCGGAGGTCGGCTGCTCGCAGTCGACGGCAGTCCGCGAACTCGCCCGCAACGCCGGGCTGCGGGGCTGCCGCTGCCACCAGTCGCAGCGGCTGGCCGAAACCCGGCGGCGGGAAGCCTCGTCGGTTCCCCGCAAGATGTCGCCGATGAGCTGGAAGATCATCGAGATATGTCTGAGGTCCGGACAGGCCCGCAGCAGACTTCGGGCCGCTCAGCGAGGACGGGTGTCATGACGGTGAGTCCGACCTGGATTCACCGTTATATCTATGCGGACCGGGCGGCGGAATTGACTTTGCTTCAACAGGTTGAGAGAAGGACGTCGTCCTCAGCCGGGGCCGCGGTCATTAAGTGTCTTCAGCCTGTGTCCGACATGACTCACACGATCACGGCTGACAACGGCAAGGAATTCGCGGAATGCGCGGAGGTCTCGCGAGCTCTCGGCGCAGACTTTTACTTCGCCCGCCCGTACCGTTCATGCGACCGGGGTTTGAACGAGCATACGAACGGCCTGGCAAGAGAACAGCTTCCCAAGTCGACGGACTTCCGGGCGATAGATCCCGCCGAGGTCCGGAAGGTGCGGGACGCGCTTGATAACCGCCCCCGCCGCTGCCTAAGCTGCCGGACCCCGGCGGAGGCTTTCCGTGAGGCTGCGGATGCGGCCGCGGGCGGATGAAGCCTTGACGCCCCTGCCCGCTGAAACCGCCTGCGAACCGCTTGGAAGAGGCGGAGCTGAACTTTCCGGCTGCCGGTCAACCCCGGCCAGCGGCTGGATCACGACGGATTCCCGCCGCTCTCATGACCCCCGGCCTCCGGAAACGCATTTGCGGGGCACCCGCGGCATCTGCTACAGCTTGCTTCTGACAGAGAGCCGCCGGCTGAACCCGGTGATGCATTTCATAGTTGTACGGGCGAGCTGATCAGCAAGCAGAAAAATTCAAAAGCGATAGCCTAATAGACGTGCCGCATAAACTGAACGATTTTCTTGCGGGTGCACAGTTGCTGTCATGATGGAGACACTTTTGGGGAAGACCGGGTAATGACGGAACAAACAGGAGACGGGGGTCTCGAACTTGAAGTGAGGGATTTCGGGCCGATCATTGAGGCGAAGGTTAATCTGCGCCCGTTGACGGTATTCGTCGGTCCGAGCAATACCGGAAAATCTTATCTTGCGATCCTTATCTACGCACTGCACCGTGTCTTCAGCGGCGATATATATCCTTTGGGAAGAGATTTTCGTGGAAGATCCCGGCTTCTGTCGGGCTGGTATGACCAAGATCTGCCGGAAGAGAGCCTTGAAGCGTTATATGAAGTGTTAGAATCTCTCGCTGGTACAGAAGATTCGGAAGCGTCAGGCCAAAGCAAAATTGTCTTGCCTTCGCTAGTCGCCGATATGCTTCGCTCCAAATTCAATGAGCTGTCGGATTTGTTGTCCAGTGAAATCACGCGGTGTTTTGGAGTCAGCGAAGCCCGGGCGCTGATACGCAGGGGGAAGAAGAATAACCCGCACATTATAATGCGGCGACGCATCAACGACCCGTCAAACCTAGTACAGCATGAACTTATGTTTGGTCAAGAGACAAAATTCACGGTCATGGTGCCTAAGGAAGTGCCAATCCCGACCAATTTCGAAGATGAAGACGAATTGCGCCGGATTCGGCGGCGAATGCGTCGCTTGGGCAAAATGCATCGCTTGAGCAAGCGGAAGGAGGATTCGCCCCTTAACGAATTTTTGTCTTGGGAGGTTTTGCAATTTCTCAGCGACACACTCTTGGAACTGTTGCTTGATCCCTTGCATTTATCGGCGTATTACTTGCCTGCCGACCGGACCGGAGTTATGCATGCGCATAGCGTAGTGGTCAGTGCCTTGATTGGCAACGCACCTACTGCGGGCCTTCGCCCCGCCGTCCATACACCGATGCTATCCGGGGTACTGGCGGACTTCCTTAAGCAACTCATCACAATCGATCAGATCAGGCACCTCCAACAAAAGACGGAGCGGGATCTTGGCAAGAATATTGAAAGCGTCATTTTGGACGGATCTATTCGCATCGACCGGTCACCCCATGTAGATTATCCGCGCTTTGCCTACCGGCCCCACGGCTGGAAAAACGACTTGGCACTGGCGAACGCATCATCAATGGTTTCAGAACTTGCTCCCGTTGTCCTGTATCTCCGCCACATGATCAAGCCCGGTAATGTCCTTATTGTCGAGGAGCCTGAGTCGCACCTGCACCCGGCAATGCAAGTCGAGTTCACCCGACAGCTTGCCGTTTTAGTCGAGGAAGGTATCCGGGTGATCGTCACTACACATAGCGAATGGTTGCTGGAAGAATTGACCAACATAGTGTTGCGATCACAAGTTCCCAAAGCGGAACAAAGCGGCAATAAAAACGACAGACCAGCCCTGCGTCCTGATCAGGTGGGCGCATGGCTGTTCAAGCCAAAAAGCAGGCCCAAGGGATCGATTGTCAAAAAACTTCATTTTGACGAATCCGGCCTGTGCTCCTCTGGTTATGATGAAGTCGCAATTGCCTTGCACAATGACTGGGCCGACATCACAAGCCGCAACGGAAGCGAGCCATGACGGTTCTTTTGGAAGATATCTGTCGCAATCTCTCTGAAAAAAACTGTCTTATAACAGGCGGGTTGAAGAAGGACGGTTGCAAGGTCAAAATGGCCAATGCGCCCACTCCTCGGCTGGTCATCGATTTCGACAGGCCTGGCTCGCCGTTGGCGAAAAGCACGACGCGTTGCGATTACCTTTTGGTTGCCGATGGTGAGAATCCTCATCGCTTGGTTGTGGTGCTTGAATTGAAAAGAGGAATGCTGCATGTGGATAAGGTAGTTAGACAGTTGCAGGCTGGCGCGTGTGTTGCTGAAAAACTCGTTCCCCAAAGCAGAACATTCAAGTTCCTGCCCATTGCTGTCGTAGGCAAATTGCCCAAGTATGAGCGCGGCAAGCTGAAAGACAGCTCAGCCAAGGTCAAGTTTAATGGACGGGCTGAAAAACTCCGAATGATGCGGTGCGAGCAGGCGTTGGGTGATTTGCTGCGGCAACTCATTTGAATCAAACCAAGGATAATTCCATCAAGAGTTGTCCACAGGGGCTGTGGGGCGTGAGGCTTTGAATTAACAGGCGACAGGATTGAATCGTTGATCAGCGGAGCCGGCCCGATTACCGACTGCATTCGGGCGGCATCGCGGGATAGGGCTGATCTGGTTTTCAGCCGTGCTCGTCTTAAAGCGGGCCTTGCCGACACTGTCGCGGATCGTGACGCTCTGCTCGGTGTCATTCCTCAGTAAAGGATTCAATTACACGGCGACACATAATCAGGGGATGTCCCACTTGGTGTTGAATTTGATACAGGCGGTGTTGCCTCTCCCCCGAGCATCAGCTCGGGGATTTTTGAAGAAAAAGGAAGCAATGCCATGAAGACCATCAGCACATTCCCCGGCGCCTCCGCCAGCGCTTCGAACATCAACGCGCTCGTCGAAGAGGCGTACGAAGACGTGACCGAGAGTTTCGAGAAATTCTGCCTGACGACGGGCATCGCGTATCTGCGGCAGATGATGGACGAGGACGCCGAGCGGCTGGCCGGGAAACGTTACAGTCATTCTCCCGACAAGCCGGGGCACCGCCAGTGCCATGCGCGCTCCCAGGTCGGGTTCCACGGCGGCAAGGTCGGCATCGACCGTCCCCGGCTCCGCTGCAAGGCTGCGGGCAAGGAGATGTCCCTGCCGAGCCAGTAGGAGATCTCCGCGGACGGCTATCTTGATCAATGGGCGATGAACCTGATGACGGCGAATGTAGCGACCCGCAAGTTCCGCCGGGCGGTGAGGATTCCGGAGGCCGGGGTTCCGTGCGGGGCGGGCTGCGGGCTGTCGAAATCAGCCGTGTCCCGCCGGTTCAAGGCGTTGACGCAAGCGAAGTTTGATGAATGGATGACCTCCGATCTGTCTGAGCTTGATCTCGTCGCGGTTCAGATCGACGGGCTGCACTTGAGCGACCGTCTGCTGATGATCGGGGCGGTCGGCATTGACGCGTCCGGGCGTAAGCGCCCGCCAGTCGTCATCGAGGGCGCGACGGAGAACGCCGCGACCGCGCAGGCTCTGCTTGATGATCTGATCGGGCGCGGGCTTGATCCGGAGGGCTGTTATCTGTTCATCGTCGACGGAGCCAGGGCGCTCAGCAAGGCGATCCGGCGCACTTTCGGCGCGGACATCCCTATTCAGCGTTGTCAGGTTCACAAGGGCCGCAACATCACCGACCGTCTCGCCGTGAAGCATCACGCCGCCGTGCGGCGGACGCTCAGACAGGCTTGGGAACTTGATGACGCCGACAAGGCCGAGCGGCTGATGCGCAGCCTGGCTCAGCGGTTCGAACAGGAGGCTCCGGACGTCTCCCGGTCGATACTTGAGGGCCTGGACGAGGTCCTGACCGTCTCCCGGCTCGGCCTGCCGTTAGAGCTGCGGCGGTCGCTGGC
Organism: Paracoccaceae bacterium; assembly: GCA_965116115.1. GTDB lineage: Bacteria > Pseudomonadota > Alphaproteobacteria > Rhodobacterales > Rhodobacteraceae > JAPOXR01. The sequence goes on from OZ220486.1 coordinate 3,491,065, forward strand.
GAGCACGAACATCATCGAATCGATGAACAGCACGGTCCGGCAGGTCTGCCGCGACGTGAAGCGCTGGAGGAACGCCGGTATGGCTCTGAGACAGCCCGCTGCCGGCATGACAGGACAGAGAAGGGTTTCCGCCGCATCAAGGCGTACAGGCAGCTGCCCGTTCTCAAACAGGCTCTCATCGAACATCGGCAAAAGGATCGGCTTGACCGGCTCAGGGAAGCCGCGCAGATAGCCGACAGGCAGCATCGCTCATACGGGTTTCAACACCAGTCGGGACATCCCCCATAATCAAACGAAAAAATTTACCTGACCACTTACCTAAAGGCCGACAACAAGCCATATATGATTGGTGTCATGACCCGCAAACACAGCATGCAGTGTTTCTTCAACTTTTCGATATAATTCTCAATGGCTCAATTTGCAAATTATATGCATCTATACTGTAATGTATTTATATACAAGGAGATAGAGGTTATAGATCACAAGCGGTTTTGTCAGATACTTCGACAATTATTCTGCAATAGTATCAGTATGTTAGGCTGACAAATGTTTCCTCCCGCACATTTTTTCTGCCGGAACCGAAAGGCTATGCATACGATTCGCAAATTGAGCCTTCCCAATCGAAGCTTGGATCGTGCTGTCATACCAGATCAAACTTTCAGGGTGAGGGCCATGCCTCTCATATTCGATACCAAGAATCCGGCGTGATATCGGGGCTCTCCGCCACTGAATCTGCATACCACTGCTTCGGCGCTGCCACCAATTTCCGCTCAGACGGATTCAACCAAGCTCCCCACCAAGAAAATGTGGAATTTGCAATGACATGGTGCCGGCAGGCCGACATCAGACGCAGATCTTCATGAGCCGTGCCGGAATCGTTATGATTGACCAAGCGCACCTCGAAGGGCAGAGACAGGTTTTCTTGAACCCAGACCGGATCATCTGAAAAAGCGTAGAAGACGGGGGCTTCCATCATTTGCTCGGCGATCAGATCCGCCGCTGTTTTGTAATATTCAAGTCCTGTCACTCCCATGAGTGAATTAAACTTCGCGTTCGAAACATAATCACCGCGCCGGATGTGTAAGCTGACCGCCTGACAATCTCCGATTTCCTCTATCAACCGGGCGGTTTCCCCGGTCGATGGCGCGGCGAACCGCAAGTCCGCCCGGATGGCAGCTTTATAATCCGCAAAATACCGCTCCGACTGCCAATAGCCCTTCAGAAGCGTCCCGTCAGCGACGCTTTCAATCCCCGCATCATAGCCCGGTAATGCCTCCCGATAAGTCCTGAGCTTAGGCCCAAACACCGCTCTGAGAAATTCCGCCGCTCCCATCCCGCGTCCGGGGGGCAGGCGCTCAGGCGGCACTGTCTTTGCGGCCCCGGTGAAATGGGACAGATAAAATGGGAAAGGTTGGCTTCTCGCCCAGTCCCTCAGATCAAGCGCCAGTTCAGTACCAAGCCTCAGCGCCGCCGCCCGCCCGCAGGCGTACTGGAAAAGCTGGTTGCCCAATCCGCCGCGCATCCGCATCACAATCATGCCGTGCACGTAGCATTGCAGCACCCCGTTGCAAGTGAAAGATACATGAAGCTGGACAGAACTCGCCCCGTAAAAGAGGAGGATGCGCACAACAAGCTTGCAGGGCATGCGCCGTGAAGGCAAAAGGAGCGAACATGGGAAAGACGGCGAGAGAACCACCGTGAACAATACCGCAGCCTACATTATCCATCTCGACCGAGCGACGGAACGGGCCGCCCAGGTTGACCGGCAGCGCGACGCCCTGCCGATGACGGTGACAGTTCTTTCAGCGGTGGACGGTCTCTCCTCAGGCCCGGAACTGCGGAATGCCTATGACCCCGGCATCGGCTGGAAGCCGACCTATCCGTTTGCCCTGAACAATGCTGAAATCGCGGTGTTCCACAGCCATCGGAGGGCATGGCAGCGGATCGTCGAGGACGGCTACGAGGCTGGTTTTATATTGGAGGACGACGTAGAGTTCGATCCTGAGTTGTTTCCGCAAGCCCTTGATCTTGCGCTGGCCGAAATCGGGCCAGGCCGCTTTATTCGTTTCCCTTGGAAGAACCGCGAGAACGGCGGTTCGGTTCTGGCCAGAAAGGGCGTGGTGCGGCTGATCAGGCCGGTGCCCGCAGCGCTCGGCATGCTTGCCCAGCTTGTCCACCGAACTGCGGCAGAAACACTCCTCGCCGCGACTGAGTGTTTCGACCGGCCTGTCGACACGGCGCTCCAGATGACTTGGGAAACAAATGTGGAGGTGCTGGCGGTTTGGCCCTCGGGCATCACGGAAGTTTCTGACCTTCTGGGCGGCAGCACACTGGACAAGAAGCCAAAAGGTATGGGTGCCCGACTGCGCACCGAGGCCGCACGGGCGTTCTATCGTCGACAAGTCTCGGCACGTTCACGGCGGGCATTGATCAGGCGGAACACGGGGTAAACGACATGCACAAGGGGACGCCGGCTTTGCCGGATTTCGTATTCCTCGGCTTGCCGCCGCCCAGCGGGCGAATCTTCTACCATCAGCGATGCGCAAAGGTTATGCTAGCTGTCGCGACAGACTTCTGCTCGCATTCCGCCGCCAATTTCTGTGAATTCTGACATATAAGATTCCAAATGAACTCTTCAACTCAAATTGTGGTTTCCCTGACAACCATTCCTCCCCGGTTTTCTACAGTGAGCAATATCTTGGACAGCCTGCTGTCACAAAGCATCAGACCTCACCGAATTGAACTGTACATTCCTAAGACTTATCGCCGCTTCAGTGAACATGCTTTTTGCACTCCCCAGACGCCGGATGGGATAACGGTGAATGTGATTGAAAATGATCTTGGCCCTGCCACTAAAGTACTGCCTTGCGCGAAGAGATACAAAGGAACTGACACACGCATCGTTTACTGCGACGATGATCGGCTCTGTCCGCGGAACTGGCTGAAACTGATGTTGGAATCGACAGCGGAACGGCCGAAAGATTGCATCGTCAACCAAGGTTGGGACTTGGCGCATTATGACCGGATGTCGAAGGGGCAAAGACCGCTCCCCCGCGCCAAGCGGAGACGCGGCATCCAGAATTTCCCCTATTGGATATCACGGGCAATTTTTCAAGCGCGTTATAGAACCACTCGGCGGCCGCTAAGACGCCCATTCATATCCGATGGATATGTGGATATTGCAGCGGGCTTCGGCGGAGTATCGGTGTCACCTGATTTTTTTGACGATGCCGCATTCGAAATACCCCGGGTTTTGTGGGCAGTTGATGACATTTGGCTTTCCGGCCATCTTGCGCGCAACGGCATTGGAATTTGGGCAAATGCGAAAGGCGCCTTGGTCTCTCCTGAATATTCTATATTTTCTTTTTCTGCCGAGCCCCTGCACACCGCAAATTTAGATGGGAAGGACACGCACAACGCCAACTTGGCCTGCATAGACTATTTCAGGGAAAATTATGGTGTCTGGACATAAAACCCTGCTCCGATTGTCATTCTGACTGCCCTGCCGCTGTAACCTAGTAGTCAGAAACAGTGGAATTGATGGCAGGTCAATGAAGACCAACTACTGACCTCCGCGATGCGCTGCCTTTTTCCCCTTAACAATCTCGGAGCATTTCGCTAGAGGAACTGATTTCGGATGAATTCTTCAACCCAAATCGTGGTTTCCCTGACAACCATTCCTCCCCGGTTTTCTACAGTGGGCAATATATTGAACCGCCTGCTGTCCCAAAGCATCAGGCCCCACCATGTTGAACTGTACGTTCCAAAAACCTACCGCCGTTTCAGCGGACATGCATTTTGCGTTCCCGAGACACCGGAAGGAATAACGGTAAATATGGTCGAAAATGATTTTGGCCCCGCCACCAAAGTACTGCCTTGCGTAGAGAGGTATAGAGGAACCGACACACGCGTCATTTACTGCGATGACGACCGGCTCTATCCGCGGAACTGGCTGAAGCTGATGTTGGAATCGACAACGGAACGGCCGAAAGACTGTATCGTCAATGTCGGTGCAGATTTGGAATTTTTCGGCCGGATACCGGAAGGGCACAGGCCGCTTCCCCGCGCCAGAAAGACACGAGGCGTTCGGAATTTTTCCTACTGGGTGAAGCGGACAGCCTTCCAAGCGCGTTACAGAACCACCCGCTTGAAGGAAAACCAGCGGCCGCTGAGGCGCCTATTCATGTCCAGCGGATATGTGGATATCGCAGAGGGGTTCGGCGGAGTATCGGTGTCACCTGATTTTTTTGACGATGCCGCATTCGAAATACCCCGGGTTTTGTGGGCGGTGGACGATATTTGGCTTTCAGGCCATCTTGCGCGCAATGGCATTGGAATTTGGGTAAATGCGAAAGGCGCCGTAGTCTCTCCTGAATATTCTTTTGGAACCGAACCTCTGTACGCGGCAATTTTGGATGGCAAGGACCGGCGCAGCGCTAACTTGGCCTGCATAGATTATTTCAGGGAAAATTACGGTGTCTGGACATGAGGGCTGCCCTGACTCTCATCCTGATTGCCGCGCTGCTGAACAGCCAGATTCATGAACTGATCGCGGATTGAATGGCGGGGCAGCTTTAACTTTCTTCGAGAAGAATACCCTGCATTGCGCGGCGTTGACCGTGCAATTGGGAAAGTGCCGGGCAACTTCCGTTTAAGCCGCAGCCGCCGGTGAATATTGGGTTAGAATTGGCAACGAAAAATTCTGTCATTCGGTTCTGTCCCGCGCATATACGTCATCATAGCGGATAATATCATCCTCGCCGAGGTAGGAGCCGGTCTGCACCTCGATCAGCGTCATCGGCGTTTCCCCGGGGTTCGCCATCCGGTGCACGGCTCCGGACGGAATGTACGTTGACTGGTTTTCCTTCAAGAACTGTTCAGTTCCGTCAATCGTCACTTTTGCCGTGCCCTCGACAACGACCCAGTGTTCCGCGCGATGGCGATGGGACTGCAGCGAAAGCGCGGCTCCCGGGTTCACGACGATGCGCTTGACTTGAAAACGCGAACCGACGAAGAGGCTCTCGAAATAGCCCCAAGGCCGGTGGTCGCGCGGGAAATGCTCGGCCTGCGGCGCTTTTTTGTCTTTGAGCCGTCGCACCGCATTTTTCACGTCCTGCGACCGGGACTTGTCAGCGATAAGAACGGCGTCCGGCATCGCAACGGCGATCACGCTTTCCAGACCGAGGCCGACAATCTCCTGAGTTTCGGATTCAGACCGCAGCAGCACATCCTTGCAGTCAATCGCGCTGGCCCGTCCGTCGGCGACCACTCCGTCAGCATCCGGCCCGCTTTCGGCCCAGACAGCATCCCACCCGCCGAGGTCGGTCCATTTGCCGGAGAACGGAACAGCGACGATGTTGTCCGCGCGTTCCATCACCGCATAATCAATTGAGATGTCCTCCGCTGATGCCCACGGTCCGGCGGCGATCCGCAGAAAACCGAGATCCGCCCTAGCCCGCGCCATTGCCTCGCTTACAGGCTCCATCAGGCCGGGCGCGTGGGTTTCAAAGGCCTTCACGATGGTCTGCGCGGAGAACAGGAAGATGCCGGCGTTCCAAAGGTACCTGCCGCTGTCAACCATCTCCGCCGCGGCGCCCGCATCCGGCTTTTCCACGAATCGTTTCAATATCACCGGCGCGCCTCCTGCGGATCCGGACAACTCCAGGTAACCATATCCCGGTTCCGGCCGTGTCGGCTTTACCCCGAATGCCACGATGTCACCTTGGCGGGCGCGTTCTGTGCCGGCGGCGACTGCCGCATCAAAAGCCGCGGTATCCGGCATCAAATGGTCTGCGGGCGCCGCGAGCATCAACGCATCAGGATTTTGCGCCTGCATATAAAGACTCGCGGCCAGCACCGCGGGCGCCGTGTTGCGCCCCTCAGGCTCGATCAGGATAGCACCCGGTTCAATTCCGATTGCGGAAAGCTGCTCTGTCACAATGAAACGAAAATCAGAATTCGTCACAATCACCGGCTGCGCATACATTCTTCCTGAAAGCCGCTTGGCGCTTGCTTGAAAGAGCGACTGCTCTCCCAACAGCGGCACGAATTGTTTCGGATAGGATTTTCTTGACAGAGGCCAAAGCCGTGAGCCTGAGCCGCCGCACATCAGAACAGGAGTAATCAAGCTCACCAGCCCAGCATCAGTTCTCAAAAGCGACAGTTGATTTGCCTGTTTTCATTCATCAAGTCAAATCCGGCTGCGGCTTGAAGCTGCCGCTTTTCAGCGTTTTTCCAGCCGGTTCATCGGCCGCCAGCGGCAAGTCAGGCAGGCGGCTTGCCTTTCCAGCCCGCGAACTTGCCCTTCAGCCTCGGAGCAGCGCGCTTGGCCGAGGAAAAATATTCGCTGCCGCCGATGGACACCCGTCGGCATGCGATTCCCTCCATTGTTTCGTTACAGAGAGGTAACTAGTCAGGTAGATTTTTTCGCTTGATTCTGTTTTGTCCGTGTGATTGAAGTTCTTGTCAAGAAATCAAGAAACGACATTGAGCGGAACGGCGCAAGCCGCGGATACGCAGGGTATGAGTTCAGATCATTTTTCAGCGGAGCGGGTCCGATGACCGGCGGCATTCCGGCGGCGGCGCGGGACAGGGTCGCCGGTCCGGCTTTCAGCGGAGCCGGTCTCAAGGCGAGACTTGCCGAGGCTGTCGCGGATCGTGACGCTGCTGTCGCCGAGCGTGATGCGATCGCCGCCGAGCGCGATGCTGCCGTTGCCGGGCGGGATGAAGCCGCCGCGGCGCTTGCGGCTGCGCAGGGCCGCGTTTCCGAGCTTGAGCGGCGGCTGGGACTGAACAGCGGCAACAGTCATAAGCCGCCGTCGAGCGACGGGTTTTCCAAGCCGGCGCCGAAGAGAAAAGCTTCGTCGGGGCGCAGGCCGGGCGGGCAGCCGGGTCATAAGGGAACGACGATGAGCCTTGTCGAGACCCCGGACAGGGTCGAGCATCATCATCCCGGTTCCTGCGCCGGATGCGGCGCGTCCCTCGCCGGTGCGGCATCGGAGGGGTATGTCCGGCGGCAGGTCGCGGACATCCCGCCGGTCGCGCTGGAGACTGTTGAACACCGGGTTCACAGGGCGGTCTGCCCCGGCTGCGGGGCGGTGAGCGCGGGCCGTTTTCCGGAGGGCGTGAAGGCCCCGGCGCAGTACGGTCCGGGGGTGCGTTCGACGGTGCGTTACCTGTCGGCGGCGCAGATGATCCCGCGCCGGCGGCTGGCCGGGACGATGAGAGACCTGTTCGGCGCATCCTTGTCTCCGGGAACGGTTTCCGCTTTGCTTGACAGCGGCGCCGGGAAATTTTCCGGCTTCGCCGGGCATGTCGGCGCGGCGGCGGCGAGGGCCGCCGTCAAGCACATGGATGAGACCGGGGTCCGCGTCGACGGCAAGCTCCGCTGGATACACGTCGTCTGCACGGAGCTTCTCAGTTTTTTCCGTCTCGGCGAAAGCCGCGGCGATGTGACCATGGGCGCGACCGGCATCGCGGTTCATGACTTCCAGCAACCCTGCTGGAATATAGCCGGGGTGAGCCATGCGCACTGCATCCCTCACATCCTGAGGGAACTTGAAGCTCTGACGGAGTTTCACGGCGAGGCCTGGTCGGCGGAGATGAGCAAGCTGCTTCAAAGCGCCGTGCATGAGGACAACGAGGCGGCCCGCGCCGGGAAACCGCTGTCCGCGGAGGCGGCGGACCGGATCGAAAAAGAATATGACAGGATCGTCGCCGACGCCGTCGCTTGGCACGAAGCGCTGCCGCCGCTGGCCGGCGGGAAGCGGCGCGGGAGACGGAAAAAGCGCAAGGGGCTCAACCTCGCCCTGCGGCTGCGGGATCATCGGGCGGGCGTCCTGATGTTCACGCGGAACCCGGCGGTGCCGGCGACGAACAACCGGGCCGAGCGGGCCCTGCGGATGCTGAAAGCATATCTGAAAATATCCGGCTGCTATCGGAGCGAGCGCGGCGCACGGAACCATGCGGCGCTGCGGACGCTGATCGAAACCGCCCGCAAGCAGGACCGGCCCGTCCTTGACGCGCTCCGGGCGGATCCGGAGGACCTGAAACTCCGGCTGGTCGATTCCTGAGCGGGCTCCGCTCCTGAATCCCGTGCCTCCGAAAAATATTCCAATGACCGCCGTCGGCGGATGATCCCGTCCCCGGGAACGCTTGCCGGGCACCTGACTAGTTACACAGAGAGTATCGCACCTGCTCAGCCCGCTTATGACATATAGGTCTAGATCCTCTTGAATCGCCGCCTGCGAATGAAGCGATGCATTTCGGAATTCAGTCGGCAAGGGTTACGGTATTCCCATATCATGTCGATTGTTCTCCGCTGCCTTTCGTCATCCAGGCTGCTCCCTCACCAGCCCAAGCACGCAGCTCATGTCGTATTCGCCGAAATCCTGATTCAAACCCCAAAGCGCGGCACTGACCGCCCCTCTTGCGTAAATGGTCCGATCGGTCGCAACGTGGCGAAGCAAGATCCTCTCGCCCAGCCCCGCAAAAATAACATCGTGTTCGCCGACGACATCGCCTCCTCTGACGGCGGAAAATCCTATATTTCCGCTTTTCCTCGGACCAGTTATCCCGTCCCGCCCCTGTTCAAATGTCTCCCTCGGCAGCACTTTCCGCCCTTTCGCGGCAGCGTCTCCGAGCATCAGCGCAGTCCCGGAAGGGGCATCGACCTTATGCCGGTGATGATGTTCGACGATTTCAATGTCAAACTCCGGACCCAGCGCCCTGGCCACTGTTTCTGTCAGCCCGACAAGCAGATTCACCCCGAGGCTCATGTTGCCGGCTCTGACGATTACAGCGGACTTGGAAGATTGATTGATCTGCGCCGAATCCTCCGGACTCAGCCCGGTTGTGCCGATCACATGCACTGCGCCGACAGTCGAGGCGAAAAGCGCGTTCCGGACAGTTGAGGCAGGCGTGCTGAAATCAATAATCGCATCGACCTCGGCGAAAGCTTCCGCAGGATCGCCGCGAACCACGATTTCTGAATCGATTTGCGAACAATTCCGACTCAACGGGCTGCCGATCCACGGATGGCCCTGCCGCTCCGTGACGCCAGCCAGCCGCACTGACTTGTTCGCGGAAATGGTCTTTACCAGCATCCGCCCCATCCGGCCAGAGACTCCAACCACTCCCAGCTTGGGTATCCCTGACAAGAAATCTGACGTCATTGCCGCCTCCGTACTTCGCCTCTCTCCAAGCGCCGCGACAGGCAATCCCGCCCCATCGGCATCGCCGACTTGGAATCACGCTGCTGCGGGCCCCACGCCTTGGAATCAATCGTAACCGCTGCCAGCTGTTGAATATATCCCTGGCCGGTGTGCCCGCAATGCGATTCCCGTTCAGCGTATGCCGCTCGGGCCGCCAGCAAGAATGAGATTGATGTAATTGACCATGCATACGGAATACTCTGCGCATATGATAGCCAATTGATAAGAAGCAATTGTGAAAGCCTCCGGCAAGGCGTTACGCAAAAGTGTCACGCGGGAATGTCCCGCTGGACGTTGAAACTTTGATACAGGCGGACGCGTTGCAGGGGGCCTATAGGGATCGGATAGTCAAGGCCGTCATGAGGCGGATAGCGGCGCCCAGAGCAGCATACGGCCTTGAATTGATACCGACCGCGCCACTGAACAGACGGCATCAGCTCGTCGGAGACGGACAGTTCGCTGTAGATCTTTTTCACCCGTACAGGTTCGTCTTCAAAGCCAATCACGAGCCGGTTCCGCGTAGAGACGACAAAGGGGATCGACACGGAGCGGGTGACGGCGATCACAATCCTCGATATGGTCGGCTATCACTGACAGCGGACGGACAGATGGCGGCAGCAACCAACAAATACAGTCCGGACTGTGCGGTCTCACCTGGGTTGATTCTTGAGGAGCTCCTTTAGGCCGAAGGGATTTCGCACGCGGAATTCGCGCGCCGATCCGGTTGCTCTCCCAAGCTGACAGGCGCGATTGTCTCGGTCCAGGCGCCGTTTGAGCCGGAAACCGCGCTCAAATTCGAAAAAGGGCTTGGCGTCGGTGCCGACATCCGGCTCGGGATCAAGTCCGAATTTCGGCTTCGCCCGGCTCGGGAAACCGAAGCCCGGAATGCCGCTGCTTCCGTAGAATGGGTCAAGAACTTCTCTGTCTAGGACTTGGTGAAGCGCGGATGCTTCCAGCACCCGGAGTCGGACATCGATGCCGTGTCGAAATTGCCGGCGTTTTTTCGAGCAGCCTCGGTCGATGCCCGGACTGCTCGCTACGGCCTCGCTGATGCGGCGTGCCGCGGCTCTCCGAAATTTAAGAGCGATAAAGCTGCGCTGGCCGCTAGGCTCCGGCTCGGCGAGACCAAAACCGAAACCCGAGAGTGCGCCGTATACAGCGAGAACCGGTTCAAACAAGCGGTTCGCTCTGTCCGCGGCCTGACACGCGAGCCGACCGTCCAAGCTTTGCAGCATACGGAAAGGCTGTGAGATGGAGCCGGGATTGCTCTGGTGTCAGTGCGTCCATTACCGAAGACGGCTCTTAGCGGCGCGGCTTGGCGGTTCTCTCCTCGGACGGCTGTCATACGATTGAGCGTCCGCCGTAAGAACGACGACCATCTGCAGTTCAGTTTCTTCCATGAGGCGGCGCGCATTCTGTTTCACAGCAAGAAAGGTCCTTATTACCGACGAGTTCAACGGAGGCGACGCCGGGCTTGAGGCGGAAGCAAATGAATGGGCACCCGGCATCCCGGCATATTGATTCCCAAGCGAGCGTGGAAGCGGTTTACTGCCGCATCGCCACGCAGCGCGCGCGTCTTGCCGCATTTGCCGATGGGCAGGGCGCTCCCGGGATTGTTGTCGGCATGCTGCAGCACGAAGGGACAATTCATTGGACGCATCTGAATGGCATCAAGATCAGATTGACTTGGAAGGCCCGGCGAAGGTGACCGGACATATGCTTTTTTGGTAAAATTGCGCCGCCCGTTTGAGCTTCCATGTTCCAGTTCAAGGGCTTTCCGGGAAAATTCGGCCCCTGTTCCTTTCTCACGCAGCTTCGCCGCATTTCATCCATCGAAGGTCCGCCCGTTCAGGACACCGGCGCAGCAGCGTCTAGCACCGGAGCGCAGACCGGGATTCCGGACGCGGACGGGGCGCGTTTCTTCAGACGCGCCGGTCGCCCAGCAGCGTGTTCGCTGAAACTGCCGGATTACGCATGACGGCGATAAAGGCGGCCTTATGGCCCCCTCACCCGCCCCGCTCGGTGAGCCGGTCATGGACTTCAGACATATCTTTATTGAACCGCGCAGCCGCTGAAGCCTCCATGTATAAGGACGCGCCTTTCTTCGCGCCGCTGTCGCGGGCGAACGGGGCGGCGCCGGCGTGCGCCGCCGGCTCGATCCGCCCGGGTTCCGGGAGCTGGCAGAGCAGAGCGGCGGCCGTGACTGGTCCGATGCCGGAGGCGGAAATCAGGATGCGGCAAGCGCGGGCCTGACCGGGACCGCTCTTGATCTGGTCCTCGATGCCGGTTTGGAAATTCTCTTTCCGCCGCTCGGCGGCTTTGATGAATCCGCTCATTTTCTTTTCCGCTGACGCATAATTCCGGGATCCGCCCCTTGTCTTTCCGGGATTCAGACCGTATACGGGCGCGGATGTCCTTATTTCCCTTGAAACCTTCCGCCGCCGGATAAGCGGAATGGCTCTGCCGGCGAACAAGCATGACACGCTGTTCAGGCTGATCGTGTCCGATCCGGGCCGGGCGGTCTCGCTGCTGCGCGGCTGCCTTCCGGCCGCGGCCGCGGCCTGCGTCGACTGGGCCGCGCCGCCGACGCTCGTCGGAGAGGAGCTCATCGGCAGGGAAGGGAAGAACACCCGCTGCGACGCGCTTCTCCGCGCGCGGGCCGAGGGCGGCGGCGATGTGTATTTCCTGCTCGAGCACAAATCCTATCCCGATCCGAAGACGGCGGTGCAGCTGCACGGCTACGCGGCGCACATCTGGCACAGGCAGTTCCGGGGCGGCGCGCGGGCCCGTCTGCCGTTGATCGTCCCGGTGGTGTTCTACCACGGGACCGGCCGGTGGACGGCGCCGCTTTCGGTGTCGGAGATGATCGCCGGCCCTGAGGGTCTGGCGGGGATCGGGCGGGGGCTGGAGCCGTTCCTGCTGGTCGATCTGCGGCGCATGGACCCGGTTTCGCTGTCGTCGGACCCGGCGGTCGGGCCGGGCATTCTGGCCTTGGCGCTGGCCGGGCGGCGCGGCGTGGAGCGGGATCTTCTCGACCGGGTCGTCGCGGGCTTTGACAATGAGCATTACGGGGACTATCTCCTGAACTATGTCGTGGAAGTGTTCGACATGCCGCGCAAGAGCCTCGAGGAGGCGATGCGGCGCGTCATTCCGGAGAAAACGGAGGAGAAGATGGCAACGGTTGCGGAGCAGTTCATCAACATGGGACGGGCCGAAGGACGGGTTGAAGGAAAGGCGGAAGGACGGGCTGAAGGCGAGGCGAAAGGACGGGTTGAAGGAAAGGCGGAAATGCTGCTCCGGCTGCTTGAGTTGAAGTTCAAGTCCGTTTCCCCGGCCAGGCGCGCGCAAGTGAGTTCGGCGGGAATCGAGGAGCTTGACGCTTGGATCGGCTCCGTGCTGCGGGCGGGCAGCGTCGACGAGGTGTTCGGCGGTTGACCGAGGCGCGCGCCCGGCCGTTTTTTCGGAGCCGGGTTCGTTCGCCGGCAGCGGCCGCCGCTGTGTCTGTCATCAGGGCCTGACTCAGAAGCGGCTCTGATTCAGGATGAGCGGCGGACCTCTCCATGCGCGGATCAACTCGCGAGAGTTCGAACGCCTGCGGATAAAACCCCGCAGGTAACCGGTCAGCATCCATGTTCCCAGTTCAACGGCGTTCCGGAAAAAATTCAGCCCTAATTTCCTTTTTCACAAGGTTCGCTGCATTTCATCCATGGAAGGTCCGCCCTTTCAGGAGGCCGAAGCCGCTGGCCACCGAATCGGCTGATCCAGAGCACAGCCCGGCCTTCCGGACGCGGACGGGGCGCGTTTTTACCGGCCGCGCCGTTCACGCGGCAGCGTGTTCGCTGAGACTGCCAGCTTGTGTATGACGGCACACTCACTGAATTGATATGCATTTTGCTGATGAAGCTGCCGGCGAGCGGCGTTTCAGGAACCTGCGGGGACAAAGCTGGCAGGCCGGAACATTTCCAGATATACGACTGCCGCTTGTCTTGAGGCGGCCCAGCCGAAAAGCATGCCATCCATGCAACCGCCCCGGGATCCGGACATCATTCGGCGACCAGCCCGCTTCCCTGCCCGGAGCCGGCGGGAGGCATGGTCCGGCACGCCTGTCATAATGACCGACCAAGCTGGGGCGGACAGGCGGTATTTCGGCAGCGAACGGAAGAGCATGGACAATAGGCGCAGCTTTGCCCACAAGTCCTGTACAGATCAGCCGGCGCGACTCCCGATCATGACCCGATTGCCGAAGATTCTTTCCGCAATGCCTGAATCGCGCATGAATTGCTCTTCCAATTCCGGAGAACAAGGTGTATCGACGCAATGGACTTGCTGCGGCACGGTCGGCGTGGCTGGACGACATCCCGGCTGAAGCCGATATCTGAACAAGGAGCGCATGATGTCGATCTCTGCAGAAAAAAAATCTGAATTGATTAATGAATTCAAACTCGCTGACGGTGACACAGGATCTCCGGAGGTGCAGGTTGCGATTTTGTCCACGCGGATTTCCGCTCTGACCGAGCACTTCAGAAAACACAAGAAGGATGACCATTCGCGGCGCGGTCTGTTTAAGTTGATTGCCCAGCGGCGCAAACTTTTGGATTATGTCAAGGCCGAAGATGAAAACCGCTATCGGACGCTCATCAACAGATTGGGCCTTCGCAGATAGCGACTCATGGTTGACGGATTCCTGATCGAACCAGCCTCGACACTGAGAACCGGGATTTCGGCTCATGCGCCCGGGCCGCAGATAAACGAGAGTATACTGCCACAGCGGTGGATTCTCACTGACACAAAACTCCGCAGACCGCTTGCCTGCCGCATCGGAATCATGCCGCAGGCGGCAACTGCGCCGAAAGGAAGTTAATGTTTAACATCATTTCAAAATCCATGGACTGGGGCGGAGAACGCTTGGTCTTGGAAACCGGAAGGATCGCCCGACAGGCGGACGGTTCAGTCTTGGCATCTCTTGGAGACACCACGGTTCTTGCAGCCGTCACATTCGACAAGTCGCCGAAAGCGGAACTGGATTTCTTCCCTCTGACCGTCCATTACCAGGAAAAATATTACGCCGCCGGCAAAATCCCGGGCGGATTTTTCAAACGCGAAGCCCGGCCTTCGGAAAAAGAAACTCTCACGTCCCGGCTGATCGACCGGCCGATCCGGCCGCTCTTCGAGAAAGGTTTCCGGAATGAGGTCAATGTCATCTGCACGGTCCTCTCGCATGATCTCGTCAACGATCCCGACATCGTGGCGATGATCGCCGCTTCGGCGGCCCTGACGATTTCAGGAGCGCCTTTCCTAGGACCGATCGGAGCCGCGCGCGTCGGATTTTCGGACAACGAATTCCGTCTGAATCCCGCGGTTCCCGACATGCACGAAATCAAGATCAGCCCGGACCAAAGACTGGATCTGGTCGTTGCCGGAACCAAAGAAGCTGTCATGATGGTCGAGTCTGAAGCTTATGAGCTGTCGGAGGCGGAAATGCTGAAAGCGGTTCAATTCGGCCATTCCGCGATGCAGCCGGTAATCGAACTGATCGAAGAGTTTGCCGAGGAAACGGATGTTCAGACTTACGTATTCGAGCCTCCGGATTATTCTGACCTCTTGGAGCGCGTGAGACAGGAAGGATCGGCGTCCATGGCCGAGGCATTCGCCGTCCGCGATAAAAAGATGCGGCAAAGCGCGATCGCTGAAGCCCGCGCGAAAATCAGGCAGGTTCTTCCCGACTCCGACCTTGAAGACCGCAGCCTGCCGGAAGCGATCAAGCAGCTGGAGTCCGATCTGCTCCGCAGCAACATCATCTCCGGCGGTTCCAGAGTCGACGGAAGAGACCGGACAAGCGTCCGCCCCATAAACTGTGAAGTCGGTCTGCTGCCCCGGGCCCACGGTTCCGCCCTGTTCACCCGAGGTGAAACCCAAGCTCTGGTCATAACCACGCTGGGCACCGGTGAAGACGAGCAGATCGTCGATGCGCTGCACGGCAACTTCCGGTCCAACTTCCTCCTGCATTACAACTTTCCGCCGTACTCGGTCGGAGAAACCGGACGCGTCGGCCCGCCGGGACGGCGGGAAGTGGGACACGGCAAACTCGCATGGCGGGCGCTGCAGGCGGTTCTGCCCAATGCCGCCGAGTTTCCGTACACAGTCCGGGTTGTCTCTGAAATCACGGAGTCCAACGGCTCGTCATCCATGGCGACGGTCTGCGGATCCTCTCTCTCCATGATGGACGCTGGCGTTCCGCTTCGCTCTCCGGTGGCAGGCGTCGCAATGGGTCTTATTTTGGAGCCTGACGGCCAGTTCGCTGTTCTGACGGACATTCTCGGCGATGAAGACCATCTCGGAGACATGGACTTCAAAGTCGCGGGCACAGAGCACGGCATCACTTCACTTCAGATGGACATCAAGGTGGCCGGGATTACGGTTGAGATCATGGAAATCGCCTTGGCACAGGCCAGGGAGGGACGCATGCGGATTCTCGCTGAAATGGCGAACTCGCTTACCGAGGCGGGCGAATTCTCAGCTTATGCGCCGCGCATCAAATCGATCACAATTCCAGTGGACAAGATACGTGAAGTCATCGGGACCGGCGGAAAAGTCATTCGGGAGATCGTCGAAACCTCCGGAGCCAAGGTCGATGTGTCTGACGACGGCATCGTCAAGATCGCGTCATCGGACAACGAAGCGATCGAAAAGGCACATGAAATGATCCATTCCATTGTCGCTGAACCGGAAGTGGGGCAAATTTATACCGGCAAAGTGGTGAAGATCGTTGATTTCGGCGCCTTCGTGAATTTCTTCGGAAAGAAAGACGGTCTCGTTCATGTCAGCCAGATCAATCATCAGCGCCTCGGCCATCCGTCAGAGGTTCTGAAGGAGGGACAGGACGTCAAAGTCAAGCTGATCGGTTTCGATGACCGCGGCAAAGTGCGCCTTTCGATGAAGGCGGTCGATCAAAAGACCGGAAAAGCCAGGCAAGCCCGATAGTCCCGGCGCGGCGGCAGCCCGAGCCGCCCTGTCTGCTTTCGCCAGCGGGGAGCGACGCATGAATATCCGAAGGGCCGTTCGGAAGAGGGCGGCACTTCCAGGAAGCCGGCGTAACAGCCGCAATCCGCTGAATCATCTGTCCGGAGCACGCCCAGGAACATCGCGCCGCGCTCCGGCCGCGGGCGGTTTCCGTTCCTCCCGGCCAGGCGTTCACCGGGACAGCCGGCTTGCCATGCCGGCGGCAAGCGCCGCCTCGCAGCATCCGCCCCGCTCGGCAAGCTTGCCGAAGCATGCGTACGGTTCCCTGTGGAGCCCTATGGCCGTCACAGCCTCTGCGTAGAGCCGGCGCCGGAACGGAAGCAGCCGCCCTTGAACGCGCCGCGCGCTCTTTTTCATGTCGCTGTCGCGGGCCAAAGGGGCGACGCCGCCTGCCGGTTCCCGGTCTGTCCGAACTCTGACAGCTGTGACCGGTGCGGTGCCGGAAATGGACATCAGGGCGCGGCAGCGGCGGGCATGCTCGCGATCGTTCTTTATATGCTCATGTCCAATTTAACATGAGACGGCGATTTCTCAACGGCCGCCGGCCTTCCGTCGCGGCAGAAATGTTCGCGGCGGAGACGGCAATGCGGCGATTGCATTGAAAGCCGGAAATCAGCGGTAGATTACCGGAAGACACGGGCCTTGACCATGTTTCCATATGAGCGTCGAGCAAAGAAACTCAAGAGGATTTCAATGAACACTTATAAGAGAAGTCTCCGGACGGCGCTGCTGTCGGGAGCCAGTCTGGCCGCGTTATCTCCAGGAATCGCCTCGGCGGATGCGATGCCGCCTGAAGAAAGCATGTCGAGCCTTCAGTACGAACTGCTCGGGCGCGAGGAACTCTGGACCTACAAGTCGCTGGACAGTTATTCCGAGGCTCCGTTCCTGAGCGAGCTGGCGGCCCGCGGAGATATTCCCCCGGTTGATCAGCGCCTTCCTGATGAACCGCTCGTTCACCTGACCGCCGCGATGTCAGACGGCATCGGCGAGTATGGCGGCGTGTTCCGCCATGTCATCGGCGGGCGTCCCGAAGGATGGAACTGGATGGCGGGGCAGCACCAAGGATGGGGCGGCATCAACATGGCGATGCAAGAGTGTCTCGTCCGTGTCGGCCCGCTCTGGCAGGTAAAGGCCGAAGACCAGTCGGGACCGCTTCCCAATCTGGCCAGAAGCTGGGACTGGAACATGGACAAAACGCAGTTGACCATGCGGCTTGTTTCAGGCGCGCGCTGGTCCGACGGCGATCCGTTCGACAGCGCCGACATCAAGTTCTGGTGGGAGGACAATGTTCAGGACGAAAACGTGTCCTCTTGGATGTCGCCCAACGGCATGGGCGAGGGAACGACTTTGGAAATCATTGACGAGGAGACGATCAGATTCAACTTCGCCGAACCGCAGGGACCGTCGAGGGTGCAGTCTCTCGCGTATATCCAAGGCTGCCCGGGTCCGAGCCACATCCTCATGGACAAGCATCCCAGGCACAACTCGGAAGCGACCTACGAAAGCTACCGGACGGCCCTTCCCCCTGACCAGCTGCCCGCCGTCGTCATGGGACCGTGGGCGCCGGTCGTGCACCGCCCCGACGAAATCGTGATCATGCGGCGCAACCCGTACTACTGGAAAGTCGACGAGGCCGGGAACCAGCTGCCGTATATGAACGAGATGCACTTCAAGCTGACTTCTTGGTCGGACCGCACGACGCAGGCGGTCGCCGGCACCGGAGACTTCTCGAACATGGAAAACCCCGGCAACTATGTTGAAGCGCTTAAGCAGAGCCGGGCGCCGGACTCCCCGACCAAAGCCCAATTCGGACCGCGCGTTCTGTCTTGGGAAGTGGAGTTCAACTTCTCGGAGACCATCGGCGTGGAAGACGACATTGACGCTGAACTCCGAGGCCTGTTCCGCACCAAGGACTTCCGGGTCGCGCTCAGCCACGGCTTGGACCGCGACGCCATCGGCCAGTCGATCGCACGCGGACCTTTCACCTATCCTTACACGGGAGGGTTCTCGGTCGGCTCGCCTTACTATGATGCGTCAGCAACAATGTATCATCCTTATGATCCGGATAAGTCGCGCGCGATGCTTGACGCCCTCGGCATCATCGACACCGACGGCAACGGGATCCGCAATCTTCCCGGAACCGGCGCGGACGCGGAAATCGACCTCGTCTACGACATCAGCGAGCCTACCGACAAAAAACAGGTCGATGCGTTCGTTTCCATGATGGCGGAGATCGGACTCGCGATCCTGCTGAAAGGAGTCGAAGATCAAGAAGTCGTGGCGGACGCCGGGACATTCAACCTGCTGCAGCGGCGCCACCACTGGCTGGTTCCGACCCGGGAAACCTGCAGCTATGTTCCGATTTCGGATAACTGTCCCGACTGGCACCGCGCCGATAACGGCCAGCGGAACCTGTTCGACTGGGAACAGGAGATGGTTGATGCGGTCAATCTGATCCAGCAAACTTGGGATCCGGCGGAAGCGGCGGAGGCTGCAAGGACGATTCAGCGGAACTGGACGGAAAACGTCTATACGCTCGGACTGACGCAGGCACCGGCGGCGCTGTTAATCAACAAGAGAATCAGGAACGCGCATCCGGGAACACCGGTATTCATGTTCGAATGGGCCGAAGACGGAATTGTCCGCGAGCGCCTCTGGGCGGAGGCGGATATGCAGATCGAGGAATTGCTTCCGGGCGTCATACCGACCTACTGACCATATCGCCGGGCCCGGCCTGCCGCCGGGCCCGGCGCCCTGACTGACGACCGCGGAGATTTCCTGCTGTGGGACTCCTTGTGTTCATGGCGCAACGCGTACTGGCGTCAGTTCCGCTGCTTATCGGAATTTCAGTCGTCGCCTTCGGCCTGATCGTCGCGGTTCCGGGCGATTATGTCGATACCTGGATCAACCAGACCATGCGGATGACAGGGCAAAGCCGGGACGACCTCCTGCCGCAGGCGGAGGCGATGCGCGCCGCCTTGGGCCTCGATAAACCGGTCTGGATCCAGTACCTACTGTGGGTGAAGGGGATCGTGACCGCATGGGACTTCGGCTACTCGTTCTTTCACAGCCAGCCGGTGCTTGACGTCATCGGAACGAGGCTCCCCCGGTCTATCGGCATTGCGCTCATTTCATTGATCGCCGGCCAGATCGTCGGCGGGCTGCTCGGCATCTACGCCGCCATGAATCAGTACAAGATCGGCGACATCGTGGCCACCGTAATCGCCTTCCTCGGCATCGTGATTCCGAAATTCGTGATGGCGCTGATCATTCTGTATTTCTTGGCGTTCGTCTGGCATTCGCCTTACATCGGAGCTCTGAATTCGGCGAAATACGTGATCCAGGATCACTGGTCATTCGGCAAGCTCTGGGACTTCTTCAAGCATATCTGGCCGATCCTGCTCATATCGATATGGGCTGGACAGGCCTACACGCTGCGGATGATGCGCGGAAACCTGCTTGATGTCATGAACGCGCAATACATCGAAACCGCGCGCGCCAAAGGCCTGCCGCTTCGGCGGATCATGTTCATCCACGCCATTCCGAACGCGCTGCATCCGGTGATCATGAACATGGGGACGCGTTTCGACTACATGATCAAAGGCGAACTCGAGATCGCGATCGTGCTCGGCATCCCGACCATCGGCCCTCTGATTCTCGGATCGATCGCAAGCCGGGACATGCTGGTGATCGCGGCGATATTCCTGATCGTCTCGACGATAATCGTCATCGGCAACGTTGTCGCCGACCTGCTCCTCGCGCTGCTGGACCCGCGCGTCCGGCAGGCGACGCTGGAAGATGGAAACCGATGACGGAACCGTTGAACGCTGAAGCGCGGGCGGCCTTTTCGCTCACTTACTGGCAGCTTGTCCGGCGGCGGTTCCGCCGCAACGGCTATGCCATGTTCGGGCTGTGCGCATGCGTCCTCGTGGTCCTGTCAGGCGTGTTCGCGGGCTTCATCGCGCCTTACTCGCCGCAGGAAGCCGACCGGAGCATGCTTTACACGCCCCCGCAGTGGATCAAGCTGCACGACTCCGAAAACGGCTTTCAGCGTCCTTTTGTGTACGGCTATTCCGAACATATGGATCCAGAGACGTTCGAGATCACTTTCCGGCCCGACCCGGAGCGCAAAACCGTGATCCGCTTCTTTGTCGAGGGCAGCGAATGGTCTTTCCTCGGCATCACTTTCAGAACGCATCTTTTCGGGGCCGGCGACGGCTCCCGGGTCTTCCTGCTCGGCACGGACAATCTGGGCCGGGACGTTTTTTCCCGCATGATCTGGGGAACCCAGATTTCTCTCCTCATGGGGTTCGTGGTGATGGCGGCCGCGCTGGCCATCGGAACAACGGTCGGAATCACCGCCGGCTTTTTCGGGGGGCTGTATGATCTGCTAGTTCAGCGCGTCGTTGAATTCTTCAAGGCGTTTCCAGACCTGCCGTTGTATCTGGCGCTGACCGCCCTGTTGCCGAGGCGGGCCGACCCGTTACTGGTATTCATCATGTTCGCGGCCATTCTCATGCTGCTCCGCTGGCCGGACCTGTCGCGGGAGGTCCGGGGCAAGGTGATCTCAATGCGGCGTTTGGAGTATGTGCGGGCGGCTGAAGCCGTGGGCGCATCGAACACACGGATTCTGTTTCGTCATGTCGTGCCGAACATTTCTTCCCATTTGATCGTGTGGGCGACGTTCCAGCTTCCGGAAGTCATCCTTCTTGAGAGTTTTCTCTCTTTCCTGGGCGTCGGAATTCAGCAGCCGATGATAAGCTGGGGAGTCATGCTCAACCAGATTCTTGATTTCCAGTCATTCTCGGCGGCGCCTTGGATGATGGCCCCGGTGGGAATGATCATCATATCCGTGCTGGCCTTCAACGCCTTCGGCGACGGTCTGCGCGACGCGATGGATCCGTACAGCAGTGGCTGAGGCGCAGCCGGACACTCCTCTGCTGGAGGTCAGGCAAGTAGCCGTCGACTTCATGACGGTGGGCGGCAGGATCCGCGCCGTGCGGGGAAACAGCTTCGCCGTCAGCAGGGGAGAGACCTTCGCGATTGTCGGTGAAAGCGGTTCAGGAAAATCGGTCACCGCCCGCGCCGTCATGCGCATGCTGGCCGAAAACGCGGAAACCGGCCCTGCCACCGAAGTGATATTCAACGGCCGCGACCTGATGAAACTTTCCGACATTGAGATGCAGAAGATCCGCGGCGATCGCATCACCATGATTTTCCAGGAACCTCTGACTTCGCTCAATCCGATCTACCGGGTCGGAGATCAGATCAGCGAGATCATCCGGCAGCACAGGAGGGTTTCAAAAGCCGAGGCCAGGGACAAGGCGGTCCGCCTTCTCGGCGAGGTCCGCATACCGGATCCCGCGGTCAGATTCTCGCAGTATCCCCACCAGCTTTCGGGCGGCCAGCGCCAGCGCGTCATGATCGCCATGGCCTTGGCCAACGAACCCGATCTTCTGATCGCCGACGAGCCGACAACGGCACTGGACGTCACGGTCCAAGCCGAAATCCTTGCGCTTCTGAAGGATCTCCAGAAGCGGCACGGAATGGCGATCATTCTTATCACGCATGATCTCGGCGTGGTCCGCCAGACCTCCGACCGGGTATGCGTGATGCGTTACGGGGAAATCCTTGAGCAAGGCGACACCGGACAAGTCTTCAGCTCTCCCAGCCACCCGTATACGAAACACCTTGTCGCAAGCGAACCCTCGGGGGCGCCGGATCCGCTGCCGGAGGGCGCGCCGGCGGTCATGCGCGGCGAAGGCATGCGGACCGTGTTCAGAATCAAGCACGGCTCGTTCATCAACCGCCGGATTCTCGAACTGACCGCTGTCAACGACGTCTCGCTTCTGGTCAGAGCCGGTGAAACGCTGGGCATCGTCGGCGAGAGCGGTTCCGGGAAATCCACGCTGGGGATGTCTTTGATTCGTCTCCAGCAGCCGACAGCCGGAAGGATAGAGTTCAAAGGCAGCCGGATCGAAAGCCTGAACAAGTCAGAGATGCGTCCGCTGAGGACAGACTTGCAGGTGGTTTTCCAAGACCCTTTTTCTTCTCTAAATCCGCGCATGATCATCCGCCAGATCATCGGTGAAGGGCTGGTCGTGAACAATATCGGGAAGACGGCGCAGGAAAGGGAGGAGCTGATCAGGGATGCCTTGGCGGACGTCCAGATGGAGGCGGATGTCATGGATCGCTTCCCGAACGAGTTTTCCGGCGGCCAACGCCAGAGAATCGCGATTGCCCGGACCATGATTCTCCGCCCGAAATTCATTCTTCTTGACGAGCCGACCTCCGCGCTTGACCTGTCGATCCAGGCCCAGATCATTGATCTGCTGCGCGATCTGAGACGCAAGCATGATCTGAGCTATCTGTTCATCAGCCATGACCTCAAAGTGGTCAAGGCGCTTTGCCACAATGTGATCGTCATGCAGAACGGCAATGTCGTCGAGTCAGGTCCGACCGGTGAAGTGCTGGCGAATCCGAAAGCCGGCTACACCCGGCGCCTCATCAATGCCGCGCTGAACCCCTGCCTTTCCGGGTAAGACGGCAATGACGGGGATGTCCCGCTTGGTGTTGAAACCCGCATGAGCGATGCTGCCTGCCGACTATCTATGCGGCGTCCTTGAGCCGGTCAAGCCGATTCTTTCGACGATGTTCGATGAGAGCCTGCTTGAGAACGGGCAGCTGTCTGTACGCCTTGATGCGGCGGAAACCCTTCTCGGCCTCCATCATGCCGGCCGCGGGCTGTCGCAGAGCCATCCCGGCGTTTCTCCAACGCTTCACGTTGCGGCAGACCTGCCGGACCGTGCTGTTCATCGACTCGATGATGTTCGTGCTCGCCAGCGACCGCCGCAGCTCTGACGGCAGGCCGAGCCGGGAGACGGTCAGGACCTCGTCCAGGCCCTCAAGTATCGACCGGGAGACGTCCGGAGCCTCCTGTTCGAACCGCCGGGCCAGGCTGCGCATCAGCCGCTCGGCCTTGTCGGCGTCATCCAGCTCCCAAGCCTGCCTGAGCGTCCGCCGCACGGCGGCGTGATGCTTCGCGGCGAGACGGTCGGTGATGTTGCGGCCCTTGTGAACCTGACAGCGCTGGACAGGGATGTCCGCGCCGAAAGTGCGCCGGATCGCCTTGCTGAGCGCCCTGGCTCCATCGACGATGAACAGATAACAACCCTCCGGATCAAGCCCGCGCCCGATCAGATCATCAAGCAGAGCCTGCACCGCCGCGGCGTTCTCCGTCGCGCCCTCGATGACGCCCAAGGGACGCTTACGCCCGGACGCGTCAATGCCGACGGCCCCGATCATCAGCAGACGGTCGCTCAGATGCAGCCCGTCGATCTGAACCGCGACGAGATCAAGTTCCGACAGATCGGAAGTCATCCATTCATCAAACTTCGCCTGCGTCAACGCCTTGAACCGGCGGGACACGGCTGATTTCGACAGCCCGCAGCCCGCCCCGCACGGAACCCCGGCCTCCGGAATCCTCACCGCCCGGCGGAACTTGCGGGTCGCTGCGCTGGCCGTCATCAAGTTCACCGACTGTCGGTCGAGATAGCCGTCCGCGGAGATCTCTTACCAGCTCGGCAGGGACATCTCCTTGCCCGCAGCCTTGCAACGGAGCCGGGGACGGTCGATGCCGACCTTGCCGCCGTGGAACCCGACCTGGGAGCGCGCATGGCACCAGCGGCGCCCCGGCTTGTCGGGAGAATGACTTTAACGTTTCCCGGCCAGCCGCTCGGCGTCCTCGTCCATCATCTGCCGCAGATACGCGATGCCCGTCGTCAGACAGAATTTCTCGAAACTCTCGGTCACGTCTTCGTACGCCTCTTCGACGAGCGCGTTGATGTTCGAAGCACTGGCGGAGGCGTCGGGGAATGTGCTGATGGTCTTCATGGCATTGCTTCCTTTTTCTTCAAAAATCCCCGAGCTGGTGCTCGGGGGAGAGGCAACACCGCCCATATCAAATTCAACACCAAGTGGGACATCCCCCAATGTCGCCGGGCGCGCGGTCTGCGCCGATTCACAGCCATGCGAATCGGTTGAGAGAGCACCGGAAATATGTGAACCTAAAACAGACAGGAATACGAAACCGGCATCGTTGGTCCGTTTGTCGGGGAAGCTGACTGAGAAAGAATTTGAGGGCCGCAAGGATGACACCTATATCGTGCGATCAAGTGTGCAATCCCTTTTGACAAATATGGCATATGAGCCAGACAATATGCTAAAGCAATTTTTCAAATCCCGACTTGTTCCAAGCCGCAAATCCAAAAGAAGACTGCTGTGGAGGGAACTTGAATCACTCAACGCGATAAAGTGGTCTGTCAAACAGCAGGGCTTTGCGATAGGTGCGGAAGTATATGATCGCGTTAAAAGCTTACCTGTACCCGACAGTACTGAACCCTTTGTGATGGCTTCCAAAGCTTCCACGCAAGCTGATGTAGAAAGTCCCTGGTTCCGCTATTGGATGAACGAAATTCACAGTGCACCGCTTCCGCATCGGAAGCTGTGGGAGTTCGCCTATATCCTGCAAAACATGTACGGTATGGGCGTTCTTAAGGAGGGGCGGCGAGGGATTGGTTTCGGATGCGGAGAAGAACCTCTACCATCCTACTTCGCCTCAAAGTGCATGTATGTAACTGTCACCGACCTGGACCCCAAGCAGGTCGCTGGACGGGGATGGGCGGAGTCAGGGCAGCATACTGGATCAATAGACAGTGCGTTCCACCCAAATTTGTGCGACCGGGCGAGTTTTGACGAACACGTCGAGTTGCAGTATGTCGACATGAACAACATTCCAGTACATTTGGATGACCAATACGATTTCTGTTGGTCTGTCTGTGCTTTGGAACATCTGGGGTCAATCAAACAAGGGCTTGATTTCATCGAAAACAGCTTGCAAACGCTCAAAAGGAGGGGGGTAGCCATTCACACCACTGAATTCAGCTATACAGAGACTGAAAGAACAGTCGATAATAATAGGTCAACTGTCCTGTTTCTGCGACACCATTTTGAAGAAATCTCTGCGCGACTGAAAGGCGCTGGACATGATGTACAGGATCTGGATTTCCACGTGGGAACGGATCCATTGGATACATTTGTCGACGTTCCACCCTATCCACCTTATCCGTTTGATGAACTAGAGCTTGTTGGTCGGGCGGGGTCGACGTCTGACGAATGCTACCGACCCGGTCACTTAAAGCTGAGCGTATTTGGCTTCCCATCCACATGTTTTGGCCTCACTATTCGCAAGGCGGCATGAGTCAGAGTATCACTAGCGCTGATGGGACAGGTCAAGACCACTCCGCAGCGAGGGAGCGATTGATGGCCTTTGATTTGTCAGTTGCCAAGAGTGAATCTGGCAAGGCAACGACATCCTACTCGGTGGCTGGTCTGGTGTTCTCCGAGGCTGGTACTTTCTCGCTGAACAGCCAAAATGTCACACATCTGTCAATGTATTGCCAGACTCATATGGACATCGTTCATCTGTTGCAGGAGTCGTGACATGCTTGTTGAAGACAACTCAGCAACTGTTCAGGGCGCCATCATCAACTACGCACACTGGTGCAAGGAACAGTTGGAAAAATTGCCGCCGAACTCTTTGATTGAGCAATTGTACCAAACATCTGCACCGGTTTTATCCGGTGGAGAATGGCAGTTTGTCAAAATCGCACACTGCCCAGCCACCCGTATACGAAACACCTTATCGCCAGCGAACCCGCGGGGGCGCCGGATCCGCTGCCGGAAACCGCGCCGGCGGTCATGCGCGGTGAAGGCATGCGGACCGTGTTCAGAATCAAGCACGGCTCGTTCATCAACCGCCGGATTCTCGAACTGACCGCTGTCAACGACGTCTCGCTTCTGGTCAGAGCCGGTGAAACGCTGGGCATCGTCGGCGAGAGCGGTTCCGGGAAATCCACGCTGGGAATGTCTTTGATTCGTCTCCAGCAGCCGACAGCCGGAAGGATAGAGTTCAAGGGCAGCCGGATCGAAAGCCTGAACAGGTCAGAGATGCGTCCGCTGAGGACAGACTTGCAGGTGGTCTTCCAAGACCCCTTTTCTTCTCTCAATCCGCGCATGATCATCCGCCAGATCATCGGTGAAGGGCTGGTCGTGAACAATATCGGGAAAACGGCTCAGGAACGGGAGGCGCTGATCAGGGATGCCTTGGCGGACGTCCAGATGGAGGCGGATGTCATGGATCGCTTCCCGAACGAGTTTTCCGGCGGCCAACGCCAGAGAATCGCGATTGCCCGGGCCATGATTCTCCGCCCGAAATTCATTCTTCTTGACGAGCCGACCTCCGCGCTTGACCTGTCGATCCAAGCCCAGATCATTGACCTGCTGCGCGATCTGAGACGCAAGCATGATCTGAGTTATCTGTTCATCAGCCATGACCTCAAAGTGGTCAAGGCGCTTTGCCACAATGTGATCGTCATGCAGAACGGCAATGTCGTCGAGTCAGGTCCGACCGGTGAAGTGCTGGCGAATCCGAAAGCCGGCTACACCCGGCGCCTCATCAATGCCGCGCTGAACCCCTGCCTTTCCGGGTAAGACGGCAATGTCGCCGGGCGCGCGGTCTGCGCCGATTCACAGCCATGCGAATCGGTTGAGAGAGCACCGGAAATATGTGAACCTAAAACAGACAGGAATACGAAACCGGCATCGTTGGTCCGTTTCTCGGCAGCCGCGGGAAATTAAACCCCGCCGATATCTCAATCACGCGGGCTCGGCCCGGATTCCGAGAATGTTGCGCTCCTCGCGTCCGCAGGCGACGCCGATCAGGCATGTTTTCTTGCCGTCGGCGCGGTATTGCTCCGCATAGCCCCGGTCGCGCATTTGCTTGACGGCGGCATCAAGCGCGGCTTCCGCGCCGCCCGCGCTCTCCGCCATCTTGAATTCCAGTATGAAGACCTGCCCGCCGAGACGCACGGCCATGTCCGCGCGGCCGTGACTCGAGGCCTCCTCCGCGCTCACATCGACGCCGGCCGAGCGCAGGCACATGTAAAGAAGACTCGCGTACCAAGCCTCGTAACGCGCGAGATCGGCCTTAGCCTGCCACAGGTAGGGTATCCCCGACAGCCAAGCGCGGAGCCTGTCCTCGAAGCCGGCGAAATCGCCCGCTTCCAGCAATGCGCGGAACTCCTGCCCCGACTCCGCCGGATCGTCTCCCGTCTTCCCCAACCGGACGAGCAGCTCATCGGTCAGGCTGGTCCGGACCTCAAGGTTGGGATAGTCCAGCCGGTATAAGATTTTGTGCCCCCGTTTCCGCTCTTCCGCGATGGTCAGATACCCCGTCTGGAAGAGAAGCGCCTCGACGCCGATGTCGTTCACATCGAACTTGGAAACGAGCGCCTTGTCCGTCAGCCGTTTCTCCAGCTCCATCAGACTCACGGACTTCTCGAACAGCATCCGGAACAGGAACTCCGGAGAGCCCGTCTCGAACCAGTAGGGCTGGAACTCGCGGTTATCGAACAGCAGCAGCAGATCAAAAGGATTGTAAACCCGCTCCGCGCCCCGCCAGCA
Organism: Paracoccaceae bacterium; assembly: GCA_965116115.1. GTDB lineage: Bacteria > Pseudomonadota > Alphaproteobacteria > Rhodobacterales > Rhodobacteraceae > JAPOXR01. The sequence goes on from OZ220486.1 coordinate 3,518,820, forward strand.
GTAGCCGTTGTACCAGGCGCGGATCTCGTCCCTGTCGAGACCGGCCAGCTCTGAACCGAAGATCCGGTCAAGATCCTCCTCCCTGTAGCCGCAGATCGCGGCGTAGCGCGGATCAAGACTGATATCGTTCAGATTGTTGAGACCGGAGAACAGGCTGACCTTCGAGAACATGCTCACACCGGTGACGAAGACGAAATGCACATGCCTGGCGCTGTCCTTGATGACGCCGTAGAAGCCGCGCAGATAGTCCCGGTTGGCCGCCGCGCGCTCCGGATCCTCGATCATGTCAAGGATCGGCTTGTCGTACTCGTCCACCAGAACCACGACCCGCCTGCCGGCGGCGGCGTGCAGGCGGTCAAGAATGTTCCGAAGACGCCTGGGGGCCGTATCGGATGTCCGGGCGGGCGCCAATCCGTGCAGGCGTTCCACGCTCTCCAGCTGTTCGATGATGTCCCCTTCTATGTCGCCCGGTTCGCCGTAATGTCCGCCGAAGCTCAGCCGCAATGTCGGATGCGGCGAGGTCCAGTCCCAGTGAGGATGGATGTGCAGTCCCCGGAACAGAGGCTCGTCGCACTCGAACAATGAACCGAGCGTATCGAGCAGCAGGCTCTTGCCGAACCGGCGCGGACGGGACAGGAAGTAAAAGCGTCCTTTGGCTGTCAGCCGGCGGATGAAAGGCGTTTTGTCAACATAGTAAAAACCCTCGCTCCGGATCGTCCGGAAGTCCTGAATTCCGATAGGCAACAGGTTTCGGGCCATCTGCCACTCCTCAATCAAGATAACTCAGATTAATTCGCAGTATCGTGCAATGCCACAAGAAACCCATTGCGCATCAGGATGCGTACGTTCGGAACTTAACCCGCCGCCGTGTCCGGCCGCACCTTAAACCGTCACAGCGAACATATATATGGGAGTTCGCGGACCTGATCTCTGCTGCAGCGCAGTAACCGCGCGAGTCATCTCCGGGGCATTGTCCGCCTGCGCAAGCCATTTGAGAGAATTTCAGCGCAGGAATGATTTTTCAACCGGAGCTGACCGCCCTCCCTGTGCGGCGCTCAGCCGATACCGGCCAGATCAGGGCTTCACAAATCCGCGCCGCGCGGAAGAGCAGCCGCGGCACGGCGATGCGATGACTGAACAACGGAGACGTTCCGGCCTGAAACCCGCCGGAATCGGCGGCGCCTTATCCATTTACCGCAGCCGAACCAGTCTGTAGTGTGGAGGCCGTCCGCTCCAGAACAGTTGCCCCGCTCATGCTGCTTCCTTACCGAGATATCAATCCCAGCCGTCTGCGCCCCTATGTCACTTGGATGCTGATCAGCGTCAATATCCTGTTTTTCCTGACATACGGACTGCCGTCATTTGACGATCATCAGCCAGTGTTATCCGATCTGGAGAATGCATGGGAAAATTGGAGTCTGTTTCCGGGGCCCTATATATCCTTGTCCGGGCTGTTCACCCACATGTTCCTGCACGGCGGATGGCTGCATCTTCTGGGCAACATGTTGATGCTGTACATTTTCGGAAACAATCTTGAGGACGTGCTCGGCCACGTCCGTTTCCTTCTCTTTTATCTCGCCTGCGGTCTGGCAGCGGGCTTGTTCTTCGCAGTGACCGAGTCGGACCCGATGACGCGCGCCGGCGGCGCCTCGGGCGCGATCGCCGGGGTCATGGGCGGCTATCTTCTGCTGTTCCCCCGCGCGAAAATCATGAGCCTGCTGCTTCTGCCCAATATTATCTGGCCGTTCTCAATAATAATCCGCCTGTTCTGGAAAGCGAGAATTTGGGGCTACTGGCCAATTCTGTTCCTGACCTTCGGGGTTCCCGCATGGGTATATCTCGGCGTTTGGGCCGGTTTGAATATTCTGGGCGCATATTCAGGCCTCACCGCTTCCGGCATTGCCTATTCCATACATCTCGCCGGATTCGTCACGGGCATGGCTCTGATCATGATCACCCGGTCCTCACGCCGGCGACCGCAGATTCAGGAGACCGTCTCTGAAGCAGGGCGGGGCCGCGCCGGGACCGAATCGGCGGCGGAATCAAAAAAACCGGTTCCCGGACCATGGGATAAGCCCGCGCCCGCAGGCAATCCGGTTCCGGCTGCAATGGAGTCCACGATTTTTCTGGAAGGAAGGCCGGCATCAGGGCCGATACGCGCTTCAGCCGCTGAAGCGGCGGCTTCCGCAAAAAGAACTGACCGGCAAGCGAAACGCCGGCCCGGCGGAAAAGAGGCGGATCCCAGAAAGTTCAGAAATGCCACGCCGATCGAATGGCGGCGGTGACACGGTCAGCGGCAGGTTTCATGCGCCGAGACACCATCTGAGAATACCTTTCTGAACATGCAGCCGGTTCTCGGCTTCATCAAAAACGACGGATTTCTCGCCGTCGAGAACCGTTGAAGTCACCTCTTCCCCCCGGTGCGCGGGCAGACAGTGCATGAACAATGCCCCGGCGCCGGTCGAATCCATCAGCCGGTCATTGACTTGGTATGGATAAAGTGACGCGCGGCGCTCATCTTTATCGGCTTCGGCATCATGCATAGACGACCAGACGTCGGTCACCACCAAGTCCGCGCCGGCGACCGCCGCGGCCGGATCGGTTTCAATGCGGACTTCCGCGCCGGCGGATTCAGCGAAGCGGAGCGCGGATTCATCCGGAACCATATGATCCGGCCCCGAAAAGGTGAATCTGAATCCGAACTGAGCCGCAGCCTCGACAAAGGAGTTGCAGACATTCGTGCCGGCGCCGACCCAGACCACATGCCTGTCCCTGATCGGTCCGCGGCGCTCTTCAAAGGTCATGACGTCGGCCATCACCTGGCAGGGATGCGACAAATTGGTCAGCCCATTGATCAGAGGAATATCAGCCGCGGCGGCAAACTCGCGCAGCGCGGCGGATTCATAAGTCCTGATCATCGCGATGTCCGCGTACCGGCTGATGACCCGCGCCGTATCGGAAACTGCCTCGCCTTGCCCGAGGTGAATTTCCCCGCCCGACATCAGTATCGGCTGGCCGCCGAGCTGACGCACCCCCACATCAAAGGACACTCGGGTGCGGGTGGAAGGTTTTTCGAAAATCAGGGCCGCGATCAGGCCCCGCATGGGAAATTCAGCGTCCGGCGCACCGTGCGGCCGGCCCGCGCGCTTTGCCTTCATGCCGGCGGCCTGATCAAGAATTGTCCTGAGGTCCGCCGGATCGACTTTTGAAATTTCGAGAAAATCAGGCATCGCTCCGCGACCTGATCTGTTCGGCGGCTTGTGAAATCCTGTCATGGATTCGGTCAAGGTCTTTCATATCAATGTTAAGCGGAGGAAGTATCCGCACCACATTGCCGCTGGCCGGAACTGTCAGCAGCCTCTGGCCGTGAGCAGCCGCGATGACATCCGTGTTTACCACCCTGCACACCAGACCCAGCATCAATCCGGAACCGCGCAGTTCGGAAAAAACATCCGGATACGCCGCCACAACGGATTCAAGCTTTTGCCGCAGAAAACCCGCGCGCCGACGCACGCCGCCGAGAAAATCATCATCGGCCACGATGCTCAGAACTTCCCTGCCGACGCGGCATGCGAGAGGATTGCCGCCGTAGGTTGATCCATGCGTGCCGAATGTCATTCCTTTGGCTGCGTCTGCGGTCGCGAGACAGGCTCCGAGCGGGAATCCGCCGCCGATTCCTTTGGCGACCGCCATGATGTCCGGTTGAATTCCCGCCCACTCATGCGCGAACAGTTTCCCTGTCCTGCCCATTCCGCACTGAACTTCATCAAGAATCAGCAGAAGCCCGCTCTGATCACAAAGCTCACGCAGTTCTTTCAGAAAAACATCGGACAGCTGGACGATGCCGCCCTCCCCAATCACAGGCTCCGCCATGACCGCTGCGGTCCGATCGGTCACCGCTTCGCGGACGGCATCGATGTCACCCGGCTCGACCTGGAAAAATCCTGGCGCGAGGGGGCTGAAACCCTCTGTGTGTTTGACATTGCCGGACGCGGAGATCATGGCCAGAGTCCGGCCGTGGAAAGACGATTGCATGGCAATGATCTCATTCTTTTCCGGCTGACCGGACTCATGCCAGCGGCGGCGCGCGAGTTTCACCGCCGCTTCGCAGGCTTCGGCGCCGGAATTAGTGAAAAACACTGTATCGGCGAACGTCGCATCCACCAGCATTTCGGCCAGGCGTTCCTGTTCGGGAATCCGGTAAAGATTTGACGTGTGCCAAAGGGCCTGCGCCTGTTCCGTCAAAGCCGCAGCCAGCCGCGGATGCGCGTGCCCGAGAACATTGACGGCGATTCCGGCGCCGGCATCCAGCCAGCGTTCTCCTTTGCTGTCCACAAGCCAGCTTCCCTCTCCCTTGACAAAGGACATGGGCGCCCGCGCGTAAGTCGGCATAACGGGAGAGATCATCGGTGTTCTCCTGACCGGGAAACCGCCCGGATATCAAAACAGCGGGAATCAAGTCAAATCCGATAAACGCGATTCCGGCGTCCGGGGGTAATTTTCTCGGCCTGTCTCCGGCCGGGCTTGAATGAAGGCAAGAGGACGTTATCTTGAACAGCTGAGCACACGAGCGCCGCCGCCACACCGCGCGGTCATTCAGGAGCATGAAATGGCTTGGACCGAAGAACGCGTTGAACTCTTGAAAGAACTCTGGAGTCAAGGCCTGCCGTCTGCGGAGATCGCGGAAAAACTTGGCGAAGTCACCCGGAACGCAGTGATCGGAAAAATCTACCGGCTGGGCCTCTCCAAAAAGTCGCGGAAAACCGGACCGGCGGACAAGCCGAAGAAAGACCGGCTGCCGCATGGCGAAGATTCTGAAGACGCTGACGCAAAAACCCGCCCTGGAGACGGAACCGAAACAAGTCCGCGGGCACCGGCCGGCACATCCGGCCAGAGCGGATTACCGGAAGGAACTGACAGCGACGGGGAGGATGCGGAAACCGACACATTGAACGTGCGGCTTGTCGAAGAAGCGTCGCCTAAACTGAACCTGATGCAGTTGACCGAAAAGACCTGCAAATGGCCGATCGGCGATCCGTCCAAGACGGATTTCTGGTTCTGCGGCCATCCAAGCGAGCCGGGCAAGCCATACTGCAAGCCGCATAACAAAATCGCGGCTCAGCCGATCACCTCGAAACGCGACAGGAAAATTCAACGCCCGCAGGATTTGACAGCTTTTTCGCGACGGCAATGACGGAGTTCAATACGCCGGGAACCGGCGGAGACCGCATAACGAAGCGCGAGCGGACAGAGCGGTTCAGACGCTGTGAACCATTTCGAAGCCAGGCATTGCCCTGAGAATTGAATCAATATCCGGCGGACGGCAGAAACAAGGCCGGTCCGCGGTGAAGTCATATTCCACCGCGATGCCATCGGAAACAAGATACAGACGGATCTGCGTGTCCCGGGGCTTCCGGGAGTGCGCATGGTCTTGAAAAACGGCTTGAGGTTGCATTTCCCGCTGAGTCGTCCGAAAATGCTGAGAGAGCCGCACGGAAATAAGACTGGCGAAGATACGATGCGCATTTCGAGAGGAAAAGCAGCCTTGCCGTGCGGAACCCGTCGCCGCGGTGAAGTGCGGCGGCCGGTTGCCGCTTTGCCATTCTTTGAGGAATACTGGCGTTCGATGTCACCTAATCCGGTCGGCCCCGCCGGGAAGGAGACGCGGCGATGAGCGGATCCGGATCGGCGCGCCGGTGACCGCCATGGACAAACGCGGCCTCTCCGAACAGGATATCCGCACCAAGTTCATCACCCCCGCCCTGCTTCAGGCGGGATGGGACGCGATGCGCCAGATCCGCGAGGAGGTGAGCTTCACCAAGGGCCGCATCATCGTCCGGGGAAGGCTGGTCACGCGCGGGCAGGCAAAACGCGCCGACTACGTCCTCTGTTTCAAGCCTGACATCCCGCTGGCGGTCATCGAAGCCAAAGACAATGCCCACAGCGTCGGCGACGGCATGCAGCAGGCCCTTGACTACGCGGAAACGCTGGATGTGCCCTTCGCTTTCTCGTCCAACGGCGACGGATTCGTTTTTCATGACCGCACCGGAGCGAGTTCGCCGCGCGAGGCGGACCTTGCACTTGACGAGTTTCCGCCGCCCGCCGATCTCTGGGCCCGCTACCGGGCTTGGAAAGGCCTTGCCCCGGACGTCGAGGAAGTCATCCTTCAGGACTATCATGACGACGGCGGCGGCAAGGTCCCGCGCTATTACCAGACCACGGCCGTCAACGCCGCTGTCGAGGCTGTCGCGAAAGGGAAGTCGCGCATTCTCCTCGTCATGGCCACCGGCACGGGCAAGACCTACGCCGCCTTCCAGATCATCTGGCGGCTGTGGAAGGCGGGGCGCAAGAAGCGCATCCTGTTTCTCGCTGACCGCAACGTGCTGGTCGACCAGACGATGGCGAACGATTTCCGCCCCTTCGGCGGCGCGATGGCCAAGCTGTCTGCTCAAGCCGGTACCGTACGACGCGACGCCGGAGGCGCCCTGCGCATCGATACGGCCTATGAAATCTACCTCAGCCTTTATCAGTCGATCACCGGCCCTGAGGAAGACCGGAAAGTCTACCGCAAGTTCTCTACCGGCTTTTTCGACCTGATCATCGTCGACGAATGTCACCGCGGCAGCGCCGCCGAGGACTCCGCATGGCGCGAGATTCTCGAATATTTCTCTTCAGCCGCTCAGATCGGCCTCACCGCCACGCCGGTAGAGACGGAATACGCATCCAGCATCGGCTACTTCGGCGAACCGGTTTTCTCCTATTCGCTGAAGCAGGGCATTCGCGACGGCTTTCTGGCGCCCTACAAAGTGGTCAAAGTCCATATCGACCGCGATGTGGAAGGCTACCGCCCGGAGAGGGATCAGCTCGACCGCGACGGCGAGCCGGTCGAGGACCGCATTTACACCGCAAGGGATTTCGACCGTACGCTGGTCATCGACGGGCGCACAAAGCTGGTCGCGCAGAAGGTCACGCGGTTCCTGAAGGAAAGCGGCGACCGCTTTCAGAAGGCCATCGTCTTCTGCGTCGATCAGGAACACGCCGCGCGCATGCGGCAAGCGCTGATCAACGAGAACGCCGACATGCTGGAAGATAATCCGCGCTATGTCATGCGTATCACGGGCGGCGACGCCGAGGGACTAGCCGAACTCGACAGCTTCATTGATCCCGAATCGAAATATCCCGTGCTCGTCACCACATCGCGGCTGCTCTCCACGGGCGTCGATGTGCAGACCTGCCGGTTGATCGTGCTCGACCGCAAAGTCGGTTCAATGACCGAGTTCAAGCAGATCATCGGCCGCGGCACCCGCGTTCATGAGGACACGGGCAAGTTTTATTTCACGCTGATCGATTTCCGCGGCGCTGCCGGCCATTTCGCTGACCCGGAGTTCGACGGCGAACCCGTGCAGATCTACGAACCGGGAGAGAATGATCCCATCGACCCGCCCGATACGCCGCCGGCCGGTGGTAACGGACGCCCGCTTCCCGGCGATGACGGGACAGCTTTCCCCAGCCCCGGTTTTCCGCCTCCTCCGGAAGGCGGGAAGGGAAAGAGACTCAAAATCTATGTCGACGGGATCAATGCGACCGTCGTCGCCGAACGTGTGGAGTATCTCGACGACAACGGCAGACTCGTGACCGAGTCGCTGCGCGATTTCACAAGAAAGGCCTTGCGACGGCGCTACGCGAGCCTGGACGATTTTCTGAGACGCTGGAATGCCGCTGAACGGAAACAGGCGGTCATCGAGGAAATGGCGGCTGAAGGCCTGCCGATGGACATACTGGTAGGCGAGCTCGGCAAGGACCTCGACCCCTTCGACATCATCTGCCACGTCGCCTTCGACGCCAAGCCGCTGACGCGCCGCGAACGGGCGGACAAGGTCAAGAAGCGCGGCGTGTCGGCGGAATACGGAGAACGGGCCCGCGCCGTGCTTGACGCCCTGCTCGATAAGTACGCCGATGAAGGTTTCCTCGGCCTGGACAACGCCGATGTGCTGCGAATTCCGCCTATCGACAGGCTGGGTACACCGCTCGAACTGGTCCGGGAATTCGGCGGGAAATCCGGATTCGAGCGGGCCGTTCACAGCCTTCAGTCTTCTCTCTACAGGGAAGCCGCCTGAATATGGCTGTCAGCGCCTTGGTCAAGTCCATCCAGGACATCATGCGCATAGACGCGGGAGTCGACGGCGACGCCCAGCGCATCAGCCAGCTCTGCTGGATGTTCTTTCTCAAGATCATCGACGATCAGGATCAGGAACTCGAAGCGCTCAGGGACGGCTACCGCTCGCCGATCCCCGCCGGCCTGCAATGGCGCGCATGGGCCGCTGACCCGGAGGGCGTCACCGGCGGAGAACTCCTCGCCTTCGTCAACGAAAACCTCTTCCCGGCATTGAAGAATCTTCCATCGGGCAGCGGGCCGCGCGCCAATGTCGTTCGCGCCGTTTTCGAGGATGCCAACAACTACATGAAGTCAGGTCAACTGATGCGTCAGGTCGTCAACAGTATCAACGGCATCGACTTCAACGACTTGGCCGAGCGCCGGCATTTCGGCGACATCTACGAACAGATCCTCAATGACCTGCAGTCGGCCCGCAACGCGGGCGAATACTATACGCCGCGCGCCGTGACCTCCTTCATGACCCGGATGATCGACCCGAGGCCCGGCGAGACGCTGTTCGACCCGGCCTGCGGCACCGGCGGATTTCTCACCTGCGCAATCCGGCATATGCGCGAACACCACGTCAAGCGCCCCGAGGACGAAGCCCGCATGCAGGCTTCCCTACGCGGCGTTGAAAAGAAGCCGCTTCCCCATATGCTGGCGACGACCAACCTGCTGCTGCACGGCATCGAAGACCCGTCATTCCTGCGCCACGACAATACGCTGGCGCGTCCATACATTTCGTGGGGGCGAGACGACCGCGTGGACATCGTTCTGACCAATCCGCCCTTCGGCGGCAAGGAAGAGGACGGCATCGAGTCCAATTTTCCGAAGCGGTTCCAGACGCGCGAGACCGCGGACCTGTTTCTGGCCCTCATCATCCGGCTGTTGAAACCCGGCGGCCGGGCCGCTGTGGTTCTGCCCGACGGCTCGCTGTTCGGCGAGGGCGTCAAGACCCGGCTCAAGGAGAACCTGATGAAAGAATGCAACCTGCATACCATCGTCCGGCTGCCGAACTCGGTTTTCCGCCCCTACGCGTCGATCGGGACCAACCTGCTGTTCTTCGAGAAGGGCGAACCGGCGCGGGAAGTCTGGTTCTGGGAGCATCTTGTGCCCGAAGGGCAGAAAGCCTATTCGATGACGCGCCCCATCCGGCTGGAGCATCTCGACGATTGCGCCGCCTGGTGGGGCGGGCAGGAACGCAAGGGCCGCACAGAGGGCGAGCGCGCCTGGAAGGTGAGTGCCGGGGACATCGAGGCGCGCGGCTACAATCTCGACATCAAGAACCCGCACACGGAGAGCGCCGACCTTGGCGATCCCGAGACGCTGCTCGCAGAGTTGAACGCCGCCGAGGCCGAAGTCGCATCGTTGCGCGACCGGCTGAAGGACGCCCTGTCGGAAGCGTTGCTGCGATGACGCCGGGCAAGGGTATTGTTTGCCGCCTGCGCAGGAGGACTGCTCATGCACGCCGCCATTGCTGAAAAGAAAAACGAGTTGGCGGAACTATGCCGCCGCTACGATGTAGTGCGTCTGGAAGTGTTCGGTTCGGCGGCGCGGGGCGCGGATTTCGATCCCGCCACAAGCGACGCCGACTTCCTGGTCGAATTCGATCCCGACAGCGACCTGCGGCCGTTCCACCGGCGTTTCAATCTTGCCGAGGCCTTGCGGGAGACGCTTGGCCGTCCTGTCGACCTGCTCGAAACCCGCGCAATCAGCAACCCCTATCTGCGCGCGGCCATCGATAAGTCCCGCGAATTCGTCTATGCGCCGTGATCCTCGCGTCCCGTTGTGGGATGTCGAACAGGCGGGAGCCGATATAGAGCGCTTCATTGAGGACATGGATCGCGACGCCTGGCTTCAGGATCGACGGACCCAGGTCGCTGTCGAGCGCAAGTTCGAGATCATTGGGTAGGCGTTGAACCGCTTGCACAAAGGCCCTCCCGAACATGCGGACCGAATCCCCGACCTGCCTAAGATTATCGGTTTCCGCAACGTCTTGGCCAATGTTTATGGCAGCATCGTTCCCGAAGATGCCCGGGACTATGCTTGGAACGACCCGCCTGCCCCGCGCGCCGGGGTGCAGGCCATGCACGACAAGCCGGGGCTGCCGGCGACATGAATCCCGCTGAACGTCTGCTCTCTTTCTACGCCCGCGCAGCGGACGCGCCCGAAGCCGCTCCCCGCCTGCGCCGCTTCGTGCTTGACCTTGCCGTTCGGGGAAAGCTGGCGGAGCAGGACCCGGCGGATTTACCGGCATCGGAACTGCTGAAGCGGATCGCAGCGGAGAAGGCGCGGCTGATTGAGTTGAAGGCAATCAGGAGGCAAAAGATTATTTCTCCCGTAACGAGTCCGCCTTTCCGAATTCCAAAAAATTGGAGATGGGTACATTTTGGTGAGATAGCCGAATTCTCCGCAGGAAAAACACCACCAAGGCATGAACCAGTATTCTGGGATGGTAATGAATACCCGTGGGTTTGTATTGGTGATATGCAAGATGGCAAGACCATAGTAAAGACCAAGGAGAAAGTGAGTGAAGAAGCTCGTTGCAGGATATTCAAATCACCCCCAACTGAACCGAGAACTATTATTCTTAGTTTCAAGCTAACAATTGGGAAAATTTCACGTTTGGGAGTGCCTGCTTACTTTAACGAAGCAATTATTTCTATAAAACCTCACGTTAATGACATTGACCCCTACTTGTTTATGTTTCTCCCATTTTTCGCTCGGTCGGGAAAAACAATAGGAGCAGTTAAAGGTGCAACGCTCAATCGCGAATCAATTTCAAATATCTTGATTCCCTTCCCGCCCCTAGCCGAACAGCACCGTATCGTCGCCAAGGTCGATGAACTCATGACGCTTTGCGACCGGCTCGAAGCGTCGCGGGAAAAGCGCGAGGAAAACCGGGACCGTCTGACCAAAGCCAGCCTTTGCCGGCTGAGCAGGCTGGATACGGACCTTTCCACCTTTCGCTCTCATGCCCGTTTTGCCATAAAGGCGCTCCCGGCCCTGACAAGCCGGGCCGATCAGATAAAGCAACTTCGCCAGAGTATTCTCGATCTCGCCGTTCGGGGGAAGCTAGCCGAGCAGGACCCGGCGGATGAGCCGGCATCGGAACTGCTGAAGCGAATCGCGGCGGAGAAGGCGCGGCCGGCGCATCCCCGTAAAACGAAAGGTCTGGCACTCCCTGAATCGTTCAGCACCAACGATTATCCGTTCCCGCTACCACGAACCTGGATTTTGACACGGATCGCAGATCTTGGCGTGCTGAGCCCGCGAAACCGAATTGGTGACGATCGCATCGCATCTTTTGTCCCGATGCCATTAATCCCGGATGAATGGGGAAAAACCAATGCTCACAAGAATCGTCCTTGGGGTGAGATAAAGAAGGGCTACACGCATTTTGCGGAAGGTGACGTTGGTGTGGCAAAGATCACACCTTGCTTCGAGAATCGTAAATCCGTCGTGTTTCGGAATTTGGCAGGCGGCATTGGAAGTGGAACTACCGAACTTCACGTCATTCGTCCAGTCCTGATGAACGCAAATTACATATTGCTGTTTCTAAAGTCGTCACTCTTTATTGAAAATGGTATCTCCAAGATGACTGGAACGGCCGGTCAGAAACGTGTCCCAAAGGAGTATTTTGCAAACTCGCCATTCCCCCTCCCGCCTCTCGCCGAACAGCATCGTATCGTCGCCAAGGTCGATGAACTCATGACGTTCTGCGACCACCTTGAAGCCAACCTTGGTTTCATGAGTAAAAGACGCCACAGATATCTTGAATCGCTTATTTCGAACTTTTTGGAGGATAGTGACACTCTGCAAGAATTGCAGGAACCCAGCGGAGCGGTTGATCGGTTGCGAGGTTCCTCATAATCCGTTCAGAACGGCGGCGGAATGAGGCTTGAACTGGACATTAGAGGACAAGAAAATGACTGGACATGCGAAAATGAGAATACCTTTCGAAGCGAAGGCCACGGTCTCGACTCTGTTGCTTGTTGATGAGCTGGACGAACTTTCGTTAATGGATATCGTACGGTTCACCAAGGCGGCAACCAGCGTCAAGGGAGCGATCCGGACCGCGGCGTCCGAACGCTGCTTCCTAAACGGAGCGGGCGAACCTTCCCGGAGACGACCGACGACGAAGCGGCAGCTGGATGAAATCACCGGCATGGAGTCGGCTCTCGGCCTGCCGGCGGAACAGACCTTCGCGACGCAGAACGCCCGCTGCGAATACGCAGCGCAGGACTGGATATTCAGACTGGAACACCGGCCGTCGAGATCGCGGAGGACCCGCTGTGATGTATGATCCAGCCCCGGCGCCGGCTTGGGAATGATCGCTTTCTATTTTCTGGTCTTGCTCGGCATGGTAGTTTTCGCGAAGGGCGCGATGAAGCGGGCCGGGCTGATTCTTCCGCTCGCAAGCCTCGGCTGCTGTATCGTGATGATAAGCACGATGTAGAGAGCTGACACATTACCCAGCGGGTTCTGGCGCGTCGGGTCTTTTTATGGCATTCTGACGGCAAATAAGGGGAATCGACATGACAGACATAGACGTGGACGCGCCGGCGAAGGGCGTGACGCACTCCGCCGGCAGGGCGGATGTTGCGTGGCTGGACGGGCGGATAGACACTCTGCAAGCGGAAATGAAAGGCGGATTTGACACGCTCGGCGCGAAAATTGACTTCCTTATTTCAGATCAAGCGGAGGCGAAGGCCGAACGCCGGGAAATCAGGGCCGACATCAAAGACTTGAATAAGTGGAAGGTGAAGGTCGCCAGCCTGAGCGCCATAGTCGGCGCCGTTGCCGCGGTTGTCTTGCAGCGGTTCCCGCCGGCCGGATGAAGAGGCCCCTGCAAGACGCGGTCAAGGTGGCGGCGCGGCGTCAGGGTTATGCGCTTTACATTTGGAATCAGGGAACAAATTTGGTTCTGGGAGCGGGCTGGCTGTACGATGCCGACGCGCTGGACTGGATCGCCCACGTAGATATCTGCGGCTGCGTTCATGTCAGTGGATTGCCGTTCGCGGAACGCTGCCTTGAACAGGTATGCGCCGCCACCGACATGACTTCAGCGAAGACGAGTTTCTGGTTTGCACAGCCGAGGCGACCAAGCAGCAGACGAAAAAGGCCCGCACGGTTTTGCCGGCCGCTCCCGGCCGACCGGTGCGCTTCGACTGCGAATACGAGCGCAACGGGATGGCCAATCTGTTCATGGTTCATGCGCCGCTTTCAGTTCAGGGCATGTCAAAATTACCGACCGCCGGACGAAGAAAGATTTCGCCGGACTCCTCAGGGACATCGCCGACGTTCACTTCCCCGGCAAAAAGATCGTGCCAGCCATGGACAACTTTAACATGCATAAGCCGGCGAGTCTTTACTACGCTTTCCTGCCGGACCAGGCGGGCAGGATCTGCGACCGTTTCGAGGTTCACCACACGCCGAAACACGGCACCCGGCTGAACATCCCCGAGAGCGAAATCAGCGTGCTGAGCCGTCAGCGCCTGTCCCGGCGCATCCCCGACTGGGAGATGCTCTGCCGTGAGGTTCCGGCATGGCAGAAGGCGCTCAACGCCAACCCGGCCCTAGTCAAACAGCGGTTTACAGCCCGAGACGCGCACATTAAACTGCATTCCCTTTAACTGTCAATTCAACAATGACGGACTACTAGATTGATATCCCGATTGATGTTGAAACTCGCATGGGCGGTGCTGCCTGTTGAACGGCCATACTTTCGCAGGGCTTCGCGGCTTTCAATCAGTCCGCTTTTATATCGTAAGTTACATTGCACCGAATTTGTACCAACGAATGTTTACGAGGATTTCTTAATGCCCGCTTGGCAAATGCCGGCACATTGATACCACCCGATTTGCGAACCGAAGGGGCCAGCAAACCGTCTAAATTCTCAGAAACAGCTTCAGCTCCCAAACGGTTGCAGAACTCGTAATCATCCGGGTGCATCAAGTCGGGCCACTTCGTTTGCATGGGCCGCAGATCTTTCATAAAACCTTGGAAGTCACAAATGAAACAGTAGTACCATGCGATTCTATTTCCACTTGGCTTGCCGGAGAACTTCTCGCAGAAATGATAGCGAACCTCTGCCTCCGCCGTCTCTGGCTTTAGGGCGAAGTACACGACAGGAAAGGAACCGTCGGAAAAACGCGTTTTGTAGAATCCGGATTTGCCGAACTGCCGCTTCCGCTCAAATGGCGCGTTAATAAAATTTTCGAGAGAATGGGACATTCCTCGTGAACCCAAGAATTCTTTCATCTCTGATATCTGCTCAGAATCCATCTCCTCGCCGCTCAGAAATTCGTCGTCCGCACGATAGCTTGCGAACCGAAATAAGACTTCTTTACGTTGACATCTGACAACTTCTTCTAACACTTTCAAAGCCCCGCTGCCGCTTCGACATATTCCTTCACAAGCAAAAGATTTTCCATTGATCCGTCCATCATCAAATCCATAGGCGATTGCTCGTTCAGCAGAGTGTGCGGCTCTCGAAGCCACTGATTCTCAACGCTTTCATCTTGAAACAACGCCGACAGTGTCTTGCGAATCAGATACAAATATGCAATCCGATCCTTGATATCTCGTCCCTTGAGCAGAACTTGCCCGTTCAGCAAGCTCTCCACGAAAAATTGTTCATCTTGGTCCATTCCAAGGAGCACGATCGCGGCTGTTGAGTCCAACTTCCATGTGCCGAGGAGATTCTTGAAAAATTGAACCGGCCCCGTCAGGCGCCTTTGATATGGTGAATTACCTGAAATGATCCTTGGGAAAGGTGCGGCAACAGGCCATTGACGGACTGTATTCGAATGCGGCCATTCTTTCCTGACTTGACGGGTTTCCGACATTTCGTACGATAACTTTTCCAAGAGGAACTCATTTAAGTCAGATCGGGTTTGCCTGATGCCGCTGCCTCTCCTGTCCTGACGTATTCCCCGTATCTGCATGTCAAGTGCATCTTGTGCTCGCGGGATATGTCCAGACTTCAGCCCAAGGCTGCCGAGCGGCAGGGGAAGCGACCCACCTATCGCCGATTCTGGAGTAAGACCTAAGTTCATGGTGTCATCAAATGGCGGGAGCTGACGTCATCTTGATCTTCAGCCCTTTAAGCAGCGCTTCGAGCAACCCCTGCTGGAGGCTGATGCAATCCTTATGCAGATGTCCCCTCTGAGAGTCCAGATATGCCATCCAGCATGAAGCGATAATTGACGACTTCTCGACTGCATTGCCGTATGCGTGCAGGACTGCTTGCCAGCCCTCATCATCGTTCCTGAATTCAAGGTTGACGCACGGAAACTGCACTGCATTACCCAAGCCGATCAAGTCCATGCGAACGCCCGGTGTCACTGCCTGCCGCAGAAAATCACGCCCGGCAACGGATCCGTCACCGAGGCGGAGAGACAGCGTGGATCGAATTCCGGCCGTCGCAATCACAGCGTCCGGGAGCGCTTCTTTCAGTGCATGCTCCGCCAACGCGATGCACTCGCTGCAGATTACAGTCTGGTGCTGGCTTTTCAGGGCATTGAAACGAATTGACAGCCTCTCTGCCGTCACCTCAATCGTCCCATTCCCTCCAAACATTGTCACTCGTACGCAAACGTCCGAAAGCGCATTCCCGCCGAATGCGTGCAAGTCTGCGATTCGAAGCTGAAATCGAGGATGAATCAACTGATATAAAGATCTCATAAGCTCCGTGTTACGCCCGGGCAAATCGAACAGCGGGGCGGAGAACCCCGCCTCGTACACCATTTCCATCCACTCGAAGTCGCCCTTCATCGATTCGCCTCCCAGCGCATGCCGATACTCGAATTGTTACCGTGCAAAATTTCTCTAGGAACCGTTCATTGCGTGGCGCATGATTCCTGCTTCATAGATAACATCGTCAGCGGTGCCTTTCCAGTTCGCTTTTTCTGGTGCAGCTCTCAGAGTTAGATCCATAATGCCGTATGCAGTATTTGAATCCGCTTAAATCACGTTTGTGCATACTATATGCGGTATACTAATCGGCTTTAGGAACAAGCTCTCACAATTTCATCGTGCGTGCGTTCACAGTCCGGACCTCATCTGTCGACCGCAAATATCGTGGCAGCGATTTGCGCTTGACTGTTCGTTCTGTTGTAATGATGTTTTCCGGTGTACAGCCAGTGTTCGTGACCGCGATGTCTTCAGGCACGTCTTTTTCCTGTGACTGGCATGAGCTGACTGAACTGCAGGATAAAGTACGGTATCATTTACCGTACGAAATAAGTCACCAGGAATAAGAGTTGTGACCGATCACATGTTACGCGAATGTTCACGAGTAAATGGGCAGGCCGAAACTGCGATTTGACATCTTGTGCCGGTATAGTTCAATCGTCGGCAAGCTGTTGCTGAACGGCGCGGGCCGCGGATCCGCGGGGAACGGATATTGATCAGTCTTTCAGATGACATGCTGCCGGGGCAGGATGCGGGCCGGGCGGCGGCGCTGCGCCGCATCCGGTGCGGTTCAGCCGGCGCGGCGCGGGACGAGCGGGCATGACCCTGCCGCCCGCCCGGCACGACGCTCTCTTCCGTCTGCTGGTCTCCGACCCCGCCCGCGCCGGTCATATCCTGCGGGAATGTCTTCCGGCGGAATTGCTCGACCTTCTGGACCCGGATCATCCGCCCGAGCATGTGGAAGGCACGGCTATCGACGCCGAGGGCCGCAGAACGCAGGCGGACGCGATTTTCCGCATCCGTCTCAAGGGCGGCGGCCGGGCCTTGGTCTACGCTTTGCTGGAGCACAAGGCGCGCCCCGATCCGCTCACGCCGCTCCAGCTTCTGCGCTACATGGTCAGGCTATGGACCATGGAGACGGACGGCGGCGGCTCCGCCGGGCGGCTGCCGCTGATCATTCCGGTGGTTTTCTATCACGGGCGCGAGCCGTGGAGGGCGCCGCTGTCGGTTCAGGAGATGATCGATGCTCCGGAGGGGCTGGAACGTCTCGCCCGCTCTTTCGGAAGTTACACGCTGCGGGATCTCGGGCGGACCGCGCCCGGAAAGTTGTCGCTGGACGTCAGGGTCCGTTCCGGCTTTATGGCCCTCATGCTGTCGAACCGGGAGAGCGCCGGCGATGACGAGGATGATATGCTCGTCGCGGGCATTGCCGACGACGAGTTAGGAAGTTATACCCTCGCCTATATCATCGAACAGGTCAGCCTGCCGCCTGAGCGTATAGAAGCCGCACTCAGGCGGACGGGAAAGGACCCTTACGAAGTGGAGGATATCATGGGAACCGCCGCGCAGATATGGAAGGAACAGGGCCGGCAAGAAGGGCTGGCGGAAGGAAAGGCCTCCGCGCAGATATGGAAGGAACAGGGCCGGCAAGAAGGGCTGGCGGAAGGAAAGGCCTCCGCGCAGATATGGAAGGAACAGGGCCGGGCCGAAGGAAAAGCCGAAACGTTTCTACGGCAGGCGCGGATTAAATTCGGCAGTGTTCCCCCTGCGCGCGCCGAAAAGGTCCGCGCCGCGGCGGCCGGGGAACTCGACGCATGGCTTGAAGCCCTGATCACGGCCGAGGATATCGAGGCCGTTTTCGGCGCGCGTCGTGGACATTGACGGTGCGCTCCCGGCAGGGCCGCAGCTTTTGACTTTTTCATCTTCCAGAAAATGATCGGGTCGAATTTCCGGTTTGGCTCTTTGATTGCTGAAAACAAAGAGTAGAGCGGCACAAATTCACGGTACTGCGTTTCCGGGCTTGAGCGGCGGGTTTTCGAAGCAGGGCCGGGCACAGCCGCGTTCGCCGTCAACCATACGAGAGCCGGTTCGGCGGCGAAGAGCCGGGCACATGGGATGATGCTCCTGCGCATCGCGACAATGTCAGAATGAGTTTTTTTGAAGGTTTTGCTGTTCATTGACAATCGAGCTCACAGCCGTGCCGTCAGCCGTGCGCCTGTGCCGCTGCTCGATTAAAGCTCAAAAAATCCAAAACCGGTTGTCCGGCGCACCGGTCTCCGCCACTTTTATATACGGCAAGGGAACTGAACCCGGAAACAGGTCAGCCAAACTTGCCGGCGGCGCAATGCCGTTCCCGAACCTTGACTTACGTCGAGTTGCGTTTTTCCTGCGCCCGTACAACAATGAAATGCATCACCGGGTTCAGCCGGCGGCTCTCTGTCAGAATCAAGCTGTAGCAGATGCCGCGGCCGCCCCGCAAATGCGTTTCCGGCGGCCGCGGGTCATGAGAGCGGCGGGAATCCGTCGTGATCCAGCCGCCAGCCGGGGTCAGCCGGCAGCCGGAAAGTTCAGCTCCGCCTCTTCCAAGCGGTCCGCAGGCGGTTTCAGCGGGGGGGGGGGCTGGCCCGAGCCGCCGCTGAGCCGCCGCACGGGACCGGAAATTTTTCGAGGACGCCCCTGCCCGGCTTCCAGCGCGCGCTGGAAGCCGGGCAGGGGCGTCAAGGCTTCATCCGCCCGCGGCCGCCTCCGCAGCCTCACGGAAAGCCTCCGCCGGGGTCCGGTAACCCAGGCAGCGGCGGGGGCGGTTATCAAGCGCGTCCCGCACCCTCCGGACCTCGGCGGGATCTATCGTCCGGAAGTCCGTCGACTTCGGAAGCTGTTCTCTCACCAGGCCGTTCGTATGCTCGTTCAAACCCCGGTCGCATGAACGGTACGGGCGGGCGAAGTAAAAGTCCGCGTCGAGAGCCCGCGAGACCTCCGCATGCTCCGCGAATTCCTTGCCGTTGTCAGCCGTGATCGTGTGAGTCATGTCGGACACAGGCTGAAGACACTTGATGACCGCGGCCCTGACCAAGGACGACGTCCTTCTCTCAACCTGTTGAAGCAAAGTCAATTTCGTCGCCCGGTCGACAAGCGAAACCAAGGCTCCCCGGTGCCGGACGCCGATGATCGTGTCCGCTTCCCAGTCTCCCGCCCGGGTCTTCTCCTCGACGATCGCGGGCCGCTCGGATATGTCCCTACGGCCCGGAATCACGCCCCGCCCGGAGCCGTTCCGGCCTCGGCGGCAGCGCTTCCGCCCCCGGCGGCGGAGACAGCGGAACAGGCTTCCCCCCGCCGCCCGGTCCGCATAGATGTGACGGTAAATCCAGGTCGGACTCACCGTCATGACACCCGTCATCGCTGAGCGGCCCGAAATCTGCTGCGGGCTCCATCCAGACATCAGACATATTTCGATGATCTTCCAGCTCATCGGCGACATCTTGCGGGGAACCGACGAGGCTTCCCGCCGCCGGGTTTCGGCCAGCCGCTGCGCCTGGCGGCAGCGGTAGCCCCGCAGCCCGGTGTTGCGGGCGAGTTCGCGGCTCACCGTCGACTGCGAGCAGCCGATCTCCGCCGCGATGCCTCTTTGCGAGAAACCGCTTTTCTTCAGCGCCTGAAGCTGGTAACGGTCAAACTGGGTCAAGCAGTTAAAGCCCGACGGCATGCGATTCCCTCCGTTTTCATCATAGAGAGTATCGCACCCGCTTGACCCGCATACAACATGTAGATCTGCCTCAATCGCGGTCTACAGATGAAGCGATGCATTTCGGAGTTTGGCCGGGGCTGTCTAAACTGAACTTTTTTAGAAATTTGGCGGCTAGCACTCAAAAAACGGCTTGTTTTCAGTAATATAGAGATCATTCAGCGGTTCAGCGAGCTTCATAACCTGTTCATGTAAAAATGATTTAATTTCATTTCATGCATTGATAATATGTTTTATAACACTAAATAGTGTCTGTCAGAAAACCCCTGTTTCCGGCGGCGTCCGGCGGCGGCTCGGCGCGTCCGGGCCGCCATCCGGCGGCGGATCCGGGCTCTGAAGCACGCCGGACGGCGGGAATCAGTTGCTGACACTGAATTGACAGGCGTCAACACTGAATTGATGAGCTGCCGGAGCACGGCTGACCGCTCCCGGGTTGAGAGACCCGGGAGAAAGCCGCTGTTTCGATGAAGGGGGGGGTCAGGCGGCGCGTCGTCGCAATCGCTTCCTGCTCCGCATCTGCCGTCTTTTCAGCAGAAGCCTTCCGAGCCGGCAGCAGTTCGCGGCCAGCGCCGCGAGAGCCGCGGTGCGGGCGAAGCCGTCGCGGCCATGGCTCCGGATCCGGTCGAGACCGCGGTGCTCCAGATGGTTGATCGCCGATTCAACCGCCGGATGCTGACGGCGGGCCTCGGCGAAGCCGGGTTCCGACTGCCGCTCCCGCTCCGCCTTCGAAAGATACCCCTTCTTCGGCAGCGCGTTCAGATCAAGCATCGCATCCAGACCGCGGCGGTTCTCCGGGCTGTGAAAGCCGCGGTCGAAACTGCAGGCCCGGAGTTCCGGAAACCGCTCCTGCGCCGCCGCGACGACCGGAACGGCATGGTGAACATCGGAGTCTTCCCACATGATCTCATGATGGATTATAAACCAGCCCTGATCCTCGACGACAACCACCGGAACTACTGGCTCCACGGGCGAGCCGGCCTTGCCCTTGGCGATCCACCGCGTGTGCGGCTCGAAAATCGAGAACACCTTCTCATTCTGCGGTATCACCTCCCCCTGGAGCAGGCGGCGGCTGACCTGGTCGATCTGCCGCCTGGCGTGCGCCAGATAGCTGTCAATCAAACACAGTTTTAACGCGCTGGCGCCGGCCGCTGCCAAAGCCGAAAAAGTCTCAGCAGTTTTCGCGACGAGGCGGCGGCAAAACCGCAGATACTCCCTGACGGCCTTCTCGGTCTGCCGCCGCCGCGTGCGGACGCCGTGAAACCGCCGCCGCAGCCCGGCCTGCAGATGCGCGCTCTGCCGCTGGCCGGGAACGCCGCGCCGGCAAGCCTCCCGCGCCGTCTCCCGCACCATGCAGCGCACCGCATCCATGAGAAGATTCACATCCGTCGGAAAATGAACATCCGTCTCAACGCAAAAACTGTCAACGCGGCCGCGCAACGCGGCGCCAGGCTTTTTTCCGGCGACCTCATGGCCGCTCGCTGCCAGCAGTTTGCCGACACGCGCCAGCATCCGCGGCGTCAAGAGGGAAACATTGTCGACAAGCGTCTGCATCTCATACCCGCCGCAGTCGAAAACATCGTCATGGCCGAGCATCGCGCGGATCAGCGCATGGTTGTCCACCAAGCTCTGAAGCCGGTCGAAATCGCAGTTGATCCCCTGCTTGAGAACGCCGATCACCAAAATCGGCTGGCAAGCTGTTCCCGGACGACCGTTGTGCCAGTCGACATCGGCGAAGAACTCCTCATCGAAAATCCGCTGAAGATCGCTCCAGCGATTGACATAAAGATGCTGCAGGCCCCTGAGAACGTTCTCGATGTCGTCCCGCGACTTCGGATTGATCTTCAGGGTTTCGATGGCCGTCGAGCCGAGGCGGGCCGGTTTGATCAAGCGTCTCATATCGTTCTCCCGGTGAAAAAAACGGCGAAGATTGCCGCGATTCAGGATAAATCGCCGGATTCTTAGCGAAAACGCTGATTCTTGAAAAGGAAAAAACACTTCAAAATGCTGAAAAATAATAAGAAAGACACTTTTCTTGCAAGCACTAAATAGCTGTTCATGTATATTGAGACCGTGCCGAACCGAAACTCGCCGCCCGCGATCCTGCTGCGCGAATCCTATCAGTCTAAGAATGCTGAAAAATCCCGCAAGCGGACTCTCCTGACCTCTCCAAGCTGCCGGACGGACTGATCGAAGAGATCCGCGCCTGCGTGAAAGGAAAATCCGCCCGAAGCCTTCCGAAGGCTTTCAAAGTCACAGCCTCGCAGCCGCACGGCCATGTCGCCGCGGCGCTCGGGAAACTCAGGGACCTGCGCATTGAGGAACTTATCGCGTCACGCAGGTCGCGCAACCGCGATCTGGTCACTGCCATGATCACGGCCCGCATCCTCGATCCCAGAGCTGAGCCGGCTACCGCTCAGGCTCTGTCTCCCGAGAGCCGAGCCGGCAGTCTCGGGGACATGCTCGGCCTCGGCAAGACCGATGCCGCTGAACTTTATGCCGCGATGGACTGGCTGCCAGCCCGCTGAGAGCGGATCGAAACCCGCCTCGCGGGCCGTCATATCGCCGAGGGAGCTCTCATGTTCTGGGATCTGACGTCATTTCAGCTGGAAGGAACAAAGTGCGGGCCAGCCGCGTACGGACACTCGCGGGATAAGAAAAAAGGCAAGATGCAAGCAGCGTCCGCCCTGCTCTGCGACCGGGACGGGCGGCCCGTCGCGGTCGAGGTGTTCAAAGGCAATGTTTCCGATCCGGCGACAGCATCGACCGTCATCCGGCGGATACGCTGCCGTTTCGGCATTGAACGGGCGGTTGTCATCGGCGACCGGGGAATGCTGACCGAAGCCCGGATCAGGGAGGATGTCAAGCCGGCCGGGCTGGACTGGATCAGCGCTCTGAGGGCTCCGGCTGTGCGCAGGCTTGCGGAAAACCGGACCCTGCGGCCGTCCCTCTTCGACGAACGGGACCTGGCTGAAATCACCTGTGAGGAGTTGTTCCCCGGGGAGCGTCTCGTCGTTTGCCGGAACCCCTTGCCGGCAGAGGAGCGCCGCCGGCGCCGCGATGAGCTTCTGAACGCGGCAGAAGCCCGCCTGCGCTTGATTGAAGCAGCGACCGGACGGGCTTCGCGCCCTCTCAAGGGCGCCGTTGCGATCACCCGCCGCGTCGATAAGGCCTTGGACAAGCACAAGATGAGAAAGCATTTCATGGTGACGGTCCGTCACGACGGTTTCACTCAGCGCCGGAACCGGAAAAACATCGCCGCCGAAGCCGCGCTCGACGGCTTCTATGTCGTGCGGACCAGCCTGCCCGAAACAGTGATGAGCGCCGATGAAACAGTCCGCTCATATAAGCGTCTGACAAAAGTCGAACGGGCGTTCCGCGCTGTGAAAACCGTCGATCTGAAAGTTCGTCCTGTCTATCACCGTCTGGCGGACCGGGTGCGCGCGCATGTTCTGCCATGCATGCTCGCTGCTGTGTCGAACAACATATGCGGGAAGACCTGAAACCGATCCTGTTCGATGACGAAGACCCGCCGGCGCCGGAATCCGCCGCGGCCGCGGCCGAGCCGTCACCCGGCGCAAAACGCAAAGCGGCATCGAAACGCGCGTCCGGCGGCCTGCCGGCTCTCAGCTTCCAGAGCCTCATGAAACATCTCGCCGGCCTCTCGAAAATGCGCATTGAACCGGCCTCGGAGACCGCAGCGGAATTCGACATGTTCACGACGCCGACAGCGCTGCAGGAAAAAGCATGCTGGCTCCTGGGAACCCGAATACGCTGAAACCTGGCTGGTAAACGCCGCTGAATTTTCAAATTATTATATGAATACAAATAGTTAAAAAATCACTGCAAAAAAGTTCAGTCTAAAGTGAGCGTTTTTCACTGGACCATGGCGGACCGCCGGGAACGACGCGTCCGCGATCCCATTCACGCGGGCTCGGCCCGGATTCCGAGAATGTTGCGCTCCTTATGGCCGCAGGCGACGCCGATCAGGCATATGTTCTTGCCGTCCCTGCGGTATTTCTCCGCATAGCCTCGATCGCGCATCTGCTTGACCGCGGCATCAAGCGCCGCTTCCGCGCAGGCCGCGCTCTCTGCCATCTTGAATTCGAGCACGAAGACCTGCCCGCCGAGACGCACGGCCATATCCGCGCGGCCGTGACTCGAGGCCTCCTCCGCGCTCACATCGACGCCAGCCGAACGCAGGCATATGTAAAGAAGGCTCGTGTACCAAGCCTCATAACGCGCGAGATCGCCCTTGACCTGCCACAGGTAGGGTATCCCAGACAGCCAAGCGCGGAGCCTGTCCTCGAAGCCGGCGAAATCGCCCGCTTCCAGCAGCGCGCCCAATTCCTGTCCCGACTCCGCCGGATCAGTTCCCGTCTTCCCCAGCCGGACGAGCAGTTCGTCGGTCAGGCTGGTCCGAACCTCAAGGTTGGGATAGTCCAGCCGGTACAGGGTTTTGTACCCCCGTTTCCGCTCTTCCGCGATGGTCAGGTAGCCGGTCTGGAAGAGAAGCGCCTCGACGCCGATGTCGTTCACATCGAACTTGGAGACGAGCGACTTGTCCGTCAGCCGTCTCTCCAGTTCCATCAGACTCACGGACTTCTCGAACAGCATCCGGAACAGGAACTCCGGAGATCCCGTCTCGAACCAGTAGGGCTGGAACTCGCGGTTGTCGAACAGAAGAAGAACATCGAAGGGATTGTAGACCCGCTCCCCGCCCCGCCAGCAGTAGCCGTTGTACCAAGCGCGGATCTCGTCACGGTCGAGGCCGGCCAGCTCCGGACCGAAGACCCGGTCCAGATCCTCCTCCCTGTAGCCGCAGACCGCGGCGTAGCGCGGATCAAGGCTGATATCCTTCAGATTGTTCAGCCCCGAAAACAGGCTGACCTTCGAGAACATGCTCACGCCGGTGACGAAAACGAAATGCACATGCTCGGCGCTGCCCTTGATGACGCCGTAGAAACCGCGCAGATAGTCCCGGTTGGCCGCCGCGCGCTCCGGATTCTCGATCATGTCAAGGATCGGCTTGTCATACTCGTCCACCAGAACCACGGCCCGCCGGCCGCTGGCTCTGTGCAGCTGGCTGAGAACGCTCCGAAGACGCCTGGGGGCCGTATCGGATGTCCGGGCGCAGGACAGGCCGTGAAGGCGCTCCAAACTCGCCAGCTGATCGATGATGTCGCCTTCTATATCGCTCGGACTGCCGTACCGCTCGTCGAAACTCAAACGCACCGTCGGGCGTGGGGAAAGCCAGTCCCAGTGGGGATGGATGTCCAGTCCGCGGAACAGGGGCTCGTCGCACTCGAACAAAGAACCGAGCGTATCAAGCAGCAGGCTCTTGCCGAACCGGCGCGGCCGGGATAGAAAGTAGTGACGCCCTCCGTCTGTCAACTGCCTGATGAGAGGCGTCTTATCGACATAGTAAAAATTCTCGCTCCGGATTGCGCGGAAATCCTGGATTCCGATCGGAAGACGGCGTCTGATCATTGGTCTCTGCATCAACTGCGCCGGAACAGGATGTCAGCGGCCGGAACGGCTGCGCATGGGTTCACCGTCTGACGCATCTCCAATGCCCGCGGAGTGCGCAGCGGTGAACCCGAAATGACGTTATCAGCCTGCGCAACTTGAAGCAAGCGAATTCGGCCGCCGGGCGGCGGCATAAGTTGACAAACCGCCTCGCGGATACATGGCATAGCGAATGTACACGCATGCGGACGGGAAGCTCCGGCAAGGAACTTACCGGCGATCTGCTGGGAAAACGCGTCCGCAGCCCCGCTGATGCGGGATCAGCGTTCAGGCCCTGAAATGTTGCGCCCCTTGCGTCCGCAGGATGCGCAGATCAGGCGGATCTGCTCGTTGTCCGCTGTATTTTTCCGCATATTCGACCTTGGGCGCCCCGCACCCTGCCTATTACACATAAGTTTTGTCTTGACGCCGCCGGTGATACAGCAGGCTGGAGCGTTCCAGTCTCAGCAGGCGGTCGTAATTTTGAGTCCGGCAGGCTGGATTCGTGCAGCCCCGCCGGATGATCCGGTGTCCGGGCGGCGGGTCGCTGCGGCGGTTCAGACAGCCGCTCATTATCGCCATGACCAGCGCCGCATGGCCCAACTTGTCAGGCGTCTGTTTGAGACGCTGGTCGGCGGCGACATCTTTGTCAAGACAGAACTTGTGTGTAATAGGCAGCCCGCACCGGAAACCAATGGCAGGCACGATCCAAGACGCCGTCAGATTCCCCTGTCCGACTGCCAAGGGCATTCACTGGCCGAAAACAATGCGCTCAGTATCCTGAACAGATCATGAAGTGATCAGGCCGGCACGCGAAAGCGGGGTGGAAACCGCGACAGCCGCACTGCCCGGCGAATTCCCGATCGCCGCTGACACGAGGCAGTTCATTGACACCGGCCCGGCGGACATTCGCCGTCAGCGTGCGCTGGGAGGATGCGGGAGCCGGCAATCGGCACGAACGGGCTTCGTTACGGCTGCTTCCTTTCGGACCTGACCGGGTTGGCGAGCCGTTCGCCCGGACCAACTCCCGCGCCGTTCACTATTACACAGTGAACGGCGGATCAAGGGACGAAAACATCGAAATTCATGCCGCAGCGTTTCAAATCATCTCCGGAACGCCTGAAACCCGTCCGGACTGGCGGCGCGAAAACCGGGACGGCCTCAGACAGTCAGTCATCATTGGAAATACGGATGCAGGGAATGCGGTTTGACATGTGCACCTTCGAAAGTGAACCGCTTGAAAAACGCGGTCGACATGACACCGGCCACAGTCTCCGGTCCCCCGCCCCTGAAGCCGCCCTTGCCGCCGACCCCGCGTGTCCGGCTATTGGTCGCGCTCCGCCCAGCCCGCGAAAATCCGTTCAAGCGCGATGACAACATAATAAAGAACGATGCCGAGAAAGGCCAAAGCGATAAGGACAGCGAACATCAGCGGATAGTCGGCATTGATCTTGCCGCTGTCAAACAGATGGCCCAGACCTTTGCCGTGCGGCTCGACGATTTCCATCAAATTGGTGCCGATAAAGGCCAGGGTCACGGCGACTTTGAGCGCGCCGAAAAACTCCGGCAGAGTCTTCGGCAGAGCAATCTTCAGAAAGATCGTGGTCCGCGACGCGCCGAGCGCCCGCAGAATGTCCCGGTATTCGGGCTCAAGGGTCGAAAGGCCTATTGAAACAGAAACCGCGATGGGAAAAAATGAAATCAGGAAGGCGATGAGCACCGTATTCAGATCATCCAGCCCGACCAGCATCAGCGCGAGGACCGGCACCACAGTCGCCTTTGGAATGGCATTGAAACCGACAAGCAACGGATAAAGCGCGTCGCGCACCACCCGCGACAGTCCCATGATCATGCCCAGAAGCACCCCGATGACAACCGAAAGCATGAGACCGGCAACAGTCCGCCAGAGCGTGTCCCAGCCATATTCAAAGAAGAGAGCGCGGTATTTCCAGAATGCAGGTCCAAGATCCGAAGGAGACGCCATTTTGTAATTTGGCCAGCCGTTAATCCAGACAAGCCATTCCCACAGCAACAGGAAAACAGTCATTGCCGCAAGGGGAACCAAAAATTTGTTCAGCGGATTCATTCCGCCGCGATCTCCCGGCCGCCGTCCTGAGCGGATTCGATCTGCATACGGAGCGACGTCAGCAGTTCGGTCGCAGCCGGTGTGTACAAGTCTTCCAGTTTGCGGTCAGGGCCGAGGTCAATCTCGGCAGAATACTGGATTTTCGCCGGACGCTGCGACAACACAATGACTGTGTCAGAAAGAAAAATCGATTCCCGAAGATCATGGGTAATGAGAAGACATGTGAACGGTTTTTGGCGCCGCAATCCACGTATGATTCCCCAAAGATCCTCCCGAGTGAAAGCATCCAGCGCACCCAAGGGTTCGTCAAGAATCAGCACATCCGGATCATGAACCAAGGCCCGGCACAATGACACACGCTGCCGCATACCTCCGGAGAGCTCTGACGGGCGCTTATCCTCGAATCCTTCCAGCGAAACCATTGCAAGGAGTTCAAGAGCGCGTTCCTCGCGCTTGCTGAACGGCATTTTCGGCGCCACGATCTCCAGAGGCAGGATGACATTCTTAAGGACACTTCTCCATTCGAGCATCACTGGATTCTGGAAGGCCATACCGACTGTCGGACGCGGCGACTCGACTTTCCTGCCCGCAAGAAAAATCTCGCCGGAATCGGGCTTGATCAGTCCCGAAATCAGCCGTGTCAGAGTCGACTTGCCGCATCCGGATGGACCGACGACAGCGGCGAAACAGTTTTTCCTGACCTGCAGCGACACATTGTCAAGGACGGGAAGGATTCCGCCTTCGACAGCAAACGCATGTGAAACGCCCCGCAACTCAATCTGCGCGGGGCGATCTGATCCGCCGTGTCCGCTCGGCAACGCGGAGGAAACCGGCGAATCCCGGCCCGTCGGCATTTATTGCTGCAGCATACGGTCAGCGGTGTCGGGAAGATATTCGTCTGTGAAATAAAGACTCGCGTCCACCGGACTCATAAAATCGAAATTCTCCTTGAGCTGCGTGAGAGAGCGCTCGAACCGCGCAGAATCTATCCCGCCCATGCCGGACTGTTTCACATAGTCCGTGAGAACATTCGCTTCGATCGCCAGCTGCAGCCTCCAAGTCTCCAGCGGCACGTCCGCGGCGGGATTCCGGACAGCCAACATGGCCACGCCGGCGGCCGGATCAGCGACCACGTCCTTCCACCCGCTAATGATTGCCCTGATGAAACTTCTGACGATGTCCGGATTTTCAGCGGCGAAATCAGTGTTGACGATGATCGCGTTGCCGTAGAGTTCAAGTCCGTAGTCGGCCATGAGGATAACGGAAATGTCGTCTTCCGGAACGCCGAGCCGGACAAGGTTCAAATAGCTCGAAAATGAATAGCCGGTCACGGCGTCGACCACGCCTTCGGCAAGACTGGGTTCACGGGTCGGGAATCCCACCGGCTCCACTGTGATATCGGAGACATCAAGGCCGTTGGCGGTTGCGAAAGCCGGAAACTGAGCCCAAGCGCCGTCCGGCGGCGGAGCCCCGAGGATGCGGCCTTCAAGATCTGCGGGAACTGACACGCCGAGCGACTTCCTGCCCACGACGGCGAACGGCGGCTTATCGTATACCATCATGACGGCTGTCACGGGAGCGCCGGGGTTGGTGTCCAGAAACTTCACCAGACTGTTAATGTCGGCGAATCCGAACTGGAAAGCGCCTGTCGCCACCTTGGGAATCGCGTCCAGAGATCCCTGTCCAGCGGATATGCTGACATTCAAACCTTCCGCAGCGAAGTGGCCGTTGTCGATGGCCGCGAAATACGCGGCGCCGGGGCCTTCAAATTTCCAGTCAAGGGTGAAGTTGATATCTGTCTGGGCAAAAGATGCCGTCGCGGCAAAGCCCAAGGCAGCGGCAGCGGCTGTCAGCATTCGTGACATGTTTTACTCCTTAGCAATGAGAGATAAAATCCGTTTGGAATGAATAGCAGAACGAATGCGCGAATTCAATCGCCGGATACGCCCGGTCAGTATGCGAACTGCGTTTTTTACGCGCCCGGCTCCGGGGGATTCTGTTCATTGACGCGCCGCCGTGCCGGGCATGCCGGACATCCGGCGGAGCTCCGTCTTTGACCGTCAGATTCGCTTTCGCGGGAGTCGGAATCCGGCGCCGCGCTGAACTCCGCGGCGATGCGGGGCGCATGTCCCGTCTGCTCGCTCAGCCCGGGACACGGGTGCTGCCGTTTCAACGGGGCAAACCGCTGGTCCTGCCGGATTCCCGGCTCTGCTGGCTTGAACCGGAACATGACATTTTCACCGGCGGACCTCCGCCGGCGTTCGTCGGCATGCTGCATGACCTGCCGCGCTTCGCCGCAGCCGTTCCTGATCGGATCCGGACCGAAGACTCTGATGCGGATCCCGGCGGGATTCCGAATCAGCCGGGACAGATTTGCCGCAAAGCTTCAAACGGCGCTGAATTCGTCAATCTCCGCTCGTTGATGACAGCCATACCGGCTGACGAGGCTGAATTATCGGCTGTTGCGAAAGTCCTTCTGGACTGGCACGCGACTCACCGGCACTGCCCGGGCTGCGGGCAACGCACGGAAATCACCCATTCGGGCTGGCGGCAGCACTGCGGCGGCTGTCGGGCCGAACATTTCTGCCGCACCGATCCGGTCGTGATCATGCTCATAACTCACCGTAATTCCGTTCTGATCGGACGATCGCGGGACTGGCCGAACGGCATGCATTCGCTGCTTGCGGGATTCGTGGAGCCCGGCGAAACCATCGAAGCGGCAGTCTGCCGCGAAACCTATGAAGAAACGGGCGTGACCGTTGAACAGGTCCGGTATCTGGCTTCACAGCCGTGGCCGTTTCCTGCATCACTGATGATCGGATGCAGTGCCCGGGCAACGGAAACCGCTTTACGAATCGACCGGGAAGAACTCGAAAACGCGCTCTGGGTCTCACGCGAGCGCATGGCGGAGATCTTCGCCGGCCGGGACAGCCGGATACGCCCCCCGCGCCAAGGTTCGATTGCGGAACACATGATCATGGCATGGCTGCAGGGCCGGACCGGCGGGTAACGAAAGAGCCATACATACGATGCCGCGCATATGCAGGTCCTGTATCCGTTTCACAGTCAATCGGGTTTGCCGAACGCGAGACCCTCCCTGTTCAATGACGTCAATCCCCGACGCCTTATGTCCGCTGAGACGTTAAGGTCAGCGATGACGGCATGGCGGCCGCTGGCCGCATATTGAAATTGCCTCTGAGCCTTCCGCGAACTCTTTTCGGCAGCACCGCGTTCGGCACAAGTCCGAACCGCACGGACAGGACTCATTTCAACAATCTGAAGCGGTTCGCTGGACGGCATTTGGCGCAGACGGTCCCGAAACGTCCTGAGAATCTTCCGGTTGAGTCCGGCGTTCGCCTTCACATTTTTCCCAGACGTTCCGGGTGTCTCCTTCGTGCCGCCGGCCATATTTTGAGCCCGCAGCTTCTCTACGGTCACCGTCTATCCGGCAAGCTCTTGCTGACGTGGTTTCGCCAAGTCTTCCGAATCCCGGCGAGTCTGCGCCTGATCTTGGCTATATGGGCTTTCGTCTTTTATTTCACTCAGGCTTCCGGCCGCTTCGCGTCCTGTTTACGCGGAACTACTCAGTCGCCGGCGCCCGCCCGGGATTCCCGCCTGCCCCGGGAAAAACCGATCCGGCTTGGCTGCAGCCTCAAGCGCACGACAGATACAGGCATGCCGCCGCCTGCCGGCAGGACTGCGAGTCAAGACCCGAACAGGAAACCGCACTGATGCGGCGCCCGAGATTCATCCCCCGAAGCGCCACTCGCCGAATCAGTCCAGGTCCTGTACCCAACAATTTGACTTGTCACACTGGGTTGTGACATGTGCCCGGGCATTCACGTCTAAAGGACTGCAAGGGATTTTAGCGTCATCTTGTTGCCGATTCTTCAAACGATACCAAATATTGGCCAAGCCCTTCAACTTTTTGGGTACAGGACCTGGAACAAGCCCGGTGTCAATGGTAAGCTTCAACAAGATCGTGAAGCACCGAACCGAACTCAAGAATACGCTTGACCTTCGCCCGGCACTGTGCGGCTCCTTTCGGCTGTTCGCTCAGAAGCAGCTCATCCAGTTTGCGGTGAAGCGGCATGAAGCCGCAGATCTTGGCCTGCGCGACCGCCTCCTCAAAATCGGGTCCGCTCGCGCGCAACAACTCGACACATGCTTGACCTTCCTGCATGAGAAACGTTCTGGCCCGCCAATAGGCTTCAATTACCGGAGCGCAGTGCCGGTCGGCGAAAACCGGTCCCGAACCGGCAGCCAGCAGCGTGGCCCAGACAAGAAATGCGCGGACGCCCGCCGCCGGATCCCGTCTGAGCATGATCTTCTCCTCGGAAACGTCGATTCCTTGAAATCGTTCGCCGTTGATCGTCTGACTCATTCGATTGCAAAAACCCCTGCCGAAGCCAGCCGGCGGACACGATCCGGATTGACCGCGCCGGCTCCTGCAGGAAATGCGCTCGTCTCCCTCCAAGGCCGGTATCATCGCTTCGGGAGCATGACCTGGTCGGCAAAAAAAATCCCGGTGAGAAATGACCGCATCACAATCAGCCCGTTCGTATTGTCAATCATCTCGGACGTGATTGATGTCTGCGCCAGAAGCATGTCGGTCACCGATTGAACCGCCCGAGCGTCAGACAGCCAACGATTCCGGAAGTCCTTGCCGACCTCGTCGTCAGGCAGTGTGTCCAAAAGGTTCTCGAGATCCTCTGTTGCCGCCCGGAAACGCTGCAGAAACCGGCGGATCCGGCTCAGCCCGCCGCCATCGGCCCGCTCAACATTGCGGCCTTGTGCCGCATAGGCAAGCAAGAACTCATACGCTTCCTCTATTTCATCAAATGCGGCACGTATCCGGACAGCGCCTGCATTGTCGATCACGACGAATCGCCTTTCCTTGCGAATTCAGGTCCGTGGCCGTGAATCATCGAGGTCAGATAGGCGCGATGGCTCGGGATGAGCGCGAAATAAACATGCACGATAACAAGAAACAGCAACAGCATGGCTCCGATTCCGTGAATGACATAGATCGCTCCCCAAGCCGAGTTGGAAAGTATCGAGGGGTCCTGTTTCCAGAACTTGGTGTCGACTTTGGCCAGCATAACGAGGCCTGTGGCGGCCGTTGCCGAGACCGCTGCCGCGGCCATCCAGTGATATAGTTTCTGGAAAGCGTCGTATTTGGCCGGCCTCAGGCCTCTCTTGCTGCGGTTCAAGGCAACGCGAATCGTCTCTTTGCCGTCATCGGTCACGGGAATCATACTGCCGATTCCATGTACGGCGAACACTCTGTAGAGATGAAATACTATTGCAGCGACAAGAATAATCCCAGCCCGCCAATGGATCAGCACCCAATCGAACTTAATTCCGATGACCGGAAGAAACGCTGTGCCCCCGAGAACCAGGATACAGGTGGCCATGACCCAGTGAAACAGTCTGTCACCGAGGCGGTGTCTCACCGCCCTTGCTTGCCCCGACACCGTCATCCTCCCCCGACTCGCCGCCCATGATCACGTTCCAATGCCTTCTCGGCAGTTCCGGTCTCTGTCTGCCGCACGTTGGACCCGCTCCTGTTCCGGAGCAAACAAATAAGCATATGCGCCGTAATGACTGCGAACGCGGCAACAACGGGGAGCCAAAGTAATTCCAAGTTGACGCCGACCAGAATTTTCTGGCCGAACATATCCTTGGCGAAGCGCAGCAACTCCATCGATCAGGCGAGCGAGCGAACCGCCCTGGCCGCGAGATTCTCCATAAGGGGAATCTTGAAGTGGTTGAAGTTCAGCGGCTTGGCCCCTCTGGAAGCAACCCGGCGGACCAGCACCTCCAAATCA
Source organism: Paracoccaceae bacterium (assembly GCA_965116115.1). GTDB lineage: Bacteria > Pseudomonadota > Alphaproteobacteria > Rhodobacterales > Rhodobacteraceae > JAPOXR01. Next base: position 3,551,837 of record OZ220486.1, read on the forward strand.
GCTCCCGGAGCCTCTCCCTTGATTACGTCCTCCACTTCGGTCAGTCTACGCGGAGTGCACTGCACACCCCCGCAAACCATGGCGACATCAGCTATCGTGCCTGACGCTATCTTGGCTGCCATTGTGATGCTGACAAGCGCGAAGTCCCAGGTCTTTCTGTCGGCGACCTTCTCGAAATAGTGCCGGGCGTTCGCCCACTCACCGGGAATACGAATACCAAGAAGGATATCTCCCGGCTCAAGAACAGTCATGCGGGTGATGTCGATTTGCGGGCCGATGAAATACGCATCTGCAGGCACATCCATGTTTTCACCGTCCCGGCGAATAACCATACTGGCGCCGAGCGCGACCATGGCCGGGGCTGTGTCAGACGGAGTTACCGCAACGCACCTGCTCACTTCGAACAGCGCATGCTCCCGGTTCATAGCGGTGGGGGTATTGGCATAGCAGGTGTTGCCGCCGGCCCGATAGCATGGGAACCCGTCCCGATAGTAGACGCAACGGGCGTCTTGCGAGATGTTGCCGCCGATGGTTCCGGAATTGCGGATCTGCGGCGAAGCGACGTTGCCGGCTGCTGTCGACAGGACCGGAAACCTCTCCTTTACCAAAGCGTTCTCACTGACATCGGTAAGAGTCGTCATCGCTCCGATATAGAGGCCGCCGTCATCGGTCTCCTCAATCCCCACGAGTTCCGGAATGTCTCCAAGGTCAACGACAACCGAGGGTTGCTTCACCCTGTCCTTGAACCAGCCGAGGCTGTCCTTTGCTCCGGCGATAATCCAAGCATCATCGAACTCGCCGAGAAGATCTACAGCACCCTGAAGCGTATCCGGCTGGTACAACTCAAAACCATGCATCACATCTGACATTGTCTTTCCTCCCGTCCCTTACACCGTGTTCGTTGCAAGCGGCTTGTGCGATTGTGGGAGACCGGCAGCGGCGTTCACAATCATGTCGGTGACAACCGGTATCCGATTGAACAAATGTCCCCCAAGAGCGTCGGAGATCGCGCAAAGCAGTGCAGCAGAAGCTGATCCCTGCAGCGGTTCGCCGATCCCCTTGATTCCCACCGGATTCTGCAGGTCCGGCTGGTCCACGGCCGCCCAGTCCATACGCTCAGGCACATCCAGGTAAGAAAGCGGCTTTCCGTGATAGAAGGATCTGGCGTTTGGAAGACCGTATGCAGGATCATAGACATGGCGTTCGGTCCGCGCGAGCCCGAATCCCATGACCGCCCCGCCCCGCACCTGGGCGGCAAGTCCTTTCGGGTGATTGACGATTCCGCAATCCGCAACACAAATATAGTCGAGGATATCGACCGCGCCCGTCTCCAGATCCACATCCACTTCAATGAAACTCGCCGTGAGGGCCGGTGTTGTTCCTTCCTTGGAAAGCGTGTCCTTCGCCACGCCGACAAGACCGGTTCCCGCTACCGCCATCGCCGAAGCCCGCGTCATCTCGTGTATGTTTTCAGGAAGAACCTGCCCTGAATACTTGCCGCCCATGTCAATCGCCATTTGCGCCGCTTCGGCGAATGAAATGCCGGCATTCATGTCGGACTTGCTGACAACCCGCTCGTCACGAAGCTCGTAGTCATCAGGACTGCCTCCGAGACCGGCGGCTGCGATTTCAAGAAGTTTCATCTTGGCGTCTTGCGCAGCGACATAGTTGGTCCGCGACATGGTGAAACTGGTGTTCGAGCCGAACTGGCCTAGATTGAACGGAATGTGCCTCGCCGTTCCTCCGCGTTCGATGACGACGTTCTGCCAATCGTAGCCTAGAACTTCGGCCGCGACACGGGAGGTAGACGCATAAGAGAACGTACCAAGGTTCCCGACTCCAGTATGGACGTAAAGAACACCGTCAGGCGCGATCCTGACGAGACCATCGAAGCCGCTCGCGCCGGCAGAATGGTAGGCTGATGCCACGCCGTAGCCGCGGGCCTTGGATCCGGACTTCATCCCGGACTGAGCTGATCGTTCGGACCAGCGAAACGCCTCAGCGCCTTGGGTTATCGCCTCAAGCAGGTAAGCCGAGGTCAGCGGCCCTTGCTTGGCGCCTATTTTCGCACCCGCGCCGCCATTTCCGGGAGCGTTAACCGCTCGGATCGCCACCCGATCGATTCCCAACTCCTTGGCGGCCTTGTCGATCAATGGTTCGATCATATTGGCTGCTTGGTTCTCGCCGGGCCCCCGCTGAGGCCCTTTGGGAACCGTGTTTGTCAGGACAGGCGCCGCGCGGAAACGCATGTTCGGCGGCTGGAAAACGATGCTGAACGCGTTGCCTACATTGCCGAAATCCGGGAATCCGCTTGTTGGTCCAAGATCCTGAACGACAAATATGTCGGCTGCCGTTATTTTGCCGTCCGCAGCGAATCCGAGTTTTGTCCAGCCTTGGAATCCGGAGCGGGCCATCCCGTTGTTGTACTCTTCCACGCGCGAAATACGCATCAGACATGGCCGGCCACCGAGTTTTTTCGACATGAGAGCCGGCAGAGCCATCAGGGGGTAAGAGACTCCTTTTCCGCCGAAACCGCCGCCGCAGAATTCCGCAACGAACACAAGATCCTTCAGTTCGATGCCTATCAGTCGCGCGAGTCCGGGTTGAGCGAAAGATGTCGATTGCGTCGACCCCCAGACATGGCACTTGCCGTTCTCCCAATACGCGGCGGCAGACCGCGGCTCCATGGCGTGGTGGGAGTTCGTAGCATGGACAAAGGAATCCTCGACGACAACCGCGGCTTCGGCAAAACCGGCATCGATATTTCCAAAACTCCATTCAAAAGGCGCGGGGCCCCGCGGCAGTTCGTTTTCAGCCGCGACAGCGAAGTCCTTGCCGGACCATTTCAGCTCCTGAAAGTCGATGCCGCGCCCCGAAATGTTCCCCCCTGAAAGAGCGTTCGCGCCGTCGGGCTTCAGGCTGTCAAGCGGGTCGACGACGAATGGAAGAAGTTCCATATCGATGTTCAGCGCGGCAACCGCGTCAGCTGCCGCCTGTTCGGTCTCCGCGGCGACTGCAACGATCGGCTGGCCGTAGTACGTCGGCTCGGACGTAAGAATCGGAAATCCGGTGACGTTCGGCTGTTTGACATCATCCGGCAGCAAAACCGCCAGAACCCCGGGAATTTCCATCGCCTCGCCGGCGTCGATGCTGTTGACCTTCGCATGCGGCATCGGCGATCCAAAGAACTTGACATGCGCCATGCCGTCCGCCCGAAAATCCTCCGCGTATTTTGCCGCACCGGTGACTTTGGCCTCGAGATCCGGAGGGATGAAATCCCTTCCTATAAGTTTGTAGGTCATGCGTTATCCCTCCCTCGCCGCTTTCATTATGCCGCGCATATAGTGATCATAGGCGCCGCATCGGCAAAGATTGCCGGACATCGCCAGGCGGGCTTCCTTTTCTGTCGGATCGGGGTTGCTGTTCAGCAGCGCGACGGCAGCCACAACCTGCCCCGGCGTGCAGAACCCGCACTGCGGTCCGATTTCTTCAATGAATGCGCGCTGCACCGGGTGCAGCGTTCCGTCCGGAGACGCGATGCCTTCGACCGTGACGATTTCCTTGCCGCGCATCCGCTGCGTCAGCGTCGAACACGAATAGATCGTCCTGCCATTCACCATGACAGTGCAGGCGCCGCATTCGGCCTGATTGCAGCCGATCTTAGTTCCAGTCAATCCCAACCGGTAGCGAATCGTGTACCCGAGGGTCTCGTTCGGCGCCACATCCACCCGGCGGGTTTTTCCGTTCACGGTCAGCGACATCATCCGTTCGACACCACGCGCATCCGCGCGCGCCGGCGTTGACGTCGAAAACAGATAGGCAGAGCCGCCGACCACAACGCCTGAGCAAACAACGCCTCTCAGAAAATTGCGGCGTGTCATATTCAGCGGGCGCCATGGCTTTACGTTTCCGTCCGCAGCGATTTCCGGAATCGCAGGTCCTTCAGGGAAGTCGACAGTCGGGTCGTACGGTCCGATTCCATCCATTTCCAAAATCCTCCCAGATTCATGTTCAGCGCTCAATCCGCGCAAATTGCCGTGGACCAAGTCAACTGTCAATCATAACTGACCGGGTAACTATAATACCGCTCTGATCAGGTTATCAACTGGAAATTGTTGACAGCATTCGCCTGACGACCGCACAAGCTAAAACTTCGAGACTTGACGGGGAAGTCTATATGCTCCTGTTCTCATGATTGTTCGGATCGTGAGCTGAGCATCTGTTCAGAACGCAGGGGCCGGGAAAGCCATTTTTGCTGACGGTTCTTTTCAACCGAGGAAATATCGGCCCGACCCGGCCTGGCGGAGATGAACATCCCTGCCTCCCCTTGCCGGCTGCCGCCGGCAAAGGGAGGCCACGACAGGACAGCACGGCTGCGGATCAGCAATGAAAATTCGCCGCAGCCTCGCGCCGCATGCGCGCCTGTGGATAACTCCTGATTGAATTATCCTTGGTTTGATTCATATAAAACCGCCGTGGTCATGGATGCGCTCAGTCAATTGGGAAGAATCGGCGGCAGCTTCGGGATTACGACCGCGATATGTATGGCTGGCGGCGCGGAACTCTCAATCCGTCCTACCGGATAATTGAAGCGAAGGAGGAAACTTTCTTGCCTTTTCGGTGAACGGGGATCAACCGCCAGGCCATAACCTTAACAGTGCCCAGCCAATGGTTGGAATTAATGCAATCGCGCCGGCTAAAAGCCACTTGATCCACTTAAGGTCGTTCTTCACATCCGCGACCTCTACCTTGAGACCGCTTTCAACTTTCCCGATATCTTCCTTGAGATCACTCTTCACATCCGCGATCTCCACTTTGAGACCGCTTTCAACTTTCCCGATATCTTCCTTGAGATCACTCTTCACATCCGCGATCTCTACTTTGAGATCGCCTTTAAATTCCTCGATCTCTTTTTTAGTCGCCAGTTCACCAACTCGTTCATCCAGTCGTGCAATTTTCACTTCCAGCTTGCCTATGTCGATTTTCGTGGCAATGCCGTCCGTCATATCGAAATCAAAGTCTTTCATGCCATTCATGATGTCTAACCTATCACTCCGTTCAAGTTCTGTCTCCACGGCGGATCGCGGGGCGTCCGGCAAGGGAATGTACCGATGGATTTTAAACCCGCATGAGCAGCACTACCGATTGAACATCTACGCGACGTCTTTGATTTGGTCAAGCAAATCTTTTCAGAGGTGTTTGACGAGAGCCCGCCTGATAGCAGGCAGCTGCGCACAAGCCTTGATGCGGTGGAAGCCTTTCCTATGTCTCTGGTATGCTGGCGGCATGCGCGTCAATCATCTCCGCTGATTTGCACAATGGCACCATATGAAAAACTGACCGTAAGCCCGCTGGATCGGCGGGCTTCGGCACTTTCCTGAACAATTCCCTTTTGAATGGCTTGAGAACTGAGATTCATGGAAAGCGGATGGAGCCGTTGGCGGTCGTTCCCTGACCCGAGATCAAACGGTTATTTATACGCCCCATTCGGACCCGGTGTCTACGAACTGCGTAATCGAGCGTCCGGCAAACTGGTTTACTGCGGGGCAAGCAGGAATGCCGCTAAAAGGATGACTTCGCTCTTGCCGAAAAATGCGGGCGGGTCAGGCAGCCGAAACAATGAGTGTTCGCGGGAGTATGTGTGCAAACATCTTGCTGAAACTGACTATCGAACCAAAGCCTGTAAAGATCGAGAAACCGCGCGAGCCGAAGAGCGTCAGCAGAAGGCCCGGAACTGTCATCTATTCCCGACTTAAGCAGAACTTCATAAAAAATTCAGCCCGGTTTTATCCGTCAGAACATTGTTTTTATTTTACTTTCATCTTAGAAACAATTTGAGACCTTCCAACGGCCGGCTTCATGTCCTACGCGGCGTTCGATCTCCACCTTGCCGGATAGAATTCCGGCCCGGATCAAGGCAACGGTGCGTTCAAGAACCCGCTCGGTCGCCTGCAGCAGATTTTCGCGCTTGCGGCGGCATTCTTCGCGCAGACGCGGGTTGAGGCGGATCAAAAACCGTTGGCCGGAGAAGCCAAGGCCAATGATCTTATCTGCGCCATCGGGAGCAAGAACTTCCGACGCCGGCGCAGGGACGGACGCTGGCGGACACTCCGGCGGATTTGCGCAGATCCGCCGTTTTCAGAACTGATATCCAGACAATTTCCGCTGACTCGAGATCCGCGCTGCGGCGATCATCCTGCGATCGCCGGCAAGGAGATGCGGCCGATGCCGAACCGAGTGTGGATTCTCTCAGCCCGGAACGCCAAAGCCGCCGGATCGGCGGTATTGCCGGCGAACAGTTCGATGACGGCCGGGCGTCCCCGGCACTGCGCAGCAGGCCGAAAACGATCTGCTTTTTCCCTTCTTGCCGTCACGGCTTTGCCCGAAGGCGGCCAATCGGCACCGGGTTATACACTTCAGAATTTAGTCGGGATATGCTCAGATGAAACGCTCCGTGACTTTGCTCAGTTACGTTCGGGAGCTGCCGGATAGACGCCCAGAATTCGCAGATCACCCGTAAAGAATTTCAACTCTTCCAGAGCCAGTGCAAGCGCATTGTCGTCGGGATGACCCTCGACTTCAGCAAAGAACTGTGTGGCCTTGAACGAACCGCGCAGCATGTAGCTTTCCAGCTTGATCATATTGACATGGTTGGTGGCGAACCCGCCCAAAGCCTTATACAGGGCGGCCGGGATATTCCTCACCTGAAACATGAAGGCCGTGATCATGCCGTTCTGTCCGCGGCGTGTCATTTCCGGACCCCTCGCCATGATAAAAAACCGTGTCCGGCTGAACTTCTGGTCCTCGATATCGGCTGCCAGAGTCTCCAGCCCGTATATTTCTCCGGCCAGACTGGAAGCCAGCGCGGCGGCCGTCGGATCGCCGAGCGCTCCGACATGTTTGGCCGCGCCGGCGGTGTCAGCCCAAGTCACAGGGCGGATCCTGTGCTCCCCAAGAAAGTTCCGGCACTGACCCAGCAGAACCGCATGGCTGTATGCTGAGCGGATCCGCTCCAGCCCGGCGCCTGGCGCCGCAAGCAGGTTGATTCTGATCCGCACCAGCGCCTCATCAACGATAAACAGGCCGGAGTCAGGCAGAAGCTGGTGAATGTCCGCGACACGGCCGTAAATTGAATTTTCCACGGGCAGGGCGGCAAGATCCGCATCCCTTGACCGGACAGCCGCCGCCGCGTCGTCAAACGTCTCGCAGGGAAGCGGCTCAAAACCGGGCCGCGACTGGCGGCACGCTTGGTGCGAATATGCGCCCAGCTCACCCTGAAAAGCGATTTTTGACCCCACAGTCGGCCTCCGCTGTCCGTTCACCAAACTGCATCCTACATCTTGCCAAAGCGAAAAGTTAGACGGTAGAAGGCGGTTCGTCAAAAGCGCGATTCAGCGCCCTTTCAGGAGCCGAGCATGCCGGACACCATGACCGGAGCAAAAATTGTTGGAGCCGCGTGCGCTGCGCTGCTCGTTCTGCTGCTCGGGCAGTGGGTGGCAAGTTCGATTTACCATGTGGGGGAAAGCGGCCACGGAGCGGATCAAGCGGCCTCCGTCATTTTCGCTGATCTTGAAGAAGGCCGCGCGGCGCCTGCGGATGACGCGCCTGCCGTCGACATCGCGGCTCTGCTGGAAACCGCGGATCCGGCAAAGGGAAAAAAAGTGTTCGCGAAGTGCAAAGCCTGCCATAAAGCCGACGAAGAAACCAACGGCGTCGGACCGCACCTTGTGGCCGTACTGGGCCGCGAGGCCGGAGTCATTGACGGTTTCCGCTACTCCAATCCGATGGCCGAAATGGGCGGTGTCTGGGAAATAGAACGGCTCTCAGCGTTCATCGCCAACCCCAAATCGTATCTCCCCGGCACAAAAATGTCATTTGCGGGTCTTAGGAAAGACAAGGACCGGGCCGATCTGATTTCGTATCTCCAGTCGCTGCAGAATTGACCGGGACCCGCAGAGCTAAAATTTGAGACCCGCGGCGGATGAGGCGGGATCACAGCCTTCCGGTAACTCCGGCAAGCGGGCGGGGGCAGCTGGCCGCGGGCGGCGGCGGACCTGCCATTCAGAATAAAGAACAAATCATAGTGCGGGGGTAAGCCATGCACAGTCAAACACAGTTATTCTCACTGCCGGCTCTCGGCGCTCGCGCTGCCGCGGCGCTCGCCGCCGCTATTGCCGCCTTATCAGGCTTTGCGGCGGCTGAAGACAGCCAGAGGATCATCAAGGCCCATGGGATTTCAACGTTCGGAAATCTGAAATACCCGGAGACGTTCGAGCATCTGGATTATGTTAATCCGGATGCGCCGAAAGGGGGAGAAATCGCAGTCTGGGGATTCGGCACGTTTGACTCGATGAATCCCTACACGCGCAGCGGCCGGGCCGGTTCGCTGTCGAGCATTTTCTTCGAATCTCTTCTTACCGGAACGGCCGACGAAGTCAGTGCCGACTACGGTCTGCTCGCCGAGAGCCTGGAATATCCTGAAGACCGTTCATGGGTCATCTTTGACCTGCGTCCGGAGGCTGAATTTTCAGACGGAACACCAGTGACGGCTGAGGATGTGCTGTTTTCCTATAAGCTGTTCCGCAGCGAAGGACTGACGTCCTTCCGCGGCGAGTTGAGCAAGGTTGTCATCGACGCAGAAATCCTGGGTCCGCGGCGGATCAAGTTCGTTTTCGACAAATCGGAGTCGCCCCGGAACCCTCAGGCCTTGGTGGGCGGCATTCCGGTGTTTTCCAAAGCCTGGTTCACCGAGACCGGCGCAAAGCTTGACGAGTCGCGGATGGAACCAGCGACAGGTTCCAGCCCGTATGTGCTTGACGAAATCGAAGCCGGCAGACAAATCGTTTACCGGCGCAACCCCGATTACTGGGGCTGGCATCTGCCTATCAACCGCGGCCGGCACAATTTCGACCGGATCCGGGTGGAATATTTCGCCGACACGAGCTCCGCCTTTGAAGCGTTCAAGGGCGGCGCATACACATTCCGCAATGAAAATCTGTCCCTGAACTGGGCGACCGGATACGACTTCCCGGCTGTCGAAAACGGCTGGGTGGTGACAAAAGAATTCCCGGACGGAACGCCCGCCGGCGGCCAGTGTTTTGTTTTCAACCTGCGCCGGGACAAATTCAAGGACCCGCGGGTGCGGGAGGCCATCGGCCTGATGTTCAACTTCGAGTGGTCCAACGAAACGCTGTTCTACGGCCTTTATGCCCGCATTCACTCTTTCTGGGAAAACTCCGAACTGGCGGCGGCCGGAATGCCGGGACCGGACGAACTGGCGCTGCTGGAGCCGCTGCGCGGCAAGATTCCCGATTCCGTATTCACCGAGCCAGCGGCCATGGCTCCGTCTTCCGGCAACCGAAAACTGGACCGCTCCAATCTGCGCAAAGCCTCGCGCCTGCTTGACGAAGCCGGCTGGATCATCGGTGATGACGGGATCCGCCGCGATGCACAGGGAACCCCGCTGCAGGTGGAATTCCTCGGCAGAAGCCCGTCGTTTGACCGGATCATTAATCCGTATGTCGAAAATCTTCAGGCCGCGGGGATTGACGCCGTCTACACCCGCATTGATCCAGCGCAGTACACCAACCGGGTAAGAAACCACGACTTCGACATGATCACGGACAGCTTTCCCGTCAGTCTGGAACCGGAAGGCCCCGGCCTACGGCAGCATTTCGGGTCAGAATACGTCGACGGCGTGTTTAACAGCTCCGGAATCGCCAGCGAAGGCGTGGACCGCCTGATTGACCACATCAAGGACGCCATGACGATCGAGGAACTTCACACCGCGGTCAAGGCACTGGACCGGGTGCTGCGGGCCGAACGGCTGTGGGTGCCGCAATGGTATAAGTCGGTGCATACGGTTGCCCACTACGATCTGTTCGACCACCCGGACAATCTTCCGCCTTACAGTCTCGGCGAACTCTCTTTCTGGTGGTTCAATCCTGACAAGGCGGCGCGCCTTAAGGAAGAAGGCGCGCTCTGAACGCGGCCCGGGAACGGTCGGATGGGCGCCTATATTCTCCGGCGGCTGGCGCTGGTCGCGCCGACGCTTTTCGGCATCATGGTGATCAATTTCACCCTTGTCCAGTTCGTGCCGGGCGGCCCGATAGAACAGATTCTCGCTCAGATGGAGGGCGGGGGCGATGTGTTCGAAACCATCGCCGGAAGCGCCGGCGACGCGGGAATGAATGAAGCCCAAGCCGCAGGGGAGCGCTACCTCGGGGCGCGCGGCCTGCCGGAGGAATTCATCAGGGAACTGGAAGCGCAGTTCGGCTTTGACAAGCCGCCGCTGGAGCGGTTCCTCGACATGATCTGGGGCTATATCCGGTTTGATTTCGGGGAGAGCTATTTCCGTTCGATCAGCGTCGTCGATCTGGTCATTGAAAAACTGCCCGTCTCTATTTCCCTCGGTCTCTGGTCGACTCTGATCGCCTATATCGTATCGATTCCGCTGGGCATCCGCAAAGCCGTGCGTGACGGCACGCCCTTTGACACCTGGACATCCGGAGCGATCATCGTCGGGTACGCGATACCGGGATTTCTTTTCGCCATTCTCCTGCTTGTTCTCTTCGCAGGCGGATCCTACCTGCGGATTTTCCCGCTGCGGGGCCTGGTTTCCGACAATTTCGCCGATCTCAGTCTGATCGGAAAAATCGTCGACTATTTCTGGCACATCGCCCTGCCGGTGCTCGCATCAACGATTTCCGCATTCGCGACGCTGACGCTGCTCACGAAAAACAGTTTTCTGGATGAGATCAAGAAACACTATGTCATGACGGCACGCGCCAAAGGAGTCACCGAACGGCGCGTCCTTTACGGACATGTCTTCCGCAACGCGATGCTGATCGTCATCGCCGGTTTTCCGGCGGTGTTCGTCTCGGTTTTCTTCGGCGGCTCGCTGATCATCGAGACGATTTTCTCGCTCGACGGACTCGGGCGGCTCGGCTACGAGGCCGCGGTCGCGCGTGATTATCCGGTGATTTTCGGCACTCTTTACGTCTTCGGCCTGCTTGGACTCGTCGTCGGCATACTGTCGGATCTGACCTATGTCTGGATCGATCCCCGCATCGACTTTGAAACCCGGGAAACATGATGCGGCTGTCACCTCTCGCGCGCCGGAGACTGGCGAATTTCCGCTCGAACACGCGGGCCTTCTGGTCGCTGATTCTGTTCGCGGTCCTGTTCGGACTGTCGCTTTGCGCGGAATTCATCGCCAACGACAAACCCCTGCTGGTCATCTACCGAGGACAGCTTCATTTTCCGATTTTCCGGTTCTATCCGGAAACCGCCTTCGGCGGAGATTTCCGCACCGAGGCGATTTACCGCGACATCGAGGTCCAGTGTCTGATCAAGTCCGGCGGCTTGGAAAAATGTCTGGACGACCCCGAAAGCGTGATCGCCGACAGTGCCGACGGCGAGGCTGACGGACGGCCGATAGACCGCGGCTGGCTGCTGTGGCCCCTCATCCCCTACTCCTACGACACGGTGAACGATCTCGGACGCGCCGCGCCCTCGCCGCCTGACCGGGATCACTGGCTCGGTACGGATGACACGGCGAGAGACGTGCTGGCGCGCGTGATTTACGGATTCCGCCTGTCGGTGAATTTCACCATCTTCGTAACCTTGGCCACCTCCGTCATCGGCGTGGCGGCCGGCGTGGCGCAGGGATTCTTCGGCGGCGTCGTCGACCTTGTTTTTCAGCGCCTGATCGAGCTTTGGGGATCTACGCCTTCGCTCTACATCATTATTATCGTCGCGGCGATTTGGCAGATGGATTTCTGGCTGCTGGCCGGATTGATGACGCTGTTCGGCTGGACGGCCTTGGTCGGCGTGGTGCGGGCCGAGAGCCTTAGGGCCCGGAATCTGGAATATATCCGCGCGGCCCGGGCACTCGGGCTGTCCAGCGCCGCGATCATGTTCCGCCATGTTCTCCCCAATGCGGCGGTGGCGACTCTGACGCTTCTTCCTTTCATCATCACCGGCGTCATCGGGTCGCTGGCGGCTTTGGATTATCTGGGTTTCGGACTCCCGTCGTCGGGGCCTTCCCTCGGCGAGCTGACTTTGCAGGCGAAGCGCAATCTTCAGGCTCCGTGGCTCGGCTTCACCGCCTTTTTCACGTTCGCCGTCATGCTGTCGCTGCTGGTGTTCATATTCGAGGGAGTGCGGGACGCGTTTGATCCGCGGAAGACTTTCAATGACCGCGCCGCTCCTTGACATCAAAGATCTGTCGGTGACCTTTCGGCAGGGAGGCGGGTTCACCCGAGCCGTCCGCGGCGTTGATTTGCGTGTCGATCCCGGAGAAACAGTCGCCATTGTCGGCGAATCCGGATCCGGAAAATCCGTCACCGCATTGTCAACCGTGGGCCTGCTGCCGGAAAACGCCGAAGTCACCGGCTCAATCGAATACCGCGGACGGCAGATGGCGGGGGCGGACGAGACCGCCCTGCGGCAGGTCCGCGGCAATGACATCAGCTTTATATTCCAAGAACCGATGGTTTCGCTGAATCCGCTGCACACTTTGGGAAAGCAGATCTGTGAAAGTCTGATGACACATCAGGATCTGACCGGCAAGCAGGCTCAGGATATTTCGGTTTCACTGCTGGAGAAAACCGGAATCGACGACCCGGAAGAGCGGCTGAAGGCTTATCCTCACCTGCTGTCCGGCGGGCAGCGCCAGCGGGTCATGATCGCGATGGCGCTGGCCAACAATCCTGACCTGCTGATAGCGGATGAGCCGACGACCGCACTTGATGTGACCATTCAGGCTCAGATTCTGGACCTTCTGGAAGAGTTGAAAGAAGCGGAAGGAATGAGCCTTCTGTTCATCACCCATGACCTGAACATCGTCCGGCGGATGGCCAGCCGGGTGTATGTCATGCGCGACGGCGAAATCGTCGAGCACGGAACCCGGCGGTCCATTTTCGAATCCCCGGGACACGAATACACGAAGACGCTGCTGGCCGCGGAACCTTCGGGGCAGCCGGATCCGGTTCCCGAAGGCACGAAGACGGTAATGGAAACGCAGGAGCTCAGAGTCTGGTTTCCTATTCAGCGCGGACTGCTGCGCCGCACGGTCGGACATATCAAAGCGGTCAAAGGCGCCTCGATCAGCATCCGCGAGGGCGAGACGGTCGGTATCGTCGGCGAGTCGGGATCCGGGAAAACGACGCTCGCCTTGGCGGCGGCGCGGCTGGTGTCTTCTGACGGCAGCATCTCTTTCTTCAACGAAGAGCTGCAGGGACGCACCCACAGAAGTCTGCGTTCCGTTCGGCGGAACATGCAGATGGTTTTTCAGGATCCGTTCGGTTCGCTGTCTCCGCGCATGACCGTAGGTCAGATCGTTGCCGAAGGTCTGTCAGTGCACGGAATCGCCGGCAGGGCGGAAAAGCGCCGGCTGGCGCTGGAGACTCTGGAGGAAGTCGGGCTCGGCGAGGATGCTCTGCCGCGTTATCCGCATGAATTCTCAGGCGGGCAGCGGCAGCGGATCGCCATTGCCCGGGCCATGGTTCTCAGGCCCAGACTCGTGGTGCTTGACGAACCGACGTCAGCTCTCGACAGGACGGTGCAGGCTCAGATCATTGACCTTCTTCTGCGGCTGCAGCGGAAATACCGTCTTGCCTACTTCTTCATCAGCCATGATCTCAGGGTGGTGCGGGCCATGTCGCACAAGATCATCGTCATGAAGGACGGCGATATCGTCGAAGGCGGAGCCGCCGGCCAAGTGCTTGACCATCCGCGCACGGACTATTCCATGTCGCTCATGGAGGCGGCGTTCGCCGCGGAATCTCCCGTTCAGGCAGGGTAATCGGACACGATCAACCTGTAAGGACGCTCATCTTCCTCGATTTCCGGGAAGCGCGAGGTTTTCTCGAAGAAAAAATTGTCCGTCCTGTCATCGTTAACCGTAGACACTTCGCCTGCGAGGCACGTCCCCCGGTGCCCCCAGAACGCGTGGACGCAGCCGGGCACAAGCGTGATTGATTCGCCTGGTTCGACGATCGCGGTGTCTCCGGCTTCCACCCGGCGCCGGATCCCGTCCATCCGGACGAACACCGGCGATGCCCGGTCGAGTCCGCCGCCGCCGTCGAGGTTGTACAGCCTGACGGCCAGCGGCGCGCCGCCGCGGACGATAATGTCTTCGGTTTTGGTCTTGTGGTAATGCATCAGGGCGACCTGATTCTCCCGTGATATCAGCAGCTTTTCGGCATAGGGCAGGGATTCGCCTGCGGATCCCGGCGGCAGCCCGTTGCGCAGAGTGAACAGCGCCAGACCGAAACGGTTGAAATCGCCTTTGCCGAAATCGGTGATGTCCCAGCCGGCGCCGGACTTCATGACCTGATCCAGGCTGTCCCGCCGCCGGTCCCATTCCGAAGGCTCCCACTTCGCGAACGGCGGCAGCAGAAAATTGCAGCTTTCGATGAAGTCTTCCGCTTCCCGGATGACGGCGTTGATCTGCGATCTCTTCATTCCGCGGCCACTCCCCCGCCGCGGGTCAGCAGGCACTCCACCCCCCGCGCGGTGAGTCTCGCGCAGGCCTTGCGCGCGCTTTCCGAGGTCATGCCGGTGAATTTCGCCACATAGCCGCCGCTTTCTTTCCGGATATCTTTCCGGGCCAGCGCCAGTGAACGGAAATCCATGACCGCGACCTTCATCAGCTGTTTGTCCGCTTCCACGCTGGTGGCGAATTTGCCCAGCATGATGCCGTTCACCGGATCGGCGCCGCCGGCCTCAGCATTGTCCTGGCGCCGCAAGGGTCTGGCGAACGCGGCAGCCGGATACAGATCATTGACCCCGTTCAGGCTGACTTCCGGATCAGCATCGCCTTGGCTCAGGGGTTCAGCAATGCCGGCAATCCCGGCGGCAGCGCTTGCCGGCTGAACGGCTGGCGCCGGACGAAGCAGCCTTTTCGATGCTGATTCCACGGTCGTGTCAACTCTGGAAACTTCGCCGAATGCGATATCCGGCATTGACGGCCGGCGCAGCCTTGTGCTGTCACTCGCCAGATTGAAGCCTTTGTCCATCAGTTTCGCCACATGCGCGTCCCGGGTCTTTCCCGACCGTCCGCCGAAGACCGTGACGATGATCCGTTCATTGCCCCGTTTGGCCGATGCGGTGAGGTTGAATCCGGCCTTGCTGGTGTATCCGGTCTTGATTCCGTCGGCTCCCGAGTAATTTCCCAAGAACCGCCGGTTGGTGTTCCGGACTTGCGCATGGCCGACATCGGCGGTCCTCTTCGAGAACAGGTGGTAATATTCCGGATAATTGTACACGACATGGCGTCCCAGAACGGCCATGTCGCGGGCCGAGGACAAATGGCCGGCCTGGGTCAGGCCGTGGGCGTTCTTGAATGTCGTCTTGGTAAGCCCCATGGCTCTCGCGGTCCGGTTCATCCGCGCCGCGAACGCGTTTTCGCTGCCGGAGACCGCTTCGGCGATCGCTGTCGCGGCATCGTTTGCGGAACGCACGGCCGCCGCCCGGATAAGGTAACGCAGTTTGACCCTTGATCCGGGTTTCAAGTGGATCTTCGAAGGCGGCTCGCTGGCCGCGAACTTGGATATGCGGACCTTCGTGTCCAGATTGATTTCGCCGTTCTCCACGGCCTGTATGGCGACATAAACTGTCATCATCTTGGTCAGCGATGCCGGATGAAGCCGCAGATCCGCGTTTTCGGAATGGAGAATTTTTCCGTTCCGCGCATCCATGACAACCGCCGCGTAGGTCGCGGCTGAAGCGCCGCCGGCCAGCAGCACCGCCAGCCCGGCCAACAGAAGCAGCATGCCGAAGCCGAAAACGGCCCGAAACATAAGCCGCGCCAATAGTCTCATGATTTCTGCCCTCATATTGCCGCGCAGCCCTCTTTGCGGAGCTTCGCGTTTACTACCCAAGCGCCGGATTCTCCAGCGCGGCACATTATTAAAATGATCGCAATATGTTGTCATCATGGTTGGAAAATATAATCCGGCAGTGTGGCACAGATGCAACAGCGCGCCGCCAGCGCGCAGCATGTCGGGCAGACCGGGCAGGCGGGACACATCATGTATGGTTTCACATATGGATTCAGCTGAATTTTCCCTCACGGATTTTCCACATGACGAATCACATCTCGTGATTTCCGGAGCGGACAGGGCCATTGGCGGAATGAATTCCTTGCCGCCGAATCCGCAAAACCGGCGG
Source organism: Paracoccaceae bacterium (assembly GCA_965116115.1). Lineage (GTDB taxonomy): Bacteria > Pseudomonadota > Alphaproteobacteria > Rhodobacterales > Rhodobacteraceae > JAPOXR01. The sequence goes on from OZ220486.1 coordinate 3,568,013, forward strand.
TTGAGTCGCTCAGTTTCCGAGGAAACGGCGCGGGCCAGGAAAATTTGTCTTCATCGCCCCCGGATCCATTAACAGATCTGGATTCCAGACTGAAAAAAGCCTGCCCTGCTTCGTGACGAAATCGAATTTTGCGATTTCGACAGATATGTTATAGTCTGGTTTAGAGATGTGGAACCGAAGAATGCCGACACCCATCGCTTTGGAAATCACTGCGAATTCCGCCGAGGACAACGACCGCGGTCACAGCGGAACCGGCACATCGGTACTGACCCGTCCGGAAAAGAAGACCGAGCGGGCGCCGATGTATAAAGTGCTTCTGCTGAATGACGACTATACGCCGATGGAATTTGTCGTCGCGATTCTCGAACAGGTCTTCCAAATGCCGCGCGACAGGGCGATATCCCTCATGCTTGATGTTCACAGAACGGGAGTGGGAGTCGCCGGCGTGTATGTTCACGAAATCGCGGAAACCAAGGCTGCGCAGGTCCTCTCCATCGCGCGAAAGCACGAGCATCCGCTGCAGTGCACCATCGAAAAAGAATAACGCTCTGCCGGAGACGTCCGCAGGCCGCCTGCTCGTGAAACGGATCGGACCGGCCATACCGGAACAGCTTCCCCATGCATTGCGGCAAACCGTGATTCCCCCGATGCGGCGCAGAAGGGCCCTTGCCCTGCAGGGGTTCCGGAACGTCTCCAAGCGCATGGCCCCGGACATGGGGTTCGGTGTTATGACAGCCGTTGTCTTTTTTCTTGCCGTTTCCGGCGCGGCGGTCTGCGAAACATGGCGGGGCCTGCAGATTGCGCCGGAGCACCGGTGCTCACCTTACGACAGAAAACGCGACTACCGTTATCCGCAGTCGATTGAGCAGAAGATCGTGAACCGAATCGGCGCGGTCTACGGCCCGTATACCGGCACCTGTTTCAACTCGACATCTGAAACCGACATTGAACATATTATCGCAGTCAGCGAGGCGCATGACTCAGGACTTTGCGCACAGGACGCCGCTGTTCGTAAGCGATTCGCCACGGACATCCGGAACCTCACTCTGGCCCGTCCGGAGGTGAACCGGAACAGGAAGAGCGACAAAGATGCGGGCGAATGGCTGCCTGACCGCAACCGATGCTGGTTCGCCGGCCGCGTAGTCGCGGTCCGGCGCGCTTACGGATTGACTATAGACCGGCGGGAAGCAGCGGCCTTGGAGCGGATACTTGCGAATTGCGAGAACACCGAATATGAAAAGTGTGGAGCTTCCCGGTCGTCTTTCTCTTGCGGTTCGCCATAAGGAGTTGAATACTAGTAGTCTGACACAGTGATAATGATGGTAATCGTGGTTTGGCGGACGTCCTGATTTCCGGTGTTGACGCTCCGTTGAAGTTGCAGCAGCAGCCTCAGTCTGAACGAAGACAAATGCTGTCCGCCGGGTATTTCAGCCGGATTCTGAGCAGGAATCCAGCGGCTGAGGCCTGTTTCGCGCCGGCGGCGATTACAAGAGGCGGGAAGCTATGACGGACTGACAGGAACAAATCGGACGCAAGATACAGCATGTGCGGCTCGAAGATCATGAACGGGCTGAATCAGAGGAGATCGTTTCATCCGGCCGCGGTTCGGCCGAGCGGCGGCGGCGGGCGCATATTCTTCTTCTCACGGATGAGAACCGGAAGAGCGGTGCGCGCGCCGATGCCGACGCCGCCGATTCCGTCGGTGTCGGCACGGCGACTGTCGAGCGGCTCCGCCGGCGTTTCGTCGAGGAGGGTATGGCGGCTCTGGAGCGCAAGCCGCATTCGAACCGTGTTCCTCCGAAGCTTGACGGCGAGGGCGAGGCGAAGCTGACGATGATCGCCTGTTCGGAACCTCCCGAAGGGCGTTCCTCACAGCCGCTGGAACTGCTCGGCGAGCGGCTGGTCGCGTTGAATGTCGTTGACAGCATTTCCCGGGAGACGGTCAGGAGGACATTAAAAAAAACGATTTGAAACCGCACCTTACGCGGTGCTGGCGCATTCCGGCGGAGAACAGCGGCGACTTCGCATGCTCGATGGAGGATGTGCTCAGGGTCTATCAGCGGAAATTCAGCGAGAACGAGGTCCTGGTCTGCACGGACGAGGCGAGCAAGCAGCAGACGAAGGAGGTCCGCACGGCTTTGCCTGCCGCTCCCGGCCGGCCGGCGCGCTTCGACTGCGAATACGAGCGCAACGGGACGGCGAATCTGTTCATGGTTCATGCGCCGCTTGCAGGCCAGGGCATGTCAAAATCACCGACCGCCGGACGAAGAAAGATTTCGCCGAGCTCCTCAGGGACATCGCCGATGTTCACTTCCCCGGCAAAAAAATCGTGCCAGCCATGGACAACGCATGAGCTGTCGAGTCTTTACTACGCTTTTCCGCCGGAGCAGGCGGGCAGGCTCTACGAGCGTTTCGAAGTTCATCACACGCCGAAACACGGCAGCTGGCTGAACATCGCCGAGAGCGAGATCAGCGTGCTGAGCCGTCAGTGCCTGTCCCGGCGCATTCCCGACCGGGAGACGCTCTGCCGCGAGGTTTCGGCATGGGAAAAAGCGCGCAACGCCGACCTGGCCCCGGTCAAACAGCGGTTCACCGCCGAAGACGCGCGCACTGAACTGCATTCTTTGTACCCATCGATATAACAATGACAGACTACTAGCATTCAAGGGGATGTCCCACTTGGTGTTGAATTTGATACAGGCGGTGTTGCCTCTCCCCCGAGCATCAGCTCGGGGATTTTTGAAGAAAAAGGAAGCAACACCATGAAGACCATCAGCACATTCTCCCGCGCCTCCGCCAGCGTTTCGAACATCGACGCGCTCGTCGAAGAGGCGTACGAAGACGTGACCGAGAGTTTCGAGAAATTCTGTCTGACGACGGGCATCGCGTATCTGCGGCAGATGATGGACGAGGACGCCGAACGGCTGGCCGGGAAACGTTACAGTCATTCTCCCGACAAGCCGGGGCACCGCCAGTGCCATACGCGCTCCCAGGTCGGGTTTCACGGCGGCAAGGTCGGCATCGACCGCCCCCGGCTCCGCTGCAAAGCTGCGGGCAAGGAGATGTCTCTGCCGAGCTGGTAGGAGATCTCCGCGGACGGCTATCTTGATCAATGGGCCGTGAACTTGATGACCGCGAGCGCAGCGACCCGCAAGTTCCGCCGGGCGGTGAGGATTCCGGAGGCCGGGGTTCCCTGCGGGGCGGGCTGCGGGCTGTCGAAATCGGCCGTGTCCCGCCGGTTCAAGGCGTTGACGCAGGCGAAGTTTGATGAATGGATGACTTCCGATCTGTCGGAGCTTGATCTCGTCGCGGTTCAGATCGACGGGCTGCATATGAGCGACCGCCTGCTGATGATCGGGGCCGTCGGCATTGACGCGTCGGGGCGTAAGCGCCCGCTGGTCGTCATCGAAGGCACGACGGAGAACGCCGCGACCGTGCAGGCTCTGCTTGATGATCTGATCCGGCGCGGGCTTGATCCGAAGGGCTGTTATCTGTTCATCGTCGACGGAGCCAGGGCGCTCAGCAAGGCGATCCGGCGCACTTTCGGAGCGGACATCCCTGTTCAGCGCTGTCAGGTTCACAAGGGCCGCAACATCATCGACCGTCTCGCCGCGGAACATCACGCCGGCGTGCGGCGGACGCTCAGGCAAGCCTGGGAACTTGATGACGCCGACAAGGCCGAGCGGCTGATGCGCAGCCTGGCTCAGCGGTTCGAACAGGAGGCTCCGGACGTCTCCCGGTCGATACTTGAGGGCCTGGACGAGGTCCTGACCGTCTCCCGGCTCGGCCTGCCGTCAGAGCTGCGGCGGTCGCTGGCGAGCACGAACATCATCGAGTCGATGAACAGCACGGTCCGGCAGGTCTGCCGCAACGTGAAGCGCTGGAGGAACGCCGGGATGGCTCTGCGACAGCCCGCTGCCGGCATGACAGGGCCGAGAGGGGTTTCCGCCGCATCAAGGCTTACAGGCAGCTGCCCGTTCTCAAGCAGGCTCTCATCGAACATCGTCGAAAGAATCGGCTTGACCGGCTCAAGGACGCCGCGTAGGTAGTCGACAGGCAGCATCGCTCCTGCGGATTTCAACACCAAGCGGGACATTCCCGCATTCAACCCCATGCCAGCGTTATTCCGCTGCTACCATGGAAACACCGAAAAGTCAAGAGAGGATAGGGTAAATGGATATTTTGTGGTGGGTTGTCGCGGTCATTTTAGGTCTGGCGATGATAGGCCTTTTCATAGGCATTTTGTCTGATGTTTTGGGCTTTATCGTTTTGATTTTCGCTGCCATCGGCGCCTTTGTCGTCAGCTTGTTCAAAGGCTTATTCGGAAAGTCAAAACGCCGCGAAGATTGATCGTCGGGGATGTCCCGCTTGGTGTTGAAACCCGCAGGAGCGATGCTGCCTGTCGACTACCTACGCGGCGTCCCTGAGCCGGTCAAGCCGATTCTTTTGACGATGTTCGATGAGAGCCTGCTTGAGAACGGGCAGCTGCTTGTACGCCTTGATGCGGCGGAAACCCTTCTCGGCCCTGTCATGCCGGCCGCGGGCTGTCGCAGAGCCATCCCGGCGTTTCTCCAGCGCTTCACGTTGCGGCAGACCTGCCGGACCTTGCTGTTCATCGACTCGATGATGTTCGTGCTCGCCAGCGACCGCCGCAGCTCTGACGGCAGGCCGAGCCGGGAGACGGTCAGGACCTCGTCCAGGCCCTCAAGTATCGACCGGGAGACGTCCGGAGCCTCCTGTTCGAACCGCCGAGCCAGGCTGCGCATCAGCCGCTCGGCCTTGTCGGCGTCATCAAGTTCCCAGGCCTGTCTGAGCGTCCGCCGCACGGCGGCGTGATGTTCCGCGGCGAGACGGTCGGTGATGTTGCGGCCCTTGTGAACCTGGCAGCGCTGGACAGGGATATCCGCGCCGAAAGTGCGCCGGATCGCCTTGCTGAGCGCCCCGGCTCCGTCGACGATGAACAGATAACAGCCCTCTGGATCAAGCCCGCGCCCGATCAGATCATCAAGCAGAGCCTGCACCGTCGCAGCATTCTCCGTCGCGCCCTCGATGACGCCAAGCGGGTGCTTACGCCCGGACGCGTCAATGCCGACCGCCCCGATCATCAGCAAGCGGTCGCTCAGATGCAGCCCGTCGATCTGAACCGCGACGAGATCAAGCTCCGACAGATCGGAAGTCATCCATTCATCAAACTTCGCCTGCGTCAGAGCCTTGAACCGGCGGGACACGGCTGATTTCGACAGCCCGCAGCCCGCCCCGCACGGAACCCCGGCCTCCGGAATCCTCACCGCCCGGCGGAACTTGCGGGTCGCTACATTCGCCGTCATCAGGTTCACCGACTGTTGATCAAGACAGCCGTCCGCGGAGATCTCTTACCAGTTCGGCAGAGACATCTCCTTGCCCGCAGCCTTGCAGCGGAGCCGCGGACGGTCGATGCCGACCTTGCCGCCGTGAAACCCGACCTGGGAACGCGTGTGCCCCCAGCGGTGCCCCGGCTTGTCGGGAGAATGACTGTAACGCTTCCCGGCCAGCCGCTCGGCGTCCTCGTCCATCATCTGCCGCAGATACGCGATGCCCGTCGTCAGACAGAATTTCTCGAAACTCTCGGTCACGTCTTCGTACGCTTCTTCGACGAGCGCGTTGATGTTCGAAGCGCTGGCGGAGGCGCCGGGGAATGTGCTGATGGTCTTCATGGCATTGCTTCCTTTTTCTTCATTAAATCCCCGAGCTGATGCTCGGGGGAGAGGCAACACCGCCCATATCAAATTCAACACCGATCGGGACATCCCTCTGATCGTCCGCCGCCGCCCGGTAAGCTGCTATGAGTTCCGGGTTTTCATAGATCAGAGACTGCGGCGTCTTCCGCTGTTCCTGCGGCGTCGGGTCCTCTTCGGCTTCGTCGAGGCCGCAGATGCGGGCCGCCGACTCAATGCTGATTCCGTTCTGCCTCAAAGTTCCGAAGGCCCGCGCCCGGCCGGTAAGATGGAACCTCTGGTCTGCCGGTTTACGGCTGCGCCCGAGCGCAAGAGCGGTGGATCATCCGGCAATAAGGATCCGCTCGGACTTTATGACGATAACGGCAACGGCAGGATTACCTGTGCGGAAGCCCGCCGTCACGGAATCGCCCCAGTTCCGCGCGGACACCCTGCATACCGAATTCATGCGGGATGGAGACGGCGTTGTCTGTGAGTAACGGACTCAACTGCAAATGATGTGCGCGCCGGACATAGCCAAGCGGAAACGATTGTTTCGTTTAAATGGCGCGGAATAATCGCACTGCCGCGAGTTTGAATGCAGTTCCGGGAAGAATCGGCCAAGGCGCGTACTCGACTATTTGACCTGCCGGGGCGTTTGCGGCACAGTACCGGGCGGCCAATGGTGAGAGAACGCAAAGGAGATTTGAGATGATAGGCAGCCAGCATGACATGACGGACGATGAATGGCAACGGCTGGAGCGCGTGATGCCGAAAGGCCTGCCGGGGCCCCAGCGCAAGGACGATCGTAAGGTGATGGACGGGATATTCTTCGTGCTGCGCACCAGCATCCCATGGCGGGATCTGCCCGGATGCTACGGGCCGTACACGACCTGCTTTAATCGCTATAACCGGTGGAGAAAGTCGGGCCGATGGCAGAAGATTCTTGATGATCTTAAAAGGGCTGAAGAAGCGGATGAAGAAACAGCAGACGACGGCGATCTGGCGCTGCGGCGCCGGATGATCGACTCGTCGTCAGTCCGCGCTAACCGCCATGCCGCCGGGTCGCTCAAAAACGGCTAGTAGTCTGACACAGTGATAATGATGGCAATCGTGGTTTGGCGGACGTCCTGATTTCCAGTGTTGACGCTCCGTTGAAGTTGCAGTAGCAGCCTCAGTCTGAACGAAGACAAATGCTGTCGGCCGGGTATTTGAGCCGGATTCTGAGCAGGAATCCAGCGGCTGAGGCCTGTTTCGCGCCGGCGGCGATTACAAGAGGCGGGAAGCTATGACGGATCAGCAGGAACAAATCGGACGCAAGATACAGCATGTGCGGCTCGAAGATCATGAACGGGCTGAATCAGAGGAGATCGTTTCATCCGGCCGCGGTTCGGCCGAGCGGCGGCGGCGGGCGCATATTCTTCTTCTCACGGATGAGAACCGGAAGAGCGGCGCGCGCGCCGATGCCGACGCCGCCGATTCTGTCGGGGTCGGCACGGCGACTGTCGAGCGGCTCCGCCGGCGTTTCGTCGAGGAGGGTACAGCGGCTCTGGAGCGCAGGCCGCATTCGAACCGCGTTCCTCCGAAGCTTGACGGCGAGGGCGAGGCGAAGCTGACGATGATCGCCTGTTCGGAACCTCCCGAGGGGCGTTCCTCACAGCCGCCGGCCCTGCTCGGCGAGCGGCTGGTCGCGTTGAATGTCGTCGATGGCATTTCCCGGGAAACGGTCAGGAGGACATTAAAAAAAACGATTTGAAACCGCACCTTACGCGGTGTCAGTGCATTCCGGCGGAGAACAGCGGCGACTTCGCATGCTCGATGGAGGATGTGCTCAGGGTTTATCAGCGGAAGTTCAGCGGGGACGAGGTCCTGGTCTGCACAGCCGAGGCTCTGAGAAAGCGGACGAAGGAGGTCCGCACGGCTTTGCCGACCGCTCCCGGCCGGCCGGCGCGCTTCGACTGCGAATACGAGCGCAACGGGACGGCGAATCTGTTCATGGTTCATGCGCCGCTTGCGGGCCAGGGCATGTCAAAATCACCGACCGCCGGACGAAGAAAGATTTCGCCGAGCTCCTCAGGGATATCGCCGATATTCACTTCCCCGGCAAAAAAATCGTGCTGGTGACAGCCAACCTTAACACGCATAAGCTGTCGAGTCTTTACCATGCTTTTCCGCCGGAGCAGGCGGGCAGGCTCTACGAGCGCTTCGAAGTTCATCACACGCCGAAACACGGCACCCGGCTGAACATCGCCGAGAGCGAAATCAGCGTGCTGAGCCGTCAGCGCCTGTCCCGGCGCATTCCCGACCGGAAGACGCTCTGCCGCGAGGTTTCGGCATGGGAAAAAGCGCGCAACGCCGACCCGGCCCCGGTCAAATGGCGGTTCACCGCCGAAGACGCGCGCATCAAACTGCATTCCCTTTATCCATCAATATAACAATGACAGACTACTAGATAGTCGACAGGCAGCATCGCTCATGCGGGTTTCAACACCAGTCGGGACATCCCCCTCGATGTCATCCCGCGACTTCGGATTGATCTTCAAAGTTTCGATAGACTTCGAGCCGAGGCGGGCCGGTTTGATCAAGCGTCTCATATCGTTCTCCCGGTGAAAAAGCGGCGAAGATTGCCCCGATCAGGGCTTAATCGCCGGATTTTTAGCGGAAAAGCTGATTCTTCACAACTGAAAAACACATCAAAATACTAAAAATGATAAGTAAAGAACTTTTCGGGCAGGCACTACATAATCTCCACTTTTTTGGTTTGGTATTATGTCCAATATTGGTATGTGCACAACTCGGTTTTGTGTCACCTATCATCGGAGGGGCTTGGGGTAAGTGGATGGAAGGGGAAATCCGCTGGCTGGCATCTGGGAGGAGATTGCCGACGAATATGCGCAGCCGCACAGCAAGCCTTGGATCATTGGCTTTTCCGGCGGTAAGGACAGCACGCTGGTAGCGCATCTTGTGGTGGAGCATCTGCTCTCGATCCCTCGTAGTGATCGGGTGCGGGCTGCCCATTAGTCATAAAAGGTGTCATCACAAGTGGTTCCGGCGGGCGGCGATTCCGCCGTCTTCCGCCCGGTCCGGGCGCGTTTTCCGGTCTGCGAGGGACGGTTCGGGGCTGATATTCAGCCTTGAGCGAGAAGTTTCGCCACGCGGCTTCCCCGGCCGGCAGCAAGCGCGCGCTCGACGGCGGCGGCGCCATGGGAGAGGAAGGCGTAACCTTCCCAGACGGTCTGAGCGCCGGCGGGGTCGTCATATTTGCGGCCGAGATATCCGCCCATCCGGGCGAGCATCGCGACCGCCGTTCCGAGATCGCCGGGCGGCGGCAGACGCAGGGCGTCGGCGTAGTCCGCCATCACCGCGATTTCGGTTTCCGAGAACAGGGCGGAGGGTTCGAGATCGGGCGTTTCGCGTCCGAGCAGAGCGAGGGTCAGCAGCCGCCAGGCGATGACGGCGCGCAGCGCGGTTTCGCGTTCGACGCGTTCGCGGGCGCGGTGCGCGGTTTTCTCCACGGCGCATCCGGTTTTGAGAACGCGGTGCCAGTCCTCGATCCGCCAGCGGAGCTGATAGAAGCGGGTCACTTCGCGGGCCTCCGCGGAGCAGGTCACCGGCAGCGATGTCAGAAGGAACTGCTCGACGGGTTCCGATCCGTCGGCGGGCGGCGCGGTTTCCCGCACATGGACCACGGCAAGGCGGACCGACTGCGCTCCCAGCCGCGGACGCTGCTTTTCGGGAACCGGCAGGTCCAGCGTTTTCCAGCGCAGACCGCAAACCGCATCGCGCGCGGCGCGGCCGGGAAAGGCGGGCTGACCGCGCGCGGCGCGGCGCGGCGACCGGCGCGGCGCTTGAAGCCGCATCCGGTCTTTGACCGGCTGCAGGCGCATGCGGGCGAACAGCCTGCGGCACCCCTTGCCGAGACTGCGGTCCCGGCCGGCGCGGATCAGGATGTCGATCCGGCCGTTCAGGCGTCGCCATGCGTCGAAAACCTCGAACGCGTCGCCTTCCCGGTCCATCACCGCGACGGCGCGGACATCGCTCAGCCCGTCGACCAGCCGGGCGCTGTCGTCAAGGGCCCTTACCCAGCGCAGGGTCTTCGGCCCGCCGTCCGGCGGGGCATCGAACTCGATGCGCGGCACGCCCAGCGGGATGCCGTCCGCCGAGACCGCGAAGGTCGAGTGAAGATGCAGACCGAGCGTGCCTTCGGCCCCTTTATTGCGCGAGATCATACCCAGCCCCTCGCACCGGCCGTGCGTCGCCAGGTTGACGTCGGTGCCGTCCTGGATCAGAAGAACCGTGTCCTGTCCCTGAATCCGCCGGCGGGTCCGCCCGCGGTGCGGCCCGAGGATCGCCTGCGCCGAGACCGCGGCCGTGTCGGGATGCTCGATCAAGCGGTAATATCCTGTCGTCATCGCGCTGTTCCCATGGGCCGCGGTATAAAAGGTCTTCGAGAACGACCGGCCCAGCAGAGCCGCGGAGGCGACGAGACGCCTGGTCAGACGGGCGTCGCCGAGATCGGCCCCGCCGAATTCCTGCCCGGCCCAGCCGGCGCTGTCAAGGCCGTCATGAGGAGCCAGCGGTTCGACCCGCGCTCCCAGCCGGCGGCACTGGTCCTTGCAGAGCGGGCGCAGCCAGACCTCCTTCGGCGGCACCGGCCGGCGGTTCCGGTCGCGTCCGGCGGTGACGCCGGCCCGGCTCCATCCGGTCGCGCGGCAACTGGCGCCGCTGTGTCCGGGACCGACATAGGTCTCGACGAGAACCGGACGCAGACCGTAAATCCGCTCATAATCGCGCCCGACGCGCCGCAGGCACAGGCCCAAGGCCCGGGAGGCGAGGTTGCGGCACCGTCCGGGAGCGGGACGGAGCAGAAAGCGGGCCATGCAGATGACCCGGCAGCGGTTCGCCTCGCGCTGTTCCGCGGCTGGCCGATCCAGCGGTCGCGGGCGTTTTGCGCCCGGGCGGGGGCGGCGAACAGGAAACCGCCGAGCACGTCCTCTCCGGCGACGAGAAAATAGCGGATCTGGCAGCCCGCGGCCTTGACCGGACCGAGAGGATGCTCCCGGGCGGTCATCGCCGACTGAAGACGCTTCCCGGCGGCGTCCTCGACCGGAACCGCCGCCAAGCCGGCGATCAGGCCGGCCCGGTCGGGAACCGCCGGCAGCGGCGGGGCCGGAAGCTCCCGGGGGTCGGCGCGCGGCGCCAGGCTCGCCGGCCACGGACGCGCCGGAGGCAGCGTGATCCGCCCGGCCCTTTCCAGCGCCTCGAGGGCCGACAGACAGCTTTGCAGCCGCAGGCGTCCGCGCCCGTCGCGGAGGGCGAAAACGCCGCAGACCTCCCGCACTCCGGCCCATCGGCAAGGGGACCGGTCAAGAATCGGCTGCAGCCGCGCCAAGGCGCCGGGCTGCCCGAGGGTTGAACGAATCGGCAGCGGCGTGTATTCCATGGCGGAGAACATGGATGCCCCGAGGGAGTTTGTCAAGCCTCCGCGCTGAAAAAATCAGCTGAGCGGGAAATCACGGAATCGCTGCGGCCAAGCGTCGGCTGGCGCACTTGTGATGACACCTTTTATGACTAATGGGCAGGGTGCGGGAGGTCCATGTCGTCGCAAATGATACCCTCGTGGAGAGCCCGCTTGTGATCGCCCATGTCCGCGAGGGGCTTGCGGAAATTGAGCGCGCTGCGTCTGCCTTCGATTTGCCCGTGACCGTCGCCACTACGACGCCGGATGCAGACCAGACGTTCTGGGTGAATCTCATCGGCCGAGGTTACCCCTCGCCGAACCGGTCCTTCCGCTGGTGCACTGACCGGATGAAAATCCAGCCGACAAGCCGCTATGTCCGCAGCCAGGCGAGCCTTGCTGGCGAAGTCATTCTGCTCCTCGGTGTTCGCCGCAGCGAAAGCGCCGCTCGGGCTGGCATCGTTGCCCGTTACGATAATGGCGGGCGTCTGCATCCGCATAGCGACCTAAAGGGATGCTTCATTTTTCGTCCCATTCTCGAACTTGATACAGACAATGTTTGGGAGTTTCTTGCCCTGAACTCCCCACCTTGGGGCGGTAGCCACCAACGCCTAATCGACCTATATCGAGATGCTGGTGGCGGAGAATGCCCGGTCGTCACTTCATTCGAGGACGCGCCTTCATGCGGCACCAATTCTTCTCGGTTTGGCTGCTGGACTTGCACTTTGGTCGATAAGGACCGGAGCCTTGCTGGCTTTGTTGAAGCCGGTCATAGTCGCTTTACTCCGCTACTGGAATTTCGCGACTGGCTTGTCAGCATCCGCAATGAGCCTCACCGCCGCCTAGCGCGGCGACGAAATGGCACCTTTGCGTTTCGGGACGGTGTGCACCTTCCTGGACCATTTAGCTTGGCTACTCGCAAAGAAATCCTTGATCACTTACTTGCACTACAGACGGAAATGCAAGTGCCGCTGATAAGCGACGAAGAATTGGAAAGAATTCGATTACTATGGGGTCAAGACTTTGCTAAGCGAATCGAACGAAGCATCTCGAAGCAAAAGGTTTCTGGCTAGGGAGATGGGTGACAATGATGACTAATATCGTCCTTTTACGAACCGAATCCGGCCGGCGGCTTGTTGAGCGCAAATGTAATGCTGCCGAACTCAATATAGAAGTTTTGGAAAAACTTATCGATGTCCAAATCAGGCAACTAGGGAAGCAGAAGCGCCGTGGAATATGGGACGATATTGATGCAGTGTTCGACAGATGGGACGAAGACAGAAGATTACATGAGGTTGCAGAGTAAATGTACCTCCGCAGTGTTCAACTCCTCAATTGGCGTTCCTACCGTAACGCCAGATTCGACTTCCCAAAGCCGGTCGGCGGGAAGAATGTAACCATTATCATGGCACCGAATGAATATGGCAAAACATCATTCTTCGAATCAATTGCCCTTGGATTGTTCGGACGGGAAGGGATCGAGCTTGTTTTGCGCGCTCGTGGTGACAGCGATAGCAGGGTGAATTATAGCAGGCTGCTGGAAGGCATTTTGCATCGTCGCGCTGTCGACACTGGATCCATCTCGTGCAGCGTATTGCTTGATTGGGAAGACAACTACGGAGAACCCATACGAATAAGAAGAACTTGGCACTTTAATGCATCAGGACGGCATAAATCGAATGATGATGAATTAATAATTTATGAAGGGTCCAACAGACATCCTTTGTCTGCTCCGGCGGCTGCGCTAGACAAGGATTCTTGGTATCGAGGGTGGATAAAGCAAAGCTTTTTGGAACCAAGTTTAGCTCGTTTCTTCCTTTTTGATGGCGAAGAGGTTCAGAGTCTCGCCAAATTCGACGCCAAACACCAGGTCAGGGAAGGTATAAAGGGGTTGTTAGGTTTACCGATTTTGGAAGAGGTTAAGAGTTCCCTTGAAGAATATGCTCGAAAACGTGATAATTCCGTGCGAAGAAGTATGGCAGCCTCCGTGAATACTATTAATGCTCTGCGGCGGGATATAGGAGGCCTTGAGGCACGAATTAGGGAAAGGAAGAAAGCGCAAGATGGCGCCGGTGGCACGTTGCGACGGCTTGGTGGAGAAATAGATGAGTTGGAGCGCCGGCTTGCGGGGCGGCAGGGCGACACAACAGACCTTCTCAGGGCCTTGATTGAGGAAGAGAAAGCTTATGAGAACCAAGCGGAGCAGGCGCTTAGCAAGTTGGAAACCCTGTTGGCTGGGGATGTGGCATTGGCGTTGGCAGGCGTTGCGCTTAGGCAGGAGACTGTTGGCCAGTTGCAATCCGAAGCGATAAGGGAAAAATGGGAGGCCGGCAGGTCGGAGGGGAGCCGAAATCTCGGCAGATTCGCCGACGATTTGGCCACCCGGCTGAGTGAGTTGACGCCGCCTATCCGTGGAGACGAGAATGAGGCTGTGGTGGAGGCGGCAAAGGCCGCATGGGAGGCACTTTGGCATCCGCTGCCGGCGGGATGTGCGGAGGCATATCTCCATCCTTCTCTGATGGGGATGTCGCGTGACTGCGCAGTTGGGCGTTTGGAGAGCGTTGATCGTCTGGTTGCAACGGACATCCTTTCTGAGATGCGACGTTTTAATGCCGCTCGGGATATGTTGGAAATAAAAAGGAAGGAACATCGAGAATTCGATGCAATTGCACCAGAATTGGAAGAACTAAACCGATGTTACGGTAGCCGCATGGAGCAGCGGAGGAAATGTAAAGATGAACTTAATATGATACAACGAGAAATTGACGCTGCTACTTCCGAATTAGAGAAGAAACAGGGGGAGTTGGTGCGATTGATAAAGGGAAAAGAAGGAACGGAACCGGCGTTGAGGCGGGCAGAAGATGCCAGAGCGTATGCTAAATTAATTGACGACCTAACCGAAGATGCAGTTAATCTAGAGGCGGACGCGGTTGGACAGGAAATGACAAAAACCTGGAAAGCAATGGCACATCATGCCGACCGGATTGATCGAATTGAAATTTCGCCAAATTTCGAGATTCGGATGCTGACTCCCGATGGCGTAGACTTACACCAGATAGAGAAATCTGCGGGAGCCAATCAGGTTTTTACCCAAGCGTTGATTACAGCAATCACAAAGGTCAGCGAACGAATTTTTCCTTTCGTAATAGATACTCCGTTGGCGCGGCTAAGTAGGGAGCAAAGATTGGGCGTACTTAGAACGTTTGCTCAACAACCCGGACAGGTGATTTTGCTGTCGACGGATCAAGAAGTTGTGGACGACAAATTCAATGCAATTAGTGATCGCGTAGGGACGTACTACAAACTAGAGCTTGCCCATGAACGGGGAGTTGCGGTTACAACTGTTAGCTCGGTGGTGCTGCGGAGTTAGGCGAAAATGGCGCTTGGTATAGAAGACCTCTATTCGTCGAGTTTTCGGCCGCCACGATTGGCCGACGAGGCATGCGAGCGGCTTCGACGAGTATTGGGGGAGGGACCGCGATATATGGTGGCGCGGCTGGCAATTGCGCGCTCTTTAGCTCTTACAGAACCGCCCTTGAGTTTGACCAGCGGCGAGGCGAATAGTAGGGCCAACCCTATTCCAGGCAGGAATCTGTTTGGCGATAGTGGTGACCTGGCAGCTTGGCTTGCATTATTTGTTCAAAGAACTGGCAGCCCGGATATGTCGCGAAGGCAGTTTCAGGCTCTTCTGGCCGGTCACTGGACGCGTGGAGCTGAACTTTTGGAGGACGACTGGGAGCAATCCGGCCGCGACTTGGGACGCTTCGTGGCGCGGCTTGCTGAGCTTGCCAGTCTTCCGGGAGACAGTGGCGGAGGTGGACTCGGCCCCGCCCCGCCGACACCGACGATAGCCGGGGAGCTACGCCTTACTGTTGGAGAGGTCGCCAAAGACGCCAGAACGGGTGAAGAAGTCGTGTTTGCCTTGAACGGTGCAGGCGGCAGCCCTCATATGGCCATCATGGGCGGCGTGGGGTCGGGGAAGACCAGAACCGCCGTTCACATGCTTAAGGAATTGCGCCGCTTCGGCGAGACACCGTTGCTCGCTTTCGATTTCAAGGGCGACTTGGCCGAGAATCTCGCCGCAACATACGGTGCGAATGTCCTGCGCCCGCCCGACACGCCGGTACCGCTCGATGTGTTGAATGTGTCCTCGGATAGCGAGAACGCCATCAAGCAGGCAGCATCCCGTATCCGGGAAGCGTTCGTTTCCGTCAAAACCAGCCGAATAGGGGGCGTACAATCGGAAGCGCTTTGGGAAGCCGTTGCGGCGGCTTTGCGGACACGTATCGGAACCGAGGCTGCGACCTTGACCGATGTCACCCGCTCGCTCGGCGTCGTATATGAAGAACGGGACCGTAAGCCGGATGAGTTGACGGCCCTGTTGAACGAGTTGACGCGGTTCGACCTGTTCATACCGACGGAGGCTCCCGCCGATTTCTTCTCCCGAAGCTGGATCGTTCAGTTGCCGCAGGACGGCTCAGACGAAACACGGCGACTTATCGTCAATCTGATGCTCAATGCTCTCGATAGATGGCTGAACGGGCTGCCGGATGCCCCATTGGATGCCGAAGGCCGGCGTACGGTGCGTCATGTCACTTTGCTTGACGAAGCGCATGTCATTCTCAGGACCAGATTGCCGGCCTTGGCGAATCTGGTTCGCATGAGCCGATCCAAAGGCGGCGTTCTGTTGCTGGCGTCGCAGTCGCCAGATGACTTCGAGGGGGCTGAGGACGCCTATCTGGACAATATGGGCCTGACTCTGGCGTTCAACACACAGGCCAAGCCTGGGCCGACAAGAAGAATTTTCGGCGACGGGCTTTCCCTTACCAGCTTGGGTGTCGGCGAAGCACTGTGCCGCATCAGGGCCGAGGCGAAAACACGAAGAGTTACGGCTTGGACCTGATAACTCGTGCCTGCCCAAAAATGTACAACCGTGCGATTCTATTGGCGAAAGCGTGATATAGAGGGGGCGAAGAATCTCGCTTTGGGGCGGGAATTGACCGATCAGACCGGGAATCCGCCGGATTGTCGGAAAACTTCGCGAGAATTGCCACGCGAAACGTTATCCGCCCGCAGCTGGAATTGGGCCAGGTTGCGCTGGATTCTCGGTTGGAAGGGCTCTGTGCCGCTGCGAATCGGCAGGAATCCCCTTGGAAACGGAGCACCCGGAGGCCCCGGGAGTAGATCAAACCCGAAATTTCGCCGGAAGGTCAGCCAAAACGGTCATTTCCGCGCGGGCACTAACTCCAAGCGCCTTCCTCACCCCCGCGCCTCCTCCAGCGCCATCGCCGCGCCTCGCACGCCAACCGTGACACGCCTGCCGCCTAGGCGTAGCATGGCGGGAGACCGGGGAGCGGAGGTCATGACATGAGCGCAGGCGCGGCCTTACGCCGGAAGCGGTCGGCCCGCAAAGCGACCTACCGGGACGTGCTCGACGCGCCAGCGCATATGGTGGCCGAGATCGTCCGGGGTGCGCTGCATACGCAGCCGCGGCCGGCCAATCTCCACGCCATAGCCGGCTCCACGCTCGGCATGGAAATCGGCGGCCCGTTCCAGAGGGGGCGCGGCGGGCCGGGCGGCTGGTGGATCGTTTTCGAGCCGGAACTTCATTTCGGCGAGGACATACTGGTGCCGGACCTCGCCGGCTGGCGCCGCGAGCGCATGCCGGAGCCTCCCGACGAGGCCTATTTCACGCTCGCGCCCGATTGGGTGTGCGAGGTACTCTCCCCCTCGACTCGGAAATTCGACCTGGAGGAAAAACGCCCGGTCTATGCGCGGGAAGGCGTCGGCCATCTCTGGTTCGTCGATCCGGCCGCAAGGACGCTGGAGGCGTTCGCCCTGCTGGACAGCGCATGGTCTCCGGCCGGGGCTGCGCGGGAGGCAGAGCTGGTGCGCCTGCCGCCTTTCGAGGCGGTGGCCTTCCCGCTCGACGCGCTCTGGCCCTGACGCGGGCGGGCGGGTTCACCCCCGCGCGTCCTCCAGCGCCATCGCCGCGCCCTTCTCGACAATCATGATGGTGGGGCTGCGGGCGTGCTGCGCGACCGGGCGGCGGGGTCCGCGGCGCGGGCGAACCGGGTGGATGCCCCTTTGCAAGAAACCGCTTTTCTTCAGCGCCTAAATCCGGCAACGGTCAAACCGGGTCAAGCGATTAAAGCCCGACGGTATGCGATTCCCTCCGTTTTCATCATAGAGGGTATCGCACCCGCTTGATCCGCATATGTCATATAGATCCGCCTGAATCGCGGTTTACAAATGGAGCAATGCATTCCGGAGTGTAATCGGGATATTGTTATCCGGGTATAATCGTGGTATGATATGTGGTGTCTTATAGAGAGGCCCCATGTTCTGTCGTGCAAAAGTCAGCGGATCTCACACCTACCTCCAGATCGTCGAAAACCGCCGCGAGGGCAAAAAGGTCCGCCAGCGCGTCATCGCAACGCTGGGCCGCCTCGACCGTCTCCGGGAAAGCGGTGCCCTCGACCGGCTGCTGCAATCGGCAAGCCGCTTCTCCGACCGACCTAATGACGTTTGCCGCCCAGTCGGGGAGCGATAACGGGACGGACGGCACCGAGCTGCGCCGCATCGGCCCCGCCCTAGTAGTTTGACATTGTTATATTGATGGATGGAAATAGTGAAGTAGACGCTCCAGTATATTAAGCTTGTTGTTTCTGGTTTCTTCTCTCAACCTATTTTTACTATCAATTCTGCTGTGTCGGACTACTAGCTTTCAAGCGGCTTCAGCGGGACAGCGGCTGCCAAGGGATCATGCACGGGCTGTGCTTGCCGGGCGGCGCTTCCGGTTCGAAGTCGAGCGCACCGTCTTCGCCAGCGTGCTTCACCGCAGCATGGTCTCGGGATCCGACCGCGCCGCACGGCCCGGGCTTGGATGCGCGACCAGTTCATCGACAGGGGCGGCGGGTCTAGAGCTTCAGCATCTTTACCGGGCGACAGCGCAGCTGAGAGAACCGCTGACGACGGGCGGTCATGACCACGCGACGCAAGCGCCACACTGCGTCAAGGACTGGTTCGAGGGGGTGCTTGTGTCATCGCGACCCGTTTACCGAACCAGCACCTGCCAGAAACCCGTAACATGCTGACGACTATGTGAGAAGAATTGCAGTATCTGAGGAACGAAGAATCATTAATTGTGATGTTATGATTGCCTGTTCAGGTTGGAATCAGCGTGAATCTGGTCAGGAAAGGCAAATCTTCGTTTCCCTGAAATCCGTGAATCACTCTTTTAATTCAATTGGTTATAGGTTTTCCAGCAGGCACGAACTGGGCTTGGTGTTCTTCGACACTGCCTCACTTTACGTCACCGGCTAAGGCGGTCAAATGATCAGGCGTTTCGGGCACTCGAAAGACTGCCGTCAGATGGTGCTGAGCCTGATGCTTTGGCAGCGGATCGGGGGATTGTCCAGGATTGTCAGCAAGCGGACCATGGCGGCAATCAAGGCACGGGGCTGATATTGCATGGAGGATATATACGAAAGTGCCCAAGCCTGTTATCTGACGCATTCGAACAGATGGTGCATGACGCAGTCTGAGAGGCCGCAGAACGTGTTCCCGCCAAACACCTGATTGCCGACGATGTAGCTGGGGCCCGTAAAGCACACCGTGCTTCCGCACGATTGCCGCTCGCTCAGATAGAGAGGGACACGCGGCCATGGAGCGCACAGCCTTTCCGCGCTTTCTCCTCGACCTAAGGCAGGGGCCTCATCGTCGCCATCCTGAACGATCACCTTGTCCGCTTGAAGGTTAACAATGGCAATTGAGGTGGACCGTCTTGCCCCTGCGAACGAAATCGTCCCTATAACCAGAAGGGATGCCACACTCGACCTAATATCGGTCAGGGTCCGTCCTTACGGCTGACCCGCACGGGCCGCTTGAGATAGTCCCAATCATCCTCGCGGCGCGGTTATAAACGCGCGCAGCACATTCTCCGGGCTGTCGGGTGTCGGGTTCGGCTCCGGCTTCTTCACCGGGCGGCCGCGCTTGCGGGTCTCGGTCATGGGTTCCTCCCCTGCCAGCAAAGCATGACACACGAGATTGTGGAAGCGAAGTGCCTTCGACAGGTCCGGTTTTTTCCTTGTCACCGCTTGACGAATGCCCGATCAATCACTTGGTGTCGGAGGCCTGTCTCTGATGCGGGGGCCTTCAACGAAAGGAGGAAGAGCTATGTCGGCAGGACCGGGCACGACAACCCTACAAGACGAAATCGCCGCTTACGATCAGATGCGGGACACTCTCGAAACCGAGCATCTTGGTCGATGGGTGGTCATCTGCAATCGAGAACTGGTTGGGAACTATGACGACCTCCAGCAAGCCGCAGAGGTCGCGGTGGAACGGTTCGGGCGGGGGCCGTATCTCATCAAGAAAGTAGGAGAAGGTCCTGTGACCTTGCCTGCATCCGCTCTCTATGTGCCTATCCATGCTTGAAGTGCAATGCGGGCCGATGCCAGAGGGTGCACAGTCCTCTCTGGCCGCCGAGTTGCTTGAGCAATTTGGCCCTGCCTTGGACGTTCAAGTGGGATATGACTAGGGCTATCGCTTTTGAGATTCCCAGTTTTCCGGCAACATTCCGGCGGAGCTGATGAGCTTCAGCGCATAGCGGTGATCCCATCCGGCTTTCTTGAGTTTGCCGCGCATTGACTCAGCCCGCTTGTCCTCCGTGACCCGCGCCAGATTGAGAGACAGCCGCCGCATCACGGCCAGATTTTCGGGCCCGGGTCCGGTCCGGTTTCGCAGATGGTCTTCATTCATCGTGACATCCAAGATCCAGTGCAGACTGTTCGCTGCCGACCAGTGTTCCCGCACGCCCTTGAGAAAACGCTCCGGATCCCGCTTCTCGCTCATGATGAAATACCGGGTTTCGGCGCTGCGCTTTCCCTTGATTTCCCGGGTCGAAGAGACGGATCCGACAGCGGCGAGACCCGGCCATAGGTGCTTTTCCAGCCAGCCGACATCATGGCAGACCGCGGCCCGCCGGGTTTCGATCCGGCCGTGCCCCTTCTCCTTATGCATCTCGGAAAACTGAATGTTTTCAATGTTATCAGGGTTCTCCATATACCGTTTCACATCTTTGTGAAGATTGCCCTGATTGCCCTTCAAGGCGAGAATATACTCACCTCCGCCGTCCTTCACGGCCTCCGATATCGTCCGCTGCGCATGCATCGCGTCAGCCGTCACCGTCCGGCCCCGGATGTCGAGGAACTTCAGAAGCGCGGGGATCGCGGTGATTTCGTTCGACTTCCCGTCGACCGCGGTCTGCGCGAGAACCAGACGCGTGTCAGAGGCGAAAGCGTGAACGAGATGCAGAGGATGCCGCTTCGAAGCGTCGGCGAATGACCGGCGCAGAGTCTTGCCGTCAACGGCGATGACGCCGTCCCCGTCTGCTGCTGCCAGACCCTCCGCCCAGCTCTGGGCAAGGCGCGGGAGAACGACGCCGAGCTCGACCGGATTCAGACTGTTGAACAGGTCGGAAAAGGCGTCGTGACTCGGCGTGCCGTGTTTCAGATCCATGAACTCAAGCAGGAATTTCTTCTTGATTTCAGCGAATTCGGTCATATCAGTGCATGTTTCGCCCCCTGATATGACAGTCAGAAGAGCGATCATGAGCATTTCGTGAAGGTCGTGCCGGATGGCGTTGCTGCACCGGGGATCGGTGATGCCGTTGAAAATATGAGATAAATCAGTCATCTGCTTGCCTCTGTTTGTATTATTGAGACATTGATGGAACAAAATGAACTGATCAGCAAACAGAAAAATTCAAAAGCGATAGCCCTAGGGATATGACACATCTTATCGCCCCGGCCTTTGAACTACCCCGACTGTTCCGGCTGTCCTGCATCCAGCTCTTGTAGATACTGGGGCAAGCGTGAGTTGCATTGACTCCGAACTAGCTGCCTCTCTGAACCTGCCTATCGTGAACCGCAGGCCCGTCTCTGGTGTGCATGGGGCACAGGAAGTGAATATGCATTTGGCGCAAATCCATATCCCTGCCCTCCGCCATATCCTTTATGAAGAATTCGCTGGTATACACCTGAAAGCCGGAGGCCCGCCACATTCCGCGTTGATAGGACAGGACTTCCTGAAATCCTTCGCGATGACTTACGACGGCCGGACCGGCTCAGTCATCATCAGGAAGGAACAAGCCTAACTCGTCCGCGCCGCGCCCGGCAGGCCGTTGTCGGCAATGAGGTCCGCATAGCGCAGCCGCTTCCCGGCCATGCCGATAGCGACTGACTGCATCATGTCCAACGTATCGCGGGGCCGGATGTTGTGCCGCTCGGCGAACTCTCGGACATAGCGGTCAAGGCGCTTCTCGCTGAACTTATGGAAGGTGCCCTGATAGCCGCGTTTCAGCATGGCCCGGAACGACTCCATGCCGTTCGTATGCCCATCTCCCGCACGAACTCCTTGGCCGAGTGGTTGACGGCCTCATGCGTGAACTCCGGCATTCCGCGATAGGTTGCCGCCTCGTCGGTGTAGAGCGTGACACCCGGCGCGACATTGGAACGAACGAAATCCTGCAGCGCGCTGGCGTCGGTGCGTTCCATGCGCCGTGCCGAAAGGCGGCCCCTTTCCCGGTCTTTCACACCCGCGACGGCCGCCTTGCCCCGTGCCCCTGCCCTTAAGCTGCTTGCGTTTCGTGTTCGGCATATTCTTCCGCTTCCCGCCCGTTCCCGCCCACATAAGTCTCATCCGCCTCCACCGGCCCGCCGAACAGGGGCCTCCGATGCCGCTGAACAGCGCGATTCAGAGCGCGTCAGAACCTCGACAGCGCACCGACTGGCGTCCAGATTATGCCGCGCACGGAACGAAAAGCACCTGTTCTGCGGCGTCTTGACGGACGGCACGAGGGATCTGATTGAGATCGCTATGCAACACTGAATTGCATCATCAAGGCCATCTGGCAGCCTTTCCGGCGGAACCTGACTATAGCGGATGCTGCGGTTGCGCCCATTCCGAATTGCTGTCAAAATATCGCAATCCATTATGTATGCCGAATCAAATGGCACACATTTTTCTATCGGTGGTCAGATTTCGCAAGATGAGCAGGAGTTGACGTTCGCCGACTATGCGCCCGGCTTCACGCACTCTTTCCCGGACAGGGAATCTCCGGGCGGTCTGCTGGCACCGTACGTCTTGGCGGATGCCGCGGATTTGAGGAAAAATAGATCACGCTGCGGTCGAACCCGGCCGGCTAGCGCGTCTCCGGAACATGCAGCCGGCATCCAATACGGCCGGAGGGGCGCGGCGCTGCCGGCCGGGAAACCTGTTGACCGACACGGAAATGACTGCCCGGCAAAATCGGATAGAATATACATATGAGTTTCTCAATTTCAGGAAAAACCGCCATCGTGACCGGCGCCGCGACCGGTGTCGGCTTGGCGATCTCCAGCCATTTCGCGGAACAGGGCGCGAATGTCATGTTCGCCGATTCGGATGTGAAGAGTCTGAAATCGGAAATGGATCCAAGCAAAGAGAACACCGCCAGCTTCGCCGGCGATTTCAGCGAAAAGCTGTCACGGATCAACCTGCTGAACGAAACCGTGTCCAGATTCGACCGGGTGGATATCTTGGTCAACGCCGCCCGGCAGGTGACACTGTCAAACGCCGGCAGCGAAAACTCTGAAGCGCTCGAAGAGATGTTCAAGCAGAATTTCAGACAACATTACAATCTGTCCTGGCTGGCCGCCAGAAAATTCATGGAGCAGGCTAAAAACAGACCGGAAGGCCATGATTCGATCGGCGCCATCGTCAATATCTCCTCAATAGCGGCTCAGCGGATGGTGCCGGAATTGGTGGAATATTCGGTCAGTTGCGCCGCCCAGGACCAGCTGACGCGCTCAATGGCCGTCGCGCTCGCGCCTTCCGGGATCCGCGTCAATGCCGTCTCGTTCGGTTCGGTTATGAGCAAGAGCCTTGCCGCGAAACTCAATTCCTGCCCCGGGCACCGGGACCTGATCGCGAACGCCACTCCGCTCGGGCGGATCGCCGACGCCAAGGACGTGGCATCCGCCGTGCAGTTTCTGGCTTCTGACAGTTCGAGATTCGTGACCGGCCAGATCCTCACGGTCGACGGCGGGCGCTCGCTGCTTGACCGGTCAACCAGTCCGTATCACTGAGGATCGGAGACATTGCCGCCGCCGAGAGAAAAATCCCCGAGATCAAAAACCGGCGACTGGCTCTTGGGATCCTCCTTCAGCGATTCATCCGTCGTCAGGATCTTTTTGCCTGTCTCCGGGCTCCCGGCCTCTTGTTGCTTCACCGCGCGCTCACCGGCGATGCGGACCGCACTGTCAAGCTCAATCTGCCCGCACAATCCGAGAGCCACAGGATCCGTCGGCTGAATATTCGATATATTCCAGTGCGTGCGGTCGCGCACGGCATTGATCGTCGTCTTCGTGGTTCCGATCAGCTTGGAAATCTGACCGGTGGTCAGATCCGGATGATTCTTGATCAGCCAGGCAATGGCGGCAGGCCGGTCCTGGCGCTTTGAAAGCGGCGTGTATCTCGGACCCCGCCGTCGCTCTTCGCCCGCCGCGGCGGGGTTTTCCATCAGCTGCAGATCATAGGCAGGATCCGCCTCCGCCCGCCTGATTTCCTCAGGTTCGAGCTGAAAATTGGTGATCGGATCGAGTCCTTGAGTTCCAGGCGCCACTTCGTCATCGGCGATTCCCTGCACTTCAAGTTCGTGCAGGCCGCAGAAAGCGGCGATCTGGCGGAATGTCAGCGTCGTGTTGTCAACCAGCCATACAGCGGTCGCGGTCGGCATGATCGGCCTGCGTTTCATCCTGAGTGGATCCTTTCATGAAGATACGGTCTGACGCTTGCCGCTCGCTGCGGCCGAGAAAATTGTCTGCGCCCGGAATAATTTCCTTTTAACATCCGGCGGTGAGTTCGGCAATACAGATAAGTCCGGCGCGCGCCTAAATTGTCAGCACGATCTTTCCGATATGTTTCGACGATTCCATGCGCTCGTGCGCTTTGGATGCTTCGGCAAGCGGAAATGACGAGTCCATGACCGGAGCGATCCGTCCGGCTTCCAGAAGCGGCCAGACTTGCTCCCGCAGCGCCTGAGCGATGTCCGCCTTGGCGAGGTCAGACTGCGGCCGGAGGGTGCTGCCTGTGACGGTGAGCCGCCGCATCATGACCGGAGCGAAATTCAGTTCAACTTTCGGCCCCGAGAGAAAGGCGATCTGAACCAGCCTGCCTTCATCCGCCAGACAGCGGAGATTGCGCGGGATGTATGACCCACCGACCATATCCAGAATGACATCGACTCCTCTCCCGCCCGTCCGGGCGCGGATTTCTTCAACAAAGTCGGCATCTCGGTAATTGACGCAGTGCCTAGCGCCCAGATCCTCACAGGCCGCGCATTTTTCGCCGCTTCCGGCAGTGGCGTAGACATCCGCGCCGAGCCGTGACGCCAGCTGTATGGCCGTGGTTCCGATTCCCGATGAACCGCCGTGGACCAGAAACGCCTCGCCCGCCTTCAACCGCCCCCGGACAAAGACGTTGCTCCAGACAGTGAAAAACGTCTCGCAAAGCGCCGCAGCATGCAGCGGATCCATGCCGGCGGGAACCGGCAGCGCATGATCTTCATGTGTGAGCGCGAATTCGGCGTATCCACCGCCGGGCAGCAAGGCCGTGACGAGATCGCCGACCGCCCAACGGGTCACGCCCTCTCCCACTGCGGAGACCTCGCCTGCGGATTCGAGACCGGGCAGATCAGATGCGCCCGGCGGCGGTTTGTAGAGTCCGGCGCGCTGCAGGGCATCGGGACGGTTCACGCCCGCCGCGGCATTCCTCAACTGGATCTGGCGGCAGCCGGGGGCCGGGATTTCGCGCCGGCCCTCGATCAGCGCCTCCGGGCCGCCGGGTTCACCGATTTCAATGACGCGCATGCTTCCGGATGACATCAACTCTCTCCGCTTTCGCCCCAGCCCGGATAAGCCCGCTTGTCCGGCGGCCTGCGGATATTGCGGCCCAATTCACCCAATCCGCGCATTAATCCGGCGCAAGCTGGATTCTTCCTTGCCCGCGCCTTGAATTCCTCAACCTTCATGACTTCGCCGATGCGGCGGTCAATGAACCGTCGGGTGGCTTCCGATTGCGGACTCGAATCACCCAGCCAGTACAGCAGTGACGCGCCGTAAACAGCCGAAAGCGTCGCCCGCTTCGTGTACCAGTTGATATCCTGCGAGGAATCCCCGAGACAATTCCATATCCGGTCCGCGGTTTTCCAGACCGCCGCGGCGCCGTGATGGGAATGAAACGGCGCCGCGAAAAGCGACAAGGCTCTGCGGACCGCTTCCCGTTGCTCAGCGACCGCCAGAAACCGGAACTGAACAGCTTGGGACACGCGGTCGCGGAAACGCATCTGAGAAAGATCCGCGGCTTGGAGCATTTCAGCCATGATGTCATCGCCCTTCCGGCAAAAGGCCAGCGCCAGGTCGAGGCCCTTGTTCGGACAGACAGCGCAGGCATCCTCATAAGTCACGCCGGCGGCCTGTGCGGCGGCGGCGAATGCGCTGTCGTTCCAGCCTTCGGCGCCGGCGATCGGCAGCGCCGCGTCCAGAAGTTTTTTAACCAGTTCCGCACGGTCTCCGGCGCTGGGATTCGTGTCCATCATGTTTTCTCCTGCTGCGGATTCAGATCAGCTGTCTGAGCCGGCTGCGGCCCGGATGGTCCCGGGCATGAACTTCCGGGACGGCTCCGGCCTGCGGCTCTCAAATATCCCCGAAGGCGCTCGCCCGCCGAGTCCGCTCCAGCCGGTAAACGCGATGCCTCTTCGGCCCCGGCGCATTTGAAACCCGCCCTTCGTGATCCGCAGCCGCACGCGCGGCATATATGGCGGCATATACAGTTGGCCGGGATTTCCGCTGCCGACCGGCATCCTTCATAATTCACTACGCGATGCAGCGTCAATCAGGATGACAGCCGGGGCGACGGCGCGGATTTGAACATCCCGCCTGTCTTTCGCAAAGTGACAAAATGGCCCGGCAGGCGCCAAGCCTGTTGGACAATTCCGGCAACGGCGCCTATATTCTGAATGCAGAGTCCGGAAACTGGCCGGACGGCTCAACAACTGAAGGAAAATAACTGATATATGCTGGTTCAAGTTCGCGACAACAATGTCGACCAAGCGCTTCGTATCCTGAAGAAAAAACTGCAGCGTGAAGGTGTCTTCCGGGAAATGAAGCTGCGGCAGCATTACGAAAAACCCTCCCAAAAACGCGCACGGGAAAAGGCTGAAGCCATTCGCCGCGCCCGGAAACTGGCCCGCAAACGGGCCCTCAGAGAAGGGAACTGACCGGTCACAGGTTCCGCTTCTCGGCAAGACCCCGCTCCGGCAAATCCGTCAAAGATCCTCTTGTTCGGCCTTGGAATCGGCTCCCCGCCCGGCTTGACCGGATTCCGGCTTCAACTGTTGAATATTGCCAGAAAGATGAGAACTGCTAGGGCAGCGACGCATGCCCATGTCGTCAGTTTCAGGAACCCCGCGAAATCGCGCTCATGCTGGGTTACGTCCATGGATCCGTGTTCATGCTCGCTCATGAATTCCGCCTATCAACTCTGGCCGGGGCCCCGCAAGTCATTTGAGATCCCAGACTGCCATAACCCTGCCGCGCTTCCCCGTCAACTGTTCCGCCAGATCCATGCGCCGCCGGAGCCTGTCTTCCGAACGGCCTGGCCGGACCGGAGGAGCCGGTTCAGGTGCGCCGTCGCTTCGACAATCGCCAGTCCATACTCTTTTTCGCCGATCGGGCGCTTAAACAGAATCTCAAGAATATCATGGGCCGTCGCCGGCTCCGACAAGCGATTCCTGATTCTCTCCAAGGCAGACAGGTGGCTGTCGATCAACTGCCTGAGCCGCAACGGCAGGCCGGTGAACGGCCGTTTGTGGCCGGGAAGCACAAGTTGCCCGCTGTCGGCGAAATCCAGGAATCTTTCGCAGGAGTCCAGCCATTCCGCCAACGGGTCGGCTTCAGGCTCGGTCGGATAAACACCGATGTTGGGCGTGATGTCGGCAAGAAACTGGTCTCCGCCGACAACCAGCGGTGAATCGACGCACCAGAAGGTCGCGTGCGACGGGGCGTGCCCGTGCCCGACCCTGACCTGCCAAGTCCGGCCTCCGAACTTGAGCCGGTCGCCGTCGCGGATCCGGGTGAAACCGACAGGCATCGGCATCACGCAGTCGGAAAAATTGAACGGTCTCCGGGATTTGTATTTCGCCAGAAGACCGGCCGGCGTGCCGGCGCGCCGGTAGAATTCCACACTCTCCTTGGCCGGCAGGTTCTGCACATCGAGAGTCAGCATCCTGGCCATCAGCCACGCCGTCCGCGTCGCCAGTATCTCGGCGCCGAACTGCAACTGGAACCACCCGGCCATGCCGACATGGTCGGGATGATGGTGGGTGAGAATCACGCGCCGCACCGGAGAACCGGCCAGCGGGCCGTCCAGGAGCCGCGGCCAGAGCGAACGCGTCTTTCCGGTGTTCATTCCCGTATCCACCAGCGTCCATCCATCCGGATCCGAAAACGCGAACACATTAACATGATCAAGGGCCATCGGCAGAGGAAGGCGCAGCCAGAGCACATCGTCTTCTATACGCACCGCATCAGCGCCGTCGGGCAGACCAGCGAACGGCATCCGAACAGCATCGCCTGCAGGCGCGACAGATTCAAGCATGGCCACCTCATTCACTGATCCGGGACGTCGGAAATGCGGTGCGCTTAACAGCCGGACGGAAGAAAACGCAAGATGCCGGGAATAGTTTCCTCCGCGGTCCGGAATCCCGGCGGAATTGGACGACAAACCCGCTGAGCGGCTCATCCTCATTATTACTATTCCAGCCTCAGGCGAGCGGCGCCGTTGCTCCGCGCACCCGTCAGCCGCGCCGCCGGCGCCAGATGCGCGTGATGTCAAAAATCGATGTCGAACAGGCACCCGTCGCCGAGCTTCGCCTCCTCGCAAAGGTGCCGGACCTCAGGAAGGCACCGCCTCGCGTACACTTCCGCAAGGGCGCGCCTTTCATCGCCGTGAGCGGCGGCGGTCAAATGGCATTGGCCGCCGATCGTCAGCGCCATTGCACGCAAAAACGGAACCGCGCCGGCGGCCCGGTGCGACCGGGAGGCCGTCCCGGCAAGCGATTCCGCGGCGGATCTGACTTCGGATTCCGCATCCCGCAGCAAACCTGCCAGCCCGCGGTTACGCGAATGGCTGACAGCATCGCGGACTCCCTGCAGAACAGCGAACACCGCCCCGCCGGCTTTCAGCTTCCTGACAGTAAGATCCAGCGCCTGTATGTCGTTCGTGCCTTCGTAAATGGCCGCCGCCAAAGCATCCCGGAGGAACTGGGCGGCTCCGGTGTCCTCAATATAGCCGGACCCGCCATGAATCTGAACCGCTGACAGCGAAACCTCAACGCCTGTGTCTGACCCGAAAGCCTTGGCGATCGGGGTCAGGACCGCGGCGCGGCCCCGCCACTCTTCACCGCCGGTCTTACGCGCCATGTCCAGCGCGAAGGCGCACATCGCGCAGACGGATCTCGCGGCGAAAATCTGAGCCCGCATCCGGGCCAGCGACCTCCGGACATTGGGATGGGAAGCGATGTTGTCGGGCCGTCCGGGCGGCGGCCTGCCCTGCCTGCGATCCAGAGCGTAATCCCGCGCCTGCTGCCAGGCGGCTTCGGCGACTCCCACGCCCTGCGCGCCCGTGCACAGCCTGGCATGGTTCATCATCGTGAACATGGCGCCCAATCCGCCGTCAGGCTCGCCGACCATCCAAGCGCGGGCTTTGTCAAACCGCACGACAGCGGTGGGAGAGGCATGGATGCCCAGCTTGTGTTCGAGAGAGACGATCCGGATGCTGTTCCGCTCGCCCGGCCCGCCGGAATCGCCGGGAATGAATTTCGGCGCCAAGAACAATGACAGCCCTTTCGGTCCCGGCGGCGCATCGGGCATCCTCGCCAGCACGAGATGGCAGACATTTGAAACAAAATCGGAATCGGCCCAGCTGATGAAGATTTTTTCGCCGCTGAGAAGGTGCAGGAGGCCGCCCGCTGGCTCCGCGACAGCGCGGATCGCGCCCACATCCGAACCGGCCTGCGGTTCGGTGATGTTCATGGTGCCGCTCCATTCGCCGGAAACCAGCCGCGGCAGATACAGATCCTTGAGCTGATCGCAGCCGTGCTGTTCCAAAGCGTCGATCTGGCACTGCGTCAGCATTGGATTCAGTCCGAACGCCATGCACGCGCCGTTCACAGCGTCATTGAACGCGCAGCGGAGAGAAACGGGCAGTCCGAGCCCGCCGTACCTGGGATCGGCCGACATTCCGATCCAGCCGCCGGAGGCGACCGAATCATAGGCGGCGGCGAAGCCGGGAGGCGTCCGCACTGCGCCGTTTTCCAGCTTGGCCGGATGCCGGTCACCGCTCAGCCGCACGGGAGCGACCTCCCTTTCGGCGACGGCGCCCGCTGTCTCCAACGCCGCATCCATGTCATCGGCGTCCAGACCTTCGAACAAGCCCGACTCAATCATGGACCGAACCGGGATCACATGTTCGTGCAAGAACCGGTATTCGTCGACCGGCGCGCGGTAGGGCATGGCTGCAGCCAAGTTGCTCAAATTCCGCGGGCGTTTTAGGGGAATTTTCCGCCCCGATCCAGCGCGGGCGTTGAAACCCGTCATCTGTGGCACCGAACGGGAGCCGCGCATTTGCAGACTGAGAGCCTCGGAACCGACCCCGGATCGATAGACCGCGCCGCTGAAATTCTCCGGAACGGCGGAGTCGTCGCTTTTCCGACCGAAACTGTCTACGGTCTCGGCGCGGACGCGCGGAACGGAGCCGCTCTGGAAAAA
Source organism: Paracoccaceae bacterium (assembly GCA_965116115.1). GTDB lineage: Bacteria > Pseudomonadota > Alphaproteobacteria > Rhodobacterales > Rhodobacteraceae > JAPOXR01. The sequence continues at coordinate 3,598,036 of OZ220486.1, forward strand.
ATTTTCAAGGCGAAGGACCGTCCGCTCGCCAACCCGCTCATCGTCCATGTCGCGGGAATCAGGGCCGCGGAACGGATAGCTGAATTTGACGGCGCCGCGCGGCGGGCGGCCGATGCCTTCTGGCCGGGGCCGCTGACGCTTCTGCTCCCTGAACGGCCGGATTCCGGCATTGACGCGATGGCAGCCGCCGGCCAGCCGGCGATCGGAGTCAGGGTGCCTTCCAATCCGACCGCATTAAGGCTGCTTGAGGTTTTCGGTTTCCCGGTCGCCGCTCCGTCGGCGAATCTTTCCAACCGGGTCAGCCCGACCCGCGCAGTTCATGTCTTGGAGGACCTGGGCGGCCGGATCAATGCCGTCGTCGACGGGGGAGACTGCGTCTGCGGCCTCGAATCCACGATTCTGGCGCCGTCGGCGGGCGGCTTGACGCTGCTCCGGCCGGGAGCGGTGACCAGATCAGAAATCCGCGACGCGATCGGCGCCGCTCCGGAAGAGCCGCTGAAGGCCGCTGCGCCGAAAACGCCGGGGCGGCAGAGCGTCCATTATTCCCCCCGTTCACGGCTGCGGATTCAGGCGGCCGAAGCCGGCGCCGATGAGGTTTGGATCGGGTTCGGCCCTGAACATGCCCTCGCTGACCTGAACCTTTCGCCGCGCGGCAATCTCAGGGAAGCAGCCGCCAATCTTTACGCGGCGCTCAGGCAGGCGGACAGACTGGCGATGACGACCGGTCGTTCCGGGATCGCGGTCGCGCCGGTTCCCGCCGCCGGGATCGGGGAGTCGATCAATGACAGGCTGACCCGCGCCGCCGGAGACCCGGACAAAGCCTGATTTCAGGCACTGCCGCCGACCGCGGCGAGCATGCCGGGATTGATTCCCATTGACTTCAGCGCGGCTTCCCATTTCTGATCGTCATCAGTGTCGAAAACCACGATCGGATCGCCGTCGCAGATCAGCCACGCATTCTCCTGCAGTTCGCTTTCAAGCTGTCCCGGCCCCCAGCCGGCGTAGCCCAGAGCCAGAATCATCCGTGAAGGACCTTCGCCGCGGCTGAAATCTTCCAGGATGTCGGGAGTCATGGTGATGCGGAAATCATCGTTGATGATCTTGGTCGAGCGGTATTCCCGGCTGTCGCCGGAATGGAGGATGATCGCGCGCTCATGCTCGACAGGACCGCCGAAATGAACCGGCACCGGTTCCGATTCCACGACGATTTTCCCGCCCTCGTTCGGCGCCGATCCGATCTGCATATGCCCGGCGACTTTGTTCACGACCACGCCCATCGCGTTCTCATCCGAATGCTCGACCATCAGGACGATGCTCTTCTTGAACCGCAGATCCCGCATGTCAGGCATGGCGATCAGCAGTTTGCCGCTCAAATACCCCTGCCCAGAGTCCTTTCCCATCGGCCCGTCCCGTCGCCTGCATTGTTTGACGCTGTCAGCGCATAATGCAATCATGAGGGATATGCCATGATTTTCGGAACCGGCGGCCGGCGCGGTCCGCTTGTCCCGGAAATTAGAGGGGGATGTCCCGACTGGTGTTGGAACCCGCATGAGCGATGCTGCCTGCCGACTACCTACGCGGCGTCCTTGAGCCGGTCAAGCCGATCCTTTCGACGATGTTCGATGAGAGCCTGTTTGAGAACGGGCAGCTGCCTGTACGCCTTGACGCGGCGGAAACCCTTCTCGGCCGCTGTCATGCCGGCAGCGGGCTGCCGCAGAGCCATCCCGGCGTTTCTCCAGCGTTTCACGTTGCGGCAGACCTGCCGGACCGTGCTGTTCATCGATTCGATGATGTCCGTGTTCGCCAGCGACCGCCGCAGCTCTAACGGCAGGCCGAGCCGGGAGACGGTCAGGACCTCGTCCAGGCCCTCAAGTATCGACCGGGAGACGTCCGGAGCCTCCTGTTCGAACCGCCGGGCCAGGCTGCGCATCAGCCGCTCGGCCTTGTCGGCGTCATCAAGTTCCCAGGCCTGTCTGAGCGTCCGCCGCACGGCGGCGTGATGCTTCGCGGCGAGACGGTCGGTGATGTTGCGGCCCTTGTGAACCTGGCAGCGCTGGACAGGGATGTCCGCGCCGAAAGTGCGCCGGATCGCCTTGCTCAGGGCCTCAGCTCCGTCGACGATGAACAGATAACAGCCCTCCGGATCAAGCCCGCGCTCGATCAGATCATCAAGCAGAGCCTGCACCGCCGCGGTATTCTCAGTCGCGCCCTCGATGACGACTGGGGGGCGCTTACGCCCGGATGCGTCAATGCCGACGGCCCCGATCATCAGCAGGCGGTCGCTCAGGTGCAGCCCGTCGATCTGAACCGCGACGAGATCAAGCTCCGACAGATCGGAAGCTGTCCATTCATCAAACTTCGCCTGCGTCAGAGCCTTGAAACGGCGGAACACGGCTGATTTCGACAGCCCGCAGCCCGCCCCGCACGGAACCCCGGCCTCCGGAATCCTCACCGCCCGGCGGAACTTGCGGGTCGCTGCGTTCGCCGTCATCAGATTCACCGACTGTCGGTCGAGATAGCCGTCCGCGGAGATTTCTTACCAGTTCGGCAGGGACATCTCCTTGCCCGCAGCCTTGCAGCGGAGCCGGGGACGGTCGATGCCGACCTTGCCGACGTGGAACCCGACCTGGGAACGCGCATGGCACCAGCGGTGCCCCGGCTTGTCGGGAGAATGACTGTAACGCTTCCCGGCCAGCCGTTCGGCGTCCTCGTCCATCATCTGCCGCAGATACGCGATGCCCGTCGTCAGACAGAATTTCTCGAAACTCTCGGTCACGTCTTCGTACGCCTCTTCGACGAGCGCGTTGATGTTCGAAACGCTGGCGGAGGCACCGGGGAATGTGCTGATTGTCTTCATGGCATTGCTTCCTTTTTCTTCAGAAAATCCCCGAGCTGATGCTCGGGGGAGAGGCAACACCGCCTGTATCAAATTCAACACCAATCGGGACATCCCCAGCGGAAGTTCGACGAGGATGAAGTCCCAGCGTGCACAGCCGAGGCTTTGAGAAAGCGGACGAAGGAGGTCCGCTCGGCTTTGCCGACCGCTCCCGGCCGGCCGGCGCGCTTCGACTGTGAATACGAGCGCAACGGGACGGCGAATCTGTTCATGGTCCATGCGCCGCTTTCAGGCTGGTGGCACGTCAAGATCACCGACCGCCGGACGAAAAAGATTTCGCTGAGCTTCTCAGGGACATCGCCGACGTTCACTGCAAGCGTTTCGAGGTTCATCACACGCCGAAACACGGCAGCTGGCTGAACATCGCCGAGAGCGAAATCAGCGTGCTGAGCCGTCAGTGCCTGTCCCGGCGCATCCCCGACCGGGAAACGCTCTGCCGCGAGGTTTCGGCATGGCGGAAAGCGCGCAACGCCGACCCGGCCCCGGTCAAGCAGCGGTTCACCGCCGAAGACGCACGCATCAAACTACATTCTCTTTATCAATCAATACAACAGAGACAAACTACTAGGGGCGCGGCTGACGCTGCACGGCGAGTTTGCCGGCCACATGGTGACAGATGAGTTTACCTTGCCTGACCACACCGAAGAGGCGTTTTTGAAACAAGCCGCCAAGCCGGGCGGAAACATCGGCTGCCATTTGAGGGATCAGTTTCTGGTCGTGGACATAGACGACAAGGAAGGCAGACCCGGAAAGGCTGACTGGCTGGAAATCAGGAACAAGACCGCAATCCCGGAAAGGAAGCCGTCAACCAAAATGCCCATCGGCGGCTATCATCTTTGGTTCCGCATTCCCGAAGAACGGCGCGGCATAACGATCAAGCCAAGGGTGAAGGAATACCCCGGCATTGACTTTCTCAGCGGCAATGTCTCGGTCAGCGTTCCCGGATGCGAGCGCAAACCGACGAAGAAAAAGCCGACCGGCGGCGTTTACATTCCAAAGGAAGGATGGAGAGACTTCCCCGAAGCCCCCGCCGCGCTGCTTGACCTGATCGAATACCGGTTCACCCTGACCGAACCGAAGACTCAGGACTACGAAGACGGCATCGTTTTCAGGTGCCTTACCGTATTCATTTAGGTTACCTCCGACGCGAATACTGAGGCATCAATGGCCGCAATTACTTTTTCAACGGCCGCAATTGCTTCTTGTAGGGTTTCTTCCGTTCCCGACGCGACGCCGCTGTAGGCTGTCCAGCCCCACCCCTTTTTGGGTTCCCGAAACGGCGATACCATGCCGACGTAAACGGCGCGTTTTCGGAATAACCCAACGCGCACGCGTACCCATGCAAGATGGGTTTGATCGTCTTTCGTCCACACTACCTTCATTGACTCCTCCGCGGGTGATGTCCCGATTGATATAGGAACTCACATGAGCGATACTACCTGTTGGGCATTTATGCGGCATCCTTGAGCCGGTCAAGCCGATTCTTTCAGCGGTGTTCGATGAGTGCCTGTTTGAGAACGGGTAGCTGCCTGAAAGCCTTGATGCAGCGGGAACCCCTATCGTTCGCTCATGCCAGTGGCGGGCTGCCGCAGAACCATACCGGCTTTCCTTCAGTGCTTCACGTTGCGGCAGACTTGCCGGACCGTGCTGTTCATTGACTCGATGATGTCCGTGCCCGCCGCCGCCGCTCGGCCGAACCCCGGCCGGATGAGACGATCTCCTCCAATTCGGCTCGTTCATGATCTTCGAGCCGCACATGCTGTATCTTGCGTCCGGTTTGTTCCTGTCAGTCCGTCATAGCTTCCCGCCTCTTGAATCGCCGCCGGCGCGAAACAGGCCTCAGCCGCTGGATTCCTGCTCAGAATCCAGTTGAAATGCCCGGCCGACAGCATTTGTCTTTGTTCAGACTGAAGCTGCTGCTGCAATTTCAACGGAAAGTCAGCAGCCGGGAATCAGGACGTCTGCCGAACACTGATTAACATCATTCCCGCTGTGTCAGACTACTAGGGCCTGTTGACAAATGGGGTTGCGCTTCCGGCGATTCGCTGCCAGAATCATCATAACGAGCGCCGGAGCGGCGCCGCAGGCAAGAGGAGCAGAGAGACAAATGAACGCCGACAGAACCATGCTGACCAATAAAATATGGAAGCGGATCGAACCGCTTCTTCCCGGCAAAGCGACCGACCCCGGCGTCACCGCGGCGGACAACCGGCTTTTCGTTGAGGCGGTGCTTCAGCGCATCCGGACGGGTGCTCCCTGGCGCGACCTTCCGCCGCGGTTCGGCAAGCAGCACAGCGTGTGCAGGCGGTTCCGCCGCCAGCCGCTTTCGGGTGTTTTTGAACGTGTTTTCAATGCTTTATCGGAGGCGTTCGACTTCGAGTATGTATTCATTGACGGTTCTATCGTGCAGGCGCATCAGAAGGCTTCGGGGGCGAAAAAAGGGGGCCCTGCCGACAGGGGATCGGGCGTTCCCGGGGCGGTTTGACCAGTAAAATCGTCGCCGTCATGGACGCGCTCGGTTACTTGGTGAAGTTCGTGATTCTTCCCGGTCAGAAGCATGATCTCGTCGGGACGCCGCAGGTTATTGAGGGCCTGTCCTTCGGGGCTTTGACAGCCGACCGGGCGTTCGACGCCGACCAGCTGCTCAAGGAGCTTGAGGAGCGCGGCGCCGAGGCGGTGATTCCCCCGAGAAAGAATCGGCGGCAGATTCGGGATTACGACCGCGATATGTACCGCTGGCGGCATCAGGTTGAGAATTTCTTTGCGAAAATCAAAGAGTTCCGTGCGATCGCGACGCGGTATGACAAGACCGATGCAAGTTTCGCGGCGGCGATTTATCTGGTCGCCGGCCTGATCGCGGCAAAGTGATTGTCTACAGGCCCTAGTGTCTGCCAGAAAACCCCTGTTTTCAGCGGCGTCCGGCGGCGGCTCGGCGCGTGCGGGCCGCCATCCGGCGGCGGATCCGGGCTTCTGAAGTGCGCCGGACGGCGGAAATTAGTTGTCAGCGCTGAATTGATAAGCTGCCGGAGCATGGCTGACCGCTCCCGGGTTGAGAGATCCGGGAGAAAGCCGCTGTTTCGATGAAGGGGGGGGGTGTTCAGGCGGCGCGTCGTCGCAATCGCTTCCTGCTCCGCATCCGCTGTTTTTTCCCAGCAGCCTTCCGAGCCGGCAGCAGTTCGCGGCCAGCACCGCCAAGGCCCGCGGTGCGGGCGAAGCCGTCGCGGCCATGGCTCCGCACCCGGTCGAGACCGCGATGCTCAAGATGATTGATCGCGGATTCAACCGCCGGATGCTGACGGCGGGCCTCGGCGAAGCCGGGTTCCGACTGCCGCTCCCGCTCCGCCTTCGAAAGATATCCCTTCTTCGGCAGCGCGTTCAGATCAAGCATGGCAGCCGGCTCCCGGCGGTTCTCCGGGCTGTGAAAGCCGCGGTCGAAACTGCAGGCCCGGAGTTCCGGAAACCGCTCCTGCGCCGCCGCGACGACCGGAACGGCATGATGAACATCAGAACTTTCCTGCATGATTTCATGATGGATTATGAACTGATACTGATATACTGATCCTCGACGACAGCCATCGGAACTACCAGCTCCACGGGTGAGCCGGCTTTTCCCTCCAGTGATCCAGCGCGTGTGCGGCTCGAAAATCGAGAACACCTTCTCGTTCTGCGGTATCGCCTCCCCCCGGAGCAGGCGGCGGCTGACCTGGTCGATCTGCCGCCTGGCGTGCCTCAGATAACTGTCGATCAAACACAGTTTTAACGCGCTAGCCCCGGCCGCCGCCAAAGCCGAAAAAGTCTCAGAGTTGGATCTATAATGCTGTATGCAGTATGTAAATCCGCTTAAATCACGATGTGTATTCTACATTTGGTATATGAAATCGATTCTAGCCTCGATTCCCAACGGCCATAATTGATGTGAATCCCGGGATCGCGCGCGCCCCGTTCACAGGAAGCTGATCCGCAGCCTGCGGTTCCCGAGCCATGGGACGGCGATGTCGGTTTCGTCGTATGAGGCGTTGAGGAGAAACGGGTTGTTCGCCCGCCGCCCGATCCGGACGTCGATGCTGTCTTTTCCGATCGTGATGTCCGCCGGCGCTTTGACGAAGTTGCGGAACAGCGTGCGCGACTTCGCGTTCCTCTTGCCGTTTCCGACGCGGACGGCCAGCAGTCGGTACAGGCCGCTGGCCATGAGGGTGAGCTGAAGATCAAGATCGATCTTCATCGGGACCGCGGCGGACAGCGCGTCCATATGGAAGAAGTCGATCGCGTCGGCGATAGCGTTTTCGATCACCATCCGCCGGGCGTAACGGTCGACGAGCCGGCTCGCGGAGGTCTTCATCTGCTCAGTGAGCAGCAGGGTAGGCCGCTCATGGCCCAGACCGCGCACGGCGAGCTGGCGGATGTCGCCCGGATAGCCGGAGATCCGGACGCGCCGGTCGAGAACACCGGGCGTGCGGTAGATGCGCCCGACATCAGCAAGGCGCACCTGCTTCCAGTCGCTTTCCGGGGCGTCAGCGACAGCGTCGAGAAGTGATCCAGTCCGCCTGCGAAGGGTCAGGAAGTCAATGCCTCTCTCGTTGATCCGCTGGAGATTCGCATGCGTCGTCAGCCGGGAATCGAATACCAGTTCCCCGGGCGGACCGCCGTTGCGCTCCTACCAGCACCCGATGAACCGGAAGATCTCGTCGTTCTGGTCCGCCTTGCGGACCCGGGCGTTCGCGTAGACGAGCAGGCGGGCGTCGGCGTCGCGGGCGAGGAAGGCGAGGACGCCCTTCTGCCTGCGGCTCCGCTTGGAGACGTAGTGCCGTTCGACGGGCGCCTCCGGATCCTTCCCGTGCCAGGGTATGGCATGGAAGTCGAGGTCGAAGGAGCCGTCCCCGCCGAGGTCCGTCTCCAAGCCGTTCAGCGCCCGGCGCCGGCGGTCCATGAGGCCCGCGCACAGCTTCGGGTCGACGCGCCCGGAATACTCGGTCAGGCTCGACCGCTCAGGCATGACGTTCAGCCCGGCGAACAGGGCTGTGCCGGGATCAAGGATGTCGGCCATGATGTGCGGCGGCCGCCCGACTCACTGGAGCTTCAGAGCCAGCAGAGCCCGGAAAGCATGGCCCGCGGGGATCATCCCGCTGCCCGGCATGCCGCTGTCAGCGACGATCCGGTCGAGATCAAGCCGGACAAGGTCGGGAACGAACAGGAACAGCCCGCCGAACCCGGTGCGCAGGCGCCGCGGCGAGAGGTCGAGTTCCCGGGCGTCGGCGACCGGGGCGGAGACCGGCCGGAGGGCGGCTTCGCGCTCGCCGGGCGACCGGCGCCGCAGCTTGCCGACGCCGTGCCTGCGGAGCGTCCGCTGCACGGTCGTCGTTCCCGCGGGCATCCCTTCCTCCCCGAGCTTCCGGCTGATCTCGCCGACCGAGAGGCCGGCGGTCCTGCGAAGCTCAAGGATGCGCCGCTCCCGCCGCAGCCTGAGAGGCTCGCCGGGGTTCGGCTTCGGACCCGGCCTGCGCTCGGCGAAGAAGGAAGACAGATCCGGGTTCCCGCGCAGCTTCGCGCACAGGTTGCGGAAGGACCCGAGGCTGTATCCGAAGCGCCTCGCGGCCTCCGCGGCCTCTGCGCCGTCGAGGAAGTAAGCCCGGAGAGCCTCGTACTGGAGACAGGTCCGGGACTGCGGCTTGCGGAAGAGTTCGACCAATTCAGTCATAGCAACTCATGTAGTTTGAATACTATTGCCGCTATTCACATTATTGATTCTGCCGCAAGCCGGAATTGCGCGGAACCGCGCCGCGCATTGATACAGGACACATGAAAGAAAGCTTGGAATGGACTCAGAAGGCGGGCATTGAACCCGGAAGCGTCGCCTGTCTTGATTCTGATGCCGTGCCGCGGCCCTTTATGAGAGCGTGATAATCAGTGCTGAAAACCTTAAATACGATGATTACATGCCGGCGGCGGCAAGACCGACATCCGTCCGATCAGGGCGGGGAGCACGGCAAACGCCGCCCGCCGAACGATAACGGATCGATCCGGCGGTCCGCGGTCGCCGCTGGATTCACATCAATTATGGCCGTTGGGAATCGAGGCTAGGAACAAACTCAGCCGTCTTCGTGACGAGGCGGCGGCAAAAGCACAGATATTCCCTGACGCGCGTCTCGGTCTGCGCCGCCGCAGCGCGGCCTGCAGATGCGCACTCTGACGCCAGCCGGGAATGCCGCGCCGGCAAGCCTCCCGCACCATGCGGCGCACCGCATCCATCAGAAGATTCACATCCGTCGGAAAATGAACATCCGTTTCAACGCAAAAACTGTCAACGCGGCCGCGCAACGCGGTGCCAGGCTTTTTTCCGGCGACCTCATGGCCGCTCTCCGTCAGCAGCTTGCCGACGCGCGCCGGCATCCGCGACGTCAAAAGGGAAATATTGTCGACGAGCGTCTGCATCTCATACCCGCCGCAGTCGAAAACATCGTCATGACCGAGCATCGCGCGGATCAGCGCATGGTTGTCTGCCAAGCTCTGAAGCCGGTCGAAATCGCAGTCAGTCCCCTGCTTGAGAACGCCGATCACGAGAATCGGCTGGCAAGCTGTCCCCGGACGACCGTCAGGCTGGTCGACATCGGCGAAGAACTCCTCATCGAAAATCCGCTGAAGGCCGCGCTGGCGATTGACATAAAGATGCTGCAGACCCTTGAGCACGTTCTCGATGTCGTCCCGCGACTTCGGATCAGTCTTCAGGGTTTCGATGGCCGTCGAGCCGAGGCGGGCCGGTTTGATCAGTCGGCGCATATCGTTCTCCCGGTGAAAAAAGCGGCGAAGATTGCCGCGATCAGGGCTGAATCACCGGATTTTTAGCGAAAACGCTTATTATTCGTAACAAAAAAATACCTCAAGGCACTGAAAATGATAAGTAAAGAACTTTTCGAGCAGGCACGAATTACTTGAGTTTTGAGATCGCGGAAAAAAGGCATATCTCGTCAATGGCATCCTTCGACGACTTTACGGCAAGCCTCGCTGCCTCATTCACGACCCAAGCCGCATCACTCATCGGTCTGCCCGCAAGCCGCTCTGCCGCCGTTGCCAAGCCGAGACCAGCGACATGAGGCCTCTCTGAGACCAGCGATTCGAGAGCTGGCAGCACTTCCTCCGCGCTGGGATAGTCCACCTCGAATGCATGGTCGAACCGTCCCTTGCGTAGAAATGCAGGGTCGATGGCCTCCTTGCGATTCGTAGTAGCCACCACCGTAATGCCGCTTTCAGCGGCGGCCTCAACGAGCTTCAGAAGTTCGGATACTTCTTCGACCTTGTGATCCTGGGAGCCGATTGCACGAGTCCCGGCCAAGGCGTCCACTTCGTCAATGATTACGATAGAAGGCGCCTTCTCGGTCGCTTGGTGGAACAATGCCTTCAGCCGAACGCTGGTCTGATGAATGAACGGACTACCGATCGCAGCCATCCCCAATTCGAAAACGGGCCAGCCCAGGTAGTTCGCCAGCATCCTGACGGCGAATGTCTTTCCTGAGCCTGGAGGGCCGTAGAGCAAGATGCCGTTAGGCGGCTGAACCCCCATCGCCGCGTACCGATCCTTGAGCCGGTGCTGGTCGATCACGTACTCCCGAAAGAATGCCTCCAGCTCAGGCCGGCCAGGCAGGCTGAATGGACCCTCCTGCGCCTCAGCGTTCTTTCGCGCCGATGGAGGCTCAAAAGTAAATCCGAAACCCTCCAAAAAAACGAGGATCTCTCCTTCAGTCAGCCACGGGTTGAAACCCCTGATCTGTCTCGGCGACAATCTGGTGTCCTCGACTCCTCCAGTCAGGAGGCGGAGTGCGAGCACCTTTCTGTTCTCTTCATTGCCCTCGGTGATCGGCAGACAGATTGGGAATTCGGGTACAAAGACTGCCTCCGACCACAGAGCTTCAGGATACCTTTTGGCCATGTCGGAAAGCCCGCGAAGCAAACTCTCCGCTTCCGTCGAAGAGAGGGGTTCTGGACGCCCTGGGATATCCATCACTCTGATCGGTTCAGCGTCTCCCAACGCGACCAACGTTGCGAGCCGCCGGCCGAAGAGCTCTGCGCGCATCACACTCTCTCCGGCGCGATCAATCAGCCTTTGCGCGGCCTTGGTGCTTTCCTCCACGAGGAGCACCCACTTTCCGCCGTTCCTGGAGCGGACAATTTGGTACCCTGTGCCCTCGGCTTCCATGCGGCCGATCATAGTTCCATCAGACAACGCGTAGCCGACCGGCAGCCATGGGAACTGAACGGGCACAGCCTACCCTCTCGTGAGACTCGCCATCGCGGCCATCACCTTGTCGTCACCGCCGACGGAGAAGCGGTTTTCGAACATGCCGGCAAGCACGCGGCGCAATCCATCGATGTCATTGGCGGCCAAGGCTCGCTGACCCTCGGATACAAGTTTGTCGTGCAAAGCCTTGTCCACGCACAGATATCGCTCGGAGCTGAGCGTCTTGAACAGATAAACGAGATAAGCGGGATTCTGGCCAAGCTCTCTATAAAGAATGCCCTCCATTTCTTTCAGGGCTCGTTCCGCACTTGCCATGTCCCTGTTCCTGATTGCCTGACGGACGGTGACGACAAGGCGGTCGAAGAGTTCAGCTGAGGTTGTATCCGCGTGCTCCCTGATATCCCGGTCGAACGCCTCCTGAGTCTCGGCCAGCTCCCGCAGGAGCACATCGGCCCGATTCTCCGGCGCATGCTTGAGCCTCGACACCGCTTGGCGGATCCCCCGGGCCTCCTCTGCTACTGTCCGCCTGGTGTCGGCGTCCACCGACTGCGAAAGGGTCTCCCTCTGGCGTTCCACCCGCCGTTGCAGGCTCTCAACATCAGCATCGACTTTTTCGCCGAGTGTCGTTTTGACGGTCTCAAGGTCACGTTCGGCATCAGCCAGAACCGCCCCGGCCAGGGCCTCGCCGTCCTTGCCTTCAAAGTTCTGGTGGCCAGCGGTCGGTGTATAGAAATTGCGGGTGTCGAATACACGACCCAGCGAAGGGATTTCCACGGCACACTTCAGTAGACCATTGTCATCCATCTCCCATCGGATGATGATCTCATCCCCCTTACGAAGAAAGTCGCTCTCTTCAAGGTCACTTCTTGCGTCGAGCTGGAATGAGCCCACGAACTGATTGAGCTCCGGCTCTGGGACACCTTCAGCTTGCTGGAAGAACTCAATGTCGATCTGTCCCGATTGCCCCCCACGCAAGTCTTTGGCGGCGCGGAACGACTTCGAACCCTGGGCAGGGAGCAGTGTTCCTCTGGTTACCAGCGACTCGAGCTCGTTTCTCTCTTGCCCGGACGCAGTCTCGACAACCTTGACCGAAAGGGTGTGAGTGGCCGGGATCCCGGCTGCGCTCGCATGAGTCCGGAAGATCGTGATTTCTGAGCACGCCTCCACGACTGGCGCGCCAGATGAGTCGTACACAGTGATACGGAATCTATTGTCCCCCCTGTTCGCAATGGGCGCCTCCACACTGAGATCGCTCTTGATGTCGACCAAGCCAGAGGTCCACCCTTCCGGGGTGTCTATCTGAACCCTGTGACCACGGATATCAGCGGTGGCGGAAGGCTTGACTCTGATTCTCGCCCGGTCCTCGGATATCCGGGCAGGGAAGTCATAACGAATCTCGATTGGTCCCTTCACCGTGGCCGAGGCGCGGGAAGACTTCCTCTTGGTTGCCCCCTTCGACCATTCGCGGCTTTCGGCAAAGATGGCGGCCCCGATCGCCACGGCTGTCATGGGATCGGTTTGGAGATCAGTAGGGATGCCCAGCTCTTGCGGCATCCGCATGCGGATGCAGGGCATCTTGGATGGTCCGCCAATGAGAACGATTCTGTCGATATCCTCGTGGTTATAGCCGTTGTCCTTGAGGACTTTGCGGCAGAGTGCGATCGATTCGTCCAAGCGGTCGGCGATCAGTCCATTGAGGTCTTTGCGCGTGATATCGATGGAGAGGTAGATGTCGCTTCCGTCCGCGTCCGCGACCCGAACCTCTTCGTCTCCAGCGAAGATGACCGCGGTGTCGGCCGATGAGAGGGCGATCTTTGCCTTCTCGGCGGCATGGCGTGCGATTGCCAGAAGCCTGCGGTACCGAGCATCTGTCTGAAAGTTTTCCGGCAGCGAGAAGTTCTCTATGAGCCAAGGGCGGACGAACTCGTTCACAAGCATACGGTCGAAGTCGCGTCCCCCGAGCATGTTGATACCCTCGTGAGCGACGACGTTCACTGAGCCGCCAACGCTCTGAACGAGGGCAACGTCGAACGTACCGCCGCCAAGGTCGTAGACCAGGAACTGCCCGTTCTTGCTCTTCGAACCGGCCATCGATGCCATCGCTGCCGCGATGGGCTCCTGGAGGAGCCCAACACGCTCAAGCCCTGCGGTCCCGGCTGCCCTGATCGTCGCCTCGCTCTGCATCTGATTGAACGCAGCCGGGATGGTAACGACTGCGCCATCCGCATCGAAATCGCCTGCCTCCGTCTTTGCCTGCCCCAAGAGCGTGCGAATGATGTCTGCGCTGCATTCCTCCGGCGACATCTCAAGCGTGGCAGCAGCAAACGAGATCGGGCTGCTGGTGCCCATCAGCCGCTTAAACCCCTGAGCCACGTTCTCGGGTGAGAGGATCGCCTTATCGTAGGCACGCACGCCGACGAACTTGTGGCCGCGTTTATCGATGTAGATGACGCTCGGCAGGACATCCGTGCCTTCCGCCGTCTTGAAGAGCCTCAGGTCCGACCCGCTGTTACCGACGATGGCCGAATTCGACGTGCCAAGGTCAATTCCCAGATACATCACACACCCCGTCTTCAATCTTCTTGAGCACCACCCTGCCCAGTAGCAGGACATTCATATTCTCAACCACAGCAGGCTCAACAGTGGTCTCGATGGTGAGGATTTCGCCATCGGTAAAATCGTCGACGTTAAGCGCTGTCGCGGGAATACTGGGCTCAAATTTCTGGCCGTCGAACGTCACCAGATTCAGCCCGCCGTCCTTGATCAGGGAATCAAGTTTTCTGGCTGAAAACCGCAGCTGCGCCGTCGTCTTGGCAACGTGCTCCTGTGGCAGTCGGCCGATTGCCCGCTCGAAGGCCTTGAGCAGCTTCCAATATTCGACCGCGAGATGCGCCAATGTCATGTTGTTGTCCATCGCCGTTCCTATCAGCGGTCCATCAGAGCCCGTTGTGTTGCCATATCCCATCTGTCGTCGTAGCCGAGCCCACTTTGCGACAATTTGAAGTTTCGTAGCGCAGTCCGCGATGCCAGCCCCCAGAGTCCGTCCACCACACCGGCATAGCAGCCAAGCTCCTTTAGCTTGATTTGGACAAGCGTCGCTCCAGAAACCTGTGGTGATGTCCACTAGGCTTTCGCCTGTTGATGACGCGGATGACGACAGAGCGCTCGCTTTTGAATTTTTCTGCTTTTCAATCAGCGTATTTTGTTTCATGAAAGCCTCAACAACGCAAACAGAGGTAGGAACATGGCTGATTTATTTTGAATTTTCAACGGCATAACCTATCCCCGGCGCAGCAATGCCATTCGGCACAACCTTCACGAAATGCTCATGATCGCTCTTCTGACCGTCGTGTCGGGAGGCGAAACAGTCGAATTCGGCAAAATCAAGAAGAAATTCCTGCTTGGGTTCATGGATCTGAAGCACGGTGCGCCGAGCTGCGACGCCTTTTCCGGCCTGTTCAATAACATTGATCCTCTCGAGCTCGACATCGTTCCCGCGCCGGGGATCTGTGATGCCATTGAAAACACAAGATAAATCAGCTGTCTTCCTGCTTCTGTTCATGTTGTTGAGGCCTTGATGAAACAAAATGCGCTGATTGAAAAGCAGAAAAATTCAAAAGCGAAAGCCTTATGGATGATGACAAGGCGGATTCACGCCACGACGAAATTAGACGTTGAGCATCCAGCCGTAGGCTCTGGCGTTTGCCCGGTACTTCAGCTTCGATGGCCTGTAAGACACCCTGACGGTAGCGAAAGCTACTGCAACGGGAGTTCCAGTCGTTAACGAGAGCGTTGAAGCGACGCCGATCGATTTCTCGATTGTTTGAAACAAGATCCCGAATGATATCCAGGCGCTCTTTTTGGAAAACGCAGTATCGGACTTCACTTCTGCTGAGCACCCGATCTGTGCCAGGAGCAGGCATCTGCTCTCCAAGCTGCGACGATGCCGACAAGCTTGGAGTATACGAAGGCTGGGACGTACTCGGTGTGAACGCCGTTGTCGGCGACGGCGAATATGAGGGTTTCTTATTCACGTCATAGATAAGGAAGCCCACGAAAGCCGCCGCTACCAGACCCCAGAAAACCCGCTTTCTGACCGTGGCTGCCCTTTTCTGCTCCATGGCCGCCTTGAGCTGAAGCAGCGCTGCCCGCTCATCTGCGTCAGCCCCGTCGAGCAGCTCGGAGACGAGCGAAATACCCTTTGGGACGTCACCGGATATGCGCTTCAGTTCCTCCCACTTGAGATTCCGGCGGAGTGTTCGTTGATCCTCCCTCAACCTCTCGAAGACCGCCTTCGAAGGCGTCGTGCCCTTGTGGGAGATAAGCCCCTCCAGGATCGCACATGCTCCTTCCGGGCTTTCATGTTTCTTGTTCAGGTCGATCGCCAGTCCGCGGACAACCATCCACGGCATGTCGGCGAGCTCGGTTCTCGCGGTCTTGGCTGCCACATCGACGAACGCGTCGTAGAGCGTCTTGGAGAGTCCATGAGATTTCGGTCCGAAGCCAGAAGCGACGAGATCGTCATCGAAAACCGACGTCTTTGTCTGGGTTGCCTCAACCGCCCCGATGAGTGGCCCCATCAACTCGACGGACTTCGCCTCCTCAGCGAGGGATTCTAGAGCGTCGACGTCCTGAGAAAGCTGGACGGCAACAGCTGGGAGCTCCGGAAAAGTCTCAAGCAAGGCACGCGAGATTGTCAGGGCTTCTTCGTATTGGCCGTTCTCGTTCGCGAGCCAGAGGCAGAAGTCTCTCACGATCGCGTAGATTTCCTTGGAGCGCGGCTCCTCGTGCCCTTTGGATTCCTCGAGCAGCTGAACCGGCTGGCTGATGGCGTCCCATTCAGCAAGCAGTTTCACAAGCTGCTCCACAGGGACTAGGTCACCGCCGCCCCTGTATGTCGCGATGTCCGCCTCGATTCTTTCCTTGATCGTGGCGAGGTACGGTTGTGACCACGCGTCGTACTCGCGGACGATCAGGGCCAGAAGATGTTCAACATTGTCATCGCCCCAGGCGAGGAACGTCTCCACTATTTCTGTTAACACCTCGCCTGGACTCTCGGCCGCGGCGATAGACGTAACTGCTGCCTTGGCGTGAATGACCCTAAGGCCGGCAAGTACGCTGCCGACCTGCTGCTCGTCGGGTATCGGAAAGCCTGAGACACTTCGCAAGCCCCTGAGGGTCTCGTGCACGTCGCCAGCCGCGAAATCTTCGTAGGCTTCGAGCAATGTGTTGACGTACTCGGTCTCCCCGTCCGAGCGAGCGCACAAATCCGCCGCGAGATTGGCCTTGTCCAATCCTTGAAGGCGCTCCAATGTCCCATGAGCTTCGGCGAGACTGCTCCGCTCAAGCTTCGAGAGGATCTCCCGCGCCTGAGAAGGGGGTATGCCCGGGAACCAGGATAGTTCGGCCTCAATCCGCGTGCGGGGAGTCAAAACGGCCTGCTGAGCCCGTACGAGCACACCCTCATCGGCTCGACCGTCAGCGAGGGCCTCCTCGTGCGCTTCGACCACCTCATCACGACCGGCCCGGATCGAGAGGTCGAGCAGGTGAAAAGGATTCTGAGTGAGGTCGAAAGCTGCGGCCAACTTTCAGCCTCCGTCCTTATAACTGGCCGCCGACTCCATGCCGAGCTCTGCCATCTCGTCGAGTCGCGCATTCTGATCTGGCGTACGGACGAAGCGCGCGGAGGCCAGTAGCTCGGCCACATTGGGTGGGCGCACCGGAAAGCCCAATACGCGCCGCATGCACTCTCTGATCGCGGCTTCCATTGGGAACGGGAAGCCGTCTACACGGAAATTCGTGCACGTGATGAATATAGGGTGTTCGCCCGCTTTCGAGAGCCTGTAACCGGTGGGAGCCTTGCGACTTTTTTTCGGGTGATAGTAGCTGAGGAAAATGATGTCCCAGGTCTTTCCGTCGGTGCTGACGGTCTCGTACACATCAACTTTGCCGATGTGCCCAAGGCGATGCCCGAACAGACCCGCCCCCGAAGGCGTGACCAGCCTGGAAAGGTAAGCGAGTTCGCCGACCGCTCCGTTGACGGGAACCGGATTGGTAATGCATCGTCCGAATTCGCCCTTCGCCTCGGGGAGTTCGTCGACGGCGGGTCCAGCCTCGATCACCTTCCGCATGGGCTCCGGCAGTGCCGCATTCTGCGCCTCGTCGTCGATGAGAAAGTGCTCTATCTTCTCAAATATCTTTACGACTTCCGGCGGAAGATCTGAGCCGCGCTTGCGCGCCCCAAAAAGTTTGCCAAAAAGGCTCATATCCACCTCCCCGCGGCTATATGGCCGAGCGCATTGGCCCTGATCCGGGATCACCGCCCTTAGCAATGATGCGAATAATTCGAAATTCGGGGGATGTCCCGATTGATGTTGAATTTGATATGGGCGGTGCTGCCTATCGACCATCTACGCGGCTTCCTTGAGCCGGTCAAGCCGATTCTTTTGACGATGTTCGATGAGAGCCTGCTTGAGAACGGGCAGCTGCCTGTACGCCTTGATGCGGCGGAAACCCTTCTCGGCTGGGTGTAAGACATACATTTGTTTGCATTTCTGTATTCGGTCTGTATTCTGAAGTTCAGCGGATGCCGAGTGTTTGAAACGGCGGGAACAAAGCCGGCGCTCGGGATCATGGGGTTTTGAGCGGAGGATCATATCACAGCATCGGAACAGTCGTGCGGTTCGGATATCCGTCATCCCGATGCGGCGGCGTATCTGAAAGGTTTGAGTTCTCAGGACAGCCGGGGGGCATCGGTTGTCCGGTCGAATGCCGATGGTTCGGTCAGCTGTTACCAGCTCGCCGCAGGTGAAGTGCAGGCGGCGCATGTTCGTTCATCGTCGGACGGCGGCCCTGCGCACCGCCCGGTCGCGGGGCGCAGGGCGTCCGATGAGGCGGCTCGGGATGAGGATTTGTATGAGGTTTTGATGTCGGCGGAGCCGGATCCAGATCACGTGGAATGCCGGTTGCGGGAGGCTTCGCAGTTGCAGGCGGGGCAGCGGTTGAAGGGTATGCCAGCGCGCGTGGATGAGGCGCTGCCGGCGCCGCGCTGCCCGAAGTGCGATCGGCTGATGACCCGGCAAGGGCGGCGCTCCAAGATGCTGGACACACGATCAGGGGCGGCAGCGGTATCTCGCCGCTATTGGTGTTGTCGTGTGTGCCGGACGGGTTGTTATCCGTCAGCTCAGCGGCTGGGGCTGGCCGGCTGCGGTTATACGCCCGGCATGGCCCGGATGACAGCGACGGCGGTGCAGGATCGGAGTTTTGATTCGGCGGCCCGAGTGCTTCAGGAACTGTCGGGCATCTCTGTCATCTCACGCACGCTGGCCCGTCGGACACATAAAATAGGCGAAGAGATTCAAGCCTTTGAGCGCACGGAGGTCATAGAGAGCGCACCCGCTTCGGGGCGGCTGTATCTGTCGATCGACGGCACCGGTGTTCCGATGCGCGCGTCCGAGACAGCCGGCCGGTCGGGTCGGCAGGCGGACGGCTCCGCCCGGACGCGGGAGGCTAAGCTGGTGACTTCCTATACGGCTGATCGGTACGATCCGAAGACCGGCGATGTCCGCAAGAACGATGACTGTCAGACATTCAACTGCCGGATTGACAGCGCCGCGGCTCCCGGAGACGGTGAGCGTTCGGACTTCGTTCAGCGCCTGGATCGGGACGCGCGCCGGTATGGTCTGTACAAAGCCCGGGAACTCGTCGTCATTTCGGACGCGGCCCGATGGATCGTGTCGAGTTGCCGCGCCTTGTTCTCATCCCGGAAAGTCACTTACATCCTGGATATCCATCATGCCTTGGAATATCTGACGGCGGCCTTGAAGGACATGGATCTGCCGGCTGATGAGCGGCGGCGTCAGTTCGCCCGTTTCAAGGCGCAGCTTCAAACCGGACGGGTTCGCGATGTCATCGCTGAGCTGGAACGTCATCCGGGCCCCGCGGTGCGGGAGTGCTGCCGATACTATCGTGCGAACCAATGGCGCATGCGCTATGACGAGTACCGGCGGCGGGCTATGCCCTCAGGGTCGGGCGTGGTCGAAAGCGGTTGCAAGCAGGTCGTGGCCGCGCGCATGAAGCGGGCGGGGTGTCACTGGTCAAAAGCCGGGGCTGATGCCATGCCAGTCCTGAGATGCTGCCTGATGAACCGTCAGTTCACTGACTTTCTCGACTGGCGGGCACGGCAGGCTGCGACGGCATGAACAATCAAATGTCTTGCACCCTTCTCGGCTTCCATCATGCCGGCGGCGGTCCAGCGCAGAGCCATCCCGGCGTTCCTCCAGCGCTTCACGTTGCGGCAGACCTGCCGGACCGTGCTGTTCATCGATTCGATGATGTTCGTGCTCGCCGGCGACCGCCGCAGCTCTAACGGCAGGCCGAGCCGGGAGACGGTCAGGACCTCGTCCAGACCCTCAAGTATCGACCGGGAGACGTCCGGAGCCTCCTGTTCGAACCGCTGAGCCATGCTGCGCATCAGCCGCTCGGCCTTGTCGGCGTCAATCAAGTTCCCAGGCTTGTCTGAGCGTCCGCCGCACGCCGGCGTGATGTTCCGCGGCGAGACGGTCGGTGATGTTGCGGCCCTTGTGAACCTGGCAGCGCTGGATAGCAACCCCTGTGGACAACTCCTTATGGAATTATCCTTGGTTTGATTCATATGAGGGATATCCGCGCCGAAAGTGCGCCGGATCGCCTTGCTGAGCGCCCTGGCTCCGTCGACGATGAACAGATAACAGCCCTTCGGATCAAGCCCGCGCCCGATCAGATCATCAAGCAGAGCCTGCACGGTCGCAGCATTCTCCGTCGCGCCTTCAATGACGCCCAGCGGGCGCTTACGCCCCGACGCGTCAATGCCGACCGCCCCGATCATCAGCAGGCGGTCGCTCAGATGCAGCCCGTCGATCTGAACCGCGACGAGATCAAGTTCCGACAGATCGGAGGCTGTCCATTCATCAAACTTCGCCTGCGTCAACGCCTTGAACCGGCGGGACACGGCTGATTTCGACAGCCCGCAGCCCGCCCCGCAGGGAACCCCGGCCTCCGGAATCCGCACCGCCCGGCGGAACTTGCGGGTCGCTGCGCTCGCCGTCATCAAGTTCACCGCCCATTGATCGAGATAGCCGTCCGCGGAGATCTCTTACCAGCTCGGCAGGGACATCCCCCGGACATCTCCTTGCCCGCAGCCTTGCAGCGGAGCCGGGGACGGTCGATGCCGACCTTGCCGCCGTGGAACCCGACCTGGGAACGCGCATGGCACTGGCGGTGCCCCGGCTTGTCGGGAGAATGACTGTAACGTTTCCCGGCAAGCCGTTCGGCGTCCTCGTCCATCATCTGCCGCAGATACGCGATGCCCGTCGTCAGACAGAATTTCTCGAAACTCTCGGTCACGTCTTCGTACGCATCTTCGACGAGCGCGTTGATGTTCGAAGCGCTGGCGGAGGCGCCGGGGAATGTGCTAACGGTTTTCATGGTGTTGCTTCCTTTTCTTCAAAAAATCCCCGAGCTGATTCTCGAGGGAGAGGCAGCACCGCCCATATCAAATTCAACATCAATCGGGACATCCCCACGGAAATCCGCCCCCGCGGCCCCGATCTTGAGAGGAGGAGCCGGAATTGCCGCATCCCGTCATGACAGCCTGCGCCGTCGCGGCCGCCTTTGCGCTCGCGCCGCCTGTTCCCGCCGCGAATCCCCTGTCGCCTCAGGTATCCCCGCCGCCCGCGCGCGTTGAAATTCTGAAAGGCTGGCGCGATCTTTCCGGCGGAAAAACTCAACATGTTTTCGGCTTCAAGATCATTCTGGACGACGGATGGAAGACTTACTGGCGCTCCCCCGGAGACGAGGGAATACCGCCCGCCGTCACATGGACGATACTGTCCAACGCCGCGGATCCGCAGATTGATTTTCCGGCGCCGAGACTGATCGCCGACGCGGCGAGCGGCGTCTCTGTGATCGGTTACAGGGACAGCGTGGTTTTCCCTGTGACCGTGTCCGTGGCGGATCCCGGCGCCGCGGCATTCGTGGCCGGGAACTTAGAATTCGGCGTGTGCCGTGATGTCTGCGTGCCGGAGCGCGTCGAATTCCGCGCCGAACTCGCGGCTGACCTTGACATTCTCAACAGCGAGATCGTCATGGCCCGCGGCAGCGCTCCCGACCGCATTGACGCCGCCGCCGCGGGACTGCGGTTCCGCTGCCGGTTCAGACCGGCGGGAAACAATCAATTTCTGTTGACCGCCGAAATTGAAACCGGTCTCGCGCCCGCCGCGGCACTGGCCGCGGTGCCGGAATATCCCGATTCCCGGATCTGGTTCAGCGATCTGGAATCCGGACTCTCGCCGAACGGCGCCGTCCGCCTCAGCGCCCGCATGGCGCATCTCGGCGGACATCTCCCCGCGATAGACAGATCCAAGCTCAATGTGACAATCGTCACGGCGCAGTCCGCGACGGTGTATTCCGGGTGCCGGAGTTCAACCTGACCGGTTCCTCCGCCCCGCCGACAGGACGGCGACGCCCCAGACGAACGCACCCACGCAGATCACCGCCGCGCCGGCCGCGAACGCCGCCAGCGCGGCAAGCCGGGCCGGAATCCCTCCCGCTGCCGCGGAAAGCGCGGCCGGCAACGGCGGCAATTCACCGAACCACGCCGCATGCCCCAAGGTCACCGCGAACCAAAAAAGAATCAGGACCGCGCCGGGACGCGCGCCGCTCTGCCGCGCTTCGGCGCGTTCAGCGCGCGGCGCAGCGCACGGCTGAATTTTGAAGCGTCGGATTGAATGGCGGCCATCGCCGGAACCAGCATCAAAACCAGAAACATGCCGAATCCCAGTCCGTAAACCAGCGTGATGACCGTCGGTTTCAGGAAGCTAGCCTGGCGCGAAGTCTCATAAAGCAGCGGTATCAATCCGGCCACCGTGGTCAGGGTTGTCAGCAGGACGGGCCGCAGCCGGTCGGCTGCCGCGTCCCGGATCGCCTGCCGCGCGCCGCGCGCGGCGGCGTATTTGTCAATCGCGGTGATAAGAATAATGGAATCATTGATGATAATGCCGGCCATCCCGACCAGGCCGATGACGGAAAACATCGAAAGCGGCACGCCCCAGATGTAATGTCCCCAGACAGCGCCGATGAGACCGAAAGGAATCGTCAGCAGCACGATGACGGGACGCGTCCAGCTGGAGAACACCCAAGCCATCACCACATAAATTCCGGCCAGAACCATCACGGCGCCGAGAAGCGCATCGCTCAGAAACTCCCGCTCATCCTCCGCCAGCCCGGCCAGACTCCACGCCACGCCGAAATTCACGGCGATGTCCGGAAGAATGGCGGTCTGCAGCGCTTCTGAGATCTCCGCGGCCCGGTCCGGATCGTCTTCGGAAACGTCTCCGGAAACCGTCACGACGCGCACGCCGTTGTCGCGGCGGATGGTGGAAAAACCGGATGTGCGGTCCACGGTGATGATGTCTGAAAGCGGCACATATCGACCGGAATCCGCCCTCAGGCTCCATCGGTCGAGAAAATCCGCCGTCATTTCACTTTCGCGGAGCTGTACGGTGATTTCCCCGGTCCGGGTCCCGTCCGGGAACGACGCCGCTTTCACGCCTTCCAGCCGATCACGCAGAATGCCGCCGACGCTGTCGATCGTGAATCCCAGAGCCCGGCCTTGCGGCGTCAATTCCAGAACCAGCTCTTCCTTGTCATACGCGAGGTCGTCTTCGACCGCGGAGATCTCAGGAAAAGCCGCGAGTTCGGTCTTCAGCTCTTCCGCCGCGTCTTTCAGAAGCCGCGCATCGGCCCCCGAAAGCTGAATTTCCAGCGAATCGCCGCCCGGACCGAACCGCCAGCTGCGGAAGGACAGCGTCTCCAGCAACGGATGGCGCCTTACCTCATCCTGCAGGGCCGCGGCGAACTCGAATGACGAATACGGACGAAGGTCGGCGTCAATCAGTTCAATGGCGATGGTTCCCAGCTGATCCGCGTCTTTGTTGTCGGCCCCCGAAAGGCCGCGCCCGGTCAGTCCTCCGACCCCCGCAAGCACGTAATCAATCGGGTTCACGCCGTGTTCGGCTTCGTATTCCGCGCCGGTCGCGAGGGCAGCGCGCTGAAGCTCGCGCATCATTTCAATGGTGTCCGCGCGTTCCGTGCCGGGAACCATGGCGAAATTTCCGTTCACGGACCCGAGTTCAGGGGCATTGAAAAACCGCCAGCGGACATCTCCGCCGATAAACAGCGCGGCCTGCGCCGCCAGCAGAACGAAGGCCAGCGCAACGACCGGGTAGCGGAAGACAATCATCATGCTAACAAACGGACGGAACAGCCGGTCGCGCATCCGGACAAAACCCGCGTTCACGATTCTGCTGGGCAGATCATACCAGTGATTCGAGTGCGTATGGGCCAAGGCATGCCGCATATGATTGGGAAGAATGATGAAACATTCGATCAGCGAAGCCGCCAGAACGGCCACCACAGCGAAGGCCAGTTCCACGATGATGCTGCCGAACCTCCCGCCGATCGCCGTCAGGCCGAAAAAAGCGATCACAGTTGTCAGCGTGGCCGCGAAAACAGGCGCGGACATGCTGACGGCCGCTTTGGTCGCCGCCTCGTCAGGCGACTCGCCGAATTTCCGCCGCCTGAAATCCGCGTGCTCGCCCACGACGATGGCGTCGTCGACCACGATTCCCAGCGTGATGATCAGCCCGAAGAGCGATATCATGTTCAGAGAAAGACCCATCACATACATCAGCGCGACCGCGGCGCACATCGCCGTCGGAATGCCGGCGGCCACCCAGAACGCCACCCGGAAACTGAGAAACAGATACAGCAGCGCGATCACCAGGGCCAAACCGAGCAGACCGTTGCTGTACAGGACCTGAAGCCGTCCGGTGATCGCCTCGGAGCGCGTTCGGATCAGATCGACTCCGACTCCTTCCGGCAAGGTGGTCGCGAATTCCGCGACAGTCTCTTCCACAGTTTCCTGGATTTTGATCGCGTCGCCCTTTTCGGAGCGGTTGACGCGGACAGACACCGCGGGAAATTCACCGACGAAGAACGCTCTGCCCCGGTCGGCCCCTTCCACGCGGACCGCCGCCAGATCTCGGACAAAGAGCTTGGAACCGTCAGGGTTCGAACGCACCGCAACGCTTTCGATCTGTTCCGGGGCGCGTTTCGCCACCCCGGCCCGCACCCGCGCCGACGCGCCGACTTCGCCGCTCGGATCTGTCTTCGCTTCCTCGCCGATCCGCCCGGCGATCTGCCTCAGTGTGACATCGTTGCGGAGGAGATCCGCCTCATCCAACTCAACGACCGTACGCGGCGCTTCAATGCCGGAGACGGCCGTCCGGGAGACGCCCTTCTCAAACAGACGGGCGACAAGCTCATCGGCCAGCCGTCCGAGCTGCTCGGCATCAACCGGTCCGGCGATGATCACGTCGGTGACCCGGTCGCTCCAGGAAACGAGCCGCACTTCCGGCGTCTCGACGCCTTCGGGTAAGGCGGCGACAGCGTCAATCGCCGCCTTCGTGTCGCTTACGCCGCGCCGCATGTCCCAGTTTTCCTCGAATTCAAGATCGATCGAGGCCCGCCCCTCAAAGGCCGTGGAACGGGCGTCAGCGACCCCGTCCACATTCCGCAGCTCCGGAAGGATCACCTGAACGACCGCTTCATCGATGTCCGAAGCGCCGGCGCCGTCCCATTCAGCGGTCACGCGCACATTCTCGAAAACGGTATCTGGGAAAAACTGGGACCGAAGCCGCGGGAACGCCGCCAAGCCCAGCGCGATCACAGCCACAAGGATCAGATTGGCGGCTGTTTTGTGCCGAGCGAAATAGCTGAGCAAGCCGGCGGCCGGATTTGCAGAATGCGCCGCCGCCATCTCCCTATCCTCCGATGCGGCCGCGAAGCCTGTCAAGCACCGTCTGCGGCACGGTTTCCTGTTTCAGCGTGTCCAGCAGCCGCTTCTTCGCGGCTTCGGGCATGCGGCTGTTGTTCTCGACGAAGGCCACAAGTCTGGCGCGTTCCTCGGCTGACAGCGCTGACTCCTGATTCTGTTCAGGAACATTCGCGTTTTCCGGCAGAATCGGACGCACCCTGATGCCGTTGCCGATTACCGGCGACCGCTGAGCCACCACCATGCGGCCGGCAAGATTTTCAGCTGATAAGATGATCTCGTTGCCCTGTTTCCGCAAAATCCGGGCATTCCGCTCTTCGAGACGGTCTTCCGCGCCCACTACGAGAATCCGCCGCTCGCTGTCAACCGCTTCCGCCGGCAGCACGAAGACCCCGTCCAGCGGCGTCTCCCGGATCGTGACTTCCACGAAATCTCCCGGCCGCAGTCCGGACCGCCGCCCTCCTTCAATAGCCGCGAATATTAACCGGCCTGTCTGACCCTCCGCGACGGTCGCGCTCTCGCGCACGATTTCGGCGCGCGCCGACAGCGAAGCGCCGGTCACATCCACTTCCAGCGGCTTAAGGCTTCCGTCAGGTCCGATGAGACGCGAATACTGCTCATTGGAGACTCTGAACGACACTTCCAGAAAATCCGGATCAACCAGCTGCGCGATCCGCTCGTTCGAATTGACAAGCCCGCCCTGAACCAGATTCACATCGCTCAGCGTGCCGGTGAATTCCGCTGCCAGCCGGGTGTCCTGCAGTTTTCTCATCGCTTCACTGAGACTGATCCCGCGCCTCTGGACGAGCGATTCGGCCTGTTCAACACGTGTCTCCGCCTGGGCCACCGCCTTCTTGCGGGTCAAGACCGCCTGATCCGCGGATGACAGCGACAATTCCGCATTTTCCACCGCGATGTCGGTGCCGACTCCGCGCTCCCGGAGAAGATTCTGCCGGTCCAGCGCCTGGCTTCTCAGCCTGGCCTGCCGCTCGGCCGCCGCCAACTCTTCTCTGGCGATCTCCAGCGCGCGCGCCGCATCATTGCGCTGAACCTCGGCATCCCGCTTGTCGGCAAGGGCCAGATCGACATTCGACTGGGCGTCAGACGGATCCACGGCGAGAATGAACTCGCCGGCTTCGACCACGCCGCCTTCGACAAAATTCTGCGAGAGTTCAATGATGGCGCCGCCGGCCGGGGCTCTCAGCTCAAGAGTCCTCATACTGCGAACTTCCCCGAATGATGAAATTTCCGGAACCGCACGGGCCCGTTCCGCAAGAACCACATTCACGGCGTAAACACGCTCCCTCGTCATGCGGCCGGGCGGTTCCCTCTCCATGCGCTCGCGCACAGCCGAAGACACCGTCGCCGCCGCATATGCAAGCAGCCCCAAAGTCAGGCTGGCGAGAAACAGTCCTGCCAGGCTGTTCTTCAAGAAACGCACGGCTGATTCCGATCAGTCAAAAAATCAAAGGGCTTGAAATCCAAGAGTTTACCAATCCGCCCTTCATCATACGTGTGGCCGACAGATCTCCGTCGCAGCCGCGATCCTGCAGCCGGCCCACCGTCATTTCCGCCTCAGCCCCTCATCCAAGCGCGGCATGATCTCCACCAGATTGCACGGCCGGTTGCGGTAATCAAACTGCGGTCTGAGAATTTCATCCCACGCATCCCGGCAAGCCCCCGGCGATCCCGGCAAAGCGAAAAAATACGTTCCCTTGGCCACTCCCCCGCAGGCGCGCGACTGAATCGCCGAGGGACCGATGCTTTTCATCGACACCGCGGCGAAAACGGCTGCGAAAGCGTCGATTTCCTTCTCATAGATATCACGGTGCGCCTCCACCGTCACATCACGGCCGGTCAAGCCTGTCCCTCCGGTCGAAATGACGGCGTCAACGGCCGAATCCGCGGCCCATTCCAGCAGTTGAGCGGATATGGCCTCGCGTTCATCGGGAAGGACGGCCCGGGCGGCCAAGGCATGCCCGGCGGTGGAAATCCGGCCCGCTAGCAGGTCGCCGGACTTGTCGTCCGCCGGACCGCGGGTGTCCGATACTGTCAAGACAGCGATCCGGACCGGAATGAATGTCCTTGCCGGTCCGCCCATCAAATTTCCTTCAGCCGCTGCCGGATCATGAGCAGGTCATGCCAGGAATCACGTTTTTTCTCCGGGCTCCGCAAAAGATACGCCGGATGAAACATCGGCATGACAGGAATTCCCCGCCATTCGGCCCAGTTGCCGCGCAGCCGCGTCACGCCGGTCTGACCGATAAACACCGAACAGGAAAAGTTGCCGACCGCCACCAGAATATCAGGATTCACTATTTCGACGTGCCGGACGGCGAACGGTGCCATCATCGCGATTTCTTTTTTTTCCGGATTCCTGTTTCCCGGCGGTCTCCAAGGAATGACATTCGTCACGTAGAAGGCATTTTCCGGTTTCCCGCTGTCCCGCCGGAGACCGATCTCCGCGAGCATCCGGTCAAGAAGCCAGCCGGCCCTGCCGACGAAAGGCTTCCCCTGGCGATCCTCGTCGGCGCCCGGCGCCTCTCCCACCACCATCACGCGCGCCTCAGGAATTCCGTCGGCGAAAACCAGATTCCGGGCGTAGTCGCGCAGCCCGCAATGCGGATATGCGGCAATGGTCTGCCGTAGTTCGTCCAGCGACCCGCAGGAAGCCGCCTGGTTTTCCGCCAGCCGGACAGGATCGGAATCATCCGCCGCCTCAACTGTCCGCGCCGGCGCAGGTTTTGCGTCCGGCTTTCGCTTTGTTTCCGAAACTTCGGGCGCAGCGGACTTATGCAGAAGCTTGAACCGGTTGACCGGCATTTCGCCGATGGGTTCTTCCGCGCCGGTCTCCATGCACAGTTCGAGAAGCTGCCGCGCCACGGCCGGATCAATGGATGGGTTGATTTCCGCCATTCACAACTCCTGACTTAAAGCTGCCGTCACTCCGCCGCCATAACCGGAGCTGCGGCCTGAAACTGACGAATGCCGAATACAGAAGTCAAGTCATCCGCCGCGGCAACAAATTCGAACCGTTTCCGCAGGATTGGCTGGGCAGCATGCGGGCCAACGACTTTGTCAAGTCCAGCAGTTCAAGCACATGCGCATAGCAAACCCCAAATTCCTTCTGAAGACAAGCCGAATGCCGTCGTTTGATCATCTCCCTTTCGGGAAAACACCCCGCCGACTGTAACACGGCGTCATCCGGCGGCAGAAAGAACCCGCCGCACAACTCCTGTGGATAACTCCTGATGGAATTATCGTTGGTTTGATTCATATGAGTTACCATGGATTCGAACATCGGCACGGTCGGTCCGGCATCGCTACCTTGTCGGCCTGCGGCGGTCCCGCTGGTGCTGGCCGGAGTAAAAATCTGCGCCTCATGGCCGACGATGCGAGGGAAACGCGGCTGCGGCTGGAAGAGGTGGTATCTTTGCCCGCGGGCGGTTTTGCTTTCCAGGCTGAGCCGCCCGCGCCGCTTGGTAAGTCAGACATACTCAAACAAAAGCCAGGAAAAGTGAATTTTCTTGCACCAGCGAGCGATAGCAGTTAAATAACCGCTATCAGGCAGAGGATGAGGACTTAGCCCGAGTCCCCAAAATCCAAGGGCATTCCCTCAATTCCTCAATCAAAAGGTCGCGCCGCTTCCGGCAGCATTCCGCCGCGTCCCGCCGCCTGACGGCAAAACTGACGCCGCGGCGGCGGGACGCGGAGAAAAGTAAGGATCCGGCATGACTGACATACACGCGGATGCGCCGGAGAAGGACGTGACACGCCCCGCCGACAGGGCCGGCATCGCCAGACTTGACGGGCGCATAGACCGGTCGGAAGACCGGTTCCTGCAGGCTTTCGCTGAAATCCGCGGCGAAATCGCAGGGTTGAGGAAAGACGTCCAGAAGCTGGCGCGGTGGCAATGGACAGCCGCTGGCGCGGCCGGTCTGGCCGTGATCGTCGTTTCAGCGGCATTGCGCTTCTGGTCAGGTTGACGCGCCGCGCCTGTTGCGCCGGACCGGCGGACGGAAGACCGGTTCCGGGACGGGAAACAGGAAGTGAAATTCATAACATCTTGCGTCAGCGGGCCAGTTTTACTGGATATTGATTCATGATCAAGCCGATCACACATGTGGTCGGGGCCGCTCATACCAAACCAAAAAAGTAATCACCGATGAGCCTTGCTGTTCTGTTTCAGAGCTTGTTCCTAAAGTCGATTCATATACCACATATAGTATGCGCAAACATGATTTAAGCGAACTCAAATACTGCATACAGCATTATGGAACAAGCTCTCAGATTTTTGCCTGATCGCGCTTGGTGATACGCATGATTTCCCCGGTTTTGCAGGTGAAGTCTTCCCACGCCTGCGTTACGGTTTTCCTGACATGCTCGGCGCTCTCGAACACCCGGTTGGCAAAGCAGCGGCGCTTCAGAACAAAGAAGACAGTCTCGATCGGATTCAGTTCCGGACTGCAGGGCGGCAGCCGGAGCAGCGAGATGTTCGCCGGGATTTTGAGATCCTTCGACCTGTGCCGGCCTGCCCTGTCCAAAACCATCACGGCGTGTTCGCCTTCGGGAAGCTCCCTGCCGACATCCTGCGGATGACGGTTCATTTCCTCGGTGTTCGCCTTGTCGCACACATGTCCGACCGCATTTCCGGTCTCGGGGCAGGCTGCCGAGAACAGGTAGACGCAGCCATACCGGTAATCCCGCCGGATGCGCGGGCGTATTCCCTTCCGGGCCTGAACCCGTGAAAGCATCCCTTTCTGACCAATGCGGCCTCATCCTGGAAATACATGAGAACATCCTCGCTCGACACGCTCTCGGGAAGGGTCGCCCGGACTGACTCACTGAATTCATCACGGAATTTCTCCTGAGCCTCGGGGTTCGTCTCAGGATAAATCGGCCGCGGGGACACATGCCGGAAACCGGGACGGTGAAGCATCCGGCGCACGCCTTCCGCAGTGAAATCCGCATCGAAACGGCGCTTTATCCGCTCCTGGATCACGGCAATATGATCGAAAAAGGCGAGGGTTCGGGTTGATGACGCCGCCGGACGAATCGGTAAGACGTCAACTGGCTCTCCTCGCACGAAGGAGCCATTCCCGCGTGACAGCGTTCAGCCCTGAGCGTCCGACAGACTGGCGTCCGGGGGGGATGTCCCGATCGGTGTTGAATTTGATATGGGCGGTGTTGCCTCTGCCCCCGAGCATCAGCTCGGGGATTTTCTGAAGAAAAAGGAAGCAACACCATGAAGACCATCAGCACATTCCCCTGCGCCTCCGCCAGCGTTTCGAACATCAACGCGCTCGTCGAAGAGGCGTACGAAGACGTGACCGAGAGTTTCGAGAAATTCTGTCTGACGACGGGCATCGCGTATCTGCGGCAGATGATGGACGAGGACGCCGAACGGCTGGCCGGGAAACGTTACAGTCATTCTCCCGACAAGCCGGGGCACCGCTGGGGGCACACGCGTTCCCAGGTCGGGTTCCACGGCGGCAAGGTCGGCATCGACCGTCCCCGGCTCCGCTGCAAGGCCGCGGGCAAGGAGATGTCTCTGCCGAGCTGGGAAGAGATATCCGCGGACGGCTATCTTGATCAACAGTCGGTGAATCTGATGACGGCGAATGTAGCGACCCGCAAGTTCCGCCGGGCGGTGAGGATTCCGGAGGCCGGGGTTCCGTGCGGGGCGGGCTGCGGGCTGTCGAAATCAGCCGTGTCCCGCCGGTTCAAGGCTCTGACGCAGGCGAAGTTTGATGAATGGATGACTTCCGATCTGTCGGAGCTTGATCTCGTCGCGGTTCAGATCGACGGGCTGCATCTGAGCGACCGCCTGCTGATGATCGGGGCGGTCGGCATTGACGCGTCCGGGCGTAAGCGCCCCTCAGTCGTCATCGAAGGCGCGACTGAGAATACCGCGGCCGTGCAGGCTCTGCTTGATGATCTGATCGAGCGCGGGCTTGACCCGGAGGGCTGTTATCTGTTCATCGTCGATGGAGCCAGGGCGCTCAGCAAGGCGATCCGGCGCACTTTCGGCGCGGATATCCCTATCCAGCGCTGTCAGGTTCACAAGGGCCGCAACATCACCGACCGTCTCGCCGCGAAGCATCACGCCGCCGTGCGGCGGACGCTCAGGCAGGCGTGGGAACTTGATGACGCCGACAAGGCCGAGCGGCTGATGCGCAACTTGGCCCAGCGGTTCGAACAGGAGGCTCCGGACGTCTCCCGGTCGATACTTGAGGGCTTGGACGAAGTCCTGACCGTCTCCCGGCTCGGCCTGCCGTTAGAGCTGCGGCGGTCGCTGGCGAGCACGAACATCATCGAATCGATGAACAGCACGGTCCGGCAGGTCTGCCGCAACGTGAAGCGCTGGAGGAACGCCGGGATGGCTTTGCGGCAGCCCGCCGCCGGCATGATGGAAGCCGAGAAGGGTTTCCGCCGCATCAAGGCGTACAGGCAGTTGCCCGTTCTCAAACAGGCTCTCATCGAACATCGTCAAAAGAATCGGCTTGACCGGCTCAAGGACGCCGCGTAAACAACTGACAGGCAGCATCGCTCATGCGGGTTTCAACACCAAGCGGGACATCCCCCGTCCGGGACAGGTACAGAATCCGGAAGGGGCGCTTGACACCCATTTTATGGATGCTGCGGCGTGGGAACTGATAGCAGCACGGCTCGAAGACGGGCATCCGATCGAGTCAGTGGCACTGCACAAGCCGAGAGGGGCCATCGGATACGTAATGAACATCGGCCTCGAGCCAAGCCGACTACAGATATACATCAAGCTGCAGATGGGATCGGGGCGGGGATCACCGTGATCTCGTTCGACTTCCCGTCGACCGCGGTCTGCGCGAGAGCCAGTCGCGTCTCAGAGGCGAAAGCGCGCGCGGGGTGCAGAGGCTGCCGCTTCGCGGCGTCGGCGAATGACCAGCGCAGAGTCTTGCTGTCGACGGCGATGACGCCGTCCCCGTATTCGACCCCCAAGCCCTCCGCCCAGCTCTGGGCAAGACGCGAGAGAACGACGCCGAGCTCGACTGGATTCAGACTGTTGAACAGGTCGGGAAAAACGTCGTGACTCGGCGTGCCGTGCTTCAGATCCATGAATTCAAGCAGGAATTTCTTCTTGATTTCAGCGAATTCGACTGTATCGGTGCATGTTTCGCCTCCCGACATGACGGTCAGAAGAGCGATCATAGGCATTTCGTGAAGGTTGTGCCGCACAGCGTTGCTGCGCCGGGGATCGGTGATGACGTTGAAAATATGGGATAAATCAGTCATTTCGTGAGAAGGGCAGGAATCCGGTGGGATTCAGCCGCTGGCTGGTGTCGATCGGCAGCCGGACAGTTCAGCTACGCCTTTTTCAAACCTGTTCCAAGCGGCTCCCAGGCGGTTTCAACGGGTGGGGCAGCCCAAGCCGCCGCCCCCCTAGGCCGGAAATTTTTCGAGAACGCCCCTGCCCGGGGCCGCCTCCAGAGCCTTACGGAAAGCCTCCGCCGGGGTCCGGCAGCCCAGGCAGCGACGGGGGCGGCGGTCGTTGAGCGCGTTCCGCACCCTCCGGACTTCGGCCGGAGCTGCTCGACTTCAGAAACCATTCCCTTACCAGGCCGTTCGTATGTTCGTTCAAGCCCCGCTCCCATAAACGGTACGGGCAGGCGAAATAGAAGTCGGCGCCGAGAGTCCGGGAGCTTTCATTTTATTACTGTCGACTGTGTGTTTTCGATGAGTGAGACAGCGAACTGAATTTCATCATCTCCCTTGAAGCATTTGAGCGGTCCCGGCAGCGGCTGCCGTTTCGACGGGCGGAAGCCGACGATGCGGCCCATGGCCAGCGCGTCATCATAAACGGCGGGCGGTCACCGCGCCGCGGAGGCCCGGTCCCTGAGGGGCGGCATACGGCGGCTGGCGAGGATGAGGTCGAGGGCGGCGATTTCAACCGGCCGGACTACTTCCGCAGCCGGAGTGTCGGGGGCTTCGCGCGCCAACCGCCTGGTTCATGAACCGCCAGGAGGCTGCCGCATCGAAGGCCAGACAGGTGCGCAGGTCGTCGGCTGAGCGCAGTCTGCGGTCGCCGATGCGGGTGCCCCGTTTCAGCGTGTCGAACCACCGTTCGACGGCCCATCGCTGGCGATAGACCGCCAGCGTCTCGCGGGCCGTTTCCGCGGTGGCATCGCCGGCGTTCGAGAGGATCAGCCAGTTCAGCGCCTTCGCCGGATCCTCCGGTTCCGTCTCGACCGCCTGCACCGCCAGCATTTCCAGCGGGCCGTCATTCCCCGCGTCTCTCGGCAGCAGGACCGTCACCCTGGACGCCCGCACCGCCAGCCTGACTTTCCAGGACCGCCGCCAGCGCGCCCCGCCCGCCGCGTCGATTTCAATGGTCATGCGGTCGAGTCCGGGCTGTCCCGCCATGAAGGAAACCAGATTTTCAGGCGCGCCGGTCTCCGTCAACACCCGTCGCTGTTTCGAGCCGCAGGTGCGGACGACGATACGCTGGCCCGTCAGAGCCGCTTCGCGGTGGACAGCCCAAATATCCATTTCACGGTCGCCGACGCAGATCGTCTCGGTGTCCGGGCAGGCCGCCGCCAATTCCCTGCAGACTTCGACGCCTTCCGACCAGCGGGAGCTTTCGGCCTTGCGGCTCCCGCCGTTCGTGCGGAAGTCGGCGTTGATCGACAGCGCACCCAGCGGCCGCCCGCCGGGCTCGAAAGCCATCATCACATGCACGGCGATGCCTGTCGACCCTTTGTCGCCGCCGCCGTGCGGCACCAGGCCCTCGGCGCTTCCGGCCAAGCCGGGATAATTGAGCGTCGTCGTGTCCTGCACCGCCAGCACGCGGCGATGAGCGCGGCAGCGCCTCACCGTGGCCTCGACATGGGGCTCGATGACGTTCTGCATGGTGACATCCGGGTTCGACAGAAGGCGGTAGACCGCCGTTTGATCGGCGGCATTCGGAAACATCTCCGGAATCGTGCCGCCGACAGCCTTGATCCATGCGTCTCCGATGCGCCGCAGGCGGCGGCGCACCCGGCCATCGCAGTGCGTCGAGCGTGCGAATTCATTATCCCCCGTACGGTCGCTCCCGTCAACAAAGCGGTCCGCCAAGGCGCCGATCGGACGACGCGGCGTCTCCGTCATCCGTCGACGCCAGCCCGGCGACAAGGGCCGCATGAAGATCTTGCACGCCGGTTTGGCGGCGCCCGAACGGGTCCGCACCGCCGTCATGCCGGCGAAGCGCCAGCCGGCGGCGAGATAGCAAGTCCCCGCCTCAGCATCATCGACATAGGTGTAGACCGCCTGCGGACGGCAGCCGTGAAGCTTCCGCCAGTCGTCCAGCAGGCGCCGCGCGGCTTGGCTGAGCACATGCGAAGCGAGATTCGACACTTCAACGCCGGGGAAGATATCAGGCGAAACCCTGCATTGCGCCGGGCGGGGAGGTCACGGTGCACTGCCGCTTCCATCCCTTGGCCGGGCAACGCGTGACGCGCGGCTGCTCAGCGCGCTCGGCGATCGTGTACATCCGCCAGCCGAGCGAGATGCAGGTCCGCAACAACGTCGAGCGGCGCAAGTTGCAATACACCCTTGAGGGCCATGCCCGGGAGCTCGGCTTCGCGAAGGTCGAGGTAATCGACGACGATCTCGGCGTCTCGGGCGGCGGCATCCGTCGTCCGGGCTTCGAGCGCCTTCCGCAGACCGTCTGCAGCGGCTCCGTCGGCCTGGTCCTGGCCATCGAGGCCTCGCGTCTCGCGCGGAACGGCCGGGACCGGCACGCGCTGCTGGCGATTTGCGCTGTCGTCGGCTGCCTGGTCGGCGACCGCGACCGGATCCACGATCCGGCGACGGTCGACGACCGAGCCTTTCCAGTGCTGAAAGGCCGGTTCGCGGACATGGAGCTTGCGATGTTCCGCCAGCGGTCCCTGGAAAGCCGCCAGGCGCTGGCCGAGCGCGGAGAGCTCTTCCCGCACCTGCCGGCCGGCTTCGAGAAGGTCGACCGTCACAGTATCGAGAAGACGCCGGATCAGCGCCAGCGAGACGCGATCGGCATGGTGTTCAGGAAGTTCCGCGAACTGCGGAGCATCCGTCAGGTCCAGCGCTGGCTCCGCAAGCGCGGCGTCAGGATTCCGGTTCGCGACCTCAAGGGCGGCGGGATCGCGCAGCGGATCCCGCACGACTCGACGCTGTCCTCGATGCTCCGCAACCCGATTTACGCCGGTGCCTGCGTATACAGGCGCCGGCGGCGGGAGGTGACGGTTGACGCCGGCGGGACTGAGAAGGTACGCGGGGGGATCATGAAGCCTGAGGCCGAATGGTCGGTTCTGCTGCGCAACCGCTGCGATGGCTGCATCGGCTGGGACGAGTACGAGAGGAACCGGAGGGTGATCGAGGCTGACACCGTCGGGAACCAGGGGGCGCCGCGGGCCGGCAGCGCGCTGCTGGCCGGTCTTCTGCGCTGCGGCCGCTGCGGAGGGCGGCTGCAGGTGATGAACAACGGCAAGTCGCACAGGTATCAATGCCCGGGAGACGCGCGTACAGGAGGCAGCATCTGCATCGGCTTCGGCGGCGTGCGGGCTGACAGGGCCGCAGGCGCGGCTGTTCTCGCCGCGGCGCAACCCCTCGGCGCAGCCGCCGCGCTGGAGGCGTTCGAGCGGCGCGGCGACGATGCATCGGCCCGGATCAGGCTTGCCGCCTCGGCGCTGGAGGAGGCCCGGTATAAGGCCGGTCGCGCGCAGGCGCAGTTCGATGCGGTCGATCCCGGCAACCGTGACATCCTGTGCAACTTGGCAGCGCGGCAGGAGACCTGCCTGGCCGAGGTCTCGGAGCGCGAGGAGCGGGTTCGGGCGCTCGAGGCGACCCGCGAGGCGCGGGAAGCGGGGTCAGCAGCCCGCGACGCCTTGCTGGCCCCGGGGGGCGACTTGGAGCGCGCATGGTCCCATGAGGACGCGACGCCGCAGCTGCGCAAAACCGTCCTGCGCGCGGCCTTGGTTGAGATCACCGCCGGCATGCGGGAGGACACGGTGCATCTGCTGCTGCACCGGCGCGGCGGCGACCATACCGGGATCGAGGTGAAACGCTTCCGCACCGGCGAGCATCGCTATGCGTCCGACAAGGATGTCGAAGACCTGATCGCCGGGGCGCCCTGGGCTGTCGCAGCGGCGGATCTCGAGACCCCTCGGGTCGTCGCGGCGCTGTCCGGCTGCCGGAGCGTCGCCGACGCGGACCCGAACCGGGTTCGAATTTTGACCGCCCTGCGAGGCTGCATGATCGCCCGTCCGGCGGCTTGCCGGCAGGCAACGGGACGGGCGATCCTCCGCGGAACGGGGCGGAAACGCGCGGCAAACCGCCGCTGACACAGGAGACTGAATGGAAAATCGTTATAAATCAATCCTGAAGCGAGGCAGGGTGTTGTGATGGCATCTACGGGAGAATCAGAAAGCGGTAATTATTGACGAGAAGACCGAGATCAGCGGCCTTCGCGGCATTCGACTGCCCGAGCTGTTCATCGCGGGGCTTGACGTGCCAGCCGGCGGCCCGAAAGCCGATGCCGCCGAGGCAGCCATGACGTTCAGAGACGATCCAGTAGTTCACCGCCGCCCCCGGCGCTTGCGGGCAGCCCCGCGGATGACAGCTTTCCATCATCGCCCGCCATCGCCCGATATCCGCCCTGTCCGCGATCCGCAAAGCGACCGGCCCGAGATCCCGGAACGGTCGGGAAACCGCGGCGAAGGCGACAGGGCTGCCCGACGGCCGCTTGCCCTCCGATGCCGCGCTGCGCTTCAGGGCGGCGGGCAGCTCCAGGCCCAGTTCCCGGGCAAGCTTCGGCAACGCCTTGCCCGCCGACGCCGTGCACAACCGGCCGCAAGCGTTGCGCCAGTCCTCGCGCTCGCACAGGCCGCGGGCCAGCGCATAGCGGCTCAGGCCGCCGGCCGTCACGGCATCCTTGAGCCACGCCGCGCCGTCTTCCGAAATCATTCGTATACCGACATTCATAACGAATCACATACAGCATCGAATCATGATCAATTAACAGTGAATCTTTGAAGAGAGTATCGCACCAACTTGACCCGCATACAACATATAGACACGCCTTGATCACGGCCTACAAATGAAGCGATGTATTTCGGAGTTCAAACGGGGGAACAAAAACAAACATATTATCTACATTTACCGAGACGGGCGCAGGAAACTTACAGCTGTCGGGTATCGAATAGGTGCCGATTGATTTCAAGGCTTTACACCCGAATCCGCGTCGATTTCGCATTCATCGTGTCTCCGGTTGCCGGCCGCCGTCAGGCACCGGGCCCTGACCCTTCACGATCGAATGCGATCAATCGCCTACGGCGCCGATCGGCGTCGAAGCCGCGCGCCGGGCGACAGCCAGCTTCCCGGGTCTCCAAAGATGCCCGACGGGCAGGCTACCGATCGGCCGGGGCATGGGGGAGGCTGTCCCGGATGTCCGGGATGCCGGTCAGGAAGATCGCCTCATGCCGATGACCCGTATACGCGCAGAAGATGTACTCGTTCCAGTGGTTGGGGTCCGGGCCGTGCTTCATCAGATGACCGTGCGAATCGTCCGTCCGGGGCGGCTTCTTCGCCGCCATCCGCGCAAGCTCGCGCTCCAGATAGTCGATGAAGGCGCGTTCGGGCCAGTCCCGGATGACATAGGGCGTGTTGATCGCGATATGCCGCAGGCACGACAGGCGGGGCGGCGGAAGCACCCGCACGAACCAGATCTCCCCTTCGCGGCCGGCATAGCCGGCCGGCACCGTGCAGGAGACGGTCTCACGCGTGCCGACCTCGCGCAGCAGGACTCCGTCGCCCTCGTTGCCGCAATGGACGTAGAAGCCCATCCTCGACCGCTGCATCCGCTCGACGGCGTCGATCAGCCAAGACGGGAAATCGAACTCGGGAGCGATCCGCAGGATGCAGCTCCCCATGGTCTCCCGGCTGCTTCCGAACCGCACGTCGAACAGCGCCCACATCGTGAAATAGCTGACCGTCAGGGGGCTCATCGGCGGCCCGGACGGCATGTATTCGTCCTCGGCGCCGCCGACGGTCCTGACGAAGCCCTTCGCCCCTCTCATCCCGGAAATGGACTCCGACATGAGCGAGGCGACGTTCTGCGCCACCACGTAGATACCGTGGCAAGGGTCAAGATCCGCGAACTTGGCGGAGACCGGACCCTCGCCGCCGAAACCGGCTTCGAGGGCCATCTTCCTGCCCTCCCGCCAGCCCGCTGGATCGACGGCCTTCGACCCGCGGAAGGAGAGAAGCTTTCTTGCGATCCTGTCGGCAACGGAACCCATGATGTGCTTTCGGCAATTCTCGGTGGCGCAGGCGCCGGCCAGGGCTACCGCTTTTGAAATTCCCCGTTTTCCGGCAACAGTCCGGCGGAGCTGATGAGATTCAGGGCGCAGTGGTGATACTGCCCGGCTTTCTTGAGTTTGGTAAGCATTGACTCAGAGTTTGTTCCTAAAATCGATTTCACATACCAAATGTAGAATACACATCGTGATTTAAGCGGACTTACATACTGCATACAGCATTATAGATCCAACTCTAAGAGTCCAATTTCCAGACGATTCCAACCCACGCGTGATTGGCTCCGGCCGGCACCCGGTTCGATTTGTCGCTTCGGCTGCTGTCAATCCGCACTTCGCTTTTTTCTTAAAAAACTCTTGCACAAACGAGTCGTAAAGGCAACCGTGCAGACGCTCGTGGAGATAGGCAAGTCCTGCGAACAGCGTCCTTCCTCTATTGAACGCATTGAACGCATCATCAAACAGTCTGTTTTCCAGAGAGGCGTTCATCAACTCTGCCCCCTGAAGGGGTCATATGGAGCATCGCTCCATCCCGTCCGACAAAACGCACTGCTTTCCGGCCCGCCTTGGATTTCGCGGCGCCGAGGTCTTTTCTGTCAATAGCCGGTGACCGGTCAAACGGCCGGCAGGCGTTTTATGAACCGGGATCATATGCCGCAGGCGGCATTCGGAATAACTGTCGATGGGGCGAATCAGGAACAGAGTTACGCTCAAAAAAGCAAGTCTGCGAAGTTCAATCATATTTGAGATCGCCATGAGGCACTTCAGATTCTCCGCATCATGGATTTGAAAGACCCGGATCAGCCGCCGCGCCGAGGCCTGTCGTTACCGTGCGGGCATCTGGCGGATTTCTCTTAGATCGAATAGTTTCCCTGTGAACCGGCAAGGGCCGGGGCGCACGAAATCCAAGACCATGACGGGACCGCGTGATGGGGTTTTCCACGAAACACCTGCTTGGCGTACAGTCCATGTCTTTCGAGGGCATCCTCGAGATTCTTGATCTGGCCGAGTCCTATGCGGAATTGAACCGCACTCAGATCAAGCGGGCCTCGGCTCTGGAAGGCATGACCCAGATCAATGTGTTTTTCGAAAACTCAACCCGCACGCAGGCCAGTTTCGAGCTGGCAGGCAAACGGCTGGGCGCCGACGTCATGAACCTGCATGTTGAATCAAGTTCCGTCGGCAAGGGCGAAACCCTGGTCGACACCGCCATGACGCTGAATGCCATGCAGCCGGACCTGCTCGTTGTAAGACACCCGCAGTCGGGCGCGGCCGATCTGCTGGCGCAGAAAGTTGAGTGCTCAGTCGTCAATGCCGGCGACGGACTACATGAGCACCCCACCCAAGCGCTGCTTGATGCGCTGACCATCCGCCGCGCGAAGGGCCGGCTGGACGGCCTGACGGTTGCCGTCTGCGGGGACATTCTGCACTCGCGCGTTGCCCGCTCGAATCTGCTGCTTCTGTCGAAACTGGGAAACCGTGTCCGCATGATCGGGCCGCTGACGCTGATCCCCCGGACGTTCTCCGAATTCGGCGCCGAGCTTTTCGAAGATATGAAAACCGGGCTCCGCGACGTCGATGTCGTCATGATGCTTCGCCTTCAGGAAGAACGGATGAACGGTTCATTCATCCCGTCGATACGGGAGTATTTTCACCTTTACGGCTTGGACGCGGAAAAACTGGACGCTGCCAAACCGGACGCGATCATCATGCATCCAGGCCCGATGAACCGCGGCGTCGAGATTGACGGCACGCTGGCGGACGACATCAGCCGTAGCGTGATTCAAGAGCAGGTGGAAATGGGCGTCGCGGTGCGCATGGCGGCGCTGCATCTGCTGGCGGAGAAACGGCATGATTCACTGGCCGGGCCTGACCGCCGCTGATCGTCCCGTGGCTTCTTTCGATCTGGTTCTTCACAATGCGCGGCTGGTGTGCCCCGAATCGGATACGGTTTCACACGGCGCGCTGGCTGTCTCTGACGGACGGATCGCAGCGGTCGGACGCGGAATCGCCCCTGAAGCGGGAAAAGCGGACATTGACTGTCGCCGCTTCTTCCTTGCGCCCGGAATCGTCGATATCGGCGTGAAAATCGGGGAGCCGGGAGAACGCCACAAAGAGAGTTTCGGCAGCGCGGGCCGTGCCGCCGCGGCGGGAGGCGTCACCACGATCGTGACCCGGCCGGACACGTCTCCGCCGATTGACGATCCTGAAACCCTGCAGTTCTTTCTCCAGCGGGCCCGCGCCGCCGCGGCGGTGCGGATAAAACCGATGGCCTCGCT
This sequence comes from Paracoccaceae bacterium, assembly GCA_965116115.1. GTDB lineage: Bacteria > Pseudomonadota > Alphaproteobacteria > Rhodobacterales > Rhodobacteraceae > JAPOXR01. The sequence goes on from OZ220486.1 coordinate 3,638,621, forward strand.
GACAAAAGAGAGGGCCGGCGCCGAAATGACCGAAATCCGGCTGCTTCAGGATTCCGGAGCAGCAGCGTTCTCCGACTGCGATTCGCCGGTGCGCGACGCCAAAATCATGTTCCGCTGCCTGATGTACTGCCGCCAGCACCGGGCACTGGTGATCGGCCATCCGCAGGAGCCGGAACTATCGCGAAACGCGTCGGCCACGTCCGGACCGTTCGCTTCCCTGCTGGGCATTCCGACCGTGCCGCCGCTGGCCGAACGCATGGGCCTTGAACGCGACCTCGCTCTTGTGGAAATGACCGGCGCATCCTATCATGCCGATCAAATCACAACGGCTGCCGCTCTGCCCGTGCTGGAGCGGGCCCTGAAAGACGGACTGCCGGTGACCGCCGGCACCTCAATTCACCATCTGACACTGAACGAGTACGACATCGCCGGGTACCGGACCTTCTACAAAGTCAAACCGCCGCTGCGCTCGGAGGCGGACCGCCAGTCAATTGTCGGCGCGGTCGCAGACGGCCTGATTACGGTCATTTCCTCCATGCACACTCCGCAGGACGAAGAGTCGAAGAGACTGCCCTTTGAGTCAGCCGCGAGCGGAGCGGTCGCGCTTGAAACCCTGCTACCGGCAGCCCTGAGACTTCATCACACCGACGGCCTCGGCATTCCGACGCTCTTCCGGGCGCTGTCGCTCAATCCGTCAAAACTGCTCGGACTGGACACAGGGCGGCTTTCGGCGGGCGCGCCGGCAGATCTTTTGCTTTTTGATCCGGAAACACCGTTCACCCTTGACCGCCGGAACCTGCGTTCCAAATCACGCAACACGCCTTTTGACGGCCAGGTTCTGCAGGGCCGCGCGCTTCGGACATTTCTCGCCGGACGGGAAATCTACCGGGCAGCGCCATGATTCCGTCCGACTGGAGCGGAACCCATTGGGAACTGGCGGCTGTCGCGGCGGCCGCCTATCTTCTGGGATCCGTCCCTTTCGGGGTCGTGCTGACCCGGGCCATGGGGCTCGGCGATCTCCGCGCGATCGGATCCGGCAATATCGGAGCCACCAACGTCATGCGGACCGGCAGCAAACCGGCCGCGGCGCTGACGCTTCTTCTGGACAGCGGAAAGGGGGCCTTGGCCGCGCTTGCCGCCGGCGCGCTCTTCGGATCCGCCGGCGCGCAGATCGCCGCCCTCGCGGCCTTCACCGGACATCTGCACCCCGTGTGGCTCCGGTTCCGCGGCGGCAAGGGCGTCGCGGCCTTTCTCGGAATTCTGACCGCTCTCGCCTTTCCGGCCGGCCTGCTGGTCTGCGCCACATGGCTGGCGGTGTTCGCGGCGCTGCGCATTTCATCGGCGGGATCAATCGCCGCGGCTGTTTCGGCGCCGGTCTGGCTTTGGCTGCTGTCCGGCCCGGAAACCGCGGCCCTAACGATGGTCATGTCGGTTTGGATCCTGATCCGCCACCATCAGAATATCCGCCGCCTGCTGGCGGGTGCCGAACCCCGGATCAGTTTTTCAAGCAAAACCCGGAAGGATTCCGGTCAGTAGCTGCAGTTCGCGTAGATCTGCCGGAGATCGCCGTTCCACTCGTTCCGCACTCTCTGAAGCAGTTCTTCGGCGGGCGTGAGGCCCGATTCGACGGTCTCGCGGAGAGAATCGAGGAAATGCGTTTCGTCTTGCACCAGACCGCCCGCGGACGCATTCGCTCTGGCTTTCAAACCCTCGTTCGAAAGTTCCAGCGCCAGCGACGCGCAGTCGCCGAGTCTCACGCCGTTGAACTCGCCCGCCAAGCCGCTCTGGCAAGCGGTGATCCGCAGTCCCTCGCGCGTCCCGGCGTCCCAGCCGCGGACCATGTCCCAAGCCGCGTCGAGCGACGGCCGATGATAGAGGATTCCCGTCCAGAACGCCGGCAGCGCGCACAGACTACGCCACGGGCCGGCATCCGCGCCGCGCATTTCAATGAACCGTTTGACCCGCGCCTCCGGGAAAATAGTCGTGAGATGGTCGGCCCAGTCTGAAATCAGCGGCTTTTCGCCCGGCAGGGCGGGCAGTTTTCCGTCCAGGAAGTCGCGGAATGACTGGCCGAGCGCGTTGATGTAGGCGCCGTCCCGGTGAATGAAATACATCGGCACGTCCAAAGCGTAGTTCACCCACGCCTCGAAACCGAACCCGTCTTCAAATACGAACGGCAGCATGCCGGTGCGGTCGCTGTCCAGATCGCGCCAGAACCGGCTGCGCACGCTGAGAATGCCGGTGTCCCGGCCTTCGAAATACGGTGAGTTCGCGAACAATGCGGCAGCTACCGGCTGCAGCGCCAGCCCTGTCCGCAGTTTCTTGACCATATCCGGTTCCGAATCAAAATCGAGATTCACCTGCACGGTGCAGGTTCGGTACATCATGCTCAGGCCGAACAGTCCGACACGCCGCATGTAGTCGGTCATAAGCCGGTACCGGCCTTTCGGCATCATCGGCATCTCGTCGTGATACCAAAACGGAGCCGCTCCGATGCCGATGAACTGCGCGCCCATGCGCAAGGCGGCGGCGCGCACCTGGCTGAGATGCTCGTTGACCTCATCGCACGTCTCGTGCAGCGTTTTCAGCGGCGCCCCGGACAGTTCCAGCTGACCGCCCGGCTCCAAGGAGATATTCGCGCCGTCTTTCTCAAGCCCGACAAGCGTTCCGGACTCCGCGAGCTCGTTCCAGCCGAACGTGTCCCGGAGATACTCCAGCAGGGCCAGAATCGAGCAGTCCCCGCTATAGGGCAGAGGCGCCATTGTCTCCGCATGGAATCCGAATTTCTCGTGCTCAGTGCCGATGCGCCATTCCGGTTCCGGCTTGCATCCGGATTCGCAATAGGCGACGAGTTGGTCAAGGCTCTCGACGGGCTCTCCGCCGGACTGGGGAATAGACATGTCGATCAGCTCCCGCTTCCGGCGAATCCGCTGCCCTGTATATCCGCAGAGTCTTGAGCGGCAAGAACCGGCGGCGGAGCCGCGCTGCCGCGACCGGCATTGAGAAGAGCCAAAGCCGCCACGGCCGCGGTTTCCGCCCTCAGAATTCTGCTCCCGAGACTGACGCGGACAGAAAACTCAAACGCGCCGACCAGGTTTCTCTCGCGTTCCGTGAAACCGCCTTCCGGTCCGATCAGAACCGCATTTCCGGCATCAGCGGACGGAGCCGGAAACGGGAAGCTCCCGGTGGCGGCCTCTTCGTCGCAGAACAGCAGCCTGCGGCCTTGAGGCCAACTCTTTAATTCGGCGGCGAGAGGACGGATGCCGTCGATCCTCGGCAAATTCATGCCGCCGCACTGTTCGGCGGCTTCGATCGCGATCGCCCGCAGCCTGCCGATGTTGACGGTGCGCTCGGCAGCGCGGGCGGTTGACACGAAAACGATGCGCGAAACTCCCAGTTCAACCGCTTTTTCAACCGCGAATTCCGTTCGCGCCCGCCTGAGCGGCGTCAGCAGCAGCCAGACGTCAGGGCACTGTGTCTGGGCGCGGATAAGTTTGATGCATTTCAGGCGCATCCGTTTCCCGCCGCCCTGAAGTTCGGCGATCCACTCGCCGTCCTGTCCATTGAAGACCGCGGCCCGGCCGCCTTCGCGGAGCCGGATCACCCGGTTGAGATAATGCGCCTGGCCCGCGCTGAGCGATACCTGTTGCGCCCCGGCAAGCGGTTGTTCTACAAAAAGCCTTGATTTCACTGACTTCTCTGACATGCTGGGAGTCTTATGAACAAATCCGCGCAAAGACCAGAAACCGCCGGCATTCCCGGCCGTGTCGCCGACGCGGTCGAAGGCAACTGGGTCGATACGCGGGCTCCCGTCGGCTTCCGCCCCTTCCTCCGCCTGTCGCGGATCGACCGTCCGGTCGGCAGCTGGCTTCTTCTGCTGCCCTGCTGGTGGTCCCTTCCCTTGGCTGTCGCCGCTGATCCGGCCTCGCGACGGCTCGAAGACATTTGGATCGCGCTCGCCTGCGCGGTCGGCGCGGTCATGATGCGCGGCGCGGGCTGCTGCTGGAACGATTTCGCCGACAGAAAACTGGACGCGCAGGTCAGTCGGACCCGTTCCCGGCCTCTTCCTTCCGGCCAGCTGACGCCGCGCCAAGCATTGATCTGGATGGCCGCGCAGGCCCTGCTGGCCTTCGCGGTTTTGTTGACATTCAACGCTTTCGCAATTGTTCTCGGCATTGCTTCGCTGGTTCCCGTCGCCCTCTATCCCTTCGCCAAACGAATCACATGGTGGCCGCAGATTTTTCTCGGCGTCGCCTTCAACTGGGGCGCGCTTCTGGCTTGGGCGGCGCATTCCGGCGCATTATCGGCCGCGCCTTTGCTTCTGTACGCGTCGGGCGTGTTCTGGACCCTGTTCTATGACACGATTTACGCGCATCAAGACAGAGAAGACGACGGCGTCGCCGGGATCAAATCCACCGCCCGGCTGCTCAGCGGACGCACCGGGTCATGGCTCGCTTCGTTCGCCGCGCTTTCCTTCTTATTCATGGCCGCTGCCGGGACGGCCGCGCTGCTTCCCGCCGCCGGTCCGTGGACAGCGGTTTTGGTCGGCGCCGGGGCCGCCGTGTTCGGAGCCCACTTGATATGGCAGCTTAAACGTCTGGATATCAATGATCCGGATACCTGCCTGATGCTCTTCCGGTCCAACCGGGACGCCGGCCTGTATCCCGCCCTTTTCTTTGCGGCGGCCGCGCTGGTCGCATAATGGACTGCGGCACACCGATTTTGCAACGACCGTTTGTCTGATGCTGGCCGCACTCTTTCCGTTCATCGCTTTTCTGAACGCTTCGCTGCTCGCCGTGACTCTCGCTCTGGCCGGCGCACGCGCAGTTGAAGACGCCAACCTCGCCGCGGCGGCGGATCTGCTCGGCCAAAACGGACACGACTGGGCGCTGCCCCGCGCCAGCGGACTGACAGTTGAAATCTCAGGCACCGCCCCGGACGCTTCGGCGCAGAAGGCTGCCCTTGCCGATCTGCGGAATCAGTTCGGCCCCGAATCCGTGCTGGACGCGACACGGGTCAGCCCCGAAGTGCCGGCCGTCGGTCCCGAACCTCTGGTTCGTCTGCAGAGATCCGGCGGGTCCGTCATCCTGTTCGGGGCCGTTGCCGGCGAAGATGACAGAGACTGGCTGATCGGCGCGGCTGAGAAGGCTTTGCCCGACAAAATCTCACAGATAATGCTGCAGCCGCTGCCGGAAAGCAGCCCGCCCGGGTGGAAAGAGGCGCTCGAATTCGCGATCCGGGCCATTGCTCTGCCGCAGGTCAGTCTGGTGGAAGCGGATCACGGCAACGTGTCGGTCACGGCGCTGACAGAGTCAGAACAAACCGGACAGCTTTTGATTCAGCGCCTTGACGCGGACAAACCGGACAAACTGGCCGTGACTTACAAACTGTCATCCGTGCCGCCGCCGCTCGTTTCGCCGTACGCGCTGGGGGTGGAAATCGGACCCGCCGACTCCAGTTTCACAGCCTGCCACGCTGAATCGACCGCTGACCGCGACCGGATCATCGCTTCGGCGGCGGGCGAAAACCGCGCGGTGACCGGCGGCTGCCGTCTCGCGCGCGGCGCCCCGGACCGGAACTGGGCGGATGCGGCTGAAACCGTGATCAATGTCGTGACGTCATCGGGAGGGGGCGTGATTTCGGCGGACGGCCATGAATTCGTCGTCGCGCCCGCTGACGAGACGTCCTTCGCATACCTCCGGTGGAGCGGATTTCCGGGGCTGCCGGACGGCTACACGATCTTGCTGGCCCCCCCGGAAACGGACGATACGGAAAGCGAAGTCCGCGGCTTCACTGTGAAGGTCACCAAAGGACCGGACGGGTACATCGAAATCGACGGCACCTTCCCTGACGAAACGAACCGGCGGATGACCGTGTTTTCGTCCTGGGCGACATTGGACGCGAACTATGTTCAGGACAATACTTCCATAGAGCCGGACGTTGATCACCCCGCCGCCGAAGCCGTCATGTTCGCCAGCGAATCGCTGAATTTTCTTCATGCCGGCTCCGTGACGTTTCAAAACGGCCATGTTTTGGTTTCGGGAGTTTCCGATGATCCGCAGGCGGAAGGCAGGATCGCGGATCTGTTATCGCAGGGGTTTGACGAGAAATCGTTTTTTCTGGACATAACGTATGACAACAATGTCAACGCGCCTCCCCCGCCGATGGATCCGCGCCTGTGCATTCAGATGCTCAAAGACACGCAGAAACAAGGCAAAATCGCGTTTGAGCCCGGTTCCGCGCGCATCAGGAGCAATGCGTTGGATACCATCGAGCAGATGGCCGAAGTTCTGCAGGGCTGTCAGCATGTTCCGATCGAGATCTCCGGCCACACCGACAACCAGGGAAGAGAAACGATGAACCAGAGACTCAGCGAACTGCGGGCCAGAGCGGTGCTTAACGCCCTTCTTGACGCCCGCTTCAATCCCAAGAATATCACGGCGATCGGGTACGGCGAGTCTCAACCGGTCGGCGACAATTCGACCCCAGAAGGCAGGGAAGCGAACCGCCGCATCGAATTCCGGCTGCTTGACGACCGGATTTCGGCGCCGCAGTGAATTTCCAAGGTAGAAGCGGAACGGAAATGGATCGAACCACACTCATGCTCTGGGCTTCCGGAGCGGCGCTGGTCATGTTCACTCTCGGGTGGGCGGCCTGTTGGTTTTGGCAGCGGCTCCGGCTGAGGCGCAGCCATCCCGGGCAGGATCATCCGGCCGAAATGGCCGGCACGGGCCGTCCGGCGTCAGAAACCGGGGGCATCGAACCGAACGGCGGCGGTAACCGGCATCTGGCGTGAGCCGCATCACACAATAGATCAAGTCAGCGCGGGCTTCCCGACACGCGCTCTGCCGGAGAATCGCCGTCCCGCAACTGCCGCGCAGCAGCCGTTACGGGGAATCATCCATTCAGCCGGAAGACCATTTCCGCAGTCCGGCTTCATCTTCCGCACGGCTTTCGACCCATTCAGCAACACCGCCCCTGAACTCTTTTTTCCAGAACGGCGCCCGGCTTTTCAGAAAATCCATCAGGAACTGGGTCGCCTCAAACGCCGCGGCCCGATGCGCGGCCCTCACTGCGACCATCATGATCGCATCACCCGGGTTGAGTGCGCCGAATCTGTGAATGACCAGGCAGTCTCCGATCTGCCAGCGTTCGCCGGCGGCATCGATCATAGCCTGAATCGCGCGTTCCGTCATCCCCGGATAGTGTTCTATCACGAGTTTCTCGACCGGATCCTGAGTGTCTGAACGCACGATGCCGGCAAAACTCGCCACAGCGCCGAATTTACTGTCCCCGGCGTAGAATCGATTCAGTTCCTTTCCGGGATCGAACGGCCGCTCCTGGACTCTGATGGTCACGTCATCCGCCCGTCATCGGCGGGAAAAAGGCCACTTCGGCTGCGTCAGCGATGCTAGAATCAAGCGCCGCAATTTCCTGATCAACGGCGACCCGGACCGCGCCCAGATCAGAAAACGCCGTCCTGTATTCCGGTCCTCTCGCGCACAGTTCTCCGACAAGCGCAGCCACCGTTTCGGCCTCAGTTGAGATTTTTTCCTTCGGCTGTCCGATCCGTTCCCGGACCCAAGCGAAATACAGGACATCAATCTGTTTCATCTTCGCTCTCCATGGTTCGAATCGCCTTTCGAAGATAATCCAATCCGGAAATAATGGTCAGCGCGGCGGCGAACCAGAGCACCGCGACGCCGACGGCCGCGAAGGCTCCGCTCTGCCAGACAGCGGCACTGCTCAAAAAAAGCAGCGCGATGGCGATCATCTGGCATGCGGCTTTCAATTTCGCGCTCCAGGTCACCTTCAGGCTGCCGCTTCCTTTGCCCAGATATTCGCGCATTCCGGCAATCAGCAGTTCACGCACAAAGATAACCGACACCGGCAGCAGCAGCCATTCGCGGGGTTCGGCATACGCAAGCAACACAGCGAGGGCGACGAGCACGAGCGCCTTGTCGGCCACTGGATCCAGCACTGCCCCGAGCCGTGATTCAAGACGCATCCGGCGCGCCAGCTGCCCATCGGCGAAATCCGTCGCCGCGCCGACGGAAAAAACAACCAATGCCAAATAATCCGCAGCCGGCCGTTCAAGGATCAGGTAGATCACCGGAATTACCAAAGCCGCCCCGAATCGGGAGATGGTAAACCAAGTCGGCAAATTGAATTTTTTCATTCTGTCAGCTTCCGCCATCAATACCGCCTCCGCCGGAACACACCCGATTGATCTTGCGCACATAAACGGCGGCCATAGTATTGAACCAGCAGTTTCAAGTCACTGAAATTGTCACGGCGATCAATATCGTAACATGCGGCGCGCGGGTGCGGGTTCTGCTCAGCGTTTGAGCAGCGTTTCCCGCTGCCGGAAAGATCACTGCCTGTGCGGTCCGCAAAAAACATGTCCTCTCTGCTCCGCTCACCGAACAGCGGTCGCGCCGCTGCCGGCTTGATTGCCGCTGAACAAACAGCATAATCCGATGATGATCCCCGCGGTCCGGCTTATCCCTTTTGCCCGTGACCATATAGCGAGCCTGAGGGCGGCCGACACTTATCATGCCGCCGTGAAATCCGAACTGAGAACGCGAGCGGCTGCCCAGCTTGTCAGGGGGGATGTCCGCAGCCAGCGAATCCGATATTCCACTCACGCTCTTCAGGTCTTCCAGACCGGCGCGGCTGACAGCCTTTGCGAAATCGAAGCGGAACATCCTCTGAACCCGGAGGTTCAGCACACAACCATTTCTGAAACCGCATCCTCCGTTTTTGGTTCGGAGACAATTCACGGATCATTCCGAAACGGATTCCGGGGAAGCGAGCGCGTATCTTGTTGAGTCCAGGAAATGTGAGGATGCGTATCCTGAGAGCAGCCTCGTCATAGTCCGGGATGATGTCAGCACCTGACCGGCGGGCTTGAGATTTCCGCACGGCCGTCCCGCAAGGGCTGACGGAGAAATGTTGACCGCCCTGCCGAGAGAGCGCGGGTTCGGGACGTGAGAAACATCCAGACAATCGGGAACTTGAAAGGCGAATCGCCGTCCTGGAGGAAAAGATGAACACTAAGCGGGCCGAGTACAAAACCGACATCGCGCAGCTGACAGGCGACATGGCTAGGCGCGAAACCCGCATGCTTCGCGCCGTCGCCGCGATGGTCGGGCTCGCAACGGCAATTCTCAGTCTGGGCATTGCCTTCCTCGCATTCTCGCAGTTCTAGTAGTCTGACACACTAGAATTGACGGTAAGAACAGGTTGAGAGAAGAAACCGGAAACAACAAGCTTGATATACTGGAGCGTCTACTTCACTATTTCTATCCATCAATACAACAATGTCGAACTACTGGGTTGTGGACTCAAATCATCAGCTTTGCGGCATTCCGCAACAGGCGGCGGATGACGTTGAGGATAACAGCGGCGGCGAAGTTGCGCACCCGATTGTCAAAGGGGTCACGACCCGCCGGAAATCTTTGATTCTTCTGAAGAAACGCTCAATGACATCACGCGTCGCACAGGCGGCTTCATCCAGCGGCCACTGCCGCCTGCGGTTCGACTTTGACAGAATGGCGGCCCGGCAGCCGGCTCAAGACCGCCAAGAAGGGCCGTCGCCTCGGCGACAGGCGCATGCGGCACAGCCCGCCCTTGCCGTCGACCATGGCATGGATTTTCGCCAGCTGCCGGCCCCGGGAGCGACCGAATCTCCCAGCGCGGACCGACGACGAGTCGATCATCCGGCACCGGAACGCTGTCGTCTTTTTCGTCCGCGGCTTCTTTGTCCGCTTCTTCAAGACGTTGAAGATCATCAAGAATCTTCTGCTGCCGGCCCGGCCTGTCAGATAGCTGGGTACGCCAGGCGAAGCGCTGGAGAATATGGAGAAATTCGGTGAATTCTGCTGCCGGAAGAACACGGTCGAAGGCGGTAATTGGAAGGGTTGTCTGAGCGGCCAGATGTGACATCTTCGGAGTGAATTGAGTGACTTCGGCTGGTTGCGGCCATGTGCTTGTTGCCCAAGCAACCTAAGGTCTGTCGACAATCACTCGGCCGCGAGCGGAAGTCTTTGATTTCCGCAGAAGAACTCCCGGCCTGACACCGCTGTCCATACATGCCGCGTAACTAGTCAGGTAGATTTTTTCGCTTGATTCTGTTTTGTCCGTGTGATTGAATCTCTTGTCAAGAAATCAAGAAACGACATTGAGCGGAACGGCGCAAGCCGCGGCGATGTGACCATGGACGCGACCGGCATCGCGGTGCACGATTTTCAGCAGCCGTACTGGAATATAGCCGGGGTGAGCCATGCGCACCGCATCGCTCACCTCCTGCGCGAACTCGAGGCTCTGACGGAGTTTCACGGCGAGGCATGGGCGGCGGAGATGAGCAAGCTGCTTCAAAGCGCCGTGCATGAGGACAACGAGGCGGCCCGCGCCGGGGAAACGCTGTCCGCGGAGGCGGCGGACCGGATCGAAGGAGAATATGACAGGATCATCGCCGACGCCGTCGCCTGGCATGAGGCGCTGCCGCCGCTGAACCGCGCGAAGCGGCGCGGCAGACAGAAAAAGCGCAAAGGTTTCAACCTCGCCCTGCGGCTGCGGGATCATCGGGCGGGCGTCCTGATGTTCACGCGGAACCCGGCGGTGCCGGCGACGAACAACCGGGGCGAGCGGGCCCTGCGGATGCTGAAAGCATCTCTGAAAATATCCGGCTGTTACCGGAGCGAGCGCGGCGCCCGCAACCATGCGGTCATGCGCACGCTGATCGAGACCGCCCGCAAGCAGGGCTGGAACGTCCTTGACGCGCTCCGGGCGGATCCGGCGGAACTGAAACTCCGGCTGGTCGATTCCTGAGCGGACTCCGCTCCTGAATCCTTTGCTCCCCGAAAACATTCCAATGACCGCCGGCGGCGGATGACCCCGCCCCCGGGAACGCTTGCCGGGTACCTGACTAGTTACCATGCCGCGGTCCCGGATCCGCCGCCGATCCTGAAGCGGAGGGATCACCGCCTCCGGACCGCGTTCCTCAAGCTCCTTGAGCAGCCGGCCCGGGGGCGGCTCCCGCCGCCCCCGGAACTGTCCGTTTCCCGGTTCAGAAACTCACGTTCAGGGCCAGAGAGCCGCCGAGATCCTTGTTGCCGCCGCCGGCCATGGCGTAGAAGGCGCGGCCCGACACCGTCATCATGTCGCTCAGCCTGAACTCCCCGCCGAACCCGAGCCGGCCCCAGGTCGGCTTCATCTCCGCCTTGAGGACCGCCCCGGGAACCGTGACGCTGGTTTCGTCCTTCAAATCGTGCTCCGCGTCCGCCGAGACCCAGAACGTCCCGCTCTCTCCGGCTTCCATGTCGATCCTCGCCCCCAGCGTCCCTTTCAGGCCCTGAGCGGTGATTTCCGACACTTCCCCGGCCCCTTCGAACGCCGCCGGCTCCGTGAAACCGCCGGTCTTCACCGAAGACCATTCAAGCCCGGCCCGCGGCGTCACTTTCATCCCTTGGAATTCCGTCTCCGTGCCGGCGGAAACGCCGACCGACACGCCGCTGCCGCCGGCCGCTTTGATCACCATCCCGCCCATGGGGCTGAGTTCGATGCCGTGCAGACGCGAATACGACAGATGCCCGTCGACATGGAAACCGCCGTCCAGAGGACGCCAGCCCAGCGTCAGCGCCCCGCCGGTCGCCTTCGCCTTGATGTCCCCGCCGTGCGCGACCGCCGCTTTCACCGAGCGCTGCCCGGCGCTGAAACCGATGCGCAGAGCCTCGTCAGCCGGGAAATCATAGCCGATCTCCAGACCCTGCCGCTTCATGCCCCAGCCGAGGGCGTGCCCGTGCCGGCCCGCGCCGGTCGTCGAACTCCCCGCTGTGCGCTCGCCGTCGCTCATGAATACCTTCGCCCAGCCGCCGGAGCCGCCGCGCGTCACGGTCCCGCTCCCGGAACCGGCGGTCAGACCCAGCAGCGCCGAAGGCAGAGCCTCGTACAGACGCGCCCGCGGGCTGTAGATCCGCTCCGCCTCGCCGATGTCCTTGAACTGATAGCCGCCGGTGATCGTCTCCAGCCGGGACCGGTGGACAGGAGTGTACACGCCCTTCACCGCTCCCCGCCGCTTGACGGTGCCCGTGCCGGGCGTCAGCGCCGTCAGCGCGCCGGCCTCGCCCGCGCGGGTATGAAAGGTCAGCGTCGAACGGCCGTCCTTCCCCGGATTGAGTATCCTGCCTTCGATATGGCCCGTGAAACCTTCCCCGTCCTCTTGCAGAACCACTTTCACCGGACCCGAATAGGAATCGACCTTGACGGCAACGCCGGAAACGCCGGCCCCCGAACCCGCATAACCCCCGGGACCGACGACGATCATGCCGCCCGCGGCCTTCGCGGCGATGTCAGCCAGCTGCCTGATACGCACGCCGGCATGCCCCCCGCTGCCGTCGGCGTCATTCACGCCCCCCGTCACCTTGCCGAGGACGGCGACATCGAACCCGCCGGAACCGTTGTGCCAGACATCAACCCCGTCCTTGGCGGAAGTGATCACGCCGCCCTCCCCGACCGTGACTTTGATCATCCCGGCGGCTTCCGCGTCTCTCAGCGACTCGGAACCCTGCTTCCTTATCGTCACGCCCCGGATGTAAGCAAGGATGCCCGCGTCCTGCGAATCGACCGTGCCTCCGTGGGTGACCGTGACGCCGCTTCCGCTCTCGGCGTTCAATATGCCCGCGCTGATGCCGTAACTCTCCGCCGTGATCATGCCGCCTGTCCCCGTCATGACCGCGACGCCGCCGGTTCCTCTGTTAACAGCGCCGATTCCGTCGCCGCCCGCGGTTATTCGTCCGCCGTGGGTGATCCTGACATCGCCTTTGCCTGTCGCGCTTGACGCTTCCGCGTATATGCCGTGTCTCGCCGCGGCTATCGAACTGCCCGCCGCCGACGTGACCGTGACGCCGCCGGTTCCGTCGTTCCAAGCGGCGACCGCAGTGGTGGCCGAGGAAATCCGCCCGCCGTGGGTGATCCTGACATCGCCCGTGCCCGTGCTCTCCACAATCGCGTACAGGCCCGTTCTCTCTGCCGAACCCGTCGCGACGGTCCGCCCCGTGACTATCGAACTGCCGGCCTTCGTCTCGACGACGATGTCGCCCGCTCCTTCGTGCGTGAGCCACATGCCCGCCTCACCGGCGATTATCCTCCCCCCGTGGGTCACCGTCACCGTTCCCGTGTTCGCGGCTCCTTCGTTTTCGGCATTGATCTCGATGCCCGCGTTACGCTCCGAAGTGATTTCGCTGCCGCTTCCCGTCGTGACCGTGACAGGGCCGACGCCGTAGCTCTGCACATAAATCCCGGCCCCGCTGCGGTTTGTCGGCCCGGTCACCGAAATGCCGCCCTTGTGGTCGACTTTGACGGCCCCCGTGATTTCGTCCGAGTTGCTCTCGCCGACTGTGATACTGATGCCTCTTCTTATGTTCAAACCGCTCGCGAGCCCGCTGCCGAGAGATTTCACCTCGATCTCGCTGCCTTCCGCCGTGTCGACCGTGACGGGGCCTTTCCCCTCCTGGATCAGGTTGATTCCAGTGCCTTCCGAGACGATGCTGCCGTTGTTGCTGACCGTTAAGCCGCCCGTGCCCGCCTTGTTCTTGATATAGCCGTTGATGCCGCGTCCATCATTCGATCTGGTCGCGTCCGCGTGAATCTCGCCGTTGTTGATGATCGTTATAGCGCCGTCAGCCGCGGCGGCGGCGGTTGAAATTCCGATTCCGGTGCCGCCGACAGGCGCGGCTTCCGTGCCGATCGTCCCGCTGAGGGTCAGCTTCACACCGCTTGGATCGTCAATGTCGTCGCAACGAATCGCGTATTTGGCGCCGCTGCCTGTCTGACCCGGCGCAGTCGTGTAAGCGCCGCTGTATGTGAGAGGCTCGGAGTAGACGAACTGGGTCGCGCTGCCGGCAACGGTTGGCACGCATTTGTCGTCCGCCGTGGTCGTCTGCGCGCCGAGCGGCGGGGCGGCCGGAAGCGCCGTCAGTAAGGCGAGAACCAGTCCGGCGGCGGACAGCCGGGCGCATGAGCCCCCCCCCCGGGGAGTCATTGAGAGCGCAGGCTTCCGCCGATGCGCGTTTCAGCGTTAATCCGACTGATGTCGTCATCGTTCACTTCCTTTCCGATGTAACCGTTATTGAGCCCGCAGCTTACCCTGCCCCGGCGCATCGCGCAAGGAGCGGAAATGATTTTATCCGGAAATGTCGTGTTTCCGCCGCTGCCGGCGGGCGCATGCCGCCGCGTCAATTCTCTGACGAAAGATGCGGCGAGGCTGCTGACAGGCCCGGCGCGGAGCGGCGCCTGCCCCTGACAGCGTGCCCGGAAAGCCGCCTCGGAACGGTATCGCCGCTGCGCCCTGAAGCTCATCAGCTCCGCCGGACCGCCGCCGGAAAACCGGAAATCTCAAAAGCGGCGGGCCTGCCGCCCATCCGCCGCGGCCTGCCCATTAGTCATAAAAGGTGTCATCACAAGCAGTTCCGGAGGGCGGCGATTCCGCCGTCTTCCGCCCGGTCCGGGCGCGTTTTCCGGTCTGCGAGGGACGGTTCGGGGCTGATATTCAGCCTTGAGCGAGAAGTTTCGCCACGCGGCTTCCCCGGCCGGCAGCAAGCGCGCGCTCGACGGCGGCGGCGCCATGGGAGAGGAGGGCGTAACCTTCCCAGACGGTCTGAGCGCCGGCGGGGTCGTCATATTTGCGGCCGAGATATCCGCCCATCCGGGCGAGCATCGCGACCGCCGTTCCGAGATCGCCGGGCGGCGGCAGACGCAGGGCGTCGGCGTAATCCGCCATCACCGCGATTTCGGTTTCCGAGAACAGGGCGGAGGGTTCGAGATCGGGGGTTTCGCGTCCGAGCAGAGCGAGAGCCAGCAGCCGCCAGGCGATGACGGCGCACAGCGCGGTTTCGCGTTCGACGCGTTCGCGGGCACGGTGCGCGGTTTTTTCCACGGCGCATCCGGTTTTGAGAACGCGGCGCCAGTCCTCGATCCGCCAGCGGAGCTGATAGAAGCGGGTCACTTCGCGGGCCTCCGCGGAGCAGGTCACCGGCAGCGATGTCAGAAGGAACTGCTCGACGGGTTCCGATCCGTCGGCGGGCGGCTCGGTTTCCCGCACATGGACTGCGGCAAGGCGGACCGGCTGCGCTCCCAGCCGCTGACGCTGCTTTTCGGGAACCGGCAGATCCAGCGTTTTCCAGCGCAGAGCGCAAACCGCATCGCGCGCGGCGCGGCGCGGCGACCGGCGCGGCGCCTGAAGCCGCATCCGGTCTTTGACCGGCTGAAGGCGCATGCGGGCGAACAGCCTGCGGCACCCCTTGCCGAGACTGCGGTCCCGGCCGGCGCGGATCAGGATGTCGATCCGGCCGTTCAGGCGCCGCCATGCGTCGAAAACCTCGAACGCGTCGCCTTCCCGGTCCATCACCGCGACGGCGCGGACATCGCTCAGCCCGTCGACCAGCCGGGCGCTGTCGTCAAGGGCCCTTACCCAGCGCAGGGTCTTCGGCCCGCCGTCCGGCGGGGCATCGAACTCGATGCGCGGCACGACTGGCGGGATGCCGTCCGCCGAGACCGCGAAGGTCGAATGAAGATGCAGACCGAGCGTGCCTTCGGCCCCTTTGTCGCGCGAGATCGTACCCAGCCCCTCGCACCGGCCGTGCGTCGCCAGGTTGACGTCCGTGCCGTCCTGGATCAGAAGAACCGTGTCCTGCCCCTGAATCCGCCGGCGGGTCCGCCCGCGGTGCGGCCCGAGGATCGCCTGCGCCGAGACCGCGGCCGTGTCGGGATGCTCGATCAAGCGGTAATATCCTGTCGTCATCGCGCTGTTCCCATGGGCCGCGGTATAAAAGGTCTTCGAGAACGACCGGCCCAGCAGAGCCGCGGAGGCGACGAGACGCCTGGTCAGACGGGCGTCGCCGAGATCGGCCCCGCCGAATTCCTGCCCGGCCCAGCCGGCGCTGTCAAGGCCGTCATGAGGAGCCAGCGGTTCGACCCGCGCTCCCAGCCGGCGGCACTGGTCCTTGCAGAGCGGGCGCAGCCAGACCTCCTTCGGCGGCACCGGCCGGCGGTTCCGGTCGCGTCCGGCGGTGACGCCGGCCCGGCTCCATCCGGTCGCGCGGCAGCTGGCACCGCTGTGTCCGGGGCCGACATAGGTCTCGACGAGAACCGGACGCAGACCGTAAATCCGCTCATAGTCGCGCCCGACGCGCCGCAGGCACAGGCCCAAAGCCCGGGAGGCGAGGTTGCGGCATCTTCCGGGAGCGGGACGGAGCAGAAAGCGGGCCATGCAGATGACCCGGCAGCGGTTCGCCTCGCGCTGTTCCGCGGCTGGCCGATCCAGCGGTCGCGGGCGCTTTGCGCCCGGGCGGGAGCGGCGAACAGGAAACCGCCGAGCACGTCCTCTCCGGCGACGAGAAAATAGCGGATCTGGCAGCCCGCGGCCTTGACCGGACCGAGAGGATGCTCCCGGGCGGTCATCGCCGACTGAAGACGCTTCCCGGCGGCGTCCTCGACCGGAACCGCCGCCAGCCCGGCGATCAGGCCGGCCCGGTCGGGAACCGCCGGCAGCGGCGGGGCCGGAAGCTCCCGGGGGTCGGCGCGCGGCGCCAGGCTCGCCGGCCACGGACGCGCCGGAGGCAGCGTGATCCGCCCGGCCCTTTCCAGCGCCTCGAGGGCCGACAGACAGCTTTGCAGCCGCAGGCGTCCGCGCCCGTCGCGGAGGGCGAAAACGCCGCAGACCTCCCGCACTCCGGCCCATCGGCAAGGGGACCGGTCAAGAATCGGCTGCAGCCGCGCCAAGGCGCCGGGCTGCCCGAGGGTTGAACGAATCGGCAGCGGCGTGTATTCCATGGCGGAGAACCTGGATGCCCCGAGGGAGTTTGTTAAGCCCCCGCGCTGAAAAAATCAGCTGAGCGGGAAATCACGGAATCGCTGCGGCCAAGCGTCGGCTGGCGCACTTGTGATGACACCTTTTATGACTAATGGGCAGGCCGCGGCCGGCTGCTCTGCCGGGAAAAAGCGGTTCGGTCCGCCGCCGCGTTCAATCAGCCGGCATGGTTCTGTCAGCGTTCATTCGTCTTCCTGCACGTCTTGCCCGCGGCGGCCGCTCCGGCGACCGTCAAGACGATCACAGCGGCGAATCGTCCGGAGCGCAACCCCACTTGTCAACAGGCCCTAAGAGCCGCGCAGGAGACCATGACGTCAAGTGCGGGTCGCGCAATAATCTGGAATTGCACCGGGGTCAACAGCAGTTGGGCGAGTTGGCCGCAGATATGGAAGGCCTGGTTGGCGCGGAACTTTCGGTACGGCGGATGATGCAGGGCGAAGCTGATCAGCGTCCCCTTGAAGGCATTCTCCTGTCACCATATGAATCAAGCCAAGGACAATTCCGTAAGGAGTCATACACACGGGTTGCTCGGCGCGAGGCTGCAGCAAACGTTCATTTCATCGCTCATCAGCAGCCGTGCTATCCGGTCGCGGGTTCCCTTGCCGGCAACCTGCTTCGGGCAGGCCTTCGATCACGTACAGCGCCGGCGCATGCTTGTGCAAGTGGGTCAAGCTGATCGAGCAGTCCCAGCCCCGCCGGCGTGCCCTCGGGCAGGCATAGCGCCACGTCGCTGCCGAATTGCTCGCGCCAGCCCCCGGCCGCCGCCGCCCGCTCGCCACAGCGGCCGATGAACACCCCGTGCAGTTCCAAAACCGGCTCGAGCCGCTCCGCCTCCGAATCGGTCTCCGTCTGAAAGCAGATGCAGAAGCGTCCAGGTTCCGGCGCGGCCGACACACCGGCAGCCGCGGCGTGCCGGCACCAGGCTTTCCCGTATTCACCGACCTGATTTTCTGCTGCCGAAAAGATCCGCGGCGCACCGTTGGCGCAGTTTCCAGCTGCCCGCAGGCACGATTTCCGGCAAAGCCTATGTGACTGACGGAGACGGAATCCGCGTAGTATCAGGTCAGGAAGTACGTATCGCCGGTCTTGACGCTCCCGAATGGAATCAGCCGGCGAAACGCCGAAACAGTCAATGGTTTTGCCACGGTAGGAAAGTGAAGAAGGCGCTGATTCAAGAAATCGGCGGCAAAAGGGTTCAAGTCAGAATTGAAGAATACGACAAATCCGGCCGGGCGGTCGGCACAGTTACATGCGGCGGCATAGACGTCGGAGAATGGCTCGTCAGCCAAGGCCTCGCGAGGGCCATGTACGGCGACTGATATAAATTCGCTGAACGCGAAGCGAAAAATGCCGGGCGCGGCATGTGGAAGCATGCCGTCAACATCGACCCCGGATCGTGGCGGCGCCGGAAATCCGGGCGGACCTGAAGTTTCATTCCCATGCCGGACAGGCTGGACGGCCGCCGCCCTTCCAAACCGGCGCCGGACGCCCGCTGACGCCACGGCAAAATGTGGGAATTCGGACCATTCTCCGTCACGACTGATCAGATGCCTGAAAATGCCGGTAAATGGTCTCTGCCAGAGAATCCGATATTCCATTGACGCTCTTCAGGTCTTCCAGACCGGCGCGGCTGACAGCCTTCGCGGAACCGAAATGGGACATCAACGCGGATTTGCGGCGCGCGCCCACGCCGGCAATGTCCGTCAGCGGCGAGGCGGAAATTGACTTCGAACGTTTGGACCGGTGGGCGCCGATCGCGAATCTGTGGGCCTCGTCACGAATTCTCTGGACGAAATACAGCACAGGGTCGTTTTGCCCCAAGGCAGCGACCCGGCCTCCGGGAAGATGAAACTCTTCAAGCCCGGCGTTCCGCTGCCGTCCTTTGGCCACGCCTGCCAATGGAATATCGTCGGCCCCGCATTCCGTCAGCGCTTCCATTGCCGCCGTCACATGCCCGGCGCCGCCGTCCACCAGCACCAGATCGGGCCATTCCGCGCCGTCGCGTCCCGGATCGGATTTCACAAGCCGTCCGAACCGCCGGCTCAGAACTTCATTCATCATCGCGTAATCATCTCCCGGCCGCATGCTGCCGCTGCGGATATTGAATTTCCGGTAGGCGGATTTCTGAAAGCCCTCAGGACCGGCGACAATCATGGCGCCGACTTGATGCGCGCCCTGAACATGTGAATTATCATACACTTCGACCCGCCGCGGCGCCGAGTCCAGTCCCAGGAAATCTCCCAAGCCGCTCAGCAGTTTCGCCTGTGTGCGGGTTTCAGCAAGGCGCATCGCCAGTGCATCCCGCGCATTCCGTAAGGCGCCGGCGATCAGAGCGGCCTTTTCTCCGCGCAGCGGCACAGTCAGTTTCACCCGGCTGCCCCGGTGTTCGGAAAGCAGATTCTCCATGAGGTCCGGCGACCCGATCCCATGGGAAAGAATGACATTCCGGGCTGGTGTTTTGTTGCTGTAAAACTGTCCCAAAAACGCTTCCAGTATCTCTGATTCGTCTGCCCAGGAGCCGGCGCGCGGAAAGCAGGCGTGATTGCCCCAATTCTGATTGGCACGGATGAAAAAGACCTGCACGCAGGCATTCCCGCCCTCGCAGTGAACCGCGGCCACGTCAGCTTCCGCGACTGTCTTCGGGTTAACGCTCTGGGCTGACTGAATCTGTGTCAACGCCTTGATGCGGTCACGGAGGGCCGCGGCGCGCTCGAATGCGAGATCTCTGGACGCGGCTTCCATTTGCCGGGCGAGCTGCTCCTGGATTTTGCTGGACTTCCCGCCGAGAAACCGCTCGGCATCTTCAACCAGTTCGGCGTAGGCGGTTTCAGACACCAAGCCGACGCACGGAGCGCAGCAGCGCTGGATCTGGTGAAGCAGGCATGGCCGCGAACGGCTCTCGAAAACCGAATCGGAACAGCTGCGCAGCAGAAACACTCTCTGCAGATGTTTCAGCGTCCTGTTCACCGCCGCCGCGGAAGCGAAGGGGCCGAAATAGCTGCCCTTTTCCCCTTTCCGGCCGCGGTGCTTCTTTATCTGCGGAAACTTGTGTTTCTTGGAAACCAAGATGCTGGGAAAACTCTTGTCGTCTCGGAGAAGGACATTGTAGCGCGGCTTCAGCTGCTTGATCAGATTCTGTTCCAGAAGCAATGCCTCTGTTTCAGTTTCGGTGGTCAGAAACATCATTGACGCCGTCTGTTCAATGACACGCGCGATCCGCGCATTGTGCACGGCCGGATTGATGTAGGTCCGGACCCGGTTCCGGAGGCCGCGGGCCTTGCCGACATACAGCACTTCGCCCTTTTGGTTCAGCATCCGGTAAACGCCCGGCCTGTTGTCGAGAGCCGCGGCGCACTCTTTAATGACATCAGCGCCGCGCGGACCGGAAACCGGCCTGCCGCCGCTTTCCGCGGTTTCGCGGCTGTCTTCAATCTGTTTCATGGATACAGGCCGCGTCCCGGCGGGATACGGTGCAAATGCTGCCTTGAATCAATCGGACGCGATCCGGGCGCCTGTGGAAAACTCTGTTGATACTTTTCAGCATATTTTCTGTATCTGTCGGAAGTTTATGCAATTTTCCGGTTTCGTTAAATTTCGTTGCGGAATCAGGGCCTGTCTAACATATTGTTTTTAATCCATATTTTTTCCACAGACACTTGACTGCATTCAAACCTGTATATTTTTCCGACATTTATGACGAAATATGTCATATCGGTGGATAATTCCACTCCGGATCCGGAATTATCAGTCCCTCCGCGTTGAATCCGTTCCTTTCCAAATCAAATTCCTGCCGCCATCGAGGCATACGAGTTGCCCGGTGGCAGAAGGGCTGTCGAGAAAAAAATCCATTGCCGCGACAACTTCCCCGGCGCGTGCGCCGCGTCCGAGAGGGGCGCCCCGGCGCTGTCGGGCAAAGTGGCCTGCGGATTGCCGGCTCGCTATGAGAGTGGGTCCCGGTCCGATGGCATTGACGCGGACTTCCGGCGCGAGAGCCACGGCCGATGACTGCGTGAGCGCCCACAGCCCCATCTTTGAGACAGTGTATGTCGCGAATTCCGATGTCGGCCTGACGACGCGCTGATCCACGATGTTGATCACGCAGGCGCAGGCGATCGTCTCGCCCTCCCCGTCCTTTTCCGCCGGCGGCGCCTGCTGCGCGAATTTCTGCGTCAGGACGAACGGCGCGCGCAGATTCGTTTCGATATGCAGATCCCACTCCCGGCGGCTCGCCGTTCTGACATGATCGCGTTCAAAAACCGACGCGTTGTTAACCAGCACATTGAGCCGGCAACCAAGCGCTTCGCCGGCTTCGCCTACCAAGGCGTCTGTTTCATCTTCATTCAGGAAATCGGCCTGAAGCGAGGCGGCCTTCACGCCGAACGCGCACAACTCAGCCACAGTTTCCTGAGCCTGATCCTTCGACTTCCGGTACTGGACCGCCACATTCATTCCGCGTCCGGCCAACGCGACCGCCAGCGCCTTGCCGATCCGCTGCGAGCCTCCGGTCACCAGCGCCCCGCCGTCCTTAAAGAAACTCATCCGGTTCGCTCCGGCGGCCGGCGCTGGGGATCAAGCGGCGTATTCAACATCCGAAACGGGCCCTCATGGCGCGCTCTTCGACAACGGCCAGCGTTTCATCCGCGAACCGCATGCCGAAATTCGCGAACAGCCTGTTTTTCGGTCCGTAGAACCGGAATTTGACTTTGTCTCCGAACATCTCTTTCATGGCAGGAACCAAATGCCCGATTCCGTCTATGAGACCGAGCTCGACAGCCTTTTCGCCCAGCCAGAAACGTCCTGTGAACAGGTCTTCGCCGGCCAAGGCCGGGCCGCGGCAGCTTTTCACATGGCTGATGAATTCCTGATGGATCTGCTCCTGAACTTCTTTAAGCCGAGCCACGTCTTCGGATCTCTGCGGCAAAAACGGATCAAGAAGGCTCTTTTCCTCTCCTGAGGTGTACAGACGCCGTTCGATTCCTGATTTGCCGAGAAGTTCATGAAACCCGAATGAGCCTGAAATCACTCCGATCGAACCGACAATGGAACATGGATCGGCGAATATTTTGTCAGCGGCGGCCGCGACCCAATACCCGCCGGATGCCGCAAGATCTTCAACAAAGGCATAAACAGGCGTGCCGGTCTCGGATGAAACCCGCTTGATTCTGGCGCCGATTAATGATGACTGAACCGGCGAGCCTCCGGGACAATTCACCGCCAGCGCGACGGCTTTCGGGCGTCCTTTCCTGAAGGCGCGTTCGATCAGTCTCGCCAGCGCAGCGTCGTTGATCACATTCGGACGGGAACGCGCGCCGGCTTGGATGATGCCCTCAATCCGCAACACCGAAACCACCGGATATCTCTTTCTGAACGGAACCAATTTAATCATGTTGAGCCGCCTGCTTCTTGAACTGGTGAAAACAAGCGGGCAGTATGAACCCAGATGGCCGCACCGGCAACATGATTCAGCGCTCTGCACAGGCCGCGCTTCTGCCGAATCGATCCTGCCGCTTTCCGGCGGCGTCGATTTGCCGCTTCCGCTCGGGCGAATATCAGATTTTCCCGGAGGACCGGCCAGAAACGCCCGGCCGGACATGCAATTCAATCTGTCCGCCGCGGAAAGATGAATTTCCAATGCCTCGGGATTCAGCATATTGACGCCTCGCCGCGTGACGGAGTTACCGCCAAGGAACAGTTTGATAAGCAGTCCCTTTGCCGGGCGGTTGAAACGTCGTCGCAGACCGCGATCAGGAAATGGCAATGAAACGTGACATGGAAACTTGTGATCGGGATGCCGGTCAAAACCGCCGATGATCACCTCAGTGCCGCCGGCATTGATCGGCTGCGCGACAACTCCGGAACCCGCGTCCCCGGAAAGCAAAGCGTATCGGCAGCAAAAAACCCGGACGACCCGCATCATTCGGATCACGGCCGGACCGCGTTCAGGAAGCTTCAGGGAACAAGATTATCCGGCATTTCTGCTGCTGCGGACATACCGCCGGATTCCGGCTTTCCCGATGTGGCGGATCATGCAATGCCGCTGAAAACAGATCTTGCGGAATGCGGTCCGAATGACAGCGGCCGCCTCACGCGGATATACCGAGTCCATTACCAGACCGAGGGATTTCTCAGCCGTTTGATTCGTTACGGCGAATCCACTGAACTTGAACAGCAGGCGACCTGGCTAATCAAACGGTATCTGGAGACCGGACATCCGGCGACGCGCCGGGAGAGTTCCAGAATCGTGTCGATGCTTGATTCAGCAGCCGCGTGGCAGGCGACACTGCACATCCTCCAGTCCATCCGCCACCTCGCGATTACCGACAGTGACCGACAGATTTGTTTTGCCAGTCTGCGGGGATTGATCCGCCACCGCCGGAGTTTTGTGCGAGCCTGGGCATATGATGCTCTTTACGCCCTTGCTCAGCAGGATGACGAATTGCGCGACGACGCGATGCGGCTTTTCTTCCTTGCGCTGGATGACGAGGCCGCGTCAGTTCAGGCGCGGATCCGAATAATCCTCAGCACGAAATGACTGCCGCGGACCGGCAGGCTTCCCCCTGACAGCAGGTGCGCGGCCCGGCTTGTTCGAGCCTGAACTTCTTTGAATACCGTCAGCCGAGGCTTGACCAAGCAATGCGCAAAAATCGAAAGCGCGGGTCAGTGGATTCGAAATCCCGCAACAATGACTATCGAAACGGTCTGCCAAAGGAAAAACGGACCTTCGACCAGCAGCAATCTCGGCTTCAGCCGGACGCCGCCCCGCGCTGCCGACTAACGGCAGATTCGGAATTACGACCGCGATATGTATGGCTGGCGGCATCAGATCGATAATTTATTTTTGAAAATCAAAGATTTACGTGCGATCGCGACGCGGTATGACAAGACCGATGCCGACTTCGCGACGGCGATCTAGCTGGCCGCCGGTCTGATCGCGGCAAAGTGATTGTCCGCAGACCCTGGTTACCTGCCTGCTTTGTGATCGTGATTGTCATGCCCATTATTCCCGTTTTGTTCTTTTTGGGCGATGGGTTCCCAAACAGCGAATTTCAACCCCATTCTGAAATTCTACCAATTTTTTGTGATTTGCCATTATGGATGCGTTACCAATATAGTTGTTTAGGAACGGGAGATGTGACGTGACTGCTGTCCGCGCGAAAATGGGAACCAATGGTCGTCTCGTCGTGCCAGCCGGTCTCCGTAAGGAGATAGGACTGACTGACGGAAAATCGGTGCTATTGGAAACTGTTAAGGGAGAACTGCGGGTGCGGCCCATGGAGGATGTTGTTCAACACGCGCAGAAGCGCTTGCGAAAGTTTCTGGGCGATAAAAAATCTCTTTCCGAAGAACTCATCGCAGATCGGCGCGCTGAGGCGAACCGCGAGTAACCGTCAACCGAAATCGGAATTTTGCGAATGGTACTGGATGCGTCTGCGCTCTTGGCACTCCTTCAAGGCGAACCAGGTTCTGAGCAAGTATCAGAGGCGCTTGGTCAGGGCGTCATCAGCGCTGCTAACCTCAGTGAAGTAGCGGGAAAGCTGATCCAGTTTGACGTTCCTGAGAAGGAAGTGATTTCGATACTCAAGAGTTTCGGTCTTGATGTCGTTCCGGTTGACGAAGAAATCGCCCTGATTGCAGGTTCGCTCATCAAAAAGACGCGGCAATTCGGACTAAGTCTTGGAGATCGCATTTGCTTGGCGACGGCTATTACGCGGTCTGAAACCGCACTCACAGCTGACAGAGTTTGGGAAAAAGTCGAGCACAAACGGCTGAACGTTCTCATTATCAGGCCGCTGCGATAAAATCCAATTATCGTAACCAGGATGCCTGACCCGCTCCATCGTAGAAATCACACCCTCAGCAAATTACTAGTAGTCAAACATGGTAGGATTGGTGGCACAGGCGGATTGGGAGCAGCAACCGGAAGCTTTAAACCCGTTGCATAACGGGCGCGTCTACTTCACTTTTTTCACCCATCAATATAACAATGACAGACTGCCAGGTATTCGCGGCTGACGGCCAGATCGATGGCGCGACGCACCCGCGGGTCCGACAGGGCTGGCGTCTGCGTGTTCATCCACATCATATATTGGCAGGCCGCGGGGAAGGAGACGACCCTCCCGTCCGTCGTCTCCATCATCGAAAGCGTCTCGACAGGCAGGTTTAACGCCATGTCGACTTCGCCCGAGGCGAAAGCGAGAGCCAACGACTGGCCGTCCGCGATCCGGCGTAATGTCAGAGCTTGTTCCATAATGCTGTATGCAATATGTAAGTCTGCTTAAATCACGATGTGTATTCTATATTCGGTATGTGAAAGCGACTTTAGGAACAGGCTCTCACATCGGGCTGGGCGGGAATGTCCCGCTTGGTGTTGAAACCCGCAGGAGCGATGCTGCCTGTCGGCTATCTACGCGGCTTCCTTGAGCCGGTCAAGCCGATCCTTTCGACGATGTTCGATGAGAGCCTGTTTGAGAACGGGCAGCTGCCTGTACGCCTTGATGCGGCGGAAACCCTTCTCGGCCTCCATCATGCCGGCAGCGGGCTGTCTCAAAGCCATCCCGGCGTTCCTCCAGCGCTTCACGTTGCGGCAGACCTGCCGGACCGTGCTGTTCATCGATTCGATGATGTCCGTGCTCGCCAGCGACCGCCGCAGCTCTGACGGCAGGCCGAGCCGGGAGACGGTCAGGACCTCGTCCAGGCCCTCAAGTATCGACCGGGAGACGTCCGGAGCCTCCTGTTCGAACCGCTGAGCCAGGCTGCGCATCAGCCGCTCGGCCTTGTCGGCGTCATCAAGTTCCCAGGCTTGCCTGAGCGTCCGCCGCACGCCGGCGTGATGCTTCACGGCGAGACGGTCGATGATGTTGCGGCCCTTGTGAACCTGACAGCGCTGGATAGGGATGTCCGAGCCGAAAGTGCGCCGGATCGCCTTGCTGAGCGCCCTGGCTCCGTCGACGATGAACAGATAACAGCCCTTCGGATCAAGCCCGCGCCCGATCAGATCATCAAGCAGAGCCTGCACCGTCGCAGCGTTCTCCGTCGCGCCCTCGATGACGCCCAGGGGGCGCTTACGCCCGGACGCGTCAATGCCGACGGCCCCGATCATCAGCAGGCGGTCGCTCATATGCAGCCCGTCGATCTGAACCGCGACGAGATCAAGCTCCGACAGATCGGAAGTCATCCATTCATCAAATTTCGCCTGCGTCAGAGCCTTGAACCGGCGGGACACGGCTGATTTCGACAGCCCGCAGCCCGCCCCGCAGGGAACCCCGGCCCCCGGAATCCTCACCGCCCGGCGGAACTTGCGGGTCGCTGCGTTCGCGGTCATCAGGTTCACCGACTGTCGGTCGAGATAGCCGTCCGCGGAGATTTCTTACTGGCTCGGCAGGGACATCTCCTTGCCCGCAGCCTTGCAGCGGAGCCGGGGACGGTCGATGCCGACCTTGCCGCCGTGAAACCCGACCTGGGAACGCGTATGTCCCCAGCGGTGCCCCGGCTTGTCGGGAGAATGACTGTGACGTTTCCCGGCCAGCCGTTCGGCGTCCTCGTCCATCATCTGCCGCAGATACGCGATGCCCGTCGTCAGACAGAATTTCTCGAAACTCTCGGTCACGTCTTCGTACGCCTCTTCGACGAGCGCGTTGATGTTCGGAGCGCTGGCGGAGGCGCCGGGGAATGTGCTAACGGTTTTCATGGTGTTGCTTCCTTTTCTTCAGAAAATCCCCGAGCTGATGCCCGGGGGAGAGGCAACACCGCCTGTATCAAATTCAACATCAAGTGGGACATCCCCGGCTGGGCCTCGGTGCCGGCGTAGTGGGCGTTGGGTGTCATGTCGACCGACGCGCCGGGCTGGAAGCTCTTCACCGCGAAGGGCCTGGTGTAGGTCGGCTCATCGCCCTTCATCCGTTAGATGGGAAAGGCCCATTCGGCCGGAATTGAAGACAGAATCGTCGTGGAATGCTCGGTCCTGACAGTCAGGGTGTCGTCATAGACGGCGGTGAAAATCAGACGCCCGGCGGTCGCCCGTGCACAAGGGTTCGCCTCGCCGGTACAGTTCAAGGCGATTGCCACAGCCTCGGCAGTCACTGTCGTACCGTCCGAGAAGAATCGATCAGGTGCAAGCTCCACGGTCCAGGTGCCGTCGTCGTTCGGCGCGGCCGAAGCCGCGAGGTTCGGCACCACCTCACCCTTGTGGGACACGTGGAACAATTGCTCGGCGATGCCGTGGCTCACGAGTGCCCAGCTATTCGACTCTTCGGCGGCATCGAGGCCGGAGGCGAGGAACGTCTGACCGATCGTCATATCCTCTGCGCAGGAAGCGGCGGAGGCAGTGATCGCGCCTGCTGTGACAGCGGCCACGGCGCGCCTTCGGGAAAATGGGAATGAATCATAAGTTGTCGCTCCTGTGGGTTGAGTTTCGGGGTGTCGGGGAAAGCGGTTCGACCAGGTCGCCCGCGAAGCCGAGCGGCGGGATGCGGGCGAGGGTGCCCGCGCGCAGAACTTCCGGCCTCATGGGTCTGGACATGTAGCCGTCCTCGGCTTCGGCATAGGCGGCGGCAACGGAGAGGACATCGCCAGCATGAAGCGTCGGGGCGAGATCGCCGAAGAGGTATGTGAAACGTCCGGGAGCTGAGAGCGCGATGGCGCATGGCCGCTTGCAATTGCTCATGCAATTCACGCCGCGCAGGCGGACGCCCCGGCGTGCGGCCGTACTGTCGGGAAAGGCGTCTGCCGCAAGCTGTGCCAGACGTCGACCGCCCCGCTGGCCGAGGCCGGTGTCGCTGTCCTCGCGCCCGTCGCGGCAGCGCAGGCAAATCGAAAGTGTCAGTCCGTCGTTGCCCGCCGTGCCCGCCTGCCTGAAAGACGGGAGCATGTCGGTCCGGCCGTCGCGGGATGTGTGCATGTCAGCTCGTTTCCTGCCGCCGCGCCCGGTTTCCAAGGGCGCTCAGCTCTTACAATCAATAGTCTGTTATGTTATATTATAACATTTATGCTGTCAAGACAGGAATGTCCGCTGCGGCGTTTTCAGCGTTGAGAGACGGGGCGGGGGATGGTTCGGCATGCGAAGGTCACGACCCTCGCATGGCAGACAAACAGCAAGCAAGGCGGTTGCGGCTGCGAACAATGACACCCGCCCTGAAAGACATCCGTCAGGACGGTGCCGGTCGCTTGATTTGAATACATACGAGCTGGAGCCCGCCGAATCAAGGCACTGAACACCTTGAGTTCATGTTCGCCGCTCTGTAAATTATTTACCGCATTTGTCCCATTCGGAATCGCAACAGGGTCAGCATGTCGACAATTTCCGAACTGTTTTCGGCGGTGTCCATCCGGCACGGCGGCGCTGCCCCTTGGGGAGCTCCCGTGCCGAGTAAGAACCCGGGGATCTATGTCGTTGCGCTTTCACCGGACCCGTCGCGTTCCGAGCCGGTGCTGAAAGTCGCTCTATTTGATTCAGATGCGATAAAGGGCTGGCTGTCTCGCGCAACCGAACTCAGAATCGACAACGACCCGAATCCGACTCCGAATGTCCTTATGCACCGCCTGCGGAGGTACTGGCTGGCCGACGAAAACATCCTTTACATCGGTCAATCGAACCGCCCCGGCCTCAACCGCCGCACAGGTCAATTGTACATCCACAAACTGGGGGACCGAAAGCCTCACCGAGGCGGCCATTGGATCAGGACACTGTCAATCTTGGAAGACCTGTTTGTCCATTACGCCGAATCTCCGAACCCTGAGCAGATCAAAAACCGCTTGATCGAGAAGTTCGCTGCCGGCGTTTCTTCCCGCTCGAAAGCTCAGGTCGGTCGCGGAGATCACGCTTTCCCGTTTGCCAATCTGGAGCTGAAAAATCCCTTGCGAAGGAAAAAACACGGCCTCCGCCGGCAGGCCGCTCCAAACCACCGCAAAAATTGCCGCTGATGATCGTTCCCCCTTGGTCGGGAAGGCATCGGCTCCCCCGGACACGAACACCGACCGGAGAGCACGCCGATTCCGGCTTTACAGATCAAGCAGCCGATCGGCGTTTTTAAGTCCCGAAAACGTCAGAAGCGGCAGCCGTGACGGCCCGGGCATCGGCTATACCACCGCGCCGATCTGCCACGGCACGAATTCGCAGTCCCCGAGACCTTGGGACTCTGACTTGCTCTGCCTGCCGGACGCTACGTCCAGCAGGAGCCGGTAGATCTCTTCTCCGACATCCTCGACAGACGCGGAACCGTCCAGAATACGCCCGGCATTGATGTCCATGTCCTCCTCCATCCGGCCGAACATATCTGAATTCGTGGCGATCTTAATGCACGGCGACGGCTTGCAGCCAAAAGCGGACCCGCGCCCCGTGGTGAATGCGACGATGTTGCATCCGCCCGCGATCTGCCCTGTGACCGAGGCAGGATCGTAACCCGGCGAGTCCATAAAAGTGAACCCCCGTTCAGTGACCTGCTCTCCGTAACGGTAAACGCCGCGGAGCGGAGTCGTGCCGCCTTTGGCGACCGCGCCCAGCGACTTTTCGAGTATTGTCGAAAGGCCGCCGGCCTTGTTACCCGGAGATGGGTTGTTGTTCAGACTCGCTCTGTTCCTCTTTGTGTAGTCCTCCCACCACCTGATCCGCTCGACCAGCCGTTCCGCTATCTCCGGGGACTCGGCTCTCGCCGTGAGCAGATGTTCAGCTCCGTAGATTTCCGGCGTTTCCGCCAACACGCCGCTGCCGCCCTGCGCCGCCAGCCTGTCGACGGCATTGCCGAGCGCGGGATTGGCCGTGATTCCGGACCAGGCATCCGACCCGCCGCACTGCAGAGCGACCCTCAGCTTTGCGGCAGGACAGGGCCGGCGCCTGCATTCGCTGACCAACGGCAGCATCTCTTCGATTTTCCGGATTCCGATGCTGACCGTCTTGGCCAGACCGCACCGGTCCTGAATATTCAAGACTTGAAACAGAGGCCCGCTGCGCAGACCGTACGCCTCCAGCAGCCAGTCGATCTGGTTGATTTCACAGCCGAGTCCGATCATCAGGACAGCGGCGACATTTGGATTCCGCGCATATCCCCACATCACGCGCTGCAAAGCTTCGAATCCTTCGCCGGTGTCGGCCATCCCGCAACCGGTGCCGTGGACAAACGCCGCCACGCCGTCAATGTCAGGATAGTCTTTCAGCCGGCCGCCGTCAAAGTGACCGGCCACGCGGCGCGCGGCGGTGGCGGAACAGTTGACCGAGGACAGCACCGCGATATAGTTGCGCGCCCCGACCGAGCCGTCAGGCCGTCTGTAACCCATGAAACAGTCGGGCTCGGCGTTGGTTTCCACCGAGTCCGCGCCGTCTCCGAATTCATACTCCCGCGAGATGTTTCTGAATTCAAGATTGTGGGTGTGCACATGCGCGCCCTGCGGTATGGCCTCGCTCGCATAGCCGATCAGCTGGGCGTATTTCGTGACTTCCCCGCCTTTCGGTATGGGACGCACAGACATTTTGTGCCCGCGGGGGATATGTTCCCGCGCCCCGTCCCGGCCGGCATGAAGCGGACGCAGCGCGGTCGCGACATTGTCCGCCCTGTCAAGTTGAATGGTCGACTGCATCATCTGGATTCCCGAAACCGAATTTCCCCCGCAACGTCTGCATTGTCGTTTCTTTCCCCGGATTTCAAGCCGCCGGTTTCGGTTCCGGGAATGGCATCCCCGGGAATCGCGGCATATTCCAATCCGCATCTTTCAATGATAGGAGTCCCGCGAGTTGAATCTGCAGCGAGCCGCTTTGGCATGTCCGAATATCCGTCTTCCTTTAACCGCGAGGGATTGCTGAAATGCGCCCGCGGCGAACTTTTCGGCGCCGGCAACGCCCAGCTTCCCCTGCCCCCCATGCTGATGTTCGACCGCGTCACGGAAATCTCGGACGACGGAGGCGCCAACGGACGGGGCCACGTTGTGGCTGAGCTTGATATCCAGCCGGATATGTGGTTTTTCAACTGCCACTTCCACGGCGATCCGGTGATGCCGGGATGTCTCGGCTTGGACGCGCTCTGGCAGTTGACGGGCTTTAACTTGGGATGGCGCGGACTGCCGGGCCGCGGGAGGGCGCTGGGCGTGGCGGAAGTGAAATTCACCGACATGGTGACCCCTAGCCGCAGGCTGCTGACATACATCGTGGACTTCACCAGGGTGATTGACAGAAAGCTGAAACTCGGTATCGCGGACGGGCGCATGTTTGCGGACGGGGCTGAAATCTACAAAACGACCGGCATGAAAGTCGGCCTCTTTTCGGCCTAGGTAAATTAGGAGTCTCGGATGCGGCGTGTCGTTATCACGGGCATTGGCATCATATCGCCGATCGGCAACTGCAAGGACGAAGTCAGGGCATCGCTGAAGGCCGGAAAATCCGGCATCACGTTCAGCGAGGATTATGCGAAGCGGAATTTCCGCAGCCGGGTTCACGGCGTTCCTTCGATCGATCTTTCGGAACATGTCGACAAACGCCAGCTGCGCTTCATGGGCGCGGGCGCGGCCTACAACTTTATCGCCATGAAACAGGCGGTTGAGGATTCCGGCCTTGGCAATGACGAAGTCTCAAACGAGCGCACCGGCATGGTGATGGGCAGCGGAGGCCCGTCCACGTCTAATTTTTTCGTTGCCCATAACGCCGTCCGGGAGAAGGGAAGCCCGCGCCGCATGGGTCCTTTCATGGTCACCCGCTGCATGTCGTCGACCAATTCCGCCTGCCTGGCCACTCCTTTCAAGATCAAGGGCGTGAACTATTCCATCACTTCCGCCTGCGCGACATCCGCGCATTGCATCGGCAACGGTGTCGAACAGATCCGCTACGGCATGCAGGACATCGTATTCGCCGGCGGCGGCGAAGAAGTGGACTGGACGCTGTCCTGCCTGTTTGACGCCATGGGCGCCATGAGTTCGAAATACAACGACACGCCGGAAACGGCCTCGCGGCCGTTTGATTCGTCCCGGGACGGTTTTGTGATTTCAGGAGGCGGCGGCGTCGTGGTACTGGAAGAACTCGAGAGGGCTCTCGCCCGCGGCGCGAGAATCTATGCGGAAATCACAGGTTACGGCGCGACATCCGACGGACATGACATGGTCGCCCCGTCCGGCGAAGGCGGCGAACGTTCGATGCGGCTGGCCTTGGCGGGAACTGAAGGACGCAGCGTGGATTATATCAATGCGCACGGCACCTCGACCCCGGCCGGCGACGTTGTCGAAGTCGAGGCTGTCCGACGGGTGTTCGGCTCGCGGACTCCTCCGCCGATCAGTTCGACAAAGTCTCTGACCGGCCATTCGCTCGGCGCGACCGGCGTTCACGAGGCGATTTACACTCTGCTGATGATTGAAAGCCGATTCATCGCGGCCTCCGCCAACATATCCGATCTTGATCCGAAAATCGAACCGGAAGAGATCGTCACCAGCCTCAGAGAAAACGTGGATATCGACACGGCATTGTCAAACAGTTTCGGATTCGGCGGAACCAACGCCACTCTGGCGCTGAGCCGTTACGACGGGTGAATCGTGGCTGACCTTCTGCGGAACCGGCGCGGACTTGTCATCGGCATCGCGAACAGCCGTTCAATCGCTTACGGGATTGCCAGATCCATGCGCGCGGAAGGCGCCGGTCTCGCGGTCACCTACCAGCATGACCAGCTGGGGCGGAGGGTTATTCCGCTTGCCGAAGAACTGGGCGCGGACATCATCGAACAAACCGATGTCGAAGACCCGCACTCCTTGGACCGGCTGTTCGCCAAGATCGCCGATGTCTGGGGAAAGCTGGATTTTCTGGTTCATGCGATCGCGTTTTCCGACCGCAGCGAACTCACCGGCCGGTTCATGGACACCAGCCGCGAGAATTTTCAGATCTCGCTTTCGGTGTCCTGTTATTCGCTGATCGAACTGTCGCGGCGCGCGCATGTTCTGATGACGGGCGGCGGCTGCATCCTGACCGTGACCTTCCAAGGATCGAACCGCGTCACGCCGTTCTACAACGTCATGGGCGTCGCAAAGGCCGCCCTCGAATCTTCGGTGAGATATCTCGCCAACGATCTGGGAACTGAAGGGATCCGGGTGAATGCGATCAGCCCCGGTCCGATGAAGACTGTCGCAGGGGCCGCGATCGGCGGCGCCCGCAAGACCTACCGGCACACTGAAGCCAACGCCCCGCTCGGCGGCAACGCAACTCTTGAGGCTATCGGCGGCACCGCCGTGTTTTTGGCATCAGACTACGGCGCCTGCACGACAGGCGAAATCATCACGGTCGACGGCGGATTCCATATTCTTGGAATGCCGCAGTCCGGCAACCTCTGAATTCAGACGCGGTTATGCGGGCTCGATGAAGCCGATCACCACGCCTTCCGGATCTACGACGATGGCGATTTTTCCGATTTTCGGGACTTCAAACACATCCCGTTTCAGGCTGCCGCCGGCGGACTTCACCGCTTCCGCCGCCGCATTGATATCGTCAACCGCGATATAGCTGAGCCAATGCGGCGGAATCTCTTTCTCCAACTGCATTTCGTCCATGTCGCCGATTCCGGCGACCGGCGGGCCGTCGCTGACATGCGCTATGGCATAGGAATCTTCCATGCCTTCCATGTGGGAATAAGTCCAACCGCAGACTTCCCCGTAAAATTTCCGCGCGCCGTCATAGTCGCGCGTCATCAACTCGGTCCAGTAGACTGTTCCGTGCGTCGTATCCATATCCGTCTTTCCTCTAATGCTGTTCGGCGACAGCCAAGTTCGGCAGTCCGTTGCCGGATTGCCGCTGAATACAGATTCCGTAATGTCATTTCAACGCGGAAATCCGGCATACGCTTCGGCTTGATCAGGCAGCGGAAATCCGGACTTGCCGCCGGATCTGCATAAGGCCGGCGCGGACTGAATCCACCGTTCCGCGCCGGCGGACTGTGCGGGTTCCGGCCAGTGACAGAAAGGAAAATTGAGATGACCGCCTCGGTTTGTGTCTTCGACGCTTACGGCACCCTGTTCGACGTGTCGGCCGCCGCCCGCCGCGCCGCTTCACGGGAAGGCGGCGGGCGTCTTGCCGGAATCTGGGAATCAGTTGCCGCTGACTGGCGGCTTAAGCAGCTTCAATACACATGGATCCGGGCGGTGGCCGGAGCTCACACTGACTTTTGGCAGGTGACCTGCGACAGTCTTGACTGGTCTCTTGAAGCTGCCGGACTGGCCGAAGACCGGGCTCTCCGAAACCAGTTGCTGGCGCTGTACCGGGAACTGGACGCATTTCCTGAAGTGAAGTCCATGCTCCGCGCTCTTCGCGAAAACGGCATAGACACGGCGATCCTTTCGAACGGCTCTCCTTCCATGCTGGACGACGCCGTCCGCGCCGCCGGCATCGCTGATCTGCTCGTTGATGTCATCAGCGTCGAGGAAGCCGGGGTGTTCAAACCGCACGATTCAGTCTATGCATTGGCGCCCAAGCGGTTCAACTGCGCGCCGCACGAGGTCATGTTCGTCTCCTCGAACGGCTGGGATGCCGCCGCTGCGAGCGGTTTCGGCTTTTCCTCGGTGTGGGTTAACCGAAGTTCGGAACCGGCCGAAAGACTTCCTTGGGCCGCTCAGCGCCGTCTCCCTGACCTGCGGGACATTCCCCGCCTCGCGGGGGAACATCAATGAAGACTTTCCGGTCATCAGACGGATTGACGCTCGCATATCAGGATCGCGGCAGCGGCCGGCCAGTGCTGTGTCTTGCCGGACTGACGCGGAATTCACGCGACTTCGAATGCCTCCGGGGGCCTCTTTCCGAATTCCGCCTCATCATGCCGGACTATCGGGGCCGGGGCGGGTCGGACTGGGACCCGCAGTTTCTCAATTACAATCCGGCAGTGGAAGCCGGAGACGCGTTTGAACTCTTGGATCATCTGGGAATCGGCCGTGTGATGATCCTGGGAACATCGCGCGGCGGAATCGTCGCCATGCTGATGGCTTTGACCGACAGGGCAAGAGTCGGCGGAATTCTTTTCAACGACATCGGTCCCGCGATTGAAACCGCCGGTTTTCAGAGAATTCTGCGGTATCTTGGCCGCAATCCGGAATGCAAAAACATGGAAGATGCCGCGCAGCAGCTTGCTGACGGCTCTCTGGACTTCCGCGGCGTGCCTCTAAGCAAATGGCGGCAGGAGGCGGAAAACCGTTTCCGGCAGGTCGGAGACAGAGTTGTCATCAGTTATGATCCGGGACTGCGCCCCGCCTCCATTGCCGCATTCGAAGACGGAGACATAGACCTCTGGCCTCAGTTCAGCGGGCTGAAAGGCATTCCGATGTCTCTGATCCGCGGTGAAAACTCTGACCTGCTGTCTGCCGGAACCGCGGCGAAAATGCGTCAGGTCTGCCCGGATCTATCCGAAACAGTCGCATTGAACCGCGGACATTGCCCGTTTCTTGACGAACCGGAAAGTCTGACCGCCATCCGCCGGTTTCTGGGTTCCGGCCTCTGAGATTCGCTCTCAGCCGTCCTTTTTCAGTTCAGAATTCTCGGGATCGTACGGGCTGTCTTCCACGATTCTCGCCGCCCAGAGCCGGTCGAGAAATTTGACCCGCAGCCGGGTGCCGGGAACGGCCAGATGCGGACGGACATAGCCCATGGCGATCGCCTGCCTGAACTGCGGAGAATAGCCGCCTGATGTCAGCCGCCCGACCCTCTCATTTTCAAAATAGACCGCCTCGCGCCCCCACGGGCAGCAGTCTTCAGGACCCTTGATGAGCAACGTCACGCAGGCGGATCGAATCGGCGCTGCCAGCATCTCCGCCTTGCCGCGGAATTTTTTTGATGTGTCCACAAACCGGCCGACGCCGCTTTCAAACGGCGTCGCGTCCCGGCCCAGTTCGGCGCCGAAGGCCCGGTAGCTCTTTTCCTGCCGCAGCCAGTTCTGCGCCCGGGCCCCGAAATGTTTCAGCCCGAATTTCGCGCCGCGCGATTCCAGCAGGTCGAACAGACAATTCTGCATTTCGATCGGGTGATGCAGTTCCCAGCCCAAAGAACCCGTGTAGGACACGCGCATCGCCCGCACAGGACACATTCCAAACTCAAGTTCACGGAAAGTCATCCAAGGAAAGCTGCGGTTACCGAGCGCATCCCGCGGTTCGGCGGCGCCGAGAGCTTCCTGAAGAACCGCGCGCGACAAAGGCCCGGCAAGCGCGAAGACGCCCCACTGTGATGAGATATCGTGAATCTCAATCCGCCCGAATTCACTTTCCCGGTCTTGCGCCGCCTTCCGCATGAAATCGCTGTCGTAGTCCGTCCAAGCTCCCGAGGATACGAGGTAAAAATCGTCAGCGTCCAATCGTGCGACGGTGTATTCCGAATGCACGGTTCCGGCATCGGTCAGGGCGTAAGTGAGACTGACTCTGCCGGGATCCGGAAGCCGGTTGCAGGTCATCCAGTCAAGGAATTTTTCCGCTCCGGGACCGCGTACCAGATGTTTGGCGAATGAGGTGGCATCGAACAGAGCGGCGCCGGCGCGCACGGCCTCGGCTTCGGCGACCGCGAATTTCCACCATCCCCCTTTGCGGAATGATCGGGCGCCATGGTCGTCAAAACCATCATGCGCGAAGTAATTCGGCCGTTCCCAGCCGTTGACCTGGCCGAAACATGCCCCTCGCCCGCGCAGCCTTTCGTAACAGGGCGCCGTCCTCAGCGGCCGGCAAGCCTCTCTCTCCTCGTCGGGATGATGCAGGATGTAGACATGCTCATAACACTCCTCGTTTTTGCGGCAGGCGTATTCGCTAGTCATCCATCTGCCGTAACGGCGCGGATCGAGTGAAGCCATGTCGATATCCGCCTCGCCCTCGGTCAGGATCTGGGCCAGATAGAAACCGATCCCGCCAGCCGCCGTGATTCCGAACGAAAAACCTTCCGCCAGCCAGAGATTCCTCAGTCCTGGAGCCGGGCCGACCAACGGGTTGCCGTCCGGTGTGTAACAGATCGGGCCGTTGAAATCGTCTTTGAGACCCGCTGTCTCAGACGACGGAATGCGGTGCAGCATCGACATGTATTCCTGTTCGATACGGTCAAGATCAAGAGGGAAGAGATCGGCGCGGAACGCATCGGGGACGCCGTCCGCGAAACATGCCGGCGCGCCTTTCTCATAGGGACCGATGATCCACCCGTTCCGCTCTTCACGAACGTACCATTTGGCATCGGCGTCCCGCAGCACCGGATGTTCGGAGTTGGATTCCCGCCATTTCGCGAGAGATTCGTCGACATCCGTGACAATATACTGGTGCTGCACAGGCACCGCCGGAATCTTGATTCCAAGCAGCCGCGCGGTTCTTTGGGCATGGTTCCCGGTGGCCGTGATCACATGCTCGGCGCGGATTTCAAACTCCTCCCCGGGCACCAGACTGCCGCCCCGTTCTTCCATAACCGTGCCCCGAACGATCCATTCGGACCCTGTCCATCTGTAGCTGTCAGCCTGGCGGCGGCGGTTGATTTCAACGCCATGGCTCCGCGCACCGTGCGCCATGGCCTGCGTGAGATCGGCTGGATTGATGTAACCGTCGTCAGGATGGAAAATCGCGCCGACAAGATCGTCGCTGCGCACCAAGGGATACCGCCCGCCGATGTCTTTTGGAGTGAGCCACTCATAGTTAATTCCGACGGTCTCGGCAGTCGAAGCGTACAGCATGTATTCGTCCATGCGCTCCTGCGTCTGGGCCATGCGGAGATTTCCTACCGCTTTGAAACCGGGATTCAGCCCGGTTTCGGTCTCAAGCCGCTTGTAAAACCGGACCGAATAGTCGTGGATGCAGCTCGCCGCGTAACTCATGTTGAAGAGCGGCAGCAGCCCAGCGGCGTGCCACGTCGATCCTGACGTCAACTCGTCACGCTCAATCAGCGAAATGTTCTTCCAGCCGGCCTTTGCCAGATGGTAGGCAATTGAG
The DNA here is from genome assembly GCA_965116115.1 of Paracoccaceae bacterium. Lineage (GTDB taxonomy): Bacteria > Pseudomonadota > Alphaproteobacteria > Rhodobacterales > Rhodobacteraceae > JAPOXR01. The sequence goes on from OZ220486.1 coordinate 3,676,380, forward strand.
ACTCCTACGACCCCTCCGCCGACAACAAGCGCCCGCACATGGCTCTGCATCCCCGCGTCCTCCCTCGCTGGTTCAGTGTTATTATCAGAACTGCCGCCGAAGCGGCAATTTTGAACTGCGCTTGCATCGGTCAATTGCTTGAAAATTGTATTCCTGAAAGCAACAGGCTGAAATCACACCGCGCAGATTGAAAATGACTCGGCCGCTTCCGGCCTCAATGGCTGAAGAAAACGGGTTTTTGCAGCGGGTCATAGCAACGGGGATCGGCTGGCCGAAGCACGGTTTCTGACAGCCTCTTCGGCTCCCCGCAATATGTCGCCGACGCACCAGTGACTGTCGAAGAGCATCTGCAGCTCGGACAACGTCCAGGGCGGGCCTCGGGCGCTCAGCGGAAGCAGCATTCATGTTCCGATTTAGTGTCTGTCAGAAAACCCTTAACACGCTGAATATGTGAGAAGAATTGCAGTATCTGAGGAACGAAGAATCATCAATTGTGATGTTGTGATTGCCCGTTCAAGTTAGAATCAGCGTGAATCTGGTCAAGACAGGAAAATCTTCGTTCACTGAAAGCGGTGAATCACTCTTTGAATTCAATTGGTTATAGGTTTACCTGGCAAGCACGATTTAAGGGTGTTTCGGGAAAATTCAGCCCTTGTCTCCTTGTATTGCACTTAACTGGCAAGGCACTTTAATTCTTGAAATTGCGGCGGCCGTTTGATCGAATCCCCGAATCACGAATAATAACAGGCCGGGTGGCGCAAACCGCGGATGAACAGGACATGGGGTCAGATCAGTTGTCAGCGGAGCCGGTCGGATGACCGGCGGCATTCGGGCGGCATCGCGGAACAGGATCGCCGATCCGGCTTTCAGCCGTGCCGGTTTCAACGCGAGACTTGCCGAGGCTGTCGCGAATCATGACGTTGCTTTCGCCGAGCGTGATGCGATCGTCGCCGATCGCGATTGAGCCGTCGCGGCACTTGCGGTTTCGCAAGGCCGCGTTTCCGAGCTTGAGAGTCGGCTGAGAATGAACGGCCGTGGCAGTCATAAGCCGCCGTCGAGCGACGGGCTTTCTAAGCCGGAGCCGGACGGGCGGCCCGGTCATAAGGGAACAGTGATGTGCCGTGCCGAGACCCTGAACACCGCAGAGGGTCATGATCTCGATGTCTGCAGCCGCTGCGGGGCGATGAAAACGGGCCGGGAGGGCGCCTGGCCAAGGCAGTGGAAGACCTCTACGGCGCGGCCGTGTTTCAAGGGACGGTTTCAACGATGCTTGACTGCGGCACCGACAGGTTTTCCGGCTTCGCCGGGTGTGTCCGTGCCTCGGCAGCGAAATCCGCCGTTAAGAATGCGACTTAGGGCCTGTGGACAAATGGGGTTGCGCTTCGGGCGATTCGCTGCTGTAATCATCTTAGCGGGCACTGGAGCGGTGCCGCAGACAAGACGTGCAGAAAGACAAATGAACGCTGACAGAACCATGTTGACTGATAAAATGCAGCAACGGATCGAACCGCTTCTTCCCGGCAAAGCAGCCGATCCCGGCCCTGCCGCGGCGGATGACCGGCTTTTCGTTGAGGCGGTGCTTCAGCGCATCCGGACGGGCGCTCCCCAGCGCGATCTTCCGCCGCGTTTCGGCAAGCAGCACAGCGTGTGCAAGCGGTTCCGCCGCTGGGTGCTTTCGGGTGTTTTCAATACGTTATCCGAGGCGTTCGACTTCGAATGCTTATTCATTGACGGTTCAATCGCGCAGGTGCATCCGAAAGCTTCAGGGGCGAAAAAAGGGGCCCGTCCGACAGGGGATCGGGCGTTCCCGGGGCGGTCTGGCCAGCAAGATCCCGTCGGGACGCCGCGGCTTATGGAGGGTTTGTCCTTCGGGGCTTTGACAGCCGATCGGGCGTTCGACGCCGGCCGGCTGCTGAAGTAGCTCGAGGAACGCGGCGCCGAGACGGTGATTCCTCCGCTTCAGGATCGGCGGCGGGTTCGGGATTACGTCCGCGATATGTATGGCCAGCGGCACTGGATTGAGAATTTCTTTTTGAAAATCAAGAAGTTCCGTGCGACCGCGACGCGGTATGACAAGACCGACGCCAGCTTCGCGGCGGCGATCCAGCCGGCCGCCGGTCTGATCGCGGCAAAGTGATTGTCCGCAAGTCCTGGACCGACCTCTGCGTCGGCAGCGGATCCAGACAGTTTCATGTCATCTGCACGGGGCTTCTCAGCTGTTTCCGTCTCAGCGAAAGCCGCGAATGGAACCAGCATCGCGGTGCGCAGCTTTCAGCATTCATACTGGAATATCAAGGGTGTGAACCATGTGCGTTGCGTCGCTCATATTCCGCGCGGACTCAACGGCCTGACGGAGTTTCACTGCGACGCATGATCAGCGGAGATGAAGAAGCTGCTTCAAATGGCCGAGGGCGAAGTCAACGAGGCGGCCCGCGCGGGCGGGCCGGATCGAAAAGGAACACCATGAGACCGACGCCGGATAACGGGAAGCGGCAGCTCCCGCCGATGCCCTGCGGCTGCGGGATCATCGCGATATCGCCCTGATGTTCACGCGGAATCCGGCGGCACCGGCGGCGAATGACCAGGCCGGGAGGGACCTGCGATGCTGAAAGCGCATCAAAACGCAGACGGCCGCTGCCGGAGCGGGCGGGAGCCGGGACCCATGCCGGCACCGCGGACGTTGATCGGGACCGTCCGCAAGCAGAAACAGTCCGTCCTTGACGCGCTCCGGAGGGAACCAGCGGATCCGAACCTCCGTTCAGCCGGCTCTTGAGGGAGCTCCGCTCCTGAGTCCCGCGCCTCCTACAGATGTTTTAATGACCGCCCGCGGCGAATGAGACCGTTGCCGGAAACGCTTGCCGGATGCCTCATATGAATCAAGCTGAGGACATTCCATCAGAAGTCATCCACAGGCGCGCATGCGTCGCATCGGTCGCGCCGCTTGTCCGCGGACAGCGTCGGCCGTCTGAACCGGGCCGTCACCCGCCATTCCCTGAATAGAGTCGTGAAACAAAGCCTTAAGCGCCGAATCATGTCCCGCCCGTCGAAACCGCCGGGCGGACATGGCACGGCTGCGGCCGCCTTGTCCGAGCGGAAAACGCGGAATCCGCCCTCTTTTTTCCGCCGCGCACGGGACAATCCCGCGGAATCGGAAGCCGGCGCCGCCCGGCGGTCCCGTGATCAGAAGCGGAAGACCAGACTGACGCTCCCGCCGTACCCGGAGTTGCCGCTCCCGGCGGCGGCGTAATAACCTTCGCCGGACAGCCGCGCCTGGCCGGAGGAATCCAGCTCCAGCGACCCGCCTGCGCCGAGGCGCGCCCAGACCGCCTCCGCCTTGGACGACAGCTTCGCCCCCGAAGCGACGACTTCCCGCCCGGACGAGAACTCGTGCTCCAGGTCCAAGGACACGAATCCGCGCGCCGAGGATTCCTCCGCCCCGCCGAACTCCGCCAGCACGCCCAGACCGCCGATCAGGCTTTGAGCGCCGTCCGGCGAGACGACGCCGCTCCCCTCGATCCCGGGGACGTCGTCGAAGGCGCCGACCTTCACCGAAGACCGGGTCAGGCCGCCCCGGGGCGTCAGGTCCATGCCCTCACGCGCCATCCGCTTGCCGACCTCGAAACCGGCCGCGAGGCCGGTCCCGGACAGGTCGAGTCTGTCACGCCCCGGAGTGTCGGAAAACAAGTCGATGTCGCTGAACCGGGTCCGCGACATCCGTACGTCAAAGTAAAGTCCGTTCCCGTCGTCATAGGCCGCCGACAGCCCGATCCCCAAACCGGACGCCTCGATCCGCCCGCCTTCCTTCACCGTCGCCTCGCCCCGCACGCGGCGCACGCTCGTCTCCAGCGTCAGCCGGTCGTCCAGCGGCAGGGCGAAACCGGCCTCGGCGCCCCGGCGCCGCATGTCCCAAGACAACGCGACGCCGCGATAACCCTGCCCGGTCGCGGACGCCGCCGCCCGGCGCTTCCCCTCGCCGGCGTCAAGGCGGCCCCAGACGCGCTGGCCCCCGCCCGCCCGGAAACCGGGCGCCTGCCGGTTCAGATCCAGCAGCACCGAGGGCAGCGCCTCGTAAACCCGCGCACGGTCATGGTAAAAACGGGTCTGCGACTGTTCCCGGAACTGATGGCCGCCCGTGATCGTCTCCAGCTCGGTCCGGTGCACCCTGTCGTAAACGCCGTTCGTCTTCCCGCGCATATCCACCCTGTCGCCCGCCGACAAGGCCGTCTCCGCGCCGCTCTCCCCGGCGCGGGTCTTGAAGACCGTCGCCGTGCTGTCGGCGTTGAGAATCCCGCTCTCGACATGACCGGCCAGCCCGTATTCGTCCTTCTCCAGGATGACGGTCACCGGGCCCGCGTTCGCGTCCACCCTGACCGCCACACCGGACTCAGCGCCCGCATACGCACGGGGGCCGACCGTGACCGTGCCGCCGTTGCCTTTCGCGTCACCCTTGGCGGCGATGTGGATGCCGGCGTATCCCGCGCCGCCGCCCGTGACCCTGCCACGGACGGTGACACTGAACGTCCCTTGGCCGGCCGCGTCGCCGCCGCCGTTGTGCCAAACGAAAATCCCGTCACTCTCCGAGGCGACCCGGCTTCCTTCGGCGGTCGTGACCCCGATCGTGCCGTTGCTGGTTGCGTCCCGGGTGGTTTCCGTGTTCAGGTAGTCGTGGATGCTGCCGGCGGCGATGGCCGCGGCAATGCCCGCGTCTCCGGCGGTGATCACCCCGCGGTGGGTGACCGTGATGTCGCCGTCCCGGCCGGCGCCGCGCAGGGAGGCGTCGATGCCCGTGATGTATTTGGTGAATGCTCCGGTGCCCGAACGCGTCCCCGTCGTCACGATCCGGCCCGTCTCTCCCGTCTCGACCGTGATGTCGCCCGTTCCGAGAGTGGCCGCGAAGATGCCCTCGTGCCCGGACTCTATCAGGCCGTTGTGGACGACCGTGATGTCGCCGGAGCTGGCGGTGCTGAATAAGGTCACGTCCATACCGCGGGCCGGGTGCACGTTGTTCAGCGGGTTGAACGCCGTCCGGATTTCGCTTCCCGGCGCCGTCCTGAACGTGATGTCGCCGGTGCCCGCGGCCGTCGACGTCGAGAAGCTCCATCCAATGATGCCCGCACCGACGGCGTGGATCCTCCCCTCGTGCGTGACGATGACGTTGCCGACGCTGGCCGACTGCAGCTGGGTGTGGACACCGTGCTTGCCGTTCCCGCCTATCCACGCCCCGGGGCCGACGGTGACGTCGATATCCCCCTTGGCATGCTGAAACGCCACAACACCGGTGCCGTACTCCGGGGCGCCGCCGCTGTCGCTCACGTCGATCCTGCCGCCCTTCACCTCGATCCTGATCGGAATCGTCGAGCCGGCAGCGCTGTCGACGGTCGTCGCCTCAATGCCGATCTTGCCGGAATCGGGAGCCTTCGAGATATCGATGTCGCCGGAGGATATGACGTGAATGCCCTCGGTCTTCGCGTTCTCTTGCCCCGTGTGCGTGACGACGATGCCTTTGCCTTCTTCACCGTAGCCGACGATCCTGCCGCCCGCCTTGTGCTCTGCCTTCAATATGCCCGTGCCGTCGCGCACGACGGCGATACCTGAGACGTTCGAGTAAAGGGAACCGCTGTTGACAATGGCGACGGAATCGGCCCCGGCCCCAAGGGCGTTGAGGTCGAGGGCGTCTTCGTCAACCGGAGCTCCGGCCGCGCCGACCTTCGCCCCGGAACCGACGGTCAGCTTCAGACCGTCCGTCAGGTCTTTGCAGACAATGCTGACCGTGTACTCTCCGTCATAGGCGACCTCGGGCAGCTCGCCCGTGCCGGCGGTTTCACAAAGCGGCGCCGCAGACGCCGGCGGAACGGCCAGAAGCGCCGCGATACCGGTCAGAAACGCGGCGGCCGCGGACGCGCTCCGGCAGACCGGAGCCTTACGAGGAACGCCCCCCCCCCCCCCGGACCGGATACGTCCTCGCACAGCCGCAATATCACGCTTGGTTTCAATATAACCGACATGACAAATGCTCCTTGTCTCATTTCGCTTCCGAGCCGGCGTCAAAGATGAAAATCATGAATTCCCTCCGATTGAACACTGAAAAACATCACCCGGTACCGGCGTGCATCCGGCAATAATTTTCGCATATCCCCGATGCAACCCCTGAACACATCGATTCATCCGCAGACCGCCCTGTAACACCAGTCGGCATTCATTGAAAGGATCAAAGCGCGAATTGCCTGAAGCACAACACATTTGTCAATAAGACGTGGTCCATTGCATGCTATCCAGCATTTCAACATGCTGTTTGTCTTCCAGCTGAAGCCGGAACATTTGAATACCGCTCATTGGTCATCGCCGCCCCGGGTTTCACGTTTCAAATCACCGTATCGGAGAATCCACTGCCCGCCCGGATGCCGCCCGGAAGCGACTGCAAAGGGATCGGGATGACCCGCCGCAGCCCAGTCGCGGTTGTCGCCGCGTTTCTCTGCCAACTCGATCAGCACGCGAGCGGCTTGTTTCATGGCTGTCTCCCTGTCGGGGTGCCAAAAGGCGATCTCCGGAAAGCACGGTTCATCGCGGTCCTTGCCTGCCGAATGCCAAAAATGCACCATCCATCGAACCGTTTGCGGTACGTGTGCCGCCGGCGGCTCTTTTCGCTCGAACCTTTCAAGCGCAAGGCCCATATCAAGCAGCGGCACGACCTCAATATCCCTCCGCAATTGATACTGTCCGCCGCCGTAGACAACCGCTTTCCGGGTGACTTGAGGCAGTATAGAAGAAACCCGGTCGATAGCGCGGAAGTAGTCGGCGGCGATAGTTGATCCGGATTTGATCTCGATGATGCCGAGATCACCGCCGAACCCGCACACCAGATCGCATTCCAGCCCCCGCGCATCGCGGAAAAATGACAGGTCGGGTCGCCGATTGTGATTGAAACGATGTTTGAGCGCCTCGATAACAGCGGCATTTTCAAACAACGGCCCCCTGAGCGGGTGGGTGCTGATTTGCCTTGGGTGGTCAATGCCGAGAAGATGGCTCGCCAGTCCTACGTCGTAAAAGTAGAGCTTCGGCGACTTGACCAGACGCTTTCGCATGTTGGCGTGAAACGGCTGGAGTTGGAAAATCAGGTAGCTTGCTTCCAGGATCGTCATCCATTGGCGGGCCGTGGTGTGTGACACGCCGGCATCCGCGCCCAGAGAAGACAGATTGATAAGTTGCCCCACACGCCCGGCGCAAAGCCGCATGAAACGCTGAAAGCTGGATAAATTCCGGATATTCCCAATTCTGCGCACATCACGTTCCACATAAGTCTCAAAGTAGTCGCGAAGAGCTTCCCGCGGTTCGAGTTGTTGATCGTGAATCCGGGGATAGAAACCTGAATACAGGATATCGTCGACATCGCCGCTCGCGCCTGTCTGGCGCCGTTCATTCAGGGAGAAAGGCAGCAACCGAAGCAAAGCAGTGCGCCCGGCGAGCGATTGGTTGACGGCATCGGAAAGAGCGTAGTTCTCGCTGCCAGTGAGCACGAAGAGACCGTTCCGGCGCAGCTCATCGGCGAGCACCTGTAAATAGGAAAGGAGCGCCGGAACTCGCTGGATCTCATCAAGGATGGCGCCGCCGACAAGCTTCATGAGAAAATCTTTGGGGTCGGACTCGGCGAATTCCCTTTGATCGGGCGCCTCAAGGTTGACGTATTTGAGGTTAGGGAAAACACTGCGGCACAGCGTGGTCTTACCCGACTGTCGTGGGCCGGTCACGGTAACGAAAGGGTGCTGTTCAAACAGCTTGACCAGGCAGGGCGTGATTTCTCGTTTGATCATGATGCCGACTACAACCATGCAGGAGAAAATTGCAAGCGTGACTTTCAATTTGCGCAAATGATCAAAGCTGCATGTCCGCCCGCAATAACCTGCCTGTATGTCTGGCGCCCTTCCGGATTCATCAAGCCCGCGATCCGTTGCGCGGCCCCGCGTAACTGCCTGACGGTCCGGCCGGCGGCGCAGCCTTCGGCCGCGCCGGACGAAAGGCATTGCTGACCAGTCAGCTTAGTCAGCGAACGCGGCAGCACGAAACTCATATTCCGCCGCTTTGATGCAGGTATTGCGCGGGACGTCGAACCAGAACTCCGCCCCGCCGACCTTGCTGACTCCGGGCAGCGCGCGAAAGGCTCCCTGAGATGACCGGACCTGCTCAAAAGCGGCGGGCGGGCGTAAGTTCCGGCGGCTCCGTCATGATCTCCTTGATCAAGAACAGCCCGGCCCTCAAGGTCTGCCCGAGGAGCCCCTGCGCTGTTGACATGTGCCTGATCACGGAAATGCCCGCCGATACGACGGCTGACCGCGCGATAACCGAAAAGCATACAATGACGGCTTTGGTCTGATGCGCTCTTCATGCGGCAAAATGACAAAACGCGGGTTTACCGAAGCTCTGATTCATAAGGGATTCATTTGGCTGCCGCTTCTAGGGCCTGTGGACAGTCATTTTGCCGCGATCAGACCGGCGGCTGGATAGATCGCCGCCGCGAAGCTGGTATCGGTCTTGTCATACCGCGTCGCGATCGCGCGGAACTCCTTGATTTTTGCAAAGAAATTCTCGATCTGATGCCGCCAGCCGTACATAGCGCGGTCGTAATCCCGAATCTGCCGCCGGTTCTTCCGCGAGGGAATCACCGCCTCGGCGCCGCGCTCCTCGAGCTCCTTGAGCAGCCAGTCGGCGTCGAACGCCCGGTCGGCTATCAAAGCCCCGAAGGACAGACCCTCGATAACCCGCGGCGTCCCGACGAGATCATGCTTCTGACCGGGAAGAATCACGAACTTCACCAAGTAACCGAGCGCGTCCGTGACCGCGACGATTTTGCTCGTCAGACCGCCCCGGGAACGCCCGATCCCCTGTCGGCAGGGCCCCCTTTTTTCGCCCCCGAAGCCTTCTGATGCGCCTGCACGACAGAACCGTCAATGAATATGTATTCGAAGTCGAACGCCTCCGATAACGCATTGAAAACACGCTCAAAAACACCCGAAAGCGTCCAGCGGCGGAACCGCCTGCACACGCTGTGCTGCTTGCCGAACCGCGGCGGAAGATCGCGCTGAGGCGCGCCCGTCCGGATGCGCTGAAGCACCGCCTCAACGAAAAGCCGGTTGTCCGCCGCGGTGACGCCGCGGTCGGTCACTTTGCCGGGAAGAAGCGGTTCGATCCGCTGCTGCATTTTATTAGTCAACATGGTTCTGTCAGCGTTCATTCATCTCTCTGCCCATCTTGCCTGCGGCGCCGCTCCGGTGCTCGTTAAAATGATTCCAGCAGCGAATCGCCCAAAGTGCAACCCCATTTGTCCACGGGCCTTAATCACTGCCGGATTTCATCGCGCTCCACTCCCCAGAGATGGGACTTGCGGGTCCAGCCCTTATAGCCGCCGGCGCTGATTCGGCACCATTCCAGAGTGCATTCACCGAGTTTGGCGATCAGGTCTTTCTCGGCCCGGGCGCGGACGGGCGAAGAGTCGTCTGGACCGACCCTGAGTTCGGCGCCGTCCTTCGTTACCATGACAAATCTCATCCCTGACAAAAGAACGTAGTGCATCCAGCCGCCGGATCCGTCCACAGCCTGCACGCGCCGCCACAGGCCGAATTCATCCGTGATCATCAGCGGCAGCCCGCGCTGCGTGAACACCCAGTCAATCCGGTGCGACATGCTTGGTCCGCGCCGTGCCCGGCCGACCGACGCCTTCATGCTGACGAATCTCGGAAGTTTGCGGCCGGTTACCCTTCCGACGCTTGCGGGTGCCGGCGCGGCAGTTTCCTCAGGCGGATCCGCGGTTTCCGCATGCAGCGGACCGAAAACAGCCACAGCCGAAAACACGAGAACCGCAGCGGCCAAGCTCCATTTTCCGGACATTCCTGTCATTGCTGATTGCCTGATGCTTGCTAAACCGCACCCTGTGAACACCGGCCTCCGCTTGCGTTTTTTCACGGGTTGGCAGATTTACGGCATACACGTTTCAGGCTGCCGCCGGATTAAGGAAATGTCAAACTCAAAACTCACGGTTTCGATCACAAGACGGCTGCCGGCACAGGTCGAGAAACGGATGCAGGAGCTTTTTGACGTGCGGGGCAGAATTTCCGGCGGCCCCATGAACCGCGCCGAATTGGCGGCCGCGGCCGCCGGCAGCGACGTTCTGGTTCCGACAATCACCGACGTCATCGACCAGTCTCTTCTGGCTCAGGCCGGCGACCGGCTCAAACTGATTGCCAATTACGGGGCCGGCATCGACCATATTGACGTCGAAACTGCGCGGGCGCAAGGTATCTTGGTGTCGAACACCCCTGACGTCGCCACTGAGGACACAGCTGACATGACCATCGGCCTGATCCTCGCAGTGTCGCGACGCCTGCGCGAAGGCATCGATATGATGGAGTCCAACCGATGGGACTGCTGGGCGCCGACGGCGATGATGGGCAGCCGCGTCGGAGGAAAAAAGCTCGGCATCCTGGGAATGGGACGAATCGGGACTGCGGTCGCGAGGCGCGCCGGCGCCTTCGGAATGGATATCAATTACCACAACCGTCACCGGGTCCATCCAGATATAGAAGCCGAGTTGAAGGCGACCTACTGGGAAAGTCTTGACCAGATGGTGAGCCGGATAGACATTTTGTCAGTGAACTGCCCGCACACGCCGTCCACATACCATCTGCTGAATGCCAGACGGCTGCAGTTGATGAAACCGGAAGCAGTCGTCGTGAACACATCCCGCGGCGATGTGATTGACCAAAACGCGCTGATCCGCATGCTTCTCAGAAATCAGCTCGCCGGCGCGGGACTGGACGTTTTTGCGCGTGACAAAAATGCGGATCTGCCTCCCCGGAATCTCGGCAATGTGGTTCTTCTCCCTCATATGGGATCAGCGACAATCGAAGGCCGGATTGAAATGGGAGAAAAAGTACTGATCAATATCAAGGCTTTCGCAGACGGGCACCGGCCGCCCGACCTTGTGGTGCCGGGAATGCTGTAATCAGAGAGTCGCCGCCCCGGCACCGCTTCCGCACACCCTGCAACCGCTTCTCGGCTCGTATTTCATCATCCGGGTTTCGCCCCACAGGGCATCGTAAATCAGCAACTGCCCTTTCAGCGGCCGCCCGGCGCCGACGGCGATCTTGATCGCTTCGGCGGCCATGAGGGAGCCGATGATTCCCGGCAGCGCGGCCATCACGCCGGCTTCGGCACAGGCCGGCGCCGCATCTGGCGCAGGCTGGACCGGGAACAAACATTCGAGACAAGGACAACCGCTGGCGGGATCGGCGACCGTCACCTGCCCTTCCCACTGACTGATCGCGCCCGACACCAGAGGAATGCGTCTGGCAGCGCAGCATCTGTTAACCAAGGATCGGGTTTCGAAACTGTCTGAGCCGTCCAGGACAATGTCGTGTCCGTCAAGGATGTCCTCACTGCCCGGTTCCAGTCTTTGAACGACCGTCGTGACCGCAGCATGCGGATTCAGATTGCGGATTGTCTGCGCCGCGCTTCGCGTCTTCTTCTGCCCGACCCCGCTTTCGGAATGAACAATCTGGCGCTGAAGATTTGAAAGTTCGACACTGTCGTCGTCAATGACCGTAATATTTCCGACGCCCGCGGCGGCGAGATAGAGCAACGCCGGAGAGCCCAGACCGCCCGCTCCAATGACCGCGATCCGGGACTGTTTGAGTTTTCTTTGTCCTTCGCCGCCGATCTCCCGCAGCATGATGTGACGGGAATAGCGCTCCAGTTCGGGCGGTGAAAATGTCGCCGTGTTTTTTGCAGCGGTTCCGGCGCGCTCGGCGGCGCGGCGGCGCAGCCAGCGGAGCATCGCCGCATATGTGAACACAACGGCCGCAGCGGCAACAACGACGATCCAGAGATGCAAGCCGCCGGGAACAGCATCGACTTCCCGGGCATGGGAAACCGGTGAAATCAATCCCCCGGCCAGCCCGGCCGGAATGATGGCCGCAACAGACGGCCTTCTCGCGCTGCGGCAGTTCATCTGCGCCCGGTTGACCCGAATCCTCCGGAACCCCGGCCGCTTGATAAGATCGATTCAGACCATTCAAACGATGCGCGAATGACCGGCGCGACGACAAGCTGGGCGATTCTGTCACCATGCCTGACAGTGAACAATTCCGCGCCGTGATTCACGAGAACCACGCCGACTTCGCCGCGGTAGTCGCTGTCAATCGTCCCCGGAGAATTGAGCACCGTGACCCCGTGTTTTAGCGCCAGTCCGGAACGCGGGCGGATCTGGCCTTCAAGGCCCTCGGGAATCTCCATGATCAATCCCAGCGGAATCAGCCTCCGGGCGCCGGGATGAATCGCGATTCCGCTCGGACGCAGTTCCCGGTCCAAGTGGGCACGGAGATCCGCTCCCGCCGATCCTCCGGTTTGAAATCGGGGCGGCTGAATATCAGGATCGGCCCACGGAGCCCGGCGCATTCGGACAGTCTGCGTCATGTTTCACCGAGTGTCTTCGCAATCATGTCAGCCAGCCGACGAGCGAATTCAGCCTTTGACATCCGCGGCAGATGCTGTTCACCCGTGGAGGCGATGATGACGGGGCAGTTATGATCTCCTCCCAGAATGCCTGATCCGGCGCTGACATCATTCGCGACGATCCAATCGCAGCCTTTTTTCAGCCGCTTCGCCGCCGCGTTGCGGAGGACATTATCGGTTTCCGCCGCGAATCCGATCACCAAGCGCGGCCTCAGTTCGCCTCGCCGGGACACAGCTGCCAGAATATCAGGATTTTCGGTCAGCTTCAGCACCGGAGGCTCGCCCCCCGTTTTTTTGATCTTGGAGTAAGAGACGGACTCTGGTCTCCAGTCAGCCACCGCAGCCGCGAACACAGCCGCATCAACCGGCAGCGCTTCCTCAACCGACCGCAGCATTTCTTCCGCCGACTCCACTCGGATCACTCTGACGCCGGCCGGCGGCGCGGTGACAGCAGGTCCGGTGACAAATGTCACTTCTGCGCCGAGAGACACTAACGCTTTGCCGATCTCAGTTCCCTGCCGTCCCGACGATCTGCTGGCGAGAACTCTCACCGGATCCACAGACTCCCAAGTTGGCCCAGATGTCACAAGAATTCGTGTTCCGGCAAGCGGACCGCCGGAACAGAGGGCGTCGATCGCGGCAAGAATCTCCTCCGGCTCGCTCATGCGCCCCGGGCCGGTTTCACCGCAAGCCATGTCGCCGGTATTGGGGCCGACGAAGTGAATTCCGTCCCTGCGCAGGCATGCGATGTTCCGCTGCGTCGCGGGATGCAGCCACATCCGCACATTCATGGCCGGGGCGGCGAGCACCGGCTTGTCGGTTGCCAGCAGAACCGTTGAGGCCAGATCATCAGCTGAACCATTTGCCATTTTAGCCAGAAGATCCGCCGTCGCCGGCGCCACAGCCACAAGATCGGACCGGCGGGAAAGCTGAATATGATCCATCAGCGATTCTTCATCGGGATCAAACAGCTGCCGACGGACCTGCTCACCGGCGACCGCGGAAACCGAAAGGGGCGTGACGAAATTCTGCGCCGCCCGCGTGAGCAGGGGAGTCACCGAGACGCCTGACCGCCGCAGCCGGCGAATCAACTCCAAGCATTTATAGGCCGCGATTCCGCCGCCGATGATCAGCAGGACGCTGGAGCCGGACGTCATCGGGTATTTTTTTCAAGGCGCAGCATAACTCCGATTTAGCCGGTCGCCGTGAAATTGCCAACAGGACGGCTCCGACCGACCGGCATGCTTGTGCCCAGGGACATTTTTGTCGTGGATAAAAGTTTCAGGCCGCCGAGCGCATTCGGGGCGGAACAGGCCCGAATACTTACACGGCTTGCGCGGACGACTGCACAGGGGGGCACGCTGACGGATGCAGCACGGTTTTCGGAATTCTCCGGCGGAACTGTTCTGCCGCGTCGCCCGACCACCGCGCACGACCCGCTTCTGCGTCCTGAACAGCTGACTGGATCAAGATCCGCATCATCTCTGAGATTAGGAGCATAGGAACATGACGAAGATATGCGCAGGCCCAGCTATCAGCAAGGAAATAATCGATGTGCACGCCGCCGGCGTCGACCGCCGGTTCAAAAACGACCGTCCGGGCTTCCGGGCGATCGACGGGTTTCTGAGAAAACACGCGGTGCGGCGGGTCGCTGTCAAAGCGACCGGACGGAAGCGCCGGGCGGTTCATCAGTCGCTGCACGACAGAGGTTACGAAGTCTGCGTCGCTGATCCCCGCCAGGCGCGGCGCTTCGCTGAAGCGACCGGTCAGCCAGTGAAGACCGACAAGACGGATGCGAGGATGCTCGCCGCTTTCGCGGCGGCTTTCGCCGATCTCCCGGCGACCGAGCCGAAATCCGCGTTTCTTGACGGTCTCAATGACCTCATGGTCGCCCGTGCGCAAGCGGTTGAGATCATTAAGACAATGCGTCAGCGCCGCGATGAGATCCGGAAGGCGTCAGCGAAGAAGCCCATGGATAAAATCATCAAAGCCGCCGAGCGGCAGAAGGAAGCTCTCGAAGCTGAGATCGAGGAGCATATCAAGAGCGATCCCGATCATGCCCGCGCTTACCGCATCCTGATGTCCGTTCCCGGCATCGGACCGGTCACGGCCGCCGCTCTGCTCGGCCAGTGCCGGAACTCGGGCAGCTCGACAGCCGGCAGGCCGCGGCTCTCGCCGGGACCGCCCCGTTCGCCCGCGACAGCGGCGCGAAGAAAGGCCCCCGGCGCATCCGGGGCGGACGCTTCCGTCTGAGGCGCGTGCTCTACATGGCGGCTGCAGCGGCTATGCGGTTCAATAAAGATATGTCGGAATTCTACGGCCGGCTCACCGGGCGGGGAAAATGTCATAAGGTCGCCTTTGTCGCCGTCATGCGCAAGCTGGTCATCCTGGCGAACACGCTGCTGCGCGAACGGCGCGGCTGGGAAAAACACGCCCCGTCCGCGTCCGGACGGCCGAGCTGCGCTCCGGAGCGGCCGATTCGGCGGCCCGCGACTGCTGCCGCGGCCTCCTGAACCGAAGGAGCTTCTGTGGAGAAAATGTGCAAAAGCTGTGGGAAAAAGGAAACAAGGGCTGAATTTCCTCCCGGAACGCCCTTGAAACCGAACATGGATGCTATTCAGCGCTGCCAAGTTCACAAGGGCCGCAACATCACCGACCGTCTCGCCGCAAAGCATCACGCCGCCGTGCGGCGGACGCTCAGACAGGCCTGGGAACTTGATGACGCCGACAAGGCCGAACGGCTGATGCGCAGCCTGGCTCAGCGGTTCGAACAGGAGGTGCCGGATGTCTCCCGGCTCGGCCTGCCGTTAGAGTTGCGGCGGTCGCTGGCGAGCACGAACATCATTGAGTCGATGAACAGCACGGTCCGGCAAGTCTGCCGCAACGTGAAGCGCTGGAGGAACGCCGGTATGGCTCTGCGACAGCCCGCCGCCGGCATGACAGCCGCCGGGAAGGGTTTCCGCCGCATCAAGGCGTACAGACAGCTGCCCGTTCTCAAACAGGCTCTCATCGAACATCGCTGGAAGAATCGGCTTGACCGGCTCAAGGACGCCGCGTAGATAGCCGACAGGCAGCATCGCTCATGCGGGTTTCAACACCAATCGGGACATCCCCCGTTTTTGGTAGTCAAATCAGGAGGCAAAACCATGACAGACCGTACAAAGACCTTTGGAACCTATAGGCATGACGATATTTACGGCGATGACCGTCCTGACTATGTCAGGGGCGGGCAGGGTGACGACTATATCTTCGGCGGCGGGGGCAATGACTGGCTCAATGGCGACGAGGGCAACGACAGGCTCTACGGCCAGGACGGACATGACTACCTGTATGGCGGCCAAGGCGACGATGTTCACGTCGGCGGCAAGGGCAATGACTGGCTCTACGACTTGAGCGGCAACGACACCTACGTCTTTCGCCTGGGCGACGGCTTCGACTATATCGACTGTTTGAAGGGACACGACACGATCCAGTTCGTCTGGGGCAACGAGGAGGCTGGCCGCTTCCGGCTCACCGAATACGGTGGAACGGCAGTCATAGTCTACGGCGACGGCGGCACAGACGACGACACCGTTCATGCCTACTCCGGCCGCGGCGAGGCGGTCGGCGGCGACGGCGGCGGAACCATCCAGATCTGGAATATGTCCTTGGCCCGGTTCAAGGAACTCGGCATCGGCTTCACGATCTATGGCGGCGACGGCGACAACACGCTTTACGGCGCGTTCGGCCTCGACACGATCCACGGCTTGGAGGGCGACGACACCCTGATCGGTGGCCAAGGCGACGACACGCTGCATGGCGGCCCGGGCGCCGACACCTTCGTGTTCGAGCCGGGGGACGGAGACGACACCATTGCCGATTTCACGAAAGGCGACACAATCCGCCTCAAAGTGGGCTACGACAGTTTCGAGGCGCTGGATATCAGGCAGGACGGCGACGACACCGTCATTCGCTACGGCGCGAACGACAGTATCCGGCTGACAGGCGTGTCCGCCGACTCCCTTGGCGAGAGCGACTTCGATCTCAGGCCTCCCCTTAAGGGAGAGAGTGGCGGCACCGGCCTGCAGCGACAGGGCGGCAACCGGGACGGCACCTTGATCGGTGATGACAGCGCGGACACCCCCACCGGCGGTCGCGATGATATCCTGAAAGGCAGCAAGGGCGACGACACGCTGACGGGCGGCGATGGCGGCGAAGTGATCCGCGGTCGCGGTGGAGACGACACGCTGACCGGAGGCATGGGTGACGATGTGGTCCGCGGCGGCAAGGGCGACGACACGCTCTATGGCGGGACCGGCAACGCATCCGCAGACAGGGAGCATGCTGAAATGACCCCCGGTGTCTCGGACAGCGACACCATGTACGGTGGCGGCGGCAACGACACGCTGGACGGTGGCCAGGGCAATGACACGCTCTATGGCGGCAAGGGCGACGACACGCTCTATGGCGATGACGGCGACGACACCCTGTACGGCGGCAAGGGCATCGACCATCTCGAGGGCGGCCTGGGCAACGACACGATCACGGGTGCCCTGGGTGACGACTGTCTCTACGGCGGCTTGGGCGACGACACGCTGAACGGCGGCCACGGCAACGATTGTCTCCAGGGCGGCGGCGGCAGGGACACCTTCATATTTGCGGTCGGGGACGGGAGCTTTGACCAGATCACCGGTTTCGCGGACGGCGACACCATTGAGTTCCGCGGCGTGAACGGCGGTTTCGGGGCGCTGGATATCCGGCAGGGAGACGGCGGAGCCGAGGTTCGCTACGGCGACGGCGACATGATCGTCCTGTGGGGCGTGACAGCCGCGAATCTCGAAGCGGACGACTTCGACTTCGTCGGCTAGGCGGCGTGTCCGGTCATGCAGTAAGATTATCGTCTTCTCAGATAACTCGGGGGTATGTCCCACTTGGTGTTGAATTTGATATGGGCGGTGTTGCCCCTCCCCGAGCATCAGATCGGGGATTTTCTGAAGAAAAGGAAGCAACACCATGAAGACCATCAGCACATTCTCCCGCGCCTCCGCCAGCGCTTCGAACATCAATGCGCTCGTCGAAGAGGCGTACGAAGACGTGACCGAGAGTTTCGAGAAATTCTGCCTGACGACGGGCATCGCGTATCTGCGTCAGATGATGGACGAGGACGCCGAGCGGCTGGCCGGGAAGCGTTACAGTCATTCTCCTGACAAGCCGGGGCACCGCCAGTGCCATGCGCGTTCCCAGGTCGGGTTCCACGGCGGCAAGGTCGGCATCGACCGTCCCCGGCTCCGCTGCAAGGCTGCGGGCAAGGAGATGTCTCTGCCGAGCTGGGAGGAGATCTCCGCGGACGGCTATCTTGATCAACAGTCGGTGAATCTGATGACGGCGAACGTAGCGACCCGCAAGTTCCGCCGGGCGGTGCGGATTCCGGAGGCCGGGGTTCCCTGCGGGGCGGGCTGCGGGCTGTCGAAATCAGCCGTGTCCCGCCGGTTCAAGGCGTTGACGCAGGCGAAGTTTGATGAATGGATGACTTCCGATCTGTCGGAGCTTGATCTCGTCGCGGTTCAGATCGACGGGCTGCATATGAGCGACCGTCTGCTGATGATCGGGGCGGTCGGCATTGACGCGTCCGGGCGTAAGCGTCCCCTGGGCGTCATCGAGGGTGCGACTGAGAATACCGCGGCGGTGCAGGCTCTGCTTGATGATCTGATCGGGCGCGGGCTTGATCCGGAAGGCTGTTATCTGTTCATCGTCGACGGAGCCAAGGCGCTCAGCAAGGCGATCCGGCGCACTTTCGGCGCGGATATCCCTCTCCAGCGCTGCCAGGTTCACAAGGGCCGCAACATCACCGACCGCCTCGCCGCGAAGCATCACGCCGGCGTGCGGCGGACGCTCAGACAAGCCTGGGAACTTGATGACGCCGACAAGGCCGAGCGGCTGATGCGCAGCCTGGCTCAGCGGTTCGAACAGGAGGCGCCGGACGTCTCCCGGTCGATACTTGAGGGTCTGGACGAAGTCCTGACCGTCTCCCGGCTCGGCCTGCCGCTAGAGTTGCGGCGGTCGCTGGCGAGCACGAACATCATCGAGTCGATGAACAGCACGGTCCGGCAGGTCTGCCGCAACGTGAAACGCTGGAGGAACGCCGGGATGGCTCTGCGATGGACCGCTGCCGGCATGATGGAGGCCGAGAAGGGTTTCCGCCGCATCAAGGCGTACAGACAGCTGCCCGTTCTCAAACAGGCTCTCATCGAACATCGCGGGAAGAATCGGCTTGACCGGCTCAAGGACGCCGCGTAGATCACTGACAGGCAGCATCGCTCATGCGAGTTTCAACACACATCGGGACATTCCCTAACTCGGAGATGCTCGCCGGTCTTTTCAGGCTCGTCCCAGTCCTTCTGAATTTTCTGTTGCCCCCGGCGGCCCGCGTTTCGAACCTTTCCCAGACATCATGTTTACCAAGCAGATTCGGCGCGCGCTTCAGGTAATCCTGGCCCGTTTCAACTTCGATGAATAGAATTGGACGGCATGTGCTCTCAACGAGAGTCCAAACTCCATTTGAGAATCACTCAGCGGCCCCCGATTGAACTTCGAAACCCGCTACGCGTTGCGCTGCGCCTCATCCTCCACCGATACCGACGGATCAGCCCAGCGCGTGTTCGGCACGCAGGAAAACCAGCCCTTGCGGCCTGGGTCCCTGTCATAGGGGTATCCGCCATGGCGCTTGAAATACTCCGAATATTCGGCAAGCTTGTCATAGTCCAATTCAATTCCAAGCCCGGGACCGGTCGGAACGGCGATATGTCCGCCATTGTACTGCATCAGACCGCCCTTGATGATGTCATCCCTGAGATGGTGGTAATGCGCATCGGCCGCAAATACAAGATTCGGCAGCACGGAACCCAAGTGCAGCATGGTCGCAAGCTGGATACCCAGTTCCCCCGAAGAGTGCACAGCGATGCCGTGTTGAAACGTGCCGCACACCACCGCAGCCTTTATGCAGCCGCGTATTCCGCCCCAGAATGTTGTATCAAGCAGGATGACGTCAACTGCCGGATTCAGCACGTTTGCCGACAAGTGTTCGAAATCGACCACGACCGTGTTGGTTGCCGTGGGAATCCGGACGGCTTCCCGCACACGGCGCATGCCGTTCAATCCCCAAGTCGGATCTTCGAAGTAGTCATTGTTAAGATCCTCGATCGCCCGGCCGAACCGTATCGCCTGCTCCACGGAGAGAGCGGCATTCGGATCATACCGAAGGCTGTCTCCGGAGAACTCAGCCCCCAAGGCACGAAACAGTTCGAGTTCATATTCGGGCGGGAATACCCCTCCTTTGAGCTTGTGAGAGGTGAAGCCGCACCGCTCCCGGAGCCCGCGCGCCGCCGACAGGAGCTGATCGACCGTTCGAATCTCGCCTCCGGTTTCCGGATCGTCGTAGCGGAAGAACAGGTAGGAGGCGAAACCGACCGAATTCCGGAGTTTTCCGCCCAGCAGGTCATGGACGGGTATCCCGAGCGTCTTGCCGACGATGTCCAGACAAGCGAATTCTATGGCCGCGTGAAGCTGGGTGCGGTTGTTATAAAGGCTTGCCGTGGGATTGCAGATCTTGAACCAGAGAGCCTCGAACCCGAACGGATCGTGGCCGACAAGATATTGCTTCAGCCCTTGAAACGCCGCCTCTGCCGACTCGCCGCCCCCTCCCATTTCACCGAGGCCGATCAAGCCGGTGTCGGTTTCAACTTCGACGATTGTGCGAACGAATCTGCCCCAGTGCGCTCCGTTGGAATGCCTGATCGGCGCCTCAAGCGGCACCGCGACAGTGGTCGCTCGAATATCGGATATTCTGGGACGCTTCATCGGCTCAGCCCTCAAGGATCAAGTGATCAATTCAATCAACTGGTCGACAGTCGTATCCGCTGAAGCGACATCGGCAATCTTGTTGCCGCGCGCGATGGCAACTATGCGGCTTGCGACCTCCTGCACATGGTGCAGATTATGGCTGATGAATATCACAGTGATGCCTTGTGTCTGAAGTTGCTTGACAAAGCTGAGCACTCTGCGGGTTTCTTTGACCGACAAGTGGTTTGTCGGCTCATCCAGAATCAGCATCCGCGACCGGAAATACATCGCTCTGGCGATCGCGACGCCCTGACGCTGACCGCCGGACAGGTCCTTCACCGGAGTTTCAGCCGACCCCAGGCGCAACCCGACTTTTTCCAGCGCGGACTTCGCATCCGCGGCCATGGATGCCTCATCGAGCAAGCCGAATCCGCGCGGCCCCCATTTTCTCCGCTCGCGACCGATGAACATGTTCCGGGCTATGGACATGGCAGGGATCATCGCGGTGTGCTGATAGATCGTCTCAATACCCAGATTCATCGCTTCTCTGGGATGGGCGACGTCGACTTCCCGGCCTTCGAAAAAAATCTTCCCTGCCGTCTTTTTCTCAACCCCTGACACGATTTTGATGAATGTCGACTTGCCGGCGCCATTGTCTCCTATGAGTCCCACCACCTCTCCGCGTTTGACGTCCAGATCAAGCGACTTCAGCGCATGAATGGAACCGTACCATTTGTCGAGGCCATGTACTGACAGATGCCGCTCACTCACCGCCGGCGCCCTTCATCGTGATCCTGGACGCCGTGTCGCGGCTCAACTTGTTCACGGTCACCGCAATGACGATCATCGCGCCGACGGCGAAGCGGAACCAGTTGGCGTCAATCCGCGTAAGAATGATAATGTTCTCAATGAATGCGATCAGCAGAGCGCCTATGACCGCGCCCGTGACCGAGCCGATGCCGCCGGACAGGGCGGCGCCGCCAATCACGGCTGCGGCGATGGCGGTCAATTCGAAGCCCGTGCCCATGGTCGGGACGATGGCTTTGATTCTGAATGTCTGAATCATGCCGGCGAGACCTGCCAGCGTGGAGCAAAGCACGAAGCAGGTCGCCTTGACCAGCGAAGTATTGATGCCCATGTCGCTCGCCGCTTCACGGTTGCCGCCGGTGGCGAATATCCAACTGCCGAAATCGAATTTGCGCAGCCAGACTCCGAGCAGAACGGCTATGGCAATCAGCCAGAAAACCGAGACGCGAAGCAGATCGACCTTGCCAACGATCCACCAAAGGTCCATGTCGCGCGGAAACGGCGGCGGAAAGCCCCCGGCCAGCACGATGGCGAGGCTTCTAGCCATGAACAGCATCCCAAGCGTGGCGATGAAAGACGGCAAGCCGAGGCGCAGGGTGATCGCCGCATTGATCAGTCCCAGCGCCGCTGCGCAGATCAAACCGGCCGGCATTGCCACGACGAGCGGCGCTCCCGCGTCCAGGATCAGAACCATGACCATCGGAGCGAATGCGAATACCGATCCCACGGAAAGGTCGAATTCGCCCGAGATCATCAGAATGGTCACCCCGATGGCAATGAGGGCCAATTCCGGAATCGGCTGCAGCACAATCTGAAAATTGTTGTAGGTCAGGAATGCCGGGGAAATCAGGCTGAAGAAGATCATCATCACGACCATCATCACGAAGGCGCTGGCCTCCGGCCTGGACTGGAATGACTGCCGAACAGATAAGGCCATCTCGGTCCGCTCGCCGCTGGATAGACAGGTTGAAATCGCGGCCCAGCCCTGCAACCGGACTGGGCCGTCCGAGCGCCGCTCTTCTAGCGCACGCCCATCTCGACGAATCTCTCCACAGCCTCAACATCCTTCAGGCGCACGAGCGCCTTGCCCGTGTTCGCGTCGAATGCGGACAATCCGAACTTGTTGATGAAGTAAAGTTGCTGAATCGGCAGGAAGCCTTGCAGATAGGGCTGCTGATCGACTGTCAGATGCACGTAGCCCTTCTTCATTTCGTCCAGAAGAATCGGAACCAAGTCGAAGCCGCCCATGCGAATGGTGTCCGGAGCGATACCGAGGTCTCTCAGACATTCCCCGGCGCCGGAAAACCAGAAACCGGCTCCGATGACGGCAGTGGTGCTGGGATTGCCCTGCATATACTGACAGATGCGTTGTCCGGTGACTGCCAGGTCGTTGGCGGAATCGATGGTCTCGTGAGTCAGGTTCCAACCATCGGCGATCGCTTCGTCAAGATACTTCCGCGCGCCGCCTATGCGATCCTCCGCCCATGATTCGCCGGGGCGGGCCAATCCGAGAAGAACATGCTGCGGCTTGCTCTTATCCATGTCGGCGAGCAGCCCCTTGGCGACCTCGTATCCTGCCTGAAAGAGATCCTGCCCGATGAAGGCCAGCCTGGCGTTGCCGTCAGCTCCCTCGGTGTCGTCCACGTTCAGTGTCACGACCGGAATGCCGCCGGCGACCGCGCGCTGGATCGCCTCGTCATAGAGATTGTCCTCCACAATCACCGTGCCTATTCCGTCCACACCTTGGGCGATGGTTGTTTCCAGATTCTGGAGGTGCATCTGCAGGTTGCCGTTTTCCTGGGTGAACAGGAGCTGGCAATCCACATTGAATGTTTCGCACGCATCATCCATGCCGCGTTTGATGGTCTGCCAGAAGGTGTTGTCGATTCCCGTCTGGGTCAGGATCGTGAAGCGATATTCCTGGCTCACGGCAGGGCCGGCCCAAGCGGCGGCAAGCAGGGCAAGGCCCGCTGAAATCCTGATTAGCGCTTTCTTCATTTTTTTCTCCTCTCTTTGGGGTTTGAACTAGCTCTGTCGAAGCGCCTCCAGCACCTCGTAACAGGCCGCAAGCGGGTGGTAATCTGTCTTAGACGCCGGACTCTTTTCATCGCTGTATCTTGTTCCGGCGGAATCGAGGATCCGGTACCAGCCGCCGTATCGGTGATCCACGAAACGCTTGTCAGCATATGTCCAGACGCGGTCGTACCACTGCCAGTACTTGTCGTCGGAGTTTTCCAGCGCCAGAAGGGCCGCTGCCGCGAAGGTCTCCGAAAACACCCAGTAGTATTGATCAGTGTCGAGAATCGTTCCGTCGGGACTGAATGTATAGTTGATCGCACCCGTTTCCGGCACCCATGCGGCATCCATCGCCTTGTCAAAAAGAAAAGCCGCCTGTTGCGGAAGCCAGTCCGCGGGACGGTGCCGATTCAGGATCAGCAAGAGTTTGGACCACTCCGTGAAATGCCCGGGCAGGTAGCCGTACGGCCGGAAGAGATTCTTGGGGTCATCGAGGTTGTAGTTCCAGTCGTGCGTCCAGTCGGTGTTGTAATGCTCCCAGATCAGGCCGTCCGCAGGCTCCGCGAGGTCTATGCAGATTCGCCTCGCCAGCAGTTCCGCCCGCTCAAGGCAGCGCACGTCGCCGGCAGCCTCGTAGGCCGCCAGCATCGCTTCGCACATGTGCATGTTCGCGTTCTGTCCCCGATAGGCGTCGATTTCCGACCAGTCCCCGGCCTTGATTTCATCGACATAAAGTTGCGCCTCGGGTTCCCAGAACCGCTCCTCCAGCAGGGTCCAAATGCCATCAAGCGCCTCGTCGGCGCCTTCCACATCCGCCTTCTTGGCCCCGGCGGCGGCCAACAGAACAAAGGCGTGGCCATAGCAGTGATAGGTCCCGTCGCAGACATCCTGCCCGCTGAGCACCCATGCATACCCGCCGTCACCGCGCCGGTGGTGTTCCTGCAGGAATCGGAGCCCGTGCCCGGCCGCTTCGCGGTAGACATTGCTCTCCTGAATCATCGATGCAAGCGAGAAGCAGTAGATGAAACGGCAGGTTCCGACGAGATGTTTGGTCATTCTGTCGAAAACGGTTCCGTCGTCACGCAATTGATTGATGTAGCCGCCATATTCCGCATCCATGCAGGTCGGGTGGTAGAAATCGATGATTCTTCCAACATGTTCCCTGAGAAACTCTGGATTCCTGAAACGCACGTCCAACTCCTCCGCTGTCAGGCCAAACTATTCCGGCAGAATAATGCCGAGTTTGGACAGAACACCTCCATCGACCTTCAGATCCGCCCCGGTCATGAAATCGCAAAGATCGCTGGCGAGGAAGTTCGCGAGCGCCGCCACCTCCTCGACAGTGCCGACCCGGCCGACGGGGTGCCCGGCGCCCCAAGCGGAAAGCGTTTCCTCCGAGGTATTGTCGCCCTTCCAAAGGTCTGCGGCCCATCTCAGCATCGGGGTGTCGATCGCCGCCGGGCAGATGGCGTTGACCCGGATGAGCTGGTCGGCGTGATCAAGGGCCATGGCCCTTGTCAGCGCGACAATCGCGCCTTTGGTCGCAGTGTAGGCCGCAACGTTTGATTGAGAAGCGTACGCCTGAACTGAAGCGATGTTTATCACCGAGCCCCCGCCGCGCTCGGCGATCGCCGGAATCGCATATTTTGACGCGAGATAGACGCCCTTCAGATTCACATTGAGCACCTCATCCCAAGTCGCCTCAGGTGTGTCCACGACAGTCCCGTAACGCTGGATTCCCGCCGAGTTGACAAGGCAGTCGATGCCCCCGAACCGATCGGCTGCGGCCGAAACCGCAGTCCGCATATCTTCGGCACTGGATACGTCGGCGCGAATGCTGAGAACACCGCGACCGCCATTGATCGCCGTCTCTGCGGCGGCCAAGCTTTCGGAATCGTTTGAGCAGATTGCCACTTCCGCCCCTTGGCGCACAAAGCGTGCGGCAATTCCCAGGCCCATCCCCTTTGTTCCACCGGTCACAAAGGCCACTTTTCCGGCAAGGTTCATTGCCGCCCCCGCTTCATTCGACCGAACTGAGCTTCGCCGACTTCTTCCAACTCGAAATAATCCGGATACTTCGCTGCGAGTTGATCGAGATCCTTCATCACCCGGCGAAGGTGTATCGTCATGTCGTCGCAAGCTGAAGACACGTTGCCGAAGTTGACCGCCGCCGCGATCCGCTCGTGATCCCCGAGCAGGACAGACAAGTCCGCGTCTTTCAGACTCATTCGACGCACCCGGTCCATGTGTTTTTTGGCATCCGAGATCACGAACCAGACGGCGTCCCACCCCGCAAGCGCGCAGAATGCCTGATGCATCTTGTCGTCCGCCCGGAAGAAGAGGTCGACATCGGACTGCGATATGGCGAATTTCTGCTCTTCAATGGCTTGGCCGATTGTGAAGAGCGCCTGCTTGTCCGAAGACTGCGCGGCAATCCGCAGAATGCGCAGTTCCATGGTCTCGCGGACAAACTGGGCGGCCCGGACAGCTTTGGGACGGATGGGTGACACGAAGGTTCCCGCCCTGGCCCTGAAATCGACGAGGCCCTCGCCGGAGAGTCTCGTGAGCGCCTCCCGCACAGGGGTCCTGCTCATCTTCAAGAATTCCGCGAGCTGCACTTCGTTTGCCGACGCGTTCGGCGGCATTTCCAACGACAGGATCCGCAGCCGGATTTCGCGATAGGCTCTTTCGCCCGCAGAAAGTTCGATTCTCGCCATGGGCACGTCCCGGTGGAGTCGCCGACCTTCAGAATGTATCCTTGTATACAAGAATTCGGGCGAGGTCAACCTCGCAAGCCGGAAACTCAAGAAATTTTTTTGTCACGATCGATGGCCAGCGCGGAGTCATCATCGCGGAAATACGGCACCAGCTGCCCGGAACGCGTCGGGCGGGAAACAGGCGCGCCCTTTATCCGCTGGCAGCCGGTCCCGTCGGCAGGCGCCAAGCACTTTCTCCGTCAAGAGCATGAGCCGTGTGTTTCTGTTCGGCGGAGCGGCTTCGGCCAGGGATCGACCTTCTTGTCTTCAGCGTATTCCCGGCCGTTTCCTCCGAAACGTTCTCTACGGTCTCCATCCCGCCAGCCGGTTGGCGGACAGCTTCAGCGTCCGGACCTTCTGCGGCACAGCGCTTACCCGGACGCGCAACCGTCACCGTATCAATACCCCGCCCCGGGCGATGCCGGCATCAAGGAGTTCGCCGCCGCGCCGAAGGCGCAAATGCGTGCGCCGCTTCCGTTATCCGGGCTGTCCGATCACATGGGGCAGCTGCTGTTCGCCCGTTCGGCATATTGCCTGCAGGCGGCCGGCAGCAAGGCAGGACGCAGACAGGCACCAGCACGGAAACCGTTCAGACCGCACTCACCGATTCAAGGTTGATGGCGTACTGCATGCGTGGCTTACCACCTCTACTTTATTGTCACGCGGTTTTCGGAGAGACCGGGCGCCTCTGTGCGGATGGCCCAGAGCGAACCGGCCAGCCTGTCGCCTTGATTGCGCTGCGCCGACGCCGACGTGACGTAGAGCGTTTTCAGGTCCGACCCGCCGAAGGTGGCGGTAGTGACATTGCGAACGGGCATTTCAATGACTTCGCGCAGCGCCCCATCGGCACCGATGCGTAAAACCGCTCCGCCGAAAAAGCGGCAGTTCCAGAGATTCCCGTCTCGGTCCATGGCTGATCCGTCAGGAAGCCCGCGGTCATCGGGACCGAAAAAGATCCGCCGATTATCGATTCCGTCACCGGTCACGTCGAATGCGTAGATTTCGTTGGCCAGCGTGTCAGCAGTGTAGAACGTGCTGCCGTCAGGACTCCAGCAGACCGTATTTGATATGCCCAAGCCGTCCATGTGCGCGCTTGCAGAACCGTCGGGCGCTATCTTGTAAAGAACGCCTTCGGCGCCCCCGGCCTCGCCGGTTTCACCGTCGGGGAGGACGTTGTTCTTCATTGAGCCGACCCAGAAATTGCCTTCAGGATCAGCGCGTCCATCGTTCAAGCGCACTTCGGGCGAGCCCGGCAGGACAAATCCGTGATCCACGCGCCGGTCTGTCGCGGGCCACCACCAGATCAGTTTTGAGCCGAGCGCGACCAGCAGACGCTCCTCTTCAGTGGTCAGTGACAACGCTACCACCGGCTCGCTGAAGTACCAGCTTTCGACGGCGTTCGTTTCAGTGTTCAAGCGGTGGATCAAGAAGCGGTTGATGTCGGTCCAGTAGACCGCAGCTTCTGAGGCGCACCAGACCGCACCTTCGCCGCACACGTCCCCCGCAGGAGCAACACATTGGATGTCGTAAGTCATGAAGCCTCTCATATTCGAATTCCGCCCGTAGCGAATGACATTGGTCCGGCCCGCTGAACCAATGGCCGTCCACCGGAACCGGACCATCATTAAGTCGATGATGCCAATATTCCGGTTCGCGGTCGTTCAGATTTGCCCCCCCCCCCACAAATCCAGATACTCTACCGCAGCAAGCCTTACAGACATCGCCGCCGACACGCCCGCCTAATCTGCGGGCCGCGCTGTCCCCTCAGTGCACGGCTGCCGGTGACGATCATGATCCACCAACTCGCCGTCCCAGCCGACCGTGAAACATAATCTGCCGCCATTATCGGTTCAGCTTTCTTCAAAGGCTTTGCGGATCATGGTTTTGGAAACGCTCTTTGTCCAGTCGTCCTCTGTTCTGCCGGTGATCCAAAGCTGCGGCCGAAGCTTGGACAACTCCAGCCAGCTCCCGATTGCCGGGCCGAAGGGGCAGAAGACATCTCATCATAGCCGAAATCATTCAATCAGTCAGATATAAAAGGGGAATATAAGCCTAACTTGTGTCTGTCAGAAAACCCGTAACACGCTGAATATGTGAGAAGAATTGCAGTATCTGAGGAACGAAGAATCATCAATTGTGATGTTGTGATTGCCCGTTCAAGTTAGAATCAGCGTGAATCTGGTCAAGACAGGAAAATCTTCGTTCACTGAAAGCGGTGAATCACTCTTTGAATTCAATTGGTTATAGGTTTACCTGGCAAGCACTAACTTGTCAATAGTCCACTAACTCGTGTCTGTCAGAAAACCCCTGTTTTCGGCGGCGGCCGGCAGCGGCTCCGCTCGGCCGGCCCGCCGCCCGGCGCGGATCCGGCCCGGATCCGGGTTTCCAAGGCATGCCGGACGGCGGAAATCAGTTGCTGACATTGAGTTTGCGGGCCGCCGGAGCATGGCTGACCGCTCCCGGGTTGAGAGATCCGGGAGAAAGCTGTTGTTTCGATGAGGGGGGGGGTCAGGCGGCTCGTCGTCGCAATCGCTTCTTGCTCCGCATCTGCCGTTTTTTCCGCAGAAGCCTTCCGAGCCGGCAGCAGTTCGCGGCGAGCGCCGCTGAGGCCGCGGTGCGGGCGAAGCCGTCGCGGCCATGGCTCCGCACCCGGTCGAGACCGCGGCATTCGAGACAGCTGATCGCCGATTCAACCGCCGGATGCTGACGGCGGGCCTCGGCGAAGCCGGGTTCCGACTGCCGCTCCCGCTCCGCCTTCGAAAGATACCCCTTCTTCGGCAGCGCGTTCAGATCAAGCATGGCAGCCGGCTCCCGGCGGTTCTCCGGACTGTGAAAGCCGCGGTCGAAGCTGCAAGCCCGGAGGTCTGGAAACCGCTCCTGCGCCGCCGCGACGACCGGAACGGCATGGCAGACATCAGAGCCTTCCTGCATGATCTCATGATGAATTATGAACTGATACTGATCCTCGACGACAGCTGTCGGAACTCCCAGCGCTGCCGGAGAGCCGGCTTTTCCCTCAGCGAGCTGCCGCGCATTCGGCTCGAAAATCGAGAATACCTTCTCGTCCTGCGGTATCGCCTCCCCCCGGAGCAGGCGGCGGCTGACCCAGCCGATCTGCCGCCTGGCGTGCGCTGGACAGCCGTCTATCAAACACAGTTTTAACGCGCCGGCTCCGGCCGCCGCTGAAGCCGAAAAAGTCTCAGCCGTCTTCGCGACGAGGCGGCGGCAAAACCGCAGATACTCCCTGGCGGCCTTCTCCGTCTGCCGCGGCCGCGCAATGCGGCGCCGGGCTTTTTTCCGGCGACCTCATGGCCGCTCGCTGCCAGCAGCTTGCCGACGCGCTTCAGCATCCGCGGCGTCAAAAGGGAAACATCATCGACGAGCGTCTGCATCTCGTATTCGCCGCAGTCGAAAACATCGTCATGGCCGAGCATCGCGCGGACTAGCTCATGGTTGTTCACCAAGCTGCGCAGCCGGTCGAAATCGCAGTCAGTCCCCTGTTTGAGAACGCCGATCACGAGAATCGGCTGGCAAGCTGTCCCCGGACGACCGTTGTGCCAGCCGACATCGGCGAAGAATTCCTCGTCGAAAATCCGCTGAAGGCCGCGCTGGCGATTGACATAAAGATGCTGCAGGCCCCTGAGCACATTCTCGATGTCGTCCCGCGACTTCAGATCAATTTTCAAAGTTTCGATAGCCTTCGTGCCGAGGCGGGCCGGTTTGATCAGACGTCTCATACCGTTCTCCAAGTGAAAAACGCGGCGAAGATTGCCCCGATCAGGGCTTAATCGCCGGATTCTCAGCGGAAAAGCTGATTCTTAAAAAGAAAAAAACGTCTCAAAATACTGAAAATGTAGAAGATAACCACTTTTCGTGCAAGCACTAACTCGTTGAACCGATTCAGATTTTCACTGATCCGCCCGGCAAGGCGGATCCGGCTTCTTCACAACTGAAAAGAATGCCCGCGCCGCTTGCTCCGGGGCGGCGTTCAGCTTGTGATCGGATACCGGTTGCTTCTTGGTCATTGCTGGCACCCTTGTCGCCGTTCTTGCGCAATGTCTTTCAGAAGCGAACAGGGCTATCACTATTGACTTTTTCGTTTTCACCTGCGCCGCGCACGGCGGATCTGATTATCTCCGGCAGGTGATCATCGTTCAATCCGGCGCGTTTCAGCTCGCCGCGCATCAAGGTTTTCTTTTTCGAAATAGCGGGCACCATGTCAAACGCCATGCGCCGCATCATCGCCGGGTTCTCCGGTTCGTTCCCAGTGCGACATCGTTGACGATCTTCGTTCATGGTCATGTCAATCACTGGGCGCGGGGATTATCAATCCCCGGCGCACCTGCACGACGTTCATCGGCCGCTCCGGCTCATCGGCCCGCTCTTCAGGAAACACCCGGTTCCGGCTGCTGTTTTTCCTTTGACGCCTCGTTGCGCATCGACGGCTCCCATCGCGAACAGGCCGGACCGTCCGCGCATGTCCTTCAGCCGGCCGCCTTCATCGCAGACCCGGACGCGGCCTTTCCCGGCAAGATCCTCGGATACGGCAATACTGTCTTTTATTTCATGGCTTTCCATATACAGCCGCGCATCATCGTGAAACGTCCCTCAGCGGCCCTTGGGAGTATACCGGCATCCTGCATCGGTCTGCCTTATATATTTGTTTTTCAAACATATTCTCAGAAAGTCAAAAGCGATAGTCCTGCAGAAGCTGTTTACAGGCTTCCGTTGCACAGCAATCTTTTGACAACCCCATTCAGATCTATCCTGATAAATTTACATGCGCGATTCATCCGATTGGGGACGTGGTCAAGGCCGGATGATTGCCGACAAAATCTGAAATGCTCAATTGGCCGGTTCTTGCCTGTTTCCGCTTTGGGGTTATCATCGGCAGGCGGACGTATTCACATGAACAAAGTTTGAAACATGCCGATACCAAGATCCCGTGAAGAACTCCTTGACGCAATCAACACTAACTTTGAGCGTCTTGATAAAGACCTGAGGACAGTGCCCGCGGCAAAATGCAATGAAGCGACTCTTGAAGGACATGCCAAGGGCACGGCAATGAGTGTCCACAATCTGGTGAGCTATCTCCTCGGTTGGAATATGCTGGTGCTGAAGTGGATTGAAAGGGACGCGAGGGGTGAACCGATCAATTTTCCTGAAACCGGTTTCAGGTGGAACCAACTCGGTGATCTTGCGCAAAAGTTCTATGCCGATTTCAACGCGGCTCCCTTCGATCAGCTTTTGGAGGATTTCGAAATCGCAACACAGGAAATCGTCGTGTTCATCTCCGGTCAGACCAACCAACGCCTGTACGGCGAACCATGGTACGGGAAACACACCATGGGCCGAATGATTCAACTCAATACGTCATCGCCGTACGCCAATGCCCGCAAACGGCTGCGGAAATGGAAACAGCAACACGATATCGTTTGATGGCGGCGGGCTATTCGCTCGGATGCCTGGCAGTCCGTCATTGTCACATTGACAATCAGAGGGAGCGCCGTTCAGTGTGCGCGTCTTCGGCCGTGAACCGCTGTTTCACGGGCCGGGTCGGCATCGCAAGTTTTCCGCCGCGGCGGGACCTCGCGGCAGAGCGTCTCCCGGTCCGGGATGCGCCGGCACAGGCTCCGGCGGCTCGACACGCTGATTCCGCCCCCGGCGATATTCAGCCGGGCACCTTAAATTCGGGCATATGGAGCTCGAAACGCCCGCGGAGCCTGTCAGCGCGCTCCATCCGAACGTCAGACATTTATTGATGATCCCTGGTACAAACGAAGAATCATCGATTGTGATTGCCCGTTCAGGTTAAAATCAGCGTGAATTTGGTCAAAACAGGAAAATCTTCGTTCACTGAAAGCGGTGAATCAACATTTGAATTCAATCTGTCTCTGTTGTATTGATGGATAAGAAGAATGAAGTAGACGCGCCCGACATGTTACGAGTTTTACGCTTCCGGTTGCTGCTCCCAACCCGCCCGTGCCATCAATCCTATCATGTTCGACTACTAGTCTCGCCATGCGAGACCTGCACCCGATCAGGGGAAGAATCAGGGCTATTTTATTGTCGGCCCGGCGATCGGCGTTTGCTGATTTTCGGGCCAGCTATTCGGTTTTCGATGCGGTAAGCTTCCGGCTGTTATGATTCTTCCGACCCCGGATTCCTCCATCGACCTTCGCGAGGCAGCGGTGCGTCCGACCCGCGGCGCGCGAGCACCGGCTCCAGTACCGTCTTATGGAGGAGAATCACTGCCTGCGGTTTCACGGCATCATCGGGAAGGGCCTGCGCCATGTCGCCCTGCACGGCGAGACCTGGATCGCGCCAGCCGGCCGGCAGCCGGGCGCGTTCAAACTCGCCGCGTGCGACCGTTGGATCGGCTGGTCCGCGGAGCGGCAGTTCCGGCGCCTGCATCTGATCGCGAACAATTCCCGGTTCGCCATTCTCAGACCGAGGGGGATACCGAACCCAGTGTCCCGCGTGCTCGGCCTGAGCCTTCGGCGGCTGTCCGCCGACATCGAAGCCGCGCACGGATATCCGGTTTTCCTCGCGGAGACGTTCGCAGCCGTCCCGCGCTTCGCCGGAACCTGCTGCCGCGCGTCGAACTGGCGTTCGCTGGTACTGACGCGCGGTTTCGGCCGCGAGCCCGGCGGCGGCGCGCGCTTCCGCTGCCATGGCCGGCCTGAGGAGATCTTCATGTACGAACTGACCGACGGCGCCGCCGAGGCGCTGAACCGGGACACGATTCCGGAGAACTGGAACGCGGAGCGGCACGACAGCGCCGGGCCGATGGCCGCGTCCGGGCTGCGCAGCCTGTTCGCATGCTTGGGCGAGGTCCCCGAGTGCCGCAAGCGCTGTCCGCTGAGAACCGTTCCAGCGATCGCCGTCGCGGCCCGGCTGCCGCGGCGTGACCGCGTTCGCTCAGTTCACCGCCTTGCTCACCTAGGAGCGGCCCGCGGCGGCAGCCTCGTTTTTCAGCCCGTCGAGGAAGCACTGCGCCGTGCCTGCGATCACAACCTTCCATGACATCCTCGCCGCTCGCCATGGACGGCAAGGATATCCGCGGTGCCTCCAAGCAGACTGAGGACGGGCGGCGGATGACAGCCGCGGCCGTCGAACACGGAACCGGCACAGCGCCCGGGCAAGTCGAGGTCGACGCGAAGAGCAACGAGATTCCCGCCGTGCGGGACCTCGCCGGCAGCGTCGGCGCCGCGGGCCGCATCGCTGCCATGGACGCGATGCGCGCTCAGCATGAGGCCGCCCGCCGGCTTCCCGGGCGGCGCGCCGACTATGTCGTCACTGCGGTCAAAGAGAACCAGGAGACCATTCTCGACGACCTCAGGGTTGTCGACTTCAAGGACGCGCCCTCGTTCGAGACCTTCGAAAAGGGACACGGGCGCATCGAGCGCCGCCGCTCCTGACCCCGCGCGATGCGCCGGGAATGCGCCGCCGGACGGCACGACAGGACAGACGTGCCCGGATGCTCCGAAAAGCGCGCCTGGAGTGCTGATCCGCCGGCAGCGGATGCTGAAACCGGTGCGCGGAAAACCCGGGCCGCCTCAAATACGCCCGTCCCCTGCCGCATCAGTGCTCCAAGCCCGACAATAAAATGGTCCTGACGCCTTGGCGGGCGGACTTGCCTTTCGGCTCGGGATGCTTTATGGAGTCCTTTCTATTGAACCATTGAGAGGAGAACGTGATGACACAGGATATTTCCCGGACCGGCGGCCTCGGCGGCGACATCCTGACCGGCGGCCTCGGGAACGACACGCTGACCGGCGGCCTTGGGAATGACACGCTGACCGGCGGCCTCGGCGACGATGTGCTGACGGGCGGAACCACAAGCCCGGCAGCCGACGCGAACTTTCTCGCCATGAACCCCGGCAGCTCGGACGATGACACGCTGGACGGCGGCGCGGGCAACGATGTGCTGGACGGCGGCGCGGGCGACGACACGCTCTATGGCGGCACGGGCGATGACACGCTCTATGGCGGCGACGGGGACGACACTCTTGAGGGCGGTTCGGGCAACGATACCCTGTTCGGCGGCCGGGGCGCCGACAGGCTGACCGGCGGCAGGGGCGCGGACACGCTCTATGGCGGCAGTGGCCATGACATCTTTGCGTTCGCGGTCGGCGACGGGGCCGACCGCATCAACGGTTTCGAGGCTGGCGACATCATCGAGATCGCCGGCGTGTCCGGCGGTTTCGGGGATCTGGCGATCGAGCAGGACGGCTCCCATGCCGTCATCCGCTACGGCGACGGCGACACCATCCGGCTGTCGGGCGTGTCGGCGGCCTCCCTCAGCGCGGACGACTTCCGGTTCCTTCCCGTCGAGGCAGCCCCGCCGGAGGGCGGCGGCGAGGACACCGCCTCGCAGGACGTTCTTGCACAGGGTGCGCCGCCGGACGGCAACGATGACGGCGACGACGACGCCTTGAGCGGCGGTTCGGCCGGCGGGAAGGTGCTCACGGGCGGCAATCGCGCGAACACGCTGACCGGCGGCGCGGGCGACGACACGCTGCGAGGCCGCAAGGGCGACGACACGCTGCGAGGCCGCAAGGGCGACGACACGCTGACGGGCGGCAAGGGCGACGACACGCTGGACGGCGGCAAGGGCGCCGACACGCTGCGAGGCCGCAAGGGCGACGACACGCTGGACGGCGGCGCGGGCGACGACACGCTGACGGGCGGCAAGGGCGCCGACATGCTGGACGGCGGCGCGGGCGACGACACGCTGGACGGCGGCAAGGGCGCCGACATGCTGACCGGCGGGGTCGGCGACGACACGCTGACGGGCGGCAAGGGCGCCGATACCTTCGTGTTCGAGGCGGGAGACGGCGCCGACATCATTACCGACTTCGGGGACGGCGACAGGATTCGCCTTGATGGCGTATCCGGCGGGTTTGCGGGGCTGATCATCGAGCAGGACGGGGCCGATGCCGTCATTCGCTACGGCGGTGACGGCGACACGATCAGGCTGTCGGGCGTATCGACGAACAGCCTAGATGCGAACGACTTCATCCTGCCTGCTGGCGGCGGCGACAGTGAAACGGTCGCTTACGGCACCAGTACGAGCGACGACGACAACGACGGCGGCAATCCGCTGGATATCGAAGACGACGACGACGACAACGACGGCGGCAATCCGCTGGATATCGAAGACGACGACAACGACAACGACGGCGGCAATCCGCTGGATATCGAAGACGACGACGATGACAACGACGGCGGCAATCCGCTAGATATCGAAGACGACGACGATGACGACAGCTGCAATCACTCGGGCGAGTTGAATCGCATCGTCGGTCAGGGCCAGACCGGATACAGCATACTCCACGGCACCGAGGACTCGGAGTTCATCTACGGCGGTGCCGGATGGACTTGGAACACGCTCTACGGCCACGGCGGCCATGACACGATTGCAGGCGGCTACGGCTGCGACGTGCTGGTCGGCGGCAAGGGCAACGACTGGCTTCGCGGTGACTGGGGGGGGCGGGTCTACGGCGACACCTACATTTTCAATCCGGGCGACGGCTTCGACTACCTGTACGAGCTGAGAAAGGAGGACACGATCGAGTTTCACTTCGGCGATCAAGACATGGGTCCCTTCCAGTTCGCCGATCACCAGGCACTCTACTCCATGGACGCGGTCATCGTCTACGGCGATGGTGGCACGTCGGACGGCACCATCCTCTCGCACACCGGGTGGGCCTGCGAGTTGCAGGTTGACGGCGGCGCGGGCGGCGGAACCGTCCGGATCGGCGACATGTCGCTGGCCGAGTTCAAGGCCTCCGGGATCGGCTTCACCGTCCGGGGTGGTAACGGCGACAATACGCTCCACGGCGCCTTCGGGCGGGACATCCTCCAAGGCCTCGGGGGCAACGACACGCTCCACGGCCACGATCGGGACGACCAGCTTTCGGGGGGGACGGGCGACGACACGCTGATCGGGGGCAAGGGTAACGACCTGCTCCACGGCGGTGCCGGTGCCGATCGATTCGTCTTCGACAGCGAATCCGAGACCGACCGCATCCTGGACTTCGAGGACGGCGCCGACATCTTGGTCATCCGTGGGAAGCTCCAATTCTCCGATCTGGACATCAAGCAGAGCGGACACAACGCCGTGATCGGCGATCCCGACAACACATTCTCGATCGTGGTCGAGAACATTCAGGCGTCGCAGCTGACCGAGGCCGATTTCGACTTCACGGGCTGATCTTTCCGGGTAACCGTGCTTGGTGGCGCCTGCACCCGCGGTTCCGTGCGCCACCTCGCCGCTTTCAGCGGTCCACACTTAATATATGTAATCTGTTTCGTGCATGCTGCGGGCATGCAGATAGGTCTCCGCCATTTTGATTCGCAGACGCTTGACTGGTTCGCCGGCGCGCTGCGCTCCGGCGACAACACCCGTCACGGTCTGGCCCGCGAGCTGTGCGAGCGCACCAGCTGGCGGAATTCCCTCGGCCGGCTGTGCCTGTCGGCGGCGGCATTGCCGACGCTCGCGAAGCGCCCAGTGCTCGAGCTTCCGCCGCCGCGCGGCATGCCCGATCCGACCGCCGGCTCTGGGAGGCGATGGCAGCGGCGCACCACCCGCTGGGACAGTCGCGGTCGCCGGGCGGGCAGGTGCGCTACCAGTTCCGCTCGGAGCGTTGCGGCACGTTCGGCGGGATCGGCTTCGGGCCCGCGACCTGGCAGCTCCGGGCGCGGGACGAACAGCTCTGATGGTCCGCCGACGCCCGCGCCGCTGATATCGGGCGTGTGATTTGCAATCATCGGTTTCTTCTGCTTCCCGGCGTCCGGGTCTACGGTCTGGCCTCCCGGGTTCTGCGCATGGCCGCGCGGCGGGTAGCCGGTGACTGGGAGGCCCGCTATGCGGTGCGCCCGGCGGCGGCCTACACTCATATCGGCCAGGAGCACAGCGGCTACTGCTATCACTGCGCGGACTGGTCCGTCGCCGGGCGGACCGGCGGGTGCCGGGGCGAGGCCGGCACGGTGCGGGTCCTGGCCTTGGAGCACGGCTGGCGGACGACGCTTTGCAGGACGAAGCGGCGCCCGGTCGGCGCGCTGGCGGGCGTCTACGACGGCACGGACGCGGACTGGTCGGAGCGGCAGTACGGGCGCACGCGCTGCACCGACGGGCGGGTGCGGCGGCGCATCATTGACATGGGCCGGGCTTGGATGAAAAACACAGGCGAGAACCTGCCGGTCATCTTTCCGGAAAAGGCGAAACAGAAGGCCGCGTACCGGCTGCTGTCGAACCCGAGTATCTCCATGGAACACATTATGGAATCGCATTTCGAGGCGACCGCCGACAGCTGCCGGACTGAGCCTTTCATCCTTGCCGTACAGGACACGAGGGCGATCAACTACACCGGACCAGCGGCGACTAAAGGCCCAACCCGGATCGGCGGCGGCAAGGGCAGCGCCGGCATCCTCGCCCATGCCGGGCTGGCGGTGACGCCGGAGGGCCGGCCCTTGGGCCTGTTCGCGACAGCCGCGGCCTTCCGGGAGGAGCCCGGGGAGGACAGCCGGCGCTGGATCGCGGGGCTCGAGCGGGCGGGGGAGCTCGCGGCGACCTGCCCGGATACGCGTGCAGTCTCCGTCTGCGACCGCGAGGGCGACTTCCAGGATCTGCTCGCCTGCGCCGTGAACGACGGAAACGCGTTGCCACCGCGCGCAAGCCGCTCAGCGAAACAGTGCGCGCGGACGGCGGCAGAGAGTTGTCTTCAGCAGCATGTCGCGGCCGGCCCGTCGCGGTGACAGAACTGACGATCCCGGCCGCCGGCGGCCCGCGATCCCGCAGGGAGCGCGTCGCCCGCCTCGAGATCCGGCCGGCGGAGGGGGAGGCCGATGCCGTGCATGCCGCGACCGTCCTCGCCCGGGAGCGCCCCGAGACCCCGGCGACTGAGGTGTTCCCGGAGAAAGACCTCGACCTGCTCCGTGCGCTGCTGGAGTCGCAGGGGCACCGGAACTTCACGAGATTGCCGGACGGAAAGCCGCCCGACATCAGGGCGGCGGTCATAGACATCGGGCGCCTCGTCGGCTTTCATCCCTCGCCGAGGCAGCCGCTCCCGGGAACGAAAAAGGTCTCGCAGGGTCTCAAGCGGCTGCACTGGGCGATCCAGGTCCGAGACGCTGTCGCCGAGAGAAAGCGGGAATAGGATCGCCTATATAAGTATGGGACTTTGAAAGGCCGCCGGTGGGAACTCCGGTTAGATGATCGCGTACCGCCTGAATCTTGAAGGCCATGCGCTCCTGATCGCTCATGAAGGCACAAGCTTGCGTCCGACTGGATTTCGCCGGAAACTCCGCGGGTGGCAACGAATCTCACATTGGTTCTGGGCGGCGCCGCGAGCGGAAAATCCCGGCTGGCGGAACGGCTGACAGAAAGATCAGGCAGCCGGCCGGCATATATCGCGACAGCGGCGGCAGGCGACGCCGAGATGCGGAATAAAATCAGACTGCATCAGGAGCGTCGCGGCGCGAATTGGTTGACAATTGAAGAGCCTGCCGCGGTCGCGGAAATTCTGCGGCAGCCGGCCGGATGGGATGCCGTGCTCATTGACTGTCTCACCATGTGGGTTCTGAACCTTATGACAAACGGCCTCTGTATTGAGGCCGCGGCGGCGGATCTGATAAGGGCGGCGGAATCATGCTCCAGCCCGGTGGTCATGGTGTCCGGCGAAACGGGAATGGGAATCATCCCGGACAATGCCCTGTCCCGGCGGTTCTCGAATGATCTGGGACTTGTGAATCAATTGACCGCATCACATGCCGGACTGGTGATTCTCACAGTCGCCGGACTGCCGGTGACGCTGAAGGGGCAAAAACCGGAATGGCTATAAAGACCACGGTGATTTGGGTCCGCCACGCGCCCACACACACGCCGGCGCTCATCGGCTGGACCGATATTGAAGCCGACCTGTCGGATACAGATGCGATCGCCCGTGTGCGGGGCAGCATTCCTGAAAACGCGATCATTGTCGCATCTGATCTCAAACGAGCCAGCGCAACCGCGGATGCGATCACCGGAAACCGACGCCGCCTCCCGGACGCCAAGGGACTCCGGGAAATCAATTTCGGCGCATGGGAAGGAAAGACCGCCGAAGAGATCTCGCAATCACATCCTGAGGAATCGCGGCGGTTCTGGTCGGATCCGGCAAATTCCGGAACACCCGGAGGAGAGAGCTGGCAGGAATTGTCCGACCGCGCAAGCCGCTGTCTGCGCCGGACGATGAATCAGTTTCCGGGGCAGACGCTGGTCGCCGTCTCACATTTCGGCACCATACTATCGCAGGCCAGCCGGGCCGGGAATGCGGACCGTTCGAGCCTCTTGGCCAAACCGGTCAGAAATCTGTCATTGACACTTCTGCGTTATGAAGACGGCATCTGGGAATTGCTGGAATTCAGCGCTCTTCCGTAGCCGCGCGCCCGCGCGGCGGAGCCCGCTCGCCTTTGAGGCGCGGAAATTTCCTGCCCCGCATCAGCTGCCGGTAGATTGCGGCCAATTCCGCCGCCTCGCCGGAAATCGGATGATGCCTCTCAACTCTCTCTCGCGCCGCTGAGCGCATGCCGCCGCCTAAATCCGGGCGTGCCAGCAAATTTCCGATCGCGGACATAAGACTTTTCAAATCTCCTGACCGAGCGACGGCGCCGGCCTGTTCATCCACGATCCGCGGCCAGACCGGGCTGGCGTCGGATGTCACAACGGGCGTGCCGCAGGCCATCGCTTCAAGAGGCACAAGCCCGAATCCTTCGATTCGGGACGGCGTCACGCAAATCGCCAGTTTCCGGTAGAATTCCAACAGTTCCGCACGTCCGGCGTGGCCGCGGAACCGAATCCGTTCTTCCAGATTGTTCGCTGCGATTTCGCGTTGTAAATCCTTCTGAAAATCCTTGTGACGCGGCCGGCACAGCCCTGCGAGCTCGGCTGTGTAGCCCGGCCATGAAGGAAGCAGGCGGATCATCGCCCTTACGAAGAGGTCGGCCCCTTTTGAACGCCGGATCCGCCCGGCGTATCCGATCACGCGCCGGGATCCGCTGGCCTCCTCAGCCGGGCGGAAATAGCTGATGTCTACGCCATGAGGCACTATGATGCTGTGCCACGGAACCAATCCGGCGCTTTTCTCCGAAGTCGCGACGATTGCGTCCATCGAATTCATCAGACTCCGCAACGTCCGCCCGGGCGGTTTGTTGGCGGCTGTAGTGAACAACAACCGCCACCGCTGTCCGGGTGTCGCGCGCAGCAGAATTCCTGCCGCCATGTCAACCCCACGGCGGCAATGGAGTACCCTGAACCGCGCGTTTTCCGGGCGGCGGAAGCCTGCAAGCCAAAGCTGCCGCAGGGTCCAGCAGCCGTCGAGACCAAGCCCGCCCCAGTCCACGACAGCGACTTCGATCAGTTTCCGCTGTTCGGGAACAAGCGAAAGGACAGTTGCGGAAATGCCCGTGAAGCGGGAATGAAGATTGGCGACAGCGACGTTCGGCAACTGATCTTTCATCCTGTTTGACCAGCCGTTCCATTTCCAGTTGCAGCGGTTTCCGTCAGAAGCCCGTCAGCCGGCTTTCTTCTCGATCGCGTCCCAGATCAAACCGGCGGCATTGATCCCGTCAAATCTCTCCAGTTCAACAATTCCGGTCGGCGAGGTCACATTGATTTCCGTCAAGTATCCGCCGATCACGTCAATGCCGACGAATAACTGTCCGTGTTCCGACAGCAGCGGACCGATACGCGCGCAGATCTCGAGATCGCGCTCCGACAAAACGACTTTTTCAGCGCGGCCGCCGACATGAAGGTTGGACCGGGCCTCGCCCTTCGCCGGAACTCTGTTCAATGCCCCGACAGGCCGGCCATCCACCAGAATGATGCGCTTGTCTCCGCGTCTGATATCAGGAAGATATTTCTGGATGATGACCGGTTCCCGGCTTGACTGGAGAAACATCTCGCACAATGCGTTAAAGTTGAGATCGTCCTCCCGGACCAAAAACACGCCGGCCCCGCCGTTGCCGAACAAAGGTTTGAGAACGACATCCCTGTGCCGGGTGCGGAATCCGCGCAGCCGTCCGATGTCACGGGTAATGGCCGTGGGCGGAATCAGGCCGGGGAAATCAAGAACCAGCAGCTTCTCGGGGTGGTTGCGGACCCAGAACGGGTCATTCACCACCAGAACATCATCCGCGATCATTTCCAGCAGATGCGTGGTGGTGACATACGCCATATCGAAAGGCGGATCCTGGCGCAGCAGAACCGTGTCGAAACTGTCCAGCCGCCGCGCGGCAGAACCGCCCAGGCTGTAATGGTCGCCGAGAACCCTCCGAACTGCAAGCGGCCAGCCTTGGGCTTCGATCCGACCTTCCTGATATGCCAGACTCTGCGGTAGATAGCAGAACAGCTCATGGCCCCTGGCCTGAGCCTCCATTGCCAAGGCAAATGTGCTGTCGGCTTCAATGTCCATGGAACCGACAGGATCCATCTGGATCGCAACCCGCAGCCGCATCGGCAAACCTCCGTTTCCGCCCCGCCGCGCAACTACCGCAGCGAAGCCTGATTTCCAAGCCGCGCCGGATGCGGCGGCGCCGTCTCCCGGACAGGTCAGCCGGATACGTCAGCTCTCCAGACCGATGGAAAGCGCAAGCCGGTAGACGTCGCGCCGTTTCGCGCCGTGCGACCGGGAAACAACTTCCACAGCGTCCCGGACCGACATGCGGGACATCGCCCGCCGCAGATCGGTTTCCAATTCCGCCGCGGAAGGGTCTTCGCGCTCCTGACGGTCCAGAAGAATCACGATTTCGCCCTTATGCGGCGTCTCCGCGGCCCGTTCCGCCAGCTCCGCCGCGCTCCCCTGCCACACTTCCTCAAATTTCTTGGTGATCTCCCGGCAAACGGCCGCCCGCCTTCCGGGACCCATCGCGTCCCTGATCGCGCCGAGTGAATCCGCCAGACGGCGGGCCGACTCGAAGAACACCAGCGTTGCCTGAATTCCGGCCAGCTCTTCGAGAAACCGCGAGCGCGCAGCTGCCTGCGCCGGCAGAAATCCAGCGAACATGAACCGGTCCGTGGGCAGACCGGAGACAGACAGCGAAGCGATCACAGCGCACGGACCGGGAACGACATGAACGGAAATCCCGGCCGCCGCAGCCTGCCGGGTCAGTTTCAATCCCGGATCCGCGATAAGGGGCGAGCCGGCATCGCTGACCAGACACACGCTTTTGCCGGCTTTCAGCTGCCGCAGGACAGCCGGCCTCTGCCGGGAACCGTTGCCGTCATGGTAGGAGATCAGCCGCCGCCCGGCCAAGCCGATCCCGTGAACAGCCATCAGCCGGCGCGCGGAGCGCGTGTCCTCGGCCGCGATCACATCCGCGGTCCGCATCACATCCAAAGCCCGCAGCGTGATATCGCGGGCGGATCCGATCGGTGTCGCCACCAAATACAGCCCGGGCGGGAATTCCTTTTCGGCGGCGGCCATCAAACACCGGAGCGGGCGGTTTCCGCTTTGATCCTTCGTCAAGAAATGCGGCCTTTGTATTACGCCGGATTCACGCTAGAATCCAGCCCGAGAACAAACAGGAGGTTGCGATGACAGGCAACATGATGCGGCGGACCGCGGGAGCCGCCGCCCTGACCGGCGGCCTGCTGCTGGCCGCGTGCGGGCATGACGGAGCGGCGCCGAGCCGGCCTTCCCCTCCGCAGGAGGTGCGGACAGGCGGCGAAGGCAGGGTCGCGCTTCTGCTGCCCTACGGAGATGACAGCAGGAAGGACTTGGTCGCCCTTGCGGCAAGTCTGGAGAACAGCGCCCGGCTCGCGCTTCTTGATCAGTCGTACGGCGGAATGGAACTGCGGGTTTATGAAACCCGCGGCAGCGCGGAAGGCGCGGCTGAAGCGGCCAAAGCAGCGCTTGACGACAACGCCTCGGTCATCTTGGGGCCGGTTTTCAAAGACGCGGCGGTCCGGGCAGCCGCCGTCGCAGCGGACGGAGGCGTGCCGGTTCTCAGCTTTTCCAACGACAGTTCGATAATCGGCGGCAACCTGTTCGTTCTCGGCCACACCTTTGAAAATGCGGCGGAGCGGATCATTCAGTTCGCTTCCGCCAACGGCCGGCGGCAAGTCCTTTCAGTATATGCGCGCAATCCGCAGGGCGTCGCGGGCAAAGCCGCCGTGGAAACAGCCGCGCAGGCGCACGGCGCCGTTCTGGGCAACAGCATCTCCTATGAATTCTCCCAGAAGGGCGTCGTCGACTCCATTCCCGGAATAGTTGACGCCGTGCGGATGACCGAATCGGATGTTATCGTTTTCACGGCTGACACGGCCGGTGCGCTGTCTTTGCTCGGGCAGCTTCTGCCGGAAGCCGGCGTCGACACCGAACAGATCAAGTTCGCAGGACTCACGCGCTGGGACATTCCCGAAAGCAACCTCGGCAACAGCGGCCTTCAGGGCGGATGGTTCCCGCTGCCGGATCCCAATCTCATGGCCAGCTTCAGCCACCGTTACCAGTATGAATTCGGCGAAGCTCCTCATCCGCTGGCTGGCCTGGCGTATGACGGCGTCATCGCCGCGCGCGGCATGATGGCGGGCGGATCAGGCCGCGCCGATATCTCAGCGCTGCGCAGCCCGCAGGGATTCAAAGGAGCGACAGGACCGTTCCGCTTCGCCGGGAACGGCAGAATCGAAAGATCCCTGGCCGTCGCGGAAGTCCGGAACAGCCGCGTCCAGATCATTTCCGCGGCTCCCCGCAGCTACTCGGGCCGGGGATCGTAATCAGGCCGGCCTGGTTTGAGCGCCGCCGGCCCGGCGCCGCCGCGTCGCCGACAGGCTGGGGCCCCGGAACCGCTGTCGCGGGGATTTCTCACTGTCGGCCTCTGGACGCTGG
Source organism: Paracoccaceae bacterium (assembly GCA_965116115.1). GTDB lineage: Bacteria > Pseudomonadota > Alphaproteobacteria > Rhodobacterales > Rhodobacteraceae > JAPOXR01. The sequence continues at coordinate 3,720,148 of OZ220486.1, forward strand.
CGAGCCGCGCGCTGGGATTTGTCCGCGATGTCGTGTTCGCCGCGCTGCTGGGCGCGGGCCCCGCGGCGGAAGCGTTTCTGATCGCCTTCAGCCTTCCGAACATGTTCCGGCGCATTTTCGCGGAAGGCGCTTTCAACACGGCGTTCGTGCCGCTTTACTCGAAAAAGCTCAAGTCCGGCGGCGCCGCGGAATTCGCCGAAGAGGCGCTCGCCGGGCTCGCCTCAGCGCTGATTCTTCTCACTGTGCTGGCGCAGCTGGCGATGCCGGCGCTGGTTGTCGCCATGGCAAGCGGATTCATCGGCGACGGCAGGTTCGGTCTTGCCGTGCTTTTCGGACGCATCGTGTTTCCATATGTCTTTTTCATCTCGCTGGCGGCCCTCGTTTCGGGAATGTTGAACGCCGCCGGCCGTTTTGCGGCCAGCGCCGCGGCGCCGTCGCTGCTGAACGCGTTTTTCATCGCCGCGCTGCTCGCGTCCGGCGCTTACGGATCGGACATCGCGCTGACTCTGGCATGGACGGCTCCTGCGGCAGGCGCCGCCCAGCTGCTTCTGGTGTGGACGGCTCTGCGGCGGGCCGGCATCTCCATTCGGCTGCGGCGGCCCCGGTTCACTCCGGAAATGAAACGGCTGGCCGTCATCGCGGCGCCGGCGGCTCTGGCGGGCGGCGTCGTTCAGATCAATCTGCTCATCGGACGGCAGGTCGCCAGCGTGTTCGACGGCGCCGTCGCTTGGCTGAACTATGCCGACCGGCTGTATCAACTGCCTCTGGGAGTGGTCGGAATCGCCATCGGTATCGTGCTGCTCCCCGGCCTTTCGAAACGGCTCGCCGCCGGAGACGGCGCGGGCGCGCGGGAGGCCTACAGCCGGTCGGCGGAAACGGCGCTGGCGCTCGCCGTTCCGGCTTCAGTGGCTCTCGCCGTCATGCCTCTGCCGATAATCCGGATTCTGTTTGAAAGAGGAAGCTTCACCGAAGCCGATTCAACAGCGACCGCCGCCGCGCTGACTGTTTACGCAGCCGGCCTTCCGGCGTTCGTTCTGCAGAAAGTAGTTCAGACACAGTTTTTCGCGCGGCACGATACGCGGACGCCGTTCCTGTGCGCAGTTGTGGCCATGATCATCAACGCCGCGGCCGCCGTCGGGCTGGCGGCGAGTCTGGGATATCTGTCGGCTGCGCTGGGAGCCTCCCTGGCAGGATGGGCATTGCTGATTCTGCTGCTTGCCCGCGCGCGCCTGATGGGTTCGGCGGCAAGCCTCGACAGACGCTGTCTGACCGCCATGCCGAAGATTCTCGCCGCGGCCGCCGTCATGGGAATCGCCCTGCATTCGGCGGCTGACCTCGACCTCGGCGGCGCAGCCGGCTCGCCGCTGCGCTACGCTTGGCTGGCCGGGATGGTGCTGGGCGGTGCCTTGATTTACGGCTGCATGCTGATTCTGCTCGGCGCTTTGCGGCGCGATGACCTCCGCCGCCTGCTGAAACGGTGATCCGGCCGCGGAACATGTTTCAACTGCTGAACAGCCTCCTCAGTCCGGCTCTCATATAAGACAGGCTGCCGTGCGCCGCCAGCGACATCAGCAGGCCGGCCGCGAACCCCGCCGTGTGCGCGCACCAATAGCCGGAAGGCGCGAACAGCATATCCTGAACGATCTTGATCCCGATGAACAGATACGGAAACGCGACCATAGCGGGATTAACCGCCGGGTTGCCCTTGCCGTGCTCGATCAGGAAAAGGCCTGCCAGCAGACCAGTCATTCCGAGACCGCCCGGCACAGCCCCGATAAGGAAACCGTCCAATTCCGGCAGGGCGGCGAAGGCCAGCCCGCCGGCCAGGGAACTGAGGAAAAACGCCGAGGCCGAGGCCCATTGGCCGACCAGCCTGCTCAGCAGGCTTCCGATGCAGAGAACGAGCATGGAGCTGAAACACGCCGGCACGAACCCCGGATGAACCCACGGATAGGTCAGAAGAGTCACGGGAGCTCCGCTGAACATGCCGGCGGCATCCCGGAAAACGAATGACATCTGCAAGCCGAAGCGGAATATGACCGGATCAAAACCGAAAGTCAGAAACAGGTCCGTCCGGTCATACCAGACCGCCCCTCGGATGAACGGCATTTCAAGAACGGTCATGCCGATTTCAAAAAGTCCGATAACGGCCGCAATGGCCGCCGTCATCGGCGGAACCGGTCCGAATGCCGAAACCCGGTCATTCATCGCGGAACATCTTGATCAATATGCGCCGGCCGGAGACACCGTCTCATTCCAGCGGCAGCCGGTCAGGTTAACCGCCTTTGATCCGCTGCAGCAGCACGACTTCACTGTCAGGCGCAACCGGCTCATTCAGGCCTGCCGCGATAATTCTTCCGTCAACGGAGACCGAGACCCCGCGGTCGATATGGGGCTTCAATGCCGGATGGATCTCGGCCAGCCCTTTGAGCACTCCGCCCACGGTGCCGGCATCCACCTCCACGCTCTGGCTGCCGTCCGCGAACCGGCGGAGACTTGACCAGAGGACGACTTCAACCAAGCCCGGCCTCCTGAATCGCCTTCAACAGGCGCGGCGGCGACATCGGCAAATGCGTCATCCGGACTCCGGCGGCATTGGAAACCGCGTTCGCGATCGCAGCGAGCGGCGGGCAGATCGAAGTCTCCCCGACGCCTCTCACTCCGTAGGGATGGCCGGGATTCGGAACTTCCACGATCACCGTGTCGATGAACGGCAGGTCGGAGGCGACAGGGATTCTGTAATCCAGGAATCCGGCATTCTGCAGTTTTCCGTCCTCGCCGTACACATATTCTTCGTTCAGGGCCCAGCCGATGCCCTGCGCGGCCCCGCCTTGGAACTGGCCTTCGACATAAGACGGATGGATCGCTTTGCCTGCGTCCTGCACCACAGTGTAGCGGACGACTTTGGCGGCACCGGTCTCCCTGTCGACTTCCGCATCGACGATATGGGTCGCGAAACTGACGCCCGCTCCCTGCGGCGTGATCTCGAAATGACCGGCGATCGGACCGCCGGTCTCGCCCATGTCAGCCGCGATATCCGCCAAGCTGAGCGGATCGAAATCGCCTGCATTGGAACCCGAAGGCCGCGCGCAGCCGTTTTCCCAGACGACGGCTTCTTCATCGATTCCCCACTGGGCGGCGGCGCGGGCGCACAGTTTCCTGATGGTGTCCTGAGCCGCCTTTATGGTCGCCAGCCCCGAAGCATAGGTCACGCGGCTGCCGTGGGAGATGTCGTTGTAACCCAGACTGCCGGTATCCGCGACCGTGGCGCGGACATTTTCATAGGGGATGCCAAGTTCCTCCGCGGCCATCTGGCACATCGAGGCGCGGGACCCGCCGATATCGGGCGTGCCCACCGAAAGCGAAACCGTGCCGTCATAAGAAAGGGCCAGCGAAACCGACGTCTCGCCGGAATGATTGAACCAGAAGCCGCAGGAAATGCCGCGGCCCTGCCCCGGCTTGAGCGGCGCTCTGTAATGCGGATGCGCTTTGGCCTCCTCCAGCGTCTCGATCAGTCCGATCCGCTTAAAGCGGGGGCCGAAAGCGGCGCGCGAACCCTCTTTCGCAGCGTTCATCAAACGGACGTCTATCGGATCGAGTCCGAGTTCATTGCAGAGTTCATCAATGACGCTTTCAACCGCGAACGCCCCCATCGGAGATCCCGGAGCCCGGTAAGCGGCCTGTTTCGGCCGGTTGCAAAGAACATCCCAGCCGGCGCTCCGGACGTGATCCAAATCATAGGGCGCGAATGCGCACATGGCGGCGAACTCCATCGGCGAATTCGGAAAGGCGCCTCCCTGCAAGCGGAATTCACCCTCGGCCGCCGTTATGCGGCCGTCCCTGCGCATGCCGATTTTCACATCCATCGAAGCGGAGGATGTCGGTCCGGTGGCCCGGAACACCTCTGCGCGCGACATGACGATCTTGACCGGCCGGTTGGATTTTCTCGACAGCGCGAGCGCCACCGGCTCAATGAAAACGGTCGTCTTGCCGCCGAATCCGCCGCCGATTTCGGAGGCCGTCACGCGCAGCTGGCTCGCGTCGATTCCCACCAGCCGTGCGCAGATGCGCGCCGCGGCGAAATGGCCCTGCGTGCAGCACCAAAGCTCGCCCTTTCCGTCCGGACCCAGCTGCGCCAGACAGGCATGCGGCTCGATGTAGCCTTGGTGGGTCGCCTCGGTCACGAATGACCTCTCAATGACGATGTCGGCTTCCGCGAAGCCCTTGTCGACATCGCCGTGCCCGTTTTCGTGAAACCGGACGACGTTGGGATGCATCCCTTCCGGAACGCTTTCATCCGCGACTCCTTCCCGGACGACCGGCGCGCCGGGCTTCATCGCTTCATCGACGTCTGTCACGAACGGGAGCGGCTCATAGGTCACGTCGATAAGGCGCAGGGCCTCCTTCGCCGCCAGAGCGGAGGTCGCGGCGACGGCGGCGACCGCATGCCCGTCATACAGCGCCCGGTCGCCGGCCATGATATTTTCCAGGATATTCCAGTTTTCGCCGTCAAGGCCGTCGACGAAATCGCTCCGGGTCACGACAGCCTTGACCGATGGATCGGCCTGCGCGCGCGATACGTCGATGGACACGATCCGCGCATGCGGGTGCGGAGACCGCAGAATCGCGCCGTGCAGCATGCCGGGGGCGGACGCGTCGGCCCCGAACCTCGCGCGGCCGGTCACCTTGTCGACTCCGTCGGGCCGGACCGGCCGTGTGCCGACGACCCGGAATTCTTTTACGCCTGCATCGTCCAGCGCCATGATCACATTCTCCTCATTTCGGCGGCGGCATCCATCACCGCCCGCACAATTTTATCGTATCCGGTGCACCGGCAGAGATTTCCGGCCAGCCAGTAGCGGACTTCGGTCTCGGTGGGATCGGGGTTGCGCTCCAGCAGCGCCTTTGACGCCACCAGAATTCCCGGCGTGCAGACGCCGCACTGCAAAGCGGCGTGCTCCAGAAATTTCTTCTGCAAAGGATGCAGGTTTTCGCCGTCCGCCATCCCTTCCACGGTTTCGATTTCCCTGTCGTCGGCCTCGGATGCCAGCATCAGGCAGGCGCAGACCACTTCTCCGTCGAGAATAATCGAGCATGCGCCGCAGTCACCGGTCCCGCAGCCTTCTTTCGCTCCCGTCAGATTCAGCCGGTCGCGCAGAGAATCCAGCATGGTTTCGCGGGGATCGCAGAGAAACTCCGCCGGATCGCCGTTGACCGTTGTCTTCACATGAATCATCGTCATTTGGAACGTCCCGCCCGTTGATACGCAATCCGCGCGGCCCTTTGCCCGAGCACGCCCGCGATGCTGGTTCTGTACTCAGCGGTTCCCCGCTTGTCATCAATCGGCCGGCACGCCGCCCGGCAGGCTTCGGCCAGCCGGTCAAGCGCATCGTCTTCCAAACGGGTGCCGCGAATCGCATCGGCGGCTTCCGGCACCGACACGACGGTCGGGGCTACAGCCCCGAGGGCGACGGACGCATCCGCGATCTGATCGCCGTCAAGAGTCAGATTCACCGCGCAGCCTACCACCGCGATATCCATTTCCGTCCGCGGAATGAAACGGAGATAGGCATCCGCGCCCGCGGCGCGTCTCGGGGGAAGATTGATGGAGGCGACGATTTCTCCTTTTCCGAGGCTGGTTCTGCCCGGTCCCGACGCAATCCCGCCCACATCGGCTTCCCGGCTGCCGTCCGGGCCGGCAATGGATGCGGTCGCGCCCGCGGCGACCATCGCCGGCACGCTGTCAGCGGCCGGCGAGGCATTGCACAGATTGCCTGCCAGGCTCGCCCTGCCTTGAATCTGGGTTGATCCGATAAGCTCCACGGCTTCGACGACACCCGGCCAGGCATTGCGCAGTTCGGATATCGCGCCGATCACGGTTCCGGGCGCCGCCGCCCCGATTTCCCACCCGCCCTCGGCGGTCCGTATTACGTCAAGCATGCCGGAAATCCGTTTCAGGTCGATCATCAAGGCAGGCTCATGAATTTCAGACCGGAGCTGAACCAGCACATCGGTTCCTCCTGCCAGATACCGGACGCTGCCTTCAGCTTCGCTGGCCAGTTGAACGGCGCCTTCCAGCGTGGTCGGAGCGGCATATTCCATATACGCATTCCTTCTTCGTCGGCGGCTGCCTCGAATGCAGCCGCAAAATGTTCATTCACAACCGGCAGCATAAACCAAGTCCCCCGCAGTGTGAACCGTAAATCTGCGGATTGCGCCGAATCGACCTGCCGGGAGAACCTGTTTCCGCGGCCTCGGCGATGGCCGGATCCGGCCGCAGCCTGCTTGCGGCACTTCCGGGGAACTGACTATTGGACGGTCTTCCCGCGCATATGGGAGGGGGTGAATGGCCATTTTTCATTTTCTGCCGGGGAATTTTCCGGAAGATGCTCCCGGCTGGACAAGGAACTGACGAAGGACAGATACCCGCAGCCTCGGCGGTCTGACTTATCTCGCGCAGGAAAGCGTGTATCGGTTCACCGGCTGCGACACATTCGGCTTTTGTTTCTTTCAGTGTCCGCTGAACGGCGGCGGAGAACCGGTTCCGCTCACGCGTTCGGCGGACCGTCTGCAGGCCGGCATCACATCCAATATCGAAAATGTCCGTATCCAGACTGATGAAGACGCGGCGGTTCCTGCCGAAGACCTTGCCGATTCGCTTCGCGAAAGCGGAAGCGACCCGGAATCGAAATTGACACCCATGGCCTGACGGCCATGAATTATCTCCGCGTCCGGAAGGCACTAGTAGTCGATCAACGCTGAATTGATGAACAAAGATAGTGCCTTAGATCCCCGACATTTAACGATTTTGAGCTTCCGGTTGCTGCTCCCAACCCACCTGTATCATCAATCCTGCCATGTTTGACTACTAGGGCAGCGCGCACAGGGCCGCTTCGCGACGGCTTTATATGATGGGGTCGTGGATAGGTTCCGGAAGCGGCAAGCCTACGATCAGGCTAGATCTGTCTTAGCGAAATCATCGCCTTTGTAGACAAGGCGGGCATTGTAGGACGATGCGCAGGCATAGGCGAAGCAATCTCCAAAATTCAGATCCGCCTCATGACCCACAAATTTCCCATAGGTACGCGCGGCCCGGAGGGCACGCTGACCTACGGTATGGGTTATGTCTATGTCCCGGGCCTTGAGACTGTCGCAAAAACCAGAGACGACCTGTTCTGCCAGCTTGAACTGATCCGGAGTTGGACGGTTTGCGCCCGACCGGGAACGGGCAAGCGCCGCAACGGCCTCAAACCGGACCAACGGCGAGACGAAACGACCATTCTTCTTATCGTTGATACGTTTCACGATCTCTTCGTAACCAGATTCGCGATTCAAGATCGCGACAATGGCAGATGCATCAATGAATATCAGGCTTCATCCCACATAGCGTCAGAAAATTTCTTCATGTCGAAAGCAGGGTCAGCAGCGCCGATTTCATCGGCTTGCCCCTGCAGCTCGTATACACGTTCCAAGAGCGGCTTTTTGTTTTTTGCAGCTTCTAGTTGTGCTTGCAAAGCTGCGCGAACAGCGTCAGTTTTGGAGCTGGCACCAGTCACTTTCTTGACCTGTTCCGCCAGTGCATCAACGCTATCATCCCGAATATAGAGCGGCATACGAATATCCTCCTGCTTGCTATATGAATATCCAAAAGCGAATATTCAAGCAATACAGTTTTGTATATTCATCCTCATTCACCGCATGTTGGCCCTGTACGCACGAAGGGGCTTAAAACGGCAAGATTTTCATGAGAGGACAGTTTTCCTCTTGATGCGGTCGATAGTTGCGACGCCGACGTTGAAGTGGCGCACGATGGCGCGGATGGATTGGCCCTCTTTGAGCATGGCCCTGACCTGATCCTGTTGATGCAGGGTCAGCTTGAGCTTTCGCCCGAACTTTACGCCGCGCTTTCTGGCAGAGGCTCGGCCTTCTTCTGTAGGTTCATTAATGATGTTGCGCTCAAGCTCAGAAAATCCAGCAAAAACAGTGAGTAAGAACTTTCCCATCAAACTTGTTGTGTCCGCCCATGGCTCCGAAGGGAGCGGAACGAGGCCCCGGCGGTCTCAATTTTCTGGGTGATGGCAAAGAGATCATTGGTTGATCGGTCGAGGCGGTCGAGGCTGATGACGATCAACGTATCACCCGGTTGCAGCGCGCTGAGCATTTTTTCGAACTGAGGTCGGCGTCGATCAAACCCCGTTATCTTCTCCTGGAAGATCGTATCACAGCCCTCGGCCTGAAGGTGCTCGACCTGGCTTTCCAGGTTCTGTCCGGTCGTTGAGACCCTCGCATACCCGATCAGCATGGATTTGGCCCGGATTTGCGCAGTAAGTTTCGGAACAAATATACGGATTTTTCAAGTTGTTGATTTCGGCGGGGATGTCCCGATTGGTGTTGAAACCCGCATGAGCGATGCTGCCTGTCGACTATCTACGCGGCGTCCTTGAGCCGGTCAAGCCGATTCTTTCAGCGATGTTCGATGAGAGCCTGTTTGAGAACGGGCAGCTGCCTGTACGCCTTGATGCGGCGGAAACCCTTCCCGGCCGCTGTCATGCCGGCAGCGGGCTGTCCCGGCGTTTCTCCAGCGCTTCACGTTGCGGCAGACCTGCCGGACCGTGCTGTTCATCGATTCGATGATGTCCGTGCTCGCCAGCGACCGCCGCAGCTCTGACGGCAGGCCGAGCCGGGAGACGGTCAGTACCTCGTCCAGGCCCTCAAGTGTCGACCGGGAGACGTCCGGAGCCTCCTGTTCGAACCGCCGGGCCAGGCTGCGCATCAGCCGCTCGGCCTTGTCGGCGTCATCAAGTTACCAGGCCTGTCTGAGCGTCCGCCGCACGCCGGCGTGATGTTTCGCGGCGAGACGGTCGGTGATGTTGCGGCCCTTGTGAACCTGACAGCGCTGGACAGGGATATCCGCGCCGAAAGTGCGCCGGACCGCCTTGCTGAGCGCCCCGGTCACGGCCGCCGCTCTGCTCGGCCAGTGCCGGAACTCGGGCAGCTCGACAGCCGCCGGGCCGCGGCTCTCGCCAGAACCGCGCCGTTCGCCCGCGACAGCGGCGCGAAGAAAGGCGCCCGGCGCATCCGGGGGGACGCTTCCGTCCGAGGCGCGCGCTCTGCATGGCGGCTTTGACGGCTGTGCGTGTCAATAAAGATATGTCCGCATTCTATGACCGGCTCACCGGGCGGGGGAAATGTCATAAGGTCGCCCTTGTCGCCGTCATGCGCAAGCCGGCGGTCCTGGCGAACAAGCTGCTGCGCGAACGGCGCGGCTGGTAAAAACACGCCCCGTCCGCGTCCGGACGGCCGAGCTGCGCTCCTGATCAACCGATTCGACGGCCCGCGGCGGCTGCCGCGGCCTCCTGAACCAGTGGAGCTTCCATGGAGAAAATGTGCGAAAGCTGTGGGAAAAAGGAAATAAGGGCTGAATTTTTCCCCGGAACGCCCTTGAAACCGAACATGGATGCTGTTCAGGGCCAGGAAAAGTCGCAAAAACTCCATGTTTTTCTGCGTTTCAGCGGCTTTTCTCACTTAACCGAGGGGCTTCCATGAATATTGAATAGATGGCCCATGAAAAGGTGGATCCGATGCTGTCTCTTCCCCTGGCACCCGTCGAAACCGTCCCGATCAGCGGACTTTCTCCCGACAAGTCTATCATGCCGCCGCTTGACTGACTCAACCGGCCCGGAACCCTCTGTCCGGGCAGCGGTCTCTACTTCGTCTGTCAGATCGCAGGCGCTCGGAACCCGAAAAACGGGGCAGATAATCATGCGTCAGGTCAGGAAGTCTGATCTTACGTCCGGTTTTGTTCCTGTCAGTCCGTCATCGCTTCCCGCCTCTTGAATCGCCGTCGGCGCGCAACAGGCCTCAGCCGCTGGATTCCTGTTCAAAATCCGGTTGAAATACCCGGCCGACAGCATTTATCTTTGTTCAGACTGAAGCTGTTACCACAATGTCAACGAAGAGTCTACAGCCGGGAATCAGAACGTCCGCCGAACACCGATTATCATCATTCCCGCTGTGTCAGACTACTAGACGATCATGTGGAACTTGTTAACGCACCCGACCTCATCTCGAAGCTCAGGCTGGTCAAATTTGAACATGAACTGGCTTATGTCAGAAGAGCCGCTGCTCTGGCTGATGATTCGCTCGACTCCGCGCTTGCCGAGACCGGCCCCGGCGCTGAAGAAGGACAGATACTCGCAGCCATGCCAAGAGCGGTGTTCGCCGGCGAGAAGGCTATCCGGGCAACGAATTCATCATCGGTTCGGGAGAACGGATTCTCTTGGTCAGATACGCTTCCGTCACCCACCCGGCGTCTTGAGACTTCAGACCAGTTGACGCTTGAATGGCACTGAATCCACTGACATTGCCATGCAGCGATGATGCGCACCATGATCATCCGCGAGCCGTCACCGCTCCACAGAAGCATGTACGAAGCCGCCGGCAGAACGCCGCTGAACTGCGAAACCGCGCTCAGACCGGAACATCCGATGGAATCTGTTTTCAATGCCCATGCCGAGACATCAGACTAGGCGGGCTTCGGATCAAGCCGGCTCAATGCCTGCGCTATTCAATCGGCACGAGATTCACGCCGACTTGGATGGAACGGGAAATGTTCCGCAGGGGCACATCGGCTATCCTCCAGCCGGGAATGGTCACATTCATTCACATCATTCCCGTTGACAGCGAATCGGGAACCGCGATGACACTCGGACGCACTTCGATCGTCGCTCAAGCCGACCCGAAAAGTTTGCCGCGACACAGTCCGGACATGGCGCAGGTATGATTCCACAGTGCGCGGGCCGATCGTCACAAGCTGCCGTAAAGAAACAATACTTGTTGAAATTCAAAGATATGGGAGATACGAATGCCGCAGTTCAGGCACGCGAAGCTGCTGATCATCGGATCGGGGCCCACCGGATACACCGCCGCCATCTACGGTGCGCGGGCAATGCTGGAGCCGGTGTTGATTCAGGGCATCCAGCCGGGAGGCCAGCTGACAATCACAACCGATGTCGAGAACTGGCCAGGAGATATGAATGTCCAAGGTCCGGATCTGATGCTGCGCATGGAGCAACATGCCCGTTCTGCAGGCGCCGAGATCCTGCAAGATCACGTCCAGTCGGTTCAACTGTCAAAAAAACCTTTTGAAATCAGTCTCGACAGCGGCGGTTTGTTCACGTGCGACGCCCTGATACTGGCAACCGGAGCTCAGGCCCGCTGGCTGGGTCTGCCGTCAGAGGACAAATTCAAGGGACACGGCGTCTCGGCCTGCGCGACTTGCGACGGATTCTTCTTCCGCGGGCAGGAAGTCGTTGTAATCGGCGGAGGGAACACCGCCGTTGAGGAGGCTTTGTTTCTCACCAACTTTGCCAGCGGAGTGCGCCTCATTCACCGCCGGGACAGCCTGCGCGCTGAAAAGGTTTTGCAGGAAAGGCTGTTCAGGCACGAAAAAATCAATGTCCTGTGGAATCACACGGTATCCGAGGTTCTGGGCAGTGACGCCCCGCTGTCGGTGACAGGAGTCCGGGTGCGGAACACACGTACCGGAGAGGAATCAGAACTTGCATGCAGCGGGGTCTTCGTGGCCATCGGCCATACGCCCGCGTCCGAGCTTGTCGCCGGTCAAGCCCAGACCCGCGGCGGGGGTTATGTCGTGACCGAGCCGGGAAGCACGCGGACGTCCGTCGCGGGCGTTTTCGCCGCCGGTGATCTGGTCGACAGCGTCTACCGGCAGGCGGTCACATCAGCAGGCATGGGCTGCATGGCCTCGCTGGATGCCGAACGATATCTGTCCGAACAGTCGACATGAGGTCAGGAGATCATGATCCTGAAATCGGATGGAACACTGATATGCGGCTCCAGGCCGATGTCGCGGATCCATCTCTCCGTGCCCCTTGAGGAGAACGGAAAACGGAAGGACGGGGCGAGCGGCAGATTCGCTTTCGACCTGTTCATGGAACCGATGGAAACCGCTTGCGGATGCGGCGGCAAGAATCGCCAAGGCCGGTCTCCGGTCCGAACACGCGCCGGCGAGAATGGCGGATGTCGCGCTCGGACCACACTGACCCGGTTCGAATGCGCGGTGCGCCCGGGCCCCGTACGGCTTTTTGAGACAACCGGGACGGCCGCGGACGGGAACGAATGCTGCAGGTTGTGATGGGTGCGCTCTGCGCCGTGTCGTTCGGCGTCGCCGACTTCATGGCCAGCCGGAGTTCGCGCGGCATCGGCGCCCGTAACGCCGTGACCGGCATGCTGCTTGTGAGTTCGGCTGCCCTGAGTGTCACGGTTCCTTTTTTTATCACCCCGGCCTCCCTTGTGAATACGGGAAGCGCAATTGCCTGCGTACACGGTGCGGCTATGGCAGCTGCGCTTCTGCTTTTTTTCCGCGCCATGGAACTGGGTCCTGTTTCCGTCGCCGCTCCCATCGTGGCGGCCCATCCGCTTTTTATTATCGCATTCGCCCTTGCAGCCGGATCCCGTCCGAGCGCGACGCAACTGGCCGCGATGGCCGCCATCGTGGCGGCGCTCGCGGTTGTCGGGGCCGGAAACCCTTCCAGCCAAGGCGCCGGGCGCTTGTTTTCGTTCGGAGCGTCGCAACGGGCGATGGCCCCGGCATTCGCCGCGAGCGTCATGTATGCGGCGGCGATAATCGCCGCCCAGCAGGCGATGCGCTGGACAGACGAGCTTGCGGTGCTGTGGCTCGGCCGCCTGTTCGGCCTGCTGTTCCTGCTTGCCGCTTTTGCCGTGTCGCGGGCCAAGCCGACGCTTCCGCTCCGGTGGTGGCCGTTCTTCGTTGCCCACGGCATCCTTGATTCAGCGGGGCTGCTGTTTCTGCTGCTCGGCAGCGTAGGCGAATTGGACGAGATCACCGCCGTGGTCGCGTCGACATTCACAATGATAACGGTCGGACTGGCCTGGCTGTTCTACAACGAGCGGATTTCGCCGCGCAGGTGGGCCGCGATTGCCGTCATATTCCTGAGCATCGGCGCGCTTGCAGCCGGGTTGTGACAGCCGGCGCCGAGCACCGGCCGAGGCGTGCCGCCTTCAGCATCTGCGCCGCATTCGGGCGCCGAACAGCCTGCAGATCGACATTCCGGCACGGAAACCGCCGCCGCGCTGCGCGCTTTTTGATCAAGATGCCGATTGTGTCAACATGTTGCGGGAAGCAGCGTATGAGCGCGAGATATCATTCCTGCAAGTCGAACGGGCCGACTTGTGCGCAGCAATGGCGCAATATGTCGATTCCGCGGAAGAAATCGTCTTTAGTGATCGTAAGGGGAGGAACGATGCCGATGACGTGCCCTTGCGAACCGCACTCCCAAGTTACCAATCCGTTGGCAAGCGCCGCGGCGCGGATGCTTGCCGCTCTTGGCTGATCGGGCTGGCCGGATTCATCGACGACCTCCACGCCCAGCATCGCACCGCGGCCGCGGACCTCCGAGACAAACGGGAAACTCGTGAACCGGGAAGCGCCTGACAGCAGCCAGTCGCCGATCCGGCGAGCCATGGCCGGCGTATCATGGCGCAGCATGAACTCGACAGACGCAAGCGCGGCGGCAGCTGAAACAGGATGCAGCTGAAACGTAGATGACTGCGTTCCAGGCCGCCAAGCAGTCATGATGTCGTCTCGTCCAGCCACCAACCCCGCCGGAAATCCGCCCGCGAAACCTTTCCCGAGAACGAGAAGATCAGGGATGAATTCTTCGCCCATGAATGCGAACCTCCTGCCGGCCCTTCCCATTCCGGTGAACGCCTCGTCGACGATCAGCGGAACCTTCTGCGAGGCCGAATGCCGGGCCACCATTCCCATCCAGCCCGCGGGCGGCACGATCATCCCGCCCGTCGCTTGGACCGGCTCGACCAAGATGCCCGCCAGCGGCCCGGCTCCGGCGAGTGCACGCGCCAGTTCGTCCTCGCTGCAGCCGTACGGAACGAAGACGGCATCCGGCGCGAGCTTTCCGAGTCTTCGATTGATCCCCTTGTTCTCCGAAACCGCCAGAGAGCCGAGCGTGCGCCCATGGTAACTGCCGCCGAAGGCAAGGAATTTCCGTCTGCCCGTGAAATGCATCGCCGCTTTGATTGCCGTTTCGGTCGCCTCGGTTCCGTTGGTTGCCGGATGGAAACGCCCCAGAGGGACCGGCAGCATTTTCCCGAGGCATTGGTAGAGTCTGGCCTGTGCGCAAGATAGGAAATGCGGACCAATATGGGTCAAGCCGGTGTTCATCTGGCTCCGCGCCGCATCCATTATCGAAGGATGGTTGTGTCCAAGGTTCGTGGTTCCGGAACCGCAGCCGAAGTCCAGGTAGCGTTTGCCGGCGGTATCGACCAGCCATGAACCTTGGGCGGCGGCGAAAACCGGCGGATCCGGGCTTATGGAATAGGTCTTGGTTCCCCGCGACAGAAAGGCCGAAACCCCGTGCGCGGAAACGGCGGCTCTCTCGCCGCGGCGCTCGCGGCGGAGCGCACCTGGACCGGCGCAGGAATGCGGCATTCGAAGCCGCCTCACGGCTGCCCGCATCAAGGCGCCCGGCCCGGAGACCACGGGCTTGTTCAGCATCGCTTCCAGCTGCGGGACAATCGGAGAAAGGCTGACCCCGCCTCCGGCGACCGCAACGGCCCGGGCGTCGTCAACATCGGCCAGCCGGGCGGAGGCGAGCCAGTCGCCCGGGGCCATTCCGTCCACCGAGTTTTCGTCACGATGGGAAAGCGAATGGCTGCGAACCACCGTTATGCCGTGCTCGGCGAGATAGTCGTGCAGATGTTCGGTCGCTTCGGTGCTGTAAGGGGACAGCAGAGCGATGCGGTCGGCACCGAGATACGCGAGCGCTTCCGCGAAAGCTGCGCTCATGGAGACGACGGGAACCTCGGCGGCGATTTCCAGAGATTCGATTCGTGACCGTTCTTCTGCCGGCCCGCTCAGGAATCCGGCCGCGAAATCGCCCAGGCATATGATGTCCGGGTTCGCTTGGCGCAGCAATCGGCAGGCATTCAAGAGCGTGTCCAGGTCGCTGTCGCGCCGAAGCTGCTCAAGATCGAGGCCGCCCCCGACAGGGTAGCGGGCGATCAGAAGCGACACGGCGTCCGGCAAGTGCCGCCAGAACTCCCGGTCGTTCTTCCCGTCGGACGGCCACAGAAGGCCGATTGCCGCATCGGCGCCGGCCATCACGCCTTTGTCTTTCTTTCGAGGATGCGTGAAATCCACATCAAGCCGCCGATTATGACAATGTACAGCCCCGCCAGCTCGATCAGCACCTCGATGACGACGAAATACTCGAAAATGATGTCGTTTGCGACCTTGGTCAGTTCATTCACGGAAATCACCGAAAGCAGCGCCGAGGCCTTGATGACGTTGGCGAATTCGTTGGTGAGGGGCGGCAGCGCGCGTCGGGCGGCTTGGGGCATCAACACGAGGAAAAACGCCTGCGTTTCACTCAGTCCGAGGGAGATCGCGCACTCGCGCTGTCCTCGGTCAAGGCTGTCTACGGCGCCCCGGATGATTTCGACGGCATAGCCCGCGCCGATGAAGGTCAACGCCGCCACGCCTGTCCAGAATTCGCTCAGCACCAGCCCGAACCGCGGAAGGGCGAAGTAGATGATGGATATCTGCACGAGTTGGGGAACTCCGCGCGTAAACTCGACAAACGCCTGGACCGCCGCCGCGACAACTCTTCCGCCCAGTATCCGGAACGATGCGAGCAGGACGCCCAGCGCGGCGCTGAACAAGATGGAAAGAAACGAAATCTCCACGGTGACCCAGGCAGCGAGGGCCATCTCCGGGAGAATGTCGAGCATGAACCGAAGATCAAGAACGTTCATCGGCTATCGCATGTCGCTGGATGCGCGTTTGCTCTCGAAACCGAACACGTCGGTCTCAAGATACCGTGCGAAGCGGCTCACCCCGAGAATGAGCGGCAGATAGAGCAGGGCCTGCAACGCCAGAAGCTCGACGAATTTGAAGCTGGTGGCTTGGAGGGAAATCGCGGCCTTGTGCAGCTCAAACAGCGAAATGACCGACAGCACGGCCGAGCCCTTGACCAGATGCGACATTTCGTTGGTGACGGCCGGAATCATGCGCCTGACGGCTTGCGGCAGGATCACGAGGCAGATCATGTGCAGCCATCCCAGCCCCAGCGCCGCCGCGGCCTCGCGCTGCCCCTTGTCGATGGACTGGATCGCGGCGCGGGCAATCTCGATCTGGTAACCGACCGAATTGAAAGTGAGCGCGATCACCCCGACCCAGAAGACGTCAAGCCGGATTCCGATTCGGGGCAGAAGCAGGTAGGCGGCGTAGATCTGCACGATGATCGGCGTGCATCGAACAAGCCCGACATAGGCCTCCATCAACCAGGTCAGCGGATTGCGGTTCGCCAGGAAGGCCCGCACCGTGCCGCAGGTCAAACCGATGAAAACAGCCAGCGCGAGTGAAATCGCGCTGACTTTGATTGTCATCCCGAACGCCGGAAGCAGCCTCGGGAGCGCCTCGATCATGTAGGCCAAGTCCACGTCTGGTCAACCTTTACCGGCGGCGGCAACGGCCAGCACTGCCGTGCGCCGCCATTCCCCGGCCGGGCCCCGCGGACGGAGCGCGGCGGTCGAGGCGGCGGTGCGGGCTACCAGGCGGGAACCTCGTCGCTGAGCAGATGGACGAACGACTTGCCGAACCATTTCTCCTGGAGACGCGCAAGCGTGCCGTCGGCCTTCATATCGCGGATCGCCTGATTGAAGGCGGCCCTGAGGGTTTCATCCTCCTTGCGGAACGCCATCGCCGTCCATTCCTGCTCCCACATGTCCGACGAGAACGGAAGCACTTCGAATTCGTCCGTCATCTTGGCGAATTCAAGCAGGCTCACGATCGTCGACGCATAGGCGTCGATCCTGCCAACGCGCATGGCCTCGTAGGCGACCGCATCCGAGTCGTAGGTCTTTATTTCGCCCGAATACTCCATGCCCAGTTCGTCGGCGGACAGTTTCAACTGGTTGATCTGCGGCGTGCCGGCGCCAGCGGAGACCGTTTTTCCGGCCAAATCGCTGCGGTCCGCGATGCCGCTGCCTTTCATAACCAGAATGCCTGAACTCGCATCCATATACGGAATCGAGAAGTTCACCCGCTGGAACCGCTTCTCGGTCGCGGTCATTCCGCCGAGGATCAAGTCGAAACCTCCGTCGTAGAGCGTCTGAATGACAGTCGCCCAGTTCGTTCCCGTCGGCCGGGCCTCGACGCCGAGCCTGCTGCCGATCTCCGCCGCAACATCAATATCGTAGCCGACTAGTTGATTGTTCTCGTCGAGGAACTCGAACGGCTTGTAGCCGACCTCCAGCCCGAACGCGAAATGGCCCCGCGCCTGGACGTCTTCAAGCGCGTCAGCTTCGGCCTGCGGCGCGAAAGCCAGAGCCAGCGCGGCGATGCCCGCGGAGACGGGCGACAAAATACGCATTGCCGTTAGAATCGGTGACATGGGTATCCTCCTGTTTGTTGTAACGGTTTCGCCTTTACTCGCGAACGCCGGCTCCGAAGTCCGGAGCGGCGCGCGAATTTTGTCAACAATATGCAAAATCAAACGGGTTGTCATGCGGTATTTTCCACCGCCGCCAGATCCGGAGCGGGTGTTGCAAGCTCCGGATCGTCCGCAAACATCTTCTCGAGGGTATGGGCGACATCCAGCAGCCAGGAATCGGAGCGGACGCGGGACACAATCTGCAGAGCGGCCGGCAGGCCGCCGGGCCCGATGCCGCAGGGAACGGCGGCCGCCGGGCCGGCGAACAGAGTGACGCCGTACGAAATGGCCTCCCATCGCAGGTATCCGCCCATGTCGACGCCGTCGATGGCTGCGGGATAACGTTCCGCGTGACGGAACGGCGGCACGGAAGCCGCCGGCGTGACCAAGAGGTCGTAGTCCTTGAAGAATTCCTCCGCGGACCGGAAGATGCGCGTCTGCGCGTCCATGGCCCAGCCGATGTCCGCGACGCAGAGCGATCCCGCACGGCCAAGCTCATCGACTATGGCCGGGCCGAGCTTGCCGGGGGATGTCTCGTGGATTCGGCGGAAATCGTGAACAAATCCGATTCCGCGCAATATGTAGAAGGCTCGATCGGCATCGCTCATCTCCGGGTGAGCGTCCTCAACCAAGGCGAAACTGCCTTCGATCAGCTTGATCTTGCGGCGAAAGGCCTCTCGCATTTTCCGGCTCATCGGGGCGAAACCGAGATCTTCTGAAACCGCCACTCTCAGCCGTGCAAGATCCACCTCGCGAACCGGGTCGGAAAAGGCGGGATCCACAGGCTGGGCAAGCGGGTCGCGGCGGTCGCCCGTCGTCATCGCCGACATAAGCAGCTTCGCGTCCGCGGCCGTGCGGGCAAGAGGACCCTCGACGTCGAACGGCGACCATCCGAAACCCCGGTGCAGGCTGGCGACTGCGCCGGAGGACGGTCTCATGCCGAAAATTCCGCAGAATGCCGCCGGCGTCCGCAGGCTGCCGGCGAAGTCCGATCCCGTCGCCAGCGGCACCATCCGCGCCGCAAGCGCAGACGCGCCGCCTCCCGTGGAGGCTCCGGCGGAAAGGGCCGGGTCGTACGGATTTCCCGTCGGGCCGAACAGGGGGTTGTCCGTTGTCGCGCCGAACCCGTGCTCCGGAACGTTTGTCTTTCCCACGACGACCGCGCCTTCGGCGCGCATGGCGGCCACGATGTTATCGTCTTGTTCGGGAACGTGATCCGCGAACAGGAATGATCCCTGGGTAGTCTTGACGCCCGCCACGTCGTTGAGATCTTTCACGCCGAGCGGAAGACCATGCAGTTTGCCGAGCGGACTGTCGTTCGTCACTGCGGCTTCCGCCTGCGCGGCCTCGCGCCGGGCGCGGCCGAAACAAGGGTTCACAATCGCGTTGAGAACCGGATTCACGCGTTCGATCCTGGAGATGCAGCTTTCCAGCAATTCGACCGGCGACAGCCGCTTGCTGCCAATGGCCGCGCGCGCATCAGTTGCCGAAAGATCGCAAGGTTCGGTCATTGGAACATGTCTCCGTTTTCAATCAGGTCAATCAGATCCGACAGGCCCTTCGCAAGATCCCTCTCGCTGATATTGACGGGCGGCAGAATCATGACCGCGTTTCCGCGCCGGCCTCCCGCATAGACGAGCAAGCGTCTCTCCAGCGCCGCCGCCTGCAGGCGATGCACGGCATCCGCGCCGGAACAGCCGGTTCCGTCGGCGAATTCGACGGCCGCCTGCGCTCCGGAAATGCGGACATCGGCGATATGTCCGCGGCCTGCAAGCGGCTGGAGGGCCCGCTTCAGCGCAGGTTCGATTGCAGCCGTCACATGTTCAAGCAAGCCTTCCTCGCGTATCGTGCGGATGGTCGCGACCGCCATGCTGCAGGCAAGAGGATTGCCCTGAAACGTGCTGGTGTGCATTCCGGGAGGCCATTTCCCGAGTATCTCCGGCGATGCCGCCACGGCCGAGAGCGGAAGTCCGCCGGACAGGCCCTTTCCCATCGTGACGATGTCCGGCAGCACGCCCGCGGCTTCGAAGGAGAACCAGCGCCCGGATCGCCCGAAACCGCTCCAGATTTCATCGCAGACCATCAGCACGCGGTGCCAGCGTGTCAATTCCCTGACTCCGGCGAGAAAAGACGCAGGAGCCGGAAGCGTCCCCGCCACGCCTTGGACCGGTTCAATGATCAGCGCCGCCGGCAAAGTCCCGGAAGACGCCAAGCTGCGAAGGCGGGCCGCCAGCAGTTCGAGGCACCGGTCGACGCTGATGCCCGAATCCCCGGAAAACGGATACGGTAAGAAGTCGACGTTGCAGTTCAGGAGCGCGAACGGCGCGCGCAGGTGTTCGAAACCCGTCACGGACAGCGCGCCCAGCGTGCGCCCATGATAGCCGCCCTCGAAAGAGATCACCCGGTGCCGGCCCGTGCGGTATTGGGCGGCCTTGATCGCGGCCTCGTTGGCCTCGGCGCCCGAATTGGCCAACTGGATGCAACTGAGTTCCGCCGGCAGAATCGATGAGAGTTCCTCGTAGAGTTCCGCCCTGAAGGGCGACGGCAACCGGGTTCCGGTGTGCAGAATCCCGGTGGCCATGGCGTCGTTCAGGGCCTTGATGTGCGCGGGATGGTTATGGCCCAGGTTGCTTGTGCTGGATCCGCAGGCCAGATCCAGCCAGCCGCCGCCCGATTGGTCGAACAGCCAAGACCCCTCGCCGCGCAGGAAGACCGGCGGTCTGGCCGTGAAGCGAAATGTGTTCGCGGCCGTTGACTCGTGCAGCCGGGTCGATTCCAGCACCGAAGCGGCATTCTTCACGCCGGAACTCCTAGCCGCTGCCGGCTTGGCGCATCACCACAAGGTCCGCGGGACGCCATTCCGCCAGAACTTCCGCGCCGGGGACGGGCGGCATTCGAGCGGGGCCGCTTCGGCGAGGCAGTTCGATGTCGAGAACAAGCCCGTTCGACGCGGAGCCGCGGACCTTCAAAACCGACCCGGTGAAAGTGACTTCCCTTACCCGCAGTTCCGTTCCGTTCTCTCTCGGCGCAGCCGGACCGCCGTCCTGCCTGATCGAAATCGCTTCCGGCCGCAGGGCGAGCGCAACCCGGTCGCCGACTGCGCAGGATCGCATGCGCCCCGAGGATGCTTCGGCAATAATTCTCAATCCGTCAGCGTCGCATTCGATCCCGTCTCCGGCCCGTCTGCGCACTTTCGCCTTGATGACATTGCAGGCTCCGACAAACCGCGCCACGAATTCCGTTTCGGGCGAGTCGTAAATCCTTTCGGGCGCGTCCAGTTGTTCGATGCGGCCGTCGCGCATCACCGCCACACGATCGCTCATGGCAAGCGCCTCCTCTTGGTCGTGGGTGACGTAGACGAAGGTGAGACCTGCCTCCCGATGGATGCGCCGCAGTTCGCGCTGCATCCTCTTCCGCAAGTCGGCGTCCAGCGCTCCGAGGGGCTCATCCAAGAGCAGAACGCCCGGCTCGATGATCAAGGATCTCGCGAGGGCGACCCGTTGCCGCTGTCCGCCCGAAAGCTGGTGAGGCAGCCGCTTTCCATAACCCTTCAGATTGATGGTCTCCAGCCAGGATTCGGCCCGCGCTTCGCGTTCCGTCCGCGCAACCCCGCGCATCTTCAGCCCGTAAGCGACATTGTCGAGCAGGGTTTTGTGAGGAAACAGTGCATAGTCTTGGAACATGATGCTCGTGTCGCGGCGGTTCGGAGGCAAATTGGTGACATCCTCTCCGCCGACCCTGATCGATCCGCCGGAAACCTCCTCCAAGCCCGCTATCAGCCGCAGCAGCGTCGACTTTCCGCAGCCCGACGGCCCCAGCAGAGTCAGGAATTCCCCGGAATCGACATGCAGCGACAACGCCTTGATCGCGCGGACCCTTCCGAAATTCTTCGAAACTCCGGCCAAGTCGACGTCTTTGGCGACCGCATTCACGTCAGATTTGCCTTGGGCGGTCGCCGCAAGTATCTCTTACGGCTGCGACCCGACGTGAATTCAAGAGTGCGATCGTGTACCATGATGACGAAAGCCTGCCGCAAACGCTTTCCTATTTCATTCTGAACAAGCTTCGATGGCGGATAATCACCGGCGACCTCAAGCCGGGGCAGGCCCTGCGGGAGCAGGAGCTCGAATCCGAATACGGAAGCAGCCGGGGGCCGGTGCGGGAGAGTCTCAGGCTCCTGTTGAGCAGCGGCCTCGTGGAGCACATTCCGCGGCGCGGATTCCGGGTCCGCCGCGAGACTCGGGAGGACATCCGCAACGTATACAGGCTCCGCGCCGCGCTCGAGGGAATGGTCATTGCCGCGCTGGGCGGCCGCGACATCGCTCCGCTCTGCGACACCTTGCGGGGCCGGTGCGCGATAATGGAAGGATACTACAAGGCGAACGACATAGAGGGCTATTTCCGGGAGAACAGCACCTACCATCAGTGTATCATAGATTTCACGGAAAACCGGCCGATCGCGCAGGTTCTCTACTACGTGAACGAGATTTCGCTTCCCATCCGCTATAAGCTTCTCCGCGAATCCTTTCCCACGCGACGCTCCCTTGATTATCACACTGAGATTCTGCGTAAGCTTGAGGCCGGCGACATCCTGGACGCGAAGCGCCTGACGGAAGAGCATATACTGGAAAACCTCGAACGCGCGGTGTTGTTCCACCGGGAGAACGGGGATGCCGATCAGGGTTGAGCGGATCATTTCAGCGCGATCACGCTGATTTCGACGATCGCGCCCTCTCCGATCTCGCTGACCTCGACAAGGTTCCGGGCGGGAGGGTTCTGCCCGAACATTTCGGCGAAAGCTTCGTTGACCGCGTCCTTCGCAGACAGGTCGGTCACGTAGACAGTCGCAAGCATGATTCTGTCCGGTCCGCTGCCCGCCGTCTTCAGAATGCTGGCGCAGTGTTTCAGCGAAAGCCGGGCCTGCGCGGCCGCGCCTTCCACGATTCGGCCATTCTCCATGTCTCTCGGCATCTGTCCGCCGACAAACACGAAGCCGCCGCCTTTCACGCCTTGGGAAACCGGAGATGTCGAATCGGGCGCGTTCGGATCGGTCACGATTTCTCGCATGTGAACCTCCTTCGTAATCAATGTTCTTCATCCGGTCTTGCAGTTCATAGTGGTCGAATATTCCCGCACTCCCCAGACGCCTCCCTCGCGTCCGAGGCCCGCATCGCGGAACCCTCCTGTCGGCACGTGAGCGCCTTGTATGGCCGTCGAGTTGACGCCGACGCTGCCGAAGCGAAGCCCGCGCAACCGATGCGTCAGGGTTTCCGGCGCCCCCGTATAGAAGTATGCGGCAAGCGCGTGCCGCTCTCGCGCCAGCCTGGCGAACAGTTCGTCATCGCTTGAGAACGGGCGGATTGAAAGCAGCGGCCCGAATGTTTCGTAACTGTCGAAAATGCTGCTCTCGCCGCTCTCGACCATGGTGAAGGGAAATACGAACGGGCGGTTCGCACCGATCCTGCGCGGTTCCCGCGTCAGCAGGACCTCCCCGGCGGCCTTCGCCCGGTCAAGACAGTCCACCAGCGTATTCACCCGCTCGCGGGTGCGCACGGGACCGAGATCGGCGCCGCTGTCCGACGGACCGGCTTCGAGCGCGTCGGCCTTCGCCAGCAAATCCGTCTTGAACCGTTCGTAGGCTGACGCCGCGACAAAAACCCGGTTAACGGACGAGCAGGCTTGGCCGGCCGCCTTGAGCTTCCGTTCCAGGAGATCGCCGACCGCAAGCTCCATGTCGGCATCGGAGAACACGATAAACGGGCAGTTTCCGCCAAGCTCCATGATCGCCTTCTTACCCCCGCGAGCGCAGGCTTCGGCCAGTTTCCGGCCGACGCCGGTCGAGCCGGTGAAACTCACGACATCGATATCGTCATGCTCGAGGATACGCATGACCAGCCCCGGATCGCCCGTCGCAAGCAGCTGCAGTTCGTCGCCGACTCCCCGGCGACGGAATGCGCGGAACATGGATCGGGCGCAAAGTGCCGCCAGCGACGACGGCTTCAGGATGGCAGGGCATCCCGCGGCGACGGCTGGCGCGATCTTGCGCGTCAGCCCGGCCACTGGATCATTGAAGGGGCAAATGAGGAGCGCGCCCCCGAGGCCGACATCGCTCACCGTCCGACGGGCGCCGATGCGCAGTTCGAAAGGCCCGCCGTCCAGAAGTTCGATGCAATGGGACAGAAAAGCGATGGCGTAGTCGATCTCGGCCTCGGCCTCGGACGGCTTCTTGCCGACCTCCCGCACGACGAGCGCCGCCAGCTCCCCGCGAATGTCCTGCACTCCTTCGACGCACTGTTCGAGCAGCCGCCGGCGCAGCGCACGGCTTCCGGCAAGGGACCGCCGCCCGGCCTCCAAGCGCTCCAGCATAGCCTCCGCTTCGCCGCAACCGGCCGGCCGCCAGTCAGCGAACGCCCTGCCGTCGTTGGGCGCAACGACGGGAATCGGCGCGCCGCCGCTCATACCGCTAACCGTACACGGCATCGGCCACCCCATTCACTATCTCCATCAGCGCGCGCATTTCCGCAACCGGTTTTCCGAAACACAGCCGCAGATGGTCGCGATAGCTTTCGCCGAACGCACTGCCCGGCAGCGACAGCACATTGCGCGCCTCAAGCGCATGGCGGAACCGATCCGCATTCCTGATTCTGGGAAACATGTGGAAACCCCCTTCCGCCGGATGGTGGAGCCAGCCGCATGCGGCCGCGAACTCCAATGCCAGTCGGCGCTGCCGGCTGTAGTCGTCCGCGCCGGCATCGGCGCAGAGCCGCAGAGCGATGCTCTGGCTCGGGGTGGGCGCGGCGCTCAGCAGCGTCTGATGCGCAGCGACCATCGCAGCGGCGCGGCCCTGATGCGCAAGACATGCGCCCAAACGAAGGCCCTGCATGCGGTAGTTCTTGGAAAACGAGCTGACGACGAACACGTGCTCCGCGGACGAGCACACCGAAGCCCGCCACTTCTCATCGTCGAACACGATTTGCGAGAAACTCTCGTCGAGGAGCAGCACGGCGCCGGCATCGGCCGTTTCGGCGCACAAGTCCTCGATTTCACGCTGTTCGAGTATTCGTCCGGTCGGATTGCCGGGATTGCTGCATATGACCGCCTTCGCGCCTGACTCGCGAAGGTCTCTGCGCAGCCGCTCCGCATTGATGGCGAAGCCGTCCTCGACCCGGGTGGCATGAAACACCTTGCGCAAATGCGCGATCTCCGCCAAATCCTCGTAGCTCGGCCAATGCGGCGACACTATCAGCGCCGTGCTTCCCGCAGGCAGCATCGTGCGCAGGATGCAGAAAATCGCCGCCTTCGCGCCGCCGACGATGACGCACTCGTGCTGCGGCAGGCGCCATTTCCCGAACAAGTTCTCGCCAGCCAGGCCGCGGAGTTCGGTCATGCCTCGGCCCTCAGTCAGATTGGCGCTCATCCGGTCCGCCGTCGGAATCGAAATGCCGCGTTCGGGGAACGTCGGCGTGCTCAGCGAGTAGACGGTCCCGCCCTCGCGGCGAACCGAGTCGATGGACGCGGCGAGTTCAAGCGTCGGGGATCTGCGCAGCATCCCGGTCATCCCCGCTGATCCCTCCGCATGAACAGGGCTTGCGCGACGATTCCCATGCCCATCGAGAAGCCGAAGACCAGAACGCCGACTGCGTTGATCGCCGGGTCGAATCCGGTGACCAAGGAAGTCCAAATCTTGATGGGAAGCGTTATGGAGAAGTTGGTCAGAAAATAAGCGATCACGAATTCGTCGAATGCGAACGTGAACGTGACTATCAGCGTGGCCGCGACCGCGAAGCGGCAGGCCGGAACAACAACGTCGGCAATGGCTCCGAGCCTTGACGCCCCGAGCGCCCGCGCCGCTTCCTCATGGCTCTTCGGGATCTGCGCGATGCGATTGCGCAGGTTCAGCACGGCGAGCGGCAGCACGAACAGCACCTGGCCCGCATAGGCCAGCCCCAATGACGGTTCGAGTCCGATGGAGACGAAATAGAGCCGCAGGCTGATGCCGATGAGGATGAGGGGAACCGCGAGCGGAGCCAGCACAAACAACGTCACGAGATTCTTGCCTCGAAACCGAGCGTTCACGAGCGAATACGCGCAGAAGAAGCCTATCGCGGTGGCCGAGACGCTCACCGCGGTCGCAATGACGATGCTGTTCGCCAGCCCGGCGAGGTACTGCTCGTCCCGGAATACGCGTCCGTACCATTCCCACGTGAATTCGCGAAACGGCATGACTTGGTACCGGCCGCTGTTGAAAGAGAACACTGTCATGACGATGATCGGAAGGTAGATCACAGCGGCAACTGCTCCGAAGAGAACAACAAGCCAGCCTTTGCCGCGCGGGAACATCCTGCCCATGGCCGTCCTACCCTTGCAGGCGCACTTGGCGGCGAACCAACGCAAGCGGCAGAGCCGAAATCAAAACCACTCCCGCCAGGATTGCCGCGAACGTCGCCGCCATCGGCAGATCGTACGTTCCTTTGAGAGTGCTCAGCATCAATTGCGCGAGCACGGGCCTGAATCCGCCTCCCAGAAGAGTCGGCACGGCATAGTCGCCGACGCAGATGATGAATGTCAGTACGGCCCCGATAACCCAGCCGGGAAGGCTAAGCGGCAAGACGATCTCGCGGAATCCCCGCCAAGCATTGCCTCCAAGGTCCCGGTTCGCTTCCAGCAGCCGGAGGTCGATTGTCGCCATGACGCTGAAAATCGTCAGAGTGACGAGCATGATGCCGAACAGAGTCAGGCCGAATATCGAGGCGGCCATCGTATAAAGAAAACCCAGCTCCACATGCCGGCCGATCAACTTGCCGACCGAATAGGCGATCACGCCGCTGTCGGAAAGCACGAGCTGCCAAGAGAAAGCCCGGATCGTAAAGCTCGTCCAGAACGGGGCTATCAGGATGAACAACAGGGCAATGCGAAACCTGGGCCGCACCGCGAATGCAAGAAACCAAGCCAAAGGATAGGCGATCACGGATGAGAACACGACTGCGGCGCAGGACATGAAGACGCTTCGTCCGAGAGCGTCCGTGAACCGGTCGTTGGAAAAAAATGTGGTGTAATTGGAAAACGTCGGTCCGCTGTGTTCGGAACTGGTGAAGCTGAGCCCGATCGCGTAGCCGATCGGCACAACAAAAAACCCGGCGATCAGGATGATCGCGGGAAGAATGCCGTGCCACGGATTGGACAAAGGGAAGCGTTCGCTGACAGCGGAAGGGCCCCTGCGCAGTGTCGCGGCTACCATTCGAGCGCCACCACCCGCATAGGCGCACCGTCAACGCATGCGGTCTTCAGCGGAACCGCCATAAGGAACGGGCGGGTCGTTCCCAAGGACCCGAGATCCTTCAAGTCCTCCACGAACGGAATTCCTGCTTCGAAAAGCGCATGGTGGGCAAGAAACTCCTTGTTATACACGTGGCGGCTCGGCATTTCGCGGGCGACATGGTCCTGCGGGAAATCCAAACAGACCGCCGAGGGCTTCAGCGACGCGATCCACCTGGCCGCCTCGGGTTCCAGATTCGGAGCTTTCAAATGCCAATCCTTGCTTTCGTATCCGAGCTTGTTCGTGAGATCGCTGCGAAGAATCAGGCGGTCGCCTGGCGCGAGCCGGCCGCCGAGCCGCTTGGCAAGCAGATCACGAGTCACGGCGAAAGGAAGCGCCAAGTCCGAAAAATCAACGACAACCGCTTCGCCGATGAACAGGTCAAGTCCTTCGTTGGGCAGTTCATGGATCGTCCGGCCGCCTTTTCGCATGTGGCAGGGAGCATCGCAGTGCGTGAATCCATGCCCGGTGATAAGCAAATGGATCTCGTCCGCGCCGTCGCCGTCGGCAATGCTCCTGCCCTGCCAGACATCGAACTTCCATCGCCAGTGGTTGAAAACCGGTGTCGAAACATCAAGAATCCGCGGCGTGTCGGACGGCCAGGCCGTCAACGCCACGGGACGGCAGGGAGCAGTCGCGCTTTGCGGAATCGCATAGGGCAACGCCGCAAAGAAAACCTCCGGTCCTTCGATACCGCCGAGGTTGGCGCAGTTCTCAGTCAGCAGCAGTCCCTCGGCGTGGAGAGCCGTGCGGAACTCTCCGTTCGGATTGCGGAATCCGCTGTCCGCATCGCTGCGGCGCGCCGGAATGTCGTCGCAGGAGAAATCGACAGCCAGATGCGAAAAACCGGCCTTGGCGATCTCTCCGGCGCAGCCCGCCGCAATCCGCGGCGCGTTGCGCCAATATTCGGGTTTTCGATTGTGGACGGTTTCGGCATGGCTGGTGCGCAGAACGAGAATGTCCCGCCCGGCGCAGTTCCGCAGCCTGTCCGCGAGCGCCGCCTCGTTGACCGCGTCGAGCGAGCGGACGTCGACTATCTTCGCAACCCCCGCGAACATGCTGAGCGGGTAGTCCTCAAGCCTCCGGCCGCCGGCGCGGCGCCAGCCGGGACTGGACACGAAACTGAAACCGCTGCCCTTCCAAGTGTAGCCGAATTCCTGGAATTCGTCTCCTCTGTGGTAGGACTGCGAAACGAAGGGAAAGCTGTCCCACAGCCAGTGCGGCTCAAAGATCTGTGAACAATCGATTATGGACATATATGGCGCCGTCTATCGCAGACACGAACAACAATAGGCGCCCGGACGCCTTTGGCCGGGCCGGCCCCGGCATCCGGGCATGAATCAACGGGTCCTCACAGATTCTTGAAGTTTTCCCAAGCGTCCAGCCATTCCTGCCGGTTGCCGGGGTCTTTCCTCGGAGACAGGTTCGCCATGAACAGTTCGTCGAACCGGTCCAAGTCCGCCAGATTCAGCAATTCGCGTTTGTCGTCAGGCAGCAAGCCCGCCGCTTTCTTGTTCGGAACCATGCTGTAGTAGGTTCTCGCGATGGCCAGCCTCGCTTGGAACTGCGGTCCGGCGACATACTGTACGAACTTGACCGCGTTTTCCCTGCGCGGCGTGTTCGCGGCGATGCACACGGCCTGGTCCCAAGTCACGCCGCCTTCCGCCGGCACGAGCGCCTTGAAGGGCAGCCCGTCGTCATACATGCCCGCCTGAACCCACTCGCCGGCGATTGCGAGATCGTAGCTGCCTCCGGCCATCGCCTGGATGACCTGAGATGTATTGCCGACGAGACCGACCTGCGGACGCAAGCTGTCCAGCCTGCTCACCAAGGCGCCGAAGGCGGTCGCGTCCAAGTCGTAGGGCATCGGGTTGCCGTTGAATTTCGACAGACAGCCCATGTTGGGAAGAAACCAGTCGAACAACGCGACTCTGCCCGCCACTCCTTCCTCCCACAGAACCGAGTAGCTTGCCACGTCATCCTCGGAAAACTTGTTGTGGTTGTAAGTGATTCCGTAGTAGCCGAAACGGTTGACGAGACCGTACATCCTGCCGTCGACGAACAGCGGCGGCCAGTTGGCGATTGTCTCGAAGTAATCTTCCAGCGGATAATCGTCCGGATCGAGTTCAAGCAGAAGGCCGTTTTCCGCCGCTCTCGGCACGTAAGCGCTGGTCGGCGTGATGACGTCGAAAGTACCGGCGGGGGATGATTCGACGAGCGCAACCATTTCTTCGTCGGAACCGTCGTGGATTTTCAGGTTCACATTTATCCCGGCGCCGCTTTCGAATGCGTCCAGCATTCCGGGCTCTTCATATCCGCCGAACGCGAGCACGTTCACTTCGCCGGCCTGGGCGGCAGACCGGCCCGGCCAGAGCCACGGGACCGAGAGCGCCGCCCCTCCGAGCACCGCACCCTTTCCGGATGCGTCAAGAAGTTCCCGCCGCGTCCATTTCTTCACTTCCGGAACGCCGTGATTCTTGCATTTTGACATCGTATGCTTCCTCCTCGTATTGGCATACGCGGCACAAATTCCGCGAGTCGATTGTATATTGTATACAACTTAAGACTCGAGATGGCAACATTCACGGCCGCTCTTTCAATGCCATTCGGTTGAGGAGTTGGCCCCCCCCCCCGGCGCGGCGTCCAATTGTTCAATGGCTGTCTTGCTTATAGCCAGTCCTGCGCATATTTTCGTCATGTCCCCATGCTCCTGCTATCAGAAATGATACAGATCTTGAGCCAGATGGATTAAATACAGCGAAGCTGTGTGAAAAAGGAAATAAGGGCTGAATTTTTCCCGGAACGCCCTTGAATTTGGAATATGGATGCTGACCCGTTACAATTTCTGATTGATGTTGAACTTGTGACGAGAGGCGGCACTGCTCCCCTGCGCCGCAGGATCAGGGCGTCAAACTTGGAGAGGAAGCAACACCATAAAGAAGGCCGCGGCATCTGCGGCGACGACAAAAAAGGGGGCCGAAGCCCCCTTTTTCCGATTCGCTGGCAGCAACGATCACATCATGCCGCCCATGCCGCCCATGTCCGGAGGCATCGCCGGCTGATTGTTCTTAGGCTCGGGCTTCTCAGCCACCATGGCTTCAGTCGTAATCAGAAGCCCCGCGATGGACGCCGCGTCTTCCAGAGCCGTTCTGACCACCTTCGCCGGATCAATCACGCCGAAGGTGAACATATCGCCGTATTCTTCGGTCTGCGCGTTGAACCCGAAGTTGGCCTTATCCGATTCGCGCACCTTGGCGGCAACGATTCCGGCATCAACGCCCGCATTTTCAGCGATCTGACGAAGCGGAGATTCCAACGCGCGGCGCACGATGGCGATCCCTGCGTCCTGGTCGGCATTCTCACCCTTTGCCTTGTCAAGCGTTTTTGCGGCCGCGACCAGCGAAACGCCGCCGCCCGCCACGATGCCTTCCTGGACGGCGGCACGGGTTGAGTTGAGCGCATCGTCCACCCGGTCCTTGCGCTCCTTGACCTCGACCTCAGTCGATCCGCCGACGCGGATGACGGCGACGCCGCCGGCAAGTTTGGCCAGCCTTTCCTGAAGCTTCTCACGGTCGTAGTCGGAGGTCGTTTCCTCAATCTGCTGCCGGATCTGTCCGACACGGCCCTCAATCTCGGATTTCTCCCCCGCGCCATCAACAATTGTCGTATCGTCTTTGTTGATGGAGACCTTTTTCGCGCTTCCGAGCATGTCGATTCCGACATTCTCCAGCTTCATGCCCAAGTCTTCGGAAATGACCTGACCGCCGGTCAGTATGGCTATATCCTGCAGCATGGCTTTGCGGCGGTCGCCGAAGCCGGGCGCTTTGACGCCGGCGATCTTCAGCCCGCCCCGCAGTTTGTTAACCACTAGGGTCGCCAGAGCTTCGCCTTCGATATCCTCAGCGATTATCAGCAGCGGCTTGGATGACTGAATCACAGTTTCAAGAAGCGGCACCATCGGCTGAAGCGACGACAGTTTCTTCTCGTGCAGGAGGATATAGGGATCCTCAAGTTCCGCAGTCATTTTTTCCGCGTTGGTCACAAAATAAGGCGACAGATATCCGCGGTCGAACTGCATGCCCTCGACAACGTCGGTTTCCGTTTCCAGGCCTTTGTTTTCCTCGACAGTGATCACGCCTTCATTGCCGACCTTCTGCATCGCATCGGCGATTTGATCGCCGATTTCGGATTCGCCGTTGGCCGAGATCGTGCCGACCTGCGCGACTTCACCCGAATCCTTGACCTCGCGGGCACTGTCCTTGATGTTCTGGACAACCGCGCTGACCGCGATGTCGACACCGCGTTTCAGATCCATCGGATTCATGCCGGCGGCTACCGACTTCAATCCTTCAGTGACGATCGACTGGGCGAGCACAGTCGCCGTTGTCGTGCCGTCGCCGGCTTCGTCATTGGTGCGCGAGGCCACTTCCCTGACCATCTGCGCGCCCATGTTTTCAAATTTGTCTTCAAGCTCGACTTCTTTGGCGACGGTGACGCCGTCTTTGGTGATCCTCGGCGCACCGAAGGATTTGTCGAGAACGACATTGCGGCCTTTCGGGCCGAGTGTCACACGCACGGCATCAGCGAGCGTGTTGATGCCGCGCAGCATCCTGTTGCGGGCATCGTTGTTGAATTTCAGTTCTTTCGCAGGCATTTCCTGTATCCTCTGTTTGCTGACAGTATCGCTTGACGATCCGGCTTCAGTTGATGATGCCGAGAACGTCGCTTTCCTTCATGATCAGAAGTTCCTCGCCGTCGATCGTGACTTCTGTGCCGGACCATTTGCCGAAAAGCACCCGGTCACCTTCCTTCACCGCCATCGGGATGAGTTCTCCGGAATCCTTGCGGGCACCTTCGCCGCAGGAAATCACTTCGCCCTCAGCGGGTTTTTCCTTTGCTGTGTCGGGAATGATCAGGCCGCCTTTGGTCTTCTCATCACCTTCGATCCGGCGCACAAGCACCCGGTCATGCAACGGAGTAAACGCCATGAATACGCTCCTTCGTCTTTGTTTCATGAGTTCATTGCAGGTGGCCTCTCATATTGTTAGCACTCGCCACCCTTGAGTGCTAACAGACCGATAGGTAGGAACGGCTCCGCCGTCTGTCAACCAGGCACGGTGAAAAATTTTGACCGTTCAGGCGGAGGCCGTTATTATCGCCGGCTGGCCCGGATATAAGCCGGCGGATGCTGCAGCAGCGATCGAGGCAATCGGTTCATGGCGTTGATTTTCGGACATAAGTCACCGGACGCGGATGCCACGGGGGCGCCGATTGTCTGGCAGTGGTATATGAGCGAAGTCCTCGGGAAGGACGCGGAAGCGGTCTTGCTCGGCGAGCCGAACAAAGAGGCTTGTTTCATGCTTAAACGCTGGGGTTTTCCTGCTCCGCGCATCATCCGGGACGTCGCCGAAGGGGACGATGTGGTTATCGTGGACACGAACAATCCAAGCGAGCTGCCTGACGGCATCCGCGACGCAAATATCATCGAAATCATCGATCACCACCTGCTCCACGGCGGCCTTGCGACATACCTGCCGATCTCCGTAACCATCCGGCCTCTGGCCTGCACCGCGACCGTCATGCACGGGCTGATGGGCGATGACGCCAAGCGCATGCCTGACCCTGTCAAGGGTGTTGTCCTGACATGCATTTTGTCTGATTCGCTCGCATTCCGCTCACCGACCACGACCGCTGAAGACCGCGGACTTGCCGAAAGCCTGGCCGCGTCTCTGGGGGTCGACATCCCGGCCTACGCCGCTGAAATGTTTGCCGCCAAGTCGGACATGTCGTCGTATTCGGATGCCGAACTGCTCACCGTTGACTCAAAATTCTACGAGATCGGCGGCAAAAAACTCCGAATTTCCGTTCTTGAGACGACATCTCCCGTGCAGATACTCAGCCGGCAGGCCGGCTTGATGGAAGCCATGGAGAAATCCGCCCTTGATGAGGGAATTGACCAGATCCTGCTGTTCATCGTAGACATTCTCAGGGAAAGGGCGACTCTGCTCGTGCCGAATGAATTCACGCGCCGGCTGGCGGAAAGGTCGTTTTCGGCTGAGGTCACAGGCGACTGCGCCGTTCTGCCAGGCATCGTCAGCCGCAAAAAACAAATTATTCCGAATCTGAAAACCTGAACGTCCGGCCCGTTTTTCCTGAGTGTGCGCCTCTCATGCGGATCATCGACTCTCTCAGCGACATATCAGACCGTTTTGACGCGGTATTCTGCGATGTTTGGGGCTGCATCCACAACGGCGTCGAGTGTTTTTCCGATGCCGCGGCCGCACTTGAGAAGTTCAGAAAAAACGGCGGCGCGGCACTGCTTCTGACGAACGCGCCGCGCCCATGGCAGGTTGTTGAGAGTCATCTCGCTTCGCTCGGCGTGCCCGCATCATCTTGGGACGCGATACTGACTTCCGGCGATGCCGCGAAATCCGCTTTGTTCGAAGGCCGCGCCGGACGCCGCGTCTTTCACATCGGAACGGAGAGGGATTCCGGTTTCTTTGAACCTGTTGATTCCAAACCTGAAACTGAAGTGACCCGGGTTGCGTTCGAAGAGGCCGAAGGAATCGTGTGCACCGGTCTGTTTGATGACCGGAACGAAACCCCGGAACATTACAGAGAGATTCTTGAGCGGGCCGCGAAGCTGGAAATGCCGTTTCTGTGCGCGAATCCGGACCGTGTCGTGGACCGGGGGCAGACCCGCGTGTTCTGCGCGGGCGCTCTGGCTGATCTTTACGCCGGACTCGGCGGCAGAGTGCTGATGTTCGGCAAACCGCGGGCCGCCATCTACCGGTTGGCGCGCGTCAAACTCGGCGAAATCAATCCAGGAAACGTGCCTGATGACAGAATTCTGTGTATCGGCGACGGGGTCGCCACTGATCTCGAAGGCGCTGTCCGGCAATCCCTGCCGTGTCTGTTTGTCTCAGGGGGGCTGGCAGCCCGGGAAACCTGCACCGGAACACAACCGGACCCTGCCCGACTGGAAGAATTCTGCCGCCGGCACGGACTCCGCCCCGATTATGTCATCGGACACCTGCGCTGAAACGGCGGCGGTGCCGTTCCTGATTTCAGACATCTTCGACAAGGCCAGCCTGTAAAGCGGCAGCGTCAAGACAATCACGATTACAATCGGAGCAAGCAACGGAAGGCAGCGCAGATTCAGCACGAACGTTCGATACCGCTCATCTCATCCGGATTGACGCTCCTCGTCAAACGCCGGGCAGGCCCGGGCAGTGATGCGGCCCCGGCATGCCATGGCCGGCGAGCAAATCTCCCTCCTCCTTGCTGAAGATTATTCAGAACAGGGGCATATTACCGGGACTCGGCCGGCGATCCCGGAACCTGCAGCCGGCCTTGGCGGCCAACCCTGCCGGGATATGTGCGCATAATGACCGCCGGATACGGACCGGGTCCGTTTGCCGGAAATCTTCATGGCGCAACGCGGATGAGATCAGCCAGCCCCGGCGCATCCGGCGGGCGTCTGGAGTCCTTTCCTGCCGGACGTCACGCGATTTTCATAGTCCCGATTGAACTCCGAAATGCATCGCTTCATTTGCAGACTAGTAGTCTGACACAGTGATAATGATGGTAATCGTGGTTTGGCGGACGTCCTGATTTCCGGTGTTGACGCTCCGTTGAAGTTGCAGCAGCAGCCTCAGTCTGAACGAAGACAAATGCTGTCGGCCGGGTATTTGAGCCGGATTTTGAGCAGGAATCCAGCGGCTGAGGCCTGTTTCGCGCCGGCGGCGATTACAAGAGGCGGGAAGCTATGACGGACTGACAGGAACAAATCGGACGCAAGATACAGCATGTGCGGCTCGAAGATCATGAACGGGCTGAATCAGAGGAGATCGTTTCATCCGGCCGCGGTTCGGCCGAGCGGCGGCGGCGGGCGCATATTCTTCTTCTCACGGATGAGAACCGGAAGAGCGGCGCGCGCGCCGATGCCGACGCCGCCGATTCCGTCGGTGTCGGCACGGCGACTGTCGAGCGGCTCCGCCGGCGTTTTGTCGAGGAGGGTACAGCGGCTCTGGAGCGCAGGCCGCATTCGAACCGTGTTCCTCCGAAGCTTGACGGCGAGGGCGAGGCGAAGCTGACGATGATCGCCTGTTCGGAACCTCCCGAAGGGCGTTCCTCACAGCCGCCAGCGCTGCTCGGCGAGCGGCTGGTCGCGTTGAATGTCGTTGACAGCATTTCCCGGGAAACGGTCAGGAGGACATTAAAAAAAACGATTTGAAACCGCACCTTACGCGGTGCTGGCGCATTCCGGCGGAGAACAGCGGCGACTTCGCATGCTCGATGGAGGATGTGCTCAGGGTCTATCAGCGGAAATTCAGCGAGGACGAGGTCCTGGTCTGCACAGCCGAGGCTCTGAGAAAGCGGACGAAGGAGGTCCGCACGGCTTTGCCTGCCGCTCCCGGCCGGCCGGCGCGCTTCGACTGCGAATACGAGCGCAACGGGACGGCGAATCTGTTCATGGTTCATGCGCCGCTTGCAGGCCAGGGCATGTCAAAATCACCGACCGCCGGACGAAGAAAGATTTCGCCGAGCTCCTCAGGGACATCGCCGATGTTCACTTCCCCGGCAAAAAAATCGTGCCAGCCATGGACAACGCATGAGCTGTCGAGTCTTTACCATGCTTTTCCGCCGGAGCAGGCCGGCAGGCTCTGCGAGCGTTTCGAAGTTCATCACACGCCGAAACACGGCAGCTGGCTGAACATCGCCGAGAGCGAGATCAGCGTGCTGAGCCGTCAGCGCCTGTCCCGGCGCATTCCCGACCGGGAGACGCTCTGCCGCGAGGTTTCGGCATGGGAAAAAGCGCGCAACGCCGACCCGGCCCCGGTCAAACAGCGGTTCACCGCCGAAGACGCGCGCATCAAATTGCATTCTTTGTAGCTGTCAATATAACAAAGACAGACTACTAGCCTCGATTCCCAACGGCCATAATTGATGTGAATCCCGGGCTTCCGCATGCGGCGTTCACAGGAAGCTGATCCGCAGCCTATGGTTCCCGAGCCATGGGACGGCGATGTCAGTTTCGTCGTATGAGGCGTTGAGGAGGAACGGATTGTTCGCCCGCCGTCCGATCCGGACGTCGATGCTGTCTTTTCCGATCGTGATGTCCGCCGGCGCTTTGACGAAGTTGCGGAACAGCGTGCGCGACTTCGCGTTCCTCTTGCCGTTTCCGACGCGGACGGCCAGCAGCCGGTACAGGCCGCTGGCCATGAGGGTGAGCTGAAGATCGAGATCGATCTTCATCGGGACCGCGGCGGACAGCGCGTCCATGTGGAAGAAGTCGATCGCGTCAGCGATGGCGTTCTCGATCACCATCCGCCGGGCGTAACGGTCGACGAGCCGGCTCGCGGAGGTCTTCATCTGCTCAGTGAGCAGCAGGGTCGGCCGTTCGTGACCCAGTCCGCGCACTGCCAACTGGCGGATGTCGCCCGGATAGCCGGAGATCCGGACGCGCCGGTCGAGAACCCCGGGCGTGCGGTAGATCCGCCCGACATCAGCAAGGCGCACCTGCTTCCAGTCGCTTTCCGGGGCGTCAGCGACAGCGTCGAGAAGCGATCCGGAGCGCCTGCGGAGGGTCAGGAAGTCAATGCCTCTCTCGTTGATCCACTGGAGATTCGCATGCGTCGTCAGCCGGGAATCGAACGCTGGTTCCCTAGGCAGGCCGCCATTGCGCTCGTCCCAGAACCCGATGAACCGGAGGATCTCATCGTTCTGGTCCGCCTTGCGGACCCGGGCGTTCGCGTAGACGAGCAGGCGGGCGTCGGCGTCGCGGGCGAGGAAGGCGAGGACGCCCTTCTGCCTGCGGCTCCGCTTGGAGACGTAATGCCGTTCGACGGGCGCCTCCGGATCCTTCCCGTGCCAGGGGACAGCATGGAAATCGAGGTCGAAGGAGCCGTCCCCGCCGAGGTCCGTCTCCAAGCCTTTCAGCGCCCGGCGCCAGCGGTCCATGAGGCCGGCGCACAGCTTCGGGTCGACGCGCCCGGAATACTCGGTCAGGCTTGACCGTTCAGGCATAATGTTCAGCCCGGCGAACAGAGCTGTGCCGGGATCGAGGATGTCGGCCATGATGTGCGGCGGCCGTCCGACTCCCTGGAGCTTCAGAGCCGGCAGGGCCCGGAAAGCATGGCCCGCGGGGATCATCCCGCTGCCCGGCATGCCGCTGTCAGCGACGATCCGGTCGAGATCAAGCCGGACAAGGTCGGGAACGAACAGGAACAGCCCGCCGAACCCGGTGCGCAGGCGCCGCGGCGAAAGGTCGAGCTCCCGGGCGTCGGCGACCGGGGCGGAGATCGGCCGGAGGGCGGCTTCGCGCTCGCCGGGCGACCGGCGCGGCAGCTTGCCGACGCCGTTCCTGCGGAGCGCGCGTTGCACGGTCGTCGTTCCGGCGGGCATCCCTTCCTCCCCGAGCTTCCGGCTGATCTCGCTGACCGAGAGGCCGGCGGTCCTGCGAAGCTCAAGGATGCGCCGGTCCCGCCGCAGCCTGAGAGGCTCGCCGGGGTTCGGCTTCGGACCCGGCCTGCGCTCGGCGAAGAAGGAAGACAGATCCGGGTTCCCGCGCAGCTTCGCGCACAGGTTGCGGAAGGATCCGAGGCTGTATCCGAAGCGCCTCGCGGCCTCCGCGGCCTCTGCGCCGTCGAGGAAGTAAGCCCGGAGAGCCTCGTACTGGAGACAGTTCCGGGACTGCGGCTTGCGGAAGAGTTCGGCCAATTCAGTCATAGTAACTCATGTAGTTTGAATACTATTTCCACTATATCACATTATTGATTCTGCCGCAAGCCGGAATTGCGCGGAACCGCGCCGCGCATTGATACAGGACACATGAAAGAAAGCTTGGAATCGACTCAGAAGGCGGGCACTGAACCCGGAAGCGTCGCCTGTCCTGATTCTGATGCCGTGCCGCGGCCCTTTATGAGAGCGTGATAGTCAGTGCTGAAAACCTTAAATACGATGATTACATGCCGGCGGCGGCAAGACCGACATCCGTCCGATCAGGGCGGGGAGCACGGCAAACGCCGCCCGCCGAACGATAACGGATCGATCCGGCGGTTCGCGGTCGCCGCTGGATTCACATCAATTATGGCCGTTGGGAATCGAGGCTAGTAGTCTGACACAGCGGGAATGACAGCAATCGGTGTTCGGCAGACGTCCTGATTCCCGGCCATGGACTCTCCGTTGAAATTATGGTAACGGCTTCAGTCTGAACAAAGACAAATGCTGTCTGCCGGGCATTTCAGCTGGATTTTGAGCAGGAACCCAGCGGCTGAGGTCAGTTTCGCGCCGACGGCGATTCAAGTGGCAGGAAACTATGACGGACTGACAAGAACAAATCGGACGTAAAATAACCCCAGTTCTGTTTAAGCGGTCGCTTTCATTTTCGGTTTGTTCGGGGTGAGCTGGTATGCAGCGACAGCTGAGAGGATGTGCACCATTGCGTTAGTCGGTGAGCGGCAGCGGGTATGGACGAGACCGAGCTGCGATTTGAGCGCGTCAAAGACGGTTTCGACGATGAATCGTCTGCGCGGCAGGAGCTTGTCGATCATCGGCATGAGATAGTTCTTCATGTTCTTTCGGATGCCGGTGATCAGCCGCAGCCCGCGTTGCCGCAGCCTCATGAACAGCTTTTTCGAGATATAGCCCTTGTCCGCGAAGATTTCGCCTTTCAAACCGTGGCTCACAGCGTCGAGCACGGCGCGGTCATCGACATTGCCCGGCGTGATTTTCAGGGCTGTGATCTCACTCTTATCATTGATGATGACATGCAGCTTGAAGCCGTAGAACCAGCCCATGGAAGTGCGCCCGCGCGCGGCCTATCAACAATACACACTTAACTTCCAGCATGCTTCCGTGCGAATCATGCGGCCATGCGGATCGGTATGCGTCAAATCTCTTCGGAAACGGTGGAATGGTTCGACAGGGCCTGCAAGAGCGGGGACCTGACGCGGACCGCGCTCGCCCGCGAACTGTGCGGGCGTGAGAGTCAGTGCGGCCGCACCGGCAAGCCGTGCCTCGCGTCGGCGCGCAAGCTCTTGCCGACGCTTGCGGAGAGGCTGGGCGCGCGCCTGCCGGAGGCGAAGGAGACGGGGCTCGACCCGCGGGCGCGTCCTGCTGCGGACTTTCCCGACACCTCTGTCGCGGGCGCGCTTGTCGACCTCGGCGCCCTGTCGCTCGAGCCGTTGACGGACGCGGATGACCGCCGCCGCTGGGAGTCGATGATCGAGACGCATCATCCGGAAGGAATGCGCCGCCCGCCGGGCGGCCAGGTCCGGTGCTGGTTCCGTTGTGAACGTTTCGGGGCACTGGTCGGCATCGGTTTTTCCGCGGCCGGGATCCAGCTCGGCCCCCGCGACGGCTTGATCGGCTGGTCGGCCGACGCCCGCGTCGCGAATATCGGCAGGGTCGTGTGCAACAACCGGTTCCTCCTGCTGCCCGGCGTCCGGGTGAAGGGTCTCGCGTCCCGGGTCCTCCGCCTGGCGGCGGAGCGGATCGCCGGCGACCAGCCAGCCGCCTGCGGCGAGCGTCCTGTCCCGGCGCAGACCTTCACGGGGCCGGAGATGTCCGGCCTGAGCTACAGGGCCGCGGGATGGAGACGCTGCCCGGAACTGACTTCGGGACGGCGTTCGGGCGTGCGCCGCGCGGTCTGGCTCAAGCCGCTTTCCGAGGGCTGGCGCGAGGTTCTGAGCCGCGGGCCGGAACGGGTTCTCGGCTGGTCCGGATCGCTGCACAGCGAGGGGGGGGGCTGGTCCGAACGGGAGTACGGGCGCAGCACGCACCCGGACGGCAGGGTCAGGCACCGGATCGCGCGGATGGGCGCGGCCTGGACCCGGCGGCTCGGCGAGGGCCTGCCGGCGATCTTCCCGGGACAGGCGGAACAGGCGGCGGCTTACCGGCTGTTGTCGAACAAGGCGGTGAAGATGGAGCACATACCAGCTTCGCACTTCGAGCAGACGGTCGAGAGGTGCCGCGCCGAGCGGCTCGTGCCAGTCGTGCAGGACACGACCGCGCTGAACTACGACGGCCTGTCGGCGACGTCGGGCCTCGACGACATCGGCGGCGGCGGCAAGGGAGCATCGGGCATCCTCGCTCATGTCGGCGTCGCGGTGGACGCGGCCGGACGGCCGCTCGGGATGTTCGAGGCGGACGCCGACTTCCGCCGGGCGGAGGAGAAGGACAGCGTCCGCTGGCTCGCCGGTCTCGACCGGGCGCAGGAACTCGCGCGCGCCTGTCCCGACACCCGCGTGGTGACGGTCTGCGACCGGGAGGGCGACTTCCAGCAACTGATTTCGCGCGCCGGGGAGACCGGGGCGGCGCTGCTGATCCGGGCGAGCCGGGGATCGAAGCGCCGGGCAGCCCTGCCCTCGGGCGGCGACGCCGATCTATGGGACTTCGTGCTGGCGACAGACCCTGCAGGAACAAGGAAAATCGAGGTTCCCGCCTGCGGCGGCCCGAACCGCAGGAAGGGCCGTACGGCGAAGCTGACGCTGCGCTGCGCGCCGGTCGGCCTGCTCCCCCCGAAAGACCGGGCGGGCGAGGCGCCGGTTCGCATGACCGCCGTCTCCGCCCTCGAGGAAAACCCGCCCCGCCGCCCCTTGAAGGGGAAAAAGAGCGCGCCGCTGCACTGGATGCTGCTCACTGCGGAGGGCGAAGCCGGCCTCGAGACCGCCCGCACCGCGCTGCGCTGGCACGAACTGCGCTGGCGGATCGAACGTTTCTTCCACGCCCTGAAGGTCGGCACCCGCATCGAGGACCGCAGACTTGACGAGGCCGACGATCTCCGCAAGTGCTTCGCCTTCGACGCGGTCACCGCCTTCCGGGTCTGGGACCTCTCCCTCCTGGCCCGCGAAAAGCCGGACGACCCGGCCGGACTGCATGTCGCCCGGGAGGACGTCACGGTCCTCTGCGCCCTTGCCGCCCGGCACGGCTTCAAGGTTCCCCGGGCGCCGCCGGATATGACCGTCAAGGGCTTCGTCGTGCTCACCGGCGGGCTGGCCGGCTTTCATCCTTCGAAACGTCAGCCGCTGCCCGGCACGCAGAAGCTCTGGGAAGGCGTCAGGTTCCTGTCTCAGGCCGTCATCGCTGTCCGGGCTGTGCGGGACTGGGAAGAGGGCTGGTCAGAAGGAGAAGAAGACACGGAGATAAGTATGTTAGATTGATAGGCGCGCGGCCAGGCCGGCGAATGCCTTATTGCGGCTGATCCTGCGGTTACAGCAGACCGGTATATGGCTGCTGTCAGCGATGTAGACGCCGGTCTTTTCACCCGAAAGGCAGTGCATCAGCAGGCACAGCGGCATGAACAGGCGCGGCTGCAGCGTCACGAACCGGCCATAGCTCGGCAGCTCGCCGAACAGGCCGCGGCAGCGCTGGCATACGCCGTACAGGTAGAACAGCTTGAAACAGCGAAACCCGCTCAAATGAAAAAACACCATGATGAACAGCATCTCCGACATGGAGAGCTTCCCGGCCCTGCGCCGTTTCGCGGAGCTGGTGATCAGGTAGTGTTTTTGCTGTTCCTCGTAAACTTTCATGAAATCATCGAGACAGGTGAACAAGGCTTCTTTATGAATGTGCGGGGATGTCCCGCTTGGTGTTGAAACCCGCATGAGCGATGCTGCCTGTCGACTACCTAAGCGGCTTCCTTGAGCCGGTCAAGCCGATTCTTTCGACGATGTTCGATGAGAGCCTGTTTGAGAACGGGCAGCTGCCTGTACGCCTTGATGCGGCGGAAACCCTTCTCGGCCTCCATCATGCCGGCGGCGGGCTGTCGCAGAGCCATCCCGGCGTTCCTCCAGCGTTTCACGTTGCGGCAGACCTGCCGGACCGTGCTGTTCATCGATTCGATGATGTTCGTGCTCGCCAGCGACCGCCGCAGCTCTGACGGCAGGCCGAGCCGGGAGACGGTCAGGACTTCGTCCAAGCCCTCAAGTATCGACCGGGAGACGTCCGGAGCCTCCTGTTCGAACCGCTGAGCCAGGCTGCGCATCAGCCGCTCGGCCTTGTCGGCGTCATCAAGTTCCCACGCCTGTCTGAGCGTCCGCCGCACGGCGGCGTGATGCTTCGCGGCGAGACGGTCGGTGATGTTGCGGCCCTTGTGAACCTGACAGCACTGGATAGGGATATCCGCGCCGAAAGTGCGCCGGACCGCCTTGCTGAGCGCCTTGGCTCCGTCGACGATGAACAGATAACAGCCCTCCGGATCAAGCCCGCGCCCGATCAGATCATCAAGCAGAGCCTGCACGGTCGCAGCATTCTCCGTCGCGCCTTCAATGACGCCCAGCGGGCGCTTACGCCCGGACGCGTCAATGCCGACCGCCCCGATCATCAGCAGACGGTCGCTCATATGCAGCCCGTCGATCTGAACCGCGACGAGATCAAGCTCCGACAGATCGGAAGTCATCCATTCATCAAACTTCGCCTGCGTCAACGCCTTGAACCGGCGGGACACGGCTGATTTCGACAGCCCGCAGCCTGCCCCGCAGGGAACCCCGGCCTCCGGAATCCTCACCGCCCGGCGGAACTTGCGGGTCGCTACATTCGCCGTCATCAGATTCACCGACTGTTGATCAAGATAGCCGTCCGCGGAGATCTCTTCCCAGCTCGGCAGGGACATCTCCTTGCCCGCAGCCTTGCAGCGGAGCCGGGGATGGTCGATGCCGACCTTGCCGCCGTGGAACCCGACCTGGGAACGCGTATGGCACTGGCGGCGCCCCGGCTTGTCGGGAGAATGACTGTAACGCTTCCCGGCAAGCCGTTCGGCGTCCTCGTCCATCATCTGCCGCAGATACGCGATGCCCGTCGTCAGGCAGAATTTCTCGAAACTCTCGGTCACGTCTTCGTACGCCTCTTCGACGAGCGCGTTGATGTTCGAAGCGCTGGCGGAGGCGTCGGGGAATGTGCTGATGGTCTTCATGGCATTGCTTCCTTTTTCTTCAGAAAATCCCCGAGCTGATGCTCGGGGGAGGGGCAACACCGCCCATATCAAATTCAACACCAATCGGGACATCCCCCTGAATGTGCACGGGAGATCTCCAGTTTGATAAACTACTGAAACCGTGAATCATTTTTCAAGAGATTTGAGAATCCCCTGACTGAAACCTTAAACAGAACTGGGGTTAAAATACAGCATGTGCGGCTAGAAGATCATGAAAGGACCAAATCAGCGGAGATCGTCTCGTCCGACCGGGGCTCGGCCGAGTGGCGGCGGGCGCATGTCCTTCTTCTCACGGATGAGAACCGGAAGAGCGGCGGGCGCACCGATGCCGACGCCGCCGATTGCGTCGGGGTCGGCACGGTGACGGTCGAGCGGCTCCGCCGGCGTTTCGTCGAGGAGGGTATGGCGGCTTCAGGCGCAGGCCGCAATTGAACCGCGTTCCTCCGAAGCTTGACGGCGAGGGCGAGGCGAAACTGACGATGATCGCCTGTTCGGAACCTCCGGAAGGGCGTTCCCCACAGCCGCTGGAGCTGCTCGGCGAGCGGCTGGCCGCGTTGAATGTCGTCGATGGCATTTCCCGGGA
Source organism: Paracoccaceae bacterium (assembly GCA_965116115.1). Taxonomy (GTDB): domain Bacteria; phylum Pseudomonadota; class Alphaproteobacteria; order Rhodobacterales; family Rhodobacteraceae; genus JAPOXR01. Next base: position 3,763,482 of record OZ220486.1, read on the forward strand.
AACGGTCAGGAGTACATTAAAAAAACGATTTGAAACCGCATCTTACGCGGTGCCGGCGCATTCCGGCGGGGAAAGCGACGGTTTCGCATACTCGATGGAGGATGTGCTCAGGGTCTATCAGCGGAAGTTCGGCGAGAACGAGGTTCCAGCGTGCACAGCCGAGGCTTTGAGAAAGCGGACGAAGGAGGTCCGTACGGCTTTGCCTGCCGCTCCCGGCCGGCTGGCGCGCTGTGACCGCGAATACGAGCGTAACGGGACAGCGAATCTGTTCATGGTTCATGCGCCGCTTTCAGACCAGGGCATGTCAAGATCACCGACCGCCGGACGAAGAAAGATTTCGCCGGGATCCTCAGGGACATCGCCGACGTTCACTTCCCCGGCAAAAAATCGTGCTGGTCACAGCTAACCTTAACACGCATGAGCTGTCGAGTCTTTACTGCGCTTTTCCGCCGGAGCAGGCCGGCAGGCTCTGCGAGCGTTTCGAGGTTCATCATGCGCCGAAACACGGCAGCCGACTGAACATCGCCGAAAGCGGAATCAGCGTGCTGAGCCGTCAGCGCCTGTCCCGGCGTATCCCGGACCGGGAGACGCTCCGCCGCGAGGTTACGGCATGGCAGAAAGTGCGCAATGCCGACCCGGCCCCGGTCAAACAGCGGTTCACCGCCGAGGACGCGCGCATTAAACTGCATTCCTTGTATCCATCAATTCAGCAATGACGGACTACTACTAGGCGACACCCGAATTGGTGCCGTTTGGTATGCGCAGACCACTGGCGACAATCCTCGCTATTTTCTCCGCATCCGCCTCGACGACCCGAGCCTGCCCGCGCCGCTCAGAGTTTGTTCCTAAAGTCGATTTCATATACCAAATGTAGAATACACATCGTGATTTAAGCGGGCTTACATACTGCATACAGCATTATGGATCTAACTCTCAGACTGTCCTTGTTCCCGTGCGACGATGGCCGCGAGGCGCGGTTGGTGTGGAACAGAGGGCGGAACCAATAGCATATGAGTGTCGTACTCGTGGTCGAGCTGTCCGGTTCCGTTTGCGGGACACCGTTTTCGGTGATACAAGGTCTCGGCATTTACACATTATTGCCGAGTATAAGAAACATGGCAGGAGTCACCCAGGGAACGCTGAAAGATCGCGCGCTCGCCATCGCCAAGAAGTGCGGTATCGCGCATGTGCGCGATTTCGATGCGGGGGCGTTCCGCACGCCTATCTGAAACGACTGCAGGACCAGGAGCTTCTGGTGCGCACGGGGCACGGCCTCTACCAGCTTGCCGATGCGGAATGGTCCGAGTCCCGTAGCCTCGCCGAAGCTGCCCGGGCCGTGCCGCATGGTACAATCTGCCTGCTCTCCGCGCTCAGATTCCAGGAACTCACCACGCGACTGCCGCATCAGGTGTGGATGCTGATCGGTCACAAGAAGTGGGCGCCGAAAAACCCGACGGTGTCCCTGCACATCATCCGCGCCACCGGCGACGCCCTGACGGCCGGCGTCGAACGGCACATGATCGAGCAGGTGGAAGTGCCCGTCACCAATCCGGCCAAGACGGTCGCCGACTGTTTCAAATACCGCAGCCAGATCGGTCTCGATGTCGCCATTGAGGCGCTGAGAGACTGTATCCGAACCCGCCGCGCCACGGTTGACGACCTCTGGCGGTTCGCGGCTATAGACCGCGTGCAGAACGTTATGCGCCCCTATATCGAGGCCACCCTATGACCCCGAAAGCACCTCTCAAGAATGTCGTCTCCTCGGTTCGGGCACGGCTCACACAGCGCGCAAGCGCCGCCAAGGAAAACGTCCAGCTTGCGCTCACCCGTTTTGCCACCGAGCGGCTTCTCTACCGGTTGAGTCTGTCGCCCCACAGAGACCAATTCGTCCTGAAGGGCGCAATGCTGTTCAGCCTCTGGACGCCCACGCCCTATCGGGCAACCGGCGATCTCGATCTTCTGGAATATGGCGATTCAGCACCGGAACGGATCGCCGCCGTCTTTCGTAAAATCTGTCGGATCGACGTTGAGGACGATGGCGTCGTCTTCAAGTCGGAAACCCTGCGGGCCGAGCCGGCCAGGGCCGAAGACGAGTATAGCGACGTCCGGATCCCAATGACCGCCGAGATCGCCGGCGCGCGCCTGCCCATCCAGATCGACATCGGACTTGGCGATACCGTGACCCCGTCCGTGCAGGAAATCGACTATCCCTCGCTGTTCGACATGCCGGCGCCTCGCCTGCGCGCCTATCCGCCCGAAACGGTCGTGGCGGAGAAATTCCAGGCGCTGGTCGCGCTCGGCATGCTCAACAGCCGCATGCATGAAGGATTTCTTCGACCTCTGGGCGATCTCGGAGACGTTTTCCTTCGACGGACCGATCCTCGCGGACGCTATCGCGGCGACTTTCGACCGTCGCCGCACGGCCATCCCGGTGGATACGCCCATCGCCCTAACGCCGGCCTTTGCCGAAGATGCCGCGAAGCAGGCGCAATGGCGGGGGTTCTTGCGCCGGACGGCCCTTTCCATGGCGCCAGGATCCTTCGCGGAGATGCAGGCAAAAGTGGTCGCGTTTGTTTTGCCACCCGTCCGAGATATCGTCGCTGGCAGACCGTTCGAGGGCAAATCGACCGCAGGCGGTCCTTGGAAGTAAGGTAAAGGAGCATTCGTGCTGATGTTTCATCACTATGCTCGTGTCTGCTCCAGCATCCCAATGTCTTACATGAGCGCCTTCATTTCTGCTGGAGGCGAACGCATAAAGTTCTAAAGGCTTCCAGGAACCCAGCCAATTCTCTCCACCACGAAGAAAATGTGCTCCTTTTCCGACACGTCTCCGGCTGATTCAGCTGGTGCGCTCCGGTTTGACCGCACAGGTCAGAAAGGCAGCCGGCAGTCCCGGTCGTTTCTGCGGACAGGATCGGTTCCGGGTCAAGCTTTTGATCACTCAGGACGGAAAGGCGCACAGGCAGTTGATCCGCGGGTAACATGGGCATCTCGTCGCGCCTGGAACTGATTTGAGGACCTGTTCCGGCGCTTCCGGAAGCCGCTGCCGTCTCCGGCGGCACTGCCAAGGGCTGCGCGGCAGAGTGACTGCCGGACACGGCACGGATCCGTCACATCGTAAAGCGTCAGGCCCGCGGCACGGATGATATCGGCGAGCCCGGCACATCCAAGCCGCATGCCTGTCTGTCCCGGCCGGTGCGCGGATATTTTGGACTGACAAGGAATTTCCGTGACCGGCCGGGACGGTTTGGAAAGATCCCGCCCCGGCCCGGCGGCCGGAGCGGGAACGGGACTGCCGTATCAGGTCAGAAGCGGAAGTCGAGCGTCAGCCCGCCGCCGAACTCGGAGTTGCCGCCGCCGGCGGTCGCGTAGTACGCTTCCCCGGACAGCATCGTCCCGCCGTCGTCCGAAAGGCTCAGTTCGCCGCCGAGGCCGAGCCGGCCCCAGGTCGCCTTCGGTTCCGAAGCGAGTTTCGTTCCCGACGCCGTCATGCCGCGGTCCGACGAGAATTCGTGCTCCACATCCAGGGAGGCGTACACCGCCGCGTCCGCGGCGACCTCGCCGATCTCCGCCGTCACGCCGAGGCGGGCCTTGAGGCTTTTGCCCGAACCCGACACCTTGCCGCTGCCGGCGACACCCTCCAAGTCGCTGAACTCGTCGACCTTGACCGACGAAGAGACGAGACCGCCGCGCGGCGTCAGCGTCATTCCCTCCAGCTCCGTCCGCATGCCGGCCTCCACGCCGAGCGCGTGCCCCGAACCGGACACATCCGATCTGGACAGGTTCCCGCTGCCGGGCATGTCATCGGACGACATCAGCTCGATGCCGCTGAACTTCGAATACGAGAACCAGCCCCTGACATACACGGCGTCCGCGCTGCCGTAGGTCACCGACGCCCCGACGCCCGTGCCCGACGCCTTAACCGTGCCGCCGTGCTTCACCGTCGCCTTGCCCCGCCGGTGATGCGCGCTCACTCCGACCGTCAGATCCTCCCCGGCGGGAAAATCAAACCCGGAAGCGACGCCCCAGCGCGTGAAGTCCCAGGCCAGCGCCCGCCCGGCCGTGCCCTCGGAAGTCGTCGAACCCGACGCCTGCCGCTCGCCTTCGCCGCCGTCGAACGCGGCCCAGGCGCTGTTGCCCCCGGACGCATCGCGGCGCAGGCGGGGCGCGGGCGCGTTCAGATCCACAAGCACCGACGGCAGAGCCTCGTAAACACGCGCCCGCGCGTGGTACTGCTTCTCTTCCGCACCGGTCGTCTTGAACTCATAGCCGACCTTCGAACCGCCCTCGTTCATGGTCTCTTTCAGAACCGACGTCCGCACGGCGCGGTAAACGCCCTTCGTCCCGCCGTCCGACTTCACCGCGACGCCCGCCGTCAGAGCCGTTTCCATGCCGGAAGCGTCGCGGATCCTGAAAGACGTCTTCGCGGTATTGCGGATATCGCCGTCGACCGTGCCGACGAGCCCATGGCCGTCCTTCACCAGGACAATGACCATGTCGCCCTCGGCGTTCGCCTTGACCGCGACGCCGGACACCGCGCTCACATGCGCCCGCGGGCCGATCACCACCGTGCCGCCCTTGACCATGTGCACCCCGGCGTATTTTTCGCCGCCGCCCGCGACCGTGCCGTGAACCTCGACCGTCTGCGCCCGCATCCCGTCCTTGAGCAAAGCCCCGTCAACATAGACGCCGTCCTGCCGGGACTTCACTTCCGCCCCTTCGTCAACCGTGACTTTGATCATCCCGTCCGCGGTCGTGAAACCGTTCATCGCGTAAATCCCGTGATCCCGGGCATCGATGACGCCGCCCTTCACATGAACCGTTATCGGTATGCTCTTGGCATCATCGCCAAGAGTCTTGGCGTAAATGCCGAAGGAGCCCGAATCGATCATGCCCGACGACTCGATCACGACGGCCCGCTTCTTCTTGTCCTTGGCGTCCGGCAGGTTCTTTCCCTCGTATGTCACGCGGATTCCGGCTATGCTTCCCCGCCGCCCGTCAACTTCCACGAAAATCTTCCCGCCGGAGCCGTGCTTCACCGTCGCCGTCCCGACTCCCGCATGTCTGACTCCGATTCCCGCGCTGTCGTTGAATCCGCCCTTGATGTGGATCTCGCCGTTGTTCGTGATCATCACGTCGGAGTCGCCAAAAGCTTCGAAAACCTGGAGTCCGGCCCCGCCCAGTGGAGCAGTCCGCGTACCGAGTTTCACGCCTTGGGCTGCGTCTATCGTGATATCGCCGTCTGCACGTTGAATCACCTGAACTCCCCTGCCTCCTTTTGGGCTGCCTGCTTGGGACGCGTTGGCCAGTATCTCTCCTCCGGTGACATCTATGTCGATGGGAATCACCGAACCGGCCACCGCGTTTTTTGAGTCCGCCAAGATACCCGCAGTAGAATCCTTACTGCTTTCGGACAGATCAATGTCGGCAGCCGAGATGATATGAATGCCTTCGGTCTCGCCGGCCTCACCGATGTGGGCCACAGTGATGCCGGAACCTACTCCAGTCCCCTTGCCGACTATCTTTCCCGCTCGGTGCTCGACTTTCGCGAGGCCTTTGCCCGCGCGTTTCAAAAATATACCGAGATCCGTTCCGGAGCCTTTGACGTAGATTTCGCCGTTGTTGATGACCGTCACAGCCTTGTCTCCGGCTTCATTCGCGCCGCCGTTCGTGTTGCTGTCGTCAACCCAGATGCCGTTATCAGCAATCGGATCCGCGCTCGTGCCGATCTTCCCGTCCTTCTCCAAGGTCAGCGTCAAACCGGTCGACAGACCCAGTGAGTCGCAGTCGATAGCAGATTTGTATTGCTTGCCGTAGCTGAGATCGGGCAAGGTGCCCGTACCAAGCTCTGTGGGATCGGTGCCGCTTATGGCGGTGGAAAGCACCGACTTGCATTTCGTCTGCTGCGCAGCCGCCGGAAGCGGCATCGCAAATCCGGCGGCGATCAGCCCGGCGCAGCAGAGGAACCGGGCGAAACGCCCGCGCGCCCGCAGGCGGGAGTCAGCCGCGCACCGAGACTGTGTGCCCCCCCCCCCAAGGTGACCGGACGCCGCAGGCATCATCTGACGCACGGCGAACTGTAACAGAATATCCCATTTTCTTTTCCTTCATTCACATGTCTTCAGACATGCGGACTCCGACCGGCTGCCCGGACGAATATCGGCAGGTCTGTTCCACGCTCCGCGATATCAAAGTCCACGCAGTATGCAAACCTGAAGCCGCGGATCTGCAGCAGAAATCAATTCGGTGTTGCATTCAAGCCACACCGCCGGGCGCAACATCCACGCATTCATCCACCGCGGCAGGTCAGGCATATCAGCAAGGCAACCCCGTTCAGAAATTTGTTTTTCATTGACTTTTTCGTTCGGAACCGGGGGACTGCGCACCTTTCGCCGGTTCAGCACAGGCTGCCGGCAGCAAAACGCGGGCCGGGCGGCGGCCTGCGCGGGAACTTTGCTCGCCGGGACTTTCCGATGCGAAATATTCTTCGCTGAGCTTGAGCGCACCGGTCCCGGCAAACCGCCCCGTTTTCCGCTTTTGACGTATCTGAATTTCGCCGGCGGCGTAATTTGCCCGTCTGGTTTTCAACAATTTTTGAGACTGCGCTGCCGATCAGCCGGCATGAACTCCCGCGACGGCGGAGTAATGCTTGGAGCCGGTTTCATCACAGCGTCCCGCGCCGTGCGGGAGGCAAAGGAGAATCGGTTGACTGAACAGAACCACGCTGCGCAGCGCGATCAGGTATACGATCTCATCTTGGCGGCCCTTGTCATCAGCGCAGCATTGTCTGCCCTTGCAGACGAATTCAGAGCCGTGACGGCGGCTGCAGCTTTGATTCAACTCGCGCCCTTCGCTAGTCTGGCAGAGAAAATCAATTGGCTGACCGAAGTTCCGGTCGTCGGGCCGGGGCTTTTCGCGCCGGCGCTCCGTTGGCATGATTCCGTGCCGCTGTCTCCTCTGCCGGACATTGCGGCGCAGGACTGGCACAGACTCCAGAGCGCCGCAGGACGCGGCGCATTCGTGCTTTTCGGCCTGCCTTTGCTCGCTGCGCCATACCTGCTGCGCGACAGCCGGCCCGACCTGAAATTCCGCCGCAGGCACAGTTTCGAAAGCCTCGTCAGCGCACAGAGCCGCTCTTGGCCGCTGGCGGGAATAGTAAGAACTTTCGCCTCGCCCGACGGACAGGAAAATCCGGTCAAGGCGATTTCCGAAACCCAGCGGACGGAAACGGTTCCGCGGCCGTGCGGCGGGCATCTGCTGCGCCCGGAAGTCCCCGCAACCTTGCCGCTTGAGATGGAAATCGCGCTGCGCCCTGAAGTCTGGCTGTCCAGCCGGCGGCTTGCACGGTTCCGGCCGGAAGACGGCCTTCCGCCGGAACCTGAGCGGCCAGTGATAGAAATCAGCGAAAAACTGTCGGTTGAAGCGGTTTGCGAAGCGATGGAAATTCAGCTCGGACCGCCGTGGAAAGGATTTGACGGCCTAAGGCCTGCCCATCGCGCGCTGGCCGCGGCGTTCGCCCTCGGATGCGGCGGGAATGAAGCGAACTGCGGTCGGCTGCTCGCAACGGTTTCAGTTCTTGCGGAAAAGTCCGCCTTGCGCGGACAATCCCTTAATCGCGCGATTCCGCGCTGCGGCAAGGTCGCCCGTCAAATCGACCGTGCGCTTCACGGACCTCCCGGCGGGCGGCTGCGTCTGATTGCCGATAGGCATGCCTGGCTGCGTCCGGCGTTCGTGGGCATGCTGCTTGCCTCCCGGCTCAGCAACGGCGCGCTTGCAACCGCCTCGTTCGTCTGGCTGAAACGCGAAGACCGAACGCTTTGGTACGCTCTGAACGCCGCCGGCAACAATGTCGCTGCTGCCGAAGCCGCGGGAGTCATCGCCCATTTCCGGGCGGAAAAACAGTCCCGGCAGCCTTTGCATGCGCCGGCTGTCAGTCTCGCCGCGAAAGCGCTGGTCAGCGATTACCTCGGGCTGAACCCTGAACAGGCGCGGATCAGGCGCCTGGTCCGCAACGCCCGTAAGCCGGTCGGGCAAATCCTGCGCGAATCTGCTGAGAGGCGGCGAACAGGAGAATCAGAGCGATGCTGATGCTGCTGCCCGCCTTGCTGGCGTCGGGTATTCTTTTCTCGGCTTCCGAAATTCACCGCCGCCATGACAATATCGCGCGGCGGACGTCTGCCGATGTGGTCAGCATGGCGCTGCATCACAAATATGCCCTTGAGAGCGCCGAAGAAAGTGGATTTCCCGTCGGCGGAATCAGTGCTGTCAGCAAGGCCCCGTTTCAGAACACCCGATCGTGGAAGAGCCAGATCGTCTCCGACGGCGCGCGCAAATTGCTGATGACCTGGGCGCTGGAATTCGATCGGGACGGCGCTGTCTCGTGGCCGCTTGAGTCGGGCGCCGATCTCGCTGTCAGACTGAATCATCCTTCCTCCCGTCCAAGAACTGTTATCGCCGGATTCTACAGATCGACGGAATCCGGCGGACATTGGATCGGAAATGTCAGAATTCCGGCTCCTGAAGACGGAATAACGGACGGCGCTCCCGTTATTGCCGCATGGGTTCAATGACGGTTTGGCTGATTGCGGCGGCGGCGGGCGCGGCGTCTCTTTGGCTCGGGCGTCTTGGACTGAAGCGGCTTCAACGCGGCGCCGATCTGCCGGTCGCCGCATCGTGGACAGCCGCCGCCGCGTGCGCGGCCATCGGCATGTGCCTCTCATGGCCGGAGCATCACGCAGGAAACAGCGCCTTCGTGCTGACATCGGCATCCGCTTTTCTGTGCGCATTGCTCGCGACGGCCGCGCTCGCCGACTGGAAAACGTCTTGGGCTCCGACAGAACTGATGCTGCCCATCTGCCTTCTGGCCGGCGCTTGCGCCGCCGCGACTGCCGGCCCGTATGAATCGTCTCTCGGATTCTCCGCGGCTGCGGGAGGAACACTGTTCGCTGCCGCATGGGGACTGTGGACCATTCAAATCGCGGCCGGTTGGCCGATTCTGCCGCCGGCCGATGCCGTTTCGCTGGCGCTGCCATGGATTTCACTGACCGAAACCGCGTCCATGGCCGCGTTTTATCTGGCGCTTTCGACGACATTAATGCTGATCCGGTTGTCAGAACGGCGGCGGAATGTCCGCAGCCTCTTTCCAGACGGCGAAGTCCCGTTGCTGGCTCTCGCATTTCCCGCGCTGTTAGCGTGCATGTGGGCAGAGGCGATGCTGATTCAGCCCGCCGCCGGACAATGATGTTCTCCGTGGACGGATCTGCATTCAGCGGCCGCAACCGGCCGCTGCCGCCCGAACGCGGAGCGACTCTGTTGGAAACCGCCCTTTCGGTCGCTCTTATGGGATCCCTGCTGGTATTCGTGAACGCGGTCGTGACCGAAGAAGCCGAACGGCAGCGCAACCAGTCGCTGGGCCGGGATCTCCGGCTGATGACACAATTCGCGCAGCGATATATGCGGGCCGAATACAGAAATCTGCAAGGCGAGTTGGCAAAGCTTTCCGGCGCCGACGCGATTATGGAAATTCCGTTACAGACTCTCGCTGACACGGGACATCTGCCGTCTTCATTTCTGCAGTCCGGACGGCATCTCAACAGTGAAAACCAGTCATTCGCCATCTTGGTGCGCGGCGTGAGCAGGCTTGACACCGCCAATCCGCAGACGACGCTGACCGTTGCCGGACTCGACGCGAACGGAGATGACGCCGTCGATCCTGTTCTTGTGGACGGGAACCCCGTGAATGATGAACTGGATCTCGAGGCGCTGCTGGTAACTGCGGGCGGCGAACCGCTGCCTGCGCAGCACGGCAATCCAGCGGCGGCGGCGGCCGGCATGGCAGTGGTCGGCTATGTGCAGGCGGAAGGAACCGCGTCAGGGCCTTTCGGCAGCTGGTCGCTGAATATTTCGCCATTCCAGGCTCTCAGCGCGTACCCGGCTGCCGGCCGTTTTGTGTCTTTGCTGGCTCTGTCAGGGTTCGGCGTTCTTGATTTCCAAAACGCTGACGGCACAGCCGGCGGCGGGTATGACGGCAATCCGTTTGAGAGGTGCCCCGGATCGTCGGGAGCCGCTTTGACGGACTGCGCCGGCAACAACGACATCTATACCGATATGCGGTTTCGCCCGGCGGACACCGACGGCGACGGCGACGCGGACGAATTCGCGGGCATAAGCGGTGTCCATTCCATCGGCATGGCTGCGCCGGCGGACGCCGATGCCGACGGGACGGCGGATCTGTTCCCGGAAATCACCGGACTGCTCCGCGTCGCCTGCGGCATGTCAGGATCCGCGACGGCTTCCGCAGGCACGATTCTAATGGAATGCGCAGACGTTAAATTCACCGGGAACGCCGCCATTGACGGCAGCCTCACGTTATCGGGCGATGCGGAGATTGCAGGAGAACTGAATCTCGGGAAAGATCTGACGGCAGCCGGAGATGCGGCGGCGAACCGGTTCATTGCCGCGGCGATCGGTGATCAGGATCTGACCAAGGGCGTTTATCAGGGGCAAATCGTCGCCATGAACGGCAGCCGGGAAGTCGACAAGCCGGTTTGCCGGGATGCCGGAAGCCAAGCGACGGTCTTGGCCGCGCCCGCGGCATTTGCCAGCCCGGACGGAAGTCCCGTCGTCGGCCTGAAAGCCATCGCCGAAACGGTCGCGGGCGAAAACAAGTGGATTGTCCGGATGCAAGCGGCGCTGGATCGGGACAGCGACGGCGACGGAAAAGCCGACGTGATCGATCTCCGTTCAGCCGACGATTACGTGCTCGCGCTCACAAAATGCAGCTGACCAATCCAGCCGGCGCTTGGCAGGGGAACAGCCGGACATGCGCGGAGCATCGGCGGGCCTGGTCATGCAATCAGATTTCTGAGGCCGTGATCGCCGTTCGAGCTATGGTGAAACGCACCCTGATGAATAGGCGGCGCGATACAAAGCCGTCCGGATCACCGGATACACGGCACTTCCGGCGGACAGCATTGCCGGAGACCGCAGCTGAGAACCGCGGCCCGACCAGCAAGCGCAGACTTTCCATGTCGTGCCCGGCATCTCATGTCATGCGGCCGGAAGCGCGTTTTCGGACTTGTATAGGATCCGCATTGTCTCCATCCGGTCTCCCGCCGCCGTCCTTTCAAAGAGCAGGTGATTGCGTCAGGCTGCCGGCGCGGTTACATCGCGGCGATGCGCGTTCTCTTTGATTACAAGTCTCTCCGCCCGGAAGACCGGGGCGCTTCTGTTGCGATCGGCAACTTCGACGGGATTCACGTCGGCCACCGGTCGGTCATTGATCTGGCGATCCGCAAGGCGGCGGAACGGCGGCTTTCTCCGGCGGTGCTGACGTTCGAGCCGCATCCAAGAGAGTTTTTTTGTCCCTCCGACCCGCCTTTCCGCCTCATGAACAGTGCCGCGAAGGCCCGGGGGCTGGAGAAACTCGGCATCGAAATTCTCTATCAGTTGCCGTTTGGCGCCTGTCTGGCCGGCATGTCGGGCGAACGGTTCGTCAGCGAAGTTCTCTGTGAAGGGCTGGGAATCAGCGTGGCCGCGGCGGGCGGCGACTTTTGTTTCGGCAAGGGACGCACGGCAACCGTCGCCGATCTCGCCGAAATGGGCGCACTCAGCGGATTTGACGTCTTCGCCGCCCCGATGCTTGCCTCATCCGGCCGGGAATATTCGTCCACTGCGGTGCGGAAGGCTTTGTCGGAAGGCAAGCCCGGCGCCGCGGCGGAGCTGCTCGGCAGCTGGCATCGGATCGAAGGTGTTGTCTCCCGCGGAGAGCAGCGCGGGCGCACGCTCGGATTTCCCACCGCCAATGTCGAATTGACAGGGCTGCATCCGCCCAGGCTGGGAATCTATGCAGTCTCGGCAGACATTCTGAGCGGTCCCCGCAAAGGCAGTCACCGGGGAGTCGCCTCAATCGGCGTGAGACCCACCTTCGGACGGAAACCGCTGAATCTTGAAGTGCACATCTTTGATTTTGACGGAGACCTTTACGGGGAAGAGATTTCCGTGGCCCTGATTGAATTCCAGCGGCCGGAGATTCGCTTTCCCGATGCGGCGGAGCTTGTGCGGCAAATGCGAAGCGACCGCGAAGAGGCGCGGAAAATCCTTGCCCGGCTGGACTGATATTTTTCACCGCTTCGCCGCCGGCCGCCGGCTGCCCTTCAGGGCATTGAAAGCGCCGCGGCCCGTCAACGGCGGGACGCGCCCCCGGTTCTGGCAGCGGTTCAAACTGCATGAGCTGAACCCGGACGAATGGGAAGACTTATGCGACGGCTGCGGCCTCTGCTGCCTGCTGAAGTTCGAAGAAGATACCACGTCAAAAATCACCCATACCAATGTCTGCTGCAAGCTGCTTGACCGCTCAACCTGCCGCTGCAAACACTACGACTGCAGAACTGAAATCGTCCCGGACTGCGTGACTCTGCGGCCCGAGACGATTGAAGACGTCATCGACTGGATGCCATCCAGCTGCGCTTACAGGCTGATTCACGAAGGCCGGCCTCTCCGCAGCTGGCATCACTTGATCTCCGGCAGCCGGGAAACGGTTCACGAGGCCGGCATCTCGGCCAGAGGCCGCTGCATTCCGGAATATGAAATCAATCCGGATGACCTTGAGTCCTATGCCGTGAACTGGGAACAGAAATGAATTTCGCATCAGACAATTCGGCCCCCGCTGCGCCGGAAATCCTGGAATCGATTGCCCGCGCGGACTCCGGGCATCAGCCTTCATACGGCGCAGACAGGCTGACTGAGTCGGTTCAGGAGCGGATCCGCGGCATTTTCGAGGCTCCGCGCGCGCAGACGTTTCTCGTGGCGACCGGCACTGCGGCGAACGCGCTGTGCCTCGCCTGCCTCTGTCCGCCTTGGGGAACCGTTTACTGCCACGGACAGGCGCATATTGAAGAAGATGAGTGCGGCGCGCCGGAATTCTACACCGGCGGGGCCAAACTGGCAAAACTGGCCGGCGCGCACGGACGGATAGATCCGGATGAACTGGAAAAAGCTCTGAGAACGACGGCGGCGGCCGGCGTGCACAATGTGCAGCGGGGCGCACTGTCGCTGACCAACGCCACCGAACTCGGCGCCGTTTATGACTGCGTTTCAGTTTCCAAGCTCTCGGCAACCGCCGCCGACTACGGAATCAAAGTCCATCTTGACGGGGCGCGTTTCGCCAACGCCGCGGCGAATCTCGAACGGTCTCCGGCGGAAATGACCTGGAAGGCGGGCATTTCCGCGCTGGTCTTCGGCGGAACTAAGAACGGTCTGCTGGGCGCCGAAGCGGTCGTCCTGTTTGACGAGGAGCTGTGCTGGGAATTCGAACTGCGCCGAAAACGCGGCGGGCATCTGTTCTCGAAACACAGATATTTGTCAGCTCAGTTCGACGCCTATCTCGTGGACGGCCTGTGGCTCAGGTTGGCGAGGCAGGCGAACACGCGGGCCCGGTATCTCGCGGAACGGATCCGATCCCTGCCCGGCGCGGAAATCGCGCATCCGACAGAAGCCAACATGGTGTTTCCCGTCCTGTCGCGCAGGCTGCACCGAAAGGCGCTGGAAAACGGCGCCGTATACCATCTGTGGCCGCATCCGGCGCAACTGGAAGGCGATCCTGACGAAACCGTCAAAGCCCGTCTGGTCTGCGACTGGTCAACCACGGAAAACGACATTGACCAGTTGGTCGAAAAATGTTTCGGCGTCGGGCTGCCGGCCTCCGTCTGAAGGACTCCCGCTGTGACTCTAATGCCGGGACATTCAGCCGGCGGAACACGTAACTCATATGAATCAAGGATAATTCCATTTGGAGCATGGATGCTGGTCAGCATCCATTCATCGCCTTTAGCAGCGGCGCCGGCACAGGTTTTTCCGTCAGCGGTCAATCCCCGGCGCATCGCCGGATACGCGTCGCGGTTCGCCGGCCGAGGTCAGACAGGCCAGCGCGCGATGATGCCGAGCAGAATGACACCCAGACCGATGGCGGCGACGATCCAGCGCGTGTTGTCCCTTTCGCGTCTCGCCTGCTCCGCACCCCAATCACTGATTTTCGCCAAAAGCTCTGAGATCGCCGCTTCCTGCTTCGCTTCCCTTTCCGCCGCATTGTGCTCCATGCGCTCGACAGCCGCTTTGATGGTCTCGACATGCGTGTTCATCCGCTCCTCCAGCACCGCTCCCTGCAGTCTCAAGGGCGAACATCCGTTTCTTCAACTCTTCCAGTTCTGAGTCCATGCGCGGATACATAGCCCGGCCGCGGCCGGAAATCAACAGCGCCGAACCGTCGCCGAAGGGAATTCTCCCTGTCGTGGACGGTTCCGCAGTCTGAGCCGGGGCTTTCGGGGCATGGCAGGCGCCCGGAACAGCGCGACCGTGTTCCAAGGAATGACTCCGGCCGTGCTTGACAGGCGCCGACAGGTTTCCCGCCTTCGCCGGGCATGTCCGCGCCTCGGCGGCGAAGACCGCCGTCGAACGCATGAATGAGACCGGGAGCCTCGTCGGCGGCAAGCCCCGGCAGTGTTAAGTCATCCACGCGGAGCTTGGGCGGCTTCCGCCGCGGCGATGCGGATGCGACCGGCATCGCGGTGCGCGGCTTTCAGCGGTCATGCTGAAATATCAAGGGTTGAACCATGCCGCTGCGTCGCTCATGTCCTGAGCCTCGCGCCGAGCAAACCCTGCGGATGACTCCTTATGGAATTATCCTTGGTTTGATTCATATGGGGCCTCTTCTTCGCCCTGCGGCCGCGGAATCCGGCGGTGCCGGCGACGAATGAGCAAGCCTGGGAGAGACCTGCGTATGCTGCTGCGCCGGCATCCTGAACAGGCGGACCTTCCATGGATGAAACGCGGGAAAGCTGAATGAAAAAAGGAATAAGGGCTGAACTTTTCCTGAAACGCCCTTGAAGCGGAACATGGATGCTGATCAGGCAGTCCTTCAGCTTGCTCTCTTCGACCAAACCAGTCGATTTCGTCTCAATCCGCCCATCGCTTGCCACTTGGAAGATTATATTGAAAGCGATCTGCTGGATCTCGACCGCGTGTCAGTCTCCTGATAAGCGCGATAGTTAAACCGTCGACATAGACCTTCAGGAGCGCATCAATGTCTGCCCAAAAAGCAGAGGTATCCGAAAAGGCCCCTCGCGCCCTGCGGTAGAAACCGCAGGGGGTGTCAATGACAATGCAGACATCCTGTCCACGAATATCAAGCCCGCCTGCCCGGAAATGGAAATGAAGGGCGCCGTCCCGGCGCACGCGGCGGCGGCGCGGTCCCGCTTCTGATGCTGACTATGGGCACAGCTTCGCCCCGCCCGCGCTCTGCGGGAGCCTGCCGGCGACCAGCGAGCTGCTCGGCCATGCCTGTGTCGAAACCATGGCGCACCATCCGCGTCTGGCGCGGAAATCCACGCACGAAGCCAGCGGCCCGGGTCGCCGACAGCATCGCGGCTGACGTCTTGTAGCGTGGCGATGTCGCAAATTGAGGTCATCGACACTTGCCCGGGCCGTGCGCTGTTTGGAAAACAACCCCTGATATGTGTGACATTTTAACCATGATGAGCAACATCACGACATGATTCGAGTAGCCGTCAGTCCACAGGTGCTTTCCTGGGCGCGGGAACGCGCCGGGCTTGATCTGACCGACCTTCAAGTCAAGTTCCCGAAATTGGCGGACTGGGAAAGCGCGTCCGTCCGGCCCACGATACGACAGTTGCAGGAATTCGCCAAGGCGACGCGGGTGCCTTTTGGATTTCTTTTCTTGCCGGAACCGCCAGCACTGCCTTTGCCGTTTGCCGATTTCCGCACGGTCAAGAATCGGCGCCCCGGAAGCATCAGCCCGGAGCTGATGGACACCATCCACCTTATGCAGAGGCGGCAAGCCTGGCTGCGGGAAGAACGGATGGAAACCGAAGCGGAGCCAGTGAACTTTGTGGGCGCCGCGTCGCTCGGGGACGACCCGGCGGCCATCGGTCAGGAAATGCGGCGCGTGCTTGGCCTGGCAGACGGCTGGCCGCGGCGGTCGCTGACCTGGACCGCCGCCGTGGGCGCATTGCGCAACAGCATTGAAGGGCTTGGCGTGATGGCAGTGATCAACGGCGTCGTCGGCAACAACACCCGTCGCAAGCTGGATGTAAGGGAGTTTCGTGGCTTTGCCCTGAGCGATCCCTGTGCCCCGTTGATTTTCGTCAACGGAGCCGACGCGAAGTCTGCCCAGATGTTCACCCTCTCCCACGAACTGGCGCACCTGTGGCTTGGGGATGCGGGCGAAGGTCTGTCCGGTTTCAAAGGGCTGCAGCCGGGCGATGGAGCGGTAGAACGCTTCTGCGACCGGGCGGCGGCTGAATTCCTGGTGCC
The DNA here is from genome assembly GCA_965116115.1 of Paracoccaceae bacterium. Taxonomy (GTDB): domain Bacteria; phylum Pseudomonadota; class Alphaproteobacteria; order Rhodobacterales; family Rhodobacteraceae; genus JAPOXR01. Next base: position 3,779,811 of record OZ220486.1, read on the forward strand.
TGCCGCGGAGATGCGTTCCGCTTGGAGCGGGGTTGCCGACAGCGAATCGCAGTTGGAGAGTCTGGCCGGGCGCTTCAAAGTCAGCCCGGTGGTAGCAGCGCGGCGGGCAATGGATTTGGGCTTGATGGAACGCGACAGGTTTTTCAGCTTTTATGACGAATATACACAAAAAGAACACCAAAAGCAGGCAGCACGAAAAGGAGGTGGCGATTTCTACAAAAATCAAGACAATCGCGTAGGTCGGCTGTTTGCGTCTCACTTGATCCGGGCGGCCAAGGAAGGGCGTGTCGGCTTCAAGGAAGCCTATGACCTGACTGGGCTTCATGGCGGGACGTTCCAGCATTATGCCCGCAAACTCGGAATCATGTTGCCATGAATTCGACGCTCGGCTACCTTGGCTACCTTATTGATTCCGATGTGCTGATCACGGCGAAGAATCGATACTATGCGTTTTCGATTTGTCCGGGGTTTTGGGACAGCATCTTGCACAGCCACTCGCTCGGGCACGTCCATAGCATTGACCGCGTCAGAGACGAATTGCTCCGCGGTCGTGATGACGATGATCTGGTGAAATGGATCGGCCGGGCCGTACCCGCAGGCTTCTTTCTTAGCAGTGAAGTCGGGAAAGTGGTTGATGGCTTCGCTGAGATCATGCGCTGGGCCGGGAACAAAAAGCAGTACAAAGAGGCGGCCAAGACTGAGTTCGCCGAAAGTGCGGACGGCTGGCTGGTCGCTTACGGCATGGCAAACGCAAAGACCGTTGTCACCAACGAGCAGTCGCGCACGGCGTCGCGCAAAAAAATCCAGCTGCCCGATGTCTGCAATGCCTTCTCCGTCGATTTCGAAGACACTTTCGCGATGCTGCATACGCTCGGCGTCCAATTTCGCTTTTGACTGGATTTATGGTTGATGGCCGCGCATACCGAAGAGGCTTTTGAGAAAGCGATTGACGGTGGGCTGGCTGGCTTAGGCGGCTGCCAGATGCGTACCCCGCAATCCTGCAATGAATCGCTTGCCCTTTTTCCCGACGATGTGACCGGTTTCCTGCAGGACCGCCAGTCGGCGAAGCGGCGAGCGCCGGAGGTGCTGCTCGGATCGAAAACCGCGGCGACAGCACTTGATAGCCTGTCGAAAGAGCTGGCGCTCAAAGGCACGCTGCATGTCCTGCGCCACGGCTTCAAATGCTACGGCAAAACTCTGCGCATGGTTTGATTCATATGAGTTACGGAATCCGCCCGCTCCGCAACGGATGCCGGTTCCGTGCGGGTGCGCCGTCCGGAAAGCCGCGCCGCCCGCCGATTCGCCGCCGGAGCGGAGATATGGGAAAGACCGCGGGGACGTGCTACTGACCGGAGAGCCGGTTTCGGCGATTCCCACACGCTGACAATCCAGGAAACACGAAATGCTTCAGCAGATCGAACCCAAACTCATATCCGGGAACGCGAATGTCCGGCTTTCGCAGGACATCGTCGAATATATGTCCGGACAGAGAGGGCGGGAGATCTCCCTCGTCAACGCCAAGGTCGAGCGGTTCAATGATCAGGAAGTCTATGTGGAAGTGTATGAAAATGTCCGGGGAGAGGACATGTTCATCATCCAGCCGACATCCAAACCGGCCAACGATCATTTGATGGAAGTCCTGATCATCGCCGATGCGCTCCGCCGTTCCTCCGCTTCGCGGGTCACGGCCGTCATTCCTTATTTCGGCTATGCCCGCCAGGACCGGCGGACCAAGGCCCGCACGCCGATATCCGCCAAGCTGGTCGCCAATCTGATCACTCAGGCGGGCATCGCCCGCGTTCTGACCATGGACCTGCACTCGTCACAAGTGCAGGGTTTCTTCGATATCCCCGTGGACAATCTGTACGCGTCGCCGATCTTTTCCCTGGACATCGCCACCCAGTTCTCAGACTCGCTGGACGAAATCGTCGTGATATCGCCCGATGTCGGCGGCGTCGCCCGGGCCCGCGAACTGGCAAAACGCATCAATGCCGGGCTGGCCGTGGTGGACAAAAGACGTTCGGTCGCCGGAGAAATCTCGGAAATGACGGTGATCGGCGAAGTCAACAACCGCGTATGCGTCATTGTCGATGATATCTGCGACACGGCGGGCACATTGTGCAACGCCGCCAATCTGATCCTGGCTTCCGGGGCGCGGGAAGTGCACGCCTATGTGACTCACGGCGTGATGTCGGGCGACGCGCTCGGGAAAATCGCGTCTTCAAGTCTCAAGAGCATGGTCATTACGGACTCGATCCTTCCCACTGAGGCGATCCTCTCGTCAGGAAAAGTACGGATCATTTCGACAGCCCCGCTCTTCGCCCAGGCGATACTCAACATCGCGAATGGAACGTCGATCTCGTCGCTGTTTCAGGCGAAAACCCTCGACTGGCTGTACGGGCGGGGATCCTGAAAGAATCCGGCGTCCGGCACGTCGTCAGACGTCGAGTTCCGAACGCAGGTTTTTCAGACAGGCGAGACGGGTTTCCGCCGAATCCCGCCGCGCCCCTTCGGCCGCGCCGGCCAGTTCTTCAGCCTCGGCCGTCAGCCTGTCAAGAATGTCCGCCGTCACGTCGCCGCGCCTGTAGGCCCGTTCGGCAAGCACCGTGGCCGACCCGGCCTCCACCTCGACGAATCCGCCGGTCACGACAAATTCGTCAACGCTGTCCGCGCGCCGGGCGCGGAGAAGGCCGGGCTTGAGCGTCGCGATCAGCGCCGCATGATTGAGCATCGCGGTCATTTCCCCTTCGGCGACCGGCAGGTCGACCGCATCGGCATCCTGCGAAGCCAGCACCCCTTCGGGCGACACCAGATCAAACCGCATGAGGTCGGCCATCATCCGTCCTCCGGTCACGCCGCTTCCGCAGCGAGTCGCTGACTCTTCTCAACCACCTCGTCAATGCCGCCGACCATGTAAAACGCGGCCTCGGGGAAATGGTCGAATTCGCCGGCGACCACCCGCCGGAAACTGTCGATCGTGGTTTCCAGCGGAACCTGCACGCCGGGGGATCCAGTGAAGACCTGGGCGACATCGAAAGGCTGCGAAAGGAATCTCTGCAGTTTGCGGGCCCGCGACACCGTGACTTTGTCCTCTTCGGAAAGCTCGTCCATGCCGAGAATCGCAATGATGTCCTGAAGCGATTTGTAACGCTGCAAGATGCCTTGGACATCGCGCGCGACGGTGTAATGCTCCTCGCCGACAATCGCCGGATCCAAAATCCGGGAGGTCGAGTCCAGCGGGTCAACAGCCGGATAGATGCCCAGTTCGGAAATCGCCCGCGACAGCACGGTCGTCGCATCAAGATGAGCGAACGAGGTCGCAGGCGCCGGATCGGTGAGATCGTCAGCCGGAACATATATCGCCTGAACCGAAGTGATCGAGCCCGCCTTAGTGGAAGTGATCCGCTCCTGAAGGGCGCCCATATCCGTTGCCAAGGTGGGTTGATAGCCGACCGCGGACGGGATCCGGCCCAACAGCGCCGACACTTCCGAACCAGCCTGCGTGAAGCGGAAAATATTGTCCACGAAAAACAGCACGTCGGTGCCTGACTGGTCCCGGAACTGTTCAGCGAGCGTCAGTCCGGTCAGCCCGACCCGCGCCCGCGCGCCGGGCGGCTCGTTCATCTGACCGTAAACTAGAGACACTTTGGATTTGCTCAGATCATCAATGTTGATCACGCCCGATTCGATGAATTCGTGATACAGGTCGTTGCCTTCGCGGGTTCTCTCGCCAACCCCGGCGAAAACCGAATAACCGGCGTGAACTTTCGCGATATTGTTGATCAGTTCCTGAATCAGCACCGTCTTGCCGACGCCGGCTCCCCCGAACAGCCCGACTTTTCCGCCTTTGGCGTATGGCGCGAGCAGGTCAATCACCTTGATTCCGGTGACCAGAACTTCCGTCTCCGTGGCCTGTTCCGCATATGCGGGCGCGGGCTGGTGAATGGGCCGGTTTTCGGGAGATTCAACAGGACCTTTCTCATCAATGGCCTCTCCCACGACGTTGATGATCCGGCCCAGGGTCGGGTCGCCGACCGGGACCGTGATCGGGCCTCCGGAATCCTGCACCGGCTGGCCCCGGACCAGCCCTTCGGACGAGTCCATGGCGATTGTCCGCACCGTGTTCTCACCCAGATGCTGCGCCACTTCGAGCACAAGACGGCGGCCGTGATTCTCGGTTTCCAGCGCATTCAAGATCTCCGGCAAATGATCATCGAAACGGACGTCCACGACGGCGCCGATGACCTGGGTGACTCTCCCTTGAGCTTGTGATTCTGCCATGATTATTCCTCGACCTGTTCAAAGCGCTTCCGCGCCGGAAATGATTTCTATCAGTTCTTTGGTGATCGCCGCCTGACGGGAACGGTTGTAAACGATGGTCAGTTTGTCAATCATCTCGCCGGCGTTACGGGTCGCGTTGTCCATCGCCGACATGCGCGCCCCCTGTTCGGAGGCGGCGTTTTCCAGCAGCGCCGTGAACACCACGCTGGCGACCGCCCGCGGCAGCAGTTCTTCAAGTATTTCGTTCTCGCCGGGCTCAAAATTGTAAAACCTTTCCGCCGCGCCGGCGCTTTCCCCGACGGTCACAGGTATCAGCTGCCGGGCCGTCGGAACCTGTGTGATCACAGACTGGAACCGGCTGAAATAAATCGTCGCGACATCGAATCCGCCGTCCGCGAACATGTTCTGGATGCGCGCGGCGATACCGTCTGCGGCTTCACTGCCGACATGACGGTGTTCAGAAAGATCCACATGCCCGACGAAGCAGTCTTCGAACTCCCGCTTGAGCTGTTCGCGGCCCTTTTTGCCGATGGTCAGAATCTTGACGGTTTTGCCCTCGGCCAGCAGCCCGCGCGCCCGGGTTCTGACCATCCGCACGATCGAAGAGTTGAAACCTCCGCAAAGACCGCGCTCGGCCGTCGCGGCGACCAGCAGATGCGCGCTGTCATTTCCGGTGCCCGCGAGCATGGCCGGCGCCGAATCGGATCCTCGGACCGACGCGGCCAGATTCGCCATGACGGCGGACAGGCGTTCGGCATAGGGACGCGCGCTCTCGGCGGCTTCCTGCGCCCGCCGCAGCTTGGCGGCGGCGACCATCTGCATGGCCCTGGTGATCTTCCGCGTAGACTTGACGCTCTCGATCCGGATCTTGAGATCCTTCAGGCTGGGCATGGATCAGCTCCCGGCTCAAGCGAAACCGTCAGCGAAACCGCCGACAGCCGCGCGGATCTTGTCCGCGAGTTCTCCATCCACTTTGCGGTCATTGCGGGTGATGTCTTCAAGCAGGTCCGCGTGTTCCGCCCGCAGATGCGCGATCAGTCCCTGCTCGAACCGCACCACGTCCCCGACATCGAGCTTGTCGAGAAATCCTTGCGTGCCGGAAAAAATCACGCAGACGATTTCGGCATTGGTCAACGGCGAATACTGTTTCTGTTTCATCAACTCGGTCAAGCGCGCGCCGCGGTTGAGCAGCCGCTGCGTCGCCGCGTCCAAATCCGACCCGAACTGAGCGAAGGCGGCCATTTCGCGATACTGCGCCAGTTCAAGCTTAACCGTGCCCGCGACTGATTTCATGGCGGAGGTCTGCGCCGAAGAACCGACCCTGGACACGCTCAGCCCCGTGTTCACGGCCGGGCGCACCCCTTGGTAGAACAATTCCGTTTCCAGAAAAATCTGCCCGTCAGTGATCGAAATCACATTCGTCGGGATATAGGCGGACAAATCGCCGGCCTGGGTTTCGATGATCGGCAGCGCCGTCAGCGATCCCGACTTGTTGTCCTCATTGAGCTTCGCGGCCCGTTCAAGGAGCCGTGAGTGAAGATAAAAGACGTCGCCCGGATACGCTTCCCGTCCGGGCGGGCGGCGGAGAAGAAGGGACATCTGGCGGTAGGCCACCGCCTGTTTCGACAGATCGTCATAAATAATCAGCGCATGGCGGCCATTGTCCCGGAAATACTCGGCCATCGCCGTTGCGGAATACGGGGCCAGAAACTGCATAGGCGCCGGATCGGACGCTGTCGCGGCCACAATGATCGAGTAATCCAGAGATCCGCTTTCATCGAGCTTCTTCACCAGCTGCGCCACGGTTGAGCGTTTCTGCCCGACCGCGACATACACGCAGTACAGCTTCTTGGATTCGTCGTCCCCCGCCGCTTCATTGTAGGATTTCTGATTGAGGATCGTGTCCAGCGCAAGGGCGGTCTTCCCGGTCTGCCTGTCGCCGATGATCAATTCGCGCTGGCCGCGTCCGATCGGAATCATGGCGTCCACGGATTTCAGCCCGGTGGCCATGGGTTCGTGCACCGAGCGCCGGGGGATGATGCCCGGCGCCTTGACGTCGGCGACAGCCCGGCCCGACGCCTGAACGGGCCCCTTGCCGTCAATGGGATTTCCCAACGCGTCGATAACCCGGCCCAGCAATCCGTCGCCGACCGGAACGTCGACGATCGCTTCGGTGCGCTTGACCCGGTCTCCTTCGCGGATGTTCCGGTCGTCGCCGAAAATCACGACTCCGACATTGTCGGATTCGAGGTTGAGAGCCATACCGCGGATTCCGCCGGGGAATTCCACCATTTCTCCCGCCTGGACATTGTCCAGCCCGAACACCCGCGCGATTCCATCGCCGACGCTGAGAACCCGCCCGACTTCAGCGACTTCAGCCTCCTGTCCGAAATTCTTGATCTGATCCTTAAGTATCGCCGAAATTTCCGCCGCTTGGATGCTCATCTATTCAACCTCTCTCAATGCATTCTTGAGATTCGCCAGTTTCGCCTTGACCGTGGCGTCGACAAGTCTGGATCCCAAACGCGCCGAAACGCCGCCGATCAGACTTTCATCGACCCTGATCTCGAACCGCACATCTTTTCCGCATGCGCCGCGCAGCGCAGTCTTCAGCGCCGCCGATTCGCTCTCGTTCAACTCCCGCGCCGCGGCGATCTCGGCGGTGACCACGCCGCGGTGCTCGTCGAGCATCGTTTCCAGCCGGTCCAGCATCGCAGGAAGAACAAACAGCCGGCGTTTCGAGGCCATCAGAGCCAAGGTGTTTCTCATCAGCCGGCCAAGTCCGATCCGCGCGGCGACCGCTTCGACCGCCGCCGCCATTTCTTGCCGCGAATAGATCGGCGAGGCAATCAGCGAATCGAACCCGCCGCCAGCGGCCAACACCTCGCGCACGGAGACAATATCGCTGAACAGCTCATCGATTAAATTCTCTTCAAGAACCAGTTCAAACAGCGCGGCGGCGTAACGTGACGCAATTCCGGAAGAAACAGAAACGCTTTCGGTCAACTGAAGTCACCTCAAAAATCACAGCGGCGCCCCCTGGCGCATCCGCGCTTGATCGCGGGCAATTAGCCATTGCGGGCCCGATTGGCAAGAGCGCGGCCGTTCCGGCGGCCGGCAAAATTTTTCGGACACCGCGCGCAAGCGGGAGCAGAAGTATTTGACAAGCTTCGGGCGGAATCGGCGAACCCGCGCCTTCGCTCCGTCGATTCTCAGAGGAGATCCGTTCCTGATCCCGCCCTGACCAGGTGGATTTCCCGCGCTTGACTAACCCGCACCCATGTTCCGATTCAATGGCGTTCCGGGAAAAATTCAGCCCTGATTTCCTTTTTCGCACAGCTTCGCCGCATTTCACCCATGAAGCATCAGTCCGTTCAGAAAACGGGCACAGCAGCCGCGGTCCGCCGAATCGGCTCATCTGGAAAGCAGTTCGGAGTTCCGGATGCGGACGGGTCGTGTTTCTCCCAGACACGCCAGCCGCGCAGCGCGCGTTCACTGGGGCTGCCAGCTTGTGCATGACGGCGATAAAGGCGGCCTTGCAGTATTTCCCCCGCCCGGTGAGCCGTCCGCGGCATTCGGACAGAATTTCATATGAAACAAACCAAGGATAATTCCATCAGGAGTTATCCGCAGGGATTGCTCGGCGCGAAGCCCCGCAGCAAACATTTATTCCATCGCCCATCCGTAGCCGTGCTGTCCGGCCTTCTGAACGGGCGGACCCTCTGTGGATGAAATGCGGCGAAGCTGTGCGAAAAAGGAAATCAGAGCTGAATTTTTCCCGGAACGCCCTTGAATTCGAAACACGGATGCCTGCCGATGCCGGCAACTCAGCGGACGTCCGGGGACAGCCTGAGAGCCGTTTCTCGTGACCGGCGCTCTCAGGCAGGGGACTGACTGCGATCTTGACCGGCTGCGAAGCATGGCGGCAGCCCTGCGCCGCCGCGGTCAGTTCTTGGCGAGCCTGTGCCGAAAAATCACTCACCATGGCGGCTTGACACTGGACGGGCGCCGGGGGCGGCGATGCCTTCGAGCGCCTTGAGACCGATCGCCACGGATTCCGCGATCGGCGGCTTATGCATCTGGAAAACGCGCTTATGCGCCTCTACCAGCAGCACGCCGCCCGCGAACCGGAACGGAAAACGGCTGCCGAGTCTTTCCCACAACGGCGCAGTCCGGATCCAGAATTTCCGGCTGCTCGGAGGGGCGAACAGCGCGGCTTCAGAACTGATAACTCCGAATCTCCGGCTCCCGAGAATCTGTGCCATCTGACCTGCGGTGAAAGGCCGTCCGCATCCGAATGGTGTCAGATCCCGCCGAGACCACAGGCCGGCGCGATTTGCAACGATGATCAATGCCCGGCCCTCAGGCGCCAGAACACGCCAGCATTCATCAAGTACTGCCGCAGCGTTGAAACTCGTTTCCAGCCCATGCAGAATGACAATCCGATCAGCAATGCCGGTCGCCAAAGGCCATTCAGATTCCTGTGTCAGAACGGAGATGTTGGGGCCGGCGTCGGGCCATGCAACGACTCCCTGAGGTCCCGGCATCAGACAGATCAATCTGGAAGACTCGTTGAGAAACTGTCCGAAAACCGGCGGCGTGAATCCAAAACCCACCACTGAAAGACCGCTGATGTCCTTCCAGATTCCGGCAACCCGGGCCGAAAGTTGCGCGGCTGCGAACCGGCCGAGCGCAGTGCCGCGGTAAAATTTTTCAATTTCCGTCACATCCGGATGCATAACATCACCGCCTACGGTAAATGCAGATGTGATAACAGACCGATTCTGACGACGGAAGCAGACCTCATGAAACTTGAGATCGTAACTGTGCCTTGCTTAGCTGATAACTACGCTTATCTCATCCACAATCCAGAAACCGATCAGACCGCTGTGGTCGATGTCCCCGACGCGCAGCCGGTCCGGACCGAACTGGAGCGCAGGAACTGGAAACTGGATGAGATACTGATCACGCATCACCACGCTGACCATATAGACGGAGTCGACAGCCTGCGCCGTTCATTCAAAGCCCGGGTCATCGGGCATGAACCGGACAGCCACCGCCTGCCGAGCCTTGACAGGAAAGTGAACGCGGGCGATTGGACTGAAATCTGCGGCGCCCGGACAAAAGTCGTGCCCGCCCCCGGCCACACGATCGGCCACATCGCCTACGTTATGGAAAAAGCCGCGTTTACCGGCGACTCACTGATGGCGCTGGGCTGCGGCAGGCTGTTCGAAGGCACGGCGGAAATGATGTGGGAAACTCTCAGCAGACTCGCCAGTCTGCCCGAAGATACGCTGATTTATTCCGGACACGAATATACGGCCGCCAACGCAGCGTTCGCATTGACGATCGAACCCGGCAATGCCGAACTCAGGAACCGCCGAAACGCGATCAAGCGCGCCCGGGAATCCGGCCAGCCGACAGTCCCGTCAGAATTGTCGCTTGAACTGGCAACCAATCCTTTCCTCCGGGCGGCGCTTCCTTCAGTCAAGAAAGCCGTCGAGATGCCTGACGCATCGGACCTCGCGGTCTTCACGGAAATCCGGACCCGCAAAGATCGTTTTTGAACAGATCTCCCGTCAGGCGAATGTCATGAACTTGCCGAAATAATGGCGTTCCAACCCGGAAACTCTCCTAAAGATAAAATCAGTGCCGGGAATACGCGCACATCAAGATGTATTCTCTTCACTGCCGGTTCCGGCGTGATGCGTTGCCAGTCGCAGCCGATCAAGGCGCCGGAGGCGGACGTTTATACGCTCCGCGGCAAAAACCCAGGCAATCCGCCATTGCCGTCCCGGATCGCCGGCCAATGACGGACGCAAGCTGCAGAGGAGCCGCCCATGACGGCGAAGAACCGGTATCGGAACACAGACCGAAGGGGCGTCCGTCCGTGCGCATCACGAAACTTAAAGCCGCGCCGGATCGCACCGCCAATCCGGCAGGACCATGCACAGTCAAACAGAACATAACCGGTCAACATTCCGCATCAGTTGAAAACGCACACCGTCAACTGCCGCGGCAACGGTCCGGGGCGGTTTCCCGCCCCGGATATCCGTCTGTTTCCCGGTTCAGAAACTCACGTTCAGGGCCAGAGAGCCGCCGAGATCCTTATTGCCCCCGCCGGCCATGGCGTAGAAGGCGCTGCCCGACACCGTCATCATGCCGCTCAGCCTGAACTCGCCGCCGAAACCGAGCCGGCCCCAGGTCGGCTTCATCTCCACCTTGAGGACGGCTCCTGGAACCGTGACGCTGGTTTCGTCCTTCAAATCGTGCTCCGCGTCCGCCGAGACCCAGAACGTCCCGCTCTCTCCGGCTTCCATGTCGATCCTCGCCCCCAGCGTCCCTTTCAGGCCCTGAGCGGTGATTTCCGACACCTCGCCGGACCCTTCGACCGCCGCCGGCTCCGTGAAGCCGCCGGTCTTCACCGACGACCATTCAAGCCCGGCCCGCGGCGTCACCTTCATGCCCGCGAGATCCATCTCCGTGCCGGCGGAAACACCGACCGACATGCCGCTGCCGCCGTCCGCTTTGATCACCGCGCCGCCGCCCGCGGGGCTGAGTTCGATACCGTTCACAGCCGCATATGACAGATGCCCGTCGACATGGAAGCCGCCGTCCGGACGCCAGCCCAGCGTCAGCGTCCCGCCGAAAGCCTTCGCCTTGATGTCCCCGCCGTGCATGACCGCCGCTTTCACCGCGCGCTGCCCGGCCCCGAAGCCCAGGCGCAGCGTCTCGTCAGCCGGGAAATCATAGCCGATCTCCAGACCCTGACGCCTCATGTCCCAGCCGAGCGCATGGCCGTGCCGGCCCGTGCCCGTCGTCGAACTCCCCGCTGTGCGCTCGCCGTCGCTCATGAATACCTTCGCCCAGCCGCCGGAGCCGTCGCGCATCACGGTTCCGCTCCCGGAACCGGCGGTCAGACCCAGCAGCGCCGAAGGCAGAGCCTCGTACAGCCGCGCACGCGGGCTGTAAATCCGCCCCGCTCCGCCCGCGTCCCTGAACTCATAGCCCTGCTCGTCAGCAAGCGTCGTCAGCTTGAAACTCTGAACGGGAACATAAACCCCCGCGCGCGCGCCCCGCCGTTCAAGAACGCTCGTGCCCGGGGTCAGCGCCGTCAGATCGCCGTCCGCGCCCGCGCGGGTATGGAAGGTCAGCGCGGACCGCCCGGCCGTTCCCCCGTCCTTGCCCGGATTGAGGATCTTTCCTTCGATATTGCCGGTGAAACCCTCGTCGTCCTGTTCAAGGATCACTCTCACCGGACCCGCGTAGGGATCGACCCTGACAGCGGTTCCGGAAGCCGAAACATGACCCCCGGAACCGACAGTGATCGTGCCGCCGCCCCCGGCCGCCGGGTCCGATCCCTTGATCAGCTCCGCCGCGGTCGTGATATGAACGCCGGCGTATTCATCGCCGCCCCCGCTGTCCCCCGCGACCTTGCCGCGGACGGTGACATCGAACTTGCCGGAACCATGGTGCCACACCTGAATGCCGTGGCGGCCGGCGGTGACCGCGCCGTTCCCGCCGACCATGACCCTGATCAGACCGCCGCTCTCCGCATCCCTGGACGAAGGAGCGCTTGTTAAACCGACACTTCCTCCGCGGACGGACGCGAAGATGCCGTCCGCCGCCGCGCTTATCGTGCCCTCATGGGTGACGGTGACGCCGCTTCCGCTTGTTTCCTCCGCATTATGCCATAATGACGCTTCGATGCCGACAGCATAAACCGTTGCTCCCGTCGTCGTGATCGAACTCTCTTCGCCGGTCACGACCGTGACGGCGCCCCTTCCCTTGTGGTAAGCGCGAACGCCTTGCTCCCCAGCCCTGAGAACGCCGTTGTGGGTGACCGAAACCGCGCCCGTGTTCGCGGCTGCGGGGTTGTCGGACCTGACAATGATGCCGGCTGCGGCCGCCTGAACCAAGCTTTCCCGCCCCGTTGTCACCGTCATAGCCCCTTTTCCGTCACTCAGTATACCGATACCGTGTAGGCCTGCATACAGCTTGCCCTTGTGGTTGACCGTCACGGCGCCCGTGCTGTCGCCGTTCACGCCCGACCCCTTGTCGCTGTCGATCTCGAGAGAGATGCCGGTTTCGAGGCCATCGAAACTGGTGGTGAAAATTCTTGTTTGGATTACGCTGCCTGCCGCCGTATCGACCGTGATGGGACCGTCCCCCTCATGCCACGCCTGAATTCCCTGATGCTGCGAAATGATCTTGCCGTTGTTGACGATCGTGATGCCGTCCGTGCTCGCCTGATTCGTGATCAAGGCATTGATGCCGCGCCCATCAGTCCCTTTGGTTCCCTGCGTGTAAATCTCGCCGTTGTTGATGATCGTGATAGCGGCTTTGGCCGCGGCGGAGGCGGTATCAACTCCAATGCCGGTGCCGCTGACAGGATCGGTATCCTCGCCGATCGTCCCGCTTAAGGTCAGCTTCACGCCGCCCGGATTGTTAATGCCGCGGCAGTAGATTGCGTATTTGGTGCCGCTCCGTGATGTGCCCGGCGTAGCTGTCAAGGCTCCGCTGTAGGTGACCTCGGGCAAATCCTTGGCGGGCGCGCACTGCCCCGCGGTGGTCTGCGCGCCGAGCGGCGGGGCGGCCGGAAGCGCCGTCAGTAATGCGAGAGCCGGACCGGCGGCAAAGAACCGGGCGCATGAAATGATGCCCCCCCCCCCCTTCCGGGAGGCGGCGCGGGGTTTCGCCGGCGTCCGTTCCGGAATCCATTTGAATGATGCCGTCATCTTGTATCTCCTTGCTGAAAACTGCAACTCGTATTCTAACTCCTCCCGGCGCGCCGAGTAAAGGATCGGTGACGATTTTTTAAGAATGTGTTGCATTTTCACACAAATGCGCATGCCGTCGCCTCAATTCTCTCAGAAAAGACGCGATGCGGCTGCTGACGTCCCGGTCCGGCGCGAAGCAGCGCCTGCCCCTGACAGCTTGTCCGGAAAGCCGCCTCAGACTGCAAGCCTTATCATCCGGAGGCCCGCCGGCGGATCGCCGCCGCCCCGCCGCGCTCTTCGAAACCGGATGAGCGCGGCGTCAAGTCAGAGTTGCCTGTCGGAAGTCCCGACAATTTGCCGATAACGCGCTGCGGCTCGCCGGCCACGGTCAGACAGGCCAGCGGCACGATGATGCCGGACAGAATGACAACCAGAGAGTTGGCGGCGGCGATCCACCGCGTGTTTTCCCTCGCGCGGCTCGCCTGCCCGCACCCCGCTCTCCGGATTTTCGCCAACAGTTCTGCGAACATCGATTCCTGTTTCGCGCCCAGTCCCGCCGCTTTGCTCTCCATGCGTTCGACAGCCGTATTGAAGATCTCAGCATGCGTGTCCATCCGCTCCTCCGGCGCCGTTCCAGGCGCATCAAAGGCGGATATCCGTTTCCTCAACTCTTCCAATTCGGATTCCATGCGCGGGAATGCAGCCCGATCCTCGCCGGAAATCAAACAGCTCAGAACCGCCGCTGAAAACAATTCTCCCTGTCACGGATGACTTCGCGGTCCAGACCGGCGTTTTCGGGGCATGGCGGGTGCCCGGAACAGCCTCATTGACGCCCCCTCGGTCACGCTCAACCATGATTCGCCATTGAAATCCCGCCCAGCGGCCCGTTTGGCGGGATGCGTCCGATAAGCGAACACGGCGCGGCCTGAAAACCGGACGGGCGGTTACGCCCGTTCAGTGAAATCACCATTCCGCCGGCGCTGACCGGACAACTTCCCGCGCACGGGCATACATCGAGGCAAGGCGGCGGACGGGCCGGCGGTGTCTCAGTCAGAATCCGCCCTCGAAGCCGGAAGATTTTCCTGAAACGGCATGATCATGATTCGGAATGCGTCAGCTTGCGTTTTGAGAGAAAATCAGTTTAAATAGGCATATCCCACTGCGCGGACAGACAGAACAGATGTGATTGTGCGCCACTTTAATGAGCGGAGCAGGTGACTTGCCAGCATTTTCCCCCGAACTTGAAAGCGCCATCCACGGGTCAATCTCACTCGCGCGGTCGCAGAGGAATGAGTATGTGTCGCTTGATCACCTGCTGACAGCGCTGATTGACGAGCCGTCAGCCAAACACGTCATGCAGGCATGCGGCGTCGATCTCGAAAAACTGAGACACAGGCTGGATATCCATTTCAGCAATGTGTCGACAGCCGCGGAGTCTTCCGTCCGGCAGGATCGGGAACCGATGCCGACGGCCGGATTTCACCGGGTTCTGTCGCGGGCTCTGGAACATGTGAAGTCAGCCGGACGGGCTTCCGTGACCGGGGCCAACGTTCTGGTCGCCATCTTCGGCGAGCGGAAAAGCACGGCGGTGCAGTATCTGAATGACGCCGGAATGACCCGGTTCGACGCCGTGAATTTCATCTCCCATGGAATCGCGAAAAACCCCCGCTACCGGACGTCCCGGACGCTGATCGGGGCTGACGGGACGGATGACCATCCGGAAGAAGGCAAATCAGGACAGCAGGAGAACAAAGAAACCGCGCTGGAGAAGTTCTGCGTCAATCTGAACGACAAGGCTGTGGCCAGCGAAATTGACCCGCTCATCGGACGCGGCGGCGAAATCGAACGCTGTTTCAAGGTTCTGCTCCGCCGCACCAAGAACAATCCGCTCCTGGTCGGAGACCCGGGCGTCGGCAAGACGGCGATCGTCGAGGGCATCGCCAAAAAAATCCATGAGGAAGAAACGCCTGACGCCATGGCCGAAGCCGTGATATATTCTCTGGATATGGGTGCCCTGCTGGCCGGAACACGTTACCGGGGAGATTTCGAAGAACGCCTTAAAGGCGTGCTGAAGGAGCTTCAGGACCAGCCTGAAGCGATACTTTTCATCGACGAAATCCACACCGTCGTCGGCGCCGGGGCGACGAGCGGCGGCTCGGTCGACGCTTCCAATCTTCTCAAACCAGGTCTGCAGGGAGGCGGCCTCCGCTGCATCGGATCAACCACGCATAAGGAATACAAAAAGTATTTCGAGAAAGACCGGGCCCTGTCGCGGCGGTTTCAGAAGATCAATGTCGGCGAGCCGACGCAGGAAGAAACCGTCGCGATCCTGCGCGGCCTGAAAAGGCGCTACGAAAAACACCACCAGGTGCGCTACACTGAAGATGCCGTCAAATCGGCCGTCGAACTCAGCGGCCGCTACGTCAACAACCGGCGGTTCCCCGATAAAGCCATTGATGTCATTGACGAGGCCGGAGCCGCGCAGCGCCTGCAGCCGCCGTCGCGGCGGCGCAAAACGATCAGCCCGAATGAAATCGAAGATGTCGTCGCTTCCATGGCGCGCATCCCGTCGCGGCGCGTGTCCCGCTCGGACAGCGAATTGCTGCGGGATCTGGAAACCAACCTTAAGAGCGTGGTGTTCGGCCAGGACGAGGCGCTCTCCGCCCTCGCCGCGGCCATCAAACTCAGCCGGGCCGGACTGCGCGAACTGGAAAAACCGGTCGGATCTTACTTGTTCGCAGGCCCTACAGGAGTCGGAAAAACCGAATCAGCCCGGCAGCTCGCCGACACTATGGGCGTCGAACTGCTGCGTTTCGACATGTCGGAATATATGGAAAAACACGCTGTATCCAGACTCATCGGAGCGCCCCCCGGATATGTGGGATTTGATCAGGGAGGTTTGCTCACGGACGGCGTCGATGAAAACCCGCATTGCGTGCTGCTTCTCGACGAGATCGAAAAAGCCCACATCGATGTCATGAACATTCTGCTGCAGGTCATGGATCACGGCAAACTGACCGATCATTCCGGCCGGGCAGTCGATTTCCGCAATGCCGTCCTGATTATGACCACCAACGCAGGAGCCGCCGAGCAGGCGAAGGAATCCGTCGGATTCATGCGCGGCCGCCGCGAAGGCGAAGACACCGCAGCAATCGAAAAACTGCTCACGCCGGAATTCCGGAACCGGCTGGACGCGATCATCAGCTTCAAGCCGCTCGGACTCGAAACGGTGATGCGCGTCGTCGGCAAGTTCGTCGACCGGCTGGAAGCGCAGCTGTTTGAGCGCAATGTGCATATCGAACTGTCCGAAGAAGCGATCCGCTGGCTCGCGGAGAAGGGTTACGACCCGAAAATGGGAGCCCGCCCCTTGGAAAGACTGGTTCAGAGCCAGATCAAGAAACATCTCGCCGACGAGATCCTTTTCGGCGAACTGCGGAACGGCGGTCTGGTGAAGGTCAATCTCGACGACGGCGAATTGAAGCTGGAATTCGAAAGCTGCGAGCCGCGGCGCATCGCCAGACAGAAACTGCCGCTCATCACCTGAGACGGTTCCGCTGCATGTGATTCCGTGGGATAAAATGGACTTGAACAGAGAGATGGGCAACGGCGGGCCCCCCGGAAAACATGAGCGCGAAGGCCTGACGCTTTTGGCGGTTGCGAACATGTTCGGCGATGGCGGGAAAGCGCGTCAACGGTTGGAGAGGCAACGGCGGCCCGACGGCGTGTATTGCCATGCCGGGGATCGGCAAATGTGAGAACCGGCGGCGCCCGTCAAGAGGATGGCGCATCGTTGCAATTGTGTATCACCTTCGAATTCCGCGGCGGCGACACCTATCGTCCGATGTCAGTGTCAACCCACCCTCGTTCGAATGAGATATTTCGCAAGCGGCGGGTCGATCGGATCACCGCATGAACGACGGTTGTGTCTGCCGCTCCGACGGACAGGTCTTCCGCCGCTGTACCCGGCACAGTAAAGACCCAGTCGCGCATCCGCTTCGGCCTTGGACGGTCTAGGCGGGCAATCACACTCCCATGGAACTTTGGATTCCCGCCACGCTGGCCGCTGCTGTCTTCCAGACCGCGCGTTTCATGCTGCAGAAGATCCTGAGCGATTCCCGGCTCAGCGCCGCGGGCGCGACATGGGCCCGTTTCGTCTATTCCGCACCGATAATCCTGTCAGCGGCTGCGCTCTATCTTTTTGTGACAAAACAGGAGCTGCCGGTCCTCACGGGAAAGTTCTGTTTCTTTGCCGGTCTGGGTGGCGGCGCGCAGATCATCGCCACCCTCTTTGTTGTCCTGCTGTTCAAGAGCCGGAATTTCGCAGTGGGCATCACCTTCAAGAAAACCGAGGTCATCCAGACCGCGTTTCTCGGCTTCCTCGTACTGGGAGACCGGACAAGCCCGGGCGCGGCCGCCGCCATCCTCCTGGGATTGGCCGCGGTCATGGCTCTGTCGAAATCCCCGGGTTCCGAAGGCGCCTGGTGGCGACACATGGCCACCCGCGCCTCAATGCTGGGACTCGGGTCGGGGGCGCTCTTCGCTGTATCGGCGGTATTCTACCGCGGCGCCACTCTCAGCCTTTCGACCGAAGATCCGATACTGCGCACGATCGTCACACTGAGCGTCGTCGTGACCCTTCAGGCGGTCGGCATGGGATTGTGGTTTCTCTGGCGTGACCGGAAGGAAATCGCCGCCGTCTGGGCCGCGCGCAAACAGGCCATCTTTGTCGGGCTGACCAGCATGGGGGGATCATTTTGCTGGTTTCTCGCATTCACGCTGCAGAATGCCGCCTATGTCAAGGCATTGGGGCAAGTGGAATTGCTGTTGTCGACACTTGCTTCGGCACTGTTCTTTCATGAACGAATCACCCTGCGGGAACTCTCGGGAATCGCGCTGCTTTGTGCCTCGATCCTGTTGCTTGTGACAGCCTTCTGATTCCGATTGGGGCTGTGTTGTCCCGTGCAGGCGAAGAAAAGGACCCGGATTGACCTTCGAAACGCATCACCCGGCGCCAGTGCGCGCCTCTCCCCCGGAACCAGCCGGCAGCATATGCTGCGGAACGCGGAAACGGACTGCGGCAGGTTCGGAATTACGACCGGGATATGTGCGGCCAGCGGCCCTGGATCAAGAATTTCTTTCCGAAAATCAAAAAGTTCCGTGCGATCATGGCGCCGCACGGCAAGACCGATGCAAGTTTCGCGGCGGCGATCTGTCCGGCCGCCGGTCTGATCGCGGCCGAATGATCATCAACAGGCCCTGACCATACGCGCCGTTCGGCCAGAAATGTCACTCGGGGATATCATTTCTGAAAAATAAGGCGGGCGCAGAACGCGCCCGCCTTGATTCCCGTGCAACTAGGAGGAGGATTGCACGGTGGGAGATAATCCGGAAATTCTGTTACTTTGCCGCGCCGAGCACGATTTCAACAGATTCGATCTGAGCGCGCTTGGCGATTTCTGTATATGCTCCGATATGTTCCGCGGCTGACTCGAAGGCTGCCGAAGCTGATTCTTTGGCGGCGGCGGCGAATCCAGCGGGATCCGCTCCGGCGGAAACAACATCTTTCGCCCGTCCGAGCGACTCCAGCGCCCATTTTTCGGTCAGATCCGCGCAGCTTCCAGCCGCTTTCAAAACCACCGCCGTCAGCGCCTCGCCGGTCTCGGCCGATTTGCGGGCAGACTCGGAGACCGCTTCAGGATCGAACGGGTTGCGGGGCAATGCGTCAGCCCAGACCGCTGCGAAATCTTCAAATTTGCTCATCAGTAAATTCCTTGGAACCATGATTTTCTTCTATGACCGCCGATATAGATGCCGCGGCGCGGCAATTCAAGAGAAAAATGCTGCGTTGCAGAATTTTTTTCACATGAGCAGATTCTTCAGCCGCGACAGACGCTGATTCCGGCTGTCGTGCCCCCGGACGGCCATCCGGACCGCGGAACTCTGGCCCACCAGAACCACCAGCCGTTTGCCTCGCGTGACGCCTGTGTAGAGCAGTTTGCGCTTGAGCATGACATAGTGCTGATTCATGATCGGGATCACCACGGCCGGGAATTCGGACCCTTGGCTTTTGTGGATCGTCACCGCGTAGGCGGGCGTAATGCCGTCAAGATCTTCAAATTCCAACTCCACCGCCCGTCCGTCGAAATCGACCTCTATCCGCTCATCGCCGTGCCTGACCGCGGCGACGTAACCGATGTCGCCGTTGAAAACCGAGGCTTCATAATCGTTCCGGGTCTGCATCACCTTGTCTCCGACAGCGAAGACACGGCCGAATCGTTCGACCGTGTTCGTCCTGTCCGGGTTCAAAGCCCCCTGCAGCTGTTCGTTCAGCGACTGGACGCCGAGTGATCCGCGGATCATCGGGCACAGCACCTGCGTGTCGTGGATCGGGTCCATTCCGAAACGGTCGGGTATTCTTTCGCAGACCAGTTTCAATATCTTGCCGGCGGCGTCTTCCGGTTCCTCCGCCGGAACGAAATAGAAGTCGCTTGCCGACTGCGGCCGGGACATGTCGGGAACTTCGCCCGCGTTTATCCGATGCGCGTTCAGGACGATGCGGCTGGCAGCCGCTTGGCGGAACACCTCCATCAGCCGGACCACGGTCACTGACTCCGATTCGATGATATCGCCCAGCACCCGCCCGGGACCGACTGACGGCAGCTGGTCGACATCGCCGACAAGAATGACGGCCGCGCCGTCCGGAACCGCGAGGAGAAGCGAACTCATCAGTTTGGCGTCGATCATCGACGCCTCGTCGACAATCAGCAGATCGCATTTCAGCGGGCTGCCGCGGTTGTGGCGGAAACCGCCGGTTTCGGGATCGAAATGCAGCAGTCTGTGAATCGTGAACGCCATGCGGCCCGTGGTCTCTGCCATCCGCCTCGCCGCCCGCCCCGTCGGGGCGCAGAGTTTGATTTTCACTTTCACCGCGGAGAGAATTTTCAGGATGGCGTTGACAATGGTGGTCTTTCCGACCCCCGGTCCGCCGGTGATGACGGTGAATTTCCCGGACACCGCCAGCCGGACGGCCCGCGCCTGGCTTTCTCCCAGTTCTATGCCGCTCTCGCGCTCGGCCCAAGGGATCGCCCGGCCGGAATCGATGCTTTTCCACGGCGCCCTTCCTTGCCGGAGCTTCCTGACCCGGTCGGCAATGCACTGCTCCGCCCGGTGCAGTTCCGGCAGGAACGCGCAGTCCCGGCCGCCGATTTCAGTCTTGATCAGTCCCCGGACACCGAACTCGGCCCGGACGCCCTCCTCGGCCAGCTTCCCGTCGATGCCCAGAAGGTCGCCGGCCTGCGCGACGAGTTCGCCGACATAGGTTCCGCAGCTTCCCCGGTCAGCCGCCTCGCCGACCAGATGAATCAGACCGGCCCGCACACGCAGCATGTCTTCCGCCCCGAAACCGATCTTCATCGCCAGAACATCGGCGGTTTTGAATCCGACGCCCCGGATATCCGACGGGAGCCGGTACGGGTTTTCGGCAACCGACTTGATCGTCGATTCCCCGTATGTCCGATAGATCCGGGACGCCATCGCCGCGCCGATCCCGTGCTCGTGCAGAAACAGCATGGCGTCGCGGTGGCGGCGGCAGCGGACCCACGCATCTTTGATTTGCCGCGCGCGTTTGGCGCCGATTCCATCGACATCGCGCAGCCGCTCAGGTTCGAACTCGATGACATTGAACAGTTCGCCGCCGAAAGCGTTCACCAGCTTGTCCGCGTAAACCCGCCCGATTCCCTGAATGGCCTGCGAACTCAGATAGGTCCGCATACCCTGCTTCGTTTCCGGCGAAGACGGATGGATCAGGTCAGCGGCGAACTGGCGTCCGAATTTCCTGTGTCTCTGCCATTTGCCGGTGACGGTGACGGTTTCGCCTTCGACAACCTCCGGTCCCGAACCGACAACGGTGACGGGATCCTGGAATCCCCGGGCGTCAACCGAAAAGACGCAGAAACCGGTTTCCGGGTTGCGGAACACAACCCGCTCGACGGCGCCGGAAACCGATCGGACCTCCTGATCCTGAACGTCTGGTCTGTTGATCGCACTCTCCCGTCGCCGTCCGGAGCGCGGATTCCGCCCTCCGTGCGAATCTCACGGCTCAGTCAGCTTGAACTCGATCCGCCTGTTTTTCGACCTCCCCTCAGGCGTCGAATTCGTCGCCAAGGGCCGGGTTTCCCCGAATCCCGCCGCTGCCAGCCGTTCCTCCTCGAAACCATATTCCTCAATCAGGAGCCGCACAACGGACAAAGAACGGGCCAGACTGAGTTCCCAGTTGTCGGCGAACTCTCTGCCGGGGGAAATCCGGACGTCGTCAGTGTGGCCGGCGACCCTGAGAACCCAGTCCACCTCGTCGGGAAAAACGCCGGCCACATCCGAAATAAGCCGGGCGATGTCCGCGATTTCCCGTTTCCCTTCTTCCGACAAATCCGCTTCGCCCGAATCGAAAAGAACCTCCGATGCGAAAACAAACCGGTCCCCGGCGACCGTGACTCCCGGCCGCCCTTCCAGGACCTGCCGCAGACGTCCGAAGAATTCCGACCTGTACCGCTCCAGATCGCGTTTTTCCCGCTCAAGCCGCACGCGTTCCGCCTCTTCGAGCGCGCGCCGCCGTTCAGCTTCGGCCGCCTTCTGCGCGAGAGCCTCATTGAGCTGGGATCCCAGCGATGTGATTCTAGCCTGTGACTCGTCCTCCCTCGTCCGGGAATCATCCAGCGTCGCCTGAAGGGTCGCCAGATCTCTGCGCAGTTCAGCCACCTGGAGGTTCAGCAACGCGACATCCCGGCGCGCCCGATCGGTTTCCGCCTTTGATTCGCTGCGGGCGCTTTCCAGCTTTTTCACCTCGGCCGTCTGACGCAGATACCTGTCCTCCGCGGCCTGCCGCCGCTCGTCCGCCTCGACCAGCCGGAATTCGAGATCAGACAGCCTGCCGCGGGATTCCGCCAGGGAATCCCGCGCCTGCGCCGCCAGCAGGCGGTTCTCCTCAAGCTCGGCCCGCAGCTCTTCATTTTCGGCCCGCATCTCGGAGATGTCCCGTCCAAACCGCCCGGCGAGCCGCGCCTTGAGCGCCGCGATCTCGCTGTCCTGCGAATCGACCTGCGCCGCTGACAGTTTCTCCGCTTCCTCCGCGGCTGCCAGCAGTTCCAGAGTCCGTCTCGCCTCTTCCCGCTCAGCATCCAGATCAATGGTCAGAGCGAGCAGTTCGCCGCTCACCCGCTCCAGTTCCAGCAGAGCCCCTTGATGGTCTCTGTTTTTCTCATTGAGCCGGACTTGGAGCGCCACCATCCTGGCGGTCATTTCCGAAACTTCGCTCCGGCTTTCAATGATGCTGAGACGGCGGCGCTCAGACTCTTCAACCGCGGCGCCGAGCGCGATCTCGAGCTGCTCGACATCTTCCAGCGCCTGCAGGCGGAGCTCCTCCGCGGTCGTCACCCTCGCCGCCTCGGACCGCAGTTTTTCCGATTGTTCCCGCAGTTGGGTGACAAGCCGGCCGATCTCCTCCTGGAGAGATTCGAGGCTGCGGTCCTGATCCTCGGATGTCTCCCGCAGCGCCGCCGCCTCCGCCGTGAGATCGGCGACGCGGCTCTCGGCTTCTCTGAGGCGCGTCTCAAGTTCCGACTTACGCGCCCTCAGGGCGTCCAGTTCCAGCGCGTCCTCCCGCCGCGCCGTTTCCAGTTCCGAAACCTGCGTCTCGGCGCGCGTCTGAAGCCGGCTCGCGGCGTTCAGTTCGCTTTCCGTGTCCGCCAATTCGCCGCGGAGGCTGCCGACCAAGGCGCTGAGATCCGCGATCCGGCCCTCCAGTTCCCGCAGTGACCGGCGCAGTTCCAGTTCCGTCCGCCGCAGCGCCGCCATGGTGTCGGCGAGCGAAATGTTCTTACCCTGAAGTTCGGCGTTGAGGTCTTCCGCTTCACTTAGCCGGATTTCGAGAAGCGCCTTGGCTTCCCGGATCGTCCTCACCAGATCGGCGAGCGACCGGATTTCCGCATCCCGGCGTTCGCTTTCCGCATCCGCGGCGGCGATTTGCGCGGCCAGGCTGTCCCTGGCCGCCGCCAGCTCGGCATTCAGTTCCTGAAGCTGTTCCTTGAATAACGCCACGCGGAGTTCGTATTCCGCCAGCTGCGCCAGTCTGTCCCCGATTTCGGAGCGCGCCTCCGCCAGATCCGCCTGAAGGCGGGACTCGGCCGCCTCCTGCCGCGATATGCTCGCGTCGGCCGCCGCCAGGCGACGCTCCAGTTCCCGCCTGATCGCGGCCGCGATTTCCAGTTCGGCGCGCAGAGCTTCAGCCGCGGCGCCCGCGTCTGAAAGCTGAGATTCAAGTTCGCCGATCCGCGCCGACTGCCGGTCCCGGACATCGCCTGCCAGAGCGAGTTCCGCCTCCAGACCGGACTGCGCGGCCTGAAACCCGGCGATTCTCAGATCCGCATCCTCGGCTTGCCGTTCCAGATACTCTTTGCGGCTCCGGATAGCCGCCAGTTCGGCCAGAAGCGCGGAAATCCTGTCCTGCGAGTCGGAGACCCGGCCTTCGAGTTCCGCGATCCGCTCGGATTGCCGGCCGCCTTCCGCGGCCAGATCCTGAATGCGCGTCCGCTGCCGCGCCGATCTGTCCTCCGCGGCGGCGATCTGCGCGGACCGGTCCGCGGCCTCCTCTTCGAGCCGGGCGATCCGCAGCGCGCCGGCTTCGACATCGCCGAGCAGCCGGCTGATCTGGGCCGACAGGCGCGCCAGTTCCGCGTCCTTGCCTTCGACGGATACGTTCAGGCCGGCGACCTGCTCCGAGCGCCTGGCCAGCTCATCGGACTGCGAGGCGATCGTTCCGCTGAGAATGAACTGGACGATCATGGACATCGACAGGACGAACATGAAAACCAGCAGCAGGCCGGTCATCGCATCTACGAATCCCACCCAGATCGATGACGTGACCCGCTGACCTGTCCGCCTCAGGAGGGCCACCGCTCACTCCCCGGATCCGTGCGGCTCCGACTCCTCGTGGCGCGCCTGCGGCCGCGCCGGGCGCCGCGGCGCCTGCCCGCGGACCGCGGCGGCGAGCTTGTTGACCTCATCGCGGACATGACGAATCAGATCCTGCCTGGCGATCAGGTTGTCTTCGCTGATGCGCAGGAGCTGGACATCGATGTTGCGCAGGAGCATCCGCGATTCCTCATCGGAAAAATCAACCGTCACCTTGGCGAGAAGTTCCGCGATCTCGTTCTGGCTCGCCGCCAGCTGGCGCAGAAGTTCGTTGACCGGCGGTCCGCTGAGGTGGCGCTGTTCCTGAATATCCGTCTGCCTTTCGACTTTGTCCGCCAGACCGGACACGGATTCGGCCAGATCGGCGACGCCGCTCATCATCAGTTCGCGCTCTTCTTCCGCCCGCGCCAGCATTTCGTGGAGAGCTTCGAGATGCTCTATCAAAGCCGCGATCGCGGCTTCGCTCAGCGTCTGGCCGCCGCCCTCGGCATCGATCAGAGACTGACCGAAACCCACCTTGGTGATTCCGGATATCCACTCCTCAAGCTCCCGGTAGAACCGGTTCTGGCTGTGTCCGGCCAAGAGGTCGAGCAGTCCGACCACCAAAGATCCGGCAAGCCCCAGAAGAGAAGACGAGAATGCCGTTCCCATGCCGCCGAGCTGTTGCTCCAGTCCGGCCATCAGCCGGCTGAAAACCTGCACGCCTCCCTCGTCGCCGGCCGGAGCCAGAGAGCGGATCGTCTCGACGATCGCCGGAACGGTGATCGCCAGCCCGAAAAACGTGCCCAGCAGGCCGAGGAAAATCAGCAGACTGGAAAGATACCGCGAGATGTCGCGCGCCTCGTCCATGCGCGACGCGACTGTGTCCAGTATAGACCGGGCGGAGACCGTGGATATCTGAGTCAAGGTCTTGCGCGCGCCGAGCATTCCGGCCAGAGGCGCCAGAAGCCGCGGCGGCTTGCCGGTCAGCAGGCCCCGCTCCCCGTCGCGGCGCGGTCCGCTGAGAAATCTGTCGATCCAGACCACTGACGCCGCGATCTGCGCAAGCTGCCAGAAACAGGCGAGGATGCCGATGAAAAAGACTCCGAGTATGACGCCGTTGAGATACCGGTTCGCCAGAAAAACCGGTTCGACGAACCCGTACGCCGCATAGGAGCCCGCGGCCACGAGCCCGACCACCAGCGTCATCATCATAGCCTGCCGCAACGGCATGGCGAACTGGGGCCGCCGCCCGCGTTCCCCCGATTTCATGGACGCCGCTCCACTCGCCTCTTTCCCGGGCCGTTGTACGGGAAGACTTTCCCTTGAACAACCGCATCTTACAATCAGGGACGGTCGGCACTATACTCAGAAGTCAGGGGAACATCGCGGCGATTCGGCGATGCCGCTTCACTGAAAGGCAGAATATGGACTTCTGGACCGCAACGCTGAACGCCGGCGCGTCGACCGCGCTGGTCGTCATCCTTGCTTTTTTCGCGCTGATCCTGATCTTCATGATGGTCCGGACCGTTCCCCAGGGCGAAAACTGGACCGTTGAGAGATTCGGGAGATTCAACCGGACCCAGAAGCCGGGGCTGCGGATCATCATCCCGCTGATCGAGCGGGTCGGCGCCCGGATCAACATGATGGAAACCGTGCTGAACGTCGGCTCCCAGGAAGTGATCACGCGCGACAACGCGATGATTTCCGCCGACGCCATCGCGTTCTACCAGGTCATCGAGGCTGAGCGCGCCGCCTACGAAGTCCGCGATCTGATGCAGGCCCTCGAAAACCTGACGCAGACCAATATCAGGTCTGTCATCGGCGCCATGGATCTGGACGAATCCCTGTCCAACCGCGACACGATCAACGCGAAGCTTCTCAACGTGATCGACGGGGCGGTGAAACCGTGGGGCGTCAAGGTCACGCGGGTGGAAATCAAGGATCTCATGCCGCCGCCCGACATTTCGGACGCGATGGCGAGGCAGATGAAGGCCGAGCGCGACAAACGCGCGGAAATCCTGCAGGCCGAAGGCGAGAAACAGTCCGCCATTCTCCGCGCCGAGGGCGAAAGGGAAGCGCAGATCAGGGAAGCCGAAGGCCGCCGGGAGGCCGCGTTTCTTGACGCCGAGGCCCGGGAGCGCGCCGCCCAAGCGGAAGCGCGGGCCACGGAAATGGTTTCGGCGGCGATCGCCAAGGGCGACATCCAGGCGGTCAATTACTTCGTGGCCCAGAAATACACCGAGGCTCTGGGCCAGGTGGCTTCCGCGCCGAATGCCAAAACGATCATGATGCCGCTGGAAGCGGGCAGTCTGCTCGGCTCCGTCGCCGGGATCGCCGAGCTGGCCGGCGAAGCGGTCCGCGAGCGGCAGGCGGCCCCGCGGGACGCCGCTGACTTCTGAGTGGAGGAATACCCGCGATGCTGTCCTTTTTAGACGGAATTTCGCCCTTTCACTGGCTCTCTCTGGCTCTGGCTCTGGGCGGCGCGGTCATGCTGACATCGGCTGACGTGCTGTTGTGGCCGGCGGCCGCGTCTCTGGTCATCGGCCTGCTCCTGTTCGCGGTTCCGGAAATGCCGGGGGAGGCTCAGATCATTCTGTTCGCCGGACTCTCGGTCTGCGCCGTCGTCGGCGCCCGCGTCTGGCTGCCCCGGCTCGGAGACGGGGGAAAAGCCGGCGCATCGCTCAACGATCCGCTGACGCGCCTTGCCGGGCGGACCGGCACCGTCACCGAAGCCGAAGGCCGCCGCGGCCGGATCGTGATCGACGGCGTCAGATGGTCGGCGCGCTGGGCAGGCGGCGAAGCGTCGCTGGATTCGGAAGTGGAAGTGGTCGGCCACGAAGGGGCCACGCTCATCGTTCAGGAATGTTCCCGGAACTGATCCGCCGCACGCGGCGAAGCAGAGAATCCAGAGCGGGATCGCCGATTCCCAGTTCATTCAATTTCGCCGCGGTTTTTTCCAGATAGTCGCGGTTGCTGCCTCTGCCGCCGCCGGCGGCGGCAATGGTCCGGGCCTGCTGTTCCGGGCCGATCCGGCAGTATTGATGATGACCCCGGTTGACCACGTAGGCCAGCGCGGAAACCGCGCCGCCGGCCGTGTCAAGCCGCACGGCTGTTTCCTCATAAGCGTAAGAGATCAGTTCCCGGCGGCGCAGTTCCGACAGCACGGCGCCGGCTTCGTTGTCAGCGGCTTTCAGAGCCATGCCCCGGCATGCGCTGGACTCCGACGGTTCCAGAGCCAGAACCAGCCCCGGTCTTGAAGGGGTTCCGCGATGATGGTGCGACCACATGCAGAAGCTCCGCCGGTATCCGCGGAGAACCGCATGGCGCACCTCTTCCGGTTCGAATCCGGGGTCCCACAGCAGCGACCCGTAGCCGAAAATCCACAATTCCCGCGACATCGTCCGTTACCTTGAGAGCCGGCGCGTGTATACAGGTCGGAGGAGAAGTTGAAAGGACACTTTATTGGCGCTGCGGATACTCATTGCGGCCGCCGCCGCATCCGTTCTGGCATGGTCGGGTTTCTGGTTTTTCTTCAGCGGCGTTCACCGGTCCGCAGTTGAAAATCTGGCCAGCGGTCTGCGTTCGCAGGGCAAGTTCGCCGATTACGCGGATATCCGGGTTCAGGGATTCCCGAACCGGTTCGACACGACCGTCCGGCAGCCGGCCTACTTCGACCCTGATTCCGGCTTTTCCTGGAACGCGGAGTTCTTCCAGATCCTGTCGCTTAGCTATCAGCCCCATCGCATGATCCTCGCATGGCCGCGGCGGCAGACGATCGCCGTCGCCGGCGAACAGATCGAGATCCAGTCCGACAAGATGCGCGCGAGTCTTTCGCTTCAAGGCATCAGCAAACCGGATCTCAGCGCGTTCATCGCCGAATCCGGCCCGCTCCGCCTTGCCGGATCATCGGGCTGGCAAAGCCGGTTCAGCGAAGCGCTGCTGGCTGTCCGCCGAATCGGGGACGCCGGCGACAAGATCGAGTTCGGGGCGCGGGCGGCGCATCTCCCCGATGTTTTCGAGGGAGCGGAACCCGGCGGCTGGCTCGACTCCCTTCTGAGCGGGTTTTCTTCACTTGAGATCGCGTTGATTCTGGACTTTGACGGCCCGTATTCCCGGGAGCTGTGCGCCGCCGGCCGGACGCATCTCGAGAATATCCGGATTTCCGAAAGCAGTCTGCGCTGGAAAGACGGACGGCTGGCCGTCAGCGGCCAGCTGGCGGTATCCGGCGGCCGGGTTTCCGGCACGGTGACGATCGATCCCGGGAGGCCGGGTTTCGCGGCGCTGGCCTCGAAGTTCCCGGAAGAGAGCGGCATGTTTCCGTTTTCCCGGAGAAACATGAAAGCCGCGGCGCTGCTCCTCGACACTTTCAGCCGCGGGCCGATCGAGACGCGGTTACGGGACGGGAAGCTCTTCTACCGGGACATGCCGCTGCTCGCCGTCCCGGAGATCCGCATCTGCCCGGCGGCGTAGCCGGCTCACCGCTCAGTTTTCGCATGCCTGCCGAAATCCGTCTCGCTGGTGTCCTGCCCCGCCTCGACGATCCCTTTGCGGATGGCCCGGGTGCGCTGGAAATATTCCTGCAGCATCTCGCCGTCCCCCGAGCGGATCGCCCGCTGCAGAGCGAACAGCTCTTCGGTGAACCGCCCGAGAATCTCAATCGTCGCGTCTTTGTTGGTCAGGAAGACATCGCGCCACATGACCGGATCGGACGCGGCGATTCTGGTGAAGTCGCGGAATCCCGCGGCGGAATATTTTATCACCTCCGAGTTGGTCACGCGCCGCAGATGGTCGGCGACGCCGACCATCGTGTAGGCGATCAGATGCGGCGCGTGCGAGGTCACCGCCAACACCGAGTCGTGGCGGTCGGGATCCATGATCTCGACATTCGCGCCCAGATTCTTCCAGAAGCGGGCCAGCCGGTCGAGAGCCGCATGATCAGCGTCTTCCGGCGGCGTCAGGATGCACCACCGGTTGTCGAACAGTTCCGCGAATCCGGCCCGCGGGCCGGACCGCTCGGTGCCGGCCAGAGGATGGGCGGGAAGAAAATGCGCGCCTTCGGGAACCAGCGGAGCGACGCGGCGGATGACATGCCCCTTGACCGAGCCGACATCGCTCAGGGTCGCGCCCGGTTTCAGGAACGGCGAAATCCGCCGGGCGATGTCTTCGAAGGACCGCACCGGCGTGCACAGCGCCACCAGATCGGCCCCGTCCGCGGCTTCTTCGGGACTGTCGCACATCCTGTCCGCCAGACCGAGCTCCTCAGCCGCCGCCCTGGTTTCCGGACTGCGCGTCCAGCCTACGATGCGGCCCGCGGCCTGCCGCTCCCGCGCGGCAAGGGCCATGGAGGATGCGACAAGCCCCATCCCGATCAGTGCGACGCGCTGATAAATCATCCGTTTCCGCGCCGCATGAACGCCGCGATGGAAGCGGCCGCCGAACGGCAGGCGGATTCGCTGCCGACCGAGATGCGCAGGCAGCCGGGCAGCTGATAGCCGTCCATTCTCCGGACTATGATCCCGTCGCGGCGGAGCCGGCTGTCGCAGGCATGGGCTTGGGCGGCGTCCGCGAAGCGGGCCAGCAGAAAGTTCGCCGACGATTCATCGGCCCGCACGCCGGACTCGGCCAGCCTTTCTCTCAGCCAGCTCAGCCACTCCGCGTTGTGCGCCCGGCAGCGGCGCACATGACCACGGTCGCGGACCGCCGCCGCGGCCGCGGCCTGCGAAGGCCCGCTGACATTGAACGGGGCGCGGATCCGGGCCAAAACGTCCATGATCTCCCGCGGTCCGTAGCCGTAGCCGACGCGCAATGACGCGAGGCCGTGGATTTTCGAAAATGTCCGGGTGATCACCACGTTGCCGCGCGATTCCGCGAGCCGGGATGCACGGTCCGGCTCCCCCGCGAACTCCGCGTAGGCCCCGTCCACGACCAGCATGACGCCGGAAGGCAATGAATCCGCCAGCCTCTCAAGTTCGTTCGCGTCAAGCATATTCCCGGTCGGATTGGACGGGTCGGCGATGAAGACCAGCCGGGTGCGGGCGCTGCATGCCGAAAGTACGCTGTCGGCGCACACGCGCCTGTCCGGCTCTTCAGCCTCGACCGGCTCCGCGCCCGCCCGCCGCGCGAAAATCGGATACATCAGGAAACCGTGCCGGGTATGAACGACTTCCGTTCCCGGCCCGGAAAACGCCTGCGCGATCAAACCCAGAATCTCATCCGATCCGGCCCCGCAGACGATCCGCTCGGCATCAAATCCGTGAACCTCCTGAATCGCCTGCCGCAGTTCCGCATGATCCGAAGACGGGTACCGGCCGAGATCGTCCATGGCGCCGCGGAGCGCGGCCGCGGCCGCCGGGCCCGGCCCGAAGGGACTTTCATTCGAACTGAGCTTGATGACCTTCCCGCGGCCCTTGATCCCCGATCCGCCCGCTTCGTACGGCGTGATGTCTGCCAGCCCCGGCCGGGCCTTGACGGAAAAAACCATGCTGAGCACTCCCTGCGCCGCATTCCACTAAACGCGGAGAGCGGCTGAGACAAGGAACAGGCGAGAAACCGGCTGATCCGGAATCATCCGCCGCATCGGCGCCGATGCGGGGCCGGCATCCTGCCGTCCGGACGCCGCCGCCCGCCTCCGCTCCGGCGAACGGCAGCGCGGGTCGTCACGCGGCGGCGGAGCCGGCCGCGCGCAGGACTTCCCGGATAACGGCGCGGACCATCGGCACGGGAACGGCTTTGCCGGTCTGTTTGCGCATCTGCGCGTCGCTGCCGATGATTTCGAAATGTTCGGGGAACCCCTGCAGACGGAGCTGTTCGCGCGGAGTCAGCCGCCTTTCGCCGTCGACCAGCAGATAATTGCAGCTGGCATTGGCCCGCAGCGCGCAGGAATACGGGTGGCTGCTGATGTTTCCGGCCTTGTTTTCATGCCGGACGGACGGGCTGACGGAAGCCATGTGGCCGGCCGTTTCCCGCGTATCCGCGCGCTGGCGTAGAACCGGCGCGGCGGATCCCGTTCCAGTATCTCGGCGAGGGGCGCGGGTTCGCCGGCGGCGGGCCATGCGAACTTCTCCGGCATTCCGCCGAGAAACCCGGCGATAATCAGACGTTCCCGTTTTTGGGGAAGACCGAAATCCAGCGCGTTAAGTATGCGCCAGTCGGCGCCGTAACCCGCGTCCGCGAGCATGCGCAGGATTCTGTCCAGGGCCGCGCCGCCGGCGACCGAGGCGAGCTGACGGACATTCTCCGGCACGAAGGCCCGCGGCCGCTTGGCCCGCGGCACGCGCGCGATCTCGAAAATCAGAGTTCCCCGCGGATCGCTCAAGCCGCGTTTGCCGCCGATGATGGAAAAGGGCTGACATGGAAATCCGGCGAACAGGATGTCGTGTTCGGGAATCGCTTCCCCGGACAGCTGATGCAGATCGCTTTCCGGCAGAACGCCGAAATTGCGGCGCTACTGCATCCGGCAGGCTTCGTCGATATCGCTGGCGAAAGCGCAGCGGAGGCCGAGCGATTCGGCCGCGTAGCGGAACCCGCTGACTCCGCAGCACAGGTCGGCGAAAGTGGAAATCGCGGCTGCCATTCCGCGCCTGTCCGCCAGTGCTCTCTGCCGGTCACCGGATCCGCGCCCCTCCCGCCGAGGAATCCGCGCCCCACGGTTCTCGTCTTCCGGCTCACATGAAACTCTGCGGATCAATATCGATCACGGCGCGGATGTTCGCCGGTATGTCGAACTTCTCCTGCCAGAGTTTCACGGCCCGCTGCAGAGGAGCGCGTCTTTCCGCCTTGATCAGCATGCGGTAGCGGAAACGGCCCCGGATCCGCGCCACCGGCGCCGGCGCCGGACCGTACAGCTGTGCGCCGATCCGCCGCAGCGGCTCCGCGTTTCTCACCATTTTCCGGCCCAGCTTCTCGAGATCGGCGGCGGCGGGGCCTGACAGGATGACTCCAGCGAACCGGCCATAGGGCGGCGCGCCGGCGACCCGCCTCTCCGCCGCCTCGGCCGCCCGGAATTCCTCATCATTCCCTGACACGATCGCTTCCATGACCGGATGGTCGGGCTGCCAGGTCTGGATAAACGCCGCGCCCCGGCCGCCGAGGCAGCTGCGGCCGGCGCGGCCGGCGACTTGGGTTATCAGCTGGAACGTGCGTTCCGCGGCCCGGAGATCGGTTCCGTGCAGTCCGAGATCGGCATCAACCGCGCCGACCAGGCCCAGGCGGGGGAAATTGTGGCCCTTGGCGATGATTTGGGTTCCGATGATGATGTCCGCGCCGCCGCCGCGGACCCATTCGAGACGGTTGCGGAAATCCGCCGCCGAGCCGCTGGAATCCGAGGACAGCAGTTCGATTCGCGCGTCCGGGAACAGTTCCGCCGCCTCCTGCGCCAGCCGCTCCACTCCCGGCCCGACCGCGGCCAGACTGTCTTCCGCTCCGCAGTTCGGACACGCTTCCGGCACCGGCACGGCACGGCCGCACTGGTGACACATCAGACGCCCGGCGAATCTGTGCTCAACCAGGCGCGCGTCGCAGTCGTCGCAGCCCAGCTGAAAGCCGCAGGAACGGCACACCGTCAGCGGCGCGTAGCCGCGTCTGTTCAAAAAGAGCAGGGCCTGCCTGTTCTGAATGAGAGTTTCCCGGACGGCGTGGGCCAGAGCCCCGGAAATCCACCGGCCGCGCTCAAGCTGGGCGCCGCGCATGTCGACAGCGATGATTTCCGGCATTTCGGCGGCCCCTGCCCTGACCGGAAGGCGGACGCAGCCATATTTGCCGTCCTCGGCGTTTTTCCATGATTCCAGCGACGGAGTCGCGGAGGCCAGAATGACATGCGCACTGCAGAGCGACGCCCGGAGCACCGCCATGTCGCGGGCGCTGTAAAGAACCCCCTCCTCCTGTTTGTAAGATGAGTCATGCTCTTCATCCACGACTATCAGACCGAGATCCTGGAAGGGGAGGAACAGGGCCGAGCGGGCGCCTACGACGAGCTGGACCGTTCCGTCGCCGGCGGCCCGCCAGAGCCGGCGGCGCTCCGCCGCCGCGGCTTCCGAATGCCACTCGCCGGGCTCCCCGCCGAACCGTTCCGTCACTCTGGCGATGAATTCCGCCGTCAGGGCGATTTCCGGCAGAAGCACCAGAACCTGGCGGCCGGCCCGCAAGGCGGCGGAGACGGCTTCCAGATACACCTCCGTCTTGCCGGAACCGGTGACTCCTTGCAGCAGCACGGCGGAGAACCCGCCCGCGGCGGCATGCCGCCGCAGCGTTCCGGCAGCTTCCGCCTGGGCCTCGGACAGTTCGAATCCTGCGCGTTCGGGATCAAGCGGCGGGTAAGCCTCGTCCACCGGAAACGATTCGCGTGCGAGCGTTCCTTGTTCGATCAACCCTTTGATGACCGCGGAACCGACATCCGCGAGTTCCCGGATGTCCGGCGGGGACATGGGCATGCCTCCGGCCGCTCTGAACTGACCGAGAACCCGCTTCCGCGCCGGCGTCAGTTTTTCCGGGGGCGTGCCGGTCGGCCGCAGCATGATCCGGCTCGGCCGGGGATCCCGGATTCCCGGCGCCCGCGTGGCCAGCCGGAGCATCAGCGGCAGAGGCGTCAGCGTGTAGGCAGCCGCCTGCCGAAGAAATTCGCGCATCGGGCGGGTGAACGGGGCCGCGTCGAGCGTTCTCCGGACGGATTTCAGCTTCGCGGAATCCAGCCCGCCCCGCCCCGGGCCCCAGACCACGCCGATTTCGCGTCCGCGGCCGAGAGGAACTTCCACCAACCGGCCGGCTTCCGCGCCGCCGGGCGGCGCCAGATAATCCAGCGGTCCGCCGACCGGACGCGGCACCAGAACCGCTATCAGCTCGCCTTCCTCCCACCTCTCCGGCGCCGATTCAGCAGGCAAAGCGCTGTTCCAAACCGAACGGAATCCGGTTATGAGCCGGGCTGTCATGATTTTTTCTGAAAACGGCGGCGGAGATGAAATTCTTTATCGATACGGCAGACCCGGACGCGGTCAGGGAATTCGCAGCCTCGAGCATGTTCGACGGTGTGACCACCAATCCGACCCTGATCATGAAATCGGGCCGGCCGCAGGAAAGCGTCATTGCGGAAATCTGCGGCATCGCCGGGAACAGGCCGGTGAGCGCCGAAGTCACAGCCACAGAAACCGGGGCCATGGCCGCCGAAGGCCGCCGGCTGGCGGACATCTCCGGAAATGTCGTGGTTAAGGTCCCTCTCACGCGGGACGGGCTGCGAGCGTGCGAAAAACTGTCGAAGACAGGCGTCAAAGTCAATGTCACCCTTTGTTTTAACGCCAACCAGGCACTGCTCGCCGCGAAGGCGGGAGCAGCTTATATCAGCCCCTTCATCGGGCGGCTAGACGACATCGGTCTGGATGGAATGGAACTGATCCACGACATACGGACGATCTACGACAATTATGATTTTCCGACCGAAGTCTTGGCGGCATCGGTCAGATCGCCGCATCATGTCACCCAGTGCGCTCTGGCCGGGGCGGATGTGGCGACATTGCCGCCCGCGGTGCTCCGCAGGCTCGCCGATCACCCGCTGACGGACCTGGGACTGGCAAGCTTTCTCGCCGACGCGGCCAAGAGCCGATCAGGCTGACGCGGCGGGAAGACGGCCCGGAATGTCTGACGGACTGAACCTGGCGGATCTGCGGACGCTGATCCGCGATCAGCCGGGAATCGTGCTGGACGATCCTGATCTGATGCGGGATCTCGCCGAACATGCGGAAGGGTCTTTCGGCGGCAACGTGGTCGATCTGCGGGGGGCCGCTCTCAAGGTCCTGGAACGGCGCCGCGACACGCTTGAGAGGTCCAACCGCATGATCACGAGGGCAAGCCAGAAGAACTTCGCCAGCGTGCAGCGCATCCACAGGGCATCCATACCTGTCCTTCAGGCCGGCAATGTGCGGGAATTCTGCGCCGCCGTCAATGGCCCGGTCAAAGACATCCTGCGGATCGACAGGATACTCGTCCTCGTGGAAGAGCCGTTCCCCGGACTCTGCCCGAACACATTGTTCGGCCCGATCAAGTCATGCCATCCCGGCTTCGTACTTGAGTATTTCGGCAACCCCGAGGCTTACGCGGCGGGGCGGATCCGCCTGCGGCGGTGCCCGACAGTATCCTCGGAAATCTACAGAACGGCGCACGGCCCTGAAATTGAATCAGAAGCGTTGCTGCCGCTCAGTCTAAAAGCGGCGGGGGACGCCCCGGAGACGCGGAACCCCGAAGACATTCAGGACGTCTCACTGATGCTGCTGGGGTCTAAAGACAGGCGCGCGTTCCAGCCGGGCATGGGAACCGACCTGCTCGCATTTTTCCGCGAAGTCGCGGAGTGCGCGCTCCGCCGCTGGACCGTCTGATTCCGGGCGCCGGGCTTAAGCGTCGGCGGCTGAATTGCGCGGAAACCGGAGCCGGCCGCGATGCCCGATGAAACCCGCTGTCAGGAGCCGTATCCCATGACTGCGGAACCGGTTCCGACCGGCGCCGAGGACAGGAGCGCCGCCGAATTGCTGTCAAAATGGATCGGCCACATGTCGGCTGCAGCCGGAGCCGCGGGCAGCACGTTGTCCGCCTACAGGCGCGATGTTTCGGGGTTTCTGGATTTTCTCGCCGCGCACCGCGGCGGGATTCCCGATGCCGGCACGCTGCGCTCCGCCGGCATCCGGGACGCCAGGGCATGGATGGCCGGCGAGCACCGGAGAGGCGTGTCGGCGCGTTCTCTGGCGAGACAGCTGTCAGCGGTCAAGGGCTTTTTCCGCTGGCTCGGCGAAACCGAGGGCTTCGATCCGGCCGGGATCCTTTCGGTGCGGGCCCCGAGGTTTCAGCGGGCCCTGCCCCGTCCGCTGCCGCCGCAGGCGGCATTGAACCTTCTGAACCACGTCGGCGGCTCCGGCGGTCCGCCGTGGATCCAGGCCCGCGACGCCGCGGCGCTCGCATTGCTCTACGGCTGCGGCCTGAGGGTGTCGGAGGCTTTGGCCCTGACCTGGTCCAGCTGCCCGCTGCCGGACAGTCTTCTCATCCGGGGCAAGGGCGGCAAAGAGCGGCTGGTGCCGACGGTGGAGGCGGCGAGGGAGGCGGTCGACCGGTACGCCGGTCTTTGTCCGTTTCCGCGGCAGGCGGACTCGGCGATGTTCCGCGGGATACGCGGCGGCGTCCTGAACCAGCGGACCGTGCGGCTGGTCATGGAACGCGCCCGCGCGGCGCTGGGACTTCCTCCGAGCGCCACGCCCCACGCTTTGCGGCATTCATTCGCCAGCCACCTCCTGAAAGCGAGCGGCGACCTGCGGGCGATCCAGGAACTTCTCGGTCACAGCTCGCTGTCGACCACTCAGGCCTACACAGAAGTCGATCAGGCGCATTTGACCGAGATATACCGCCGCGCCCATCCCCGCAGCTGAACGGTTTCCGCCGGAATTCAGACGTCAGCCGGAAGCGGCGCGTCAATCCGCAGCGGCGGCGCCCTGTCGCCAGAAACCCGCTGACCGGGTTCGCGCGGGCCGGCGACGGGTTCGACTCAGGAAGGTCTGTCAGAACTGCCGTCGGCCGGATCCGGCTTGGGCAGCTGCATGCCGGTGCGGATGATGTCGATGACGCCCTCAAGACGGGCAAGCCGCTCCCGGATGTGGCCCAGCTGCTCGTGCATCTCCTTGCGGAAATCCCCGGCCTCCTTGCGCACGTCGCCGATCTCCCTGCGGACATCGCCGGTCTCCCTGCGGATTTCTGCACGGAGTTCTGCGCGGAGTTCTGCGTTTTCCCGCGCCCGCGACGCATTCTGGGATATCGTCAGCGCCGCCAGCGCGACCCCGACGCCCAGGATCGCCAGGATGACATCAAGATTATCCGTCATGTCGATTCCTTCCTGTCATCCGCCGGCGCCATGGCCTCCACCCGCCGTCATCGCATTCCGGAAATGGCAGGATACCCGCTCCGGCGCTCGTCAAGATGATTATGGCAGCGAATCGCCCGATGCGCAAATCAATTTGTCAACGGGACCCGGTCAGTATTCCCGATGCCGGCACGCTGCGCTCCGCCGGCATCCGGGACGCCAGGGCATGGATGGCCGGCGAGCGCCGGAGAGGCTGTGTCGGCGCGTTCACTGGCCGGCCCAGGCGGCATTGAACCTTCTGGACCGCGTCGGCGGCCCCGGCGGCCCGCCGTGGATCCAGGCCCGCGACGCCGCGGCGCCCGCATTGCTCTACGGCTGCGGCCCGAAGATGTCGGAGGCTTTGGCCTTGACCTGATCCAGCTGGCCGCTGCCGGACAGTCTTCTCATCCGGGGCAAAGGCGCGGCAAAGAGCGGCTAGCGCCGGCAAGGGAAGCGGTCGACCGGTACGCCGGTCTTCGTCCGTTTCCGCGGCAGGCGGACTCGGCGATGTTCCGCGGGATACGCGGCGGCGTCATACGGGCGATCCAGGAACTTCCGGATCACAGTTCGCTGTCGACCATTCAGGCCTGCACGGAGGTCGATCAGGCGCATTTGACCGAGATACACCGCCGCGCCCATCCCCGCAGCTGAACGGTTTCCGCCGGAATTCAGACGTCAGCCGGAAGCGGCGCGTCAATCCGCAGCGGCGGCGCCCTGTCGCCAGAAACCCGCGACCGGGTTCGCGCGGGCCCGGCGGCGGGTTTGACTCAGGCAGCTCTGTCAGAGCTGCCGTCGGCCGGATCCGGCTTGGGCAGCTGCACGCCGGCGCGGATGACGTCGATGACGCCCTCAAGACGGGCAAGCCGCTCCCGGATGTGGCCCAGCTGCTCGTGCATCTCCTTGCGGAAATCCCCGGCCTCCTTGCGCACGTCGCCGATCTCCCTGCGGACATCGCCGGTCTCCTTGCGGAGTTCTGCGCGGAGTTCTGCGTTTTCCCGCGCCCGCGCCGCATTCTGGGATATCGTCAGCGCCGCCAGCGCGATCCCGACGCCCAGGATCGCCAGGATGACATCAAGATTATCCGTCATGTCGATTCCTTCCTGTCATCCGCCGGCGCCATGGCCTCCACCCGCCGTCATCGCATTCCGGAAATGGCAGGATACCCGCTCCGGCGCTCGTCAAAATGATTATGGCAGCGAATCGCCCGATGCGCAAATCAATTTGTCAACGGGACCCGGTCAGTATTCCCGATGCCGGCACGCTGCGCTCCGCCGGCATCCGGGACGCCAAGGCATAGATGGCCGGCGAGCACCGGAGAGGCGTGTCGGCACGTTCAGTGGCGGACGCAGATGGAACGCGCCCGGGCGGCACCGGGACTTCCTCCAAGCACC
This sequence comes from Paracoccaceae bacterium, assembly GCA_965116115.1. GTDB lineage: Bacteria > Pseudomonadota > Alphaproteobacteria > Rhodobacterales > Rhodobacteraceae > JAPOXR01. The sequence goes on from OZ220486.1 coordinate 3,818,015, forward strand.
GCGCCCCGCGCTTTGCGGCATTCATTCGCCAGCCACCTCCTGAAAGCGAGCGGCGACCTGCGGGCGATCCAGGAACTTCTGGGTCACAGCTCGCTGTCGACCACTCAGGCCTACACGGAAATCGATCAGGCGCATTTGACCGAGATATACCGCCGCGCCCATCCCCGCAACTGACCGGATTCGCCGGAATTCAGACGTCAGCCGGAAGCGGCGCGTCAATCCGCAGCGGCGGCGCCCTGTCGCCAGAAACCCGCGACCGGGTTCGCGCGGGCCGGCGGCGGGTTCGACTCAGGAAGCTCTGTCAGAGCTGCCGTCGGCCGGATCCGGCTTGGGCAGCTGCACGCCGGTGCGGATGATTTCGATGACGCCCTCAAGACGGGCAAGCCGCTCCCGGATGTGGCCCAGCTGCTCATGAATCTCCTTGCGGAAATCCCCGGCCTCCTTGCGGACGTCGACAACCTCCTTGCGCACGTCGCCGATCTCCTTGCGCACGTCGCCGATCTCCCTGCGGACATCGCCGGTCTCTTTGCGGAGTTCTGCGCGGAGTTCTGCGTTTTCCCGCGCCCGCGCCGCATTCTGGGATATCGTCAGCGCCGCCAGCGCGACCCCGACGCCCAGGATCGCCAGGATGACATCAAGATTATCCGTCATGTCCATTCCTTCGTGTCACCCGACGCCATTGCATTCCGGAAATGGCAGGATACCCGCTCCGGCACTCGTCGAGATGATTATGGCAGCGAATCGCCCGAAGCGCAAATCAATTTGTCAACGGAACCCGTTCAATATTCCAGATGCCGGCACGCTGCGCTCCGCCGGCATCCGGGACGCCAAGGCATGGATGGACGGCAAGCGTCGGAGAGGCGTGTCGGCGCGTTCACTGGCGGGCGCAGATGGAACGCGCCCGCACGGCAGCCGGGACTTCCTCCAAGCGCCGCGTCCCGCGTTTTGCGGCATTCATTCGCCAGCCACCTCCTGAAAGCGAGCGGCGACCTGCGGGCGATCCAGGAACTTCCGGATCACAGCTCGCTGTCGACCATTCAGGCCTGCACGGAGGTCGATCAGGCGCATTTGACCGAGATACACCGCCGCGCCCATCCCCGCAGCTGAACGGATTCCGCTGGAATTCAGACGTCAGCCGGAAGCGGCGCGTCAATCCGCAGCGGCGGCGCCCTGTCGCCAGAAACCCGCGACCGGGTTCGCGCGGGCCGGCGGCGGGTTCGACTCAGGAAGGTCTGTCAGAACTGCCGTCGGCCGGATCCGGCTTGGGCAGCTGCATGCCGGTGCGGATGATGTCGATGACGCCCTCAAGACGGGCAAGCCGCTCCCGGATGTGACCCAGCTGCTCGTGCATCTCCTTGCGGAAATCCCCGGCCTCCTTACGGACGTCGCCGATCTCCTTGCGCACGTCGCCGATCTCCCTGCGGACATCGCCGGTCTCCTTGCGGATTTCTGCGCGGAGTTCTGCGCGGAGTTCTGCGTTTTCCCGCGCACGCGCCGCATTCTGCGATATCGTCAGCGCCGCCAGCGCGACCCCGACGCCCAAGATCGCCAGGATGACATCAAGATTATCCGTCATGTCTATTCCTTCCTGTCATCCGCCGTCATTGCATTCCGGAAATGGCAGGATACCCGCTCCGGCGCCCGTCAAGATGATTATGGCAGCGAATAGCCCGAAGCGCAAATCCATTTGTCCGCAGGACCCGGTCAGTATTTCCGGTGCCGGCACGCTGCGCTCCGCCGGCATCCGGGACGCCAAGGCATGGATGGCCGGCGAGCGCCGGAGAGGCGTGTCGGCGCGTTCACTGGCGGACGCAGATGCAACGCGCCCGCGCGGCGGCGGGTTCGACTCAGGAAGCTCTGTCAGAACTGCCGTCGGCCGGATCGGGCTTGGGCAGCTGCATGCCGGCGCGGATGATGTCGATGATGCCCTCAAGACGGGCAAGCCGCTCCCGGATGTGGCCCAGCTGCTCGTGCATCTCCTTGCGGACGTCGCCGATCTCCTTACGGAGTTCTGCGTTTTCCCGCGCACGCGCCGCATTCTGCGATATCGTCAGCACCGCCAGCGCGACCCCGACGCCCAAGATCGCCAAGATGACATCAAGATTATCCGTCATGTCTATTCCTTCCTGTCACCCGCCGTCATTGCATTCCGGAAATGGCAGGATACCCGCTCCGGCGCCCGTCAAGATGATTATGGCAGCGAATCGCCCGATGCGCAAATCAATTTGTCAACGGAACCCGGTCAGTATTCCCGATGCCGGCACGGTGCGCTCCGCCGGCATCCGGGACGCCAAGGCATGGATGGCCGGCGAGCGCCGGAGAGGCGTGTCGGCGCGTTCACTGGCGGACGCAGATGAAACGCGCCCGGGCGGCGCCGGGACTTCCTCCGAGCGCCGCGCCCCGCGCTTTGCGGCATTCATTCGCCCGCCACCTCCTGAAAGCGAGCGGCGCCCTGCGGGCGATCCAGGAACTTCCGGGCCACAGCTCGCTGTCGACCACTCAGGCCTGCACCGCAGTCGATCAGGCGCATTTGACCGAGATAAACCGCCGCGCCCATCCCCGCAGCTGAACGGCTTCCGCCGGAATTCAGACGTCAGCCGGAAGCGGCGCGTCAATCCGCAGCGGCGGCGCCCTGTCGCCAGAAACCCGCGACCGGGTTCGCGCGGGCCGGCGGCGGGTTCGACTCAGGAAGCTCTGTCAGAGCTGCCGTCGGCCGGATCGGGCTTGGGCAGCTGCACGCCGGCGCGAATAATGTCGATGACGCCCTCAAGACGGGCAAGCCGCTCCAGGATGTGGCCCAGCTGCTCGTGCATCTCCTTGCGGAAATCCCCGGCCTCCTTGCGCACGTCGCCAATCTCCTTACGGATTTCTGCGCGGAGTTCTGCGTTTTCCCGCGCACGCGCCGCATTCTGCGATATCGTCAGCGCCGCCAGCGCGCCCCCGACGCCCAAGATCGCCAAGATGACATCAAGATTATCCGTCATGTCCATTCCTTCCTGTCATCCGCCGACGCCACAGCCTTCACCCGCCGTCATTGCATTCCGGAAATGGCAGGATACCCGCTCCGGCGCCCGTCAAGATGATTATGGCAGCGAATCGCCCGAAGCGCAAATCAATTTGTCAACGGAACCCGGTCAATTTCCTGCGCATCGACAAGATCAATCTGACCGCTGACCATTCCCGCACCTTCCTGGTCGCCGACCATGTCGCCGGCGAAGTATCGGATCGATATTCCGGACAAAAACGATGCTTCACCTTGCACTTGATTCCGGGGACTTTGTATCGTTTCCGTTAAAGCAGCTGAACAACTCCGCCTCCTCGCACGCCACTGGACAGCCTCGGCGCAGGTGAGTCTTCTACCGCGTCGCGGTTCAGCACGTATACGGGTTGGCCATCGATAACCGTGTCGTTGACCGTTCGGCATGTTTCGCCTCCACATCGTAAAGATGCAAGATCTGCTCGTATTGATGATCCGCCAAAAACTGCTTGACCTCAACGAGGCCGATCTTTTCAAGCGCATATGGTTTGACCATAACCAGTCAGCATCCATGTTCGGATTTAAGGGCGTTCCGGGGAAAAGTTCAGCCCTTGAGTTACGCGGCCGAAATTTGAACTCGGCATCTCAGCCTGGGTGCCGAGTATGGTGGGCGAGGCCCCGCAGATCGCACTGTGGAACAGTGTCTTGGGAGCTTGGTCGAAGTGACAGGGGGTGAACGGCCATGAGCAAAGAGTCCCAGGAGGCCGCGCCAGGCGGATATACGTGGCTCGAAATCGACAGCCAGGACGATTATAGCAATTTGGCTGGCATTCTGGATGCCGAGTTCGAGCCTGCGGCCGTTGCACAGGAACTGAAGAACAACATTTCGAGCGAAATCGTCAGCGGTGTTCTTGTTGAACACGATTACATAGACAAGGACTACAGGAGCACCTTTTACAATTTTTATGCGAAAATGGGGCGCCCCTATCGACAGGATTGCGTCCGGCTGCATTTCTTCGACAAGGATGTGATCTTCAGCGAATCCCCCCCCCCCCCCCCTGGATTTGCAGGGTCTGGACGCTTGGCTTGAAGATCACTACTTCGGATTCATGGTGCTGAGGCCAACGATCAAGGCGACGCTCGGTCGTTCACTGCTTTCCCCGCGAATTCGGATCGGGGCGCACGGCAAAGCCATCCAGTCGCGACACAAGGTTCACCTGCTTGGATACACGCTGTCGATCCGGGGCTTCCCGTCGATGACACAGCATGCGGACATCGCGGTATGCGCACATGTGTCGTGCTGGGCCATCCTCCGGCACTATAGCGAGCAGTATGCGCGACACCGGGAGTGGCTGATGCATGACATCACGATGTTGGCGCAACCGTTCGATCCCGGCGGGCTGACGCCGTCTCTGGGCCTGAACCTGTACGAGGCGGAACGGATATTTCAAGCTGCGGGCTGCTATCCGCTAATGATCGTCAGGGAATGGGACGAGGATACCGGAGATTGGGTGGATGACGATAGGTTCTTCGCTCAGATGCTGAGCTATCTGGACGCCGGTTTTCCGTTGTTCGTGTTCGTTACAGAGCAAGGCGATGGACAATGAAGGGCATGCCATCGTGTTGGCAGGCTATGAGTGGCGTGACGGACTGGACGACTCAAGGGAAGGCAGCTCCCACGTATGGTCGCTGGTGAACAGTCTTCTCGCGGTCGATGACAACATGTTGCCCTACAGCTCCGTGGGCATCGGGAAAGACACGAAGTCGGAAGTAGATGTCGAGCACTATACGGCGGAGGACTTCGACGCATTCATTGTTCCGTTGCCGGAAAAGATCTTCTACTCTGCGCAAGCCGCAGAATCCTTTTCTCTTAAGACCATGTATCCGATTTACAAGGCGGTGCTGAACCTGCCCGAAGAAGACACGTTGTTGCGGCGGCACTTCATAACCACGGTGTCGGCGCTCAGACGTTTCGCAAGGGAGAATGTCTCGCAGTTCGGAAATGTGTTGGCAGAGCTGCTCATGCACCTGAAGACAACACAATTCGTCTGGGTAATAGAGTATGCGTCCGAAGAACAATGGAACGATCGGCACATCACGGCGCGGGTGGTGCTGGATGCCAGTGCGAGCCACAAGGACGAACAACCCATGTGGCTGTGCCACAATCACGAACTGGCAATCGTGTTCGATCGGTCCTCGGGGATGCCGGACGGGCGGGAGATCGCTCTGCGGCGCCCTGCGGAAACGCCGTTGAGTCGCATGGAGACCAATCTGCGGCCCGTGAGACCGCCGCCATCGGAGCGACCGGCGAATGCTCCGGTTGTGCCCAACCCAGGGAGGAACGCATGAACAAGAGGCTGAATGAGTATCTCGACAAGAAGGGAGCCACGCGGCTGGATGACAGAGTCGCCAAAGAATATGCGACATCCATGAAGAACCGGACGATCCCTGATATCGAGAGGCAGGTCAGGAAGAATCAGGAACGGGCTGCGGAGTTCCGATTCTCACCGGGTTCCGCATCAAGGCGTCAGAAAGCTGCGGCGGGAAAGAAAAGTGAGCAAAAGTAGATCGCAAACAGGTCTCCCGAGCCGCGTCTTCCGAAACTAACGATCCTTCTTTTGGCGTCTGAATCGATCATAGGCTGCCGTGATGATGGTCTCCAGCGCGTCGGCGCCGGCGCGATCAAGGTTGGGATCCTCGCGGAGCAGTTTGGAGACTATGGCGATCGGCTCTCGCGGGCGTCGCGGCGTGGACATGAAATCGACGGGATCGAGTCCTGACCACGCCGACAGGGCGGTAAGGCTGGCGGCATCGGGCCGACGGCCGTTCGACATGCGGGACAGAGTGGTCTGGGAGACGCCGGTCTGTTCGCTCACGGCTTTCCAAGTGGTGTCCCGCGCCTTCACCGTCGCACTGAGGGCGGCATAGAAGGACGGAAAATCGAATCGGGTGCGCCGGGTCATGCCGTACGCCCCGACGCCCGGCCGTTGAATGATTGTCCGGGAATCAGCCGGAAAGCCGATGGTCCTGCGGTGGTCATCCGCATTTTCGATTCCCTCATTGATCATCGTTCACGAATGCGAAATAGCAATTGACATGCGGATACGCAATCCCTATGTTTTTGCCCATCAGCAATCGACTATCAAAGGAGCAAGCGCGATGATGTTGAACGACGAGGGAATCGAGGTCGACGGGGAGAAACCGGCGGCCGAAGTTGTGAAACCCGGCGAGGGTCCGGGCGGCGAGCCGAAGAAGGTTAAGACAGAGGTCAACGGCAAAAAGGTCGAGATGCCCGAAGGACCAGCGTCGGGGCTGGAGATCAAACAGGGAGCGATCAGGCAAGGCGTCGGCATCAAGGAGAACTTCGTACTCCAGCAGGAGATGCCGAACGGCACCGGCAAGGTCATCGGCGACGACGACAAGGTGGTCATCCGGAAGCATCTCAGCTTCACGGCCATCGAACCCGATGACAACAGCTGATGCGGGGTGACGGCGTGAAAGCGGAAGTCGGCGAGGCGATCAAGGAGCTGAAGCGGGCCTTTCCCTCTTCGGAGCTTACGGTGAGTGAAGACGGAGAGGGAGGGGCCTGCGTGGCAGTCGAGAGCGTGGCTATCGGCGCGCGCTACGATCCCGAACAATCCTGGCTAGGGGGGCACATTCCCGCCCAGTACCCCTATGCCGACATTTATCCGGTGTTCATGGACGCTGCGGTGCGCCGCCGGGACGGCAAAGCCTTCGAGCCGCCGATCACGACGGGGCACAGTTTCAGCGGGCGCCCGGCTATCCAGATATCCCGGCGGAACAACCGGATGCAGAATTCCGGGCAGACTGCCGTGGCCAAGTTCCTCAAGATACTCGATTTCTTGGAAAAGGTCCGATGAAGAGTGAACCGACATGCGACGTCGCGATCAGGGAAGAGGATCACGACCGTTTGATGACGCATCTATATCCGGGCGACGGCGACGAATACGGCGCGGTTCTTCGGGCGGGGATCGTGTCCTGCGGCGCCGGGCTTCGCCTGCTGGTCAATGCTGTGGAGGAGGCGCAGGCAGGGACGGACTACGTTCCCGGAAAATACGGCTACCGCGCGTTGGCCCCTACATTCATCCACCGGCAGATCGTGCGATGCCGAGACGAGCGCATGGCCTACCTGGCGGTACACAACCACGGGTCCGACAGGTCCGTACGCTTCAGCAAAATTGACATGGATTCGCACGAACGCGGCTACCCGGCATTGCGCGACATCGGCAAGGGCGTGCCGGTCGGCGCACTGGTCTTCGGGCAGCGCGCGGTGGCTGCGGACATCTGGATGCCGGACGGCACGCGCCGGGCACTCGGATCGTACCGAATTGTGGGACGTACCATCAGAAGGCTTTACCCCAACCCTCAGCGGGCGACTGAAGCGGGCGCCGAATTCGATCGGCAGGTGCGCATGTTCGGCAATGCCGGGCAGGCCGTGCTGGAAGCGAGCAAGGTAGCGGTGGCGGGGTTGGGCGGTGTGGGTTCCCTGGTCGCGGAATATCTTGCGCGTCTCGGCGTCGGACACCTCGTCTTGGTCGATCTCGACGTCATCGAGGACACCAACCTGTCCCGGGTCGTCGGCGCGACACCGATGGATGTCGAGATCGGTCAATCAAAGACGCAGATCGCCGTGCGACATCTACGGGAAGCAAGACCGGATATCCGGTTGGAGGCAATACCGGGCGATATTGCGAGCGATCCGGTCGCCATGAAGCTGCGTGACTGTGATTTCATTTTCCTTGCCGCTGACTCCATGCGGGCCCGGCTCGTTGTGAACGCGCTGGTGCACCAGTATCTGATTCCTGCCGTGCAGATGGGTGCCAAGGTCAGGGCGGGCGCGGGCGGCACGATCGAAGAAGCCATGTGCGCGATCCGGCAGCTGCGACCGGGGACAGGGTGCCTATGGTGCAACGGGCTGATCGATGGGAGCAACTGGCGATCGAGGCGAAGACGGACGTCGAACGCAAGGCTCAGGACTACGGGGTAAGAGAACCAAACCCTAGCGTGATAACACTCAATGCCGTGGCTGCGGGACAGGCGGTCAACGGCTTCTTGCTCGACTTCCTTGATTTGCGGTCCGAGGGCGGCGATGCTGTGTATCAGCACCATCATTTTCTGCGGCATACCGTGCAGAATGTGGTTCCCCGCAAGGATCTGAACTGCCGGGAATGCGGGAAACGGTTGGGCATGGGCGACGCGATGGATCTACCGACAGCGACGGGTTGAGTGTTCGCCGTGACCGCAGGTCACCGAGGACAAGTTCCGGGAGGTGTTTGGTCGGCGCTGACGAACAATCCCATTGCGGTCGCGGCATTCGGATTTAAGGCGCAAGAGAAAGAGGGGTTCGGCTGTGAGTGACAGAGGGGCAGGCAGCAGCCGGGACGACGAGCACCCGTGGCACGAGTCACTCCCGGACGGCCGGTCTTGGACATTTTTCTGGAGCGGATACGTCCGCTGCATATGCGGGGGAATTAGAACAATAGAAGTAACTGGTCAAAATTCCCGGCGGATCGGGATGCCTTTCTTCCGCGTCGCTTGCCCGCCGGCGAAGACAACGGCGTTCGCGATGACCGGAATGCCAGCCCGGATTGACGCGGCCCGATTTTCATCCGGATTGTCCGCCACTCCGTGGTCTAGGCCGTGGACTGAATCATCCGCTTTGCGGCATTCCGCGGCAGGCGGCGGACGACGGTGAAGATTACAGCGGCGGCCAAGAAGGGCCGCCGCCTCGGCACGGTCGGCAGCCTGCCCCGGCGAAAGGCGCATGCGGCGCAGCCCGCCCTTACCGTCAGCCATGGCATAGATATTCGTCGTCCGCCCGCCCCGGAAACGCCCGATCTCCCGCGGCCCGTCGTCCCGGAGCGACCCGTCAGCACAGTGGTGAGCGCGGACTGAAAACGAATCGATCATCCGGTGCCGCAGCCCCCGGATCGCCGTCGTCTGCAGCTTCTTCAAACCTTTGAAAATCATCGACAATCCTCTGCCATAGGCCTGACTTGCTCTGCCGACTGCAACAGGGCGCTGCCGGCCCGCAGCGTCCGGGCAGATCCCGCCATGGCATGCCGGTGCGCAGCACGAAGAATATCCCGGCTGTCACCTTACGGCCGTCCTTGCGCGGGGCCCGGCAGGCCTTTCGGCATCACGCGCTTCATCCGCCGCTGTTCATCGACCTTCATGTCGTGCCGGCTGACGATCATTTCAAATCCCCTTTGCGTTCTCTCGCCGCTGGTCGCGCGGCACTGTGCCGCAACCGGCCCGGCATGTCGAATATCAGGTACAGAGCCTGGTCGCCGGGCTCATCGAATTCTCTCCCTGCCGGGACAGTCAAAAAATGGACACGCCCGGCGCCGACTCCCTGTACCACCGGATGATTTTCCGCCGCTCATCCGCCTCCATCAACGTGACATTCGCCGGCGGCATGGCATCTGAAAGGCCTGCATGCACATATATTCCGCGGGCATGTCTCACGATGTCCGCCGGCGATTCCAGCACCACGCCCTTCGGCGCGATGTGAACGTTTTCCCAGACCGGTTCGGCGGAATGGCAAACCGCGCAGCGCACCTGCACGAGATCGCTGACGCCGGCGAATCCGGGGTGCGCGGCGAAGACGCCTGACGCCGCCGGCTCATACCGTCCGGCGGCGGCCTCCGCTCTGCCGTCCGGTGCGCCGAGAGAGGAGAGCCACATGATCACGATGAAGATCACCGCCGAGGCGGCCCATGTCCAGTGCGGACTGCCTTTCCCGGCATGGCGCGAATTGAAATAATGACGGATGGTCACGCCCATCAGGAACACCAGGGCGGCGATGATCCAGTTGTATTCGGACGCGAACGACAGCGGATAATGATTCGACAGCATCAGGAAAATGACGGGAAGGGTGAGATAGTTGTTATGAGTCGACCTGAGTTTGGCGATGCGGCCGTATCCGGCGTCAGGAATCTTTCCCGCGCGGAGATCGGCGACGACGATTTTCTGGTTCGGAATGATGATGATGAACACGTTCGCCGTCATGATGGTGGCGGTGAACGCGCCGAGATGCAGCAGCGCGGCCCGGCCGGTGAAAATCTGGTCATAGCCCCATGCCATGGCCGTCAGCAGCGCGAAAAGAAGCAGCATGAGCCCGGTCGGTCTGCCGCCGAGTCTCGATCGGCAGAGCAGATCGTAGACGGCCCAGCCGGCCGCCAGCGATCCGCCTGAAATCAGCACGGCCTGCCAGACTTCCAGATCGGCCTTCGCTCTGTCGATCAGATGGAGTTCGGCTCCCGCCCAGTAGAGAATCATCAGCAGAGCGGCCCCGCTCAGCCAAGTGCTGTAGCTTTCCCATTTGAACCAGACCAGCCGGTCCGGGAGCCTCGCAGGGGCTATGAGGTATTTCTCAATGTGGTAGAAGCCGCCGCCGTGCACCTGCCACTCTTCGCCATGGGCTCCCTCCGGAAGATCAGGCGCTTTCCGCAGACCGAGATCCAGAGCGATAAAATAAAATGAAGAGCCGATCCACGCCATCGCCGTGATGACATGCAGCCACCGCACGGCGAATGAGAGCCATTCCCAGATGACCGCGGCATCTGTCACGGAAGGAATTCCCCGAAACCGCCCGGCTGCGGACGCCGGTATCCGTCAGCTGCCGCGGTATGTCGAGTAGCCGAACGGCGAAAGCAGCAGAGGCACATGGTAATGTTCTCCGGCGGACAGTCCGAACCGGACCGGGACTTCGTCCAGAAACCGCGGGTCTCCGTCCGCGGCTCCGAGGGAGGCCTGATATTCGCCAGCATGAAACAGCAGTTCGTATATTCCGGGACGGAACCCGGAGCCTGAAAGCAGCGGCCGGGGCACCCTTCCGTCCTCATCGGCCGCGAATGATCCCAAATGACTCCGCTGTCCGCCTTCAATCCGCCACAGATCGATGCGGATACCCGAAGCCGGCCGGCCGCGGGCCGTGTCGAGCACATGGGTTGTCAGCCGTCCGGACATTCTCAAACTCCCCGCTTTCAGCCCGAAGCCCGGGCTTAACCGTAACTGGCGACCGCGGTGCCGGCCAGCGCTGCTATATTCAGCAGTCCGCGCGCCGTGATCGCCGGGGTGACGACGTGGGCGCGGTTGCCCATGCCCATCAGAATCGGGCCGACTTCAAGACCCGACACGACGCTTTTCAGCAGATTGCGCGCGGCCCCGGCCCCGACCGAGTTCGGATAGATCAGCGTGTTCGCCCGTCCGCTCAGGCGCGAGTTCGGCAGCAGCCTTTCACGCAGCTGTTCGTCGAGGGCGGTGTCCGAGTTCATCTCGCCTTCATACTCGAATTCACACCCGTCCGCATCCAGTTTCTCCAGCGCCGTGCGCATCAGCCGTCCGGAAACGCTGTCCAGATTTCCGAACTGGGAATCCGAACACAGCGCGATTTTGGGTTCCATGCCGAATCTGCGCACATGCCGGGCCGCGGCGATGACTGTCGCCGTCACCTGATCCGCCGTCGGTTCGGTGTGAACATGCGTGTCGGCGATGAAAAGCGGGCCGCCGTCAAAGATGATCAGCGACAGCGCGCCGACCGGACGCAGTTCGTTCTGCGACAGGATCTGGCTGACATAATTCAGATGCCACAAATACTGGCCGAAAGTTCCGCAGATCATGCTGTCGGCTTCCTGCCTCCGCACCATCACGGCGGCGATCGCCGTCGAATTGGTGCGCAGGATCGCTTTGGCCAGATCCGGTGTGACTCCCCGCCGGCGCATGATCTTGTGGTACGTGCTCCAGTATTCGTGAAACCGTCTGTCACGCTGCGGATTCACCAGCTCGAAGTCCCGCCCGGGGGCGATCGTCAGCCCCGTCTTCTCGATCTGCCGCTGCACGACCTTTGGCCGGCCGATAAGAATCGGCGTGTCTCTGATGTCTTCCAGAACCATCTGCGCGGCGCGCAGAACCCGCTCGTCCTCGCCTTCCGAAAAGACGATTCGGCGCTTCATCGGACGGGCGGCGTCAAAAACGGGCCGCATGAAGAACGAGGTCTTGAAGACCTTTTCTTCCAGCCGGCGGACATATCGCCCGATGTCGAGTTTGCGCGTCGCCACGCCGGAAGAGATCGCCGCCCGCGCGACCGCGCTGGAAACGCGCGGCAGCAGTCTGGGATCGAACGGCTTGGGAATCAGATAGCGGGAGCCGAAGGTCAGGGCTTCACCTTGGTAGGCCGCTCCGACTTCGGCCGATGTCGTGGCGCGCGCCAGTTCCGCGATCGCGGATGCGCAGGCCAGTTTCATGGCATCATTGATCTCGGTCGCGCCGGCATCCATCGCACCGCGGAAAATAAAGGGAAAACACAGGACGTTGTTCACTTGGTTGAAATAGTCGGAACGGCCGGTGGCGATCAGCGCGTCCGGCGCGGCCTTCAGGGCCTCTTCCGGCAGAATTTCAGGATCAGGATTGGCTAAGGCGAAAATAATCGGCTTGGACGCCATCCTCTTGACCATGTCGGCCGAGAGCAGACCGGGGGCGGACAGTCCGAGAAACAGGTCCGCGCCGTCGATGGCTTGGGAAAACTCCTTCAGATCGGTATCCCGGGCGAACTCGGCCTTCTCCGGCGGCAGATCCGAGCGGGACGCGCGCACCACGCCGCCGCTGTCGCACAGAATCATATTTTCCCGCTTCGCGCCCATGGTCAGAAGCATATTCAGACAGGCGATGCCCGCGGCGCCGGCTCCGAGCGCAACGATTCTGATGTCCCTGATATTTTTTCCGGCCAGCCTCAGGGCGTTGCCGGCCGCGGCCGCGACCACGATCGCCGTGCCGTGCTGGTCGTCATGGAACACGGGTATGCTCATTTTTTCCCGGCAGAGCCGCTCCACCCGGAAACAGTCCGGAGCCTTGATATCTTCCAGATTGACGGCGCCGAAGGTCGGTTCAAGCCGGGCTACGAGTTCGGCCAGCCGTTCCGGATCGCTCTCGTCCACCTCGATGTCGAAACAGTCGAGTCCAGCGAATTTCTTGAAGAGAACCGCTTTGCCTTCCATCACCGGTTTCGCGGCCTGGGCGCCGATATCGCCGAGACCGAGGACAGCGCTGCCGTTCGAGACCACCGCCACGAGATTCCCTTTCGCCGTGTAGCGGCGGGCAAGGGCCCCGTCGTCTCTGATCCTGACGCAGGCATGCGCCACGCCCGGAGAGTAGGCCCGGGCGAGATCGCGGGCGGTCGCCATGGGCTTCGTCGCGCTGATTTCGAGTTTTCCGGGCCGGGGAAATTCGTGGTAATCCAGCGACTCCCGCTCCAGCGCCCGGTCCTGATCTTCAAGGGCCATGACTGCTCCCGTATCCCGGCGGCGTCCCGGCCATTCTTCAGGCCGACGCGGTTTTGAAATCGCCGCCCCGCTCAGCGGGGCGCGCTATCCGGGGCGTCAATACCAGTTTCCGGTCCGCTTCAAAACATGCCTCCGCCCTGTCCCGCGCACCGGCAGCGGGGAGATTCGCAACGGCCTCCGTTCCGGGGGCGCGGCCCGCGCCGGCCTCAGAGAAACAGCTCACGCGGCATCACGGCATGCCGGTTGTGAAAGTCCTCCTGAAGCACCACCGTCGAATCACCGCCTGACCAGACGACCGCGTACTGGCCCGGACCCTCGCGGCGCGGTGCCCGGCTCTGCGGATCATGTTTTCTAGGCGCGATATTGTAGCTGCATCCGGCGAGAGTCGTGAACGAAAGGCCGCGGTAGACTCCGGACGATGTCAGATGCACATGTCCGGAAATCACATGCCGGACATCCGGGTGCCGGCGCAGTACCTCGGCCAAAGAAGCGTTTCGGTCCAGCTTGATGCCGTCGGTGGATACATTGAGATCAGCGATATTGTGGTGAAGCGCAAGAATGACCGGCCGGCTTTCAGCCTCGGCGAGTTTCTCGGCCAGCCAGTCAAGCTGCGCCGGCACCAGAAGGCCGGCATGTCTGCCGGTATCCAGCGAATCCATGACCAGGACACGGTGTCCCTGCCGATCGATGCAGAGGTCGACGAATCCGGTCGATGCGGCCGGGGCGTCACTGAACACTTTCAGAAAATTCTCCCGGCAGTCGTGATTCCCCAGCGTCAGATGCAGCGGAATCGTCAGCCGTTCGAACTCGGATCTCAGCCTCCGATAGGCGGCGGTCTCGCCGCGGTCCGCAAGATCTCCGGCCGCTATGCAGAATTCCGCGTCAGGGTGCTCCTCATTGATATGGTCCACGGCTTCCGCGAGCCGGGCCGCGGTGTCGATCGAATGCGTCAGCTGTCCCTCCGGGACAATGTGCAGATCCGAGATCACCACAAATTTCAGCAATGTCCCGCGTCCTCACTCCGTGTCCCGCGACCGGCCGGAGGAATTCTCCGCGGCGCGCGCCCGCCAGTCGCGCCAGACAGATTCCCCGTCAAGTCTTTTCGCCAGCTGATCACGGACATCGTTCCAGCGGAAACGCACGGAATTCATGACGATTTCCCTGTCCAGACGCTTGAATTCATCGGAAACGGGCGAACAGTCCGCCAGCGCCTCCGGGCTCCGGGAAAACGCTCCCGCCCCGATCCCGGCTCCGGGCCAGACTGTCCGGACGCACCGGCTGCGGAAGTCCCGCAGCGTTTCCGCCTTCATCTCTTCGGCGATAGCGCCGGAGAATGTCTCGCCCACGCAGCGCCCGTGGCAATGCAGGGCGAATTCAGCGCACTGGTCCGGCCGGGCCCGGCCGGACTTCGACACCGCGTAGACCGTCAGATCAGACAGACAGGCCGCGTACACCTGCCATTTCGCCGTGTTCAGCGACGGCGCGAACGCCTCGTCCTTGAAGATTTTCACATAGTCGCGGCCCATCCGGGTCTTCAGGTAGCCGTACAGGGAGGTCTGCGCCACATAGGCCGAGCGGGTATGGATGAACTCCACGAGCGAACCGACGCTGTCGATTTCCGATTTGTCGAACCGGATGCGGAAAACGCGGACGAGGGCCGCCCGCAGTTCTTGAATCTTGCGCAGCAATTCCGACCCGATCCTGAAAACGCCGCCGGTCTTTGTCAAACCTGTTGCACGGCCGACAGGAAGGCAATATAGCCGCTCGTCCTAGGACGGCAAGTTCGGAGCGCAGCCGCGCCGACTGCCGGAATGGACTGGCTAAACAGCCGCTACATCAGGAGGCAACATGGCTGACAAATCCCAAACAAGGGCGGAGCATTGGCGAAAAACCCGGAACCTGACCATTTGGGTTCTGGTTCTTTGGTTCATCTTCGCGTTCGTGGTGCACTGGTTCGCGAAGGGCCTGAACGGTGCGACCTTCATCAATTTCCCTCTGGGATATTATTTCGCGGTTCAGGGATCACTGGCGATTTTCGTGATTCTTATCTTCGGTCAGAACTGGATTCAGGACATGATCGACGAAGAAGCCGGCTTACTGGACTGAAGGAGTCGTATAAATGGCAACTATGTCAAAGGATGACTTTCTGAGCAACCTTCCCAAGGTTTACGGATTGTACACCGGGGGCTTCATAATCTTCATCATCCTGATGGCGATTCTGGAGCAGCTGGGAGTCCCCGCGGCGACCATCGGAATTCTTTTCGTCGCGTTCACTGTCGTTATCTATGCCGCGATCGGCTTCCTGTCACGGACCATGCAGGTTGACGCGTATTATGTGGCCGGGCGCGAGGTTCCGCCGGTTTTCAACGGCATGGCCACCGCGGCCGACTGGATGTCGGGCGCGTCATTCGTCGCTCTGGCGGGCGGCATCTATTTCGGAGGCCACGGGTATCTGGCCTTCGTGGTCGGCTGGACAGGCGGCTACGTTCTGGTCAATTCGCTGATGGCGCCGTACCTGCGCAAATTCGGCTGCTACACCGTTCCCGACTTCATCGGAACGCGGTACGGCGGCAATCTGGCGCGTTTCATCGCCACGGTCGTGCTCGTGGTCGCTTCCTTCACGTATGTGACGGCTCAGATCAACGCGACCGGCACGATCGCGTCCCGGGCGCTGCTCATTCCGTTCGAAGTGGGAGTCTGGTTCGGGCTGCTCGGCATCCTTCTCTGTTCAATGCTGGGCGGAATGCGCGCCGTGACATGGACGCAGGTGGCGCAGTATATCGTGCTCATCATCGCTTATCTGGTTCCTGTGATCTGGATGTCCAACGTCCAGAATTTCGGATTGATTCCGCACTTCTCCTACGGGGACGCCGTGGCCCGGATCAGCGAACTCGAAGGCATGCTCGGCGTCGGCACGCCGGCGGGCGGCGACGCGCCGGTCAGAGGCGTGCGCGTTCTGACGACGCCTCACAACGATCCCGGCACGGGCATGGCGAGCTGGAAGTTCGTCACTCTCGCTTTCTGCATGATGGCCGGCACTGCGTCATTGCCGCACATACTGATGCGGTATTTCACGACGCCTTCGGTGCGCGACGCCCGGAAGTCGGTGTCGTGGTCGCTGCTGTTCATCTTCCTGTTGTATTTCACGGCCCCGGCCCTTGCCACCCTGACGAAACTTCAGGTTCTTGATCCGGATCTAGCGACCGGCATCATCGGCAAGAGCATCGCGGACGTGCAGGCTCTCGAATGGGTGAAGAACTGGACAGCGGTGAATTTCCTGGCCATTTCCGATTTCAACTCGGACGGGCTGCTGCAGATCAACGAGTTCTTCATGAGGCCTGACATCGTCGTGCTCGCGACTCCGGAGATCGCCGGACTGCCGTATGTGATTTCGGGACTGGTCGCCGCCGGCGGCATGGCTGCCGCGATGTCGACCGCTGACGGTCTGCTTCTGGCCATCGCCAACGCGCTCAGCCACGATCTTTACTACAAGATCATCGATCCCAAGGCCGACACCCGGACGCGTCTGATCGTCGCCCGCGTTCTGCTGATCGCGATCGGCGCGCTGGCGGCGTTCGTGGCCAGCTTCCGTCTGACAGGGATCCTGGGGGCGGTCGCCTGGGCGTTTGATTTCGCGGCGTCGGGATTGTTCTTCCCGCTGGTTCTGGGGGTCTGGTGGAAACGCGCCAACAGGGCCGGGGCGATCGCGGGCATGGTCTGCGGATTCCTCGCCGGCACCGTCTATCTGTACTATGTGTACACCGGCGGTTCTCCTTGGTTCGGCATCGACCATCTGCGGTTCGCGATCATCGGCATGCCGGTCAGTCTCATCGCCATGGTCGCCGTCAGTTTGATGACGCCGGAGCCGGACGCCGAGACTCAGGCCATGGTCGACGAAGTGCGCGATCCTTCCGGAAAGACTGTTCTGGGCGCGCACTGACCTGCGGTTCATATAATTCGCGGAGGGGCGGGAATTCCCGCCCCTCTTCACAGCGGAGCGGCCGCTGATGACAGGAGGATTCGCGGCGTTTCCCTGGTGGCTGCTGCTCTTCGACTACATTCTCGGCATGGTCATGTGGACGCTGATCGGCCGCGTCGCCATGAATCTGTTTCTGCCTGTCGACAGCGAGTTTTTCTTCATGAAGGTTTTCGTCAGGATGACGAATCCCGTCCTGAGGTTTTTCCGTCCCGTCACTCCGGGTTTCCTCGCGGAGCCGCTGGTGCCGCTTTTCGTGGCGTGGTTCTTCTTCATGATCCGGTTTTATCTGATGCCGCTTCTGCTCGGCTATTCGGTCATGGGCATGCTGTCATTTCCGCTGGAAAGCGAAATCGCCGCCGGGCTTTACGCGATATTCGGCAAGTAGCCGCCTAATATTATCCTCACACACTTAAATCCAGAGCATTCCGGCAGTTCCGGACACCCTGAGCACCTTGTCTTACCAATGGTTTGCAGAAGCATACCCAATTTACCACAGGCATCAAGTGAGGCCTCTCAAAATTATTAGCCGCCACTTGTTATTCTTTTTATCATGCTGATATCACCCTATTTGTCGCTCTAATTCTCAATCCAAACTCATTATCGTACAAGAGGTTTTCCCCAATCGCGCCGCATTCCTTGACTGCACAGACCGAGTATGTTTCCCGACGCCATTTGGGCCACGTTTTCTTTATTTCTTGGACTTCTGGCCTATCTTGGTCAGGCAGAAGATGCTCAAAACGCTTCCGGGAGGCAGTTACTTCGGACAGTGCCCAAGCGGTCGCGAGATCGTTCTCGTTTGCCCACGGAACGAGCCGGTTGTTCTCATGCCGAGCAAGAACCATCGTCACTTGCGGTTCCCCAAGGCGCGTCGGGAACAGCGCGTCTTTTCCAACTGCTCCACGAGTACCAAGGAAATAACCGGCCGGAGCATCCACCACGTTACCTTGTGCCATTCCTATATGGGCATAGGCGTCGGCCTCCGCCCTATATTCTGCTTCCTCAAGCATATCCGGGACCGGAGGGGCGCCGTCGCCGTGCACGGCTTCAAGAAGTGCCCGAAGGCCAGCTGGAGTCTTGATCTCACCTGTGTCAAAAACCGCCTTTGCAGTCAGCCATTGGTGGTCGAGTCGATAGACCCAAGCTCCGCCGCAGAGAACTGCACTGAGCCAGTCGTCGCCTCTCACCTCATCTGGATCGGGTGAAACCACATGCAGGATCGGAGCGGGGACGGGCCGGCGAACTTCGGGGCGGACATCCATATGCCGCCAAAGTCTTCCAGTCCGCTGGACCAGCGAACCGATGGGCGCAAGGTCGGAAACCATCGCATCGAAATCCAAGTCAAGCGATGCCTCGACAACTTGGGTCGCCACCAGTATCCGGTTTGAGTCTCTCTCGCCATGCTTGCCAAACCGAAGCATCAATGCCTGTTCGTGGCGGAGCCGGTCAATCAGGGCAAATCGGGCATGCAGCAGGTCGGTTTCCATACCCTGTCGTTTCAATGCTCCTGCTGCCTCAATGGCATCATCGACAGAGTTGCGCACCCAGACGCAGGCCGCCCCATTTTTGGCAGCAGTCTGCAGAAATTTCATTGCACCGTCTGCATCCGCGATGCGCTCTACCAGAACTGATCGAGTCCTGTCCGGTTCAACACCTTGGCTCAATACCTTGCGACCGACAAGATGAATGCTCGGATACCGTGTGTCCGAAAACTCGTGCGATTGTCCAAGCAGTCCTTTCTGAAATGCGCAGACATATTTCTCACGCATTTCTAGAGGCAGTGTTGCCGTCATCAGTATGGCAGAACCCCCGAGCCGAGCCTGCATCTTTAACAGTGCTTCCAGCTGCTTTTCCATATAGGGATCATAGCTGTGGGCTTCGTCGACTATCAGCACCTTGTCCGCAAGGCCGAACAACCTGAGCGTGGAAAAACGGGTAGGCAGAATTCCGAGCAGGGCTTGGTCTACCGTTCCAACACCGACTGTTGCCAGCAACGACTTGCGTCTGCTGTCTGTGAGCCATGTGGCGCAGTCAGTCTCCGGGGTCCCGTCGGCTGAAGCCCCCTGCAAACCCTGCATCGCTTCGCTCAACTTCGCCCGGCTGTGAGTTAGGACTACCGAGGGAGATGTCTCGAACAACCTTGGCGCAATTCCCCGCATACGCTCGAACATAGCATTGGATGTCGCCATGGTGGGAAGCGCGAAGAATATTCCTCGCGCCTTGCCGGCCACCATCATGCGCTGCGCCAAGATTAAAGCCGCCTCGGTTTTCCCCGTGCCCGTTGAATCTTCGATAATGGCCAGTAGAGGTCCTTCCTCCAAGGCAACCATTGATGCTGATTCCTGCATCGGCCGCAGACTATCCAGTCCGATGAGGGCACTGGCACCTGTCGTTGCGGGTCTGGGTGGGATAAGGCCCGTTTTCTTTACCGCGCATTCCGCACAGTGCCGTGAATTTGCCAGCACCAAATCGACATCGCGCCGATTCGGTTGGAGCGGAAACCAATCGGTGTTCGATCCCACCCAGTCAGACGCGACGGTCAGGCCGCTCAACACCCAACTCAACGCCCTAGCTTCTTTCGCTGTCATATCTTCCAGCGATGCGTTCGGGAACAATTCGAGCAGCTTGGAGACCCAATCCTGTGCTGTTTGCTCACCGCTGCCAACTGCGCGTCGCTTCTTCCTTTTGTCGCGCTGGTCTCCTCGCATCGGCGGCTGACCATGATGTCCGGCTACGGCCGCGTAGAGTTCGGCACGCACCCAAAGATCCGCACCCAGCTTCTCCAAGGCTTTATCCAAGACATTGCACAGCAAATGATCCGAGAGCTCCCAATGGAGTGGTTTTCCCTTCTCACCTTCACGAATCAGGGCACGGAAGGACTCGGAGAGCTTGCCGACATCATGTAGCGCAACCAGCAATACCATCGCCTTCCGCTGCACACCCGAGAGGTGGCGAAATGCCGAATGTCCCGCGATAAGCTGCTCCGCACACGCCGCGACATCCAGCATATGCGAGACTGCAGGATGTTCATTGCCTTCCTCGTCGGACTTTCCCGGCCAATCGAAAATATGCTCCATCCTCTACTCACACTGCGAGAAATATCCCTTATATCCGGCAATGAAATTCATATTAGTGAATTGTCCGACAAAATTTCCAATCAATTGAACCGTCCATTGAAAATTGACATGTATAACCCGCGTCTGCTAGCAGCCTCTGTTTCCAGTTCAGATTATAGCAGATGTTGCTTGTGCCCCGCAAAAGCGTTTCCGGGGAACAACCGTCGTGAGGGGCGCGGAAATTCGGCAGATGCAATCGCACTCACGGTTTGACAATCGGCCGGGTCTGCTGCTCTTCGTCTGCTATGCAGCCCTTCATCGGCTCAGGCGGGGCCATCAAGACTCATATGTTCCGATCCGTCTGGGACCGCCGTTAGGACTTCAGGGAACGCCTCCCGCAGAGCTAGCGACGAGAGCACTCGTTGCGCCTTGCATCGGCGAACCTCATCAGCGGAATCTGGCACACGATAGTCTCAGATTTTTTGACTTGATCCCCTCATATGAATCAAACCAAGGATGATTCCATAAGGGGTTGTCCACAGGGGTTGTCCGGGGAGGGGCTGCAGAAAACTTTCTTTTCAATGCTAAAAACTCTGTTTATAGAGGAAAATTCGTACTGCTCATAAACCCACGACAATTCTCATCAGACCCTACATTAACCGTGACGTTACATTTTACACCGGCCAGCTATAAAGGCCACCGATGGTTCTAAACCTGCTCTCCGACCCTTGGATTCCTGTTCTGCGAAACGGGGAAACCATCGTCATACGACCAGACCAGATCGGCGAGTCAGGCGTTTGCGCCTTAGCTTGGCCGAGGGCGGATTTCAACCTGGCTAGTCTCGAACTCCTCATCGGGCTGGTTTCGATAGCCGATCCGCCGAGAGATGATGCCGATTGGTTGGGACGACTTAACTGGCCCGATACCGATCGGTTCCGCGAGGCGTTGGAACCTTTTGTGCCCTACTTTGAACTAGCCGGAAACGGACCACGCTTTCTACAGGATCTGGAAGCCTTGGAGTGCACTGCCAAATGCAACTCTTTAGACATGCTCTATATTGATTCCGCTTTCACAAAGACTATCGCCAACAATGCGGATTTAATGGTCAAACGCGGGCGTTCTACCTCCTTGCCTCCCGCCGAAGCTGCTATGGCACTCTACACGCTCCAAACATTCGCGCCATCGGGCGGGAAGGGGAATCGCACATCCATGCGAGGCGGCGGGCCAATGACAACATTGGTTCAACCTACCCTTGATGATGACAAACGGTTCCCATTATGGCGCCTTGTCCTCGCCAATGTCCTCCCCGGCACACCGCTCGCTGCAGAAGATGCAAAACAGGCCCTTCCTTGGCTGCGCGAGACACAGACTTCGGAGAAAGGCCAGATCGTCACTCAGGCAGACGCCTCTCACCGGTTTGAGGCGTTCTTCGGCATGCCACGGCGGTTGAGGTTGTTGTTCGAGGATGGCAGAGCCGTCAGTGTGGTTCAACGACCTTACGGAACGAACTACGCAACGTGGGAACACCCGCTGACACCATATTATCGGCGAAAAGAAGACGATCCCGAATGGCTGCCAGTCCGCCTCAAGGCCGGACGCCTCAGCTACCGCAACTGGCTGGGAGTCACGATGAAAGCTTCTAGGAGCGACAAAGGCGGTACCAAACGCATGGCCGAGGCAGTGCGAACATATACCAGCCGTCCGCAGGCACCAGACTACGGACTCTTGGTTGGCGGCTGGGCAATGGACAACATGAAGCCGGTCGATTTTTCGTTGCACAAATATCCCGGATTTCCCAGACTGAACGAGGATAACATAGACCGGGTTCACCAATTGGTGGAAGCCGCGGGAATTGCGTCGCGCACTCTTCGCAAGAGACTCAAAGCCGCCTGCCAGCTAGACGGCACATCCGCAAATGCAGTAGTCGAGACTCTTTTCGCGGAAACCGAAGAGAAGTTTCAAGCACTGGTCGGGCGTATCGTTAAGGCTGAGGGGAAAGCAGTTGAGGAAGAATGGTACCGAACCCTGTTTAGCAAGGCAAGATATCTTTTCGACGAACGCGTCGTCGGCGACCTGTCCGAAATGACTGTCGCGGCTATCGAGAAGCGGGTGATGGCCCAGCGCAAATTGTGCGCAGAACTGAATAAACTGATCCGCAAGGAGTTAGAACTTCCTTTACCCGACAAAAGCAAGAGGCGGATATGAAAGACAAAAAGCGGATCGGCAATGTTGTCGTCGAGTGGTATAAGTCCACTCTGGGGAATGACAGCGGCAGGGCGCGGGCCGCCCGAGCCCGGTTGAGGCGGTGCGAATCGCCCGTAGAGGCACTAATGGTCGCCGAAACCCATCATCTGAACGAGCAACTACAAGCCCAAGGCAAGAAGCCGAGGGCGGACCAACTCGCTCTTATCGCCACGACCTTCGCGCGATTGAAAGACACCCACGGCGGCCCCAAGCTAGCCAGCCTTTTTGGCAATCGGGGGAACAAGGATGCCCCTCGCCTACTCAGCGAGTTACGGTTTCAGTCGCTGATCCGGGTTCGTACGCATCGGGCATTGATTGCACCGCTGCGCCGTTCCTTGGGCGTTTTGGGGAGCCAACCAGCCTGCAACGGAAGGGCATTGGCCGAAGATCTTTGGCATTGGAATGAAATGGTCCGCAATCGCTGGTGCTTTCAGTATTTTGATGCCGCTTTCGGCGCAGAAAATCAAGAAGAGACAGATCAATGACGAATTTCATCCAACTTCACTTTCTAACGGTCTATCCGCCTTCGAACCCCAACCGCGACGACATGGGGCGGCCGAAGATGGCGGTCTATGGAGGTGTTCAGAGGCTCAGACTATCATCGCAGTCTCTGAAACGCGCGGCCCGTTTGTCGCCTGCCATGTCTGATACTCTAAAGGGCAAAATGGGTGAGCGCACACAACGGCTTGGCGACGCGGTAATCGAATATCTGGAAGGGAAGGGCGAGGACAAAGCGAAAGCCCGCGAAATCGCAAGACAAGTTGCCGAGGTCTTCGGCAAGATCGACGAGAAAGACGCAGATCATGTCCGTATCCGGCAGCTAGCGTTCATCTCGCCGGACGAACGGCAGGCAGCAATTGATATGGCGGAACAGGCTCTGAAGACAGGTAAACCATTGGCCAAGGAAGCTAGGGAACGCCGCAACGCTATCCTGCGAAAAGCGGATGGGGCGGTAGATCTGGCTATGTTTGGTCGTATGCTGGCGGATGCGCCCGACTTCAACCGCGAGGCTGCGGTACAGGTCTCACACGCCATAACCACACACCGTGCGGAGGCGGAAGATGACTACTATACCGCTGTTGACGATCTAAAGAAACCGACAGAGGACATGGGCGCGGGTTTCGTCAGCGAAGCTGGTTTTGGGTCCGGCGTATATTATCTCTATGTCTGCGTCGACACAGATCAACTGATAGAGAACCTTGCGAACGACCGCGCCTTGGCGCGGAAGGCCTTAGAGGCGGCTACCGAGGCTTTCGCCACGGCCAGCCCTTCCGGTAAACGCAACAGTTACGCTCATCACACCCGGGCTTCCTTCATTTACGCGGAGGCCGGAGACCAACAGCCACGAAGCTTAGCTGCAGCGTTCCTTAATCCAGTCGAGCAAGACGACCTGCTTAGCGTGTCCATCTGCCGGCTCAAAGAAACAGCGGAGGCTATCGACAAATGCTATGGCCCATCCGCCAATGACCGGGCAGAAATGGATCTCACCCGTGGTTCTGGAACTCTAGCTGACATCAAGGCCTTTGTCACGGGACAGATAGGCGATGCGTGACCATCTGGTATTTCTGCTTTCGGCACCGATTGCTTCGTTCGGTGGATATGCGGGCCACGAGCGGAGGGGCAGTGAGACGATTCCTATGCGCTCGGCAGTGTTAGGGCTGGTGGGCGCGGCGGTCGGAATAGACAGGGCGGACGCGGAAACACAAGCATCACTGCGAACCTATTCGGTAGCCGTGCAGGCATTCCAGCGATCAAGGGCACTGCAAGACTACCACACGGTGCAGACCATACCAACGGCAAAGGCTAAACGGCCGGCAAGCCGTTCCCATGCTTTTAGGTGCGCTGGCAACGACGTCAACACCATCGTTACTATTCGTGGCTACCGCTGCGACGTGCTGGTCGGCGCGGCTCTGTGGGGAAATGGCAGATGGACTTTTGATGAGCTTGCCTCCCACTTGCGACGGCCGAAGTTTCCCCTGTATGTTGGCCGCAAGTCGTGCCCTTTGGCGAATCCTCTCAACCCAAAAGTGGTGACGGTGCAAGGTCCTGCCGAAGCGTTAGCTTGTATTGAAATACCCGAATGGCTGCACAGTAAAGAATGGTCCGAACAGGATCGCATGCAACATCTCGTTCATTCAGACGCCGTGGACAGTATCGATGCCCCGCCGTCAAACGAACAGGTTCCGGGTGAACCTCTTGATCGCCAAGCCTGGACGTTTGGAGAGCGTGTCATTTGGCACCTTGGTGCTCATCTGCACGAACAGGAAAACCCCGCATGATTCATTATTTGACTCGGGCTGTTCTTAATCGCAAAGCACCGGAGCATGCGCTCAGATCCCTGCTTGACCCAGCGAACCGGGACATGGCGTTTGATGCCCATCACCGGTTGGTCTGGACCCTGTTCCCTGGCCATAATGCTGTACGAGACTTTCTTTGGCGTACCGAAGGTAAGGGCAAATTCATGATCCTGTCGGCCCGCCAGCCGCAGAATTCGTGCTTGTTCGAGCCACTCGAATCCAAACCCTTCGCGCCAGTGCTTAGGACGGGAGACCAGCTTGCCTTCATGCTGCGCGCCAACGCAACCAGAGACCGGCGATCCGATCCGCAGGACGATATAGCTGCGGGTGCTGGACGAAGATCGGGCAAAGACCACCGTGTCGATGTTGTAATGCACTGGATGCGGGAGCAGGAGCGTGGATCCCTTAGCATCTCCCCCCGTGCTTATCGTCGCACGGACGCAGCTGAGAAAGCAGGACAGCATTGGCTCGCAAGTCAGGGCACTCGCAAAGGGTTTTCGGTAGACAGGGGCCTTTTAACCATTGAAGACTATCGGGTTATTCAGTTAAAACGCAGGAGCGGCGGACACGCTACTTTCGGAACACTTGACTTCAGAGGCTTACTAACCGTCCGTGATCCAGAGGTCTTCATCGAAGCATTGATCGCGGGCTTCGGTCGCGCCAAAGCCTATGGCTGCGGTCTGATGCTAATACGCAGGGCCTGAAACCAGTGTCATCCATATCTGGACTGCCACCGCCACGCCCAATTCCAATCAAGGACCGAGCATCAATTTTGTTTATTGAGAAAGGCCGGCTCGACGTTCTTGATGGAGCATTCGTGGTAGTCGACAAGAACGGTGCACGCACGCACATACCGGTTGGCGGCATCGCATGCCTGATGCTTGAGCCTGGTGCTCGTGTCTCGCATGCTGCTGTAGCTCTGGCCGCTCGTGTTGGCTGTCTTTTAGTCTGGATCGGCGAGGCAGGTGTCCGTCTCTATGCTTCAGGTCAGCCCGGCGGAGCGCGTGCGGACCGGCTTCTTCACCAAGCGCGTCTCGCACTGGATCCGAACGCCCGCCTGCGCGTTGTAAGAAAAATGTATGATATGCGTTTCGGCGAACCAGCACCGAAACGCAGGTCGGTCGATCAGTTGCGTGGCATCGAAGGCGCCCGTGTCAAGCGTCTATACGAATTGCTGGCCCGCAAGCATAATGTCGTATGGAAAGGGAGAAAATATGATCCCGGAAACTGGAATGCAGCGGATCTGCCCAATCAGTGCCTCAGTCAAGCAACTGCTTGCCTCTATGGGTTGGCTGAGGCTGCAATTCTAGCCGCCGGCTACGCACCAGCCATCGGGTTTCTTCATACCGGAAAACCCCAATCCTTTGTCTATGACGTGGCGGACATATTCAAGTTCGAGACCGTTGCACCCATTGCGTTTCAAGTTGCAGGTGAGTCGGTTCGGGGAAAATACCCTGCAACCGAGGATCCAGTCAGAGAGGTGAGACGCGGCTGCCGCGACGCCTTTCGTAAGACTAGGTTGCTTGGCCGACTTATTCCTGCTATTGAAGAAATGCTGTCGGCCGGTGAATTCACGGCTCCACCGGCACCAGACGAGGCGCAACCGGTCGCGATTGTCGAGAAACCCAGCGGCGATGTTGGTCATCGCGGTTAACAATGCCCCACCCCGACTGCGCGGTCGTTTGGCAGTCTGGCTCCTTGAAATAAGAGCTGGCATCTATGTCGGAAATTATTCGCAGCGAACACGCGATATTATCTGGGCGCAAGTTCAGGCGTATATTGGCGACGGCGACGCCATCATTGCATGGGCAGCTTCCAACGACGCCGGCTACGATTTTGATACCTGCGGCGTCAATCGCCGTGTTCCAATGGATATAGATGGATTGAAACTGGTGCGTTTTACACCTCACTCCGACTCTGTCCGGCCACCACATGGAATGTAACAGTTTTTTTGGTAAGTTCTTTGACATCAAAAATAGTGTTTTATATTAATGGCTTCTCAGAAGAGTGTTCCCCGCCCACGCGGGGATGAACCGGTTGTTGTGCAAATTCCGCGCTGCACAACAACGTGTTCCCCGCCCACGCGGGGATGAACCGCATGATTCCGCGCCGGTTTAGGCTGCTTGCGGGTGTTCCCCGCCCACGCGGGGATGAACCTTCTCAGCACCGGCATTCTGCCGTTCTCAAGCCGTGTTCCCCGCCCACGCGGGGATGAACCGGTTGGGCACGGTCAGCAAATGGCCGACCGGCCGTGTTCCCCGCCCACGCGGGGATGAACCGGAGCCGTCGTCCGAGCGCCGCGTTCTGTTATTGTGTTCCCCGCCCACGCGGGGATGAACCGATCTCGAGCGTGTGCAAACCAGTTTCTGGCAGGTGTTCCCCGCCCACGCGGGGATGAACCGTGCTGGAGGCGATACGGAAGCGCGGCGCGATAGTGTTCCCCGCCCACGCGGGGATGAACCGGTCGAGGCGCGTGTCGACGCGCTCGAGGCGGCGTGTTCCCCGCCCACGCGGGGATGAACCGTCGAGGTATTCAAGGTCGATTTCTTCACGGGCGTGTTCCCCGCCCACGCGGGGATGAACCGATACTGTTATCAAACCGGCGGTAAGGCACGCCGTGTTCCCCGCCCACGCGGGGATGAACCGGACGCGGACCCGGCCCTGGTCCGCGAAGTGATGTGTTCCCCGCCCACGCGGGGATGAACCGACGCCGCGGTCGGAAGGCTCGAACGCGCCCGGGTGTTCCCCGCCCACGCGGGGATGAACCGTGATTGCCTGGCAGGCTGTCTAGTCTGCGACGGTGTTCCCCGCCCACGCGGGGATGAACCGATACCGCAGAACATCAAACCGGGTCGCGTTTGGTGTTCCCCGCCCACGCGGGGATGAACCGGCGGACCGCCGGCTTGCCGAGCTTGTCTCCCTGTGTTCCCCGCCCACGCGGGGATGAACCGAGTGGTTTTAATCGCCGATATCGGCGTCAAAAGTGTTCCCCGCCCACGCGGGGATGAACCGGCGAAACAAAACGAACGACGGCTGAAAGCCGTGTGTTCCCCGCCCACGCGGGGATGAACCGCGTCGTGCTGGCCAGATTCACCGGCAGCTTCCGTGTTCCCCGCCCACGCGGGGATGAACCGACCGAAACAATATGGACACGCAAAAGCGGATAGTGTTCCCCGCCCACGCGGGGATGAACCGTGACCATTGAGATTCCGGCGGCGTCGCCCGGTGTGTTCCCCGCCCACGCGGGGATGAACCGCGGTCATCCTTGAGGCTTTGCGCCAAGAAAAGGTGTTCCCCGCCCACGCGGGGATGAACCGAGGACAACGCTGACAAAATCCCGGTCGCCAAGGTGTTCCCCGCCCACGCGGGGATGAACCGTCGTTGGGCCCACCCTTGTGGCACTCCCTCCTGTGTTCCCCGCCCACGCGGGGATGAACCGTCCTTTCTGGTTGCCTGTTGCTAGTCTAGGCTGTGTTCCCCGCCCACGCGGGGATGAACCGGTCCTTGCGTCCTTCCCGCGCCTAGCCTAGACGTGTTCCCCGCCCACGCGGGGATGAACCGGTTGCGTTCGGGCTTGGGCTGCTTACGGGCGAGTGTTCCCCGCCCACGCGGGGATGAACCGGCCGCGCCTACGCTTACGCTAGGCTTGCGTAGGTGTTCCCCGCCCACGCGGGGATGAACCGGTTTTTGTCGCCTCGCCTTGCGAATTCGTTCCGTGTTCCCCGCCCACGCGGGGATGAACCGTCGGCGGCGGACAAGACCAAGCTGGACGGTGTGTGTTCCCCGCCCACGCGGGGATGAACCGCTCGACCGTCCGCGCCGCAGGCTTCAATCTGGGTGTTCCCCGCCCACGCGGGGATGAACCGATATATTTCGCCATCAGATTCCTGCGGGCCGGGTGTTCCCCGCCCACGCGGGGATGAACCGCGCAAGCCATGATATATTTTGCCATCAGATTCGTGTTCCCCGCCCACGCGGGGATGAACCGACGTCGACGGTGTGCCGATTGGCTGTCGGCCGGTGTTCCCCGCCCACGCGGGGATGAACCGTCAGTTTCTCCGGTCAGCGTCCGGGTCCCGCGCGTGTTCCCCGCCCACGCGGGGATGAACCGATCGTCGTTGCTGACGATCCGCGCTCCGGATCGTGTTCCCCGCCCACGCGGGGATGAACCGCTCGACGCGGTGGACGCGAGAGGATGATATGTGTGTTCCCCGCCCACGCGGGGATGAACCGACCCGGACGCCGTTTTCGGCCCCGACAGCGACGTGTTCCCCGCCCACGCGGGGATGAACCGGCTGGCTGATACGGGCGAGGGCGTCAGGCTGAGTGTTCCCCGCCCACGCGGGGATGAACCGACCCGCCGCGGTCAATTTCGCTTTTTCAATGGGTGTTCCCCGCCCACGCGGGGATGAACCGAGGCACGAAAAGCGTTTATGTGTACTCAATCCGTGTTCCCCGCCCACGCGGGGATGAACCGGCAGCTGAGTCCGACTATCGGCCGGCACCTAAGTGTTCCCCGCCCACGCGGGGATGAACCGCGGTTGTTTTTGTTTGTTTTTTTGCGTCCGGCGTGTTCCCCGCCCACGCGGGGATGAACCGGCGACTCACGACGAGCAAGAGAAGCCATCGAAGTGTTCCCCGCCCACGCGGGGATGAACCGTCAGGGCCATGTCCGGCGTGAGCCAGACCGCTGTGTTCCCCGCCCACGCGGGGATGAACCGCCCGCGCCTCAAACGTCAGGGTCTGCGAAAACGTGTTCCCCGCCCACGCGGGGATGAACCTGACATATTACTATTCACCGATCTACAACAGCCGTGTTCCCCGCCCACGCGGGGATGAACCGGTCTGCTTGAGGCTGTTCACGTCATGTTTCAGGTGTTCCCCGCCCACGCGGGGATGAACCGTTGCGATAACACATGGCTAGCCTCAATTTTCAGTGTTCCCCGCCCACGCGGGGATGAACCGGAGAGAAAAATGTCTAAAACTCATATATACTAGTGTTCCCCGCCCACGCGGGGATGAACCGCCGCTTGGTGACGCAGCCTAATATCCGCAAATGTGTTCCCCGCCCACGCGGGGATGAACCGATAGATCTAATCATAGATCTATATATATATATGTGTTCCCCGCCCACGCGGGGATGAACCGGCCAATCAGGAATACATTCCGGAATACTATCTGTGTTCCCCGCCCACGCGGGGATGAACCGGTATCGGGACCACGCCGAGGCCGGCTGGACCGGTGTTCCCCGCCCACGCGGGGATGAACCGCTGGATCGGTTTGGTGCCATATATTTACAGCTGTGTTCCCCGCCCACGCGGGGATGAACCGGACGCCAGGATCGCCTTCCCGTCTCTGTGGGAGTGTTCCCCGCCCACGCGGGGATGAACCGACGGCGCATGGGTGACGGGCGACTGTTTTTTCGTGTTCCCCGCCCACGCGGGGATGAACCGTTCGGCGAGGCGGAGGTCATGGCGCGGTTGATGTGTTCCCCGCCCACGCGGGGATGAACCGCTATAACGGTATGCAGGCAACAATGGCGTTCAGTGTTCCCCGCCCACGCGGGGATGAACCGATCGAAGAGACGTCGACATGAGGATTTATCTCGTGTTCCCCGCCCACGCGGGGATGAACCGTTCCTTGCGTATTCCGCCCTACTAGCCTAGACGTGTTCCCCGCCCACGCGGGGATGAACCGGCGGCTGAGTCCGACTATCAGCCGCATCCTAAGTGTTCCCCGCCCACGCGGGGATGAACCGGTCTGGCTGATTATAGCGCGGCGGCGCAAAAAGTGTTCCCCGCCCACGCGGGGATGAACCGCAAATTTGGATTAAATTCCACGCTTACGGACAGTGTTCCCCGCCCACGCGGGGATGAACCGTGTCATGGGTTTTCCAAACTGTATCACACAGCGTGTTCCCCGCCCACGCGGGGATGAACCGTCAGGAGACCTGCGGACGCAGACCGGCAGACGGTGTTCCCCGCCCACGCGGGGATGAACCGATGCAGAGGTCTATGTCGGAAATGATGAAGTTGTGTTCCCCGCCCACGCGGGGATGAACCGAACAGCCGCAAACAACGCTGAAAAAACAGACCGTGTTCCCCGCCCACGCGGGGATGAACCGTTCAGTTTCCCAAATCGTTTCAGCGTCTGTCAGTGTTCCCCGCCCACGCGGGGATGAACCGTGAATTAAAACAGCGAGTAGCCGGGCGGTATCGTGTTCCCCGCCCACGCGGGGATGAACCGTCAGTCAAATGACCTCGATTGCGAACCGTCCGGTGTTCCCCGCCCACGCGGGGATGAACCGTTGTTTATAGCGAAAAACTCCGGCGGCAAAACGTGTTCCCCGCCCACGCGGGGATGAACCGGGACATCCCGCGGCTGTCAGTCCAGCGGCCTCGTGTTCCCCGCCCACGCGGGGATGAACCGTCGCGGTGAAACTCGCGCGCGATCTCGCTGTAGTGTTCCCCGCCCACGCGGGGATGAACCGCCGCCCACCGTGATCAGGTTTTCGGGGTCCGTGTGTTCCCCGCCCACGCGGGGATGAACCGCCAGTTTCAGATCGCGCTGACCAAGACGGTTCGTGTTCCCCGCCCACGCGGGGATGAACCGCGTTCCCGGCGGCTCTGTGCGCGAGTTCGGTCGTGTTCCCCGCCCACGCGGGGATGAACCGACGGTTCCCGCTCTGCGCGGACTTCCCGCCGGGTGTTCCCCGCCCACGCGGGGATGAACCGATTATGACGGTCAGAGCGAGTAACGCGAGAGCGTGTTCCCCGCCCACGCGGGGATGAACCGGTTGCGCAATAATCCAAGTGTCATGAGTAATCGTGTTCCCCGCCCACGCGGGGATGAACCGTGGCATGTTAGCCTCCTCTTTGTCGGTTGGGGGTGTTCCCCGCCCACGCGGGGATGAACCGTCAGAGATGCACAGAATGATTTTTCTTTACATGTGTTCCCCGCCCACGCGGGGATGAACCGCATCAAGACTGTTTCTGAATGTGTCTTTGCTTGTGTTCCCCGCCCACGCGGGGATGAACCGCTCGATATATTCGTTGAGGCTGTCGAGCTCCCGTGTTCCCCGCCCACGCGGGGATGAACCGGCGCTCGATCGGACGCAGCTTCGAGGGCCGCAGTGTTCCCCGCCCACGCGGGGATGAACCGATCTGAATCCCGCCCTCGATAAGGGCGATCGGGTGTTCCCCGCCCACGCGGGGATGAACCGCTGCACGACACCGCCGTTTTTTTCAGCCATAGGTGTTCCCCGCCCACGCGGGGATGAACCGAAATGCTGCTCAGAAGCGCGGGCGGCTGATCTGTGTTCCCCGCCCACGCGGGGATGAACCGAGTTTCTGAAAAAATGGCCCGGGGTCGAATACGTGTTCCCCGCCCACGCGGGGATGAACCGATTTCATGGCGGTGGCCGGCAAGTGAGCCGGGGTGTTCCCCGCCCACGCGGGGATGAACCGAAACGGTCCACCAGCGCGTCGGCGATGCGGTTGTGTTCCCCGCCCACGCGGGGATGAACCGATCGGAATCATGCGCGAAAACGAAGACATTCCGTGTTCCCCGCCCACGCGGGGATGAACCGACGCCGAAACGCTGCGGAGCCTGGGCGTGCTCGTGTTCCCCGCCCACGCGGGGATGAACCGGAATCGCCTTCACGCCGACGACCGCCGCGCTCGTGTTCCCCGCCCACGCGGGGATGAACCGATCGACAGCAGCCCGCCGAGACCGCGCCCGACGTGTTCCCCGCCCACGCGGGGATGAACCGATACGTCGAACCGTTCGTCAGGCTTTCCATCCGTGTTCCCCGCCCACGCGGGGATGAACCGCGACGATTTTCCGTTTTTCCGCGCGATCGACAGTGTTCCCCGCCCACGCGGGGATGAACCGACGTCTCGGCAAGAAACCACAGACCCGAATCCGTGTTCCCCGCCCACGCGGGGATGAACCGTCGCTCATTTTTCCGCCCTTTCTCCGCCGCCGGTGTTCCCCGCCCACGCGGGGATGAACCGAGTTCGACGCGATACCGATGTTCGGGCCGAAAGTGTTCCCCGCCCACGCGGGGATGAACCGTGTACGGTACTAAGGTCACGGAGAATGCGGAGGTGTTCCCCGCCCACGCGGGGATGAACCGCCGTCCGCCGACGCCGAAACCGGCCCCGGATTGTGTTCCCCGCCCACGCGGGGATGAACCGGCGCAGCCACGGCTCGCAATCGAACGCACCAGGTGTTCCCCGCCCACGCGGGGATGAACCGGACCTTTCCGCCCCTTTTCCGCCGGGAAAGCGGTGTTCCCCGCCCACGCGGGGATGAACCGTGGTATGCCAAGCGTATTCCAAGTTTTCCGCGGTGTTCCCCGCCCACGCGGGGATGAACCGCTTTGCATACCAACACGTGACCGCACTCGGAAGTGTTCCCCGCCCACGCGGGGATGAACCGGCCCGGATATCCTCTCCAGTGCGTTCTCCAAGGTGTTCCCCGCCCACGCGGGGATGAACCGGCGAGCCGTGGCTGCGTCTTTGGCGGTCGCAGGTGTTCCCCGCCCACGCGGGGATGAACCGGGAAACCGACGCCGCCGAAACCTCCCAATCCGGTGTTCCCCGCCCACGCGGGGATGAACCGCTAGCCGTGTGTAATCGCCACTTTGTCCTCGCGTGTTCCCCGCCCACGCGGGGATGAACCTCTCGCCGCGGAACATCACGCCGCCGTGCGGCGGACGCTCAGGCAGGCCTGGGAACTTGATGACGCCGACAAGGCCGAGCGGCTGATGCGCAACTTGGCCCAGCGGTTCGAACAGGAGGCGCCGGATGTCTCCTGGTCGATACTTGAGGGCCTGGACGAGGTCCTGACCGTCTCCCGGCTCGGCCTGCCGTTAGAGCTGCGGCGGTCGCTGGCGAGCACGGACATCATCGAATCGATGAACAGCACGGTCCGGCAGGTCTGCCGCAACGTGAAGCGCTGGAGGAACGCCGGGATGGCTCTGAGACAGCCCGCCGCCGGCATGATGGAGGCCGAGAAGGGTTTCCGCCGCATCAAGGCGTACAGACAGTTGCCCGTTCTCAAACAGGCTCTCATCGAACATCGTCGAAAGGATCGGCTTGACCGGCTCAAGGACGCCGCGTAAATAACTGACAGGCAGCATCGCTCATGCGGGTTTCAACACCAATCGGGACATCCCCGCAAATGCTGGCAGATCGCACCACTTCGGCAAGTTGACAGCTTCCGCTGCGTCCAGGCGCCTCTTCAATTTGTCTGGATTGGGCAGTCGCCCGTGATGTCCGGTAATGGCGCCAGCGAGAAACTGTGCTCTCTTATCCCACTTGAGTAGAGCTAATGCGCCTTCTCCGGAATGAGAAACATCGACTCTGTCGCCGTAAAGCCGACGCTGAAAATCAGGTTTTGCTTTGCCAAGATCATGCAACAGCCCAAGCGCATATGCCAAGTCGCCGCCACCGAATGATTTAGCTCTTGATTCTGCAGCCTTGGCCACCCGCAGAGAATGCTCTTCGAGTGTCTCCCATTCCTTACGGGATAGATCTTCTTTGACGGAATGAGCGAATATCATGGTGCCCTCTGTACATGAAACCGGTCTGGCAATGGGGGATGTCCCCTTTCGATTGAACCGTATTTTATAGCCCTGCGGTAGAAGTTCAGAAAGCGAATTTTCCCCACAACAGGATTATGTTCAACGGCAGTCAAGATAACACAGATGTGCCCTGCAGAACAAAGGTTCAGCCGTTTGTTGTGGTCGACTTCCTATTGCCACGGCGGCGGCGGCACTGCGCGACCTCCGGCGCGTAGGGCGCAATCTGCACCCGGTCGATCTTGACGAGATGCGGAACTGCTTGGATCCCGAGGGAAGAGAACTGTGAACACGGAAAGCACTTTCAGTGAGCTGGTCGATATCGCGCTTCAGCGTGATCCCCGGCTCGCGGGGATGGAAATCGCTATAGAGAAGGAACTGCTGCATTGTGAATTGCTCCGCGTTCTTCAGCGCGGCCGCTGGCTCGAAGGCTTGACGTTTCAGGGCGGAACAGCGCTCCGGCTTTGTTACGGATCCGACCGGCTGAGCGAGGACTGGGGCTTTTCGGGCGGCACCGGCTTCACGGCCGGAACAATGGATGGACTGGCCGCGGATCTGCGGCAGGCGCTCAGCGGCCGGGGTCTGGATGTCGATGTGAAGCCACCGAAGCTTCTCGCCGGCCGCCGCTCGGACAACCCAGCCGGGTCGACTTGGCGAATCTCCCGTGAAATCCGGCGCCCCTGCCGCGGCCGCCGCAGGCAGTTGGTCAAACTCGATATAGACAACGCACCAGTCTACACGGACAAAGCAGGAGCCGTCGCTCAGAACTACGGCGCGGCGCGTATGTCCGAGATACTCGTGCGCGTTCAAAGCCGGGAGGAGATTCTCGCCGGCAAACTGATTGCCTTTCCGTCCTCGGCGGCGAACCGCGGCCGCCCCCGTTTCCGCGATATCTGGGGCATGAACTGGCTCACAAGGACCGGAACGCAATCCGGGCCGACCTGCTGCGCGCGAAACCAGCTGACCACGGCGCCGACCGGTCTTGGCTGGAAGCGGCCGCCGCCGCGGCTGGAGACATCGTCGGATCAAACGGATTCGCCGCCGAAATGAGGCGGTTCCTGCCGCCGCATATCGTGGAACAGACGCTAGATGATCCGCTGTACATGGAGTTTCCCGCCAGCGAGACCGAACGCTTGGTTCGGAGCGCCGATGCGTGTCTTGATCATTGAAACCGCATGGATTACGGTCAATGCCGGCGCCCGCTGCCCGGACAATTCAGCGAACGCCCGGGGGCAAATGATTCGGCTCCGGAAACGCTCGCCTCGCGCCTGAACAGTTGCGATTCACCTGAAAAAGGTGCAATTGATACTGTTTGTTACATTTGCATCAATAGTGCGCTTGACCGAGCCGGGTGATTGCTTTAAGGTGATTCGTATGCCGTCCGGACTTCTGGCGGCTGACAGCGGTAAGGTAAGGAACTTCTTTCTCAACATGACGGAAATTGCGCCAGCAAGTCGGTTCGGCTTCAGAATGAGAAGTGAATGGAGACAGGATCGATTCGATCTTGTAGACATCGCTGGCCGGAGCATGTTTAGAGACGGCGAAGGCAAGATCATGCCTGCGCTCCGTTGCCTGAACCGACGTGAGAATCAAATTCAAGGAGATGAATGATGATGCAAGTTAACGATCTGGGAGACTTTTCTCCCGAAGTGCAGACTTTGGTCAGTTCGCCTGAGAGCATTAGGAAGATATTGGAATTGGCGGAGAACTGCCGCTCTGATGAAAGTCTGCTCGGCAAGCTGAATCAACAAGGAGATCAGACGCGGGAAAAAGCCTTCGCGGATTTCGGGATCGACGACAGAAAGGAACTGGAAACCGTGTTCGTCGCGAACGCCGACGAAGTCGAGCATTTCGTGATTCCTCCCGACCCGAACGCGGCGCTGAATGACGAGAACCTCGTCAGCATCACCGGCGGCAGCACTGCAAGCACTGCGGGCACCCTCGGAACCGCGGGCTCTGTGCTGACCTTTACGTCTTTATCGTCTGTAAGCTCAGCCTTTTGCGCAGGTTGCGCCGGATCCGCTGGGTGATCTTGAAACGCAAATTCACTGAGGAGAAATACTATGAATAGTAACTTGTTCAGCAGCGGTTCCCCGTTTGACATGAACACTTTCGTGCCCTCGCGCGATGTAGGGGAGAAGATTGTCGGTTTGGCGGATCGCTATCACAATGACAATGACTTCAGAAACCGGATCAATAAAGGGGACAACGCCGATGTCATAGCGGAATTCACCCCCCCGGCGGCAGACACGGCAGCGGGAATGAACGGTCTTGATTTTGTCCTGATCGCTGACACCGATGATGTATGCCACTTCGTGGTGGCGGCTGACCCGAATTCGACGCTTGTCGACGAACAACTCATGCAGGTTGCCGGCGGAGGAACGGCAAGCACTGCCGGCTCCGCAGGATCTGCAAGCACGTGGGGGTGCTCATGCATGGTTAGTACGCTCAGCTCTTTAGGTTCGGCCGCCTGTGCCGGCACGGCAAGTTAAAACTGGAAGGAGAAACAAATGAACACCAATTCAGACGCCGTATCTTTAGGCACTCCGACTGCTTCTTTTGATGCATACCGGGCCAACGGCGCGGTCTTCTTGGAAGCCGCGGAAAAATACCGCTGTGAAACCGATGTCCGCAACGCGGTGGACAGTTCCGGGTCTCAGAAAATATTCGAATTCTTCGGGTTTGAGACGTTGCCAGGCGATAAAGCCAAAGACATCAAAGTAGAGATACTGCTTAACCGGGACGACCTTGTCCACTTCGTCGTCGGGGAAGATCCCAACGTGCAGTTGGTTGACCGAGACCTGAGCGACGCGGTTGTCGGGGGCGCGACCGCCGGTTCAGCGGGCACGATCAGTACGGCAAGCACTTTCGCTTGCAGCACCGCGCCCTCCAGCTTGGGTTCAGCAGCAACCGCCGGAACGATCGGCAGTGCAAGCTGAGTGTCTTGTGATCCGGCAATATTGACAATAGAAAGAGAAGTTTTGTTATGGCACTTGATCAGAAACAGGTTGACAAATACATTGAGGAGCTGCTTGATGAGGAAAAAATCAAGCGCAAACAGCAGGTATATGCGGACATATTGGCCAAGTACTGGGGGGATCCGGATTTCAAGGCGAAAGTCGACGCGGATCCCACCTCCGTGCTGAAGGCCGAAGGATACGATATCCCTGAAGGTGCCCGTGTCAAACTGGTTTTCAATACCACGAATCGCGTCCATATCGTGTTGCCGGCTCCGCGCGAGTACGGAGGATAAACCGTAAAACTGCAGGCATCACGGTATGCTTCGTCGATGCTGAAAGCTGCGCCTGGATTCTGACGATTCGGGCGCGGCCTCATGAATCTTCAACAAAACGTGAATAATCTGGCTTCCATAATCGCGCGAGCCGCGCCGCCTCGGGAACGCTTGGATTGCGGCTCTTTCGAAACCGTCGAGACAGATCCCGGTTCTGTTCGCAACCGGGAGGAAAAACTGTTTGAAGCGTTCGGATCGCGCGAAAATCTGGCGAATCACGCGGAACGCATAGGTACTTCCCTAGACCGTTACCTCTTGGGGTTCAGAGATGCGCGCCTTGTCGGCGAGCCCCCGGAGTGGG
Organism: Paracoccaceae bacterium; assembly: GCA_965116115.1. Lineage (GTDB taxonomy): Bacteria > Pseudomonadota > Alphaproteobacteria > Rhodobacterales > Rhodobacteraceae > JAPOXR01. The sequence continues at coordinate 3,856,048 of OZ220486.1, forward strand.
GGCGGACCTTCTGCGAAGTTCACGGACTTCTGCGCGGAACGGACAAAGCCGGCGGCCCCGCTGTCGCCGATTGGATGCGGGGGCATATCGAGGCTTGCTGGCCCCAAGGGTTGCCGAACGGGCCCGAGGCGCTGGACGGCCCCCTGAACATGCTCGGCGGATTGATCGAAATGGTCACCTACTCCCGCAGGTATTACGAGCGTGTGCTGGGCATTCGTGAAATCACTTGGGAACGCCGTTTTGAACAGTGTCCGGTATTCGCTTTCGTTATCGGACAAATGGTGAACAACTGGCGCAGCAACCTCCTGTTCATGCTCCGCGCCGCCGCAGCGGATCGATCCGCCGTGGCGAATCGCTTCTTCGGCGGCGACGATCCCGGAGAACTGGTCGCGATTGAACCCGGTCTTGGAGATCCTCACGCAGGGGGAAAATCGGTTTCCATCCTCCGTTTCCGCAGGGGCGGGGTCGTCTTCAAGTCAAAGGACTTGCGTCTGGCACAGGCTATGGGCCAAGTCGCGGAACTTTTCACCTGCATCGAACTGGCGGCGACCGAAGTGCTTCTGCGCGGACGCTACGCGTGGGAAAAGCTGGTGGACGACAACCCTGTTTCAGAGAATCGGGAGGCAGGAGACTTCTATCGATCGCTCGGCGGCTGGCTGGGAGCGCTGCATTATCTGGGCGCGTCCGATTTCTGGTTCGACAATCTGATCGCCGATGGAGCGACTCCGCGGTTTCTTGATTTCGAGACTTTGATACAGCCTGAGATGCCGTGGCCGGAGGGGATCGAGAGGCTGGCGCCGGAGGACGAGCGGCGTTATAAGTTCGATCTGAGAGCGGCGGGCGTCGGGATTCTGCCGTTAATGATCCCGATCAGAGAAGGCGAGGATCCTTGCGACTTGGGCTGCCTGGCGAAGCCGGGCAGACACCCCCTTCCATTGAGTTATCCCGGCCGTACGGGAGAGAGGGTGACTTGGTCATGCGAAGTGTTCGCTCCGAGATTTCCCGACGGAGAACACGCGGACATCTCGGATCACTTCGGCTCTTTCGAGGCAGGCTACCTCAGGGCTCTCGACGAACTCTCCTCCCCCTGCGTGAGGCAGCGAATCGCCGAGATCCTCAAGAAAACCGGCGACGCGCCTATCCGGGTGCTTCTGATGGATACCTGGGCCTGTTACCGAATCGCCCAAGAGTCCATGCTTCCGGCCGTGCTGTCTGACAGTGTCTGGAGAGAGATCAGCCTTCAAAAGTGCTTGAATAAATTTCCATTGGTTTCAGGAAAGCTCCGGGAAGCGGCTGTGCGCGACCTTCGACGCATTGATATCCCGCTGTTCGTGACGCGGCCGGATTCCAGAGATTTATGGGGAACCGGGGAAGAACGGGAAAAGGATATTTTTCCCGAGAGCGCGCTGGAATCGATTCGCCGGTACGATCCTTTTTTCCGTTCCGGCGGCGATCAGCGGAGCAGGGAAACGCTGCGCACTTTGTTTTCCCAGAAACACCGGCTTCCGCCCAGACTGAAGGCTGCAGCCGACGGCGGCTCCGCCGCGGAACCTGACGATCTCCTCGAATGGGCGGAAGAAATCGGAGGCGAGGTTTGCGATCTTGCCGTGCGCAATGTCGACGGATATCCGAACTGGATAAGTCTCGCCCATAACATTTTTTCAGGCTTCCGGTTTCTGAGCCCGATGGCGTTTGACGTATTGTCGGGCCGTGCCGGGATCGCGGACGCGCTCCTCGATCTGGGCACCCGGCTGGGCCGGCCGGAATGGATCACGCTGGGGACCGAGACGCTGGCCGGAGCTGCGAACGACTATGTCCGCAACATCGAGTCCGGCATTTTGCATGGAGCGGGCCACGCGGTCGGCGCCGGCGGTCTGCTGCGCGCCTTGTCACGGCAGCCCTGTCTGAGGGATATCGCTCTCCAAGTGTTCGGAACAGCCAGCGAGCGCAAGGTATGGATGCGTTCGGGCGGCGATTATGCAGGCGGTCTGGAGGGTTGGAACGAAGCGGCGCTGGCCATCGGCGAAACAGCTGCGGATGAGCATGGAAAACACCGGCCCTATGCGCCGTCGGCATTGTCGCGTCTTGCCCGGTGGCTTGATCCGGCCGGCGCGGTTCCGATTTGCCAGGACCGGCGCATCGCTGCGGGCATGCGGAAAAACCGCGAAGAACACGGAGCCTGGTTCGCTGACCGATGGATCGACTCTCGCCATGACCTGTCAGGAATCGACGGGCTTCCCGCTCTTGCCAACGCGTTCGTCGACTTGGCGGACTCATAGCCTTCAGGATGCCGGAAAAGATGTCCAAGCGCGCATGAATGCGAAATCACGCGACGGATGCAGCCCGTGCCGGCTTTCCGCAGGCCGTTAGAAACAACTGATAATGTCTGACGAAACAAACACGTAACTGCCATGAAAACGCTTTCTGAAATCAATGAGCAGCTTAAGCAAGGGAACATGCGCCGCGCCACCGAAGCTGATCGCGGAATCGTGGAGCGCCCGGTTCTTGCCCCGCACCTTTCGGTTCAGTCCGCTGAAAAAGAGGCCTTGCTTCTTGTGTCAGAGAGTTCCAACCATGTCCTGATAGGCAGGCTTTACAACGATTTGATTCCGTTGCTGGACGGATCGCGTTCCCGGCAGGAAACAGTGTCGGAACTCGCTGACAGGTATTCCTATTTGCAGGTCACGTCGGCACTGGTTTCCCTTGCGCGCAATGGACATGTCGTGTCCGGCGAGTTCAGCATGGACGGAAGACTTGCCGGCCTCTGGTGCCGGATGGGCGCGACGCCTCGATGGGCGGAGACGCGGCTGAAGGCGGCCGGCGTGTCGGTGTCCGGCGGGAACGGCACGTTTGAAAAAGCGCTGAAGGAAATGGGAATTTCCGTCACATCATCTGCGAGGCCGGACATTTCGGTGACCGTCACAGACAACTACCTCGACAGTTCCCATGCTGAGGCCAACCGGAAAAATCTGAAACAGGGGATTCCCTGGATGCTGGTCAAACCTTTCGGCAGCTTCCCGCTGTTCGGTCCGGTATTCAAGACCGATCACAAATACAAAAACAGATTTTGCTGGGAATGTCTGTCTCAGCGGCTGGCCGGCAATCTGGAAGTTGAAAGCTATTTGCGGCAAACTGAGGGCCGGGCGGCGCCCTCGGCGCCGTTGCCGGACTGCTACGCCGACGCGGTCGCGGGTATCGCTGCCTTTGAACTCGCGAAATGGATCGTGTTCGACGAAATGGCGGCGCTGGACGGCAATGTGGTCTCCATGGCGACGTCGACACCGCATACCCAGCTGCATCCGGTGACCCGCCGGCCGCAATGCGCTGTTTGCGGCGACCCTGCCCTGTACCGGCGTGACCGGCCGCCGCTGCCGGTGGTTCTCGAATCGAGCCCCAAGCTGGTGCGCGAAAGCGGCGGGTTCCGCTCCGTCCCGCCCTCCGAAACGCTGCGGCGCTACCGTCATCTCGTCAGTCCTGTCAGCGGAGTCGTCAATTCTCTGGTGCGGACCTCGGACGATAAGGAAACGTGGATGCATGTCTACGCCGCAGGCAGCAATCTCGCGCTGAAGGCCCACACCCTGTTTCATCTCAGGAACAGCCTTCGGTCCCGCAGTTCGGGCAAGGGAAGCACCAGAGATCAAGCTGAAGCGAGCGCGTTATGCGAGGCCGTTGAACGATATTCCGGTGCATATCAAGGAGATGAAATCCGCCGATGCGCGTCTTTTGACGACTTCGCTGACGGAGAAGCCATCGATCCCCGGGACGTCATGAATTTCAGCGACTGGCAGTACCGCAACGCCGAGGAACTCAACGCCAGAGGACATCGGTTCGCATTCATCCCGAAACGTTTTGATCCCGCCGTGAAAATGTCCTGGAGTCCGGTCTGGTCTCTCACCCGGAAACGCAACCGGTATCTGCCGACCGCGATGCTTTACTTTTCCATGCCGAAGGATTACGGCAATATCTATTGCGGACCGGACTCGAACGGATGCGCTTCGGGAAACACGAAAGAAGAAGCCATTCTCCAAGGTTTCTTCGAACTTGTGGAGCGTGATGCGTTCGCCTGCTGGTGGTACAACAGAATTCGTCTGCCGGCGTTCGACATAGACAGCCTCGGCGACCCGTACCTTTCCAAAGCGGCGGAATTCTACGCCGGTCATAACCGGGATTTCTGGCTTATCGACCTCACCCATGACATGGACATTCCGGTGATAGCGGCGGTCTCCCGCAGAACTGACAAGGAGCAGGAAGACATCATTTTTTCGGCGGGAGCGCATTTCGACCCCTATATCGCCGCGATGCGGGCGGTGTGCGAGTTGAACCAGTATGCCGCCGCCGTGCTGGATGCGGACGCCGACGGCGGAGGATACTATTTCGACGACCCGGAGAGTCTGTGGTGGTGGAAGAACGCCAAACTGGCCGATAACCTTTATCTCTCCCCGTCGCCGTCCATGCCCGCGAAGACCGCCGACGATTACACGGTCCCGGCGACGTCCGACACGCGCGAAGATGTCGAGCTGTGCCGGTCGGTGGTCGAGGCCCGGGGCATGGAGTTCCTGGTGCTCGATCAGACCCGTCCGGATGTCCGCATGCCGGTGATGCGGACCATCGTTCCCGGCATGAGGCATTTCTGGACCAGATTCGCGCCCGGTCGTCTGTACGATGTTCCGGTGGCGATGGGCTGGCTGGATTCGCCCATCGCTGAGGAAGATCTCAATCCCGTGCCGGTTTTCATTTGAAAGAGTCGTGCCATGAACCTGCTCAGTTTGATTGATGAACCGCGTTTACGCGTCGGCTTGATCGACGGGGCCGAGATATGCGCTTCGGAAGACCGCAAGGCTTATCTTCTGAAGGGGCGGCTGTTCTCGTCGGCGAGTGAGCCGCTGTTTCCGCCGCCGAAGCTGGCGGTGTACACTGAGGCGTTCAAGACGGCGAACGCCGCGCTGAAACAAGGCGCCGCACTGAAAGATCTCCGTGATCAAGTGATCAACGCCGGGGGCGCTGTTCTCGCATCCCAGTATATGCTGCTTCTGCAGCGTCTGTATCAGTATCGTCTGCTCCGGCTTTTGCTTGACAACGAAACAGGAGCCGCTCTTGTTCTCGTGCCTCAGCGGGAGGGCCATGTTCCGAAACTGTCGCGGGAGGTCCCCGATCCTGAAGACGGCTTGGACCGATTCGCTTGTCTGAGACGATCCGAGGGGTCCTGGATCCTTGAATCGCCTCTGGCGGGCATGCGCCTGTATTTCCGGGAACTCCGGGATCTGGATTCGCCTCTGGTCCGCCGTCTTCTCAAATCGGAGGGATTTCTGGAGTCCGGGCAGGCGGAGTCTTCAGCCCGCCGCGATGCCGTCAAGATGTGGGAATTTCACGATCTGCACTTCAACTGGCGCACCCGGCTCGGCTCTTACAGCGATCCCGTGGGAGGAATGTATCCATTCGTCGGCGAAATCGAACCGTTGCCGGCTGTGCGCCCGAAATGGCCCGGAAAACCGGTTTCCTTCCCGACAACTTCCGAAGAGCCCGCCTCGCACCCGCTCAGCGAAGTGCTGAAACGGCGGCGGTCGCACCGGAAATACGACGAAAGCCGTGTGATCACCCTCGAACAGCTCGGCCGTCTGCTCGACCGTGCTGCTCGGATACAGGGAAAATCAGGGTATCAAATACAGAACATGATGGGTAAAAAAGAGGATCTTGAATTCTCGAGCCGACCCTATCCGAGCGGCGGAGCCAGTTACGAGTTGGAGATTTATCCGGCGGTGAACCGGTGCGACGGACTGGAGAGGGGTCTGTATCACTACGATTCGGATGCCCATGACCTCGTGAAGGTCCGCGAATGCGACAAAGAACTGGATCTGGTGGTGCACGAAGCTAAGGTCGCGACCGGCATGAATGCCGACCCGCAGATCATTCTCGCGATAAGCGCCCGGTTCGGGCGGGTGATGTGGAAATACAGGTCTATTTCCTACGGCGTGATCCTGCGCAACGTAGGCGCACTGTACCAGACCCTCTACCTCGTGGCCACCGACTTGGGTATTTCGCCTTGCGGGCTGGGCACGGGAAACCCGTCGCGCTTCGCCCGGATGACGGGGCTTGATCCGTTGGTCGAAGGTACTGTCGGAGACTTTATCCTGGGAGGACCGGCGGATGATTCATGACGTTGATGAACTTGAATCGATTTGTCAGAAACCTGCCGCTGTACGTTCGGGATGCGAAGCGGAGCATGCATGGCGTGGAGATCTATGCGGCGGATCGCCCGGCGGCTCTTGATGAGGGATCAAGCCGTTGCGATGAGGGCGGTGTGAAGAGTCCGTTCGCCTGCCGGAAGCGATAGCGATCGGGAAACGCCCGACGAGGATTCTTGTGCTCCCGGACCCTGTCATGCCGCCTTGGCGTTTTCACAGAAGGTTCCGGCCGGCGACAGGCTTCTGCGCCGCTGATGCGGCGCGTCCGTCGCGGTCAGACGGTCAGACACGGCACGGAGGCAGCGGGTCAGACAGCCGGCCGGCGGCCGGATGCTGTTGATGCGCCTTCAGCAGCCGCGGATCTCTTCCAGCCTGATCGTCAGTCGCCGGAATCGGCAGATTCCGCGTGAAAACACGACTCCCCTCCCGGCGGTTCCGCCGCCGAAGGGCGGAGTTCAATTCCTGCCGCTTTTCGTGTCTCCCGCGCCGATTCCCGTTTCCGAGTTTCGGCGGCCGCCGTGCGCCCGGCCCTCAGAGCGGCCTTTTATCTCCTCCGCCTGTTCCTCGCCTGCGGAACTCCGCAATGCCGTCGAGTCCGTGCGAGACAGGGGCGGCGCGGCGCGCGCGGATCCGGCGCATCGGCTATGGCATCTTCCGCAGCAGTCCATTAAAATGCGCCCATGGTTGAGTTGTTCAGAAAAGCCGCGCTTGACCGCCTGTCCGAACCGGAAAAGCTCGACCGGGCGCTTTCGGTCGTATCGGCGCGGGGATGGCTGGCGCTTTGCGCGTTGATGGTTTTCGTCGCCGCGCTGGTCGTCTGGTCGGTGCTGGGAACGGTTTCCCGTTATGTGAGCGCCAGCGGAATACTGCTGAACACCGACGGCACCGTGGTCGATGCGGTGGCCGCCGACACGGGGACATTGATCGAAATCATCCAAACGGTCGGCGAATCGGTCGAGAAGGGAGATCTGGTCGCCAAGACCGAGAACCCCGATTTGATGGAACGCTACCAGAGCGCGCTCGCACTGGCAGAGGAAAGCGAACGGGCCCTCGAAAACCTCAAGACGGACTTCGAAGCTGAGGACAAGCTGTTCAAGGAAAACATGGCCAAGCAGCAGGCCCGCCTCGAACAGTTCGAACGCATCGGCCGCGAAGCCGTGGACGCCGCCCGGGAGCGCCTCGACAACAACCGCCGGCTCTTCGACGAACGCATAGTGACCCGGATCACCCTCGACCGCAGCCAGCAGGAGTTTGACCGGGCGCGGCAGGAGCTGTCCGAGACCACCCGTCAGCTCGAGGCGCTGGAAACGCAGGAGTTGACACGGCAGCGCGAAAACCGCATCCGGCTGAACAACGCGGACACCCGCATCCAGGAAGCGCGCCTGCGGGCGCGCGAGCTCCAGACGCGGCTGCAGGCGCAGAATATCCTGGCGCCGGCTTCCGGCGACGTCATCGAGATCAAGGCCGCCTTGGGATCAGTGCTCGCCGCGGGCCAGCCGGTGCTCAGCATCACCACCGGTTCGGGCGAAGACGTCGAGGTGCTGATGTACATTCCGCCGAGTGACGGGAAACGTGTCGCGGCGGGAATGAACGTGCTGGTCTCCCCCGCGACCACGCAGCCGGAGACGCACGGATTCGTCAAAGGCGTTGTCGAGAATGTGTCCGAGTTTCCGGTGAGCGTCAGCGGCATCGTTTCCGTGCTGCAGAACCAGGAACTCGCCCAGATCTTTTCCCAGAACGGGCCGCCTTATGTCAGCCGCGTCATGCTGGCTCCTGATCCGACGACGGCGAGCGGTTTCGCTTGGACCACCAAGAACGGGGCGGATGAAACGCTGATTTCCGGAACGCTCGCCAGCATCGATATCAGGGTTGAGAGCCAGCGTCCCATCGCCATGGTGATCCCGCTGCTGAAGAAGCTGGCCGGACAGTGAACGAATCCGACGAGCCGCGACCGAACCTTTCCCGCAGGCGCGGCGGCAGACGAGCCGTACCCACCATCCTGCAGATGGAGGCGACGGAATGCGGCGCGGCCTGCCTGGCGATGATTCTCGCCCATTACGGCAGATGGGTGCCGCTGGAGGAACTGCGCGTGCGCTGCGGCGTGTCGCGCGACGGCAGCAAGGCAGTCAGCATGCTGCGGGCGGCCAGGGAACTCGGATTCAAAGCGCGCGGTTTCCGACGCGATCCGGGCCGTCTGTTTGATCTACCTTTCCCGATGATCGTGTTCTGGAACTTCAACCATTTCATCGTGCTTGAAGGCATCCGGCGCGGCTCCGCCTACATCAACGATCCGGCCGAAGGCCCGCGCCGCATATCCATGCAGGAATTCGACGAAGGATTCACCGGGGTCTGCCTCGTCTTCGAGCCGACGCCGCAGTTCCGCCGGGGCGGCGCGCGGCCGAATCTGCTGCGGGGTCTGTTCGCCCGTCTGGGCCGGGCACGGTCTCCGTTACTGTTCGTTATACTGGTGACTCTCGCATTGCTGGTTCCGGGCCTCGCCGTCCCGACGTTTTCCAAAGTGTTCGTGGATGAGGTTCTGATCGGGAGAAGCGAGACACTCGTCGAACCGCTGCTCATCGGCCTCGGGATCGTGACCGTCCTGCAAGGCTTGCTCACCTGGTTCCAGCAGCACTGTCTCGCGCGCATGGAAACCAAGCTTTCACTCGTCGCGACTTCGCATTTTTTCTGGCATGTCATGACGCTGCCGATGGCGTTCTTCTCCCAGCGTTTCGCGGGCGACATCGCCAACCGGGTCGCCTCGAACGACAACGTGGCGCGGATCGTATCGGGCGAACTGGCCACCAACACGGTCAACATGCTGACTATGGCCGCCTACGCGGGCGTCATGCTGGCTTACGATGTGACCTTGGCACTTGTCGTATTCACCATGGCGGTCGCCAACCTGCTCGCTCTCCGGCTGGTTTCCCGCGCCCGGGAGAACGCCAGCCGCCGCCTGCTGAAGGAGCAGGGCAAGGTGGCTGGCGCGTCCGTCTCCGGGCTCAGCATGATCGAGACCCTGAAAGCCAACGGCACGGAGGGCGACCTTTTCTCACGCCTGGCCGGCATGCATACCAACGTCGTGGCCGCCCAGCAGGATCTGGGGCGATTGACGAATCTTCTGAACGTCGTGCCGCCGCTTCTCACCGCGCTTACCACCGTCGTGATTCTTGGCCTCGGCGGCCTTCGTCTGTTGGAGGGAGCGCTGACCGTCGGCGGACTGGTCGCCTTTCAAAGCCTCGCGCGGAGCTTCTCCCAGCCGATCGAGGGCCTGATCCAGTTCGGCGCCAACCTTCAGACGGTCAAGGCCGACATCGCCCGGCTCGACGACGTGCTGAACTACACGCCGGATCAGCGGATAGTCCGCGGCATGAACCGGACGGACGATACCGAACGTCCGCGCGGCCCGGGTTTCGTCACGCTTGATAACGTCACCTTCGGCTACAACCGGCAGGAGGGGCCGCTGATCGAGAATTTCAGCCTCGAGATCAATCCGGGCCAACGGGTCGCGCTGGTCGGAGGCTCCGGAAGCGGCAAATCAACCGTCGGCAAACTGGTTTGCGGCCTGCTCAAACCCTGGTCCGGAAACGTGCTCATTGATGACGACAGGTTGCAGGACTTGTCTCCGACCCACATCGCCGAGATCGTTTCCTATGTCGATCAGGAGATCATCTTGTTCGAGGGAAGCGTCAGGGACAACATCACGCTCTGGAATTCGACCATCGACAGCCATCAGGTCGCCCAGGCCCTGCGCGATGCCGCGATCCTCAACGACATCATGACCCGGCCGAACAAATACGACGCGAAGATAGAGGAAGGCGGACGGAATCTGAGCGGCGGCCAGCGCCAGCGTCTGGAAATCGCCCGCGCGCTCGCGTCTGATCCGCGCATCATTGTGTTCGATGAGGCCACCGCCGCGCTCGACCCCGCAACCGAAATGGAGATCGATAACAACCTCCGCCAGCGCGGCTGCACCTGTCTGATCATTGCCCATCGGCTCAGCACCATCCGTGACGCCGACCGTATCGTCGTTCTTGACGGCGGCCGGGTCGTTCAGGAGGGCCGTCACGACGAACTGATCAAAGCGGACGGTCTTTACCGCACGCTGATAACGTCGAGTTGAAAATTTGCTTGTACCTGAATCCATCGCGCGCATCTCCGGTCCGTCCTATGAAACGGGCGCTTTCAAGCCGATCATTTTGAATGATCCCCAGCGCATCGTCATCGTCGCGCGGGGATGTCTGAACATATTCGCGGTCAGAAGCCGCGGAAATCTGCCGCTCTACCGCAACCCCTTCGTCACCTGCGTCACCGCCGGCCAAGCCGCCTTTGACGGACCGGAACTGACAGGCGCCGGATCCGAGCAGGACAGTTTTTTCTTTCTGGCCGTCCCTTCTCCGGACGCCGTCATCATGGAGACGGAACGATCGAAATTCAACGATGAGAAGGAACTGAGCATCGGCACGGTCGCCATGATCGACGGGTGGATATCGAACCTGTCGGAACTCCTGTCCCGCAACCGGATTCTGCCGCCCCGCGACATCCAACTTCTCGAAGCCGATCCGGACGTGCCCTGCCCCGCCGGCATGTCAGTGGGCGCGCATCATTCGGACGTCCTCTGGGTCTCGGCGAACCGGTCAGCGCATTTCATCGGCAATCAAGAATTCGCCGTCGAACCGGAAACGCTCCTGCCCCTGTCGGAGCGGACTTGGCTGCGCCTCACCGCCGACACCGAGATCTCGGGGACGCACACGCCGGCGCTCTTGGGCACGGAACGGCTTTGGCCGGCTCTGGACGGTCTCAGCGCTCTGTTGCTGAGGTCGGCGCAGTTAATCGCCGAAAAAAACAACGCGATCAGCCGGGAGCGCAACCGGACAAGCAGAAAGAACCAAGAGGTGGTCACATCGACGATCGTCCGGAACATCGGCGGGGTCTTGAACACTGCGACAGACGACGAGACCGCGGCGCCGACGGCCGATCGGACGCCTTTGCTCACGGCGGCGAATCTGGTCGCCAAGTCTGTCGGCGGCGGGCTGAGCCCTGCTCAACAGAGCGGCAAAGCAAGCGAAGCGGTCGACGCGGGGAACCTCGCATCGTTCGTCCGCCTTTCCGGTATGAGGACGCGCGAAATATCGCTTGAGAACGACTGGTCCAAGCGCGGCGGGCCTTCCTTCGTCGGACGCTCGGTCGACGGGGCGCGGCCGCTGGCCGTGCTTTCGAACGGACGCGGTTCTTACCGCGCCGTCGATCCCGCGGGCCGAGCGACCTGGGCCGTGAACCGCAGGGCGGCGGAGCGGATCGAACGCCGCGGCGTCATATTCTACGCTCCTTTGCCGGATCGCATCAAAAGCGGCTTGGCGGCGCTGCTGCACGTCCTGCGCCGATACGGAAGCGATTTCCGGCTATTGACCGCAATGGCCGTTCTGAGCAGTCTGATCGCCCTGTTGACACCGATCCTCACAGGCGAGCTTCTGGCCGAAATCATCCCGCGCGGGGATACGGAGATGTGGATCGCCGCCCTCGGCGCGCTCGGGCTGGGGGCGCTGGGAGCCGCGGCGTTCGATGTCGTAGGCGCTCTGGCGGCGTTAAGGATCGAGGGCCGGGTAGACGAACAGCTTCAGGCCTCCGTTTGGAACCGGCTGGTTTCCTTGCCGACATCGTTTTTCCGCCGCTTCACCGCGGGCGACCTGGCCGACCGGGCGAACGGCGTCGGCTTGATCCGGCAGTTGCTGACCGGCGCCACCGTGCACGGGCTGATCAGCAGCCTGTTCTCCATCTTCAGCCTCGCCCTGCTGTTCTATTACAGTTGGACGCTCGCTCTGGGCGCGTGCGGCATCTCTGCCGCGCTGGTCGCGGGATCATGGTTTCTGGTGCGGCGCCAAGTGCGTCATTACCGCACCGCGTTTCTCGCGCAGGGACTGATTGACGGTTTCGTTTTTCAGATGATCACCGGGGTGGGCAAGCTTCGGATGGCGAACGCCGAACACTATGCGCTCTCACTCTGGGCGCGGCAGTTCGCCGCCCAGCGGCGAGCCACGCTCACTGCGCGGTTCTGGGGAGCCGCCCAGCACACTGTGAACGCAATGTTCATGCCGATATCTCTTCTCATTATTTTCGCCTTCATATGGTATTCGCTCATTGAAGGCGAGGCACAGGAGACCTTCGACCTTGCGGACTTTCTGTCTTTCAACGCGGCGTTCGGACAGTTCGCCGCTTCGATCGTCGCCCTGACCGGCGCGTGGACGACGATCAGCAGCGCCATCCCGCTGTTCGAGCGCGTCAAGCCGATTCTCGAATGTCCGCCGGAGAACAGCGTCGGCAGTTTCGCCCCGGCGGACCTCACGGGACACATTGAGTTCGCACGGATTTCCTTCCGCTACCTGCCGGACGCGCCCAACGCGGTGGACAATGTGTCTTTCCAGATCCGGCAAGGCGATTATGTGGCATTCGTCGGACCGTCCGGTTCCGGGAAATCGACAATCTATCGTTTGCTTCTCGGATTCGAACGGCCTGCTTCGGGGGCGGTTCTGATTGACGGCCACGACCTCCTGCATCTTGATCTGCCGACGGTCCGCAATCTGATGGGCGTTGTGATGCAAGACGGCAAGTTGATTGCCGCGAGCATTTTCGAGAATATTTCGGGATCCTCCTCGTTGACCATGGAGGAGGCCTGGGCGGCTGCCCGGTCCGCGGGGCTCGGGGATGATATCCGGGCCATGCCGATGGGCATGCATACGATGCTGCCCGAAGGCGGCGTCGGTCTGTCCGGCGGACAGAAGCAAAGAGTGCTTATCGCCCGCGCCTTGGCCCGCAAGCCGCGGATCCTTCTGTTCGACGAAGCGACCAGCGCTCTCGACAACCGGACTCAACTGACCGTCCAGGAATCGCTCCAGACACTCAACGTCACGCGCATCGTCATCGCCCATCGGCTGAGCACGATCTACGACGCCGACAGGATATTCGTGATGAAGGAGGGCCGGATCGTCGAGACCGGCAGGTACGAAGAACTCATGGTTCGGGACGGTCTCTTCGCCGAGCTGGCGCGACGTCAGATCGTCTAGCAGTGCGGCTTTAATACATCCCCGATTAAACGTAACCGGTCAGCTGAATTTTTCCGGAAATGTCACGTCAAATGTTGAAACTGCGGCGCTGTTTTCCTCAAGCGCCGGAATCGGAGGGGGATGTCCCACCCGATGTTGAACTTTGGTATAGGCGGTGTTGCCTCCCCCGGGATCTGATGAAGAAAAGGAAGCAACACCATGAAGACCATCAGCACATTCCCCCGTTCCTGAATCCGACGCTCTCGACAGACATTTCAATGACCGCCTGCGGCAAGCGGACCCGGTTCCGGAAATGCTTGCCGGCTGCCTGACCAGTTATGATCGAAAGTTCAAAAGCGGCGGCCCCGAGGGGGAGCGCGCCGTCAAGGTCTGCGGCGCGCACCGAAAACGGCTTCAATATCTTCTGCCGTGATCAGGGCTTCGAGCCATGCGTCAAGCTCCCCGGCCGCCGCGGTGCGGACCTTTTCGGCGCGCGCAGGGGGCACGCCGCCGAATTTAACCCGCGCTTGCCGCAGAAACGTTTCGGCTTTTCCTTCCGCCAGCCCTTCTTCCCGGTTCTGCTTCCTCCAGATCTGCGCGGCGGTTCCCATGACATCGTCCACTTCGCAAGGATCTTTTCCTGCGCGTCTGAGCGCGGCTTCGATGCGCTCAGGCGGCAGGCCGGCCTGTTCAACGATATAAGCGGAAATATAGCGCCCTGACTCGTCGACGGCAATGCCCGCGATGAGCATGTCGTCCTCTTCATCGCCGGCGCTCTCCCGGTTCGACAGCACGAGGGTCAGCAAGCCCGAACGGATTCGGACATCCAGCGACAACTCTTCGGGCGCGGTCCGCCCGAGATCACGCAGCGTGTAACTTCCGAAAGAGCGGGCGAGCCGTTCCAGCCCCTGCGGAGCCTCGATCATCTCCTGAACAGACAGCGCCGCGCTCCACGGCTCGCGCCCGTGATAAAAGACGACCGGAATGATCAGCGGCAGCCGCCCGGAGGAACGGCCGCCGTCCGTCTCCTTGGGCTGGAGCCTGACCATGTAACGCAGGAACTGAAGCGGAGTGAGCGGATCGGCGCGCGCCTCATGCTCCAGCAAGGCGTAGACCAAAGCCCGGCCGCCGCCCTTGAGGCGGATGCGGAAAATCGCGTCCGCCTGCGTTCTGAGGCCTTCGGCGTCGACAGCCGTGCCTTCGATATGCTCGGGCGGATGATCAGGGTCCAGCAGGTCGAGCACGTCCGCTGGAAGACATTCCCGCAGCATATGACCGGCGCGGGCGGGACCGGATTGCGGCATTCCGCAGCAGGCGGCGGACGACGGTGAGGATACCAGCAGTGTCATCCCGGCCAGCCGCCAGCGCGGGATCATGTGCGCCGCCGCTGAGTAACGCACGGTCGAACGCACTCCCGGACCGTATTGCGCCGGGGCCTTCACGCCCTCCGGAAAGCGGCCCGCAGCCGGGCGTCTCGAGCACAACCGGCGGGATGTCTGCGACCTGACGCCGGACATACCCCTCTGACGCCGCGACGGCGAGGGACGCGCCGCACCGGCCGCAGACATCGGGATTTGGGAAACCCGTCGTTCGACGGCGGCTTATGACTGTCACGGCTGTTCGTTACCAGCCGCCGCTCAAGCTCGGAAACGCGGCCCTGCGAAACCGCAAGCGCCGCGACGGCTTCGTCCCGTTCGGCAACGGCAGCATCGCGCTCGGCGAAAGCAGCGTCACGATGCGCGGCAGCCTCGGCAAGTCCCGCCTTGAGACCTGCACGGCTGAAACCCGGATCGGCGATCCTGTCACGCGATGCCGCCGGTCATCGGACCGGCTCCGCTGATAACTCATAATGAATCAAACCAAGGATAATTCGATTGCCGGCTGATCCGCAGCTTGCGCTGCTCTGCTCAGTGTCATCTCTTATCTTGGCAAGGGATTCGATCAAACAGAGGACACGAAGCCAAGAGAAAATTTTACCTGACTACTTACCGGGGAAATACGAAACACCATGTGTTCGGTGTTGATACGGCTGTCGGCCGTCAGTATGATGTCATCCTGACATCTCAGTAATCAAGCGAATCGACTCATGTCCGAGGAGGCTCCCTCGCCGCGAGCGGCGAACGGACGGAATCGGGTGGCAATCACCATCTCGGTTCCCGAACCTCTGCCGGGCCGGATCGACCGGTTCATCGAGAGCAGGGACGTCTTGGTCTCGCGCAACAACTGGCTGCTTGAGGCGGCGGTGGAAAAACTGGATCGGCAACAGGTGCCGCAGGAGGGTCAGGATGGCGCGTAGCGATCTCCTCGTATCGCTGGTCCGTGCAGGCGCTTCGGGGGACAACAAAGAATTAACGGCGGCGGTCGAGGCGATTATCGCCGAGGAACGTGCCAAGCAGCACAACATCCTTGCCGACCGGTTGACTCGGGCATTGCGTAGTAACGGCAACGGCAGGCAAAAGGGCCATATGCTCCCGGATATGAGGGCACGGGCACGGGACTATGTGTTTGAAATGCTGCCGAGAAAGCGTCTTGAAG
This sequence comes from Paracoccaceae bacterium, assembly GCA_965116115.1. Taxonomy (GTDB): domain Bacteria; phylum Pseudomonadota; class Alphaproteobacteria; order Rhodobacterales; family Rhodobacteraceae; genus JAPOXR01. The sequence goes on from OZ220486.1 coordinate 3,871,802, forward strand.
ACCTCTTTTTGCCGGAATTATGCGAACAGGCGTGCCGGGAACTCATCGAGGAGCAACAACGGGCAAGCCTGTTGCGTTCCCATAGTCTTGAGCCGCGACACCGGATTCTGCTTGTGGGACCTCCCGGCAACGGAAAAACCTCACTCGCCGAAGCGATTGCAGAAGCGCTCGCGGTCCAGTTTTTCGTGGTTCGCTACGAAGCAATCATTGGCAGCTTTCTCGGCGAAACCACGAGCCGGCTGCGGCGTGTGTTCGACTACGCCCGAACGACTCCCTGCGTCCTGTTCTTCGACGAGTTCGACGCAGTGGGTAAGGAACGTGGTGACGTGAACGAAACCGGTGAAATCAAGCGTGTGGTGACGTCATTGCTAATGCAGATTGATGCTTTGCCAAGCTATACCGTCGTCGTCGCTGCATCGAACCACTCGGAACTTCTTGACCGGGCGGTGTGGCGGCGATTTCAGTTTCGTCTGGAGTTGCCTGTGCCGACACAGGCACAGATGAAACGCTATCTTGAAGCGTTCGCAAACAGGATGGACGAACCGTTGGGGGTGGCGCCGAGCACGATCGCGAAGTCTCTGGGCAAGATCAGCTTCGCGGAAGCGGAGGAATTCTGCAACGGAGTTAACCGACGCCACGCGCTGTCATTGGGCGAAGCTTCACTGAAATCTATCGTCGCTGAACAGCTCAAGCTGTGGCGGACGAGAGCGCGCCAACTCGATACCGGCTGAACTGCTCATGCCCGAGTATCCTCTCCTGACCCTGCCGGCATCCGAGCGCGGGGATCCGCCCGTTGCGTCGGGTTTCGCGCCTCGCACTGCCAAATTGTCGCCCGAACGGCAGGGGCAGCGGCTCGGCCCGGCCTTTGGGCGGCTGGCAAGCGTTCTGGACGAGAAGAGTGACGCAATCTCGCTTCGTGACGATCCATCCAGCATCGCGCCCGAACGTGCACTGGTGCTGGAGGTTGCCGGTTCGATGGCAGACTTTCAGGCACTCGTGGCGCGAGTGGGCGGCTTGGAGTTTCTGGGCGATGAGGAGATCGAATTCGACCCGGATGAAGACTTCTTTGTGATTGATACGCGCAGGGGTAGAGAGGGCCAGCGCCGAGCGGACCGGAGACTCGGCGGGCGCCTGTACTTGGCCATGCCGGACATTCAAGCGCTACAACAGCTAATTTCCTTGTGGAATCGGTGGCAGCGTGGTGAAAGCCTGCCTCAGGGATTTGCGCGGTGGCGAGATGTGTTCGCCAGTCTGCGCGATATCAGGCCGTGGGGAGCCGCAGATCGAATTTCCGAGGAAACGATCGCCTACTGGCGCGAAGAAATGGAGAATCATCCGGGCGAAATACATCTTATCGAAGTGGAGATGTGGTTCCGCGAGAACGCGAAAAGCCGTGCTGCTGCGTTCGGTCGGATCGCGGAAACAGTGGCCGATGCCGGTGGTAATGTCATTCATCACGGCGTGGTGGAGGAAATCGGCTACGACGCGATGCTGGTCGGTCTCCCGGTCGCGGAGATCACACGTATAGCCGAGCGCGAGGAGGTACATCTCGTCATCTGCGACGACATCATGTTTCTGAGACCGCAGTCTTCGATCGAACTCCCGGAGCCAGGTGCGGAGATGGAACCGGAAACGGCAATGGCCGACGAGAAACGGCCGTCCCTGCCGGTCATTGCGGCGATGCTCGACGGTGTTCCGGTCCAGAACCATGTTCTTCTGGACGGACGACTGGAGATGGACGACCCGGATGGGCTTGAAGAGATAAGCATCGTTTCCGAACGTTATCACGGTACGGCTATGGCTTCTCTTATTCTCCATGGCGACAGGAATGTGGCGAACGATGCGCTGCCGCGCCGCCTCCATGTTCGCCCGGTCTTATATGCGCCGGGAAACGGAATTCAGGAGAAATTCCATCACGACCGCCTGTTGATCGATGTGATTTACAGGGCCGTGCGGCGTATGAAGGTAAGGAGATGCAGAAGACGAAGCGACGGCTCCGGACGTATTTCTGGTAAATCTATCGCTGGGCGATCCGCAACGGCCCTTCGTTGGCCCAATGAGCCCTTGGGCAAGGCTTCTCGACTATCTTGCGGATCGCTACGGGATCCTGTTCTTGGTCAGTGCAGGAAATGTAAGTCAACCTCTGACGGTTAAGGGGTTTGCCGGCTGGATCGACTTTGAAGACGCGAAGCCGCAGGACCGGGAGAAAGAGGTGCTCAAGGCGCTGTCGGACGGGAAGGCGTTTCGAACGTTGCTCTCACCCGCGGAGGCGCTGAACCCGATCACGGTCGGTGCCATGCATGACGATACGGCTGTCGGTCCGAGAGGCGCCGGTGCGGTGGACCCATTCACAACACATGAACTTCCGAACGTGAGTTCCGCTCTCGGACTCGGGCATCGCAAAGTGGTGAAGCCGGACATCCATCTGCCGGGCGGCCGCGAATACCTGCGGTCCCAGGCCACGAACGGGGTACTCGTCGTGGTGCCGGAATCGGGAGGACGCTCAGGACTGAAAGCCGCCTCGCCGGATACGGCAGGCGATCGGAACCGCATGCGACTGACCATGGGCACGAGTGCGGCCACGGCGCTGGCGACGCGGTTGGCGCACTTGATCTACGATGCGCTCATGAACCGAGACGGCGGGTCCATGCATGCGGACATGGAGGCGCAATTTCGAAGCGTGGTGATCAAGGCGTTGCTGGTTCACAGGGCAAGATGGGGAAGCTACGCGGCTTTGCTGGACCAGCAGTATGGTCCGCATGGCCAAGGCAAGCACTCCGAAAGGCGGGACAATATCGCGCGCCTGCTCGGGTACGGATTTCCCAAGATGGACGAATCGCTGTCCTGTTCGCCCAACCGGGCGACGCTTGTCGGATACGGAACGATCATCGCCGGGGAAGCAAATATTCATCGAATCCCGCTGCCACAAAGTCTCGAACGCGTGACCGAGCCGCGGCATATAACGGTGACCGTGGCATGGTTTTCGCCAGTCGATCGCCGGCATCAGGCCTACCGGCGGGCGAAACTGGAGGTAAGTCCGCTCAGGGATCTGGAAACGACCGTCGGCGTGAAACGATCAACTCACCAGCCGTCAAGCCATTCCGTCCAGCGAGGCACGCTCTGGCATGCTTGGTATGATGGAGCCCGGGCAGTGACTTTCGTGGACGACGGGCATGTGGTGTTTCGGGTCTACTGCCGGAATCAGGCCGGAGCGCTTGATCAGAACATCCGCTACGGAATCGCGGTGACGATTGAGGCTGGCGAAGGCATTCCTGTTTACGAGGAAGTGCGGGCGCGTCTTGCCGTTCCGCTGACGCCAAGAGTGCAATAAAACCGGTCGCCTGGGTTGTGGACTGGCCAGCATCCATGTTCCGATTTAAGGGCGTTCCGAGGAAAATTCAGCCCTTATTTCCTTTTTCACACAGCTTTTGTATTCCCGATTGAACTCCGAAATGCATCGCTTCATTTGTGACTTGTGACCGCGATTCAGGCGGATCTATATATCATGGCAGATCAAGCGGGGCGATATGTGGATTAACAAGAAAGTCTCCGAAAACCGATCCCTCTTCACTGAATCGGCCCGCCGTTATGTTCAGGGAAACGGATGATCACCACACTACGGCTGATGCGCCCAAGATAAGAGCGTGAAGTACGGGATCAGACCCGCGACCGCTAAAACCGAGAATCCGAGGTTCCACCGCCACGTCAAGGTGGAAAGCGGCAGTTCGCTCAATCTGTTCACTAACAGTGCGAGGGTGGAGAGCGGCGCGAAGGTCATCGACAACGCCCAGCCGCAGGAAATCGCGAATGCCAGCAAGGTTGGGTTGGCGGGCGGTGTGTTCATGCCGCCAAGGAGGCTTCCAAGAAAGACGGCCATCGTGATCGGGCTTATGCCGGTCCAACTCACCAAGGCCAAGGTCGGCGGAATCAAGACCAGCAGGACGATTTCCGGCATGCCGCTCATGACTGAATTGCCTGCCAGAACGTCGGCAGGCAATAGATCGGCCGCGGATCGTCCAATAAAGCCGGTGCTCGTGAGTGTTATCGCAATCGGCAGCGCTGCAGGCAGGCCGGCAATAACCTCTGCCAGACGCCGGACGGTCGCAGGATGTCCGCTGCCACGGCCCGCATTCTGGATCGCGGTCCAACCGACGAGCATCACCGGACATGCAACCATGAGACCGAAGGCGAGGCTTTCACCGGTCAGCCGGGTCGCACCCAGTGCAATGAAGATGAGCGCGCCGGAGGCCGCGGCGAGCCCGAACGCCGCCTCACGGGGAAATCGCGGAACCGCCTCGGCCTGCTCGACCGCAGGCCGCTGAAAACGGAACCGGTCGTCGAGCGCGCCAATGGCAAGGATCAGGACAAAAAGGCAGAGGCCATAAACTGTCCATAATCCGCGATCGACCGAAGGCGCGAGTTCGGCCATCAACAAGGGCGCGAGCGCGGTTGGCGACCAGACAATGCTCCAGGCGAAGCCGCGCAACATTGCACACATCCGACGCCGTTCGCGCGGTGATTCATGTGAGCCGGCGTAGCCGCCACGCCGATCCCGGCTTTGAACCAGCGGAACCAGGATGCTCAAGATGCCGGCGTTGAACAGAACGGCCAGCACACCGGTCCCGGTAAACAGGGCAAAATAGCGCCGTCCGGGCGGTTGACGGGTGAGATAGGGACCGAATTCCGCAATCGACGAGGATGTCGCCGCAGCTTCGTAGAGCAGACCAAGCTGCAGAATAAACGCCATCAGGAACGCCCCTTGGTTCAGGGCAGCGGCAAAAACACGGGCAGGTTCCGGGTGTAGTAACAGAACGGCGGCCGAGACGATCGCGCAGAGAGTCAGCAGATAGGCTTCGCGGCGCCCGATGAACCGTCCGGCAAGACAGAGCGTCACGGCCAAACAAACCCAGCTGATGTGATCCGGCCAACTTGCTTCCGTCAGGCGTGTGGCAATCTGCATTGCCATGGTTGTCACCATGGCTCCGGCAATGACTGGCCCGCGCTGGATGCCGCGGTCGGGTTCGAAGGGCGACGCGGGCGTCACCTGATGTGCCGCCATCGACCGCTTCGGCCTTTCTGAAAGGTGCGGTCACGGTCTTTCCAGGCCGCTGTCGCCTCGGACGGGGAATCGGTACTGTTGAGGAATGATCGGGAAAGCATTGGATCGAACTTGGCTTGGAGGATGCGGAGCCGGACAAAGTCGAGCGCGCGAAGCGGTACGCCGCGTGATGCTGAAACTGACAGGCCTCGCGATTCCTTGTCGTGTGTCCGACCCGCAGCCTTACCGCGGCGGCAGAACTGATGGGTGTGACGCAACCGGCGCTGACACAGGTCATCGACGGGCTTGAGCGCCGACTTGGCCCCGCCCTCTTCGACCGCATCTCCCGGCCCTTGAAAATCACGCCCTATTGGCATGTGCTTCTCGACTGCGCACGGGCACCGGCACGCGACACCGAGGCTCTGACGGCAAAGCTCGACGTCATGAAGGCGCGCCTGCGTGTCGGCGGCGGATCCGACCGGATCCACGGAATCCCGCCCGTTGCGATATCGCGCCTGCAGGCAGACAGCCCTGAAATCGGCATCAACCTGACTATCGTGTTGAATGACGATCTTCGCGCGATGTCGGACGCTGATGAACTCGACATGTTCTTCGCCCTGATCACCGGCATCTGCTTCGGCGCGGCCTGCGAAACCCGAGCGCTCCGGCGCGAAGAAGCGTTCGTTGCCGCCCCTCGCGGCCGTCCTGCGCATTACGGCGGTCCGAAACCGTTTGACGAATTGGCGGAGATTTCCTTGGAGATGACAGACGCCGAGACTTCCGGGCGGCTCATGCGGCGCGTATTCGGGCGCACCGGTGCGCAGCTGCCCCTGCCCGCGGTCAAGACGAACTCGGCCCGCGCGATGATCAATTACCTGCGCCGCCGTCAGGCTTCCGGTTTCTTGTCCCGCACTCATGCGCGGGTCGGTCCTGAGATTTCGGAGGCCGATATATTGGAAACGATGCGGCGGCGCGACGCACCGCTTCTTCCTACCGCCGGGAAGCCGGTCACGCTGGCAGAAAAGCCGGTTGCAGAGCGTCGCCATGACTGAGCGGTCAAGGGGCGCCGACGACCTTCGACGGGTCGTCCGGCGGCGGCTCGGGATAATGCAGGCCGCGCTGACCGGACAGCCCGCGGTCCGGTTTTGGAATGACAGGTTCTGCTTGCGTCCCGATCAAAGTATCGCCTTCGAGGAAGTCGAGATCGCTGCTGTACAGCTCCCTCGAAAGGATCTGCGACAGACGGGCCGAATGCGGCGCGGCACACGGCGCGGACATGAGGTCGGTCGTTTCGTCGGGATCTGTTTCGCAGTCGAAAAGCTGGAAGCGGTTGCCCGCCGGGTACCAAATCAGCTTCCACCGTCCATCGGTGACCATCCGCATCGCGGGTTGGCCTTCAAGAGCCTCGCAATAGAACGTCTCACGCGTCTCGTCCCCGACCATTGACAGTCCGCTCACGCTGTCAGGCACATCGATCCCGGCAAGGTCCAGAAACGTCGGCATGATGTCTTGCAGCCCGACGAGGCGCCGGTCGACTGTTCCAGGGCGTATCCGATCCGAACTGGCCGCCCCCGTCAGCAGCATCGGGACCGAGACCGATCCGCGGAGCATAACCCGTTTGGCGAAAAGCCCGTGGTCGCCCAGCATGTCACCATGGTCGCTGGTGAAGAGCAGAATCGTATCATCAAGGAGCTGCTGTTCGCGCAGCGTCCCGATCACCACACGGAGTTGATGATCGATCAATGTGCATTGAGCATAGAAGGCGCGGCGCATCGCAGCCAGCCGATCCGGAGCCAAGTGCGGCCAGGCGTTGCGCACCCGTTGCAGGGCCGGCGGCAGATCGTCGTTCCAGTTTCCGCGGACCGCCTCTTCGACCGAACGCCCGGCATAAAGCGAGAGATAGGATTGCGGCGGCACGATCGGCGGGTGCGGAAAATTGAACGAAAGGTACCGGAATTGCGGGCGTGTCGGGTCGCGGCGCTGGATCATTCGGCACATCTGCCGCGCCTGCCAGATGGTCGGATGGCAGTCCTCGGGCAGGTGCCACGGCCGGAACTCATAGCTATTGTTGGACATCCCATGGGCATGGCCCAAGCCGGCATAGCCTTGGTCCGCAAGCCAGATATCCCAGTCGTCCGGACCGCCCGATTGAGGTCGGCCTTCTTCATATGTCAGAGTTTCTTCAAACCCGAGGCGATCTCGCGGCGGGTAGGCATGCAACTTGCCGACGGCGCCGGTTTGATATCCGTTGGCCCGGAAAACCTCGGCCAGATGCGGCAGATCGGGCTTCGGCAGGGACGGTTGGAACAGCCGGTCGCCATGCGCGCACGGCGGTGTGCCGGTCATCAGCGTTCGGCGCGCCGGAATGCATATCGGGCATTCAGACATGGCATTCGGGAACCAGATGCCGTTGCGGCCGATTTGGTCCAGCGTCGGCGTATCGATATCGCGGCGTCCGGCGAGACCAAGCAATGCGCCGGGCCATTGGTCCGCGGTGACCAGCAGAATATTTGGTCGCGGCATGCGCACTTTCCTGACAATGCTGTTATTTCAAGACAACGCCTATCATAATCGTTGAAACGCGGAAAAGGCCCCGATTAGACTCTGAAAGGCATCGCTTCATACCAAGAGGATTTCAAATTGACTTATGTTGAATATGTTGTGGTGACGGACCGGATCACGTCCATAGGCTGTGGCGATCGATTTTCACCTTCGGAGGAGAATGATGAGTGCGGCAACGCCGATAACTTGGACGGAACATACATCAGACGGGCTCTATGAGTTGGCAAAGCGCTACGGGGAAGCGAACTTCTCGTGCGCGTGCGATCGCGATGATCATGGACGGCGCCTCCCGCCTATCAACATTTTATACTTGTAGCTTATCCGATCAGATGCCATACGGCATGGCATGAGAATCGGACTTCGACATTTTTCGGCTGAGACGGTCGATTGGTTCAAGGCGGCTTGCGTTGACAGCGGTCGCTCCCGGACATCGCTTGCCCGCGAACTGTGCGTGCGCGAAAATTGGTATGACTTTTCAGGAAAGCCGAGCCTCGGCTCCGCCCGCGGAATACTTGCCAAGCTGGCCGACGCTGCCGGCGTCCGGCTGCCGCCGCCGGCGGCGCCGCCCGGCGACGGCATCAGCCGTCCCGCCGCCGACTATCCCGACACCGCCCTGGCCGTCCCGCTGGCGGAACTCGGCGAGGTCGGGCTGGAGGCGGTTTCCGACGCTGACGCGCGGCTCTGGGAGTCGATGATTGAGACTTGGCATCCCGAGGGCTGGCGCCGCGCCCCCGGCGGGCGGATGAGGTATTGGATCACGTCATCTCATGGCCGGCTGGGCGGCGTCGGCTTCTCCGCGGCGGGGATCCAGCTCGGCCCCCGCGACGGCGTGATCGGCTGGTCGGCCGACGCCCGTATCGCTAATATCGGCAGGGTCGTGTGCAACAATCGGTTTCTCCTGTTACCCGGCGTCCGGGTCAAGGGTCTCGCGTCCCGGGTCCTCCGCCTGGCGGCGGAGCGGATCGCCGGCGACTGGGCGGCCGCCTACGGCGAGCGTCCTGTCCTGGCGCAGACCTTCACGGGGCCGGAGATGTCCGGCCTGAGCTACAGGGCCGCGGGATGGCAGCGCTGCCCGGAGCTGACTTCCGGGCGGCGTTCGGGCGTGCGCCGCGCGGTCTGGCTCAAGCCGCTTTCGGAGGGCTGGCGCGAGGTTCTGAGCCGCGAGCCGGAACGGGTTCTCGGCTGGTCCGGATCGCTGTACAGCGAGGGGGGCTGGGCCGAACGGGAGTACGGGCGCAGCACGCACCCGGACGGCAGGGTCAGGCGCCGGATCGCGCGCATGGGCGCGGCCTGGACCCGGCGGCTCGGCGAGGGCCTGCCGGCGATCTTTCCGGGGCAGGCGGAACAGGCGGCGGCTTACCGGCTGCTGTCGAACAAGGCGGTGAAGATGGAGCACATACTGGATTCGCACTTCGAGCAGACGGTCGAGCGGTGCCGCGCCGAGAGGCTGGTGCTGGCCGTGCAGGACACGACCGCGCTGAACTACGACGGCCTGTCGGAGACGTCGGGCCTCGACGACATCGGCGGCGGCGGCAAGGGAGCATCGGGTATCCTGGCGCATGTCGGCGTCGCGGTGAACGCGGCCGGACGGCCGCTCGGGATGTTCGAGGCGGACGCGGACTTCCGCCGGGCGGAGGGGAAGGACAGCGTCCGCTGGCTCGCCGGTCTCGACCGGGCGCAGGAACTGGCGCGCGCCTGCCCGGACACCCGCGTGGTGACGGTCTGCGACCGGGAGGGAGACTTCTGGGAACTGATCTCGCGGGCCGGGGAGACAGGGGCGGATCTGCTGATCCGGGCGAGCCGGGGATCGAAGCGCCGGGCAGCGCTGCACTCGGGCGGCGACGCCGATCTATGGGACTTCGTGCTGGCAACGGAACCTGTGGGAGGACGGAAAATCGAGGTTCCCGCCTGCGGCGGCCCGAACCGCAGGAAGGGCCGCACGGCGAAGTTGACGCTGCGCTGCGTGTCTGTGAACCTGCTCCCCCCGAAAGACCGGGCGGGCGAGGCGCCGGTTCGCATGACCGCCGTCTCAGCCCTCGAGGAAAACCCGCCCCGCCGCCCCGCGGAGGGGAAGAAGAGCGCGCCGCTGCACTGGATGCTGCTGACTACGGAGGGCGAAGCCGGTCTCGAGACCGCCCGCACCGCGCTGCGCTGGTACGAACTGCGCTGGCGGATCGAACGTTTCTTCCACGCCCTGAAGGTCGGCACCCGCATCGAGGACCGCCGCCTCGACGACGCCGACGACCTCCGCAAGTGCTTCGCCTTCGACGCGATCACCGCGTTCCGGGTCTGGGATCTCTCACTCCTGGCCCGCGAGAGGCCGGACGACCCGGCCGAACGGCATATTACCCGGGAGGACATCACGGTCCTCTGCGCCCTCGCCGCCCGGCACGGCTTCAAGGTTCCCCGGGCGCCGCCGGATATGACCGTCGCGGGCTTCGTCGTCCTAACCGGCGGGCTGGCCGGCTTTCATCCCTCGAAACGTCAGCCGCTGCCCGGCACGCAGAAACTCTGGGAGGGCGTCAGGTTCCTGTCTCAGGCCGTCATCACTGTCCGGACTGTGCGGGACTGGGAAGGAGGCTGGCCGGACGGAGAAGAAAACACGGATAAAAGTATGTTAGATTGATAGGCCTCCCGCACGGAGGCGGCGCGGGCGCAGGGCATGGAACTTCAAATCCTGCGCGACTGGGCGCTGCGCTGCAACGCGGAGGGCTTTGAGGGCCTTGCGGGTCGTCCTCGCGGTGGAAGCGAGGGCCGGTTGACGGAGGCGCGGATTGCCGGGATCGGCCTTTGGGTCAAGGCGGGTCCGGATTTTGAGCGGAACGGTGTGACGCGCTGGCGGGTTCGGGATATCGCACGGAAAATCGAGGGGGCCTTCGGGGCCATCTATACGGAGAGCGGCGCCCGTATGATGCTCCGAAGGGCCGGCTTTCGTTTTGTCTCGGGACGGTCGCTCCACCCCAAGGCCGACGCGGAGCGGCAGGAGGCGTTCGCAGCGGACTTCAAGGCAAGGGTGACGTCGACGCTCAGTTCCGAGGGGCCGGCGGGCACGATTGAAATCCGGTTCCAGGATGAAGCGCGCATCGGCCGGAAAGGGATGACGACACGGGTTCGGGCGCCTGGGGGACAACGTCCGCGCATCGTGCGCGGCCATCGCTATGGTTACGTCTATCTGTTCGGCGCTGTTTGCGCACAGCGCGGCGTCGGCATCGCCCGCGTGGCAGACAAGGCGAACACAGCGTCTATGAACGAGCATTCGGCGGCGGTCAGCGCAGCCGCGGCGCCGGATGCGCACGGCGTGATCGTACTGGACGGAGCAGGTCAGCATCGCTCGGCCGATCTTCTCATCCCTTCCAACCTGACGCTCCTGCATCTGCCGCCCTGCCGTCCTGAACTCAACCCCATGGAGCAGATCATCCTGCTCTTGAAATCGAACCGTTTCGCTGACCGTGTGTTCAAGGATGTCGCCGCCCTGAGGGAAGCCTGCCGGACGGCGTGGCAATGGCTGAGCGGCCAACCCGACGTCATCACTGGAACGACCCGGCGCCGTCAGGCTGTGGCCCCGTCGTGACAATCATGCTGCCTCAGCATATCAGTTTATATGATTTGCTTTTGGTATCAGTTGCAAACCTCGCTTCATGAGGGCCCGCATGTTACAGGCGGGCTGAGCGGGCGCGGCAATCTCTGTAACGGAAAAACGGAGGGAATCGCATGCCATCGGGCTTTCACTGCCTGACCCGGCACGACTGTTGCCGGCTTCTGGCGGTGTAGAAAGGCGGTCTTTCGCAGAGAGCCGTTGCGCGGCGGAGTCCGGCGCCTTTCACTTTATCACTGTTGACTGCGCGTTTTCGATGAGTGCGACGGTAAACTGGATTCTGTCATCTCCTTTGAAACATTTGAGCGGACCCGGCAACGGTTGCCGTTTTGACGGGCGGAAGCCGACGATGCGGCCCATGGCAAGCACATAGTCATACACGGTCGGAGGTCCCCGCGCCGCGGAGGCCCGGTCGCCGACGCACGGCATTCGACAGGCAGTGAGGATGAGGTCGAGGGCTTGGATTTCAACCGGCCGGACAATCTCCGCCGCCGGGGTGTCGGGGGCCTCGCGCGCGAGACGAGACAGTTCGTGAACGCGCCAGGCGGCGACCGCGTCGAAGGCCAGGCAGGTCCGCAGGTCGTCGGCCGTGTTCAGTTTCCGGTCGCTGATGCAGGTGCCCCGCTTCAACGTGTCGAACCAGCGTTCGATGGACTGGCGATCCCGATATATCGACAGCACATCGTATGCTGTTTCCGGCGTCGCGTCGCCGGCGCTCGAGAGAATCACCCAGTCGAGCGCCTTTTCCGGATCCTCCGGATCGGTCTCGCTCGCCCGCACCGCCAGCATCTCCAGCGCGCCGCCTTCCCCGGCGGCCTTCGGAGGCAGCGCCGTCACCCGCGACGCCTGGACCGACAGCTCCACTTTCCGGGACGCCCGTTTGCGCTTCCCGCCCGCCGCGTCGAGTTCGATGGTCATGCGTCCGAGTTCGGGCTGTTCCGCCATGAAGGAAAACAGGTTTCGAGGCTCGCCGGTTTCCGTCAGGACCCGGCGCTTTTTTGACCGGCAGGCGCGGAGCACGACGCGCCGGCCCGTCCGCGCCGCCTCGCGGTGGATTTCCCAGATGTCCATTTCGCGGTCGCCGACGCAGATCGTCTCGGCATCGGGACAGGCCGCGGCCAGCTCTCCGCAGACCCCGAAACCGTCCAGCCAGCGCAGGCTTTCGGTCCTGTCGCTCCCGGCGTTCCCACGGAAGTCGGCGTCTATCGAAAGCACCCCCAGCGGCCGGCCGCCGGGCACGAAGGCGAGCATCGCGTGCGCGGCGATGCCTGCCGATCCCTTGCCGCCGCCGCCGAGCGGAGCCAAGCCTTCGGCGCTCCCGGCCAGACCGGAATAGTTGAGCATCGTCGTGTCCTGCACCGCCAGAATACGGCGATGAGCGCGGCAGCGCCTCACCGCAGCCTCGATATGGGACTCCAAGACATGCCGCATGGTGACATCCGGGTTCGACAGAAGACGGTAAACCGCCGTTTGATCGGCGGCGTTCGGGAACATCTCCGGAATCGTGCCGCCGGCATTCCTGATCCACGCGTCTCCGACGCGCCGCAGCCGGCGGCGCACCCGGCCATCGCAGTGTGTCGAGTATGCGAACTCGTTATCCCCCGTGCCGTCGCCTTCGTCAACCCAGCTGTCCGCCAGGGCGCCGATCGGACGCCGCGGCGCCTCCGCCATCCGTCGGCGCCAGCCCCGCTCCAAGGACCGCATGAAGATCCTGCACTGCGGTTTGGCCTCACCCGAACGGGCCCGCGCCGCCGTCATGCCGGCGAAGCGCCAATTGGCGGCGCGATAGCAGCTCCCCGCCCTGGTGTCGTCGACATAGGTGTAGACTGCTTGCGGGCGGCAGCCGTGACGCGCCTGCCAGTCGTCCGGCAGACACCGTCCCGCCTTGCCGAGCACATGCGAGGCGAGGTATGGCACTTCAACGCCGGGCAGGATCAGAAAACGGTGATTGTTAACGAGAAGGCCGAGATTGGCGGCTTTCGCCGCATTCGACCACCCGATCCATTCATCGCGGGGCTTGACGTGCCAGCTGGCGGCCCGAAAGCCGATGCCGCCGATGCAACCATAGCGCCCGGAGACGATCCAATAATTCAACACCGCTCCCGGCGCCTGCGGGCAGCCCCGGGGATGATGCCGTTCCATCATCGCCCGCCACCGCCCGGCATCCGCCTTGCCGACGACCCGCAAAGTGACCGGTCCGAGTTCCCGGAGCGGGCAGGAGACCTCGACGGAGGGAACGTGACCGCCGTCCGGCTCCCCTGGCCCCGAGGTCGCACTGAACATGCGGGCAGCGGGCAGCGAGACACCCAGTGCCCGCGCCAGTCCCGGCAGCGCCTTGCCTGCCGATGAGGTGCACAACCCGCCCCGCGCATTGCGCCAGTCCTCATGCTCGCACAGACCGCGGGCAAGCGCATGACGGGTCATGCCGCCGGCCTTGATGGCTCCCTTCAACCAGGCTGCGCCATCGGCCGAGATCATTCGCATTCCTACGTTCATGCCGAATCACATACAGCATCAAATAATGCTCTGTCAACAGTGAGTCCGTGAAAGGTCCGGCGCACCCGCAACTCGGGACGGCGGGGCTGCCGCCACGCGCAGCCTCTGGCCGAAGACCAGTGCCGGGAGGCCTCGTAGGTTCCCCGCAAAATGCCGCCGACGCGCTGGAAGACCGTCGAGGGAGGGACTGCGGCTCGGATGGAATCCAGAGCAGGTCTCGGACCGCTCAGCGGAAGCAAGGATCATGAAGGCGGGTCCGGCATGGATTTACCGTTACGTACAGGCTGACCGAGCGGCCGGGGCGTGATTCCCGGTCGGAGTATATATCCGGGCGGGAGGCTGGCAGGAAGACACGATCATCAGCTTCCGGCACAGAGGGGACGCCGGTTTCACTTGTCGACCGGGCGGTGAAATTCACCTTATTCTTCAACGGATCAATCGAAAGACGGCGTCCTTGACCCGGGCCGCGGTCATGGAGTGTCTCCGGCCTGTATCCGGCCCGGCGCATGTGATCACGGCTGAAAACGGCACGGAATCCGAGGCGCACGCGGAGATCTCACGGGATCTCGGCGCGGACTTTTACTCCACCCGGCCTTACCGCTCTCAGCAGCGGGGGCTGAACAGGGCATGCGAACGGTCCGGCAAGGGAGTGATTCCTCCTCCGGCAACCCGGCAGTTTCTGAAAGCAGATCTGTTAAGTGTCATAACACGGCCGGAAAACGCGGAAAATTTGGTGTGCAGCCGTGGTTTCCACAAAGCTTCGGGATCAGCCTCAGTATATTACAGACAGGCAATTCAAGACAGGTTCAATAGGTGCCATCCACAAATTTCATTGGAACCGGAAACGGCGAACGGTTGATCACGGCGCGTTTTTCGCAGCCGCCGCATTAGCCACGGCCCGCGGGTTCCGTTAAAGAGCAGACCGACTTAACCGCCCGGGATCCCGAATGCCCCTGCCTTCGACACCGCACGACGCCCCCGATCTCGCGTCGGTCTTCGCCGGGCGCACGTCCCACTGACGGAAAACCCGCCCGCTCCCAGTCCTTGGCGCACGGCCGGCGGGAAACTCGTCGCACGGCCCGGCTCGCCGTCCGCTCCGGCAAGGCTCCGCGCTCAGTTCCGGCGCGCGGCGGGCGGACAGCCCCGGAGCGGGCGCGATTGAAAGGCTGTTCTCGGGGATGTCCCGGAGCGGCGGAAGCGCCTGAAAAGGACGCCGGCGGCTCCCGCAGACCCCGCGCAAGCCGCCGAAAGACCGCTCGGAAGCGGCAGAGCGGGGCTGATCCGGCAGCCGTCAGCCCCCGGGGGCCGCGGCTGCGCGCGCCGAATCTCCGCCCTTGTCACGGCGAAAAGCGTTCGGAAACGCAGTTGCGGGGCATCTGCTGTGGCCTGAACCCGGCAGAGAGGCTGCCGACTGATCTTGGTGACGCGTCTCATGGTTGCACGGGCCGCGAAAAAACAATAAACAATCGCCTATACTGCTTTTTAGGGAGGATTCCGTGAAAAAACTACTTGGACTCGCTGTCGTGGCGATCATGGCTGCTGGCGGCGCCGCCCAGGCCGAATGGCCCGAAAAACCGATCAAGCTGATTGTTCCGTTCAAGGCCGGCGGAACATCGGACCAAGTCGGCCGCACATTGCAAGCCGCTGCGCAGGATGCGGACGCTCTGTCGCAGCCGATTACGATCGTGAATGTCGGCGGACATTATTCCATCGGATCGCGCCGTGTGATGGAGGCAAAGGCCGATGGCCACACCTTTCTTTTGATCCACATCGCGCTGATGGGCGGTGAAGGCACGGGCGCGCTTGATTTCGGCTGGCGCGATTTTGAACCCGTGGCCGGCATGGGCGAGTTTTGCCTGGCGCCGATGGTACGCAAGGACAGCGGCATCGACAGTGTCGAGCAGCTGCTGTCCAAGGCGCAAGCGGAGCCCGACACCCTGATCTTCGGCGCCAACCTCGGCGCGATCAACCACATGGCCGGGATCATGCTGCAGGAATTGGTCCCCGGCGCCAAATTCCGCTTTGTTCAGATCGGCGGCGGCACCGCGAACTACACCGCACTGACCGGTGCGCAGACCAACGCGACGGTCCTATCGGGTGCCGAGGTGGTGAACTTCACGCTGTTGCCGGACGGCAGCGCCAACCCCGAGGCGCAGATCAAACCGCTGGCCTATACCGGCGCGGAGCGTTTCGATGCCCTGCCGGACCTGCCGACGATGAACGAGCTCGGCTATGACATGCAGTTCTGCATCAAGTCTTGGATTTTCGCGCCGAAGGGCACTCCGGCCGAGGCGGTCGACGGTTTCGCCGCCGCCTTGAAAAAGGCAACACGCACCGACCGGTACCAAGAGTTCATCGCCGGCAAAGGGTTTGCCGACGTCTTCCTCTCCGGTGACGCGCTGATGGACGATCTGAGCGCGACTTGGGCAGCGATCGAACCGATTGCCGCCTTGGCTGCCAAGAAGTGACGGTTTGCGCCTGGCCCGCTGCCGCTGCGGGCCAGGCACCGTTTCCGGACAGGAACGACACCGTGGATCGTCGCTCCTTCACCGAAATCGGAGTGGCCGCCTTGGTCGCCTCGGGATGCGCGGTATTCTGGTTCCAAGCCGACAAACTGCCGCCCGGCAGCTTCGAGCCGCTCGGATCGGGCCCTGTGCCGATGTACACGGCCGCTGTCATCATACTGTGCTGCCTGATCGTCACCGGACGAGCCTTGATGACAATACTCCGCGCACCCAGCCTGTTCCGGATCCTAAGTGAGGAATTCCCGAACAGGCCACGTATGGGCGGAATTCTGATGCTCGGGAGTTCGGTCGTCTATGTCGGCCTGCTGCACCTGCAGGCAGCGTCCTTCGGGGTGATCACTTTTGTGTTCCTAGCGGTCCTGATCTGGGCGATGGAGGCATTCCGGCTGCGTAAGGCTCCCTTGGCATTGATCTTCGCTGCGATCTTCGCTTTCGGGGCAGAATACGTATTCACGAACGTGTTCGTCGTGGACCTTCCAACCTAAACTCCGCACCCGAACAACTGACTTGTCGGGCTGTGTCGCGGCACGGGATCTATCAATATCTCATAACTCTTGCCGCGGCGACTGAGCGAATGTCCGCTTAGCGGCAGAGGACCGTGAAACCCTTTGTTTCCTCAGGCTTGCGCACGATCTCCATGACCAGCCCAGGTCCGGGTCCGGCAAACGCGGAGATCAGTTTCGGTCCCTGACAGCCTCGGATCCGCGAATGCCCGGACGGTCCCTCGCGAGACTGCGAAGCGCAGCAAACATGCGGTCAAAGATCCCTGCGCCCCGGCGGATATGGAAACAGTTCCAACCCGTGCCGAACGGCGGAGAACACTTCGGAATCACGCGCCGCCGGCGCCCGGTTCCGAACATGCCGGATGACATTGAATGTTTCCCGGCGGTCCGTGACGGGTTTCCGTCCTGTCTTCGACGGAGGGTGAAGAAGCGACACGGGTCACAGCCTGCTCCTCATCGCTCACGCCGGTTTCAAAACGATCTGGAAATCGCTTATGATGCTTCTGAGCATTCCCGTTCCGATCCATGTGGATGCTCCCATTGTTTTGTTCGGCAACAGGATTATACTTTGCGGTTTGCGAGGCTGCTCAACTTCAGCAACAAGCTCTAAGGAGCCTGCGATGGATTTCGGCGCACTAGGTGGAGCGATTGGCCAGATTTTCTCACCTTGGCCGTTTCTCATGCTCTTCCTCGGCACGTTTCTGGGGATCGTCGTCGGTGCGATCCCGGGGCTGACCGGCGCGATGCTGATCGCGCTTACCCTGCCTCTCACATTCTACATGGCGCCGTTCAATGCCGTTGTGCTGCTGGTGGCGATGTATGTCGGCGCGATCAGCGGCGGTTTGATCACGGCCACGCTGATGCGCATGCCCGGCACGCCCGCTGCGGTAATGACCACGTTCGACGGCTATCCCATGGCCCGGTCGGGCCGGCCGGGACGCGCGCTCGGTCTCGGCATCACCGCCTCGTTCATCGGCGGGCTGATCGCCTGGGGTGTTCTGTTCACGGTGACCAAACCGCTTTCGATTCTAGCCACGCAGTTCGGTCCGTTCGAGTATTTCACGTTGATCATGATGGCGATGGTGCTCATCGCCTCGGTCAGCGAAGGCTCGCTCGTCAAGGGCCTGATCTCCGGTCTGCTGGGCATGCTGGTCTCGATGCCCGGCGTCGACCCGGCCACGGGGATGCCGCGCCTGACCTTTGACTGGTATATGCTGAACGGCGGACTGCAGCTGCTGCCGGTGCTAATCGGAACTTTCGCCGTGAGCCAAATCATCAAGGATTCGCTTGAGACGGACGCCTTGCCGGAACGGGCGGAAATGTCGTCCAAGGGCATGTTGATGAGCATGCGCGATTTCATACGCCACGGCGTCAATCTCATACGCTCGTCCTTTATCGGAACCTTCATCGGCATCCTGCCCGGAATCGGCGCTTCAATCGGTTCGGTCGTTGCCTATACCGTCACCAAGAACGTCTCGTCCGAACCTGAGAAGTTCGGCAAAGGGTCCGAAGAGGGCATCGTCGCCTCCGAAGCGGCCAATAACGCCACTGTCGGCGGCGCGCTGATACCTCTGATCGCCATGGGCATCCCCGGCAGCGTGATCGATGCGATCCTGATCGGGGCTCTGACGATTCACTCGATCCAGCCCGGCCCGACTTTGTTCCTGACTAATTCCGATATCGTCTGGGGCATGATCGCCGCGGCGCTGCTGGCCAATATCCTGATGTGGCTCTTGATGACCTCGTCGGTGCGCTACATTTCAGCCCTCATTTACCTGCCCCGCAGCTTTGTTCTGCCGGTGGTGATGATGTTCTGCGTCATAGGTTCATATGCGCTGAACAACACGATGTTCGACGTCTGGGTGATGCTGCTGTTCGGCGTCATCGGGTTCCTGCTGGAACGCGCGCGTATCCCGCTGGGCCCCTTCGTGATCGGTTTCGTGCTCGCGCCGCTGGCCGAAGAGAAGCTGCGCAGCGGCCTGATGATGACCGCCGGAGACATTTCGCCCGTCGTCACGCGGCCCTTCCCGCTGATCTTCACGGTCACAGCCGTCGTGCTGTTGGTCTGGCCCTTGATCAGCGAATACCGCCAACGCCGGAGGTCCCCGGAATGAGGGCGGTCCTGCTGCTGTTCGATTCGCTCAATCTTCGGGCGCTGTCCTGCTACGGCGGCGGGGCGCCGACGCCGAATTTCGACCGGCTGGCGCGGCAGTCCACTCTGTTCGACAGTCATTTCGTGGGGTCGATGCCCTGCATGCCGGCGCGGCGCGATCTTATGACCGGGCGGTACAATTTTCTTCATCGCAGCTGGGGGCCGCTGGAACCCTTCGACGTCACGTTGACGGGGCTGATGGCCGGCAGGGGCGTGCACTCCCATCTGGTGACCGACCACTACCACTATTTCTGCGCCGGCGGAGCCGCCTACCACACGGAGTATACCACTTGGGATTTCATTCGCGGGCAAGAGGCGGACCCGTGGGACTCGAGGGTCCAAGCTCCCTTGGAGAGATACCGGCGGACCTACCATCCCGATCAGTTCGCGGCAAAACGGGACGGATTCCGGTTTCAGGGCAATCTGAACCGCGACCGGATCCGCGAGACGCCGGATTTTCCCTGCGTGAAGACATTCGATGCCGGGCTGGCGTTTCTCGAAGAAAACCGGAGCGCCGACAGCTGGTTTCTCCAACTCGAAACCTTCGATCCGCATGAGCCGTTCCACGCGCCGCCCGAATTTCGCGAGATGTTCCCGACGAATTACGCCGGGCCGGTCTTCGATTGGCCGCGCTATCGCCGCGCCGGACAGGAAACACCCGCCGAGGCGGCCGAATTGCGGGCGAACTATGCCGCCTTGGCAGCCCTGTGCGATGCGCAGCTGGGCCGGTTATTGGATGCGTTTGACCACCGGGCGCTGTGGGACGACACCGCGCTGATTGTCACCACCGATCACGGCTTTCTGCTGGGAGAGCATGACTGGTGGGGCAAGAACCGCATGCCGTTCTACAACGAGATCGCGCATATCCCGCTCATGATCCATGTGCCGGGCCGCAGGAGCCGGCCGCGGTCGGGCGCGCTGTCGCAGAACATCGACGTGATGGCGACATTGCTCGATCTTTTCACGATCGAGCCGCCTGATACGGTCCGGGGCCGGTCGCTCCTGCCGGCCTTGGACGGCGGTTCGGGGCGGGACATCGCTCTCTATGGCGTTTTCGGCGGCGCGATCAACGCGACGGACGGGCGCCACAGCTATTTCCGCTATCCGCCGGATATGGAGGCGCAGGCGCTGTTCGAGTACACGTTGATGCCGCAGCACCCGGCCGCGCCCTTCACTTGCGACGAGTTGCGCGGTGCGGAATTGCATCCCGGTTTCCGCTTCACCCGCGGCGCTCCGATATTGAAGATTCCGGCCGCACGCGACGCCAAGCGGCCGCCGATGCAAGGCGGCGGTTTTGAGGAAACCGGGACGGCGCTCTACGATCTAAGCATGGACCCGGCCCAGATTCGGCCTGTGAACGACCCCGGGACCGAAGCGAGGTTCCTGTCTGCCGTCGCCGCCGAAATGGATGCGCACGAGGCGCCGCCGGAGCTGTACGACAGGTTCGCTGTAACGGGCGCGGCGACATGACCTGCGCACATTCTCCCCGGTTTCCCGAGGTCGAACTGCCTCATCTCGCGCAGGTCAAGATCCCGCCGCTGGCCCGTGTGCGCCTGCGCCAGCCCGAGACGCCCGCGCTGGACGATCCGATCGGCCAGATCGCCGCGGCGATGGACGAAATGGCCGGCCTGTTCGCATTGCCGCGCGGCAGTTCGGTGGCCGTCGCCGTCGGCAGCCGCGGGGTGGCCCGGATCGAAGAGATCGTCCGCACCGCCGTCAACTGGCTGAAAACCCGCGGCTTCAAGCCCTTCATCGTGCCCGGCATGGGATCGCACGGGGGCGGCGCCGCCGAGGGGCAGGTCTCGGTTCTCGCCAAGCTCGGCGTATCCGAGGAGACCATGGGCTGCCCGATCAAAGCCACAATGGAGACCGTGACCTACGGCGAGATCGAGGGCGGGCTGTCCTGCCATTTCGATGCCCGCGCGGCGCATGCGGACGGGGTGCTGGTGATCAACCGGATCAAGGCGCACACCAGCTTTCCCCGACCGGTCGAAAGCGGGCTGACCAAGATGGTGGCCGTCGGTCTCGGCAAGGCCGAAGGCGCGCGTCAAGTGCACATGATCGGGCCGCGCGGATTTCTCGAAGTGTTGCCCAAGCTCGCTGCCAGGCTGATCGAGAGGGCGCCGCTTTCCGCCGGGATCGCCGTAGTGGAAAATGCCGAAAAGCAGATCAGCCATGTCGAGGTTGCCGCCCCAAAGGACTTCTGCGAGGTTGACGAACGCTTGCTTATCCAGGCAAAGGCCGCGATGGCCCGGCTGCCCTTGACCCGAATCGACGGGCTGATTGTCGAGGAGGTCGGCAAAGAGATTTCAGGCGCGGGAATCGACCCGGCGATTTCGGGCCGAACCGATATCCGCGGCGTAGACAACCCGGCAGAGCCCTTCATTCACAAGATCGCCGCGCTCAATCTGACAGAACGGACAGACGGCAACGGCATCGGTGTCGGTATGGCCGACTACATCCCTCGGTGCACCGCCGACCGGCTGGACCTGAAAGCGATGTATATGAACGCCGTCTCGGCGACGATCTTGGAAAAGGCGTTTATCCCGATCGTTCTCCCCGACGATCTTACCTGCATCCGTGCCCTCGTGGCCACATGCTGGGCTGCGGGCGTGCCCCGGATCTGCCAGATCCGCTCTTCAGCGCATCTCGACCGGATCGCGGTTTCCGCACCGCTGCTGGAAGAACTGCGCGCCGCCGGGCATCTGCTCGACGAGGAACCGCCTGCGCCCTTAGCATTCGATGGCGCGGGGCGATTGACAGGCCGCTTGGGAGAGGCGCCGTGACACGACCCGCAAAAAACCTCCTGTTCATCTTCTCGGACCAACATGCGCAGGCGGTCTCCGGCTGTTACGGAGATCCGCACGTCCGAACCCCCGCGCTCGACGCGCTGGCCGCGCGCGGGGTGCGCTTCGACAACACCTATTGCGCCTCGCCGATCTGCGTGCCGAGCCGGATGTCGATGCTGACCGCCTGCCATCCTTCGCAGCAGGATTGCTGGACCAACGACGATTGCCTCGCCAGTGACAGGCCGACTTGGCTGCACGCTTTGGGAGCCGCCGGGCATCGGCCGGAGTTGATCGGACGCATGCACGCCATGGGACCGGACCAGTTGCACGGCTATACACATCGGAAGGTGGGTGATCACAGCCCGAACTGGGGCGGCATGCCGCGACATGACATGGGCGTGCTGAACGACGCCAACGACCCGCAGGGCCGCAGCCTTGAAGCCTGTGGCGCCGGGCAGTCGGCTTACGAGGTGAAGGACCGCGACATGACCGAGGCGGCACTGGCCGCGCTCGACCGGGTTGCGGACGAAGGCCGTCCATTCTGCCTTACGGTGGGTCTGATGCTGCCCCACGCGCCCTATGTCGCCGCCAAGCGCTGGGTCGATCATTACATGCAAGAGCTCGGCCCGCCTTCGATCCCGCCGGACGCGAACGAACATCCTTGGATCGCGTGGTGGCGCGCTGATCGCGGAATCACGGATGTGCCCGAGCGGCAGTCGCGCCTTGCCCGCGCGGCTTATTGGGGACTCGTCTCGACGATGGACGGAATGATCGGACGGATCCTCGACAAACTCCGCGATTCAGGGCTCGAAAAGGACACGCTGGTCGTCTATGCTTCGGATCACGGAGACCATGCGGGCGAGCGGGGACTCTGGTGGAAGCACACACTGTTCGACGAATCCGTCAAGGTGCCGCTGATCATGGCGCTGCCGGGCACGTTGCCGGAGAACGCGGTCCGTACCGAGGTCGTCGGGTTGATCGACGCAGCGCAGACGATGGTCGAAGCGCTGGGCGGCACGCCCTTGCCGCAGGCCGACGGACGCAGCTTCTGGCCGCTTCTGACCGATGAGCCGCAGGATTGGGACAACACAGTGTTCAGCGAGTACTGCACAGACGCGGTGCCCGCCTGGACCGGCGGACGCGCGGTGCAGCAGCGCATGGTGCGCCAAGGATCTTGGAAGCTGCACGTCTATTCCGGCAGCCCGCCGCTTCTGTTCAACCTCGACGATGACCCCGGAGAGCTGACCGACCTGTCGCGTGATCCGGCCCGCTCCGGCGTGCTGAAGGATCTGGTGGCGCTGGCGCTGAAGGACTGGGACCCCGAGATGATCCGCAGACGGATGCTGGCGAGGCGTGAACGCAAGGATATCCTGGCTGCCTGGGCCCGGGCCACGCAACCGGAAAGCACTTGCCTCTGGCCGCTCCATCCAGAGATGAACCGGCTGGACGACGGGCCATGAGCGCCGCGCTGGCCCGGGTGGAGATCCTGCATTTCCGCTACGCGGTTCCGTATCCGGCGCCCACGGCAATGGGTCCGCTGCGGCATCGCCCGACGCTGTTGTTGCGGCTGGAAGATGCGGAAGGGGCCGCAGGCTGGGGTGAAATCTGGTGCAATTTTCCGCCCGACGGCGATCTTCACCGCGCGCGTCTGGCCGCCAACGTGCTGGGGACCGCGCTGCAGGACGTCGGCGCCGATACCGCTGAGCCTTTCGATTTGGTTCGCCGACGGCTGCACCGGCTGGCGCTGCAGGCCGGCGAACCCGGCCCCGTCGCGCAGATCGCCGCCGGAATCGACATCGCGTTTTGCGATCTCAAGGCGCGGCGCGCCGGGCTGCCGCTGGCCGAATGGCTGGGCGGCGCGGCGCGTCCCGTGCCCGCCTATGCCAGCGGCATCTCCCCGGACCGCAGCGGCGCACAAATCGACCGGATGCGCCGCTTGGGATATCGCCGTTTCAAGCAGCGCATAGGGTTCGGCCCTGATGACGGGATCGGAGCCGCGGAAGAAACCGCCGCGGCGTTGACACCCGATGAATCGTTGATGCTCGACGCCAACCAGGCTTGGGACCTTGAAACAGCCCGGCGTCAATGCGCCCGGCTGGCGCCGCTCGGTCTGATCTGGATGGAAGAACCGCTGCCCGCCGACGCCGCTTCGGCCGACTGGCGCGCCTTGGCCGCGGACGCCCCGATGCCGCTCGCCGCCGGAGAGAACCTTTCCGCAGTGGCCGGATTCGACGATGCGATTTCCAGCGGCGCGCTGGGTTTCCTGCAGCCGGATATCTGCAAATGGGGCGGACTGAGCGGCGGCCTGTCCGTGGCGCGCGCGGCTGAAGCCGCCGGGTTGACCTATTGCCCGCACTTCCTCGGAGGCGGGGTCGGCCTGATCGCCTCCGCCCACCTCCTGTCCGCCGTCGGCGGCGCCGGGCTGTTGGAGGTCGACGGCTCCGAGAACCCGCTTCTCGAAGCGTTTTCGGGCCGGGGCATCGCCCTTGAGGACGGGATGTTTCCGCTGCCGGAGGGTCCCGGACTCGGCTGCATCTCCGAAACAGGCGACGTGGCCGGCCTTCTGAAGTCAAAAAACGAGGTCCGCCTTTGATGATCTCGGCCATACGCATCCATCCCGCCGACAACGTGCTCTGCCTGCTGCGCGACCACGACAAGGGCGAGCGTCCCGGGCTTGCTGACACGACGGCACCGCCTCTCACCGGGGCCGTGCTAATGGGCCATAAAGTGGCCCTCACCGCGATCAGGAACGGGGCGCCGGTGACGAAATACGGCTGGGTCATCGGTTATGCGACTCAGCCCATCGCGGACGGGGATCACGTGCATCTGCACAACCTTGAAAGCACACCGCCATAAGCCTCGCTGAGACATTCCTGGGCTATCCCCGCGTTTCTGGCCGGCCGGGAATACGCAATCGGCTGACGATCCTGTCGATGTGCGGCCTGAACGCGCCGGGCGCGCGCAAGATCGCGGCGGCCCTGCCCGGATCCGTTCTGGTCTCCAGCCCGTACGGACGCGGGCAGATCGGAGCGGACAGGGACTTTCATGACAGAATCCTCGCCGGATTCGGAACGCACCCAAACACGGGGGCGGCTCTTGTCTTGGCCGCGGATGCGGAAATGCGCGCCGGGCTGCAGTCGAAGATCGAGGCGGCGGGCCGGGCCGTCGCCGGATTTTCTCTGCAGGAAATCAAGGAGGACGGCGAACGGCTGGTCCGTGAGGCGGTCGCCGCCGGGCTCGATCTGCAGGCCGGGTTAGACGGCGCGGCACGGACGCCCTGTTCGATGAGCGGCTTAGCGCTTGCCGTCGAGTGCGGTCATTCGGACGCGTCCTCGGGGATCGCCGCCAACCCGCTGCTCGGCGGTCTCGCCGATGAACTGGTGGCTGCCGGCGGTGCGGTTGTGATCTCGGAAACCATGGAATGGACAGGCGCTGAACCCGGCCTCTGCGCACGCTGCGCAACACCGGAAATCTCGGAGCGTTTGAAGATGCTGATAGAGGCCCGCCATGAAATCGCCCGGACAGGAGGATGCGATCCCCGCATTGGAAACCCGGGGCCGCAAAACCATGCGGGCGGCATCACCACGCTCGAAGAGAAATCCTTCGGCGCCGTCAGCAAGGGCGGGACATCGCCCGTCGTGGCCGCGCTCGCCGGGGGTGAAACGATCGCCGGCCCGGGCCTGCACTTGATGGACACGCCGACACTGTCGCCGGAATCGATCTCGTCGATGGTCGCCGGCGGCGCGCAGCTTGTGATTTTCACGACCGGCTGCGGAAACCCCTACGGCAGCGCCATCGCACCGACGTTGAAGCTGACGGCCAACCCCGACACAGCGCATCGCCTGCCGCGGCAAATAGACTTTGATGCCTCGCCTGCCTTCACCGGAACCGCGGCGGGTAAAGACCTTCTGCCCGGCCTTGCCGCTTTGCTGCTGCGCATCTGCAACGGGCGCGAGACGTCTGTGGAACGCCTGGACGAGGGCGCAGAAGCGATCAGCAGGTTAGGACCGTCGATATGACTGGGCGGCACATTCATCTCAGCCCGGTCGGCGGCATGGCGGGCGACATGTTCGTCGCCGCACTGCTCGACGCCATGCCGGAATTGCGCGCCCCGGTTCTCGAAGCGGTTCAAGAAGTCCTGCCGGCCGGCGCGCAAATAAACCTTACCCCCGGTACGTCCGGAGCGGTCGGGGTCTCGCGGTTCCGAGTGAAGGCTCTTGCCGGCAAGGCTCCGTCAAGGTATCCTGCATTGGTCAGACGTATCGCCGAGGCTCGGATCGACGCTGCGGCGAAAGACATCGCCGCAGCGCTGCTTCGGCGTCTGGCCGGAGCGGAGGCGGCGGTTCATCGCGTGTCTCTTGACGATGTGCATTTCCACGAGATCGCCGATTGGGACACTCTGGCTGATCTCACGGCTGCCGGGATGATTCTGACTTGCTTGAACGGCGCGAGCTGGAGCCTGGATCCTCTGCCGCTTGGGGCGGGGCAGGTCACCACGCGGCACGGTCTGTTGCCGGTACCGGCGCCTGCCACGGCATTGCTGCTGAAGGGCCTTCCGGTGCGCGACGACGGCATCGCCGGCGAACGCGTCACCCCGACCGGCGCCGCGGTAGCGGCCGAAATCCAGCCGCGGGTGATACCGCGTCCGGGCGGCAGGCTCGGGCCAACCGGCTATGGCGCAGGTGTCCGCGAAATCGCAGACATGGCAAACGTTCTCGTCGCGCAGGTGATCGAATCCTCAGCGACGGGCCGTGATGTCATCAGTGTGCTGGAATTCGACGTCGACGACATGACCGGCGAAGAGATCGCGACTGCCGCGCAGCGGCTGAGGGCGGAATCAGGGGTTGTCGACCTCACGACAGCCCAGAGACACGGGAAGAAAGCCCGTGTGGTCACGGCCTTCCGGCTGCTCGTCCGGCCTGAGCGGGAAGAAGCGGCCGCCGCCGCATGTTTCGACCAGAGCTCGACCTTGGGGCTGCGCCTGCGGCGCGAGACCCGGATAGTCCTGCCGAGGTCGTCCGGCTTGATCGGCGACGTGCGGGTGAAGCAGGCGGCGCGGCCGCGCGGCGCCGTCACGCGCAAGGCGGAAGCCGACGATCTGCTCAAGGGCGAGACCCTCGCGATCCGCAGGGCCAAAGCCCGGGAGACCGAAATATGAACGCGCTTGATGCTCTGATACGGACCCTCTCCGCACAAGACCATCTGACCGTCGCAGTCAGCGGTGGAATCGACAGCATGCTGCTCGCCCATGTGACCGGGCGCGTTCTGGGGTGCCGGTTTCGCGCGGTTCATGCCGTTTCGCCCGCCGTTCCGGCTGCGGCGACGGAACGCGTGCGCCGGCACGCGCGGCGCGGCGGCTGGCGGCTCGATCTGATGAATACCGGCGAGTTCGGCGACCCGGAGTACCGGGCGAACCCTGTCAACCGCTGCTATTTCTGCAAGCGAAACCTCTACAGAGCAATTGCCGACCGGACCGACGGACCTGTCGCATCGGGCACGAACTGCGATGACCTGAGCGATTTCCGCCCCGGGCTGCTCGCCGCCGAAGAGCAGGACATCCTGCACCCCTACGTCGAGGCCGGGCTGGGGAAGCGCGTCATTTACCCCTTGGCGCGGCAACTCGGTCTGGATGATCTCGCTGAGCTTCCGCCGCAGCCTTGCCTCGCAAGCCGGGTCGAAACCGGACTGGCGATAAAAGCCGGGGATCTGGCATTCGTTGAACGGGTCGAAAAGGAACTTCACGCCCGGCTCGGCCCGAGCGCGATCTTGCGCTGCCGGATCACGCATCTCGGCGTGGTGCTCGAACTTGCCGCTGCGCAAGGAGACGGCACCCGGGTCAAGTCGGCCACAACTCTGGTTGCGGAGCTTTGCGTCCGGGAAGGCCGCCGTTTCCTGGGCCGGAGAGCATATCGCCGCGGGGCCGCTTTTCTGCAAGAGGCGGAAGCATGACCGAGCACCGCATGGATTGGCAAAGGGCGGCGCGCACCGGCACGGCCGAGGCGGTCCTCTGCGCCGGGAAATCCGACGGCCAGATATGCGCCATCGTCGCCGAGGCCCGGGCCGAAGGCCGCAGACTGCTGCTTACGCGCCTGGCGCCGGAACAGTTCGCGCGCCTTGGCGGCCATGCCCCGCAGGATTACGACGCGCGCAGCCAGACCGCCATTGATGGGAGCGTGCCCAAGGCCCGGCCCGGGATCGGCGTCATCGCCGCCGGCACCTCCGACATGCCGGTGGCCGCAGAGGCCGCGCGCACGCTGGCCTTTCACGGCTACGATGCGCCGGTTCTGGCAGATGTGGGCGTGGCCGGTCTGTGGCGATTGCTGGAGCACGTCGAGATGTTGAAGTCGTACAAGGTGTTGATCGCCGTGGCAGGGATGGAGGGGGCGCTGTTCAGCGTGCTCACCGGGCTTGTCGCGGCGCCGGTCATCGCGGTGCCGTCTCCGAACGGCTATGGGGTGGCGGAGAACGGGCGGCTTGCGCTCGACGCCGCCCTCGGCTCCTGCGCGCCGGGGCTTTCAGTGGTCAATATCGGCAACGGTTTCGGCGCAGCCTGCGCCGCAATCCGGATCATGCGCGCCGGAGCGGCGCCATGACCGCGGCGGCGGCCTTTTTCCCGGGAGGTCGTTCCTTTGTCGGGACCGGTGCGCCGGTGATCCGCGCCGACGGTGAAGGACCGTGCCGCGCGGTAAGGCTGACGGCGTTCGGGATCGATACCGTCGCGGTCACCAACGAACGGTTCAGCGCCTTCATAAACTCCACCGGCTACCGCACCGATGCGGAGCGCTACGGCTGGTCGGCTGTCTTCGGCAGGCTGTTGCCGCCGGGGACGCAACCCGCCGGGACCTCGGTTCAGACGCCGTGGTGGCTCAAGGTCGACGGTGCGTTTTGGGCGCATCCGGAGGGGCCCGGATCGGACCTTGACGGCAGATGGGACCATCCGGTTACCCATGTCAGTTGGGCCGACGCCCGCGCCTTTACCGACTGGGCCGGCGGCCGGCTTCCGACTGAGGCGGAATGGGAACATGCCGCCTGCGCCGGCGATGCGCCGCGCCGGTTCCCTTGGGGAGAGGAGGAACCTGACGACAGCACGGTCTTCTGCAACATCTGGCAGGGCCGGTTTCCGGAGCGGAACACGTGCCTTGACGGATTTTACGGCACCGCGCCCGCGGAAAGCTTCGCGCCCAATCCGGCAGGCCTTTTCAACATGGCGGGCAATGTATGGGAATGGACCGCGGATTTTTTCCGGGTGAATTCGCTGAACAAAGCCGCGGCCGCGCGCAACCGGACGGCGCGTAAACGTCGGCAGAAGGTGCTGAAGGGCGGTTCGTTTCTCTGTCATGCAAGCTATTGCTACCGCTACCGGATCGCCGCGCGCTCGGGCATCGATTCCGACAGTTCGGCCAGCAATGTCGGGTTTCGAATCGCCTATGACGGGAAACGCGCGCCGTGAGGGCACGCATTGACCGCCTGCGCCTTTTCGCCGCCGACGCGGCACCCGCTGCCACTTGGCTGTTCGCCGCGCTGAGGTTCGACGACGCCATCACGGGTTGGGGCGAGGCGACACTGTTCGGCCAAGAAACGGCGGTGATCCGCGCGGCCCGGCGGCTCTTTCCTGAGTTGATGAAGTCCATTGCCTCGCGCGCCGCGCTCTTTGAGCGTCTTCCCTTCGGGGGCCTGCCCGAAGCGGCCGTCTCTTCTGCCGTGATGCAGGCGTTCTGCGACGCGGATGCCCGCCGCGCCGACGTGCCCTTGGCGGATTGCCTTGGCGGGCGCAGGCGCGACCGGATCGGACTCTATGCCAACATAAACCGGAGAACGCGGGACCGGACCCCGGCAGGCATGGCGAACAGCGCAGACGACGCCCGGGCCGCTGGATTCGACGCAATCAAGATCGCACCCTTCGACGAGGTGCGCCCCGATCAGGACCGCGCTGAAATGCGCGCGGCCATGGCTCCGGGGCTCGACCGGATCGCCGCTGTGCGCGACACGCTCGGTCCGGCAGCGCGTCTGATGGTCGACTGCCACTGGCGGTTCGACGAAGCCGGCGCCGCCGAGATGATCCGCGCCGCGGCTCCCATCGCTCCCTACTGGATCGAATGCCCTGTGCCGGAAGCGCCGGATCAGATCAACACGATTTGCCGGTTGCGGAGCTCAGCCAATGCCGCTGGCATCCGGCTTGCGGGTCTGGAAACCCAGATCCGCGTCGAAGGCTTCCGGCCCTATCTGAGCGCCGGCGCCTACGACGTGATGATGCCGGACGTGAAATACGCCGGCGGACCTGATGAATTGATGCGCGTCGCCGCGCTGCTTGAAAGGCACGGCGTCGCCTTTTCTCCGCACAACCCGACCGGGCCCATCTGCCACGTCCACTCCCTGCACATCTGCTCCGCGCTGGGCAACAGCGACCTACTGGAGCATCAGTTCGACGAAACGCCCATATTCGACGCCTTGATAGAAGACGGGGGCCCTGAATGCGAGGGCGGGCGAACAGGGATCAATTGGGACCAGCCGGGGTTGGGGGTCGCCCTGTCAGGCGACCCGTCCCTCGCGCGCAGCATCGAACTCGGCCCTGACGGGCCGGCAGAATGAGATTGCGCAGACTCGGCATCACGGTTCTGCCGGAATACATCCAGTCCGAAGGCGCGGACTCGGTAATCGAAACACTGGCAGACCGGATCGGCGCCGAGAGCGTCACAACATCTCCCTATGTTGCCGCGACATCGGCATCGGGCGTCGGTCATCGCGAGCCGCCGATTGACGGCGGCGCCGGGAAAGCCCGCTTGCTCGACCGCCCGCTCTGGGGCAAGCGCGAACTCTGGATGACCGCGTCATCCAGTTTCCTGCCGAATCCCGCGCTGTACCGGGGAATCCCCTATGAGCCGCCAGAGCCGAGCCCCCTGACCGGCCGGGAAGGCCCGGTCATCGGCGCTTTCCTCGACGCCGCCAAGGCGCGCGGGTTGCGGACATGGCTACAAATCCAAGCCGCGATTCCACCCTGTCACCGTGTGCAATTCGGCGGACCGGCGGAAGGCGATCATTGCTTGATGCCCGACGGCAGCCGGATGACCGCGCGGGTTGACAAGAACGCCTCTCTCGCCTCGGAAGATATGCGAAACTATATGCGGGCATTCCTGACAGACTTATGCCGGGCTTATCCGCAAGTGGACGGGTTCAAGTTCGACTGGCCGGAATATCCCGTTTATCAATTCGAGAGTCTGTTCTTTGACTTCAACCCGGCCGCAGCTCGCTTCGCAGCGCCGCTGGGTCTCGACTTCGAACAATTGCGGCGCGGCTGCCTGGCGTTCTTGTCCCATCTTGCCAATGGGACTGTCCGGCGGAAACGGATCGCGTTGGATGATCCCGTCAATTTCCTCAAAAGCCTCGTCGCGGCTTACCCGGCGCTTGGCGATCTCATCACCTTTCGCAGCGCGATTGTCGTCGACTACGCGCGGTTTCTTCACGACACGCTCGCCGAGGCCAGCAACGGACGCTGCCAGACGTTTTTGCAGTGTTTCCCGCCGCCTCTGAATATCGCCACCGGCTTTCGCCTGAACGAAATGGCCGCGCATTGCGATGTGATCGGCGTGAAACTCTACACCATGCACTGGCCGTTGATCGAAGCGAATTATATCCAATGGCTCGCCTCTCGGACAGATTTCGACCCGATCCGGATCGCCCGGGCGGTGAGCGCTGTGCTGCGCCTGTCTGCGCGGGAGCCGCGGCGGCGCGAAGAGATACGCTATCCGGAACCCGACGAAGCCCACCCCTGCACGACCGAGGACCTTGTCGAGAAGCTGCGAACCGCCCGGCAAGAGATTTCGCAGGGCGCCGGCATGGTCGGTATCGCGCATGGCTATGGACCGGCAGAGGATTTCCTTCGCCGCCTGAAGGCGACCGCCGAAGGCGCCGAGGGTGCGGTCCACATCAATCGATTTTGCTACCTGTCGGACGAAAAGATCGCGGCGATCGCAGCGCTCCGCGGGATCTGACGCATCAACGCCCGGCCAAGTTCGGAGCGTGCCCGTTCGTCATTAAATTCACCCAGTGTTCGAACGCGACCATGCGAGGCAGACGCTGGTGGAAAACCGGGTGAATGCGCGAATCTTGTCAAGCGTAACACGCTCTCAACCCGTATATAGACTGAACTTTTTTGGAAATTTGGCGGGCGGCACTCAAAAAACGGCGTATTTTCAATAATATAGAGATCATTCAGCGGTTCAGCAAGCTTCAAAACCTGTCCATGTAAAAGATGATTTAATTTGGCTCAGTTTACAAATCGTATGCATGACCTGTCGATTGCGTCAGCGAGGCACGCACGAGGCGATGCGTCGTCCGGTTCGACCCGCTGGAACCGCCGCAGGCAGTTGTCGGGATATTCGGTCGCGACCCCGCGGCAGCGCCCCGGGAAACCTTTCAGCCGGCTATGCCGGCTGTTGACCGTCCGGATGTGAAAGGCGTTCCGGAGCCGCTCGCCTCCGGACAGGTTGAGCGCTTCGCAGGGCGTCGGCATTGACCGCTTGAAAAACCGCGCTGACCGTCGTGCCGCCGCGGCGGCGCGCCTTGCGATCAAGGTTCCGCTCGCCCTTGCGGCTTTCCAGCGCATAGGTTTCATTGGCCTCGACAATGCCGGCGGGCTTTCCCGGATCCCGGCTTCGGGCGGCAAGGAACCGGCGGCGGCGGAAGGCCGTGTTAACCGCGAGCCCGCAACGCGCGGCGGACGCGCGCGCCGTTTCCCCGTCCGCGGGACAGATTCCGAACGCCGGCTGTTTCTCCTGGCGGCGAAGGCCTGCCGGCGGCGCGCCTGTCGCTGCGTTGAACGTTTTTCCGCAGTTCTTGCGCAGTTCTTGCATTGATATCGGCGCAGGCCCCGCGCTGCGCTGGTCAACCTGGGAAAGCCAAGCCTGAAACCGCTTGTGATTCATCATCCATGGCCTCCTGCTTCGCTCAGGAACATAATCAACCCCAGTTCTGTTTAAGGTTTCAGTCAGGGGATTCTCAAATCTCTTGAAAAATGATTCACGGTTTTAGTAGTTTCAGACTTCCTGACCTGACGCATGATTATCTGACCCATTTTTTGGGTTCCGAGCGCCTGCGATCTGACAGACGAAGCGGAGACCGCTGCCCGGACAGAGGGTTCCGGACCGGCTGAGTCAGTCAAGCGGCGGCATGATAGACTTGTCGGGAGAAAGTCCGCTGATCGGGACGGTTTCGACGGGTGCCAAGGGAAGAGACAGCATCGGATCCGCCTTTTCATGGGTCATCTATTCAATATTCATGGAAGCCCCTCTGTTAAGTGAGAAAAGCCGCTGAAACGCAGAAAAACATGGAGTTTTTGCGACTTTTCCCGGCCCTGAACAGGAGATCAGGTCAGGAAGTCTGAGTTTATCAAACTGGAGATCCCCGTGCACATTCATAAAGAAGCCTTGTTCACCTGTCTCGATGATTTCATGAAAGTCTACGAAGAACAGCAAAAACACTGCCTGATCACCAGCTCCGCGAAACGGCGCAGGGCCGGGAAGCTCTCCATGTCGGAGATGCTGTTCATCATGGTGTTTTTTCATTTGAGCGGGTTTCGCTGTTTCAAGCTGTTCTACCTGTACGGCGTATGCCAGCGCTGCCGCGGCCTGTTCGGCGAGCTGCCGAGCTATGGCCGGTTCGTGACGCTGCAGCCGCGCCTGTTCATGCCGCTGTGCCTGCTGATGCACTGCCTTTCGGGTGAAAAGACCGGCGTCTACATCGCTGACAGCAGCCATATACCGGTCTGCTGTAACCGCAGGATCAGCCGCAACAAGGCATTCGCCGGACTGGCCGCGCGCGGGCGCACTTCCACAGTCTGGTTTTACGGCTTCAAGCTGCATGTCATCATCAATGACAAGAGTGAGATCACAGCGCTGAAGATCACGCCGGGCAACGTCGATGACCGCGCCGTGCTCGACGCTGTGAGCCGCGGTTTGAAAGGCGAAATCTTCGCGGACAAGGGTTATATCTCGAAAAAGCTGTTCATGAAGCTGCGGCAACGCGGGCTGCAGCTGATCACCGGCATCCGAAAGAACATGAAGAACTATCTCATGCCGATGATCGACAAGCTCCTGCCGCGCAGACGATTCATCGTCGAAACCGTCTTTGACGCGCTCAAATCGCAGCTCGGTCTCGTCCATACCCGCTGCCGCTCGCCGACTGACGCAATGGTGCGCATCCTCTCAGCTGTCGCCGCATACCAGCTCACCCCGAACAAGCCGAAAATGAAAGCGACCGCTTAAACAGAACTGAGGTTAATCATAAATGCATACGATTTGTAAACTGAGCCAAGAATAATTCTGGAAAGGCAGGGTATAAGTGTGAATGAGTTGACAGGTCCGGGATTCCCTGAAGAGGAGCCGTACCGGTTCCTGTCGGTCCATGCTGCCGTCCGGCCGCGCCGCGGAAGTGTCCGAAACGGCTCCAGACCCGGCATCTTACACAATCCCGGTCCCCGGCATCACGAAAAAATTTCCGCTCCCCATTGACAAGCCCGGGATTCATATGATTAATGATTCGTTTTGGGATTCCCAAGATGGTTCAGGCGATTCCATTGATTAATCAGCGTTGTTATTAAGGAGGAATTTGACATGGCGACGAGACCCACGGAATATTTCATTGACAGCGAGGAAACGCTGGATCTGTCCCGCACTAGCGGGGCGAATCAAATCAAGCCCAAGACAGTCGATAATGGGTTCCAAACCAATTACTACGGCACGATGCGCGTCTTGGGCGGGCAGGGCTACGACACCTTCTACGGGGGCGGGAACAGCGACTACTTCAAGGATTCCGGCGGCGGCAGCCTTGCGAAAGGCGGGGGGGGGCACGACTATCTCGAAGGCGGCTACGGCATGAATGTCCTACATGGCGGCTTGCACAGCGACACCTTGGTCGGGAACATGGAGGACGCGTTCTCCGACCGTCTCTACGGCGGCGCCCATAACGACATCCTGATCGCGGGCCGGGTCAAGGACAGCAGCCGGAAGGACGACGGCACCGGCGCCCTCACTGACACGACGAGGGGCAGGGGTCCGCAGAGTGACGAGGATGTCGAAAACCCGCGGGGAAACATCCTCAATGGCGGCAGCGGGAACGACATCTTCGTCCTGAACCCCGACAGCTACGTCTACATCGAGGACTACGAGCGTCCGACGGGATCGTATGATTTCAAGGACCGTATCGTTGTGACCGGTCTCAAGGACGGACCGAAGCCCACGATCGTCCACCACCCCGATGGCGTCTACGGGAATGCCCACTTCCGGATCATGCTCGGCGACAAGGTGCTCGCCGAACTCAACTACGGCAAAGATGTATCCGGGGAGGAGGTCGATTACGCGATCGACTGGATCGAACACAGCCTCACTGTGGTGCGCGGGGAATGGGTCTACGGCACGCCGGCGGACGACAAACTTTCGGGCACCGCATGGAAGGATAAAATTCTGGGCAAGCACGGCGACGACCGGATCGACGGCGGCGCGGGAAATGATTATCTTGACGGCGGCCACGGCAATGACATCATCTACGGCCGGGACGATCACGATTTCCTGTCTGGCGCTCTGGGCAACGACCAGCTCTATGGCGGCGCGGGCGAAGACGTACTTTATGGCTCTGGCGGCAACGACCTGCTCTACGGCGGCGACGGCGAAGATGAGCTCGGCGGCGGCCCGGGCCACGACCGGATCGACGGCGGCGCGGGCCAGGACAGGCTCTGGGGCGATGGGGGCCGGGACATTTTCGTCATCAGCGCGACCGACGAGAAACCCGACATCATCGCGGACTTCAACGTGAAGGAAGACTATGTCCGGCTGCCGTTCGACCTTGCACAGGCCGATGTGCGGTTCGAGAAGGGCACCCTCAATGCACCGCGATGGCCCGATGACGGCAAGGTGGTGTGGTTCCTCGTCACCGGCACGGGCGAGTCGAAGAAGCAGCTTGCCGCGTTCCTGGGTCTCAACGAGGCGGATCTGTCGGAGGTCGAGTTCATCTACGACTTCGATCCGAACGAGGTTCTGCCGGATCCGAAGGCCGGGAAAGAGCTTGAAGGCACGGCCAAGAAGGACCTGCTCATCGGCGGCAACGATAACGACACCCTCAAGGGTCTCGGCGCGATGGACGTGCTCTACGGTCGCGGGGGCGACGACAAGCTCTATGGCGGCAAGGGCAAGGACACGCTGTATGGCGGCAGCGGCGACGACACCCTCAACGGGGGCGGCAACAAAGACATTCTCCACGGCGGCGACGGCGGCGACGAGCTCAACGGCGGGAACAGCGCCGACCGGCTGTTCGGCGAAGACGGCAACGACATCCTCAACGGCGACAATGGCGACGACACGCTCTATGGCGGCGACGGCAGCGACAAGCTGGACGGCGGCGACGGCAACGACCGGCTGGAAGGCGGCGAGGGCGAGCTTGATATTCTCGCCGGCGGCGCGGGCGACGACCGGCTGTTCGGCGACGGCGGCAACGACCGGCTGGAGGGCGGCGAGGGATCCGACCGTCTTCGCGGCGGCGAAGGCGCCGACGAGTTCCTCTTCCGCGCAGGCGACGGCGTCGATGTCATCCTCGACTTCTCGGTCGAGGATAATGACACCATCATCTTCTTGGCGCAGACCGAGGCGCAGGCCCAGGCCGGAAACGGGGAGAAGTTCCTTGATGTCTCCGACCTGAAGATCGTCGATGACCACGAAGCGGGCGGCGTCAGGATCACGTCGAACAAGCTCGACAACGAGATCATCCTCAACGGCGTGACTTTCGAGCAACTGTCGGTCGATAACTTCTCCTTTGTGACGATGGGTGAGTACAACAATCTCCTCTAGGCTGAGCCGACCGTCCGGCTGGAATACGGCGGCCGTTCCCTGCCGGGGAGCGGCCGCAACCACTTTACAGTCAGTCGGTATCCGTCATGCGTGACGGCGCGGAAACTGTCCATGACTCTCTCCGCGATCCCCTCCCGTTTCCGGGCAGGCGTTCTGCCGCAAAGGTCCATGGCCGCCTCCGCGACCGGCGGACGTCCGGGGCGGAAACGGTCGGCCGCGCACTGTTCGGCGGTGCATTCGACGCGCCCCGTCCTTGGTCAGCCATTCGCGGCAAACATGCCTGAAGCATTCCGAGGGCAGACCGGAAATTTACGTTGAACTGAGTCCCCAGATCCTGATCACCCGGATCATCGATACCTGCATTGATCTGTGCCGACGCATTGACAATCAGGATGTCGAGACCTTCTGTCAGGCGATCCGCATTCCCGGCCAGTTCCCGCCCGGCGCCGCAGACCGCAAGGTCGGCGGCCAGCGTCCGGACACTGGATCCTGTGCCCGCGGTCTCCTCCTCAACTGCGCGGGCTGCCGCCTTTGTCCGGCCATGCAAGACGGCGTCAGCCATTTCGCAAGGCAGCCCCGATGCCGCGGCTCGACCCTGTGACCGGCACATTTCCGCCGGTGAGGCCGAAGATCGGCTGCAGCCGGATTTCCACAGGCGTTTCCTAACGGAATCTGCCGGCCGGCAAACCTGCCGGTCCTGGCCGACAGGCGAAAATACCGCCGGAAAGAGGCGCTTCGGCAAGCGTTCTGGCGGGCAATCGGGTGCGCGCGCTTGTCACATAGAGAGTTTCGAGGTCCGGTCCGCCGAACGCCACGCTCGTGGGTCTGGGAACAGGAACGTGGATTGTGGAATCCAAGCTGCCGTCAGGAGAATACCGGTTAATGCGCCATCCGTCCCATATTGCGCACCAGATGCCGCCTTCCGCATCGACGCACAGCCCGTCAGGACGACCCTCGCTCTCAGGTATTTCAGCAAGCACGCGCTTGTTGGTCAGCGCCCCGACGGACATTTCGAAATCGTACGCGAAAATTTTTCCGGGAACAGTATCTACGAAATAAAGAGTCCGTCGATCCGGACTCCAATCCAAACCGTTGCCGACTGTGAACCCCCCGTCCTTGCGCAGCACTTGTCCGTCGGGGCCTACCCGGTAAAGGCCGCCGCTCGGCCGGCTGGCATCAAGACGCATCGACCCTACCCAGATCGCGCCGTCAGGTCCGGTTTTGGCGTCATTCAGCCGGTTCCGGGGCACTCCGTTTTCAGGATCGGCCAAGGGCAAAAGGCACGAAGCCTCGAAATCCAATTCTTCAATGCCGTCTTGCGAAACGACCCGTTTCGAACCGCCGGCTCCGAACAGAACGGCGCTCACGAGTTTTTTGGGTTCACAGGCATCGTTAACCGCGGTTTCGGGGTCAAAGCGGTAGATCGCCGGATGCAGAATATCGACCCAGTAAAGTTTCGCCTCATCGGGATGCCAAATGGGCGCCTCGCCCAGCTGGGCGCCCCATGGGAGCGCGCATTCGACTCCGACGGGTGAAGACTGCCGGACACGCGGACGAGGCCGGGCGGAAATCGCGACCGCGCCGACATGGCCGGTGATCCGCCGCACGGCTGCGATCAGTTCCCGGCCAGCGGGGTGAATGCGGGTCTGGTCCAGCCTCAGCGAGGGGCCGAGCACCTCCAGCGCGCCGACAGGGCTGCCATCCTGGCCGCAAATCGCGCAGGCGACCGAATTCACGCCCGGCAGATGTTCCTCAAACGACACCGAGTATCCGCGGGCGCGGGTCAGCGTCAAGTCAGCATGAAGCTGCTCCGGATCTGAAAAAGTGCAGGACGTCATCGGTTTCAGTTTCAGGCCGTCCACTATGCCTCGCGCGGCCGTCGGATCCAGAGCCGCGAGAAGGGCCTTTCCGGCGGCAGTGCAGTAAAGCGGCACGCGGCGCCCGCTGTCCACCCTGACTTTCAGACCGTCTCCCGAACGCTCGTCGAGATAAACCGCCTGATCTCCATCCAGTTTGCAGAGCGCGACAGTCTCTCCGAGCTCCAAAGACAGGCTCTCAAGCTCCTGCGCCGCCGCAGCCTGCAGATCAAACTGACCCCAGACCCGGTGCGACATTTCCAGGAAACGCCGTCCCAGCGAATAAGTCCCCTTAGATTCGTCCTGCGCGACCAAGCCGAACGCGACCAGTGTGCGCAGAATCCTGACAAAAGTCGGTTTCGGAAGATCCG
Organism: Paracoccaceae bacterium; assembly: GCA_965116115.1. Classification (GTDB taxonomy): domain Bacteria; phylum Pseudomonadota; class Alphaproteobacteria; order Rhodobacterales; family Rhodobacteraceae; genus JAPOXR01. Next base: position 3,910,523 of record OZ220486.1, read on the forward strand.
CCCGGCGGAGGAGTTCAGCGAACCGCAAAGGCTCTTCGGCGTCGGCGACCAAGTCGAGAATCGTCAGACCCTTCGCCAACGCCGCCGCGCCCGCGGGAACGCCCCGCTTTGCTGACAAAGTCACCCCATCGCCCGCGCTTGCCGCGCCCGCGCGGCTTCGTTCAACATCCTGTCGATGGTCCACCGCGGCTCATATCCCAGACTGGTTCGAATTAACTCGTTGGAAGTCCGATAATGGACGCCTGCGCCGGGAAAATCGACAGGAACCACCGGATAGCCGGTGATCCCGGAAGCCCTTCCCAGAAAATCAGCGAAATCCACCGGCTCGGTCGCGCCGAGATTGAATGTGCCGCCGGGAGCGTTCTTATGCTCCAAGGCAAGCAAAAGACCCGCCGCCGCGTCGCGCGTATCGGTGATGTGCATCATGTAAGGCCGGCCCGCCCCGTTCCGGGCAAGAACATGTGCCGGACATCCGGGATCGGCCGCGCGCAGAAGATCCGCATTCTCATGATTTCCATACGCATCCTGCTGCCGTATGCGCGGATGCAGGAAAAACCGGGGCCCGGAAAAGAAACTGTCTTCATCCAGCAGTTCCGCCGCGTCCTGCGTGTGAGAAAGTCTCAGAATGACCGTCTGAACCGCGCTCGTCCGGCTGAAAAACCGCACGATTTCTTCGCCCAGCAGTTTTGTCAGCCCGTACGGCGAATTCGGGTGAAGCGGATGATCTTCTGTCAAGGGCAGATTCCGCGGCATGTTTTCGGGATAGACCTCGCCGGAACTCGCGAATACAAAGCGGCGCACTCCGGTCTCTGCCGCAGCCTGCAAAAGGACCCGCGTGCCATCGACGTTCGTCTCGAACATTTCCGTGCGGTCGCCGGGCGACCAGGACATCAAGGCGCCGAGGTGGAGCACGGCATCGACGCCGTCGACCGCAGCCGACACGTCAGCGGCATTCTGCAAGAAGCCTGTATATTCCTCAGATCCCAAAGCGGATCCGGCGGATCTATGCCTGTCAAAGCCGCGCACCTTATGCCCTGCTGACAGCAAGGCGTCAACTGCGCGGCGGCCCACCCGGCCGGACGAGCCGGTGACAAGAACTTTCAACTTCAGATCGCCTCCCCCGACTGCCGGTCAAAAAGGTAGAGATCTGCCGGATCAAACGACAATGTGAGTTCCTCGTCTTTTTTCAACGCCCCGGAATAAGATATGCGCGCGATCAGCCCTTTGCTGTTTTCCTCGTCTCCGTCGTCAATCCGCATGATCTGGTGCGCGTCGTCATGGAAATAAACATACTTCTCGGACCCCAGGCTTTCGACGAGGTTCGGGCGCACCTTAAAACTGACGGCGCCGCCGCCAAGGCGAATGTCTTCAGGACGGAGGCCGGCGATGACATCGCGCGCTCCCCGCAGCCGACGCGCCTCGATCGAAACTGGAACGCCGAACATCCTGATACTCGATGTGTCGTCTTCGCGCTCAAGCTCTGCCGAGACGAGGTTCATGCCCGGCGATCCGATGAACCCGGCGACGAAGAGGTTGTCGGGTTCACGGAAAAGCGTATCAGGGTCGGCGATCTGCTGGATCACGCCCTCGCGCATCAGCACGACCCGATCGGCCATGGTCATCGCCTCGATCTGGTCGTGCGTGACATAAACCGTGGTAACGCCGATCCGGTTGTGAAGCGCGCTGATCTCCGTCCGCATATGAACCCGCAGTTTGGCATCCAAATTCGAAAGAGGCTCATCCATCAGAAACGCCTGCGGTTCGCGCACGATCGCGCGTCCAAGTGCCACCCGCTGACGCTGCCCGCCTGACAGCGCGCGCGGTTTGCGGTCCAACAGGTGCGCCACGCCAAGGGTCTTGGCAGCGTCATCAACGCGCTGCTTGATGTCAGACTTGGTTATCCCTCTCATCTTGAGGCCGAAACCGATATTCTGGCGCACCGTCAGATGCGGGTAGAGAGCGTAATTCTGGAACACCATCGCGACATCGCGGTCACCGGGAGCAAGGTCCGTGACATCGCGGTCACCGAGCAGGATCTGCCCGCCGGAAGCCGGTTCCAGCCCCGCGAGAATCTTGAGCATCGTTGACTTGCCGCAGCCTGAAGGGCCGACAAGCACGACGAATTCGCCGTCAGCGATCTCAAGAGAAAACGGCTGAAGCGCCGGGAAATCGCCGTATTTTTTATGGACGTCTTCAATGCTGATTTTCGCCATGTCCTATTTCTCCGCGCCAGACGTCAACCCGCCGACCAGATATCGTTCCAGAACGAGGTAGATAAGGATGATCGGGGCTGCCACGAAGACCGAGGCGGCCGCGATTTCGTTCCAGTTGGTTGTATATTCGCCGCGCATTGTCGCGACACCGAGGTTCGCTGTCCAGTTGTTCTTGTCCGATACCAGAAAGGTTCTGGCATATGCGTATTCGGACCAGCTGAGAACAAAAGCGTAGAGCGCTGTCGCCGCCAGGCCCGGCGCCGATACCGGGAGGATGACACGCACCATCGCCGCCATCGGCGAGCATCCGTCCACCATCGCCGCCTGCTCCAACTCGCGCGGGATCGTGTCGAAATATCCCTTCAGCATCCAAGTGGTGAAAGGAATGATCAACGTTGCCTGCGCGATTATCACCGTCCATAGGCTGCCGATCATGCCCAGGCTCCGGAACACGGAAAACAGCGGAATGACCATCAGCGTGACCGGAAGCATCTTGGCGGTGAGAATGAAGATGCCCAGTGAGTGGCTGGCCTTCATCCGGAACCGCGACAACGCGTATCCCGCAAGAACGGATACCGCCATTGAAATTGTCACGGCGCCCAGTGCGGCGAGGGACGAATTGACCAGCCACAAACCGATGGGTTTGGCTTCGAGGACACGCCTGAAGACGCCCCAGTCCGGATCGGCCGGCCAGAAGGTCGGCGGCAGGCCGGACAGTTCCGCCGTGCTGGACAGCGCGGTTATGAGAAGCCAGTAAGTCGGGAACAGGATAACGGCGGCGGCGGCCAGTATCGTTGCGTATAGCAGAGCTGTCTGGAAAGGTGTGCGGCGCATCGGCTCTGTCCGTCTAGACCATGGATTTGTTGTCGCGGCGCAGCATGAGCAGCGATGCAGCGACGCAGAGCAGCAAAGTTATGACGCCGACCGCCGAAGCGTATCCGAATTTGAAGAAGCCGAACGCGTTGTCATAAGTCATGATCGACAGGGTCGTCGTCGCCTTCAGAGGACCGCCATCGGTCAGCACCTTGATGATCGAGAAATCGCGGAAGACCCACAGCACGACAAGAATGAGAGTCACGCCCAGAACCGGAAGAAGCGACGGCAATGTGATCCAGCGGAAGCGTTGGAAAACATTGGCGCCGTCAACCTTGGCGGCTGCGAAATAGTCTTCAGGAATCGATTGCAGTCCGGCCAATGTCATGATCGAGACGAACGGGAACCCTTTCCATGTCATGGTCAAGGCGACGGCCCAGAACGCCGCGGTCGGCGACGAAATCCACGGGATCATTTCATGGGCGAAACCGACTTGAATGAATAACCAGCTCAGGAACCCGAACGAACTGTCGAAAATCCAGGCGAAGATCACGACGGCAATGACTTCAGGCACCGCCCAAGGCATCGCCATCAAGAGCCGCGCCGTGGTCCGGCCTTTGAATCTGTTGTTCACCAGCAAAGCGGTCAGGACTCCGATAACCAGACAATTCACTGCGACGACCGCCACCAGCTTGAAGGTGACCCAGCACGACAGCCAGAAATCCGGGTCAGACAGCAGCTTTTCGTAGTTCTTCGTGGTGAAGGGCTTTCTGGCGTCCCCGATCTTCGCAAGCTTGACGTCCTGAAATGACAGGTCGAACGAAATCATCAGCGGGTAAATTATAATGAACGCGACCATGACGATCGCCGGTGCAAGCAGTATATATCCGAGCAGATGCTGCCTGCTCGGACGCGCGAGGTCGAAAAACCGGCTTCCGGGCTTCCGGGCGTTCGTGTCGAAGTCCAGATTCATTGCGGCCATTGTTCAGGGATTTACGGCACCGGGCTGACAGTTCGGAATTCATCGCCGCTCACGGATCTCCCGTGCAGCGAACGGTGTCTTGTCTTCCTGTCGCCATAAGCCCCGATTGTCATTTCCTCAGTGTCGCCGGACCGGTGTTCCGGTCCGGCGACGTCCGGTCGACGCGTTCAGCCGCCCTGAATGGCCTCCGCTTTCTGCTGGATCACCTTGACCACGTCAGCGGGATCGAGATTTTCGATGAGCATCCGCTGAACCTCCTGCTGAACCATCTTGCTGAATTCGCCGTACTGGATTTCCAGTCCCGTCGGAATGCGGTCGACGCCGGCCGCGGCGGCGGCCTGTTGTGTTTCAACCAGCAATGGGAAATGCGGCACGGACTCTTCAACACCCGTCAGGTCGGCCATGGGGCTCGGCGGTGTGTTTCCTGCCACGGTGGCATAGGTCCGCTGGAACTCCGGTGACATCGCGATCCGGATAAAGTCCCATACGAGCCGCTTTTCCTCGTCGGAGATGTCGCTCGCCATGCCCAGAACATTGGACGATCCCCCGACCGGCGGGCTCATCGCCGGAATCGCGACCTTAAGTTTGTCAGCCGCCGCACCCGCCTGCATGATCGAGTAAAGCCAAGGGCCGTCGAGCCGAATGGCCATTTTACCGTCCGCAAACAGTTTCCGCACGTCCCCGGCGCTCATGTCTTTCGGCGACAGACCTTCATCCATGACCGTCTTGAACCGGGTCAGCCCCTCTATCATTTCGGGCGTGTCGATTGTGACATTGCCTTGCTTGTCAGTCCAATATGCGCCTGCTCCGAGAACGTAGTTCAGCAGTTCAGTCAGGTACTGGCCCGGTCCGCCGCGCGTTTCGTGGCCCGTGCCGAACTGATCAGTGATGCCGTCTCCGTTCAAGTCCTTGGTCGTGGCGCGGACGGCATCCAGAAACTCTTCGTAGCTTGTCGGAACGCTCAGACCTTCGCTTGCGAGGATTTCCTCGTTATAGGCCATCATGAATCCGAAATAGAGCAGCATTATGCACGCGGTTTCGCCGTTCCAGCGGCATGTGTCCTGTCCTGCCCAGCCCGTCATATCGATGCCGTCTCCGGCGAGCCAGGGATCGAGGTTTTCCATCCATCCGTTTTCTGCGAAGGTCTGGTATTCAAACGACGCCAGATGGACGATCTGGGGCGGCTGGCCGCCCGCGAAGAGAGTGGTCATCGTATCTGCGTAGCTGCCACGGTCGACCTTGGTGAAGTCGATCGTCACACCGGGGTGCTCAGCCTCAAATTTTGCGATCGCGGAACGCCACCAGTCGCCCATGCCGCCGTCATCGACCTGCCAGGAAATGAACCGCAGTTCTGTCGCAGAAGCGGCCGTAAGCGATCCCGCCGCCATAAGGCCGGCGGTCAGCGCGGCTGCCGTGGTTTTTTTGAACAGATTTGTCATGGTAGGTTCTCCTCACCTTTTTTCATTTTCAAACGGGTTGCAGAAGACCGAGGGCCTCCCCGCTCGGTTCAACGCCGAGCCCGGGACCGCCGGGCGGCGCGTAGCGCCCATCGGCGCAATCCATGCCGCCCCGGATAAGGCGGCGGTTGGGTTCGAAAACCGAATGCTGGAACTCGTGTCCTGTGACTGCCGGCAGCGCCGCACTGGCCTGTAAACTCGCCGCCAGAAAAATTCCGGCGCCGATTGTCGCGTGCGGGATGACTTTCAGCCCATGCCGCCCGGCAAGCCTTCCGATGCGCATGAAATTAGTGATGCCGGTGTGTCCCATTTCGGGCTGCACAATCGCGATCCCGCAGCGCCCGATCCTGTGCGAAAGGTCCCAGTCAGTGCGCCATTCCTCGCCCACGGCGATTGGCGTGCGGGAACGACGGCAAACCGTCTCCAAGGCCGCTGTGTCTTCGCTCCGGACCGGAGCCTCGGCGAACCAGAGCCCATGAGGCTCCATCGCGCGAATGATGCGGAGGGCATCTTCGGGCTCCTGCGCCCAGTGGAGGTCTGCGGCGATCTTCGCTTCGGATCCCAAAGCGGACCGGAGAGCCTTGATTTCAGCCTCCGGGCCGTCGTCGGCCACCGGAGTCGCAAATTTGAACGCGTCAAATCCTTTGTCCTGCCAACTGCGGGCGAGGTCGATCCGCTTGGCTGACGTTGCCTCGGGCAGGCCTGACACATAAGCTGGAATGTCCTTTCTCAGCGCCCCGCCCAGAAGGGCGCTGACCGATTGGCCGGCGATCCGCCCCGCAATGTCCCAAAGCGCGATGTCGATGGCGGCCAGGGCGTCGACATAGAATCCTCCGTTGTAGCCGCGAACACGCATCAAATCGTAGTTGTCATCGTAGACGGCGGCCGGATCAGCAGGATCACGTCCAATCGTAAAATCGGCGAGGAGGTCGTTAATGATCGCGGCGACCGCTCCGGGAGCAACCAGCCCGTAAGTTTCTCCCCAGCCCGCAATTCCCGACCGGGTTTCGACACGCACAAGAACGGATCGGTCAAAAGTCGGGTAGACCGTGCGATTGCCCTTGCGGACAATATAGCCTTTGGCATTCGGCTGTTCCCCCGGCCGCGCGTCGCCCAGATACGGCATATCGCGCGTCGCCGTCAGAGTGAAGACTTCGACGGATTTGACGGGGTCAGTCACCGAGCAGGTCTCGCTTGAGGTGACTTGGGATCGATCAGCCCGAGTTCCATTAGATTGCCGTCGATATCGGCAATCGCCGCCGAGTCAGGTTTCGGTGTCGGCGCGCGGACATCCGTGCATTGCAACGCCCCCCGGCGCAACAGCACGTGCTTTGTCAGATGCATCCGATAGACAGCCTGAAGCATCAGCAGCGGCAGCGTCCGGATGTAGACATCTCTGGCATCGGCGCGCCTTCCTTCACGCCAGGCGCTGTCAAGCGCCACATGGAAATCCGCGATTTCAAGCGCTGGCATGGCCGCACAGGCGCCGCGGGAATACTCGTCAAGAATAAACCGCGCGCCGCCTCCGCCGATTACGCCCAGCAATGTGCGGGGCCCGTTTTTCACCAAATAGGATATTGCCGGACCAGCGGGCAGTGTCTCTTCTTTCACATATGCGATTTGAGGAATCTCCTCGGCGATCGCCCGTATGGTCCCAGGCGCCAGATCTGATCCGCGCGGCGCCGGCGCGTTCTGTAAAATGAACTGCATCTCCGGAAGCCCGTCAGCGACTTCGGAAAAGAATATCTTCAGGGAATCGAGTGAATTCCCGAGGTTGCGGGGAGGCTGCACCATCAAACGGCTCAAGCCGAGAGACCGGGCGCAGCGCCCGTGTCGGATCACTTCTTGGAGCGAATCAGCTGTTATGCCGGCAACCACCGGAACACGTCCGTCCGCGCTTGCCGCGACGGCCTCGAGCACTTCGGCGCGCTCGCCCGCAGTCAGTTCTGAAATTTCGCTGGCAAATCCGGGAAAAACCAGACCATTGACGCCGGACTGAAGCGCAAACTTCACCAGATCCGCCGCCGCCGCGGTGTCCACATCACCCGAAGGAGCGAACGGCGTCGGAAGAACAGGCATAATGCCTTCAAAAGGCGCCAATTCACGCTTCATATTGTGAACCTTATGAATCACATATTGACACTAACTGATATCTGATCGCAAAGGCAACCGGAAACATTCTCTTTGTTTCGGCTTGGCTAGGCGGTGAATTTGACCGGCCGGACATCAGGTCCGCAGTCTTGGGAAGCCGGTTGAAACGGATTCAAGCCTGCGAACCGCTGCTTCTGCAGGACCCTCTGCGCCGACCGCGGGAGTTACCGAAAGATTCCTCTTTGCTTTGATCAGCATTCAGGACATCAATGCAGTCAACGCCGAATTATAACAGGAGGACGCTTCGCACGCATTGTATCGAAGTCGTATATGTTATTCTGACTGGGAATTATGCCTCTCCCGGAGCTGTCGCGGATCCGGCGGTTCCGCTTTTTACCCGTCGCTTGGTCCGCATGGACGTAACGGTAAATCCATGTCGGATTGACTTTCATGGCCCCTGCTTTCGCTAAGTAGCCCGAAGTTTGCTCCGGACCTGACCGAATCCCAAACACTCCTTGATGATTCCCAGCGCATAGGCGACATCTTGCGGGGAACCGACGAGGTTTCCCGGCACCGGGTTTCGGCAAGCCACCGCGACCAGTGGCAGCGGCAGCCCCGTCGCCCCGTTTTGCGGATGAGTCCGCGGACTGCCGTCGACTGTGCGCAGCCGATCTCAGCTGCGATACCCCTTTGCGAAAAATCGCTTTTTTCAGCGTCTGAAGCTGGCAGCGGCTATACAAGATCAAATAGAATCAAGGCATTTTCCTGCTTTCCGGCAGCAGTCCGGCGGAGCTGATGAGCTTCAGGGCGCAGCGGTGATCCCATACGGCTTTCTTAAGTCTGCCGCGCATTGACTCAGCCTGTTTGTTCTCCGTGACCCGCGACGGGTTGAGAGCCGGCCGCCGCATCACGACCAGGTTCTCCGGCCTGGATCCTATCAACTTATCACACTCATATGAATCAAACCAAGGATAATTCCATAAGGAGTCATCCACAGGGGTTGCTCGGCGCGAGGCTGCAGCAAACTTTTATTTCACCGCTCATCCGCAGCCGTGCTATCCTGTCGCGGGTTCCCCTTGCCGGCAGCTGCCGGCAAGGGGAAGCGGGGGCGAATGTCCCCGCAAGGTCGGGTCGGGCCGATCGTTTCTTGGTTTATAGAACCGTGATCAAGCATGGCCGGCCCGGCTTTCCCGGTCCCTCGCGTCCTGAACAGCTGCCTGGATCAAGATCCGAATAACCATGAGAACAGGAGCACAGGGACATGACGAAAATATGCGCAGGCTCAGCTATAAGCAAGCATCCATGTTTCAATTCAAGGGCGTTCCGGGGGGAAATTCAGCCCTTATTTCCTTTTTCACACAGCTTTTGCACATTTTCTCCACAGAAGCTCCTTCGGTTCAGGAGGCCGCGGCAGCCGCCGCGGGCCGCCGAATCGGCCGCTCCGGAGCGCAGCTCGGCCGTCCGGACGCGGACGGATCCCGTTTTTCCCAGACGCGCCGTTCGCGCAGCAGCGTGTTCGCCAGGATGACCAGCTTGCGCATGACGGCGACAAGGGCGACCTTATGACATTTCCCCCGCTCGGTGAGCCGGTCATATAATTCGGACATATCTTTATTGAACCGCACAGCCGCTGTAGCCGCCATGCAGAGCGCGCGCCTCGGACGGAAACGTCCGCCCTGAACGCGCCGGACGCCTTTCTTCGCGCCGCTGTCGCGGGCGAACGGGGCGGTTCCGGCGAGCGCCGCCGCCCAGTGGCTGTCGAGCTGCCCGAGTTCCGGGAGCCAGCCGAGCAGAGCGGCGGCCGTGACCGGTCCGATGCCGGGAACGGACATCAGGATGCGGTAAGCGCGGGCCTGACCGGGATCGCTCTTGATATGCTCCTCGATCTCAGTTTCGAGAGCTTCCCTCTGCCGCTCGACGGCTTTGACAGCTTTGTCCATGCGCTTTTTCGCTGACGCGTCCTGCAGATCATTGCGGCGCTGGCGCAGTTTTGCAGCATTCTCAACCAGTTGCCCGCGGGCGACCATGAGGTCATTGAGACGGTTAAGGAACGCGGATTTCGGCTCGGTCGCCGGGAGATCGGCAAAGGCCGCCGCGAAGGCGGCGAGCATCCTCGCATCCGCCTTGTCGGTCTTCGCTGGCTGACCGGTCGCTTCGGCGAAGCGCCGGGGCTGGCGGGGGTTGACGACGCAGACTTCGTAACCTCTGTCGTGCAGCGACTGATGAACCGCCCGGTGCAGCCGTCCGGTCGCTTCGATGACGACCCGCCGCACCCCGTGTTTTCTCAGAAACCCGTCGATCGCCCGGAAGCCCGCACGGTCGTTTTTGAACCGGCGGTCGACGCCAGCGGCGCGCACATCGATCGTGTCCTTGCTGATATCCAGGCCTGCGCATATTTTCGTCATGTCCCTATGCTCCTATTCTCATGGTTATTCGGATCGTGATCCAGGCATCCATTCAGGACGCAGGGACCGGGCAGGCCGGGCAGGCCATGCTTGCTTACGGTTCTTTCAACCGAGGAAATGCCGGCCCGACCCGGTCTGGCGGGGACGGATATCCCCGCTTCCCCTTGCCGGCAGCCGCCGGCAAGGGGACCCCGCGACAGGATAGCACGGCTGCGGATGAGCGGTGAAATGAAAGTTTGCTGCAACCTCGCGCCGAGCAACCCCTGTGGACAACTCCTCGTGGAATTATCCTTGGTTTGATTCATATGAGGAAATGATTGATGTGCACGCCGCCGGCGTCGACCGCCGGTTCAAAAACGACCGTCCGGGTTTCCGGGCGATCGACGGGTTTCTGAGAAAACACGCGGTGCGGCGGGTCGTCATCGAAGCGACCGGACGGCTGCACCGGGCGGTTCATCAGTCGCTGCACGACCGAGGTTACGAAGTCTGCGTCGCTGATCCCCGCCAGGCGCGGCGCTTCGCCGAAGCGACCGGTCAGCCAGCGAAGACCGACAGGGCAGCTGCGAGGATGCTGGCCGCTTTCGCGGCGGCCTTCGCCGATCTCCCGGCGACCGAGCCGAAATCCGCGTTCCTCAACGGTCTCAATGACCTCATGGTCGCCCGTGCGCAAGCGGTTGAGACCATTAAGACAATGCGTCAATGCCGCGATGAGATCCGGAAGGCGTCAGCGAAGAAGCCCATGGATAAAATCATCAAAGCCGCCGAGCGGCAGAAGGAAGCTCTCGAGGCTGAGATCGAGGAGCATATCAAGAGCGATCCCGGTCAGGCCCGCGCTTACCGCATCCTGATGTCCGTTCCCGGCATCGGACCGGTCACGGCCGCCGCTCTGCTCGGCTGGCTCCCGGAACTCGGGCAGCTCGACAGCCGGCAGGCCGCGGCCCTCGCCGGAACCGCCCCGTTCGCCCGCGACAGCGGCGCGAAGAAAGGCGTCCGGCGCATCCGCGGCGGACGCTTCCGCCCGAGGCGGGCCCTCTATATGGCGGCTTTGACGGCTGTGCGGTTCAATAAAGACATGTCCGCATTTTATGACCGGCTCACCGAGCGGGGGAAATGTCATAAGGTCGCCCTTACCGCCGTCATGCGCAAACCGGCGGTCCTGGCGAACACGCTGCTGCGCGAGCGGCGCGGCTGGTAAAAACACGCCCCGTCCGCGTCCGGACGGCCGAGCTGCCCTCCGGACCTGCCGATTCGGCGGCCCGCGGCGGCGGCCTCCTGAACGGGCGGAGCTTCCATGGAAAAAATGTGCAAAAGCTGTGGGAAAAAGGAAATAAGGGCTGAATTTTCTCCCGAAACGCCCTTGAACTGAAACATGGATGCTTGATATCTTGGTGTTACCGTGACTTTTCTCCGGCAAGCCGGGATTGATTCCCGGGTGAGGAAGCCCTTTGTTTTTATGGACATGAAAATCTCAGGCGCTGCGGATCGCATTTCGCGGCAAGCGCGCCGTCGGCCGGTACGGTGTTTCCATCAATTGTGAATCGTGGCACAGGAAGCGGATTTCAACCCAATTTCAGGATGCGTAAGGCGGATTTGCATATTTTCGGTTCGGGACACGTAATCAAGTAAGAGTCAAGTATGGGATATTGATAGGCCCGGCCGGCGACGCCAGATCCGGGAAACGGTCGGCAACGGCATTGTCGATTCCGATGCCGCCGACCGAGAGGCAGCTTCGCTTCTGACCGGTGTCCACCGCGCATTGATCGCAGCAGCAGCTTCGGCCCGTGTCGTGCCGGACCTGGATCGACCTGCCGCCGCAGCCGCAGACGGCGAGACCCTGGAGAAGCGCCGCCCCCTCGCGCCCCCAGCCATCCGGGCCGGCTCACGCAACCTTCACGATGCCCGGGCTTCAGGATCCGCCACCTCTCCTCCGGTCACCTCTCCTCCGCTGCCGGCAGCTTTCCATCGTCCCGGCAGCCCAACCGCGCTTTCCCGAAGGCACGGGCACCGCCCGTCGCGGGGTTCTTCAGGATGTCCTTCGCCCGGGAACGGGCCGCGCCATGCGGGCGGCCCGCCTCCCGCAGAAGATACGCGGCCTGCAGTCCCGCCCCGTCCTCGCGGGAACGGGCGAAGACCGCCTCCGCCGCTGCCCGGACCCGAAGGTCCGGATCCCGTTCCCCTCGCGGACGAAGCCGACCGGATACCCCGAACAGAGTCGCACCGGGCCTTGCTGCGCCGCCTGCCCTCCATCCGGGCGCGAAGGACGGACAGCCCGGCCGCCGGGAAGGCCCCCTTGACGCCCGGAATCAGACCATCGTCCCCGCGGCCCGGCGCATAGATCCGGCCGTCCTCGACAAGCGCCGTGTCATTGACCCGGCAAAGGCCCGGAAGCCGGAACCGTTCCACGGTCTTCCGCGATGAACGGCTGACCTCGATCCAGAACACCGCGCCGGTTCGTGACCCGCGACGACCCCGCTCATCGAACCTCCTCCTCTGGCTCGCCTGCCGGACCGTCAGCCCCGCCGACTCCTGCGCGGACACCTCCCGGTTCGGAGCCCGGAATCCAGAGCTGTCTCTCCTCCCGCTCCGAAACGCCGGCAGCTACCGTTCCCTTTCCTTGTCCATCCGTCGCCTCCGGCCGCCGCTCCAAGTCATCAAACGGATTACGCAGCCTGATGAAGTCCGACAACTCGTCAAGCAACTCAGGCGCACCCGGTTCCCGCGCCTCAAAGCTCGTCCAGGCCCGTCCGGAAACCCGACATGCAGGTTCAGCCGGTTATGGCCGCCGCCGCTCGATGGCCTTGACTTCCCAGCCGTCGAACGGATGCCGGAAACAACGCAGGAAGACCAACCAGAAGGATTGAAAATCTTCAACTGGCGCGGCAGGAAGGCTTGTTCTCCACCGGCCAGCGCTCCCGAACGCCTTTGAGAAAACGCTCCGGCATTCCGTTTCCCACTCATGATGAAATGCCGAGTTCCGGCGCTGCGCCTTCCCTTGCGACTTCACTGCCGCTGTTATCCTGACCGTCGTCCACCGCCTGCTGCGGAATGCCGCCAAGCGAATGATTAAGTTCACAGCCTAAAGAAAAGCTGTTACCCGCAATTTTTCTGTTGTATAAAATTCTTGCCAAAGCGATAATGCAAGAATTCATGCAGTGATGGAGGTCTCCATGATACCCCGGCTGATCGGTGCACGTCTCAAGGCACTGCGCGAAAAACGCAAGCTATCTCAGGACGATCTCGCGCGGCTGCTCGGCTTCAAGGATCGCCAGACCGTTTCGGCCATCGAAACGGGCGCACGTCGCGTGACCGCGGGGGAACTGGTGCTCGCGATGGAACACCTGAATGCTCCTTTGGAATACTTTACTGATCCGTTCCGGCTCGCCGGTGAGGGCCGCTTTTCATGGCGGCAGACAGGCGTCGGAGCCGAACGGCTCAACGAATACGAACAAAACGCCGGCCGTTGGATCGCGACGTTTCGCGCACTGGCGCCTAAGGTCGGGCGCGAGACCCCGCTCATGCGTCGAGCGCTCGGCCTTACCCGGAATTCGCGTTTCGAAGACGCCATGCTGGCCGGCGAACGGTTCGTCGCCGAGTTTGACATCGGCGACACGCCGGCCACGGGTCTGGCCGAAGTCATGGAGCGCCAACTTGGCATCTTGGTTCTCATGGTCGATGCCCCAGACGGCATTTCGGGTGCAGCCTGCCGGTTGCCTGAATTGGATGCGGTTCTGATCGCGCGCCGGGAAATCGCTGGTCGCCGCCACTTCGATCTCGCCCATGAACTGTTTCATATCTTGACTTGGGACGCGATGCCTCCTGAACATTCCGAGGCGGCGCGGGAAACCGGCGGCAACCGGATAGAGCAACTCGCCAACAGTTTCGCCGCGGCGGTGCTGATGCCGGCTGCGGCGCTGGAGCGGTGCGGTGAATGGAAGTCTCTGGACGAGGAGAAATTGATCGCTCAGCTGAACACCATGGCGGACAACCTTCACGTGACTTCCTCGGCCTTGCGCTGGCGGCTCGTTGCGCTCGGCCAGCTGAAACCATCCGCGGCGCACTCCCTGCCGGACGCGGCTCTTCGCAACAACGGCAGGGAAATGGCGAAGAGCGTAATGCCTAGTCTGTATTCGAAGCCGTTCGTAGAGGTTCTCGTCCTCGCCATCTCAGACGGCCTTGTCTCAGTGCGGCGCGCGGCAGGATTACTTGATATCGCCGTGGAAGATTTAACCGAGCTGTTCGCGGCGTACGACTTTGAATCTCCTGTCGATTTGTGAGTTGCGATGGCGCAGCATTATGGCCCTGTGCTTGTAGACACGAATGTCATCCTGGAATCTCACCGGGTCGGATTGTGGCGTGCGCTGACAGGCGGCTATCGCGTCGAAACCGTCGAGGATTGCGTGACCGAAACGCAAACCGGTTTTCAGAGACGGCGGCCGGAACGGCGGATCGACCTCGGGCAACTGCGCACATCCTTGACAGCGGTTCAACCCGTCTCGGATCGGGAGCGTGCGGAACTCGCGACGCAGGTGCCGGACATTGCGCTGGACAGAGGCGAGGCTTCGCTTTGGGCGCACGCGCTCCATCGGACCGACGCTTGGGTAATGTGCGGACCGGACAAAGCCAGCCTGCGCCTCGGCGTAAGGCTCGGATTTCGCGAGCGGTTGGTGTCATTGGAAGGACTTCTCGGCGATGCGGGCCACAGGCTGCACCCCGTGCTGCGAGCGGCGTACACAAACAAATGGCATGACAGAGCAGTCGGAGAGTTGGTCTTGGCGGAAAGGTACTGACCGTGAGCCGACATATATCGCGACGGTGTCCCGGAATTCGGCGAAATGGCAGGATTACGAGTCACTTCTATCGAGACGGCGCAGCGCACACCGGTGGGCCTGCCGTCCGTCCACGCGGTCCGCGGCAATGAAGCCCTTTCCGATCACGCACATCCCAAGCCTTCGTCGCTTCCCAAGCGATTCGATCTCCAACAACGCGCTGGTTTCAGTGCTCATTCGTGACAGGGGTCAGCACATTCTTGAGGAGCCTGCATCAAGGCGCCGGCAGCCAGAGCGTGGTGAGCATGAGCGCCGCCCGTCCGAACTGCCGCCTCACAGAAAGCGGAGAACCAAGGTCACATGTGCCTGTAAGCGGTGTGAAATTTGCATAACACTTTTGACAGATTTTCTACACCCATTTGCAGTTTGCCGTCACTCGGATATCGCCAGTCCTTGAAACTGCTATTGTGTTTTTCGAGGATCACTTCAATTGACGGCTCTTTTTCGCTTCCATAGAAAAAAGCAACGATCTTTTGGGTTTCCCAGTCCATAGATTCATACAAATAAACGAGATCATGCGTTCTCTTGAAAGGGCAGGATCTTCTCAACAAGATGGCCTTGAGCGCGAGTTCCATCGCTAAAGACAGCAGGATCGCCAATGCGACAACGTGACCAAGTGCCTTTTCATTAAAGGCGTCATCGGCAAGCCAAGCATAGTCGTGCGCGAACTGCAGTATCATCTTCCCGATTAAACTCCGAAATGCATCGCTTCATTGGTAGACCACGATTCAGATGGAAAAGGGTGGTGGCTCCGGGTGACCCTGCCCGTTGAAACCGCCTGCCAACCGCTTGAAAGAAGCGGAGCGGAACTGATCCGGCTGCCGCTCAACCCCGGCCAGCGGCTGGATCACGCCGGATTCCCGCCTTTCTCATGACCGGCGGCCTCCGGAAACGCATTTGTGGGGCATCCGCTACAGCTTGATTCTGACAGACTGCCGGCTGACTCCGGTGATGCATTTCATAGTTGTACGGGCTTCGTGAAAAGGATTGGCTTGACCAGCTCAAGGATATCGCGTAGATACTTAGCGCCTGCCAGAAAACCCTTGTTCAGCGTCCTCTTTCTGACTGCATTCCAGCAGTGGTTGCGGTGCGTGCAGCGGGTTTTGCAGACCAAGTGCAAACTCGGTTCAGCTGGGAGTTCCTTCTAATGACGCAGAAAAATCAGCTCTGAATCCGTCAATGCAAATGCGGAATCCGGATTCGAAACTGCCGTTTCCCGGGTGGTAGACGCTTTCAAATGACACTACGCCGCTGAATCCGTCATCCCTCAGCAAAGCGGCAATCCGGGGAAACAGCGGTCCCAGCTGTCCCTTACCGTATTCACGCACCGTCAGATGAGAGCGGGGTGTGTTGACCTGAACATCCTTGATATGGACATGCCCCAGATATCCGCCTTGAATGCTGTCATATGCGTCCGGCCATGCGACCTCATGACACCAGCAGCAATTCGCAGGATCCCACAGAATTTTAAGATGTGTTTTGGCGTCAAGCTCGTCGATCATGCGACGGGCTGTGTAACAGGAATTGACCATGATGCCGTTGCCCGTTTCGACCACTAGAACCATGTCTTCCCGGCGGGCCAGATCAACTGCCGGAGCCATCAATTCGAGCATTCTGTCCCATGCGCCGGCAGCGACGTTCCAGACTTCCGCTCCATTTGCTCCCCACAGAATCATCTCTTTTCTCGGCGTCATCACCCGCACCAGCGGAGATCCGATATCCTGTGCGAGACCAATGACCCGTTTCAGCATGTCCATTTGGCTGCTGTGCTGCGGATCACCGGGTTTGTTGGTTGTGGTCAGATCTGCGAACAGGTGGCGGGACAGACAACTTACCTGTTTGTCGTGCCGGCGCAGCAGATCTTTTATCAGCGCATTTTCTGCAGCCGAATGATCTCCGATTTCACTGTCCCACACATATTGCAATTCCGCATAGCCGAGTCCGAATTCTGTCATGACCGCAAGCGCGTGATCAAGATCCCGGCTAATGCCGTCGCAAATCACACCCAATTTCATTCTTAAGTCCTTAAGTCTGCGTTTTGCGGAGTCCGCGCCCGACAATCTCCTCAGTGATCTTGGTTACGGCCCAATTGTCACCATCGGGATAACGGGTGATTCCGGCCTGAAACAGCTGCATCGCCGCCGCGGCTGTAAACATCGGCACCCCGAATTCACGTGCCAAGTCCATCGCCAGCGTCATGTCTTTGTGCATTGTGCGGATGTGGCTGCCGGAATTTTCGAATTTACCCGCGATGATGTTCTCCAAGGCGGTGTTTGCAGCAGCCGAACCCGCGATTGAATTAACCAGCACGCGCTGCAGCGCTTCGGCGTTGACCCCCGCCGCCGCCGCTAAGACCGATGCTTCGAAAGTTGCGGAGAAAACTGAGCCGATCAGTGACTGCAGGCAGGCTTTCACAGTCTGGCCCGTTCCAGGTTCAGTTCCGACGCGGTGAATCGTGGAGCTGACGGCTTCCATGGCCGGCCGGTGCCTTTCCAGAACGGCATCCGGGGCCGCCGCCATCATCGTCAGATTGCCGCTCTGTGCCCCCGGAAATCCACCGCTGACGGGAGTGTCGATCAGATCAATGCCGGATCCGGACAATTTATCGTTGATCGCGCGGACATCGGACGCATGAATCGTCGCCGTGATCAAAATGGCAGATCCAGACTCCATTGACTTAAGAAGGCCACGGTCGCCGAAAATGACCGACCGTGCCTGTTCGCCGTTCATCACCATGACAAAAACTGAACTGGCACTCAATCCCGCCCCGCGCGCGCAGTCGGCGACGTGGCCTCCTGACTCCGCGAATGCCCGAAGCCGCCGCGGGCTGACGTCGAACCCGGATGTGTGGAATCCCGCTTTGATTAAATTCTTGGCAAGCCCGGATCCCATGTCTCCGAGGCCGATGACTGCGGCGCGTTTGGTCATATCAATTCGTGCCCGAAAACTAGCGATGCCGACGGCCCGGCAACGATTCGCAGTTGCATTATCGCGTCTCTAAAATCAACCTTTCAGGGTAAGTGGTCAGACAATTTTTTCTCGCTTGATTTTGTGTCTCCCGTTTGATTGAATTCCTGAATTAAGAAATAGGCTCAATTTGCAAATCGTATGTATCCGTACTGTAATATGCTTATATGCAAGAAGAAGGATGCCCTGCAGCGTCGCACCCGCATCAACTCTGACAAGACACAGCGCCGCTTGCGCGAACTGGTCGAAGTGCTCAATAAGGTCGAGCCGCGTTTCGGTTCGGAACTGATGGCCTATGCCTGGTATCGATCGGAGCCCCTGCCCGGCTTTGACGGCCGGACCGCGATGCGACTCGTGCAGGAAGGCAAAGCGCAGCAGGTCCTGGAATATATCGACGCGGTCGACGCAGGTGTCTTTGCCTGACGCCGCTGAACGACGGGCGCTATACCGGGCAGCTCTACCGCGCCCTGAACCCGGTTTATGCGCGCGAACCCCTGTCCGGCAGCGGCGCGGAACTCTTTGGCGGACGCTTCAACGCCAGGGGAACGCCTGAGCTCTACACCTCGCTTGATCCAGCTGGCGCACTGCGTGAAGCGAACCAGGTCGGCAGCCTGCAGCCTGCGGTTCTGATTTCCTACAACGCCGATCCGGGGCCGGTTTTCGACACCCGCGATGCAGGCCGGTTGCGCCGGCGCGGATTGTCGGAGAACGCGCTCGCGGATCCAAGCTGGCGCACAAAGATGCTCGAGGGGCACGATGTGCCGACGCAGGATTTTGCAGACAGTCTTATCGTGGACGGCTTTGCGGGTCTCCTGATCCAAAGCTGTGCGAAGGGCGCATCCGAGACCGACTTCAACATCGTCCTGTGGCAATGGACAGGTGCAGGCTGTGTGCTTGAAGTCGTGGACGACGAAGACCGTCTGTCGCGGATGTGGGCACAGCGCAGCAGCTAATCTGACAACATGCCAAGAAGATGCGAAAGCGAAACCTGTTGGCAGCGGCCATTGAAGGCTGCACGACACCTGAATGGATTGGCCGACTTAACAGTCGCAAAAGCTGTGTGAAAAAGGACGCTGATTGGAAAGCAGAAAAATTCAAAAGCGATAGCCCTATTGCACGGCGGCTTGGCGGCGCCCGTACGGGTCCGCGCCGCCGTCATGCCGGCGAAGTGCCAGCCGGCGGCGAGATAGCAAGTCCCCGCCTCAGCGTCATCGACATAGCATCCATGTTCAAATTCAAGGGCGTTTCGGGGGGAAATTCAGCCCTTGTTTCCTTTTTCACACAGCTTTTGCACATTTTTTCCACAGAAGCTCCGCTGGTTCAGGAGGCCGGCGCAGCCGCCGCGGGCCGCCGAATCGGCCGGTCCGGAGCGCCGCTCGGCCGTGCGGACGCGGACGGGGCGTGTTTTTCCCAGACGCGCCGCTCGCGCAGCAGCGTGTTCGCCAGGACCGCCAGCTTGCGCATGACGGCGGTAAGGGCGACCTTATGACATTTCCCCCGCTCGGTGAGCCGGTCATAAAATGCGGACATATCTTTATTGAACCGCACAGCCGTCAAAGCCGCCATGCAGAGGGCCCGCCTCGGGCGGAAGCGTCCGCCGCGGATGCGCCGGACGCCTTTCTTCGCGCCGCTGTCGCGGGCGAACGGGGCGGTTCCGGCGAGAGCCGCGGCCTGCCGGCTGTCGAGCTGCCCGAGTTCCGGGAGCCAGCCGAGCAGAGCGGCGGCCGTGACCGGTCCGATGCCGGGAACGGACATCAGGATGCGGTAAGCGCGGGCCTGGTCGGGATCGCTCTTGATATGCTCCTCGATCTCAGCTTCGAGAGCTTCCTTCTGCCGCTCGGCGGTTTTGATGATTTTATCCATGGGCTTCTTCGCTGACGCCTTCCGGATCTCATCGCGGCGCTGACGCATTGTCTTAATGGTCTCAACCGCTTGCGCACGGGCGACCATGAGGTCATTGAGACCGTCAAGAAACGCGGATTTCGGTTCGGTCGCCGGGAGATCGGCGAAGGCCGCCGCGAAGGCGGCGAGCATCCTCGCATCCGTCTTGTCGGTTTTCGCTGGCTGACCGGTCGCTTCGGCGAAGCGCCGCGCCCTGCCCATTAGTCATAAAAGGTGTCATCACAAGCAGTTCCGGAGGGCGGCGATTCCGCCGTCTTCCGCCCGGTCCGGGCGCGTTTTCCGGTCTGCGAGGGACGGTTCGGGGCTGATATTCAGCCTTGAGCGAGAAGTTTCGCCACGCGGCTTCCCCGGCCGGCAGCAAGCGCGCGCTCGACGGCGGCGGCGCCATGGGAGAGGAAGGCATAGCCTTCCCAGACGGTCTGAGCGCCGGCGGGGTCGTCATGTTTTCGGCCGAGATATCCGCCCATCCGAGCGAGCATCGCGACCGCCGTTCCGAGATCGCCGGGCGGCGGCAGACGCAGGGCGTCGGCGTAGTCCGCCATCACCGCGATTTCGGTTTCCGAGAACAGGGCGGAGGGTTCGAGATCGGGGGTTTCGCGTCCGAGCAGAGCGAGAGCCAGCAGCCGCCAGGCGATGACGGCGCGCAGCGCGGTTTCGCGTTCGACGCGCCCGCGGGCGCGGTGCGCGGTTTTCTCCGCGGCGCATCCGGTTTTGAGAACGCGGCGCCAGTCCTCGATCCGCCAGCGGAGCTGATAGAAGCGGGTCACTTCGCGGGCCTCCGCGGAGCAGGTCACCGGCAGCGATGTCAGAAGGAACTGCTCAACGGGTTCCGATCCGTCGGCGGGCGGCGCGGTTTCCCGCACATGGACCACGGCAAGGCGGACCGGCTGCGCTCCCAGCCGCGGACGCTGCCTTTCGGGAACCGGCAGGTCCAGCGTTTTCCAGCGCAGATCGCAAACCGCATCGCGCGCGGCGCGGCCGGGAAAGGCGGGCTGACCGCGCGCGGCGCGGCGCGGCGACCGGCGCGGCGCCTGAAGCCGCATCCGGTCTTTGACCGGCTGAAGGCGCATGCGGGCGAACAGCCTGCGGCGTCCCTTGCCGAGACTGCGGTCCCGGCCGGCGCGGATCAGGATGTCGATCCGGCCGTTCAGGCGCCGCCATGCGTCGAAAACCTCGAACGCGTCGCCTTCCCGGTCCATCACCGCGACGGCGCGGACATCGCTCAGCCCGTCGACCAGCCGGGCGCTGTCGTCAAGGGCCCTTACCCAGCGCAGGGTCTTCGGCCCGCCGTCCGGCGGGGCATCGAACTCGATGCGCGGCACGCCCAGCGGGATGCCGTCCGCCGAGACCGCGAAGGTCGAGTGAAGATGCAGACCGAGCGTGCCTTCGGCCCCTTTATTGCGCGAGATCATACCCAGCCCCTCGCACCGGCCGTGCGTCGCCAGGTTGACGTCGGTGCCGTCCTGGATCAGCAGAACCGTGTCCTGTCCCTGAATCCGCCGGCGGGTCCGCCCGCGGTGCGGCCCGAGGATCGCCTGCGCCGAGACCGCGGCCGTGTCGGGATGCTCGATCAAGCGGTAATATCCTGTCGTCATCGCGCTGTTCCCATGGGCCGCGGTATAAAAGGTCTTCGAGAACGACCGGCCCAGCAGAGCCGCGGAGGCGACGAGACGCCTGGTCAGACGGGCGTCGCCGAGATCGGCCCCGCCGAATTCCTGCCCGGCCCAGCCGGCGCTGTCAAGGCCGTCATGAGGAGCCAGCGGTTCGACCCGCGCTCCCAGCCGGCGGCGCCAGTCCTTGCAGAGCGGACGCAGCCAGACCTCCTTCGGCGGCACCGGCCGGCGGTTCCGGTCGCGTCCGGCGGTGACGCCGGCCCGGCTCCATCCGGTCGCGCGGCAACTGGCGCCGCTGTGTCCGGGACCGACATAGGTCTCGACGAGAACCGGACGCAGACCGTAAATCCGCTCATAATCGCGCCCGACGCGCCGCAGGCACAGGCCCAAGGCCCGGGAGGCGAGGTTGCGGCACCGTCCGGGAGCGGGACGGAGCAGAAAGCGGGCCATGCAGATGACCCGGCAGCGGTTCGCCTCGCGCTGTTCCGGCGTCCAGCCGATCCAGCGGTCGCGGGCGTTTTGCGCCCGGGCAGGGGCGGCGAACAGGAAACCGCCGAGCACGTCCTCTCCGGCGACGAGAAAATAGCGGATCTGGCAGCCCGCGGCCTTGACCGGACCGAGAGGATGCTCCCGGGCGGTCATCGCCGCCCAAAGACGCTTCCCGGCGGCGTCCTCGACCGGAACCGCCGCCAGCCCGGCGATCAGGCCGGCCCGGTCGGGAACCGCCGGCAGCGGCGGGGCCGGAAGCTCCCGGGGGTCGGCGCGCGGCGCCAGATTCGCCGGACCCGGACGCGCCGGGGGCAGCGTGATCCGCCCGGCCCTTTCCAGCGCCTCGAGGGCCGACAGACAGCTTTGCAGCCGCAGGCGTCCGCGCCCGTCGCGGAGGGCGAAGACGCCGCAGACCTCCCGCACTCCGGCCCATCGGCAAGGGGAGCGGTCAAGAATCGGCTGCAGCCGCGCCAAGGCGCCGGGCTGCCCGAGGGTTGAACGAATCGGCAGCGGGGTGTATTCCATGGCGGAGAACATGGATGCCCCGAGGGAGTTTGTCAAGCCCCCGCGCTGAAAAAATCAGCTGAACCGGAAATCACGGAATCGCTGCGGCCAAGCGTCGGCCGGCGCACTTGTGATGACACCTTTTATGACTAATGGGCAGGCCGCGCCTGGCGGGGGTTGACCACGCAGACTTCGTAACCTCGGTCGTGCAGCGACTGATGAACCGCCCGGTGCAGCCGCCCGGTCGCTTCGACAGCGACCCGCCGCACCGCGTGTTTTCTCAGAAACCCGTCGATCGCCCGGAAGCCCGCACGGTCGTTTTTGAACCGGCGGTCGACGCCGGCGGCATGCACATCGATCATTTCCTTGCTTATAGCTGAGCCTGCGCATATTTTCGTCATTTCCCTATGCTCCTATTCTCATGGTTATTCGGATCTTGAGCTGGGCAGCTGTTCAGGACGCGAGGGAACGGGAAAGCCGGGCCGGCCATGCTTGATCACGGTTCTATAAACCAAGGAACGATCGGCCCGACCCGACCTTGCGGGGACATTCGCCCCCGCTTCCCCTTGCCGGCTGCCGCCGGCAAGGGGAACCCGCGACAGGATAGCACGGCTGCGGATGAGCGGTGAAATGAAAGTTTGCTGCAGCCTCGCGCCGAGCAACCCCTGTGGACAACTCCTTATGGAATTATCCTTGGTTTGATTCATATGAGATAGTGTCTGTCAGAAAACCCGTAACACGCTGACCCCCGACCCGGAGCAGCCGATGAGTTACCGCGACCCCGCCATCGGCCGCGCGCGCGATCGCGAGCGGTTCAGGAAGCGCACCAGGGCACACCGCGTGGCCGGCTTGTGCCCGAGGTGTGGAGTCCGCCCTCCCACGCCCGGCCGGACGGTCTGCGAGGAGTGCGCCCGGAAGAGGAACAGTGCGAGCCGCGACCGCGACGCCCGGCTGCGGGCCGAAGGCAAACCGCGCCGCCTCGGACCTGCTCTGGCCTGCGGCGTCCGGGCGGGCGATGTCCGACTCCACCCTGTCGAAAATGCTGCGGACGCTGAGCATACCGGCCGTGCCGCACGGATTCCGGTCCTCGTTCAGGGACTGGGCGCCGGAACAGGCCCGCGTCCCGCGCGAGGCATCCGAAACGGCGCTGGCGCACTCCGTTTACGGTCGCACCAAAGCCGCATACGCGCGTTCCGACCTGCTTGAGCAGCGGCGGGAGCTGATGCAGGACTGGTGCGACTATCTGGCGCTTGATCTCAGCCCGGCTGAATCCCGATGCGGGATTCGCCCCGCTGACGGTCCCGCTTGCGGCGTAACCGCCGAATCGGCCCGGAAACGGCATCATTCCGGCAGCGGCGACAGCCGGGCGGCGATCCGCCGCCGGGGCTGCTCAGCCCGCTCCGCCCTCCTCTTGATCGCCTCTGCCGACTTGGCCAGATCAAGTTCGCCCTCGCGGGAACGACGGGTCATCCCCCTGAGGTATTCGCCCGGAGACCGCACCGGATTGTGGAAGTTGAACCTGTTCCGGTCGAGCACCGCCAGGGCGACAAGCGCCTGATCCCCCATTTCGGCGACCGCCTCGCTCCAGGCGTGCCTGGAAATACCGATCCGCCCGCAAAGCAGACGCGCGCCGATGCTGAAACGCGCCTCGCCGCGGCATCCGGACTCCGCCGCCCGGGCCAAGGCCGCCTCGAAGTCCCGGCTCATCACCGACCTGACCGCCTCCGGCACATTCTCAACACGTCCGGGCGCCGATTTCACCTCCGGAGCATCCTTAAGGGAACCTTTTTCACCAGACTTACTACAACCTCGGTCTTCCTTACCTGATTCTCTTTGTAATGGGCCGTCGGTTGAATTGACCGGCGGACCGGCCGGATCAACCGTTCCGGAGACCGCGTCCGGAGAACTTTCCACAGGCTTTTCCACAGATTCTTTCACAGATTCTCCGGCCTCCGCGCCCGCTCCGGTTTTGTTCTCCTCCAAGGCCTTGACCCTCTTCCTGATCTCCCCGGCCGCCGCCTGCAGCGCCGCCAGACGGTCCTCGGCGAGCGCACCGTGTTTCCGCGCCCCGGCGATTCGGACGACGTCGCGGCTCAGTTCGCCGATCCGCGCCGCGATGTCCCGCTCTTCCCGCCCGTCGAGGCCGGTCAGGGCCCGCAGGCAGCGGCTGAGCAGAACGCACGTCCGCCGCAGGACGTTCGCGAAGCGCCTGATCCGGGCCTCCCCCGCCCTGACCTCTACGCGGACGGATTCGAACCGCGCCAGGGAATGCGGCGAGGTCCAGCAGAGATCCGGCGTCACTTCCGCCAAGGCCCCGAACATCCTGCAGACCGAATCCGGCGCACGCCGCATGCGCAGCCAGGATATCACCGTTTTCACCGCGTCATCGCGTCCCGCGCCGGGCGGCAGAGCGGTTCCGGAAGCGGAATCACGGTCAAGACGCAAACCGGGAAGAATTCGGACCGGTTCGAGTCTGGCGGAGACGGTGTCCGCCAGACTGGAAACCGGCCGCTTATCCACTGACAAGGGCCTCATGAAAAAATTTCCTCTTAATCAGCCGGAGCTGAGAATCAGGCCGAACCTGTCCCCTTCGCTGCGGTTTTTGCATTCCAGGCGGAAGTTTCACCGCTATCGGTGTGCATTGTCAAGCATCCCGGCCTCCGAATCCTGTCGCCGGTTCCGGCCGCGGAAGCCGGTCGCCGCTTCAATATTCGGACGCAGTCGGCAATCCGCGCCGGATGAGACACGGCCATCGTTGATCGCGGAACTGAGCGGCTTCGCGGCTGGAAGTCACCGCGGCCGGACTTCACAATGCAGTCACAGGTACTTAAGGACGGGGTATTGACAGGCCCGGCGCAGCTTCCTGATCCGGCTTCAGCAGGTCGAGCCAGCCGGTTAAATCCTCCACCGCGCCTGCGATCAAATGGACAATCCCGCCGACGCGCTGAATCCGGCCCCGAACCATCAGCAGACGGCCGTACAGCACCGCCGGACGGAATCTCTCCAGAATCCGGGGCCGGACGACGATGTCGGCCGTGCCTGTCTCGTCTTCCATCAAGATGAAAAACACCCCCTTGGCGCTGCCGGGCCGCTGACGCACCAGCACGAGCCCGGCCGCCGCCGCCCGGCTGCCATCCTCGGCGCGCATCGTCTCGGCGGCCGAAATAACGCCTCGCGCGGCAAGCCGTCCGCGCAGGAAGAAAACCGGATGCGCCTTGAGCGAGAGGCGGAGCGCCCGGTAGTCCTCGATCACATGCTCGCTGAGAGGCATTTCCGGCAGAGCGATCGCCGCATCCTCCTTCTCCGCGCGCTTGTCCGCTGCCGCGAACAGCGGCGCGGACGGCATCCGGGTCTGAGCGCATGCCTGCCACAGAGCCTGCCGCCGGTCGAGATTCATGGAGTTGAACGCGTCGGCCGCCGCCAAGGCTTCAATCGCGGGCACCGACACCGCGGCCCGGCGGCGGAGGGCGCCGATATCGGGATAAGGCGCGCGGCGCGCGTCAATGATGCGCGCCGCCGCCTCCCGGCTCAGGCCCTTCACTTGGCGCATTCCGAGGCGGAGAGCGAAACGTCCGTTTCCCGCGTCCTCCAGACTGTTGTCCCAGCCGCTTGAATTGACATCCGCCGGGCGCACTTCGACGCCGTGCCGGCGGGCATCCCGCACAATCTGGGCCGGTGCGTAGAACCCCATCGGCTGAGCATTCAGCAGCGCGCAGGCGAATACGTCGGGGTGATGGCATTTGAGCCAGGATGACACATAGGTCAGCAGAGCGAAACTCGCAGCGTGGGATTCAGGGAAACCGTATTCCCCGAACCCCTCGATTTGACGAAAGCACCGTTCCGCCAGATCGGGGTCGTAGCCGCGCGCCGTCATGCGCCCTATCATTCTTTTCCTCAGCCGCCCGACCGTTCCCCGCCGACGGAAGGCGGCCATCGCCCTGCGCAGCGCGGCCGCCTCGTCCGGCGTGAACTCCGCCGCCGCCATGGCGATCCGCATCGCCTGTTCCTGAAACAGCGGCACGCCAAGCGTTTTTTCCAGCACCGCGCGCAATTCATCAGCCGGCCCGTGTTCGGGCGCCGGCGCCGGATAGATGACCGCTTCCAGCCCGTCGCGGCGGCGAAGATAGGGATGCACCATATCCCCTTGAATCGGACCCGGACGCACGATCGCGACTTCGATGACCAGGTCGTAGAAGCAGCGCGGCCTGAGACGGGGCAGCATGTTCATTTGGGCCCGGCTTTCGACTTGAAAGACGCCGACCGAGTCCGCCCTGCACAGCATGTCGTAGACCGCCGGATCCTCCTGCGGAACCGAAGCGAGCGTCAGATCAAGTCCCTTGCACCGGTTCAGAAGCTCAAAAGCCTTGCGAATGCAGGTCAGCATGCCGAGTCCGAGCACATCGACCTTCATCAGACCCATGGCTTCCAGATCGTACTTGTCCCATGCGATGAAAGTGCGGCCCTTCATCGCGCCGTTGCCGATAGGGACAATTTCCTCCAACGGCGCGCGCGTCAGCACGAAGCCGCCCGTATGCTGGGACAGATGACGCGGAAAGCCGACAAGCTCCTCGGCAAGCGCCGCGGCGCGGCGCAGCAGAGGATCGGCAGGATCAAGGCCGGCTTCCTTCATGCGGGCACGCACGGTTCCCCCGGATTTGCCGTGACGCCCGCTGCGCAACGCTCTGGCGAGGGCCGCGGCGGTGTCCTCCGAAAGCCCCATGGCCTTTCCGACGTCCCGGACGGCGCTGCGCGTCCGGTAGCGGACCACGGCGGCGGCGATCCCTGCGCGGTCGCGTCCGTAGCGCTCATAGATATACTGGATGACCTCCTCGCGGCGCTCATGCTCGAAATCGACATCGATGTCAGGGGGCTCGCGGTGCTCGCGGGAGACGAAACGCTCGAACAGAACATCGATCATGGTCGGATCGACCGAGGTGATGCCGAGGCAGTAGCATACGGCGGAATTGGCTGCCGAACCGCGCCCTTGGCAGAGGATTCCCCGCTCCCTTGCGAAAACGACGAGATCGTTCACGGTGAGGAAGTAAGCGGCGTAGCCGAGTTCGGCAATCACCGCGAGTTCATGACCGAGGGTCGTGCGGATCTTCGCGGGAACGCCGTCCGGGAACCGCTTGCCGGCCCCCTTCCAAGTCAGATGCTCCAGATGGGACTGCGGCGAACTGCCCGCCGGGACCGGCTCATCGGGATATTCCCAGGCAAGCTCGTCAAGGCTGAAGGGGCAGAGCTCCGTGATTTCGATGGTGCGGGCGACGGCGTCCTCATGGCCCCGGAACAGACGCGCGATCTCGGCGCCGCTCTTCAAGCGGCGTTCGGCATCAGCGGCAAGGCGGCGGCCCGCCGCCGCCACGGGGACGCGCTCGCGAATCGCGGTCAGCACGTCCTGCAGGGGACGGCGCCGAGCCGCGTGATAATGGACGTCGTTGGCAGCGACCAAAGGCGCGGCATGCCGCTCGGCAAGTTCCGCCAGCCGGTTCAGACGGCTTTGGTCGTCGCCCCTGAAAAGCATCTGGGCGGCCAGGTAAAGCGGACCGTCATGCCGCCGGCGCAAGGCGGCCAGCATCGCCGGAAATTCCGCGCATCCGCGATTCCCTCCTCTCCCGTCAGGACCGTCCGGCGGCAGCGCGATCAACACTTGACCCTCGGCATGCGCGATCAGATCATCCATATGAAGAATGCAGCCCCCCTTGGCCGCGCGCCGCTGGCCGCGGGTCAGCAGACGGCACAGGCGTCCGTAGGCGGCGCGGTTCCGAGGGTAGCAGAGAAGAGAAAGGCCGGAGACGAGATCGAGCCGCGCGCCGATGAGCAGGCGCAGATCAGCCGCCTTCGCCGCGACATGGGCGCGCACCGCGCCGGCGAGGCTGTTGCGGTCGGCGATGCCGAGGGCGGCGAGTCCCAGTTCCGCCGCCCGCTTCACCAGTTCGTCGGGATGGGAAGCGCCGCGCAGGAAGCTGAAATTGCTGACCGCCTGCAGCTCGGCATAGGCGACAGCGGCGTCAGACCGGCATCGCGGGCGTGTCATCCATAAAGTCCATGGATATACCAGCGGGACGCCTCCCGTTGACCGGCGCGGTCGCGGAAGCCGGCGCGGTAAAGCCAGTAGCGCCGTCCCCCGGCATCTTCGACATCGTAATAGTCGCGCACCGCGCCGGCGCATGCCCAGGCCTGCCATTCCGGCTCGATTCGTTCGGGCCCGGCGGCGCGGACGACGCGATACAGCGCACCGCGCCAAGAGAAGAGCCGCGGCGGGCTGTCCGGCTCCTCCGCGGTCGCGTCAATCCGCTCAGGCCGGTCGAACAGGCGGAACGGCCGCTGCGGCCCGTCGGACGCTTCGGGCCAAGGGAGGGGCGCCGTCCCTTGGCCGGCCGTCAGCATCCGTTCAGCTTCCTCAGGTCTGTGGCAGTCGGCCGGCTCCAGACGGCAAACGGCGTCCATGCCGAGGCGCGCCTGCAAGCGTTCGACCAGCATGTCGACATCGCCGCTCCGGGGCCGGTCTCCGATGAGCGGCTGCCGCACGGTCTCCAAGGGCTCGACGCGGACGGCGTGAAGCACGGCGCAATCAATGCCCGAACCGGGGTCCACAGCGCCGAGCTTCTCCCGGAACAGGCGCAGCAGGCGGCTGCCGTCCAGGGTCCCGCGCGCTGTGGATACCATGCACCGGACGGCATCGCCGTCAACCCGGCAGCACCATAACGCGAGACACCGCGCGCCCATCCCCCGCCGCTCCAAGGCCGCAGTCAGCCCGGGCATGAGCCGGGCCAGCGCCGAACCTATCCCGTTCCGGTCCGTCACCGGTTCCGGCAGGGACAGGCGCTCCATGAAGACAGGCGGCGGAACCGCGGGGGTCATCGGTTCGGCGCGCCGGCCCATCGCCCTGTCAAGGCGCAGAAGCACGCCCTCTTCCTCCTTCCGGCAAGGAAAGCGGCGGGCAAGCGCCGCGCGCGGCAGACGGTCCAAAGCGCCGATGCGGACAATTCCAAGGCGGCGCAGCAGGCGGGCGCTCCCGATTTCGATGCCGAGCGCCTCGACCGGGAGCCCTTTGATCGCATCGCCGGAACCGCCGGGCTCGGCGATGCGCGTTCCCGGCGGGTCGGTCCGCGGCCTGAAGCGGGCAAGCGCCCGCGCGGCGCCCGGAGTGTCGGCAAGGCCGAGAAGGGCCTTGATCCCCAAACCGGCGAGCCGTTCCGCAATCTCTTCCATGAGCGTCTCTTCGCCGCCGAAGACGCGGGCGCAGCCTGTGATGTCGAGCAGCAATCCGTCGCGGCCGTCAACCGCGCAGCGGGGAGAAAAACGGCTGCACCAGCAGGCTAGCCGCTCGAGGTCCCGCCGGTCGGCCGCCGGATCGGCGGCTGCCGTGACGAGACCGGCGCATAAGGCGCGGGCGTCCGCAAGCCGCATGCCGCGCCGCAGCCCCGCATTCCCGGCTGCGCGGTTGACAGACCACAGCGCCGGTCCGCGGCGGTCCGGCGCCGTCAGCGCGAACGGGGCGGACGCCGGAACCGCCGCGCCGCCGCGGGAGCCGTTGCCGGCCCGCGCCCGGCGCAGCCGGTCAACCGGCCAGCGCGGCAGCCATGCGGAAATCACCCGTCTCACGGTTCCACTCCACGCTGCAGGTCGCCGGACGCCCGCCTCGGCAGCGCGCGAGCACAAGCCGCCAGCGAGGAGCTCCGGGCGCATTCCCGTCGAACGGACCGCCTTCCCTCGGCAATGCCGCCACTTGCCAGCGCGTGCTCGCGGCGCTTGCCGATCCAAGCCCGTCATGACGCACGAAAAGCGCCGGAGTCGTCCCTTCCAGGGCGGCAAGCGACAGACGGCGGCTGGCCGTGAAGGAAAGCTTCCCGACCTCGGCCACCACCGCCGCCAGGGCGCCGCAGCGCAACCCCTCTTCCGCCGCCCATGGCACGTCGGCCTCCCGGGCGCCGCGCAGCGCCAGCAAATCCGACGGATCCAGTCCCAGATCGCGCCAGCCCGGACCGTAAACGCGGCCGGACCGGGCCGCCCGGCGGCGGCTCTGACAGACCAGCACCGAACCGCGGCGGCCGCCCTGCATGAGCCGGGCCAGAAGCGCGGAAAGAAAGGCGGCCGCCGCCGGTTCGTCCGCGACGGCCGCGCCCGCCGCCTCGTGCAGCCCGTTCACCGCCAAGCCGGTGTCCGGCAAGGCGGCGTCCAAGGAACCGACGCCAAGCCGCCAGCGCAGCGGCGCCCGGGCTTCCGCGCCGGCGCGGCGCAGGGCGGGCGGACGATGTTCAATCGCGGCGATCCGCCGGCGCAGCGTTGTCAGATCCGGCGGCGCGGCGGAATCCGTCCAAGGGATCCGGGCGGGAGCGGTGAAGCGTGATGTATTCATAATGTTCTTTATTTATTTTTTACATGAGCCTGTCAAGCCGTCCGTGCGGCCGGCATTCCGAGACCGGATGAAGTCAAAGAATTCAATCCTTTGCCGATCGTTCCGACAGCCGCCGCCGGGGGAGCGAGGCCGCCCCGGTCAAACGCCGCCGCCGATCAAAGAACGAATCGCCTTGCCGCGCCGGGCGAGCGGCGCCTGAGTCGGATGGACTGGCATGCTCGAAGCCGCCGCCATCCGCATACAGCTGTCCGGTCGACCGCCTCGCTCCATATGTGCCTGGATATATAATTGAGCGTGTCTTCGAAAAAATCAGAGAGTTTCGACGGGTCGCGATCTGCTCTGATAAGCGGGGGCGTATCTTCGTCGCCGCTGTTATCCTCACCGTCGTCCGCAGCCTGCTGCGGAATGCCGCAAAGCTGATGATTGAGTCCGCCGCCTAAGCCAACATCCGGCTGGCCGTGATGATGCCTTGATTGCGGAGCTGAATACAACTATGGCTGGTTCCGGTGCGCATGCAGGGACAAAGAGCGATGCAGACGGTCGGCAAGAGGATGTTCAGAGATTTTCCGGCTCTTGCGGCTGCAATCACGATGCTGCTGCTTGCCGCTGCGGCCGCATCCGCCGAGACATCACCCGAAGAGATTGAAGAAACCCGCAAGGCTGCCGAACAAGGCGACGCCGTGGCGCAATTCATTCTCGGAGGTATGTACGACCTTGGCGACGGCGTGCCGGAAGACGATGCCGAAGCCTTCCGATGGTACCTCATGGCGGCAGAACAGGGATACGCCTCTGCGCAGCTCAACCTCGGCTATATGTACGACTTCGGCCACGGCGTGCCGGAGGATAACGCCGAAGCCGTGCGATGGTATCGCAAAGCCGCCGAACAGGGCTATGCCAAAGCGCAATCCAACCTCGGCGTTATGTACGACTATGGGGAAGGCCTGCCGGAAGACGATGTCGAGGCCGTCCGGTGGTACCGCAAAGCCGCCGAACAGGGCTTCGCCAAAGCGCAGTTCAACCTCGGCAAAATGTACGCTGATGGCGAAGGCGTGCCGGAAGACGATGTCGAGGCCGTCCGGTGGTACCGCAAAGCCGCCGAACAAGGCGACGCCAGTGCGCAAATCAACCTCGGCAACATGTACCACTTTGGCAAAGGCGTGCCGACAGACCATGCCGAGGCGGTACGGTGGTACCGCAAAGCCGCAGAGCAGAACGATGCCCTCGCGCAACTCAAACTCGGCGTTATGTACAACTACGGCGAAGGCGTGCCGGAAGACGATGCCGAAGCCTTCCGATGGTATCGCAGGGCAGCGGAGCAGGGAAACGCCATTGCGCAGCACCGCATCGCTTTCAGTTACGCCAAAGGCGAAGGCATTCCAGAGGATTATGTCGAGGCTTACGCATGGGCGAGCATCGCCCGGGCGCAAGGGCAAAGCGAAGCGGATGAAGTCAAGGACTTCCTTGCCGCACGGATGTCCCGAACCGACATTGCGAAAGCACAGAAGCGGGCACGGGATATCTGGGAGCGGATCATCGAACCGGAGGAAGTGACGAAATGACAGTCAGGCAGCGCTTCAGAAACCGGCGCGAAACCCTCAATCTGGTCCGCAAGACATTCAGCCGGGAATGTCCCGGCGGATGTTGAAATAAACATGAGACTAAACTACCTTGAACCTCACACCGCCGACATCGGCGCATGGAAGATGCATGCCGTCAGAGCAAATTGTCCAACTCTTAGGAGTCGCTGGAACTTGGATCGGCGGACTCGGCAGCTTCGCAGCAGCAGGCGTCGCTCTCTATTTGGCCGGCCGCGGGGTGCAAGACATTTGATTGTTCATGCCGTCGCAGCCTGCCGTGTCCGCCAGTCGAGAAAGTCGGTGAACTGATGGTTCATCAGGCAGCATCTCAGGGCCAGCACAGCGTCAGCCCCGGCTTTTGACCAGTGACACCCCGCCCGCTTCATGCGCACGGCCACGACCTGCTTGCACCCGCTTTCGACCACGCCCGACCCTGACGGCATAGCCCGCCGCCGATACTCGTCATAGCGCATGCGCCATTGGTTCCCACGATAGTATCGGCAGCATTCCCGCACCGCGGGCCCCGGATGACGCTCCAGCTCAGCGATGACATCACGAACCCGTCCGGCCTGAAGCCGCGCCTTGAAACGGGCGAACTGACGCCGCCGCTCATCAGCCGGCAGATCCATGTCCTTCAAAGCCGCCGTCAGATACTCCAAGGCATGATGGATATCCAAGATATAGGTGACCTTCCGGGATGCGAACAAGGCGCAGCAACTTGATACGATCCATCGGGCCGCGTCCGAAATGACGACGAGTTCCCGGGCTTTGTACAGACCATACCGGCGCGCGTCCCGATCCAGGCGCTGAACGAAGTCCGAACGCTCACCGTCTCCGGGCGCCGCGGCGCTGTCAATCCGGCAGTTGAATGTCTGACAGTCACCGTTCTTGCGGACATCGCCGGTTTTCGGATCGTACCGATCAGCCGTATAGGAAGTCGCTGGCTCAGCCTCCCGCGTCCGGGCGGAGCCGTCCGCCTGGCGACCCGACCGGCCGGCTGTCTCAGACGCGCGCATCGGAACACCGGTGCCGTCGATCGACAGATACATCCGCTCCGAGGCGGGCGCGCCCTCTGCGACCTCCGTGCGCTCAAAGGCTTGAATCTCTTCACCTAATTTGTGTGTCCGGCGGGCCAGCGTGCGCGAGATGACACGGATGCCCGACAGTTCCTGAAGCGCCCGGGACGCCGAATCAAAACTCCGATCGTGAACCGCCGTCGCTGTCATCCGGGCCATGCCGGGCGTATAGCCGCAGCCAGCCAGCCCCAGCCGCTGATCCAGCGGATAGCAACCCGTCCGGCATGCGCGGCAACACCAGTAGCGGCGCGATATCGCTGCCGCCCCTGAACGTGTGTCCAATATCTTGGAGCGCCGCCCTTGCCGGGTCATCAGCTGACCGCATTTCGGACAACGCGGCGCCGGCAACGCCTCGTCCACACGCTCCAGCATCCTCTTCAGCCGCTGCCCTGTTTGCAACTGCGAATCTTCCCGCAACCGGCATGCTGCATGATCGAGATCCGGCTCCGCCGACATCAAAACCTCATACAAATCCTCATCCCGCACCGCCCCATCAGACGGCCCGCGGCCCGCGACCGGGCGGGGCGCCGCGCCGCCGTCCGACGATGAACGGATATGCGCCGCCTGCACTTCACCTTCGGCGAGCTGGTAACAGCTGACCGACCCGTCGGCATTCGACAGAACAACCGATGCCCGCCGTCCGTCCTGAGAATTCAAACCTTTCAGATACGCCGCCGCATCGGGATGACGGATATCCGAACCGCATAACTGTTTCGATACCATGATATGATCCTCCGCTCAAAACCTCGTGATACCGAGCACCAGCTTTGTTCCCGCCGTTTCAAACACTCGGCATCCGCTGAACTTCAGAATACAGACCGAATACAGAAATGCAAACAAATGTATGTCTTACACCCCCGGCCGCGCCAGCAAGGTAAGATTGAAATGCTGGGCAGGGCCAAGAGTTCTGCTTGACGGCCACGGATACAGCAAAGAAATATTTGCAATCCGGGTGACCAATGTCGGCGAGAGGCCTGTTGTGCTTGAAAACATTAAATGGCGCACCGGCAAGAGGCGAAAAGCGCAACCCGCAGTCCTGCTCTCCAACCATCCGCTATCTGCCCAGTGCCCAAAAACGCTCGGATATGGCGAAACAACTGAATTCATTATTCCGTTTAAACTTGAAGATGAATCCGATTTTCTTGCGCATTTCGCCAAACTTGTGGGCCCAAGACAAGGGCGGCCTGCTCGGTCTCTTCGCATCAGGATATTCACCTCGGTTGGCCGAGTAACGACGTTGAAGCCGGAAAAGGACTTTCTTGATCGCTTGGAAAGGTTCGCCGAGTCGGCCAATGGCAACAAGGCAAAGAATCTAGGTTCAGCCGCAACTGATCTTTAGGCTGATTCATTCTGTATTCGACTCTGCCCTCCGGTCAATCCACCACGTGCGGGAGACGAGGGTAAAAAGCTACCGAATCGTCCCTTGCCGGCCACTGATATCGTCAGGCATCGGGCAAACTGACTCCGCACTCAGTAACCAAAGCTATACGCTCAGACTTTAACCGGGGGTATATTTTACCGCTGATTTGAATGTCTTTTCCGGCGGACTGTCCTCCGCTGTTTCCGCCTGAAGTCAGCCTCCGGCAGTTCCTAAATCGGATTACGCGGCATTACGCCTTCTACAGCCTGCGGCCCTGCCCGACATTCACATCCAATCCGGCGATCTCCGATTCATCAGCACGCTCCGGTTGAAAGAGGCACCTTAAAGGGCGGTAAACGCTGATACGCCGACTCCTGCTTTTTCACAGCGACAACGGCTTTCTCCCGATCCACCTGATCCGGAAGCGGTAAGCCGCACTCCGGCGGCTGCCGGATGCCCGTCAATTCAAAATTGATGGTTAATTTCTAACTCTCGGCGTGCCCCGGGATCGCGAATCCAAGCCGTATACGCCGCCGGCTGTCGCCGAAAACATGGGTTTTCTGACAGGCGTTGTCTCGTTCAAGCGATACGAACGCCCGCCTGCGCGGGGCGAACGCCAAAGACCGCGCCAGACGTCCGCGCCCGGCGGGAACAGCGCTTGCACGGCAGCGTATGCGGGAGTAGACTGCCCTCGGAACAGCTTTGAACGCAATGGAAGCGGAAAGGAGACACGCAACCAGGAGACCCCCCGGTTATGAAACTGTTCCCCGCTTCGGCAGCGCACGCGCAGGGCGCAACGGCTGCCATAGCCGTCCCAGCGTCCGCGGCGTCCGCGCAGGACAATCAGAATTTCGGCCAGATCGCGAGCGGCCTCACTTCACAGATCGGAGAATTCGGCGCCCTCGTCGGCGTCATCGCTGCTGTCATCGGCTTGGCCATGCTGGTCATATCCGGGGTGAAGTTCCGCGCCTACTCGACCAATCCGCAAGACCCCAGCGCCAGCGTATCAGGCGCGGTCGGCTGGCTCTTGGCCGGTGTCGCGCTGGCGGCCCTGCCGGAGACGCTCGGTGTCGGCGTGACCTCGTTGTTCGGCGACGGCGCGGAAGTCGGCAACCTGTCAGGCAAAGTGCTGTCCGACAATTAGGGCGCCGGCAATGCTGTTTCCCGATCCCGTGAACGCTGCCGTTCCGCTCTGCCTGCACGCCGAGCGCGCATGGACTCATCGCCGGGCGGTAAGCGACGCGCTGCGACGCGGCCGGCAGCGCTGCCATGACTGCGGCACCGCGGTACCCGGCTGGATGGAAATCCACCACCTGGACGACGACCACGGAAACTGGGCCGCCGGCAATCTCGTTCCGATTTGCCAGTTCTGCCACCTCGCGCGCCATCCGGCTCAGCCGGGGCTGGCGGAAATGGATCCGCTGCGGGTGATCTGGTGGCCGGAACTGACGCAGAGGGCCGTCTGCTCCATGGCTTGGGCATCCGCTTGGCTGCTGACGATCTGCGCCGATGCCAGCGCCGCCGGCGTTATTGACGCGCGCACCGCCGCATTGGAGTGTCTGCGCGACCAGATCATTGTCGAACTGAACCGCCGGCTTCAGGCCGCCGAACGCGTCATCGGCACCGCCTCCCCCGCGGCCATGCTCAATGTCGCGGTCCGCCGCGCCGGCGAACCGGAGAGCTGGCATCATCTGCGTTGGTGGCCGGAAGCCGGAAGCGACATCAACGGCGATCTCATACGCTGGCTTCCGGGGACGGGCCTGTCCGCGGTCCCGGTTTCCAGCGCCGCGGCCTGTCTTGCCGCCGCGCCGGAAAAAGACGGACCGCTTGAACAGGCCGGACGGGTTCTGGCAGCGGCCGCGGCGGGGGCCTGAGCGTGCTCTACGAAATTCAGGGCGCCGCCGCGGCAGCGGCCAACGCGCTGCTGCGCGGGTCGCTTGACCAGTATGTCGATCTGGAAGGGGCGGACAGCGAACACGCCCTGTACACATCCGGCGGATCCCTGATCAGCTTGTTCGAATGGCGCGGCGTGCGCAGCATGATGGATGCAGAAGAAATGTCGGAGGCCGCCGGCCGACTGCGCGAGCGGCTGGCGGGTTGGCTGGAAAATCCCGGCCGCGCCCTGCAGATCGTCTATGCCCGCGACCCTCTCGGCGCGGCCCGGCAAGTCCAGGCAGCGACGGCAACCGTCGAGGCGCAGATGCGCGCGCAGCGCCTGGATCTGCTGGACGTGATCGCCGGCCGGCGCCGCGAGCTGGCCGCTTCCGGAGCCGCGGAAACCGTTCTGATCGCGCTCTACACGCATCCCTCGGCCCTCGACGCCGGATCGCGCGCGCAGGCGAGAGCGGCTCTGCGGGCAGGCCTGGCCGGTATTCCGCCGGTCCGCGATGCCCAGGTTCCGGGACGGGTCGCCGATCAGTTGAGGCAGATCCACAACGCCTTGGCGGAATCGCTGCCGGGCGACTTCCGCCGGGCCGGGCAGGAAATACGTCTGATGCCAGCCGCTGAAGCCGCCGAAGCGGTCTCCGCGGCGATCGCGCCGTCTGCCGACGGCATACGTCCGCGTCTGGCCGGCCGCCGGCCTGCCGGCCAGCCGATTCGGACATTCCGGACTCCGGACACGCGCGCCGGACTGACGGGAGCCGACTATTCAGCGCTCGGCGCCGAGCGGCTCAGCTGGCAACTGCTGCGCGATCATGCCGAACTGCTGGACGGCGGAATCGTCCGCATCGGCAACACCATCGCCCTGCCTTTTGACTTGGCGGCGGTTCCTGAGACGCTGACCCCGCACAGCCGGCTGATCGCTTCCATCGCTGATAGCGACGAGCCGTTGCGCTGGCGGATCAGCTTCCTTCTGGAGAGCGGGGGCTGGGCCGGAACGGCTTTCAAGCGGCTGTACGCGATATTTTTCGCTTTTCTGAACCGCACGCACAACACGCGCATCCGCGACGCCTTTCAGGAACTGGAATCGCTGGACGGCGCCGAAGAAACTCTGGTCCGCCTCAGGGTCTGCGCCGCATGCTGGGACGAGACGGGTTCGGAGGATCGGTTACGACGGTCCGTATCCCGATTGCGGCAGGCCGTCGAACGCTGGGGAAACGCCCGTACCGACGCGTTGGCCGGCGATCCCGTCGCCTGCTATTTCGGTTCGGCGCCGGGGGCCGGATCGGCCCCGACGGCCCCGGCCGCGACCGCGCCCCTGACCGACGCCCTCGCGCTGCTGCCGCTGAACCGGCCTTGCTCGCCCTGGGACTCCGGACCGCTGCCGCTGGCTGCCGATTACGGCAGACTCTGGCCCTACAGGCCGGGATCAGCGCTGCAGGACAGCTGGTGCGATTTGATTTCCGGCTCTCCCGGCACCGGCAAGTCGATGCTCCTGAATGCGATGAACGCGGCCGCTTTCCTGACAGGCGCGGGGCGCGACGACCCGCGGCCTCTGCTGGGAATCATCGACATCGGCGCCGGTTCCGCCGGTCTGGCAGGCATGATCCGTGAAGCACTGCCGGCGGAACGGCGCCCGGAAGCCGTCATCGCACGGTTGCGCAACGCCGCCGATTACGCGGTGAACATATTCGATACTCCAACCGGCTGCCGCCGACCGACCGCACTGGGCCGCACATTCCTGGTGAATTTTGTTCGCCTGTTGCTGGATGACGGCTCAAGCGGGATCGGCGGCTTGATCGGCCTGGCCGTCGACCAGGCTTTCGCCGCCGTCAACGACGCTGCTCAGCCGAAGCGCTGGAACGCCGGCCAGATCCCGGAAGTTGACCGGCAGTTGGCCGAAACCGGCTGGCAGGGCGACGAGCGCGCCACCTGGTGGGAGTGCGTCGACACGCTGTCCGACGCCGGTCGCTGGGATGCGGCCGCCTCCGCGCAGCGGCTGGCCGTGCCTGTGATGGCCGATCTGGCCGCGGCGGCGGCGGAACCCAGGATCGCCGACATCTACAGCGGGATGAAGCTGAAATCGGGCGAACCGGCATTGGCCGGACTGCGCCGCGTGGTCGCCGAAGCGGTTTCCGACTGGCCTCTGCTGGCGCATCCCACGGCCTTCGACATGGGCGGCGCGACGCTGCGCGCCATTGATCTTCAGGATGTCACCTCACGCAGCTCCGAACGGCTCGCTCAACGGAACGCGGCCCTGATGTACATGCTGGCGAGGCATGTCTGCACGCAAGAATTCTATCTGGCGCCGGAGGATGTCCCGGGGCTCAGACTGCGCGACTCGCAGCATCAGCGAATGACGCGGCTCGCCGGCCTTGCCCGGCGGACGCCGAAGCGGCTCAGCATCGACGAGTTTCACCGCGTCGGCGGACTCCCCGGCATCATCGACCAGATCGAAACCGATGTCAGGGAGGGCCGGAAGCACAATGTCCAGATCGCCTTGGCATCGCAGATGCTCTCCGATTTCGGGCCGCGGCTGACCGGGCTGGCGTCCGGAATCTGGATGTGCGGCGCCTCGGCGCCTGAAATCCGGCTGGCGCGGGAGGAGCTGAATCTGGATTCCGCCGGCTGCCATGCGCTGCGCCGCCGCCTGACCGGTCCCGGCCCGGCCGGCGCGCCGGTTTTCGCCGCCCTGACCGTGAAGGGCGGAAATGTCCGTCAACTGCTGACGCACCGGCTGGGCGCCGGCGAGCTCTGGGCCTATTCCACCACGGCCGAAGACGTCGCCCTCCGGGACGAGTTGACCGCTTTGCTGGGGCCGGCCGCGGCGCGTCATGCGCTGGCGGCTGCTTGGCCGGCCGGCACGGCGCGCAAAGAGATACAGCGCCGCGCTGAACTTGCGGCGGCGCGCGGCGATGCCGGTCAAACGATCTCTGAAATGGCGGCTGAGATTGCCGCCCGATGGCGGGCCGCGGCATGAACCGGGACAGCGGCAGCATGGACGGCCCGCTCCTGACGGCGGCAATCGCCGCCGCGGCGGGCGGCATCTGGTATCTGGCCGGCGACTGGCTGGTCCTGCTGGCCTCCGCCGCGTCCGCCGCTGTTTCCCTGCCGGCGGCATGGACCGCTGATCTGCTGGCGCCCCGGCAGGCGCCGTTGCTGTCGGACTGGCTGCTCGAGCCGTCACGCATCGCCCGCGACGCTTTTTTCGGGGCCGGATCGACGGAGGACATACTGGCCAGGGCGGCGGCCATCTGCACCGCCGGCGGGCGCAACGCGGCGCTGCCGCTCGCCGTCTTCTGCGCCGCCGCCGCGGCCGGCGCGCTGGGCTGTCGCCCTGACAAGGCCTGCCGCCGCCGCCATGATCTCGATTCCATGATCGCGGAACAGGCTGAGGTCTGGCCTGCCGCCGAGCGGCCGCTGCGTGTCGATCCGTCACGTGACGGAGAGCCCGAGACCGGCGCGCCGCCGGAAGCGCTGCGCGAACGGGCAGCGGCGCTGCAGGCGGCGATTTCAGTCGCGCATCCGCAGCTGCCGGCCACCGGTTCTCTGCTGCTGCCGGAGCAGCCGGGACCGGCGGAATCGCCCCCGCCGCTCGGCCGCGCCCTCAAACCCGACGAATGGGTCGATGCGCGGATGCTGCGGAGCGGCGGCGATGCGGTCTCAGTCGCGTCGGCGGAGGCTGCCCTGGCCGGGCAGTTGAGCCGCCGCTGGACGGGAACGGCGGCGCTGCCGGCGCATGAACAGGCGTTCTGCGCCTGTCTGGGGCAGTTTTCCCTGCACGGTCCGGAGCGGGCGGGCAAGTTGATCGACAGACTGTCGCGAGCCTTCGCCGGCTGCCGCCGTCCCGGCGACTGCGCCGCCGCGCTGGAGCGCGAACCTTCCTTGGCTGACGTGACCGCCTCCGCCCTGGCCGATGCCGATGACCGCCTCATGAAGCTGGCGCGCGGGCACTGGTGGGTGGAGACGGCGCTGGTCGAAATATGGCGCAGCGGCCGCCGAGACGGCGGCGTGCTGGCGCCGGCGCGTTTTCTCTGGATGAAGCCGGAAAACCGCGCTGTCTGGTATGCGATCCAGACCCTCGGCGGCAACC
This sequence comes from Paracoccaceae bacterium, assembly GCA_965116115.1. Taxonomy (GTDB): domain Bacteria; phylum Pseudomonadota; class Alphaproteobacteria; order Rhodobacterales; family Rhodobacteraceae; genus JAPOXR01. The sequence goes on from OZ220486.1 coordinate 3,951,134, forward strand.
CGGCGGTCGAAGCCGCCGGCATCCGGGCACATCATCTGGCCGAGCTGCAGTACGGCTTCGCCTGTCCGGCGCAACATGTTCTGCACGCGGCGCGGGCCTTGGTGGAGATCTATCTCGATAGCGCGCCGGAACGGCTGGCGCATCGCCGCGAGCAAAACGAACTGCGGAATATCAGTCTGGCCGAACGGCTGGATCAGTCCGCCGCCGGAGCCTGAGATGCGCAATCCTCCGGAACAGTGGTCGGCGGACGAGATAGACATTCTGGCCGACAGCTGGGCGAAAGGCATGGATATGTGCGTGATCGCGCAGCGTCTCGGACGCACCCGGGACAGCGTCCGCGGCGCCATCGCCCGCCACAGGCTGGGACGGCGCGGCGGCGCCCGCGCCCGCCGCTGCATGACCTGCCTGAAACTGTTCCAGCCGGATCACCGCTTCAACCGCATCTGCCCGCGCTGCAAACAGTCGGACGAGTGGCGATCGGGAAGCGACCTGAGGCAGCTATGACGAATCGACGTGAACCCCGCGACCGGGCGGCGCGGCGGGCCGCTTACCAGAATCGGAAGGAGTTGCTCCGCCAAGTCCGCGGGCGGGCAGCCTGCGGGGAGATCGCCGTCGTATGGGCCGGGCTGACCCTTTCACCGGCCCGGAGCGGCTGGACCGCGCATTGCCCCTTTCATGCCGGAAGGAAACCGGGCCTGCATCCGGACGGCAAGCTGTTCCGCTGTCATGGCGAATCCGGAGATGCGGCCGGAGACGCCGCCGTCTTCGCCGCGCGTTCGGCCGGTTCCGGCTCTCTCGCCGCCGGACCGGGTGCGGCGCACCGGTGCGCGGGGCGCCCGGCGATCAGCCCGGCTTCGCGGCTGATCGGCATTCCGCCGGCTGCGGACAGCCCGTGCCCCTGTCGTGCCGTCTCCGGGCGATTGCCCGGTCTGACTGCGCGCCTGCTGCGGCACGGGGGCGGCAGGGCGGTTCCGCCGGTCGCTGGGAGAGCATCACCTGAATGCCGCAACTGCCGAACAGCGATGGTTCAAGGCCGCCGGCCCCGATCCGTCTACGGCACGGGTCGCGCACCGCCCCGGCGACGGCAGGCGTCATTCCTGCTGATCGACGGCGGGACTGCCGGCGACGCCGGACACCGCATTCCGGATCCGGCGGGCCAGGCCCGCATGATGCTGATGGGCACCGCCGAGCCCTCCGCGCCGGCTGATTTGACGCAGCCGGTGATGTTCCCGGCCGACCGGCCGCAGCCTGGACAAACCGGGTCGCCGACGGCGGATGCCGCCTGCCGGGCGCTGGAAAGCACAGCGCAGACCTCCGGCGGAACAGCCGCCTTCCCGGCCCGTGCGGACTGTCGCTTGCCGACGCCGGAGGATCTGCCGCATGGCCGGGATCCGTCTGATGCCGAAGCGCTCGGCAGCAGTGTCGGGCGGGCGCTTCCGCGTCCGGCTGCGCCGCTGCGCAGAACCGGACAGGACGCATGCTGAGACGGTTGAAACCACGCCGGCCGGCCTCGGCGACGCCGGCGGCCAGCGGAACGGAAGACATGGATTCGTATTCGGGGTCACTGACCGCCGCGCTGCGCAACCGCTGGGCGCTGGCCGCCGCCGTCAGGGGCATGGCCGCAGCCAGCGCGCTGTGCGCGCTCGTCTCGCTGATATCGCTGGCTCTGGCGGTCTGGGCGCTGACCAGCAAGCCGGAGCCGCGCTATTTCGCCACGCGCGGTTCCGGCGAACTGGTCCAGCTGGTGCCGCTTGATCAGCCGCATCTGTCGGATGCGCAGGCGGTGAATTTCGCTGTCGACACGATGACACGCGCGTTGACGCTGGACTTCGCCAACTGGCGCCGGGAATTGGCCGGCATCGAACCGCTGTTCACACCCGAAGGTTACGTCGGTTTTCTTGACGAGTTGGAGCGGTCCGGAACGCTGGACCTGATCCGCAACCGGCGCATGACCAGTTCGACCGTCGCCAACGGCGGCGTGGTCGTGCAGAAGGGACAGGTCGGCGGCGGCGGGCCGTATATCTGGCGCGTCGAGATTCCGGTCACGACGACCTATCAATCCGCATCGGCCCGGCAGACGCAGAACACGACCCTGCTGGTCGAAATCACGAGGGTGCCGACATGGACCGCCGACTGGGGCGTGGCCGTGTCCCGCGTCATCGGTCAGCAGCGGCGCTGAGCGCATTGCTGGCCTGGTGGTCTTCAGCCTCGGCCCAGCCGGCGGCCCTGCCGGGCCTGCCGGATCCAGATCCGCCGGGCACGGAGAGAGTCACCCGGTACCTGGAAGCTGTGGACCGGGCCCTGCCGCTGTCGCCGGCGCAGATCCTGGATTTCAACGCCCGTGTGCGGGAAGGCCGGGCGGCCGCGAACTGGCGCCCTTTTCCAGCCGCGACGGTCACGGATACCGATCTGGTCACGCTGGAACCGGGCCAGACCCCGCCGGCAGTCCGCCTCTCTCCGGGAGTGGCCAGCGTAGTGACTTTTTCCGACGCCACAGGCCAGGCATGGCCCGTGGCCGGCTGGACTGTCGGCGACCGGGGCGGTTTCGACATCCGGCACCCCGGCGGGGTCGACGGCATGCAGGGGCCGTCGCACCTTACCATGGCTCCCTTGGTCGAGGCGGGATGGACCAATCTCGTCGTCGAACTGGCCGGAGAACCCATCCCGGTCATCCTCTCGCTGATCGTCGATCAAGCGAGGCCTCACTACCGGCTGGATGTCCAGGTGCTGGCGATGGGACCTTTCGCCGCCCCGGCCGCTGCCCTGGCCGGAGCGGTTCCGGCCGCCGCCGGCGACGCCGATCTGCTGCGCTTCGCGGCGGCGGTGGACCTGCCGCCGGGAGCGGTCGAAACGCAGGTCGAGAACGTCGCCGGCGTAAGGGTCTGGTTCATCGGGCCGAGACCTGGCAGCGACGCGCCGGGAGAGATGATCGTGCGGACGCCGCATATGCTGCTCGGCCCCGGCTGGAGCGACGCGCTGACCGCCGCCGGCGGCATCCGCGTCTACCGGCTCGCTGCGGCGAATGCGCTGCTGTTTTCGGTGAACGGCGGCGCCGTGATCGCAAGGGTGGCCCGGCCGTGAGCATGGATCACGCTTGGAACAACCCGTCGGTGCTGGCGTCGCTGGCCTCGGGACAAACCATCCGGAAGGCCGTCGCAGGAGCCGCGGAAAGCGGCGGGCCGGGAAAAGCAACGGAATTCGCCGCCGACGCGGACGACGACAGGGCAGCCGCCGATGAGCAGTCACGCTTGCTGCGCCTGGCCGCGGACGGACAGCTTCCAGAGGCGGCGGCGCCTGCCGTATCTCCGACATCCCCGCCGGTTCCGGCGCGGGCGGCGCGGGCAAGAGAGGAGCCGGCTTCCCCGCCGGGCCAAGGCGGGAACCCGGATGAGGCAGGACCTGAACCCCCGGCGACAGTGCCGTCACTTGATGTCGAAGACGAAACGGAAGAGCCGGCGGACGACATGTCAAGCCCCGGAGGCCCGACTCTGGACGGGGTGTATACCGTCTCCGCACATTCCGGAGCGGATGCGCCGACGGCGCCGGCCGGCCCTCCGCCGCCGACGCAGGACAGTGACGGCGGCGCCGATCCGGGAACGACGGAACAGGCGCATGGCAGGCCGGACAGGGAAAATGGCCGGCGGGCTCTGTTTACGCTCCGGAGACCGCCCTTCCTGAATGACCGGCGGCGGTTGCGCACCGCCTTCGGCATCCTTTGCGTGTTCGGGATTCTCTCTGCCGGCTTATCCGCCTACTGGAGCGACGGGCGGCAACCGCGGCCGATCGGCGGATCCTCCCGCGCGCCAGGGCTTGATCCGACGCCCGGCGGGGAGGTACAGAAGGACTCGGCGGATTACCGGGAGACGCTGATCGCCGCCAATGATGCCGGTTCTGAGACGGCGCTGACCGGCCAAGGCAGTTATCTGCCGACCGTGGAGGCCCTGCCCGAGGCGGTGGAGGACCGTCCGGCGCCCGAACCGGCCGCGGCCGGCATGTTCTCGGAGGAGATGCCGGCAGCAGCGCCGGAATCGCTCTGGGCGGCGGCGGAGCTTTCCGGTCCGGTCCCGTACGATTCCGAAACCGCCGCGCACGGCGCGTCATTGCCGCCTGCCCCGGCGACAGCCGACCCGATGCTGGATTTCCTCACGGCGCTGGCGGAGCGGCCTGTCCCGCGTATGGGGACGCGGTCCTTCGCTGAAGCGGAAGCCGCGCCGCCGCAAGCCTTGACACAGGCGTTGACCTCTTCAGCCGCGGCGCCCGTCGTGCCGGGCGGCGCTCCCGCCGACACCGGCATCAGGCCCGGAGATCTTCTGCATGCCGAAATGCTCCACAGTCTGAATTCTGATTTTCCCGGCCCCGCTGTCGCCGAGATATCGGAGGGCCGCTGGCGCGGCGCCCGCGTCGTCGGCGATTTCACCCCGAAACCCGCCGAGGGCGGTCTGTTGCTGCGCTTCAGCGAACTGGCGCTCCCGGACGGGCGCATTCTGCCGATCGAGGCTTGGGGGCTCAGCCCTTGGACAGGACAGACTCTTACGCGCTCGCGTCTGGAACCGCGCTGGCCGGCACGCTTCGGGCCGACGGGACTGGCGGGCCTGCTGTCCGGGGCCGCTGCGGTCGCCGCCGCCGGTGGCCAGCGGCTGATCGCTTCCGGAGACAATCCGGTGCTCGTGCGCGACCCGGGAGAACGCGAGATCATCGCTGCCGGCGTGAGTTCGGCGCTCGGCGCGGTGCGGCGGTCGCTGGCCGACTCGACGCCGGTGGGGCCGCGCATCCTGCTCGAGGCGGGATCGCCGGTGGTTCTGCTCTTCGCCGGCGCGCCGGACCGCCGCGCCTTCGAAACATCCCCCGCTTCGCCGCCGGCGACGCAATTGACCGCCGATTCCACGGATTCCCTGCGGATCCCTTCCGAAACAGTCCTGCCGGAACCGCCTGCCCCCGCGCCCGGCGCGTTTTTTCAATCACGGAGCATCCGATGACCGATGAAACTGCAAATCAGGCCGCCGACGCTAGGAATACCGTCCCCGCGGAACCGGCGGCGCCGAAACGTCGCCGGTTCCGGAGAGCGCTGCGTCTTCTGCCGCTGTCGCTGCCGTTGGTCCTGATCGCCCTCGGCGGCGCAGCCGTGCTGCGCCCGAATCTCGTTCCGAGCGGCCTGGCCGATTTTCTGCCGCAGATTTCCGGGACAGCCGTCATGACCGGCCTTGACAGCGATTCTTTGCCGGATCCGGCGGCGGAACTGATGACCCGAATCGCCGCGGTCGAGGCGCGCACCGTCGAATTGGCCGGGTCGGCAGCGAACGCGCCGCCTGCCGAGGATCAGCTGGCGCCGCTGGAAGACCGGCTGACTCTGCTCGAGACGACTGTCCGGACGCTGGCCGGAGATCTCCAGTCGCAGACCGATGCGCTGGACGGGCTGAACGACACCGCCGCCGCCGCGCTGCGCGAGGCGCGGCATGCGCGCGGATTTCTCAATGACGCCGCCGCCGATGACCGCTCGCGCGCAGAGGCTGCCGAGGCCGACATCAGGGCCGTGGTCGGATCGCTCGGCAGTCTTCGCGCCCGGATGTCGAGCCTGTCGGGCCGCCTCGACGCCTTGGCCGGCGATCTGCATCTGATGGCGCGTTTCGGCTACGGCCAAGTCACACAGAACCCGAACGCATCGCGCTCGACCGTGATTCGCCAAGCGCCGACAGCGGCGGCGATGACCGGATCCGCGGGCCCGCGGCCCGCGGCCGAGCCGCCGGGCGAACTGGTGCAGGGCCGCTACCGCGTGGGCGACTGGGTCGGCGGCTGGGGCGTGGTGACCTCTATCCGGAAGACGCCCGAAGGCGATCACCTGACAACGCCCGCGGGCATCGTTTTCGCGCCGGCGGCGCGCGGCCCGGCGGTTGAATCCGCCGGCGAATAGGCGCGTTCATGACGCATGGACGAGATCGGCCTTGTCAGGCTGACGGAGATCATCGCCCGGCTGCAGCACGCGCTGGGCGATTTCTGGACGCTGGTCTGGGCCGCGGCCTGGGTGACGGGAGCGGCGATGGCGGCGGCCGGCCTGGCCGCCGCCGGGCGGCGGGCCGATCAGGGACCGGGACAGGGCGGCTGGGCCGGGCCTGCCGCGATGCTGCTCTGCGGCTGCGCCCTGCTTGCCTTTCCGAGCTTCGTCGACAGCCTGACAGCGACCATGATCGCCGGCCAGTGGGAACATGCCGGCCCGGAAATCTTCGCCCGGGCGCCGGAACTGCTGCGGATCTTCGAGAACCGGGCGACACGGGAGACGATAATCGGCATTCTCCGAATCATCCAGTTCGTCGGTCTGCTGGCGATTTTCCGCGGCGTGCTGATCCTGAACGCCGCCGCTCAGCCGGCGCAGCGCGGCACCGTCGGGGCCGGACTGACCCATCTCGTCGGCGGCGGCCTGGCCGTCAATATCGGCCCGGTGCTCGATATGATCGAGGCTTTGGTCGCCGATCGATAGGAGCGTTTCTTGCGGCGCTGCTGTTACTGACAGCCGCCTGCAGCCGCGGCCCCGAGGGCGCCGGCCGGCGTCTGCCGGCGCCGGAAGAGACCCCTTGGACGGATGCCGCCGCGACGCCGCCGCTCCCGCCGCCGAACCGGGCATGCATCCGGAACCGCAGCCGGGTCGCGCTGGATATCTCGCTGAGCGCTCCGGACGAGGTTTTACCGGCAGGGCGGTCGCGGCGTCTGACGCCGGGCGGGAGGCTCCGGCTGGACCTTCGGGAGCCGCTGGCGGTCAGCTTCGCCTCAGTGCCTGACGGCCTGCGGCAGGACGCGCCGGCTCATATCCGCAGCCGCGTCTACCTGCTGCGTCCGGAACCGCCCGCTGACGGATGCGGGTGGCGACTCCGCGCGGACCGCCGGGGCCGCGTCGACCTGTTCGCCGCCGCGCCGCCCGCATTGGATTTTCTGAAGGGAGACGGATCATGAATTCATCAACCAACGGGGCCGCGGACTGCCGGGTCCGGCTTGCCGCCGCGGCGGAGGAGGCCGGCAGCGAGGACTCGCGTCCGAATTACAGACACAATGTCTGGCGGCAGGCCTGCGGCCAGGCTGCCAGAATGCGGCAGATCAACACCGCCGACCGCGGCGGCCGCACCGCCGCCCATGACTTGGCGCGGAAGGCCGGCGACATCGAACTGTTCAGCATCGCCCTTGACGCCGGAATGGATTTCACGCTTCCGGACGGAGACGGAGCGCAGCCGATTCACTATCTGGCCGACCGCAGGGACGTCATCGGCGGAAACCTGCTGCGCTGGCTGCTGGCTTCCGCCGGCGCAGACGTGAACGCGGCGGCGCCCGGCGGTTTCACCGCGCTGCACCTGGCCTGCCGGCATGCCGACCCGGAACGGGTCCGCATGCTTCTGAAGCGGAACGCCGATCTGGAGGCGCGGCTCGACCACGAATGGACGCCGCTGCATTTCGCCGCCATGCACGGCCCGCCGGATGTCGTCCGGCTGCTGCTCGCCGCCGGCGCCGACACCGGCGCGAGGACTGACGGGCAGGCGCGGCCGGCGGAGCTGGCCGGCGGCAACGCCGCGCTGCTGAACGACCGGGATGTGATGATGCGGCTCTGGTCCGGCGCGAGGCCGGGCGACATCCGGCGGCGGCGGGCCCTTGTCGGGGAAACACGGGCATGACCCTGCGACTAGCGGCGGCCGTGCTGCTGGCCGCCGGGCTGGCGCTGCCGGTTCTGGCGGAGGATCCGCCGCCGGACCAGCGATGGGTCCGCGAGATGCTGTCCGAGGATGCCGCCTGCGATCCTGAGACGGCCCGCAGGCTGGCGACGGCGGCGCGCCGGGGAATCGAGCGCGAAGTGCACCGCAGGGAAGATTCGATACGGCCGCCGACGGCAGCGGCCGAACTCAGTTGCCTCGGTGATCTGATGAAGTCTTCCTCTCTTGACATCGCCTGGCCGACGCAGCGGATGACCGCGGATCTGCCGGGATTTCTGCAGGGTGTCCTGCGCTCGGCGCTGCGATCCTCCGGCGGGTCTTTCGGCGATCTTGATCTCGACGCCATCGCCGGCGGCGCTTCCGACCCGACGCGGATTCTGTCCTCTTCCCTGTGCGGCATGGCCGCCGCCCGCTGGAATCAGGGCACGTTGCCCGTGCTTTCCGGCTTCGGAGATCTCGGCCCTTTCGCCGCGCTTCCGGCTGTCTCCGACTCGCCGCTGAAACGCCTGCTGTCGCCTTCCGCCGGCGGCGACCCGGCGCGCGTTCTGGGACTGGGAGCCGGAGAATGAGACCGGCCGCAATCGTCCTCGCGCTGGCTCTGCTGCCGACCGCAGGCCAGGCTCTCTGTCCGTGCACGGCGTCAATCATCGACCATTCGGCGGACGGCGACGCCAACCGGAACGCCAATGCCGACCGGATCATCGCCGCTGTCCGCGCCGGCGCCGGCCAGACTTCGGCTTATGTCCACAGGTCCGCCGCCGCCGCTGAAAAAATCCAAGACGCTTCCGACCTGAACGCCGGCCTGCGCATCCGCGAAGGAATGCGGGCGGCGGCGGAAGGAGGCCGCTACGATCCCGCCGCTTCCGCCTGCGGCGGTCTTGCCGGCGTCATGCGGCTGGCCGACGGCAGCCGCGTCGGAATGACATCCCCCGCCGGCGACGATACCCGGAACAGGATCCGCGACTACGAACGCTGCGCCGGCGGGAACGTCGAGGCATGCGCCGGTCCCGGCGCCGTCGCCTCAGGCATCATCGCCGACCGCGACCGCAGCCGGAATCTCGGCGGCGTGCCGGATCCGACGTCCGACCTGCGCGTGCTGCTGCGCCAGCCGACCGCCGGCGCCGGCAGCGGGACCGACCCCGAAGCTCTGGACGCGGCCGTTTGGCGGCTGTCGCAGAATATCCTCAACCCCTTTCCGGATCGGCCGTTGACGGAAGCCGAAGCGCGGACACCCGCGGGACGGGCGCTGATCGCCGAGCGGCAGTCGGAGGCGGCCCGCCGATCGGCGCCGGCGGCATTGCTGGGCTGGATCCAGACCCGGTCGGCGCCGGATCTGCCCTTGGGCGGCTGGGCCCGCCGAACCGCTCCCGACGGCTACCCCTATCCGATCGACGACAAGATCAGTCTGCGGCAGTATTACGATGTCGCGGCGGCGGCATCCTGGCGGAATCCGGACTGGCACGCCCGCGTGATGTCGATGTCTCCCGAGGCGGTCGCGCGCGAGATCGCGCTGCAGCTGGCTCTGGCCAATGATCTGGCGATCCTGCAGATCGAACTGGATATTCACCGCGCCGCCGCCGAGGCTGTGGCCGCCGCCCGGCTGCTGGATGACGATGATGGCTGAACTGCGCGCCAGCATCGCCCCCGAATCGGCTCCGGAAGGCCGCCTCTGGCCGCGACGGCACAGCCTGCGCGACAGCGTCCGGGCAGCCCTGACGGCGCCGGCGGCCTGCGCCTCCGTGCTTGCCGTCCTGGCCGCGGCGGGCTTCATTCTGCCGGCCGCATGGCCGGCCGCGGCCTTCACCGCGGCGCTTTACGCCGGCTGGATGTCACAGCTGCGCTTCCGCCTGCCGATGCGGGCGCCGGCCAGCTGGCCGGGGCGCGACTACGGCGATCTGAAAGACGGCAGCGATGCCGAATACCGGTCAGCCGCCGGAATTCTCTTCCTCGGCGTTGACCGTGACGGCCATGAACTGTGGATCAGCAACTCCGATGCCCGGCGGCACATCTTCACGCTCGGCACCACCGGCTCCGGCAAAACCGAGTTTCTGCTCGGGCTGCTGGTTCAGCCCATGATGTGGGGATCCGGCTGCATGTTCGTGGACGGCAAGGGGACGCCGGAATTCTACGCCCGGGTGTATTCGCTGGCCAAGCGTTTCGGGCGCGAGGACGATGTGCGGCTGATCAATTTCACCGGTGTCGCCGCCGCCGGCGGAGCCGATCCGGACGCCCCCGCGGGCAGCGCCGGGGCGCAGTCGAACACGCTGAACCCGTTCGCCCGAGGCACCGCCGACCAGCTGGCCAACATGGTGGCATCGCTCATGGGCGGCGAATCAGGCGACCAGATGTGGCGCGACCGGGCCGTGCAGCTGATATCCACCCTGATCCGGGCGCTCGTCGAAATGCGCGATTCCGGCGAGGTGTTGCTGGATGTGCAGACGCTGCGCGATTACATGCCGCTCGGCGCCGGCGTGCCGGGCGGCGTCAAGCCGCGGCAGACGGGCGATTCCGGCCATATCGCGGCGCTGGCGAAACGGCTGAACATCCCGCCCTCCGCCGCCGCCGGTCTGGAAGCGGTCTCCCGCGAGCAGTGGGAAACCGTCCGCCGGGAAACGACGATGACGGCCCTGTATCTGAGGGCCCTGAAAGGCGATTTTTCGCGCTCGACGCTGCTGGCGCTGCAGGGATTCATGAACACCCTGCCCGGCTTCTCGCTCGCCAAGGCGCTTTCCGGGACTGAGCAGGAGGCCAAGACTCTGGAACAGCACGGCTATCTGACCATGCAGCTGACCAAGCCGCTCGGGACTATGGCGGACGATTTCGGCCATATCTTCCGCACGCCGCTGGCCGAAGTCGACATGGAGGACGTCGTCCTGAACCGGCGGATCCTCGTCGTTCTCCTGCCGGCTCTGCAGAAGGCTCCCGAGGAGACGAGGAATCTCGGCCGGATCATCGTGGCCATGGCGAAGAGCATGATGGGCGCCGCCTCGGGATCGCGGGTGGTCGGCAGCCGGCGCGAGATCGTCGAGACCGCTCCGACCCGCTCCTCCTCGCCCTTCCTGGCGGTGTTCGACGAGGCCGGCTACTACCTGGTGAAGGGCATGGACGTCATGGCGGCGCAGGCCCGCTCTCTCGGATTCTCGATCGTCGTCGGCGCCCAGGATCTGCAGGCGATGCGCGGCGACACCCCGCAGGCCGCAGACTCCATCATGGCCAACACCTACCTGAACGCGGTCGGCTCCACGGTGGACGCGGACGCGACGCTGAGGTTCATCCAGGCCAAGACCGGCCGGCAGCGGGTGGCGATGTCGTCGGGCGGCGAACGCCGGGCCGGCCTGATTTCCTCCGCCGAACGGGACAAGGGCGATTACAACTGGGTGGAAGTCGACCGCACGACCGCCGGTGAGCTGCGCGCGCTGGCGCCGGGCGAGTTCCGCTTCATCTTTCAAGACGGCATACACGACGGCCGCAGCTTCTATGTCGGCGACCGGATCGTGCGGGAACTGGCGATATCCTCCTTCCTGCAGGTGCGCGGCCCGACCGACCGCGCGCCTGGCCGCGCGGACGCCGCCGAGGAAGCCTTCCAGCGCGGCATGCTGGACGCTTCACGCTCCGCCGCCGCCGACCAGCCGAAATGCGGTCCGACGCCGCAGACGGACGCCTGCCTGATCCTGGCTTCTCAGGCTGTCGAAACGGGACTGGAAGGGGCCGGCCTGTTCGGCGGCGGCCTGGCCGCCCGCTGCGCCGCCGCGATGCTGCACCTTTCGACCCTGCAGGCGTTCCAGGATGATCCGACCGTGCGGATCCATTCGACGGCCGAAATTGATGCCGACCCGGACGACACGGCAGACTTCATCGGCGGGGAGGGTCTGCCGCCGTGATCATCTCCATCCGTTCCCGACAGCGTCGCCCGGACCATCGCCGTCCCCCGGCACGGCCCGCCGTTCCTCGGCGGGACCGGCAGTTCCGACAGGGCGAAGCCCCGCACCCGGCGGTGAAGAAGAAGCAGGGTTTACGACCATCATGCCCGTATTCACGACCATGAACGGCCTTTCCGACCGCTCCGCGCCGCCGCCGTTCGTTTCCGGTCGGCTGGAATCCCGGCCTGTTGACCTGCATTCAGCCCTGCCGCAAGCGGCCGGGCACGCGGACCGGCCTTTCGTGAACCCTTCGCCGGACAGACCGGCGACCTCGCCGCCCGGCGGCGGCGGCGCGCCTGCTCGAAATCCCTGTTCTTGCCGGACGGCGGCCTCGTGACCGATACGCGATCACCGCCGCTGCCGCTTGACGAGATTGTCAAGATCGGCGCGATCGTCCGCAACGCTCTGCTCGCCCGCGCCGGAGTCGCGACGCTCGCCGACAGCCTGACCTGGGCCGAACTGACGGAGACTTTCCGCATCCGCGCCGCGCAGCCCGCCGCCCTGCCGCAGCTTGCGCGGGAACGCCGCGCGCTCAGGAACTTCCGGGCGGCCGCTGACGCCGCCGCCGATTCCCTGACCGAACAGGTACGTTCAGTTTTTTACTGCGAGCCGCTTGTCAGCGCCTCCCTCGTCGCCTTGGCCGCCGCTCGGGAACCGGCCTTCGACGCCGAGCTCGGCCGGATTCTCGCCCGCGCCGGTTACGCGCCGGCGACCGCATCGCCGGAGAATCTGGATATCTGGCTGACCGAGCCGCTGGCGCGGCCGGAAACCGCCCGCGCCGGAAAGCACACGCCTCTGCCGGCATCGACGATACGGACCCTGCGCGACCGGTTCCGCGGCGCCCGCGATCCGCTGGACATCATATTCGCCGAGACGATCGACGACCAGTCCGATTTGGTGACTTCAGTGCTTATCGAGGCGGCCTGGGCAACCGGTCTGCGCCCCGTCGAATGGCTGTCGGCGAGCATGTCGGTGGACACGCCGGACGGGCGCATGGATCTCACGGAATTGTATAAGTCGGCGCTGAAGGGATCGCCGGTGCCGCCCGGCATCGACCGCTTGGGCCGCCTGCGCCATCTGAAGGCCCTGCTGGGGACGCAGGTCGATTCCGGCCCGGCCTGGCTGCGCGTGCGGAACGCGAAGGCGCAGTGGTTCCGTCAGCACGGCCTTCCCGCCCGGCGCAGCATCGGCCTGCGCGCCTATCCGCAGTCGACCAGGATCGCCGTGTACTGCGCCGCGTTCGCCGCCCGCAGGATCGGGGCCGGTCAATGGGACAAATGGCGCCGCCGCGTCAACCGCCGCCTGAAGGGCCGCGCCGCCGATCTCTCGCCGGACGGCGTTCCGATCACCCTGTACGCGTTCCGGCACGACTTCATCGAGCGCGCGAAGGCGGCGCTGCCGCCGGAGGAGGTGGCGGCGCTCGCCGGTCACTGTTCGACGGCGTCCAAGGGTTATTACGGACGCCCCCGCCTGCGCGGGCGCGCTGCCCGCGCCGCGGCGCCGGCCGAACCCGATCCCGATCTGGTCCGGATCCTGCGCGATCATTTCGAACAGCGCCGCCGGCCTCGGCCGGAAAGCGGCCCGTACCCTTCCCCGTCGCCCTCGCCCGGCGGCTGAGGGCGCTCACCCGAACGTTTGAAGACATCCTTCGCGGTGATCTCGAACGATTCCATGGCTAGAGGAGAAGAACATGACTCTGATGCGACCGAACTGGAGCGTTCCGGAGGGCTATACCTGGCCCGAGGACTGCCGTTCCCCGCTATGGGAAGCGAGCCGGCCGCGACCGCACCATCATTCCGTGGAGTTCAACCAGGCTTGCATCGACCTCGGCTTCCGCCCGCATGCCGAGCGCAGCGAGGATCTGCTGCACGAACTCTACAGTCTTCGCTGCGGGCACTTCCATGCCGTCTACGGCCAGCTGGAACCGCCGCAGCGTTTCCGCGGCCGCGGCGGCCTTGTCGGTCCGGTCCTGTCCCTTGAGGACCGGCGCTGCGTCTATGCCGACCTGCGCGGCGGCGACCGGATCACGGGCTACGTCTCGGCCCTGCGAATCGACGATGACAGGCTCGGCGGGACGCTGCCGTTCGCCGCCGATCTCGAGGAGTTGGCGCTGATCATCGACTGGGAGCGCGGCCGCCCCGCCGGAGCCGTCGACTACTGGGATCTGTCCGGCGGCGGCGAGGCTTTCGGCGGCCCGCGCCTGCGCTGAGTCAGCCGCCGCAGCCGTTCAGAATCCGCGTCAGCGCCGCCTTTTCCGCCGACGTCACGGTCAGCCGGAAGCGCTTTACGGCGGCCAGCCACCGCCGCGCGTAGTGACAGGCGGATGCCGCCGCCGCCGGCTGCCAGTCGGCGATGCCGCGCCCCGCCCGCGCCGCCGCCGTGCGTTTGAGCATCGGCAGCCATAGCCAGGCATCGCTGTGCGACGGCGCCAGCCAGCGCGCCTCAGATACTCCGTCCAACCCGGCGGCCCCGGCAAGGGCGATGGGAACGACCGGCTCTGCGGTCATCCGTTTCGGATCGTCGATCAGGAGGCCGGCGAGCGGCGCGTTCCAGACGCCGGCGATGATCCGGCAGTTTCCGTCCAGCTCCACCTGTCGGACGGAATGGAGCGCGAGCGCCCAGTCGGGAACGGCGAGACAGGGGTGGTGCGGATTTGCCGGCGCTGCCTTGCTCGGCTCCTGCCGGATCTCGACATTCCGGACCGCGAGCTCCAGAACGGCGCTGTCAGCCACCCGCGGCCAAGGCGGCCCGCTGTCCGGATTGATCCGCGGAGTGACAACGTACAGGAAGATGGCCGTCAGTCCCGGCAGCAGCCAGAGCGCGGTGAGCAGAAGCGCCGCCCGCCCGAGCCATCGCCGCGCCCGGTCGCCCCGCGGAAAGCGGAGAGCTGAGGTCACATATGCTTGTACGCGGTGTGAAGTTTGCACAACACTCTTGATAGATCTTCCACAGCCATATGCAGTTTGCCGCCACGCGGATATCGCCATTCGATGAAACTGCACTTATGTTTTTCGAGGATCTCTTCGATGGACGGTTCCTGTTCGGTGCCATAGAAAAGATCAACGATCTTTTGGGTTTCAGGGCCCAGAGATTTGTAGAGTTTGGCGAGATCATGCGTCGGGGCAAATTTGCCGCATTTTTTCTTCAAGATCGCCTTGAGCGCGAGTTCCGTCGCGAACGGCAACAAGATCGCCGCTGCTGCGACGCAGCCACATCCTTGGTTACTGAACGCATCCTCGGTGATCCGACCCGCCTTGCGCGCTTTTGAAACCCGTTCAAGCTCGGAGGTCAGCGTCTGCACGGCATGCTTCAATCCGAGGCTTCGCGCGAATAATTGTTCTTCTTCAGTCATCATGCTCACCTATCTGTAAGTCAGTTCCAACACCTGATTCTCGAAATACACGATTCCGGGCGCTGTCCCCGTCATGGGAAAGCCGCGCAGAACATCTTCGACCGCGGCTTCGAAGGAGCCGGTGAAGCTGTAATCGGTGTAGAACCGCCAGAACCAGCGCTTCGAGATGACGGGCTGCCAGCCGGCGGCGAGCGCCCACCCGGCGATGACATCATCAAGCCGGTCGCTGGACCGCGCCTTCCAGACGCTGCCCTCAGTCGCCGGCCCGGGATACGGCGGTTCCGGAACTTCCTCAGGGTTCCGGTCGGCCGGATCCGGGCCGGCGGCAACCAGAGGTTTCAACGCTTCCAGTTCGCCTCCTGCCGCTGCTGGTATTGGGTCGGTCTCCGTTTCCGCCGCCTCACCCTGCGCTTCCGGCACGCCGGCGACGCGGCTGCCGGGGCATGGCAGAACCAGCTCCCAGCCGGCCTCAATCCTGTCCGGCTCCCGAATGTGGTTGAGTTCAGCGATCTCGGGCCAGCGGGCGCCATCGCCCAGATGCTTTCCAGCGAGCGCGCTCAGACTTTGGCCGCGCTCCACAACCACGGAACAGGGGCCGGTCGTCTGCGTGACGGCCGCCGGAGGATGATCTTCGGCAGATCTGCCGTCACCGTTTTCCACCTGCGCCGCGTTCGCCGCATCATCGGACCCGCTCCCGCCGCCGGCAACTTCGTTTGCGGCCTGTTGACCGCTGTCCGCGGCCGAGTCTGTATCTGTATCCAACGCTGCCGCGCTTTCCGGCTCATTGACAACGCCGCAGTGTCGGTCCGCCGGTTTGGCATCGCAGGGCAACTTCCGTTTGTGATCGGCCTCCTTGTCGGCGCCGGAGACATTTTTAAGTTCAGTAATTTCCGGCCCGTTAGCCGGACTGGCCGGCTCCGCCGCACCTTGCTGGCCGCGCAGGCCGGAATTCACATTTTCGATTGATTCCGCTGGGAAAGCGGCTTCGGCATCCGCCGCCGGCTGAAGATCTTGTTCCGCGCCTGTGCCGGTCACTTCCGCAGGCACGAATTCCGGCACGGGTTCAGGCGGGTCGCGCGGATCACGCGGCGGATATCCAGGTTCGCCGGCTATCCGGCCTTTGTCGCAAGGAATGGCCAGCGTCCAGCCGGAAGCGATCCTGTCGGGATCCCGGATCTGGTTGAGTTCGGCGATCTCGCCCCAGCGGTTGCGATCGCCCAAATGTTTCTTCGCGAGTCTGCCCAGACTGTCCCCGGGTTCGACGGTGATGTTGCATTGGCTGCCGCCCGGCGGACGCGACGGTAGCGTTGGCACTGCCGGAGTCTTCTTCGGCGTGTTCGTGATCAACGGAGTTTCCGCTACTGCCCGCGCCGGCTGTTCATCGGGTGCCAGTATAAGCTGATAGGCGGCATGCGCCGGCAGCGCTGCCGGCAGACAAAGCGCAGCTACTGCCCAGGTTCGTTTCATCTGTTGCGTCTCCGCCAAACTCTCGGATGCTCGAACTCCGATGCCCAGATTCCCGACTTTCTTTCCTGCGCCAACTGCTGAAGCCCAACATATCTCTCGCTGTGGCGCGTTTCCGCGACAGCTGCGCCGTTGAGCACCATCCAAGCCGCGAGATCCACCGCCTGGCCATTCAGTTCGATCCGGCAGGCGGCCACGATGCGGTCGTAACCGTCGCGGCTGACCACGTGGCACTGCACGCGGCGATTGCCCACCGCCCAAGCCAAAGCTTGGCCGGCCTGCAGCCCGCAGGCGACCCGCCTGCCCCGATAGGCGCAGGTTTGGTCAGTTTCCGGAGCGTCGATGCCGAACAGCCGGATGCGCTGGCCATTCATATTCAGCGTATCTCCGTCAATGGCGCGCGCCTGTCCCTGCAGCGTCTGGGCACTGGCCGGCAGTGCCAGCAGTGCCGCAAGCAGCAGCGCTGAAACCCTCATCTCGGCCGCGATTCCGCCGCCGTGCCGGGACCGGCGATCTCTGATGCCCATCTATCGACTTCCGGTGCCATTTCTACATAGGCTATATCCTCGGTCTTCGTGTCCGGATCGACTCCATGTTCGACTAGCGCTGCCGCCGCCGGATGCGCTCCGGTGACGGCCGCATAGAATATCGGAGGGAACTCATCGCAGTCGGGACGCGCTGTATATTCCAGATGCACAGCTAGCAGCCGCAGGATTCGTCTGCTGAGTGCCTCAGCCCAGTGTTCGGTGGCAGCCCAAATGCGATCTTGGTCGACGACTTTCTCGGGGAACTGATCCTGAACAAAATTCTCGATACTTGAGCCGGTTTCGGCTTCGCCCATTGCCAGAACGTGGCCGAAGCCCCAGTATAGCCGGTCGGTCACGGACGGGTTGATCCGATCGTCGCCGATCGTTCCAGCCAACCGCGTCTGCCCCCAGCGGACCGCCCACAATACCGCCAATGCGCCTTGCACTTCGCTCGCCAAACATTTGGCTTCGGCATCAAGCAGTGCCCGGAACGCTTTGACCGCCTTAAGCATCCGTGAGACCGCTACCAGATGCATGGGGCGGGAACCGAACTGCGCAGCCGCGCGGATGTGAGACTTCCGGGTGCGGATTGAATCTGCTACCTCGCTCGGATTGAGCCAACAGACCGCATTCGGCGGTGGCAAACTGGCGAACAGCACCGAGGAGTCCAAGGTATCGTCAGACATAGTGATGATTATGCCTGTCCGTGCGGTGTTTGCAACCAGAGGAAGCGCATTGTGACACCTCCCTGTTGACCTCCCGCGGAATTGAGACTTTAATTTGGTTCAATTTGCGAATCGTTGGCATCCGCACCGTAATGTACCAATATACAAGGAGATAGAGATCATAAATCACAAGCGGTTTTGCCAGATACTCCGACAATTATTCAGCAATTGTAGAAGCTGCGAAACAAGATCCCATCCGTCAGTCGCGGTATCATTACATTCAGTAGTACAACCGAATAAATCGCTATGAGCGCAAGGATCAAGCATCCATGTTTCAGTTCAAGGGCGTTTCGGGAGAAAATTCAGCCCTTATTTCCTTTTTCCCACAGCTTTTGCACATTTTTTCCACAGAAGCTCCGCCCGTTCAGGAGGCCGGCGCAGCCGCCGCGGGCCGCCGAATCGGCTGGTCCGGAGCGCAGCTCGGCCGTGCGGACGCGGACGGGGCGTGTTTTTCCCAGACGCGCCGCTCGCGCAGCAGCGTGTTCGCCAGGACCGCCAGCTTGCGCATGACGGCGGTAAGGGCGACCTTATGACATTTCCCCCGCCCGGTGAGCCGGCCATAAAATGCGGACATATCTTTATTGAACCGCACAGCCGTCAAAGCCGCCATATAGAGGGCCCGCCTCGGGCGGAAGCGTCCGCCCCGGATGCGCCGGACGCCTTTCTTCGCGCCGCTGTCGCGGGCGAACGGGGCGGTTCCGGCGAGAGCCGCGGCCTGCCGGCTGTCGAGCTGCCCGAGTTCCGGGAGCCAGCCGAGCAGAGCGGCGGCCGTGACCGGTCCGATACCGGGAACGGACATCAGGATGCGGTAAGCGCGGGCCTGGTCGGGATCGCTCTTGATATGCTCCTCGATCTCAGCCTCGAGAGCTTCCTTCTGCCGCTCGGCGGTTTTGATGATTTTATCCATGGGCTTCTTCGCTGACGCCTTCCGGATCTCATCGCGGCACTGACGCATTGTCTTAATTGTCTCAACCGCTTGCGCACGGGCGACCATGAGGTCATTGAGACCGTTGAGGAACGCGGATTTCGGCTCGGTCGCCGGGAGATCGGCGAAGGCCGCCGCGAAAGCGGCGAGCATCCTCGCATCCGTCTTGTCGGTTTTCGCCAGCTGACCGGTCGCTTCGGCGAAGCGCCGCGCCTGGCGGGGATTGACGACGCAGACTTCGTAACCTCGGTCGTGCAGCGACTGATGAACCGCCCGGTGCAGCCGTCCGGTCGCTTCGACAGCGACCCGCCGCACCGCGTGTTTTCTCAGAAACCCGTCGATCGCCCGGAAGCCCGCACGGTCGTTTTTGAACCGGCGGTCGACGCCGGCGGCGTGCACATCGATCATTTCCTTGCTTATATCCAAGCCTGCGCATATTTTCGTCATTTCCCTATGCTCCTATTCTCATGGTTATTCGGATCTTGATCCAGGCATCCATTCAGGACGCGAGGGAACGGGAAAGCCGGGCCGGCCATGCTTGATCACGGTTCTATAAACCAAGGAACGATCGGCCCGACCCGACCTTGCGGGGACATTCGCCCCCGCTTCCCCTTGCCGGCTGCCGCCGGCAAGGGGAACCCGCGACAGGATAGCACGGCTGCGGATGAGCGGTGAAATAAAAGTTTTCCACAGCCTCGCGCCGAGCAACCCCTGTGGACAACTCCTTATGGAATTATCCTTGGTTTGATTCATATGAGGACCGATCATGGTATCAAATCTAATGACCAATTAACAGTTCGAGTTCACAGGCGTCACAAAATCATCTCTCATTCGGTACGCTGATGACGAACCTGCCGACACTAATACTTCAAGGATTTCAAGTACTGCTTCACGAAGTTCCCGATGTTTCTTGAGCCGGTGCGGCTCCGAATACACAAAACGCAGGAGCAATGATTCAAGATAAAACGTCATATTTGAATTGGACGTAATACTGACACCGGCGCCTTGCTTTAACAACCAAGCAACAACCTTGAAGGACTCCGGCAAGGATTTACGGCCGATGTTGTATAGAAATGCCGCGTAGGCCTCAAGACAAGTTCCGCTAGCGGGAAGACGCCGCGCAAGTGTGTCAATGCGATAGGCATTCCCTGCAAGCCTGTTCCAATGTTCTGCATTGTCTTTCCACGAAGAATTAAGGAACAGCCGACCAATGAACCGCCGCTCACTTGGCCGATCCCTGTTAAGCCCGCCGACCCATGGTGCACTGACGGCCTTATCCGCCAAATCTTGCCAGAGATCCCAGAAACAGTCGTCGGAGTTTACAGCGGCAGCAACAATGAGATGATCCAGAAATTCTTCCACTTCCCCTGCATTGGTTTCAACTCCATCAATCAACGGGCGACATAGATTCCGAGCTAAGTTTGCGGGAAGTTTGAGGGCGAACTGTGCTGTAGCCTGAAGCACATAAGGTTCGAGCTCGTAATGTCGTTGACTCTCCGCAAAGTGACTCTGATCGTCTCGTATCCAAACAGCAGCCAGCCATTCCGTTATCCGGCGGAACAACAGCCTTGCCTCTTCCCAGTTTGGATGATGCCCGAACGTTTCCAATATATTTCTGATTGCACCGGAACTTGCCATGTCATTAAAATCCAGCGATGCTAATTCATTCTGGAAATCTAGCGAACCGCTTTCAATCGCATCTCTGACTTCTCGAGTCAAACGGTCATTCAGATGTGGCTTGCGCGTTCGCCCAAAACCGGGATGCGCCGCTTCCTGATTCCTCAGCTCGGGCAAAAGCCTGCCTTGGTAGCATGCCGCGGCCGCACACTGAATAACCAGATCCTTCTGCGGTTCCCCCAAGTACTTTCCCAATCCCGAATAAGCTGACAAAGAAATCTCACCCACGGGATGTGTAAGCGCGGACGCAAGCAGCGCCTTCGCATTACGGTATTCATGAGCTGCCAGCAGGGGAACGACACTTGCGCAGGCTTGTTCAGGTCTTTGCATATCTCCTCCGCCCATGCGTATAGGGACATCTGGATTGTTGGCACTTCGATGGATTTCTCGCTCGATCCGCCGTACGCACCAATTGAGTTCTTCATCACCAAGATCTTCAATGTGGTCACGGACGCAAACTGCGGCGGCAAAACCTGGTCCTCCACGACAAAACTCCTTCGGTTCTCCAGTCTCACGCTCAATTAGCCGCGCTTCATTCAACAATCCCCTCCAATCTGTAGGTTCCTGATACGATTTGCCGTTCCAAACGTCTTTCGCGCGCTCGTTCAAAGCCATGTACTTCGATATCATTGCCGTATTGGACGATTCCTTGATTTTATCAACCATACATTTTACTTCCGGATCGATTTCTTTCAGATTAAAGTGAATCTGTTTTCCGACATACTCGGAGGATTCCCCGCTCATTGAATCCTGAACTTCAACCGGCGTCCAATTGCGCACGTCCATCCGATCAAGTGTCATCCGCCAACTCAATGTCACCCTATCCGGCTTGTCCGGCAAAGCCGTTCGATGATGGTCTATTATCCGCCACACCTCATTTCGAAGGGCAGGATGGCCGAACATTTGCATGAGGTATGCGAGGAACTCCAAATGCCTTTGTCGGTGTTCCAAACCGTTGGACTGTACCCGTTCCTGAACGAAAATAAAATCCAACTGATTTGTTGGAAGAAGCATTTGATGTACGCCGCAAACTTCAGCAACGGAACGGTCTCGATCAAGCTCAACGATGTCACGGTTTGATAAAAGCGCAAGTCCCGCTCGGCCTGATTCGACTGGAAACGCTACACACACGCTTGCGACAACAGAAGTGGCCATGACATTATTGCTCTTGCGAAGAATATCAAGCAACTGCGTTTCGAGACATTCCCCCTTCTTGGTCGCCGAATTCAATAGCCATGCCTCCAGAGCCATCAATGCTGATTGCAATATGCAGGGCCCTACCGTCATACCGCGATACATGCCATAGAAACGCCCGTTCACCCATTGCTGAACTGGCCCGGCACCAGGAACATCCAGAGTGATTTCACTTGCCGGTTCGAGTGACTTTCCGGAGTATTTCCGGGTACTATACCATTCACCAGCGTGATTGAGAAAATCAAGAATGAAATCAAGCCCTTCCTTAGGATGTGATCGTAGAAGCGCAGCGAATGGTCCTCTACGTGCACTGGCCGGAAAAAACTCAGAAACAATACATTCACGAATACCGAAAAGCTCGCTGACCTCTGGTGCGTATCGACGGTACCGGTGTTGGCGGTACCGGCGTTCGAATTCATCTTCTGATAACATCAGTCGGGCATTGGCCAACGAGATCACCTCAGCCGGGTAGTCGCGACAGGCATAACTGCCAGAAACACCATCGAAAACGAGATCCGTAAAATCTCTGGCTTTGCGGTCGCTCAGTTCGCTTGTCTCTGCAAGTGCAACAAGTTCCTTAAATCGTGGTACAGTGCGCGGAATTTTCAGTAATAGTTTGAGCGTTCGCTTCCGTGCCTCATTAATCCCGCTATCATCAAAAAAAGACAGCAAGGCCTCCACAATGCATCCGGCTTCTTCAAAACCGGCCGGCAACGGGTTATTCCAGTCAACCTGCATCGCCCAATCTTCGACAAACCCCAAGATCAGCGTTGACTGCGCCGGCAACATGGTTTCGATACTTTTGCGGACCATCCGCAACACCGGCACCCACCCTGGTCCCGTGGGAACCGACATCTGAGACATGAAGTCCGGCATATCGATTCGCTGCGGTGATGATTTGCAGGCCACCCTGAGCATATGAATTATCCGTATTAAGATCCGAGTATCATTCCCTTCGGTCTTTTTCAGGCACTCGTCAAGAAAATCACCGACGGTTTCAGAAAACAAGGCTGCCACAAGACAGTCGTCTCTGAAATGCGCCGGAAGGTCCGTGCGATCAAGAACGCCAAGAACAAAATTCCGTGTACCGTCCGGATCCAGATCAAATCGTTCACCTAACCAACGTCTGTATCCTCGGCGAAGAGCAGGGAAACCGCCTACAAAATCGGCCAGCACGGTCGCAGGACAGTCAGCAGATGAAAACTGGCCGTCCAGCCAGCGGATAATCGCCCAGTCCTCCAATACATCATGCGCCGGGGCGACAAGCGTTGAACAGTCCGGCGCACGTTTAATCAAGGAGGCTTGTGTCAACGCGTCAAGCGCCTCATTATCTGGCGATTCCAGCTGTACATACTGCCGAAGTTCTGTTGCACGTCGGCATGCAACATCAACGAATGCCTTTTCGCGGCGACCCGGCATACTCCTAGCTGTAAATTGTTCATCACGAATCAATTCCTTCCAGCATTTTTTTCTGAACGCGCGAACATTCTTTGGACGCACCTCCTCCATCCAATCCAACCGAGATGCCGTATCAAGAAGGTATGGTGTTCTGAGAAACGACCTAAGCTGGATATCCTGAAGGGGCGTGTCAAGACCCGGCACAGATACCTGAACCTGCTGAAGCTCTTCGTCCGTCAATTCAGGAACCTCATGGACGAAATACCTCAAGCGAAGAGGTTCGAGCAGAGAGTTGCGGACAGTTTCAGCCGAATAGCCACGGCAAGTCAACACCAGCTTCACGGCGTGGTCCTTCTGTGCAATTCGCAATAGATGCGAAAACGCGTCTTTGACAGAGTGTTCAAGCAGGCGTTCAACACTCTCGATCAGTATAACAATACAGTCGTGGCCAGCAAGAATCGCCCGTAGACTCTGCCCGGTCATTTTAGTCTGTGCATTCACAAGTGTTTGATCGATATGAGCGGTTGCAAACTCGACCGCCTGGAATGCAAGTACCGGACGGTTCACTTCAATCTGAGAGAGAAGTCTCATTGCCAACGCTGACTTGCCAGAGCCAGCGGCACCCGTAATGATGACAATCTGATGTTCTTCCAACTCTCCTAGCACTGCGTTAAGCCTATCCGATCTGTCGATCTCGTGGTCATCTCCAATGACTGTTCTGATATTTTCTCGAATAAATGTCCCATGAACTCGAAGTGTTTCTATTTCTCGTGTATCGGAATTCGGAACTGCCGAGTGGAGTGCGACAATTTCTTCCGGCAAGTCTTCTCGGCGATATGTTGCCGACGTCGGGCGGCCACGACTTGCGCATTCGAGGAGCTTAGCCCACGTGTTCTTTGCGGTTCCAACTGCATCTGCAACACCCGTCGTTACATGCGCGAGCAAAGACAGGGCAGCGGCTTCAGTCTGAGCGGTGGACGTATTGAGATCATAGCTGAGAATATTTACCACTCGCAGAAATCGCCAGTAGTCATCATCGCCAAGCGGATTGCCGATGTGATTTTCAAGAATTAATCTGATTATCTTATTTTGTTGTTTCGCTTTTTTGGAGATATAGCGATCAAGCCCGACTCGATGAAAAAAATCATTTGCATCACCCGAAGCTTGCGCGCACGTTAAGACAGAATTGAATGAATTGAGCAGCACTGATGTGCCATGCTGGGTGACAATTGCCAATCGGTCTTCAGATTCGTTGAACCGATCGCTTGCCTGAAAATCATCCCAGAACCCCTGCATTGTCTTGCAGCAGTCCGCATTGGACGCCGAGACGCTGAAGTTCCGCTTGACCTGCACAGCAAGCTTTCTTGTCATCCCCGTATTTTTCTTACCGATAATCAAGAGATCATCGGTTTTCCATCCCGAGTGCCTTGTCTGAAGCCGGATCTCGGCAACGGACGTGTTCGTCAATATCGGTGGCACTGCGCCGGCCAGAAGCAATGCGAGCGAAAATGCGTCTACATGCAGTTCGAAGTTTCCGCCCGCGTCCCCGGTCGCAGCCGGACTTGGCACAACCGCCCCGTCAGGCAATGACTTCTCTCCATTGTACAAAATAGCTCACGCCGAAATTAATATGCTTTGATTGAAACCCTCAAACATATCTCCCATGATCACCGGCTGCGCGGCAGATTCTCCGAAAACAGCGCCAGCACGTGTGATTGTGGTCCGATCAGGAAGTTCGAGAGCCTCGTTAAGCATCAGTTGCAGGAACGGTTGCAGAGACAGGCCGGCGGCGACCACCATCATCGGGCAGCGGTGCCGATGCCTGTTGGTCGGCGCCATTCCAGAGAAGCCCCGGATGCGCAACCCGGTAGTATCCATCATTATTCCTCTTTGATGCGTGCTTTCTTAACGCCGTCCTAGGTTGTTCCACGGTGCAGAATCGTCCTGCAGCCCCGCGAAGATAGGTTTCGATTAGTTCTGCGCATACCCACTTTCGTCCAAGACGTTCTGCTACTTCACCCGTGACACAACTTCCTCCGAATGGATCAAGAATCAAATCGCCGGGATCTGTCACCATGCGGATGAAATATTCGGGCAATGCTGCGGGAAAGCGGGCCGGGTGCATCTTGATATTGTTCTCCTTGCAATACCGCATATAGCTGCTGTTGCTTTCGGTATTGGGTATTGCAATCAGGTTCGGCGGGATCGCCGCGCCGTTGTCGATAGAAAAGTTTTTGCTGATGTCATGCCCGGAAGGACGCAGCTTCGCAGAGTAGCCATTGGAAAGGAGACTCCTCATGCTGTCGCTATAAGGCTGAAGCACCCGCCGGTTGCTGGCGCGCGGCCACGGTGTTTTGGCCAGCCACCAGACGGTATTGATGCTGTCTTTCACGCGGATGCGGCGAACATTCACCCACTCCGCCGGCGTGGGCAGTTTGGAAGGGTTCCACCAGTAAAATTCCTGTGCCAGATGGAAGCCGTAATCCTCACACAGCATGATCAACAGCTTGAAATGATAGAGGCTTCTTATGGGAAGCCCGGGTTTCCATGCGCCGCCAAGATCGATCACGAAACTCCCGTCATCTTTCAATATGCGGTGAAACTGGGCGGCGAAGTCTGTGAACCAGTCGAGATAGTCGTCTTCCTGCTCATTGCCATAGTCTTTCTTGCGGGTGAGAGCAAAAGGCGGGCTTGTCATGATCAGGTCGACCGACGCGTCATCATGACGCGCCATAACATCAAGGCTGTCGGCATGGTAAATGCATCCAAGACGGGTCTGCAAATAAGCGGGCAGAGGCTGTGGGGTCATCGCATTGCCTTCTCAAAGGTCCAGTTTCTTCAGGCGCATTGCGTGTTGCGCCTCACGCTTAAAGGCTCGAAGGATTGACACGGGGCTGCTCTTGATTGAAGCAAGATCATCACCATTGATCATGATAACAGCAAGGTTGGAATCAGCCATGACCATATTGGCAAATCGGCGAGCCTCGCTGCCGATTTCACCAGTAGTGACAATCACGATGGCATTGCTCTTGAGAAAGTGCGTCAAGCCGACTTCCTTCGCCACGTCATCAAGAGAGACTCGCGCGGTGTTCTTGCACTGGATCTGCCAGCGTGAAAATATGAGTTTTGCGTTATCAAATATGAGGTCAACTTCTGCGCCGCCGGTCTGATCTGCACGAAGGCGGGTCGCCACATAGGTCATGTCCAGCATTCGCATGATCTTGAACGCCAGAGCTTCGAGCGCGAGACCGGATTTATGACGGTTCTTGTCCTCCATCTCATCCAAAATGCATGAGAGCGGAGTCTTCAAGAGTTTCAGCAATTTCGGGTCGACTTGATGCTTGAGTTGATCAAGCAGGGGTTCGACAACGT
Source organism: Paracoccaceae bacterium (assembly GCA_965116115.1). Classification (GTDB taxonomy): domain Bacteria; phylum Pseudomonadota; class Alphaproteobacteria; order Rhodobacterales; family Rhodobacteraceae; genus JAPOXR01. Next base: position 3,977,376 of record OZ220486.1, read on the forward strand.
CTGTGACAAGTTTAGGCGTGGCGGCAATCAAAAAGGGTTTGGCACCGCGACCGGCCGTGGTCTTGTGGGCAGTAATGTAGCCAGCATCCACGAGAGCATTCAGAACGAGTTTTGGCAGACTCTTCTCAGGAAATCTCACGCCATAGGTCGCACTGGCGAGGCGTGCGATATCGTTCGCCGGCTGCGGTTCGGATGTGCCTGTGTTCGCCAAGGCGCGAAGAAAGGCTCGCTGCTCCGGTGTGAAGCCTGCCAAGATTTCAAATTCATCTGGATTAAGACCGAGCACATCCTCTAGCCGGTGACTGTCAACCTGCCAGCGGGAACCGACAAAAACGCCGGCCTTGGCAAGCCAAAGCCGCATGATACTCGGGTGTTTGCCGCCTGATGGATAATCCACGCCGCGAACCGACAACCCGTCCCGGAGAGTGGTCAGATTAACTTTCTCGCCAGCGACAATCATGTCCTGAATGCAGCGTACCAGCGTCATTCCGTGAAGATTGAGCAGAATGTGTTTCGCAAGAGCAGCATAAAGAGCATCATCCTGCTCACGAAGCGCATATAACTGCCTGCCAAATTCCGTAAGGTTGGCATTACGATCAATGATCCCGTAAGCGAACATCCCGAGCTTGGTGTTATTGGCAAGTTTGCGTTGATTGTATTCGGTGGTGTTGTGTTTGTCAAAATAGGCGAGCCGTACGGCATCCTCGAAAGCGTGCCAGTTACCCCCATGAATCTCGGCGAATTCCAGAACTTCAGAAAGTTCGACCTGGGATGGTGAAAACTCGCTGCCAAAAGGAAGTCCGCTCCGCTGTATCATGGCTTTGTCCATTTAGCAGAATGCCTGCATTGACCAGAAAAATCAGTTTGCCGCCGCGAGCCGTGTTCAGCATCAACAAACATGCTCTGGGAAATCATCTCGACTCGTGTGCTCTCCATTTTGCTGTCACACCGGCTGTTTTAGTGGATCATAAATTTGAATGTGCATCCGAAAAACCCAGTCTTGGCGGCCGGCACCATGCTGACCGTCAGGGTCTTCACCCGCCCAGAATCCAGTCCCTGAAACGCCACAAGGCTAAGCCGTAGCCGTAACTGACAATCCTGCTGGTCGTGCTCAAAGGGTTGCCATCTGCATCCTTCTCCTTGGAGAACTCAACGGGGCTTTCCTGATCAACATTTCCAACGAGCATGGCCATCACCTTTTCAATGTCATCATCCAGAAATACTGGTGAACCGCTTTGACCATAGATAGTCGGAAAACTGAATTCATATTCAACACCAGATGTTCGTTGCATGCTTCCCTTTATCAAACGACGTTCTTCAAGTGAAACGGAGTCTGGACCTGTGACTTTGGCAGGATAACCATAGGACAAAACATCGGTTCCCAAGTAAAAATCAGTCATGCCGTCAGGCGGGGAGGCGATAGTGAAGAACGACGCAACATCATTGTTATCAAAATTCAAGACGGCAATGTCTGCTGTCGGATGGCACCGGATTTCGCTCGGTTATTGCAACCCCTGGCCTTTCCCTTTGCTTTCAAGATAGATACGATCCACAGGCGCGGCGCCAACGACATGCCTTGGCGTCACAACGAGTCCGGGTCTTTCAACCCCGAATGCAGTACCTCTGAAACGTGCCTTGTTGCCGTTGTCGCCGGAGTGATTCCCACTGGACGAACATAATCGCTTGGGTTCAGTTTATTAGGTCGTTTCTGTTTCATTTCGTATCCTTTCACTTGCTCATTTAAGTATATGTTCCCCCTACTTTAGCTCTGTACCATGACCGCCGCCCTAGGTCGTGGACTCAATTATCCCCTTTGCGTCATTCCGCAGCAGGCAGCGGATGACGGTCAGGATGACAGCGGCGGCGAAGTTGCGGGCTCGCTTGTCAAAGCGGGTCGCGACCCGCCGGAACTCTTTGATTCTTCCGAAGAAACGCTCAATGACATTGCGCTTCGCATAGGCGGCTTTATCCAGCGGCCGCTGCCGCCTGCGGTTCGACTTCGACGGAATGACGGCCCGGCAGCCGGCTTCCGCCGTTTGCTTGAGAACGGCCTCGGTGTCGTAAGCCTTGTCGGCGATCAGGACGCAGCCGGCTTCAAGGCCGTCAAGAAGGGGCGCCGCCTCGGCGCAGTCGGCGGCCTGCCCGGGCGACAGGCGCATGCGGCGCAGCCCGCCCTTGCCGTCGACCATGGCATGGATTTTTGTTGTCCAGCCGCCCCGGGAACGCCCGATCTCCTGCGGCACGCCGTCCTTACGCGACCCGGCGGCATGGCGGTGAGCTCGGATCGACGACGAGTCGATCATCCGGCTCCGCGGCGCCGGATCGCCGTCGTCCTTTTCGTCCGCGGCTTCTTCTTCCGCTTCTTCAAGTCGTTGAATATCATCAAGAATCTTCTGCCAGCGGCCCGATTTGCTCCAGCGGTTAAAGCGGTTGTAACAGGTCGTGTAAGGCCCGTAACGCTCAGGCAGATCCCGCCATGGCATGCCGGTGCGCAGCACGAAGCATATCCCGTCTATTACCTTACGGTCGTCCTTGCGCGGAGGTCCCGGCAGACCTTTCGGCATCACACGCTCCATCCGCTGCCATTGCTCGTTCGTCATATCATGCCGGCTGCCGATCATTTCAAATCTCCTTTGAGCATTCTCACCGCTGGTCGCGCGGCACTGTGCCGCAACCCGCTCGGCATGTCAAATGTTTGGGTACACAACCTAGTGCCTGTAACCGGGCTAGCAGCGCATTCATCGGCTCGCGCGGCGTGCCGTCCGGCCCGAATATATCTGTACAATGTGGTCAACCCGATTCCATATTCGCTGGCAACGGCCTTCGGTCTGGCATCCGGGTCGGACATCGCCGTCGCCGCGCCCTGCAGCCGCCCGATCGGCACCGGTGGACGCCCGCGCAGCCTGCCGCGTGACCGCGCCGCTTCAATCTTGGCTGTCGTGCGTTCGCACGGGCGATCGCGTTCGTCTGCGCCACGGCAGCGAATATATGAAAATACATCGCTCCGGCCGGTGTTGAAATATCGATTTCCTCGGTCAATGCGCGGAAATCGATTTCCGCTGCCCGCAGCTTTTCGATCAGCATGATCAGCTGATTGACGGTGCGGCCCAGCCGATCCAGCCTCCAGACAACCAAAGGGTCTCCACTGCGCAGCGCCTTCCAGCATGCCGCCAGACCGGGCCTGTCGTCGCGGGATCCCGAAAGGCGGTTCTCGTAAATGCGTTCAGGATCAACGCCTGCTCCGGTCAAAACATCCCGCTGCGGGTCGATGACCCGGTAGCCTTCGAACTTGGAAACGCGGGCATAACCGATCATCATACTCCTGCACCTCGCCGCGTCTTTCCGCTTTGGGAGAACAGGTTTTCCAAAGGCATCCAGAAATGACACGGATAGCTTCGGGAAGCAACCCGAAACCCGTTCGGAAATCAAATTTTAGGAAATCCCCTCACATCACGTTTCTGGATAGACAACCGTTTCGGGCTGCATGCCTATGTCAGTTACATTCATCGAATCATGTGCGATCAATGTGAATCACCGAGTTTCCTCCTAGCGGCGGTTTCAGCCTCAGTGTTCCTTCTTCAGTTTGTCCCGGCCGCCGCCGCCGATAACTTGCGGCAACTGCTCGACGAGAGCGGCCGCATCGAACTGTCAAACGAAGCCAGCAACCTGGTGTCGGAGATGTTCGGGCTTCATCCGCCGAACGGGCTTGCAGGCAGGCTGGCAGTGCGTCTGTCCGACGCGGAGATCGAAGAGGACAGCGATGCCGTCCGCTTTTCCGCCGGCGAACTGCACCGGATCGAGCGGATATCTGACGGGCAGCCGGCGCTGTTCTTCAACAGCAGCGGCCTCGCCGGCCGGATCGGCAGCGGAAAACTTGAAGCCGGAGCCGATTTGATCGAATTCTGGTCTCTGACCGGCGAGTTGCTGCTTGCGGCCGCCGACGCCCGCATTTCGCTTGTTGAAACCGGCCACAGCTATTCGCTGGCGATCAAGGCCGGCCCGGTGTCCTCGACCCAGCTGACGGAATTCGAAGACGGCAGCGCATTGGTCGCGGAATCGCGCGCCTCCCGCTTGGTTTTCAGCTTCGCCGACTCGCCCGACCTGATGGGCGAGGCAAGTTTTTCAGCGCGGATCGACGATGCTTCCGGATCCCTGCGCCGCAGGCATTCTGCTTCCGGCAATCCTGCTGGGATTTTCTGGAATGTCGGCGATGTCCAAGTGTCCGCTCTTGGCAGGCCGTCGGCCGGGGCGGCCATGCGGGGAGAATTGGCTTTCCGGTTTCAGGTTGAGGCGGGCAACATGACGGCTCCCGGAGATCTGAGGGCGGAACTGGGCGGCCTGCAAGTTGACTTGAACACCGGCGACGGAACTCTGACGGCAGGCATTGACGGTATCGCGGCATCCGCCGAGCTGCAGCGCCTGCTCTGGCCGGAACTGGGGCTGACGCTGCCCCCGGCTTCGCTGTCGGCGAGTCTTCGATCCCGCGCCGCCACCCCGAAGGCCGGTATAACGGTGGAAAAAGTGACCGCGCGCCTTGGCGAGGCGGATTTCAGCGGGATCGGCGCACTCGGGCCGGCGATGAATAACTGGAGCATCGAGGGACGGCTTTCGGGACTCCTTGCCATGCTCTCCTCCGCCGGATCCCGTGATCCCGAGGCACTGGCGCGGCGACTCGGCATACCGTTTGACACCGCAGACGCAGACGCCGACGCACTTGATCTTCGCGTTGAGGGCGGTCTGGATGTATTGCGGCTCAACGGCCGCGCTGTGCGCCTGCCGACGAAATGATCCGCCGCCGCACGTTTCTGTCCGGCACCGCCGCGATGGCAGCCGCGCCGGTCACGGCGACTGTTCCTCCAGGGCCTGAAGCGCCGCCCTTCCCGCCGCCGCCGGCAAGGCACGGATCCCGACTCGACATGCTTGCGGCCTCCGTCGCGCCGCGGCTGGAGATGAGTTGCCCGCATACCGGCGAGAGCTGGTCGGGATGGTTTTACGGAGTTTCCGGCGCCGGCTATGACGGCCACGCGCTGGAACAGCTCGACTGGTTTCTGCGCGACTGGCGCGAGTCGACCTGCGTCCGGGTCTGCGCCCGCCTCTACTGGGCCTTGGCGGCCGCCTCGCAGGCCGCCAGTCGGAACGGAGGCAGCGGCCATGTCGCAATTCTGTCCGGTTTCCGCACACCTGCCACCAATCTCCGCCTGAAGGGCGCCGCCCGGGATTCCTGGCATATGTACGGACGCGCGGTGGATATTCGCATCGACGGGATTCCGATCCGCGAATTAGCGGCGTTCATGGTCCGGATCGAGGTCGGCGGCGTCGGGTTGTATCCAGGCTTCGTGCATATCGATTCCGGTCCTCCGCGCAGCTGGGCGGGCACGTCATGAGTCCCCGCGCCAACAGCCGGCGTGACGCTGTTCGAAAAGTCGTTTTGTCCGGCGTTGAAAAATGGCCGGTTCCGGCACAACCTGCCGCCTTCGGGACGTTGCGACAACCCGCGCGAGCAACGGACGCCGCCGCCGAAGCGGACGCTGCCGGGCGCGTGCGCGACTGCGCAGCCGGCCTCGACTATATCGGCCTCTCAACCGCTCTGCCGATCCAGAAAGGACCATGAAATGATGTCAACAGCCTGCCGGACTGCCCGCCTGAAACTGCGCCGCCGCGGCCTGCGGCCAGGCATCGCAGGAACCGCACGACGGGCGCGGCGCGGCCTGACGCTATTCGAAACGGCGCTATGGTCGGTGGTCGCCGTGGTAGCGATCGCCGGGATAATCGCCGGATTCGTGACGCTGCAAGCCAATCTGCGCGAGTCGCAAACTTCCCAGCTCGTGCAGACGCTGATGGGCTCCGTGCGCGGTCTTTACACGGCATCGATCAATTACACCGGCATCTCAGCCGCTGTGCTTGTCAATGCCGGCGACGTGCCGGCCCGTTTCGTTCGCGGCACGGACATCCAGAGCCCGGAGGGCGGCGACATCACCTTGGCCGGCTGGGACGGCGGATTCGCCATCGCAGTCGAGACCGACCGCGACGGCACATGCATTACGATCCTGAGCAGCTTTCTGGGACATGCGCAACTGACCGGCATCGCTACGCTGGCTACCATTCCGGCCAGCATCACAGCCGCCACCGCGACAGTGACGACCGGCCACGACACTGTGGCCGAGATCAACACTGCCTGCGCGGCGAACAGCAATGTCGTGCTCGAGTTCAGCTGATTTGCAGGGGCCGGCGGATGAGAGCTGTTCCAACTCCGCTTCAATTGCATCCGCCGGCCTCGCATGCGTGAACACTGGTCCTGTTCACCGGCCGGCCGGTGTTTCCGCTCGCTGGCCGAAGTATTCGCGGCGCTGCGACCGCGCATTCGGCCCGAACTGGCGACGGATGCCGGATTCCGGCGGCTTCAGGAAGCCAGCGCCGCTGTTCCGGCCTCGGCCGCCAACCACGAGTTCTTCCTTGAATTGCGGCCGGGTAACCTCGAACGAATGGATTTCGGCTTCTGTCTTCCGCCCGGCGGCATTGCCGCCGGTGAGATCGGGCAGTGGCGTGACGGCGGCGCGCCCGGTCCCGTCACCGAACGATTTCTTCATGCCAAGGGGCCTACTTGCCTTCTGTGGTTCATGATGGACACAGACAGCCGGATCGTCGGCTGCGCCCGCGGCGTCAGCTGCCCTGGCGGATTCCGCGATGGCCGCGTGGCTGCGGAACTTCTGGCCGGGCTGACAGCGGAAACGGATGCGGCCGTGCGGCGGGATTGGCATTTCGCCGCCCGGCTGATGCACGGATTCGCGGGTCCTGTCCTACATGCCGGGCGCTATGCGCATCGGCGCGAGGACGGCCTGCCGATCCGGCTTGTCGCCCGCCTGTACGATGCCGCAGCCGACGCGGCCCGCCGTCTGGACTGGCCGGGCGACGCAGGTGAACTGGCTCAGTTAACCGAAGACTGGCCGTTTGACGACTTCGTAAGCCTGTCGATGGATTTCACCGCCGGCGGGCCGCTCTGCCGCCTCGGCGTCGAGATTCTCCGTCCCGGCAGCTGGACCGAGATGAACCCGGCTCTATGGGCCGAGCGGCTGCGCTTCGCCGCTGCCGCCGGTTTCTGCACGCCGGCTCAGGCGGAGGCGCTTGTTTCGGTAATCGGCAGCCATGTCGTCGAGACGGCGGCCGGACCGACGGCGGCCAATATCGGCATCAACCATGTGAAGTTCGTGTTCGGCGACGGCCCGCCGACCATAAAGTTTTATCTCGCCGGCAATATGGGGCAAATCCGAAGTGCTTCATGACCGCGACGATCAATCTCCGGTCCCTGTCTTTGATCCAAACCGCTCTGCCCCGCAGGCCGATGACAGGCTGAGGCAAGGATGGACCGCTGATCTGACGCGGCCGGATCAGGCCGGTTGATTTCCTGTGGATAGGCGCAATCTTCGGAACGGAACACAGTATAATCCGCGGCGCTGACCATAAGCCGGATGACGGGCGTGCCGGATACGCAAGAGACGGCTCAGGCGGATATACCGCCGGCTTGGCAGCGGCAGGCCGTCTGATCAGCTATGTAGCCAAGGCCCTCCGCCTCCTGCGAACGGAGTGAATGGCAGCATCGGCGATGATCGAACGCGGGACGCACTCGGCACTGAGGCTTACGGCCCGAAGAATCACGGCACGGCGGCTCCGCCCAGCGTCTAAACTGAACCTGATGGCCTCGGGATTCCGCAACATACAGAGCCGTCGCCAGATGCGTGGATGCTGGCGCGGCTGGGACGGAACTTCTGCAACCGGCGGCTGGCAGCCGGATGAAACGGCTGCCGCGCTGCTGACGCGGGAATCAATCCTGAAATCCAGCCGGATTCAATTCAGCCTCTTGCGAAGGAGGCGGCGGCTGGACGCTTGCATCCGCAGGATATGGCACCCGGCAGGAGGAGGCATGTTATGGCAACCCGTTTTGACGGAATAAAGATGCAGCAACGGCTTCCGCGCAAATAGCGTTGTTCCGGCATTCTATTCAGCTTGACTGACAAAGCCGGCGACTCAGCAAACGCCGCGGCACGAAAGTATTTCATTGCGGCACCCATTCGAGGAGCACTCGTATCTCTGATGAATCATAGTCTTCGGAGATCATGAAAGCGGCGCCCGGAAACGAACTTGTCTGCCCGATGGCATTTGCGATCGCCCTCTGGAACGCTAAATTGAAGAGAACCACCTGTTCGGGAGGATGAAAGTGGGCAGCAAAAAGGATAAGAGCCGGGGAGCCGCCCAACACCGCGGCAAAACCGGGAAGTCGGGGCTCGCGGCATCCGCCGTTCTGGCAGCGATGGCCGGCGGCGGGGAAGCGGCACAGCCGCTTGGACATCGGTTCGACTGGACGGGTGAGCAATGGCTGCGCGAGCGTCAGGCTCGGCGAACGGCGGCGCATGCGCAGTCTGGGCTGCTCAGGGTAGCGCACGGACGCATCTCGGCGGCGCTGGAGACGGCCTTGGACGAGGAGTTGCTAGACCATCTTCGCGCCAGGGCCGGTTCCCTGCCGGCGGCGCACCTGCCCTACAGCCCTTTCTCGCGCCAGGAGTTGGAGCGGCTGGCGGACTTCCACGTCGAGGCGCGCGTCTGCGGGGGCTGGCTGGTCTCGTATATACGACCCGACGGCGACATGGCCGGCTGGGTGACAGCCGACGAAGTGCGCGTTCACGGCAAACTTGACCGGATCACGCGCATCGGCGTCGAGAAATGGGGCAGCGACGATTTGAACACTCCGGCGCTGCGCCGTTGCCGCCTGCCGGAGGGCGCGCCGGCGATCGTCAGCCGCTACCGGGCCCCGGCGGCGGAAAGGCGCACCAGCCTGGGATCGGAATGGCGCGTGCGCGACTGCCCTGCGGGCGAAGTCGGCAGCGGGATCCGCGAACGCCGTGAGATGCGGACCGTCTCGGACGGCTTCGGCACCCAGGTCGCGCCGGACAGCGGCGCGGGGGCCTGGATCGAGACCGGGCGCAACTGCCGGCCGCCGAAGACAGGCACGGTGGTTATGCCGGTTGAATGCCGCATAGGCTCCGGTCCGTTCGCCGGCACGGTGAGCATGCGCATGATGTCCTACCCGTGGACCGAACAGCGGCAGCCGGACGACGCCCGGCGGACCGCGTTCGTCGTCGACTGGGGCGGCCCGACGGTGCTGAAGGATTTCTGCGACGGCGGACCGGGCGAGCAGGTGGATGTGAACCGTTTGCGGCGGGTCGAAAGCAGGTCGCGGAGTTGTGCGTCGGTGCATGGCGGCGGCTGGGATCTCGGCGGAGTGCGCGAGGACCGCAGTATCTGGACCACCGCTGTCACTTTTCCGGACAGCTGGAACCGTCCGGCAGCGCGGATGACCTCAATCGATCCCTGGGCGATCGCCGCCGACGACTGCCGGCGCGAGAGACGGCGGAGCGAAGACCGGGCGCAGACCCTGTCCTGTCCGCAGGGTCAGGTCGGCACTGTCGTCGAGACAAGGCGGAGGTCATGGCTGCAGGTCGAATATGCCGGGCCGGTGCCGCATCGGGGCGCCCATGAAAAGCCCGGCAGCGAAACCGACCGGGTGGTGAGCACCGCCAACCACTGCGGTTTGCCGCGCACGAATGACAATGGCGGCGGCGGTGGCAATGACGGCGGCAACGGCGATGAGCGCGGCTACCGTGACCGCGTCACCGGCCTGGTCTACCACCAAGTGCCGATCGGGGCCGACCGGCGGGACTTCAGCAGCTCCGAGTCAACCGGCAACCCGAGAAACCCTGTTTTCTATAACAGAGACCGCCGCAACCACGGGGGCGACGACCGTGACAGCGTCAGCGACGACAGCAGCAGCAACCGGGGCGGCGGCGGATGGATGTAAAGACGACGGAAACCGAATGATGAAGAGAACGACACAGATCGTCGCAACCGCCGGCGCCCTGTTTCTGGCGACCGCCGTCAGCGCCGCCAACCCTCTGATCGACGGCGAATGGATCAGCCGTGCCACTGGAGAAGATATCATCAATGCCGTCGATAAGGGCCATGATCCGCGCCAGCCGGACCGCTACGGCGCCCTCCCGATCCACCTCGCCGCCTGGACCGGCAACACGGAGGCCATCAGGACGCTGGTGAAGAAGGTCCATATCGACCCGAACATCCTTGATGAAGCATACAGCGTGCCGCCGATCTTCGACGCCCGAGACGCCGAGACGGTTGCGCTGCTGGTCGATCTCGGCGCCAGCCTGGCCCTGCGCAGCAAAGGCGGCGGCACGCCGCTGGACTGGGCCGCCGAAGGCGATCGCGCCAGCGCCGTCCGCGAACTTCTCTATCTCGGCATGCAGGTCAACCTGCAGTCGACGAAGTACAAGAGGACTTCTGTTTACCGGGCGGCGTGGGCAGCGGAAGGAACGGAAACGGTGAAGGCGCTGCTCGCGCACGGCGCCGATGTCAAGCTGGCCACCACTCAGGGGATGACACCGCTGCTTATCGCCGCCAAACACAATTCGCCGGAAATGGTCGAACTTCTTCTTGATGCCGGCTCCGACCCGACGGCGCGCAGCGATATCGGGTACACCGCCTACGATTATGGCCGCAACAACCGCAAGCTGCGGGGCACGCCGGCGCTGGCGCACCTGAAGGTGGCGGCCGAACAGCAGGCAAACCACAGCACGTCACACACCATAACCGCATCGACTGCTGTTTCCGGCCGCTGCGACCGGTATCTTGTTCAGCCCGCCCAGACGCGTCTGGGAGATGTCGCGCCGACTGCGCTCGGCGACCGCTCCCGCCAGCCTGGGGTCGCGGCCCTTAACGGTCTTAATTCCGACAACCCGCACCGGGCCGGGCAGTGCCTGAAGCTGCAGGAGTAGGTGCTGGTGGCAGACAATTCCACGATCGAATGGACCGATGCGACCTGGAACCCGGTGACCGGCTGCACGAAGGTCACGCGCGGCTGCGACAACTGTTACGCGGAGCGTTTCGCCGAACGCTGGCGCGGCATTCCCGGGCATCCGTACGAGCAGGGCTTCGATCTGCGTCTGTGGCCGGCGCGGCTTGATCAGCCGGAGCGCTGGCGCAGGCCGCGCATGATCTTCGTCAACTCGATGAGCGATCTTTTCCATAAGAGGGTGCCGCAGCGGTTCATCAACGATGTCTTTGACCGGATGGAAGCAACTGACAGGCATGTCTATCAGGTTCTGACAAAACGAAGTTCGCGCATGCGGGACTACCTCCGCCGCAGATATCCAGGCTACACGGCACCGGAGCATATCTGGTGCGGCGTTTCAGTCGAGGACCGCTCGGGCGGTACCAGAATCCGGCATCTGCAGGCATCGCCGGCCAGCGTCCGGTTCCTGTCGCTGGAGCCACTCCTCGGTCCTGTCGGGGATATCGACCTAGCTGGGATTTCGTGGGTCATCGCAGGTGGAGAGAGTGGCCCGAATGCGCGACCGATGAAGGAGGAATGGGTCTTGGAGATCCGCGACCAATGTCAGCGTGCGGACGTGCCTTTCTTTTTCAAGCAGTGGGGCGGCCGAACACCGAAAGCCGGCGGACGCAAGCTTGGCGGCCAAACATATGACGGCATGCCGGGCCATGCACGGAATGGATCGGATCATGGCTTTCGAATGGTATCCTGATCAGCTTCCGCCAACGATCGAGTCGCACAGCAAGGCAAAGTTGCGTGTCTTGCGAAGCTACCTTCGGGCCTATTTCGACAGGCTAAACAGGAATCCAAGCCGGGATGTGTTCAGACTCGATCTGGTCGACGGATTTGCGGGTGGAGGGATTTTTCTTGATAACGGCGCCTTTCTGTCGGGATCACCGTTGATCATGCTGGAGGAAGCATCCTCGGCACGTGAGAGGCTTAACCGGAACCGTAAGAAACTCCTGAGTTTCGACTGCAAATTCTATTTTGTCGACAAGGAAACGGCGCACACTGACCATCTCCGGAAAACTCTCGAAGAACGCGGATACAAGGTCGACGAAGACAGGATCGTCGTCCGGAACGGCCTGTTCGATAGCCAAATCGAAGCCATACTCCATTCAATCCACAGCAGGCAACCCCGGGCAGGCAGGGCAATATTCCTGCTTGATCAAACCGGATATTCTCAGGTGGAACTGAAGATGGTTTCCCGCATTTTCGCCGAATTGCCAGCTGCGGAAGTCATTCTGACATTTGCTGCCGATGCCCTCGTGAATATTCTTTCCAAGACGCCACATTTCGAGAAGGCCGTTGTTCCTGTGCAATTGTCCAATTCGCAGATACAGGATTTGATCCAGTCTCGGGACAAGGCAGGTGGCCGAGCACTCGTTCAAAGGCTGTTGCGGGATCAGGTTCGGAAGACAACCGGCGCAAAATTCGATACCGCTTTTTTCATTCGACCCAGACAATCACGGCGCGCCCTATGGTTTCTCCATCTGTCCAACCACCCCACGGCCCGGAATGTCATGATTGAACGGCATTGGGAAAACGAGAATACGTTCGAACATTATGGCCACGGCGGTATTGGAATGCTGGGGTATGATTCTTTGCAAGATCACAACGCTGTCCCATTGTTCAATTTCAGGCAAGACGACCGCGAACAAATGTGTGTTCAACTCTTGGATTCAATTCCGGGCAAAATTCATGCTCTTGCGTCCGAGCATCCTGTCACCGTTAATGAAACGCGGTGTGCCCTGGCAAATGAGACAGCCGCGTCCTTTTTCGATCTCGACCTGGTCATTCTCCAACTTGCCAAAGGAAAGGAACTCGATATCCTTAATTCCACTGGTGAGAAACGCTCGCGCTCGCTGACTCGTCTGAAGCCTACAGACAGGATATCTTTGCCGCCAACTCCTATGCTGATCAATATTCCCGGTCGGTGACGGCAGCATTTCAGCCGCATCTACTTCCTTCCCAACCTGTCGGACTTTCCGGTAATCCACGAAAGAGAGTTATCAACCTGAGATCCTATCAAGAGAATTCGTCGAACTGACGGCCCTGGGCGGAAACCCGTCTGCCTGCGAACAAAGGGTATCCCTTGATGCCGCAGCCGGCAGGCTCCGTCGGGTTCACTGGTACGTCACACGCTGCCATTCTACGGGCAACGACTTTCTATCTCAGCCTATCTCCTCTCCAGACCTATCCGCGACTCTGAGGGTTCCACGCATCTTCGCCAATGCGCGTGGCCGTACGGGGGGCAGGATTCCGCCATCGGAATCGCCTGTTCGCAGGAATTTCAAGAACGAAAACAGAGCACGCCCCAGAATCCTGACATCTGCAGCGCTTGAATTTCGCCATTTCTCCAGAGTGTGCACCGATGTCCGCGTATAGCGCCGTTTGCCAATACGCATTTTCCGGAACCGCTGGTCCCCGGAACGGCGCTCCTCGGGCGAAATATCAGAGGGTTGTTTCGGTGCGCTGCCGAATTGCCGGAGATTCACGAATATCCGTCTTTGCAACCGATTTCGGACCGCATGCGGGTGTCGGTTACACTGCACGCGCACGGATTCTAAAGAGGACGCCCGATTTAATGCCGATAAGAATGACAGACACGCAGGAACAACACCAGCAGTACCGGTGGTCTCCTGCCCTGCTGTCGAAGCTGCACTCGATCACTGGACCGGACGGACAGGACATTCCCGCCCGTCTTGACGAATATCCGGCCCTCTTCGCCTGGATCAATGCCGACGAGGCGCACGGTCCCGGTCTGGCGGTGCGCTGCGCCGATTATCATGACGGCGACCGGAACCCGCGCCTCTATCCGGTCGCCGAGATTGACGGGCTTGACATCGGTCTCGCCCTTGAGGATCCCGAGACCGGTCTGAACGATCTTGATATCAACCCGCTCACGCTCGGCGGCCGGGAGACTCTTCGGCGCATCGCCTCGACCGGCGGCCCGTCTGCTGATTACGCCTCGCGCTGGACCGGTTTGATGAACAGCCTGCACAGCGAGGTCGAGAGGCAGTTGGCAAAGGAGGATCACGAAGTGCCGCCGCGCATCGCCTGCACGACGCTCTGCCTCCGCGTCGCCGAGCGATCGGGTGAGATCGACCTGCCGCCCGGCCTTGACTACGATGCTGTCTGCCGGCACGCCGAGGCGCGAAACCTGCGGCGCGAGCTGTTCCGGATGAACGGCGCCGATCCGGACACCAGCATGCGCCGCCTCGGCGAGATACTGAGCGATGACCTCGGCAGCCGCTTGGCAGCCGCTCCCGGTTCGGTTTTCCGGGCCCCGGTTCTCAGCGCGGCAGGGTCCGGGACGGCGGACGCCGCCGAAAGCCGGCATGCGCGCGCCAATGACGCACTGGTGAGGAGGCTGTTCGCGCCGCTCACCAGTCTGCCGCCGGAGGAGATCACCGCAGCGGTCGGCAGGAAAAGCGAGGCGGAAGCCGTCCGGGCGGTTTTGGCCGACGCGCACGCCGACATGGGCGGACGCGGCCGCCTTGACCCCGCCGAGGACAATTGGATCACGGCTGTGGCGGAAGAGCACCGGCGGACGCTGGATGACAGCTTCGGGCCGGCCTACCGGCCGCGGATCGACTTTCATGAAATCGCCGGCAGCGACATCCTGCTGGTGGAGGATGATTTTTCCGTAGCTCTCTATTCCTGGCCGACGGAACAGCGACAGACTCTGTTCGAGCGCGACGGGGCTGCCGCTGTGCCGATGGTCGACCGCATGCATTGCCCGTCGGCGGAGACAATCGTCGATCTGCGGCGGCAGATCGACGAACGGCGCAAAGCGCTCCTGAGGGACACCGCGGAAGCGGAAATCATCCGCGATGCGGAGGCGGCTTCCGATGACAGTCCGGCATTGGGCTGAGAGGACGGCGTCTTGCCGAACTGGTGGGTCTTTCCGGCCCGGGCGCCGGTCCGGCTCTACTATCATGCCGAGGAGAGCGGCGTCCGGCTGCTGCTGCGCAGTTCGGAGCGGATCGGTCACCGGCTGAGCGGCTGGAACGCGGTCGCCGGCATGTCCGGCGCCTGGACGGCGCGGCTTCCGGATGCGCCGGAGGAAACGGCCCGGCTGCTGCCGGCGCGGCTGTTCAGGGAGCTGCGCGGGCGGCGCGAGGATCTGGCCGCCCCGGTCATTGAGAGCCGCTACCGTCTGCTGCGCTGCCCGCGCAGCGCCCGAGTCGTCGGAAAGAACGAATTCGGCGAGGAAGTGCGCGAACAGGACGGCCGCCGCTGGTTCCTCTGGCCGGGCATGCAGCCGGGCGGGAGCTGGATCGGCTCCGAACGGGCGCACATGCCGCGCCGGGCGCTGCGCTTCCGCGACCGTGCCTGCTACCGGCATTTCGCCGCCGGCCTGGCCGGCCAAGCGGCGCGCGGGCAAATCCGCATCGACGACGACGAACTGCATCGCCTGGGCGCGGCGGTGATCGACGCCGGCCGCCGCCGCGGCTTCCGCCCCTGGACCGACAGCCCGGCAGAATCCCGGACAACGCTGATCGAGGAATTGCGGGCGGCGGCGCTGCGGCCGGCCAGGGATTCCGATCGCCCGCTATGGACAGAGGCTGTGACGCTGGAGCGGGCCGTGCCGGCGTTGGCCGCGTCCGGCGGCGCCTCGCCGCCGCTCGCCGTCGCGGCCGCCGCCGCCGCTGTCGCCGGTCCGCTCCGTGAGGCGGGGCTGGTTGGAGCGGTCGATTCCGGAGGCTGGGCGGGGCTGTTCTCCGGCGGCGCGAACTGCGTGTTCGACGGCCGCGGCCTGGCTGCCGCGGAAGCGTGCGCCAAGCTGGCCTTGGCCTCCGAACAACGGGCCGGGCGCATCGTCGCCTTGATCCCGGCGGATCCCGAATCGCCGGAACTGCGCTCGGCGCGCCAGCGAATCGGTCAAGAGCGAGGCATCGAGGCAGCGCTGCATCTGCCGCCGGAGGCTGCCGGAGGCGAAGCGATCTGCATGCTGGCGCTCGGACTGCCGCGGCCGCAACGGCTTGCCGAAGCGCCGCCGCAGGCGATGCGGGTGACGCGGGCCACAGCGACGGGCGATATCCGGCGCTGGCTGGACGAAGCGCTCCGCAGCCGCCGCCGTCTGGCCGGCGAAGAGGATTCTGTCAGCCGGCTGGCGGCTTATGTCCCGGCATCCCGCCTCGGCGCCGCGCGCTGCATGATCCCGCGGGGTCAGCAGGCGGCCGCTGCGGCGGCGGCGCAAAGAGTCATTGACAGGCACGGCCCGGTCGACGGTTTCGTCAGCGGGCTGCTGGAGATGAGCGAGGACCAACTCGAACAGCGGTTTTCGCCGGAGCAGATCGACGCGGTCGCCATGGCCGAGTCGGCGCGGCGGCGCAGCCGGGCCTTCCTGCTCGCCGACCAGACCGGCACCGGCAAGGGACGGGCTCTCGCCGGCGCCGCCGGCGCATGGTTGAACAGCGGTCCGGACAGGCGCGTGCTCTATCTGACGAAGGACGCCGGCGTTGCCATGGACGTCCTGCGCGACATCGCCGCCGCCGGGCTGAGCCGGGCCGCCGGCACCGTCGGCCTTCTGGGCGCCGGCATGGCCTCCGAGCTGCGCAGCCGTCCGGATCCCGAGCCGCCGGCACAGGCGCCGGGAGACGCGGAAAGACGGCGCATCCTGGACAGCCGCGCTTGGCCGGAAGGCTCACGCTTCGTGATCAGCGCCTATTCCTGCTTCCAGCAGGCCGCCGCCGACGATGCGGAGAAAAGCGCGTCCGCGCGCCGCGGCGCGGCCTGGCTGCTGGAGGCTTCCGCAGACCCGGACGTCATGCTGGCGCTCGACGAGTGCCACTTGGCGGTCAATCCGGATTCGGTGACCGGAGCCAACATCCGCCAAGCGGTCGCTGCCGCCGGCCATGTGGTGTTCGCATCAGCCACGGCGCTTCGATCGCTGAAAGGCCTCGACCTCTATCAGCGGCTGCTGCCGTCCGACATCAGCCGCAGTGAATTCCGGCATCTGCGGCAGACACTGGAGGCCGGCGGCGAGACGGCGCAGGAAAGCTTCGTCTCAATGCTCGTCGAGGACGGCGTGATGCTTCGCCGCGACCACGATTCCGGGCGGGTTCCTTATCGGGTGCATACGCCGGAAGGCGCGGCGCTGCAGCGCAACGCGGCGGTGATGACGGCTCTGCGGCCGGTCGCCGAGGCCTTGGCCGCAGCCCGGGAAGAGGTCGGCGCCTGGGTCCGGCAGGCATTTCCGGATGCGCGCCGGAATCGGCCGCCTCAAGACTTCCAAGAGCTCGGGATCGATGTCGCGCGGGCTGCGCTGGACACCATTTCCGTGCCCGGCTTCGGGGCGCCGCTCGACCGCATCGCAACCGCCGCCCTGACCGCCATGAAGATCGACCAGGTCGTGGAACTGGCCGCTGCCGAGCTCGGCGAACGCGAGCGGAAACCGATGATCTCTCTATCCTACACGGCCGGTTCCTGGCTGGAACAGATCGCCGCCGGCGTCATTTCCCTGCCCGCCCACCGTCCGCCCGACCTGCGCGACCGGCTGACCGCGGCGGCGGCCGGCATGTTCCGGGTCCGCCGCCGCGGAGATGCGGAGCCGTTCGACAGCCGCGTCTCGTCAGAGCGGGTCGCCGCCGCCTGGCGGCGAGTCGCCGATGCGATCGAGGCGATGCCGGCCGGACTGCCGGCCTCGCCTGTCGACGCCATCATCGACGGGTTGCGGGCGCGGGGCTGGAGCTGCCGGGAGATTACCGGACGGGAGTGGATGATGACGCCCGAGGGCCGGGTGAAACGGCGCGATGTCCCGCCCAAACAGACGGTCGCGCGCGCCTTCAACGACGGCGAATGCGATGTCCTTATATATAATGCCGCCGGCGGCACCGGCGCCTCCTATCACGCAAGCAGCCTGTTCGCCGACCGGAGGCCCCGCACCATTCTGCAGCTGGAACTGCCGACCGATGTGCTCACCCACCTCCAGTCGATGGGCCGCGGCAACCGGTTCGACCAGGTCGCTCTGCCGGAGTTCGTCACGGTTTCGACCGACACCGTCCCGGAACAGCGGCTGCTGGCCATGACCAACCGCAAACTGCGCACCGTCGGCGCCATACTTGACGGCGACCGCGATCATCCGGCACTGGCTCCGGACATCCCGGATCTGTTTAACGCCGTCGGTCAGGACGCCGCCGCTGCCGTGCTGCGCGCCGAATGCGGTTTGGCGGAACGGCTCGGACTGGTACGGGAAAGCGAGGACGCGCAAGAGAGGCCATTGAACACAGGGGCGTTGTTCACCCGCGCGATCCTTCTGCCCGAGGATGAGCAGCGGCGGCTGTTCGCGCTGCTGACGGCCGAATACCAGACGCGGGCGGCGGAACTCGACGCCGCCGGTTCCAACCCGCTGCGGGTGCCTTCGCTCGACGGGCATATGGTGATCCGCGAATCCGCTCCCTATGCCACCGACGGACGCTCCCGGCAGAATGCCGACACCGTGTTCGGGCGGCCCCTGACTCTCTCCACCGGAATCTGGCGCAGATTGCCGGGCTTGGCGGCGGAAACCGTCGCCGCCGCTGCCTTGGAGGCGCGCCGGCGCATCGCCGCCGGCGAAGATTCTCAGGCTGATCCGGCTTGGCAGTCGCGCCGTCTGTCGGCGCATTCGGGCATGCTGGCTGAATCTCATGTCGGAGACCGGACAGTTCTGGAGGATCTGGCCCGGGCCTTGGCCGAGGCCGTTCCCGGCGCCGTCTGGCGCGACGGCGCCGGGCCGCGGGAGATGGTGATCGTCGACTACATTCCGCCGGACGCCGATCTCGCCGGCTACCCGCATTCGCACGGATTCAAGATCGCCAGGCCGGGGGAGCCGCATTTCCAGCATGTCCGCGGCACCGACCTGATCAACGGCGGGCCGGCCGGAACCAACATCCTGGACGCCGGCTCGCACGGCGTGCTGCGGCGGCTCGATGCTTACGCCCGAGCGGCGGTCGAGCGGCCGGTGCAGATTCTTTCCGGCGACATGCTGGCGGTGGCGGGAAATATGTACGGCCGCACCAGCGGCGACTACCGGATCGCGCAGTTCGTCGACCAGAACGGCATCAGCCACCGCGCGGGCGTCAACAGCGGCGACTCGCTTAGTCTGGAAATGCTGCCGTTCACGATTTCCGCCGGTTCCGTGCTGGATGTCGCGCGCAGCGGCGCGCCGGACGATGATCTTCATGCCGGGCGGCATTGGCCGTCCGCGCGGCAGGAAACGCGCGAGAGCCTCGCGCGGCCCGAAGGCAGCCGCGAATATCTGCTCACGCTGACGCCGGCGCGCCGCCGGCTGGATATCAACCTGCCGCGCCTGACCTTGAGGATGCGCGAGCAATTCTGGGCGGTCGACACCGGACCGGAGATCTACCGGACGATCCGCAGGCATGAACTTCCGTGCAAGACCGAACCGGCCGGCCCGCCGATCACGGCGCACTGCGACTTCTCGGATGTCGAGGCGGCCAGAACGGCCGAGCGGGTCTGCGCGCTCCTCGACAGGCATTCCGGCGTCGCGTTGCTGGCCCCCGGGCGGCTGCGTCCCTGGTGGTCGCGCGCCGGCGGCGACCTGCATGCGCGGCGGACGGTCCGCTGGAAGCCGGCCGCCGGACTTCCGGCGGCGGCCGGGCTGCTTCGGGAAGCGCTGGCCGGCGACCGCGTTCAGCCCTTCCTTCAGCTCGTCTGGCCCGGGGGCGACGCCGAGATGGATGCCGTCCCCGATCCGCACCGGCCCGGCATGATTCTGTCGTTGCCGGAATTCGACCGCGAGCACTGCGTGTTCTGGCGCACGGGGGAAGGCCGCGCCCTGTGGAACATTGTCGCCGGCGGCGCGGCGATGCCGGACACGCCCGCGCCGGCGACGGGACAGCGGCAATGCCGTTTCCTTCCGCAGAACGCTGCCGGAGCGGCGCTGGAGATCCTTCTCGACAAGGCCGCCGGGACCGGCGGTGATATCCGGATCAATCCGGCGGCGGCCGCGGTTCCGGAGCGCAGCGCCGCCGCCGAGTTGGCCGCCTGATGCTGGCCCTGCGCAGCTGGCCGGAACGTGACGCGGTAATCGTCGTCGGTTGCGTTCATGCCGGCCGGGTCGACGCGCTTCTGCTGGAGTCCTGGTCCAGCGCTGATCCGGCCATGACCCTGCGGACAGCACGGGCGCCGAGACCGCCCGGCGCTTCCGGCCCGGAACGTTACCTTGCCTCGGCCGCCGCCTTTTGGGAGCTCGACCGGCCCCGAATGCCGGTCGATCCGCTGGCCCCGCCGATGACGACCGGCGGCATCGACGCCGGCGAACCGGACTGGGAAGAAGAACGGCTGGCGCTTACAACCCATACCGGGCTTCGCCTGGCTGCCGCCGCCGGCGAGCTGCTGGAAGTAGAGGCGGGTGTTTTCGGGTCGCATACCAACGCTCTGGCGGAACTACTTGACGCACATGGCCGTAACCCCGCCCTGACCCTGGCCGAATCCGGCTTTCAGCTTGCCGAGGGGCGGCGGGCGCACGCCGCCTGCCCCGGCGATATGACCATGGCCGGGCTGGCATGGTACGCGGCCGGCGGCGAAGCCGGAAGGCTGCGTCGCCAAGCGGCGCATGCCATGCCTCTCTTCGCCGGAATTCTGGCTGCCGAACCGGAGGCGCGCGCCGCGGTCGATGCCCGCCGGTCGCTGACCGCTTTGCTCCGCGGCCGCTATCCCGGTCTCGGGGCCGGCGGCGTGCGCCGTTTGGGACGCATCGCCGGCGGCACCTCCGAACAGCAGGCGCTCGGCGAAGGCTTCACCGCCGCCGAGGACGCCGACATCCTCGGCAATGTACGGCAGCGGCGTTTGCCGCTCTCCGGCAGCTGGAAGACGGAGGAGGCGCTGGGCTGGCTCGACCGGGCCGCCGCGCAGACCGGCGGCATCGGCATTCTGCCGCAGGACGCCGACAGCTGGCGCGCCTTCACCACTGTCTGGTCGGGAATGATCATGCCGATGGCGACGCATTTCGGCATCGACATGCTGCGTATGCGCCCGGAGAAGGGCGACTGGAGGAAACTGCTGGCGGGTCTTGGCCGCGATCTCGACCTTCCGGAACCGCCGGATCGCCGGCAGTTGAATATCGCCGTCGTCGACGCCGCTGAACTGGCCGATCTCCTGGCCGCCGACATCGTGCTGCCGGCGGCGATGCGGGCGATTCGCAGCGGCGGGCACCGGCTTCGCACGGTCTCTGCGAACGATCCGGAAATTATCCTGCAGGCCCGCCAGGCGGCGCTCGACATGCTCATACCGCCGAAATCCGGGCAGCCTCTGCGCGCCTGCGCCGCCGCCGTGCGGACAGGCCTGACCCGTCTGACGGCCCTTGAGGACGTGCGCAGGGCGAAACCGGAGAACAGCGCCGTACCGGCAACAGGTAGCGCCTGGTTGCGCGAAGCCTGGGAACCGCCTTGGCCTGACTGGACCGCGCCGAACGGCGCCCGTTTCCGCTTCCTGCCTGACCGCAGGGCTATGCAGGCCGAAGGCGAAACGATGCAGCACTGCATAGGCCGCATGCACAGCTACTGGCTCAGGTGCTGGCGCGGCGCGGCGATCGCCGCGCACATCAAACCGCCGACTGAGAGCTGGAACGGCAATCCGGCGCTGGAAAGCGGATGGCGGAAAGGAGCCACCGTCTTCATGAAACTGTCCGATGACGACAGCCGGACCGAGATGGCGGAGCTGCACGGCTTCCGGAACCTGCGCGTCTCCCTGTCCGGCAACCCGTTCCGCGCCGCCGCCGACCAGCTGGCCGAGGCGGTCAGTCAGGGCGGGATCGAACGCCGACCGGAACGCGGCGCCTTCCGCGCCTGGCTGCGGACGGATGCGGGGATGGAACTGACAGGCGGAAGGGCGGAAATCCTGCAAGAGGATCCTTGGCAGCGGCGCTGCGGTCACGATTTCATGGACCCGGCACACGCGCAGAGGCTCTGGGAGGAGTGGCGGCCGGCCGTGCCGGGCAGTTCGGGGACAATGAAGCCGGAAGCGGCGGTCTGGCGGCAGCCGGCGGCGCAGCGGCTGCTGGCGATGCTTTCGCCGGATGCGCATGAACGGATGGCGTCGGCCGGCCGCCGCGCTTGCGCCGCTCCGAAGCCGAAGATGGCGCTATGAGCGTTCCTGTCAGCGCCGGGCCGGTTCGGATTCGCCCGGCATTGCCGCGCGGGCGGCGGGTCGATTTCCGGGAGGCGGCGCACTGGCAGGCGGTCTGCCTTGGATGGCGGCCGTCCGGCGGTTACTGGCGTAAGGCCGACGGGCGGACCCAGGCTGCCTTAAATGACCGGCAGCCGCTTGCCGCTTCCCTGTTTTGCCGGCTTTCGGGCCGGCGGCAGGCCCTGCGGCCCGCAGAGGCGGCGCAGGCCGAACGCGGCGAGCAGTTGAGCTGGACGCTGGCGCTGATCCCGGTGCCGCAGGCGCAGGCCGATTCCGAACTGGGGTGCGTCCGGGACCGTTGAATGAGAACGCGACCCTGTATTAGCTCCGTTCGACTCCTTGGACAGAGCCGATGGTTTCTGCCGATGTTATGGCGGTTGCTGTCGTTCCGCCGAGCCCTTATGCTCTTTTGAACAATAACAACGGCCGCGCCAGCATAGATGAATCCGGAGGTGTCGGGCAATGGATATGGAACAGGTTCCTATCGAATGCTGTCCCAGATGCGGAACCAACGGCGTATCCGTCGGCTTGCCTATGATTGGCGTGGCGGTAGGTAAGGAGCCTTGGACTGAGCAGTTCGGGATTTGTCGGATATGCAATCAAGGAGTGATCATCCGTTTTGTCGCCCATATTCCCGGCGGCAATCCTCTCCGGTACGCATATCTAGGGGCCGACAGAGACATTGAACGTCATCACCAGCACATACTTCCAAAAGCCGACAGAGACATTCCCGAGCATCTTCCCGAACATGCTGAACAGTACTTCAAGCAGGGTATCGACAGTCTGCGGCAGAAGAACTTCGATGCCGCCGGAGCCATGTTCCGCAAGACGCTGGAGTCGGGCCTGAAAAGCCTTTTCGGACACTCTGGCGCGCCACTTTACAAACTGATTGAAAGGGCGGCGCAGGAAGGCCGGCTGACTCACGACCTCGAGGCCTGGGCAAATGAAATCCGTATTTCCGGCAACTCCGCAGTCCATGATGATAAACCGTTCTCGGAAGAGGAAACCGTTCAGTTGGAAGAATTCACCAGGCTGGTCATGACCTATCTCTTCACTCTCCCTAAGAAGTTAAGTTTAGCGAAAGAAAGGCGCGGCACCAGAATCGAATTGGCAGATCAGAAAACTAGGGGTACCGCTATTGGAATTTCCCGTCTTCCGGCAGCAGTCCGGCGGAGCTGATGAGCTTCAGCGCATAGCGGTGATACCATACGGCTTTCTTGAGTTTGCCGCGCATTGACTCAGCCTGCTTGTCCTCCGTGACCCGCGCTGAGTTGAGAGACAGCCGCCGCATCACGGCAAGGTTCTCCGGCCCGGGTCCGGTCCGGTTTCGCGGATAATCTTCGTTCCTCGTGACTTCAAGGAACCGGTGCAGAATGTTCTCTGCCGACCAGTGTTCCCGCACTCCTTTGAGAAAACGCTCCGGATCCCGCTTCCCGTTCAAAATGAAACCCGGGTTCCGGCACGGCGCTTTCCCCTGATTTCCCGGGTCGAAGAGACCGATCCGACAGCGGCGAGACTCGGCCAGCGGCGCTCTTTCAGCCAGCCGACATCATGGCGGAACGCGGACCGCCGGGTTTCGATCCGGCCATGCCCCTCTCCTTATGCGTCTCGGAAAACTGAATGTTCTCAATTTTACCGGGATTCTCTGTATACGGTTTCACATCCTTATGCGGATTGCCCTTCAAAGCGAAAATATACCTGCCGCCGCTGTCCTTCACGGCTTCCGATATCGGCCGCTGCGCGTGGCATCGCGTCCGCCGCCGCTGCCGTCCGGCCCCGGATGTCGAGGAGCTTCAGAAGCGCGGGGATCGCGGTGATCCCATCCGACTTCCCGTCGACCGCGGTCTGCGCGAGAACCAGCCGCGTGTCAGAGGCGAAAGCGTGAACCAGATGCAGAGGCTGCTGTTTAGAAGCGTCGGCTAATGGCCTGCGCAGGGTCTTGCCGTAAAGACGCGCGGGAACGATGCCGGGTTCGACGGGATCGGGGCTGTTGAACAGGTCGGAACAGGCGTAGCGACTCGGCGTGCCGTACTTCAGATCCATGAACTCAAGCAGGAATTTCTTCTTGATTTCAGCGAATTCGACTGTACCGGTGCATGTTTCGCCTCCCGACATGACGGTCAGAAGAGCGATCATGAGCATTTCGTGAAGGTCGTGCCGGGCAGCGTTGCTGCGCCGGGGATCGGTGATGCCGTTGAGAATATGAGATAAATCAGTCATCTGCTTGCCTCTGTTTGTATTTTTGAGGCATTGATGGAACAAAATGAACTGATCAGCAAACAGAAGAATTCAAAAGCGATAGCCCTATACAGTGCCTGCCAGAAAACCTATAACCAATTGAATTCAAAGAGTGATTCACTGCTTTCAGTGAACGAAGACTTTCCTGTCTTGACCAGATTCACGCTGATTCCAACCTGAACGGGCAATCACAACATCATAATTGATAATTCTTCGTTCCCCAGATACTGTAATTCTTCTCACATATTCAGCGTGTTACGGGTTTTCTGGCAGGCACTATATATGACCCGGTACGCTATGCCGTTATGGACGGAGAAACCGTCCCGGTGAACGGGGACGAAAAGGGCGCAACGGCGTCGGGCCAGTCGCGAACAATTGACGCGTCAAATCCCAGATACCGTTTCGGGCTGCATGCGGGCGCCGGTTATCCTTTCCGCGGCAACCCGGACCGAAAGGAAGCGCCGATGGGATTCACAGAACTGAAAACAGCCCGGCGACAGGCCTCGCGAACCCGCAGGCCGGCAAGCCTGGCCAGCGCTGTCCTGCGCGTGGACAGCGTCGATCCGCAGGCCGGGAAACTGACGGTGACACCGGCCGCCGGCAGCGCTTCCGCTCTAGGCATGCAAATCGGTAAGGCCTACGCGCTTGCTATCCGCGACAATCCGAAAGCCGCGCGCCAGCCCAACCTCAACGATCTGCTCGGCCTGCCGGGCGGAAGCTCCTCCGCCTCAATGAAGGTCGAGGCCGGGACAACCCTGATCGGCGACAATGTCCAGCTGATCGACGACCGGCTTTCCGCGAGTTGGGTGAGCTTGGCTTCAGGGCCGCAGTCAGACCGAAACTTCGGCGGACCGGCGACCGTGCTGGACGGTCATATCCTGACCCGCGCCATAACCATAGACGGCGCGACGCGGTTCCGCTCGGAGATCATGCATCCGGATGAGGCGATCCAGGTAGAGGGTGATCGCCCGGCGCTTGCGGCTGCCCTGACTGCGGCGCTGAACCGTTCCGGCCCGGGCCGAGCTGCGGCGGTCGTGCGGGTCTCCGACCGGAACAGCGGCGAGAATATGAACGATTTCGTTCGCCGCAGGCGCCACGGTGATGCCCTTGAGGAAACGTCCGCCGCCGTCGAACGCTATCTGGAAGAGCGCCGGACCCCGGTCGATGCCCTGAAAGATATGGAGGTGGCCGTGGAGGTGATTCCGGCCAGCGTGATCCTGATCGGCTCGACACAGCAGGATCAGCTGAAGGAGGCGCTGAGCAGTCAAGACGGCCGCGAAGGCACGCTGCGCGGGGCAAGAAAGTTCGATCTCGCCGAAGTGCATCCGGACCAGCGTGTATACGAACCGCGCAGCGACTCCGACGAGGAGCCGTCGGACCGGCAGAAGCAGTATATCGACGCCATCGCGCATGAGCGCAACCGGGCGGTGCCGGCCGTGGCGCGGGAAAACCGAGCCGCGGCGAGCGCCTGGATCGACCAGAACCGGCTGCTGCTCGGCTGGGCCCCGGGCCAGATCGTCGTTCGCGAAGGCATTCAGCGAGACGGAGGCGATCCCTACGATGTGGCGGTCGCCTGCGCTCTCAGCCGGCGCACCGGCGTTCAACTGCCGGCCATCGCCACGCCGGCGGCGCCGAAGGCCCCCGAATATATGCGTGAAGCGGCCTCGCAGCAGAACAGCGACCGGGCGGCCCTGCTGGCGTCGCCCCTGCCGGCTGATCCTGCGCCGGACGCCGCTGCCGGGGATCTGACCGCGGCGCTACGGGACAGCGACTACGACCACCGCGACGCCGATCCGAGCTTCTGAATGGCGCTCCCTGCCGGGCTGCGGCGTATCGCCGCCGCAGCCCGGAAACTCCGAGGCAAACTCGCCGAGGCGCGCCGAGAAGCCGCCGAAAAACGGCAGCGCAGCCGCAGGCTGGCCGAACAGCAGAGCAGCGTCGGGATCGCCAGCTGGAACGGCGCGCCCTGCGCCCTCGGCCTGCACTGGCGGAACCGACCGCCGAACCCCGCGGCCGGACCTCCCCTGTTGCTGTCATGGCGCGGCATGCACGCTGCCGCCTCCGATCCGCTTCTGACCGGACTGCCGCCGCTGGCCGCCGTGATCGCCGAAGGCGCCGGCATCGAGCCGGGAGAGCCGCAGTGGGAGGGGGCCACCGTGCTGGCGGTCGATGCTCCCGCCGAAGAGTATTTCTGGGCCGCTGTCCTGTACAACGGCATGCCGACCGGCAGCGAAATCCTGTTCCGTGACCGCGACACGCTGGTGTCCTGGGCGCAACAGGAGTTGGCCGGACCGGACGTAAGCCGGATGGTGGCGGTCGGCGAATTTCACCGCGAAATCAATGTCCGCACGCCAATCATCGGCCTCACCGCCGCCGACCATGTTCCCGGTCTGCATCTGCCGGTGTTCCGGCCCCGCCGGCTGCCGCGCCTGCTGCGCCTCGCAGTCCTGCTGGCGGCAGTCGGCGCCGCCGTGTTTGTCGGCTGGCGGGCCGCTGCGATCCTGACGGCGCGGCAAACCGCACAGGAAGATGAAGCGATGGTGCTCTGGGAGCAACCGCTGGCCGAGTTCGGTTCCGGCTGCGCCGCCGAACTGCGGAAATCCTGGCCGCGTCCGCCGGGCTGGAAGGCCGGGGCCGCCGGCTGCGTCGCCGCCGGCATGACTGACACGAATATCGCCGCATCGGCCTGGCCCGGAGACGGCGCCGCATACCACGCATTCACTCTCGCGCCGAACCACAACGGCGCCCTGGCCAGGGCGGCAGCGGAATTCATATACAGAGGCTGGGATGGCGTGGCCGCGGTCTCCGGCAGCCGGATAGTCCTGCAGCGCCGCTTCCCGCTGCGGCGGATCCTTTCCGGCGATGAGCCGACACCGCCACTTGCGGAGCTGACAAAGGCCGCCGAGATTCACTTCCTCGGTCTCGCCGAGATCAACACTGGCGGCGGCTGGATCACGCTGCAGTCCGAGGCGAGCATCCCGACCCTGCTCTCCAAGCTGATTGAACTGGATAAGCGGCTGCCGTTGTCTCTACGCAGCCTCTCGCACGACCAGACTGGAACCAAAATGGAGATCGAGCCGCGCCGACGGCGACTAGGGCCGCCGCCAGGGTGAGACATGCGGAGAGCGGCGGCTATGCAGGTCGGTTCCGCGCAAACCGAATCTCAGCGATCCGGCAGGACTAGACAGTGCCCGCACCCGGTCTGGCATTGCCGTAATTCGTGTCTGTCAGAAAACCCCTGTTTTCGGCGACGTCCCGCGGCGGCTCGGCGCGGCCGGGCTGCCATCCGGCGGCGGATCCGGCCCGGATTCGGGCTTCTGAAGCACGCCGGACGGCGGAAATTAATTGCTAACACTGAATTTGTGGGCCGCCGGAGCACGGCTGACCGCTCCCGGGTTGAGATCTCCGGGAGAAAGCCGCTGTTTCGATGAGGGGGGGGGTCAGGCGGCGCGTCGTCGCAGTCGCTTCCCGCTCCGCATCTGCCGTCTTTTTTGCAGCAGCCTTCCGAGCCAGCAGCAGTTCGCGGCGAGCACCGCGAGGGCTGCGGTGCGGGCGAAGCCGTCGCGGCCATGGCTCCGCACCCGGTCGAGACCCCGGTGCTCGAGATGATTGACCGCCGATTCAACCGCCGGATGCTGACGGCGGGCCCCGGCGAAGCCGGGTTCCGACTGCCGCTCCCGCTCCGCCTTCGAAAGATACCCCTTCTTCGGCAGCGCGTTCAGATCAAGCATCGCATCCAGATCGCGGCGGTTCTCCGGGCTGTGAAAGCCGCGGTCGAAACTGCAGCCCGGAGTTCCGGAAACCGCTCCTGAGTCGCCGCGACGACCGGAACGGCATGGTGAACATCAGAACCTTACTGCATGATCTCATGACAGTTATGAACTGATACTGATCCTCAGCGACAGTCATCGGAACTCCCAGCACTGCGGGCGAGCCGGCCTTTCCCTCAGCGAGCTGCCGCGTGTGCGGCTCTAAAATCGAGAACACCTTCTCGTTCTGCGGTATCATCTCCCCCCGGAGCAAACGGCGGCTGACCTGGTCGATCTGCCGCCTAGTAGTCTGTCTTTGTTATATTGATGGACAAATTGAACCAAGTAGACTCGCCCAACATGTAACGAGTTTGCCGTTCCCGGTTGCTGCTCCCAACCCGCCCGTGCCATCAATTCTGCTATGTTCGACTACTAGTCTGCGCAGACGTGCGCTTGATAGAACTAAACTTTTGTAAATAATATATATTTCAAAATTTATTAGTCTATTTCACCCCTTGCACTTCCGGGTCGGATGCGTTTCAATGCGCCCCAGTTTTCAGCCAGTCACTTTCGGTTTTGATTACTGGTTCGGGACACCTTCAGACCGCTCCCGATCCCGCAATCCAAAGAGCGCCGCTATAGCTGAGGAGCAACTCGATGCCCGAAGGCCAATCCCGAACGCTCACCAAGCGTATCGTGAACCGCCTCGCAGTCAACGGCGAGGACGCGCTTTTCTGGAACAGCGAGATCTCTAGCTTCGGCATTCGAGTCAATTCCACCTGGCGCAAGGTCGACGTGGTCCAGACGCGGGCCAACGGCAGGTCCAGGCATTTCACGCTCAGCTGTCACGTTGACATTTCGTCCGACAGGGCCAGCAAGGACGCCGCGGACATCACCGTGCGGCTCAAGGTCGGACTGCCGCCCGTCGAGCCCGAGCCTACCGTGGTCGATCTGGCCGAACTCAATGAGCGCGAGTATGTCGTGATCCATTGCAAGCCCAACATCGTCAAGCACTACGGCCTTATGCTGCGGGCACACTGGCCTCCAAATCCAAGCGACCATACGGTGCGGTATTGCGCCACCGCGGCAAATCTCGAAGCCGGACAGTCGCTCATCCGTGTTTGATACTCCGCGCAATTGCCTTTCGGTCGAGGGAGATCAGGTACAAACGGACTGTCGTCGTGGGCAAACTCGCTAAATTCCTCTTGGCGGCTACAGCGTTTGCACCGGTTCTCCTGACCTACGCCGCTGTGTCGCTCATCAACTGTGATTACTGGCACGCCGCCGGATTCGTGGCCGGCTGCGTTGTACTGGTGGCCCTTTGCGCGGGCCTGCTCCATTTCGCCAAGAACCGTCTACAGTCAAGAATCTACTGCGTCACGACCGTCGAGACCGCTGACAACGAGGTTTTTGGCCTTCTTCTGATCTATCTGCTGCCACTCATCAACCGAGATCTGGCGACTTACAATTGGCTCGCATGGATTATCGTGACCTTGCTTTTCTGTCTGGTTGTCGCCACCAGCTACGGGTTCCACTTCAACCCGTTACTCGTCTTCCTCGGCCACCATTTCTACAGGGTGACAGAGACAGACGGTATGCCTCACGTTCTCATTGCTAGTCGGCGAATCTATAAGACAGGGGAGACGCTCGACGTCGCCCGTCTCGCCGACTACTTGCTGATTGAGAAGAAGCCGCCTGATTAGGTTGTGGACTCAATTATCCCCTTTGCGTCATTCCGCAGCAGGCAGCGGACGACGGTAAGGATGACAGCGGCGGCGAAGTTACGCGTCCGCTTGTCAAAGCGGGTCGCGACCCGCCGGAACTCTTGATTCTTCCGAAGAAACGCTCAATGACACTGCGCTTCGCATAGACGGCTTTATCCAGCGGCCTCTGCCGCCTGCGGTTCGACTTCGACGGAATGACGGCCCGGCAGCCGGCTTCCTCAGCCTGCTTGAGAACGGCCTCGGTGTCGTAAGCCTTATCGGCGATCAGGACGCAGCCGGCTTCAAGACCGTCAAGAAGCGGCGCCGCCTCGGCGCAGTCGGCAGCCTGCCCGGGCGATAAGCGCATGCGGCGCAGCCCGCCCTTGCCGTCGACCATGGCATGGATTTTTGTCAGCTGGCCGCCCCGGGAACGCCCGATCTCCTGCGGCTCGCCGTCCTTGCGCGACCCGGCGGCACAGTGGTGAGTGCGGATCGCCGTCGTCCTTTTCGTCCGCGGCTTCTTCCTCGGCTTCTTCAAACCGTTGAAGATCATCAAGAATCTTCTGCCAGCGGCCCGACTTGCTCCAGCGGTCAAAGCGGTCACAGCAGGTCGTGTACGGCCCGTAGCGCTCAGGCAAATCCCGCCATGGCATGCCGGTGCGCAGCACGAAGAATATACTGTCCATAACCTTACGGTCGTCCTTGCGCGGAGGCCCCGGCAGGCATTTCGGCATCACAAGCTCCATCCGCTGCTGTTGTTCATCCGTCATGTCATGCCGGCTGCCGATCATTTCAAATCTCCTTTGAGCGTTCTCATCGCTGGTTGCGCGGCACTGTGCCGCAACCGGCCCGGCATGTCAAATGGTTGGGTACACAACCTAGGTCACAGGTCGCCTCGAGTTGGTGATGAACGCACCGCCTGAAACAGGCCCTACATACCGCCCGTCGTTTAAGAATCGCATCAGTTCCGTGATTTCACCACTTTTGCTGGGCATCACAACCTTTCCGTTTCGGACCTCAATCTCCAGATTCGTACTGCCCGATGCCGCCCGTAACGTCTGCGCCGTGTGATTCTTCAGCTCCCCGCTCTTGGCCAGCGACTTCATGCACTTCCGAGCGTTCCGGCTCGTGTTGGCCACGAACTCTTCGACGGCGGCGATCTCGAAGAGGTTCGAGTAGTCGTCCGCGAATGAACGCACCTCGCCGTCTGTCGCGGCGCTGAAGATCGCTGATGTATCGATTACTCGGCCAAGATTATGGAGACTGCGGAACTTGATGAAGTCATCTTCCACGATACAGACAAGCTTCTCGCCCAACCGAAACGCGGACGATTCCAACCTTGTATACGTGCCACTCTCGAAAAGCAGTGAGATCAACTGTGGCCTGACCAGCGACTGGCTCGCAGCAAACAACTGAACTAGAATCCGCTTCCGCCCTTCGTTACTGGCTTTGATGGCCAGACCCCGTATTTCGTCCAAGTTGCTGATGTCAATCGGAGCCAGCGACATACCAGTCGAGCGCAGTATATCCCGGAATATAGCAATGTCCGCCGGGATCGGGGATACCGAGATCTCGTTGCCCTCGCTCAACCAGTTCGCGTCGAAGGGCACCTCCTCACCCTCACGGAACACCGCTTCCTGACAGAGAAAGGCCTTGGTAACATCCTTCTGAACGGAAGCACTGAGCAGTACCTCCTTGACCGAGAGTTGGTGTTTATCACCGCAAAGTGCTAACAGCAACGACACACCCAACTCCCGCTGGCTTGGCTCATTACGCCACCCCGACGTGCTGCTACAGCTTCCAATATCGATCTCACCATGCGACCTCCAGCTCTTGGACCATGCTCGCACTGTTGCTGCCATCGGCTTCTGACGGTGCTCCGCTTGGCAGTTGCCGTTGCGCCGAACTCTGATCCTTAATCGAATCGCATGCACGCACTCGGCTGGTCAGCATGAACTGTTTCGTGCACTGTTCCGTCGGACTCGATGCTGGTGGATCAAACCACGATCGGGTTACGAACAGGAAGACTCAGAGTAGCAGGCGCAGGCGTTTTAGGCTCATCCTGATTGCGTTTCTTGATTGCTATATTATCGAGGTCGATGCAATCGTTCAACGGCACCCATCGGTGGGGGCTGGTTATGCGGGTTACCTCTGTTAGGCCTTGCACCCAACCAATTGAAGGGCTTGGCCGATATTTGGTATCGGCTAAGGGACCGGCAACAAGATGATGCTAAAGTCCCTTGCTGTCCTTTAGGCGGGAATACCCGGGCACATGTCAGATTTTGTTCCTAAAGTCGATTTTTTTTACCACATATAGTATCAGACTTCCTGACCTGATTCCCTCATATTAATCAAACCAAGGATAATTCCATAAGGAGTCATCCACAGGGGTTGCTCAGCGCGAGGCTGCAGCAAACTTTCATTTCATCGCTCATCCGCAGCCGTGCTGTCCTGTCGCGGGGTCCCCTTGCCGGCAACAGCCAGCAAGGGGAGGCGGGGACTTTCGTCCTCGCTAGGCCGGGTCGGGCCGATCATCCCTTGGTGTATAGAACTGTTGAACAGCATGGCCGGCCCGGCCTTCCCGGTTCCTCGCGTCCTGAACAGCTGCTCAGCTCAAGATACGCATCATCTCTGAGATCAGGAGCATAGGAACATGACGAAGATATGCGCAGGCCCAGCTATAAGCAAGGACATGATCGATGCGCACGCCGCCGGCGTCGACCGCCGGGTTGAAAACGACCGTCCGGGCTGCCGGGCGATCGACAGGTTTCTGAGAAAACACGCGGTGCGGCGGGTCGTCATCGAAGCGACCGGACGGCTGCACCGGGCGGTTCATCAGTCGCTGCACGACAGAGGTTACGAAGTCTGCGCAGCTGAGCCCCGCCAGGCGCGGCGCTTCGCTGAAGCGACCGGTCAGCCAGTGAAAACCGACAAGACGGATGCGAGGATGCTCGCCGCTTTCGCGGCGGCCTTCGCCGATCTACCGGCGACCGAGCCGAAATCCGCGTTGACCGCCTCAATGATCTCATGGTCGCCCGCGGGCAACTGGTTGAGACCATTAAGAAACTGCGCCGGTGCCGCGATGATCTGCAGGACGCGTCAGCGAAGAAGGCCATGGACAAAGCCGTCAAAGCCGCCGAGCGGCAGAAGGAAACTTTCGAAACCGGCATCGAAAAGCAGATCAAGAGCGATCCTGACCAGGCCCGCGCTTACCGCATCCTGATGTCCGTTCCCGGCATCGGACCGGTCACGGCCGCCGCTCTGCTCGGCTGTCTTCCGGAACTCGGCCGGCTCGACAGCCGGCAGGCCGCGGCTCTCGCCGGGACCGCCCCGTTCGCCCGCGACAGCGGCGCGAAGAAAGGCGTCCGGCGCATCCGGGGCGGACGCTTCCGTCCGAGGCGGGCCCTCTACATGGCGGCTTTGACGGCTGTGCGGTTCAATAAAGATATGTCCGAATTATATGACCGGCTCACCGGGCGGGGGAAATGTCATAAGATCGCCCTTACCGCCGTCATGCGCAAGCTGGCGGTCCTGGCGAACACGCTGCTGCGCGAGCGGCGCTTCTGGGAAAAACACGCCCCGTCCGCGTCCGGACGGCCGAGCTGCGCTCCGGAGCGGCCGATTCGACGGCCCGCGGCGGCGCCGGCCTCCTGAACGGGCGGAGCTTCTGTGGAAAAAATGTGCAAAAGCTGTGGGAAAAAGGAAATAAGGGCTGAATTTCCTCCCGGAACGCCCTTGAAACCGAACATGGATGCTTGACCGTCTCAACGATCTGATGGTCGCCCGCGGGCAACTGGTTGAGAATGCTGCGAAACTGCGCCAGCGCCGCAATGATCTGCAGGACGCGTCAGCGAAAAAGCTCATGGACAAAGCCGTCAAAGCCGCCGAGCGGCAGAGGGAGGCTCTCGAAACTGAGATCGAGGAGCATATCAAGAGCGATCCCGGTCAGGCCCGCGCTTACCGCATCCTGATGTCCGTTCCCGGCATCGGACCGGTCACGGCCGCCGCTCTGTTCTGCCGGCTCCCGGAACTCGGGCAGCTCGACAGCCGCCAGGCCGCGGCGCTCGCCGGAACCGCCCCGTTCGCCCGCGACAGCGGCGCGAAGAAAGGCGTCCGGCGCATCCGGGGCGGACGTTTCCGTCCGAGGCGCGCGCTCTACATGGCGGCTGCAGCGGCTGTGCGGTTCAATAAAGATATGTCCGAATTATATGACCGGCTCACCGAGCGGGGGAAATGTCATAAGGTCGCCCTTGTCGCCGTCATGCGTAAGCTGGTCATCCTGGCGAACACGCTGCTGCGCGAACGGCGCGTCTGGGAAAAACACGCCCCGTCCGCGTCCGGACGGCCGAGCTGCGCTCCGGACCGGCCGATTCGACGGCCCGCGGCGGCTGCGCCGGCCTCCTGAACCAGCGGAGCTTCTGTGGAGAAAATGTGCAAAAGCTGTGTGAAAAAGGAAATAAGGGCTGAATTTCCCCCCGAAACGCCCTTGAATTTGAACATGGATGCTTGCGTGGGATTCCGTCAGCTACGGCGAAGAAGAGCTGGGAAGGGTTCCTGCTGACAAACGAGGCATCTACGCCTTCGCGATTTCCAGTACCAATTATGTTCTTCCGCCTCATGGGTACGTTCTCTACATCGGAATCGCAGGGCGCGATTCCGAACGCCCCCTGAGGGACCGGTATAAGGACTATCTTAATGCCAAGAAGGTCAAAAAGCGCGCTCGTATCGCACGAATGATCGGAACCTGGCACCAAGTGTTGCGGTTCTACTTCGCTCCCATCGATGATGACGTTTCCTCAGATGATTTACAGACGCTCGAAAGGCAGCTCAACACGGCGCTGATGCCGCCATTCTCCGAAGGAGACATTGACGCCGATATAAAGCAAAAACGGAAGGCATTCCGGTGATGATAAGAAAGCACAAAGAAATAGTGCTGCCGGCTCTCCGTGGTGTCATGGGCGATTGGGTCTTTTATTCATGCCTTATGGACGTGGCTGAACTGAGTTCGCGCGTCAACTACGCGGAGCAAATTCACAAGAACGAAGCGCTTTCGGACATGATTCAACGGCATCTGAAGAAAGGCCGGGCTGCACAGATTGCGGATTATCTCAAGAGACAGCCCGAGCGCTTCTTTAATTCCCTTGTCGTCGCTACGTACGGCGGCCAACCGAGTTGGTACGCCCTTTCGGATGTTCGTAGCAAGACTGCCCGTGAAGAGCTGAAGAACCTGACCGAGGATACGGTTTCCTCCGTCGGATTTCTGACGCTCACGGGGCAGGAGAAGCTTTTTGCGCTCGACGGCCAGCATCGTCTGGCTGGCATCAAAAAGGCTGTGAAAGACGGTCTGGACAACGACCCCTATGATGAACTCTCCGTCATATTCGTCGGACATAAAGACACCGAAGGAGGGTTAGAGCGCACACGCCGGTTGTTCACGACATTGAACAAAACGGCACGCCCCGTTTCTAAAGGAGAAATCATCGCCCTCGATGAGGACGATGTGATGGCCATTTGCGTAAGGCGACTCATTGAACAAACCGAACTTTTCATTGGTAACAGGGTCGCTTTCGTTGCCAACAACAATATGCCGACCACGAATACGACCGGCCTGACCACAATTGCCAATCTCTACGATATCCTGACAATATTGTTCACCAGCGCTCAATCCGATCTGAAAAATCAGAAGGCCGATTTGCAGCGAGTACGCCCGGATGATGAGACTTTGGATAAGTATTTCAAGTTTGCAGAAACATACTTCCTTCAACTCCGGAGGAATTTCAAAGCTCTCGATGAGTTTTTCAGCGCGGAAAACACCGAGCCGGTGATTAAGAAGTATCGCGGCAGCCACGGAGGTCATGTGCTCTATCGTCCTATCGGATTGGAGATCATGACTCGCGTGATCGCGCGATTTACAAAGGACATGAGTCTTGATCAGGCCGCCAAACTAGCGGCCAAGCTACCTAATAGCCTAAATGAAGAGCCGTTTCAGTGGCTAATGTGGGAGCCGGTCAAGAAGATCATGATTAATGGCCATAAGGTGACGATACGTGAAGTGCTGTTATACATGGTCAAGAAGAACGCAAAGAACTACTCTGAAGCGACATTGCTGGAAAGATATCAAAGAGAAAGCGGCAATGATACGGCGGAATTACCGGAAAAAATCAGATGAAACCGTAGCCCGCACTCGGGTGGGCCAGAATGCAGTCGAACGACATTAGCAGGAAGGACAAGGCGTGTCGCAACCGCCGTGAATGAAGCATGACCAGATTGACCGATACGCCGGACACCGCACCGGGCATGGCCCTTCAAACCCTGCTGGGAAACGCCAAGACATCGGCGTTGCGAAATGTGATCGGTTCGTCGATTGTGGATACGCTTCAGGGGCTCGACCCCAAGCTGGATTCCGGCGCCCGGCTCGGGGAACTCGCTATTAGCTTGGTCGAACCTTCCGAGGCGTTGCGCGACCCGGAGATGCGCGACCGCATCATACGCATGCTGCCATTGCCCAAGGCGCGCGAGCTCGGCGGGCGTCTCGGAGCGAAAGACGGGCGCACGCTCTACGATGATCTCTGCGCCGCCGTCGCAGACCCTGCTGCGTTGCCTGCGCTGTACTCATTCTTCGGCGTGGTTCGAGATGTTCGTGCACCGTCAGATTCGGTCCCGGCTGGCAAGAAGGCAGTTGCCGGGTACCCGCTGTTCGACCACCAGCGCGCCGTTGCGGATCGCGTAGAGGATTGTCTTGCCAATACGCCGCGCAAGGTGGTGCTTCACATGCCCACTGGTGCTGGCAAGACCCGCACCGCCATGCACGTCATTGCATCGCATCTCCGGCACAACGAACCCACGGTGGTGTGCTGGCTGGCGCAGAATGCCGAGATTCTGGACCAAGCCGCCGACGAGTTCGAGAATGCCTGGCGGTTTTTGGGTAACCGGGAAACGGAGCTCGTGCGCTTCTGGGGTCACAGGAAGCCGGATATATTGGACATACAGGATGGTGTAATCGTTTCCGGTTTGGCCAAATTGTCCGCCCTCGACAACCGCGACCCGGCAACCTTGCTCCGCCTGGCCGACCGCGTCTCATTGACGATCATCGACGAGGCCCATCAGGCGATTGCGCCGACCTACTCGGCGATCCTCACTGCTCTCTACAGCAAACGGCCTAGCAACGCTTTGTTGGGGCTTACCGCGACACCAGGGCGAAGCTGGTCGGATATCGGCGAGGATCGTAAGCTTTCGGACTATTTCGACAGCCGGAAAGTCACTCTGGAGGTTGAAGGTTACAACGATCCAGTTACTTTCCTGATAGACCAGAAATATCTTGCGCGACCGATCTTCCACACACTGAATTCCGATACAGGTCTCAAACTGAGCGAGAATGATGTCAAGGTCCTCTCGACCGCCATCGACGTGCCAGAACAGGTTCTGGAACGTCTCGGCACGGACACGCAACGCAATCTGAAAATCCTCTCCGCCAT
The DNA here is from genome assembly GCA_965116115.1 of Paracoccaceae bacterium. GTDB lineage: Bacteria > Pseudomonadota > Alphaproteobacteria > Rhodobacterales > Rhodobacteraceae > JAPOXR01. The sequence continues at coordinate 4,014,571 of OZ220486.1, forward strand.
CGAAAACCTGATGACCCGGCACCAGCGCGTCATCGTGTTCGCGCCTTCTGTCGAGAACGCACGCATGCTTACAGCGATCTTGTCCATGCGCGGACACAAGGCATTCGTTGTGACTGGTCAAAGCAATACGGCAGAACGTGAAAGAATAATCAGGCGTTTTAAAAGTAAAGATAATCGTACTATGGTGGTTGTGAACTACGGTGTCCTGACCACCGGATTCGACGTGCCCGCGACAAGCGCTGCGGTCATTGCGCGCCCGACACGGTCGCTTGTTCTTTACAGCCAGATGGTTGGCAGGGCGACGCGCGGCTCGCGGGCCGGTGGAAATGACGAGGCCGAGATTGTAACGGTTGTCGATCCGCACCTGCCCGGCTTTGGCAGCATTGCCGACGCATTCAAAAACTGGGAGGACGTTTGGGATGAGCCTGACAGAAACTGCTGAGTTGCCGAAATTCGATGGAGAAATTATTCCGCCCGGACTGGCCGTGAAGGCCATGCGTGACAGCGGTTATAAGAACACCGCATACGCCCTCGCGGAACTGATCGACAATTCCTTTCAGGCGAATGCCAGTAATGTCGAGGTGATCTGTCTTGAGGCGCGCCGGCAGGTCAACGAACGCACCAGCCGCAGGATTCAGGAAATTGCCACTCTCGATAACGGCGACGGCATGACGCCGGAGACGCTGCGCCTCGCACTTCAATTCGGGAACGGCACGCATCTGACAGATCGGAAGGGTATCGGCCGTTTCGGTATGGGGTTGCCGAACTCGTCAATATCACAGTGCCGCCGGGTGGAAGTATGGACATGGCAGAACGGTCCCGACAACGCCATGTATTCTTATCTCGATGTAGACGAGATCGAAGGACGGCGGCTGTGTGCGGTTCCGGCACCCGCGCATAAACCGTTGCCTAACGAATGGCGCGCCCGTTCCGATAACATTGAAACGACCGGCACCCTCGTTCTCTGGACGAAATTCGACGATCATCGCCTGAGCTGGCGCGGCGCGCGGGCAACGCTGGACCATATTGAATCGCTTGTCGGACGCATGTACAGAAAATTCATCTACGACGGACGCTTGTCGATCCGGCTCTTGGCATTATTGCGTGAAGGCAACGACGAGTCGACCATCGACAAAGCGGTGCGCGTCAACGATCCCCTCTATCTGATGCCGGATTCCTTAACACCGGAACCGTTCAACATTGAGCCGATGTTTCAGCGTTGGGGCGAAAAAGACGAGGAGTTCTCCATCGACTACGAAGGCGCGACACACGATGTCGTGGTTCGCATGAGTTGGGCGCGAGAAAAGACCGTGCCGGAGGACAGGAGTGACCGCGGATCGAAACTATACGGCAAACACGCCGCTAAAAATATCGGCTTGTCCATCGTCCGCGAGGGCCGTGAACTGGATCTTGACCCCGCATGGACTAACAGCTACGACCCGACCGAACGCTGGTGGGGCGTCGAGGTCGAATTTCCCTCGACGCTGGACGAAGTGTTCGGCGTTACGAACTCCAAACAAAGCACGACGATCTTCTCGCATATGGCCCAGTTTGACTGGAAGGCGGAGGCCGATTCCGGCGAGTCGCGATCAGAGTTTCAGGAACGCATACAGCGGGAAGGCGACCCACGCGCGATCCTGCTCCCTGTCGTGGATCACATACGTAACCAGATTCAGGAAGTGCGCAAGCGCCTGAAGAAACAGAATGTCGGACGCCGGACGAAAGAAGGCAGGCACGACGAGCCGGATGTTTCCGACCTGGCCACGACGAAATTTCGTGAACGCGCCGAAAAGGGTCACGAGATCAAATCGGACCGGGAAGAATTCACAGAACACGATCGAGATAGTCTCGAAAAAGACCTCACGGAGGACAAACACTACCGACAAGATGTCGCACATGAAATCGCCCAAGCGGCGTTTAAACGCAAACGAAAGGTCATTTTTATCGTAAAAGCGATGGAAGGCTACGCCTTCTTCAATGTCGAGCACAAACAGGGCGGAGTGACTGAAGTCGTTTTCAACAGCAATCACCCCTTTTACGAACAGCTCATAGAATCCCTGCGCCCCCAGATCGGTGATGAAACCGACGCTGACCTAGGCTCTGTACCCAAAAAATTGACTTGCGAAGCTGGGTTATGACATGTGGCCGGGCATCCACACCTAAAGGGCAGCAAGGGATTTTAACATCATCTTGTTGCCGATTTCTTAGACGATACCAAGTATTGGTCAAGCCCTTCAATTTTTTGGGTACACAACCTAAAGGAACGGATACACTCGGCCGCTGACACGCTGGAGCTTCTGTTTGCTGCTTGGGCCCGCTACGAAATGGAAGAAGTGCGGCAAAAGAATCGATTATTCGAGATGCGGCAGGAGTGGGGAAAGATGGCACGTTTCTTTCTCACGGATGAGGACGACGACTAAAATGAGAGTTGTCCGGTCCGGCGACGGCGTACTTGAGCTTGTAAGTGGCGCAAACGATCGGCTAATTTTGGCTGCCCCGTACATTAAGTCCCGGACCCTGCGCCGGTTGCTTGATGCCGTTCCCAAGACAGTTTCTGGGGATGTCCCACTTGATGTTGAATTTGATATGGGCGGTGTTGCCTCTCCCCCGAGAATCAGCTCGGGGATTTTTTGAAGAAAAGGAAGCAACACCATGAAAACCGTTAGCACATTCCCCGGCGCCTCCGCCAGCGCTCCGAACATCAACGCGCTCGTCGAAGAGGCGTACGAAGACGTGACCGAGAGTTTCGAGAAATTCTGCCTGACGACGGGCATCGCGTATCTGCGGCAGATGATGGACGAGGACGCCGAACGGCTGGCCGGGAAACGTCACAGTCATTCTCCCGACAAGCCGGGGCACCGCTGGGGACATACGCGTTCCCAGGTCGGGTTTCACGGCGGCAAGGTCGGCATCGACCGTCCGCGTCTCCGCTGCAAGGCTGCGGGCAAGGAGATGTCTCTGCCGAGCTGGGAAGAAATCTCCGCGGACGGTTATCTCGACCGATGGGCGGTGAACTTGATGACCGCGAACGTAGCGACCCGCAAGTTCCGCCGGGCGGTGAGGATTCCGGAGGCCGGGGTTCCCTGCGGGGCGGGCTGCGGGCTGTCGAAATCGGCCGTGTCCCGCCGGTTCAAGGCGTTGACGCAGGCGAAGTTTGATGAATGGATGACTTCCGATCTGTCGGAGCTTGATCTCGTCGCGATTCAGATCGACGGGCTGCATATGAGCGACCGCCTGCTGATGATCGGGGCCGTCGGCATTGACGCGTCGGGGCGTAAGCGCCCGCTGGGCGTCATCGAAGGCGCGACGGAGAACGCCGCGACCGTGCAGGCTCTGCTTGATGATCTGATCCGGCGCGGGCTTGATCCGAAGGGCTGTTATCTGTTCATCGTCGACGGAGCCAGGGCGCTCAGCAAGGCGATCCGGCGCACTTTCGGCGCGGACATCCCTATTCAGCGCTGTCAGGTTCACAAGGGCCGCAACATCATCGACCGTCTCGCCGCGAAGCATCACGCCGGCGTGCGGCGGACGCTCAGGCAGGCCTGGGAACTTGATGACGCCGACAAGGCCGAGCGGCTGATGCGCAGCCTGGCTCAGCGGTTCGAACAGGAGGCACCGGACGTCTCCCGGTCGATACTTGAGGGCCTGGACGAGGTCCTGACCGTCTCCCGGCTCGGCCTGCCGTTAGAGCTGCGGCGGTCGCTGGCGAGCACGAACATCATCGAATCGATGAACAGCACGGTCCGGCAGGTCTGCCGCAACGTGAAGCGCTGGAGGAACGCCGGGATGGCTCTGCGGTGGACCGCCGCCGGCATGATGGAGGCCGAGAAGGGTTTCCGCCGCATCAAGGCGTACAGGCAGCTGCCCGTTCTCAAACAGGCTCTCATCGAACATCGTCAAAAGAATCGGCTTGACCGGCTCAAGGACGCCGCGTAGATAATCGGCAGGCAGCATCGCTCATGCGGGTTTCAACATCAATCGGGACATCCCCCAGTTTCTGAATGCATCTGTATCACACGCTGGCTGCCGGAAGATATCGCGTCTGGCGCTTGCGACCTCAGAATCTTCGACGACGTGGCGCAGGTAAAAGGCGGGAGACTTCTTGTCCACCCGCACCTCCACGCCAAATACTATTCGAACGGCCAGCAGTGTCTCGTCGGCTCCACCAACATCACCGCGCGCGGCCTCGGCTGGCACACACCGCCGAACGTGGAACTGCTCGTTGCACTGCCCGCTGAGTTTCCGGGACTTGCTATTTGGGAAAACGTACTGTTGAACTCGGCTGTTCCCACTACCGAAGAGTTGCGTGCGCGAATTCGTGCGGAGGCGGAGCAACTCGCTAAGACCGGGCCACGTAATCATGCGCCCGAAGTCGAAGGCCCAGTCGCGGAAGAACAGGAGGCATCGCTTTGGGTTCCACAATGCCCGGCTCCGGAGCGTCTCTGGGAAGTCTATCGTGGTCGCGGTGCGGACAGGATGGTTAGCAGCGCATTCGAGGCAGCGCAGGAAGACCTTGCCGCATTGTCTCCGCCGGCGGGGTTAACGCAGGAGTTGTTTACGGCTTACGTAGCCGGGATCCTTCGGCAAATGCCGCTGCTAAACGAAATCGATAGAGTGGCTGAAGAGGGATTGACGGATACAAATGCGCACGCGTTTCTTGCTGCGCGGTTGAGTGGCGAGAACGACAAGGAACAGCTCTGGCGCGTGGTCAAACAGTGGCTTGTATTTTTCTTTCCGAACACGTACCGGCTAGAGACTGGTCAAGACGTACTAGTCAAGGGTAAAGTGCTGCCGCGACGCTGGCCGGTAGATGCGCCCGGCAAAGAACCTGACAAGTCGGATGGATGCGAATCTGACATGGCGATGCCGGGGTCGCTTGGCTGATCCCGGGAGGAACTCGTACGCCTCTACGCCGCCCTCGACGCGCAGAGCCGCAAGGGCAACCGGTAGCAGGCCGATATCGTCCGCCTCCTGCGGCTGACCGGCTGCCTCAGGGGCGAAATCAGGGGCCTGCGCTGGTCCGAGGTTCGCGAGGTCATGCTGACTCTCGCTGACAGCAAGACTGGGCCGAGGACGGTTCCGCTCGGCAGAAAGCGGGAATAGAATCGTGTATAGCGAGTGTGGGACTTTGAAATGCCCGGATCGGTGCCATGTCGGCGGCGCGACTGGTCTGGCTCCGGGCGATTCAGCCGCGATTTGCTGTTTTCAGAATTTCTCAGTACCTGATCAACCAAACGATGAAATACTACCGCGTCCCCGGCCTCGGCCCCAGAAAACGGTCGCCGTCATAGTGAATCAAATGATCCGGCGCATCGCAGAGCCAGACCTCAGTCTCCCAAGCAATGTTTTTCATATGCTTGCGGAACTCCGCAAAGTCCGGAAACGCGCTGACGAAGACCGCGCCCGCCGGACTCGATTCCAGCAATTTTTCCAAGTCAACCATGCGGCTCGGCGAAACCGGCCCGTGCGACGTCACCGCTTCAACGAGAAACAGCCACTCGCGGTTTTCATCGTATAGAACCACATCCGGGAGCTTATCGTGATCGGTGATCGGGATACCCAGACCTGCGAGACGCCGCTTGTCTACAAACATATCCTTCTTGGCGGTATCGCCCAAGTAAAGCAGAAACGCGCCGGGAGCATAGCGCGGCGCGAAGCTTTCAACGACAGCGCGCTGCACTTCATTATGCCGGCCCGGCGAGAGCCGCAGACTTCGGCCATCGGGCAGCCTGACCGGAATCATGCTGCGGTCCCGATCGCGGGCGTAACGCTCCGCGAGCGTGCCTTCATCTTGACGGAAGCGGTCCGCCGCAGAGTCCCAGCGCCTCGTCCCGAAACACCGGATCGCGTCCAAGGCCGCTGCGCTGACGGCATAGTGCGCCTTGGGGCTGTTCGTGGGCAGGCCGGGTTCAAACGGATTGTAATCGGCGATTCCCGCTTGTACGAACTGGTGCAGCACTTGACGCCGAAATGTCTCCCGGGTGTTCGGCGCATACTCGGTGCTGTAGTATTCTTCAAGATAATCCATGATGCCTTTGGTGACGCTGCACCGCCGTCTCTCCGCCTTCGACCAGGCAGATTCCGGCGTCAAGCCGCAAAGGGCGATGAGCGTCAGGCCGGCCATCCGGTTGCGCTGAGCCGGCGGCAGGCCCAAGGATTCCAAGATGACCCTGGCTTCTTCAACGTCAGCCATTCGCCGTTGCCTTCAAAGCGGGAAAGGCGGTCATGCGCGAGACAAGCGCATCCAACCCGTCGAGAGGATCCGTCAAACGCTTCACCTGCCGGCCGAGCGCAACAACCGCACCGTGAGCCGGAAGCGGCATGGCGCGCAGTTCGGCAGCGTTCACTTGGGTGCTGCCGTTGACGGCGCGGAACCATGAATCGAGAAGGCGGCTGTTGTAGAGCGCCGCGAGGCCCCAAGCCTCATCCTCCGAGAGCTCGCCGCCGGGCCGGTAAACATAGTTGAGATGATTCTCCAGCCCGACATCGGCAACCGCCGTATCGGCCGCGAGCCAGGGAGCGGCTGTCAGCCGGCGCGCATCTTCCTTAGCGCTGAAGCGGCGCAAGAGAACATAATTCCGGTTGGGAACGAGCAGGGTCCCGGCGCCGGAGCGGCGGATATATTCAGGCTTGCGCTGATTCAGAGGCCAAGAAGCCTGCATCGCGCGCACGTGATTCATCCAAAGCAGCGGCGCATGCCGCAGCGGAATCCTGCCTTCGCGGACGACCAGATTGTCTGCCCGGAACGGCACCACAGGTCCTGTCGAAATTTTCAAACCCAGACTGCCAAGATCGGCCGGCCATGAATCAACCCGGGCCAGCGCTTCATCTTCGGCAGCGCAGACCGGCAGACGCAGCACCTTGTCCCGGGAAGCGGGATCAAGCGCCGCGCCCGCGGAAAGTTTGCGCGTGCCCGCCTTTGCGATGTCCGAAACACCGCGGCTGAAAGATATTGAGATGCGCGCATCAGGAGTGTTTCCGTGCCAGAAATCTTGACGGACACCGCAGAGAATGACGTTTTCCTGCAGAACCTCGTGTCGGCGGAACGCGTCGCGTCGGGATCCGAAAATATGGACTGACGTCGGCCGGATCGTATCGAAGAACACCTCCCGGAAGCGCCGGAAGTAGGGCCCGGACGCGAAACTGCGCGGTGTGATGAATACGAACTGGCCGCCCGGACGGAGAAGCGCGGAGCTCACTGCCATGAAAAGCGCATAAATGTTCGGCTGACCGTGAACGACATCCGGAACCGCTGCCGCGCGCGGATCGCGCTTGCCGATCTTGAAGTAGGGAGGATTGGCAATTACCGCGTCGAAACTTTCCGCCCCCGGGCATGGACGGAACAATCCACTGGTCTGAGCCGCATCGGCGTTTTCCAGAATAAAGTCGGCGGCTTTCACATATGTGTGGACAGTCGCGCCATGCCGTTCGCGGCACCACCGCGCCAGATAGTCAAGGACAGCCCGCAACGGCGGGATCAGTTCTTTATCGACTTCGTAGGCAACCAGTTCGATCACATCAGGCTTATCACGGCGGGCGACGAGCGCTTCCGCAACCGCGCAACAGAGGACTCCGGCGCCGGCGGCGGGATCCAGCACCCTGATCTTCCGCCCCGGCGCAGCGATCCGCCCGGCCATAAAGCCGGCAGCCCGCGCCGGCGTCAGAAAGAAACCGCCGGCTTTGCGCTGCTTGTCCGACTTCTGACTGACGCACCATTCGCCGATGCGGTCCGCATACGCTGTCGGGCGTTCCCCTTCACGACAGTTCGGCACAGCGGGACGCGGCGAGCCGGCTCCGGCGGCTGTTTCCATACCGCGATTTCCGCCCGGCGTCCGCTCCAGCATCGGCATCCTCAACCTGATGCTTCTTTCCCGCCGGTTTCCTCCGACACTGCCGAAGGAAGCCGGGGCCGGGCACAGCGCACGCGAAAGTAGGCCTGAATCATCCGCTGATGCTCCAAGACAGGGATAAATCGATTTCCGGCGATAAGGAATCGAGGCCACGGAAACCGCAGTTCAGCCACCGAAAGGGTATTTCGCCTCCGCGACGGATCCGGCGCCGGTCCGGATCGTCGGCCAGCCCGGCAGGCTTTGTCTTGATCACGGCACGCCTGCACGGCATGCGTATGCCCGCCGTCCCGGCAGACCCGCGGCAAGACGGTATGTGCCCGGCTTCGAAGGGACAGGGCGGAAGAGCGGTACCCCGGCACATGCCGTAATCAAGTCTGTCCGCGGGGGCCGCCGGCTGCAGTTCGTTGAAGCGCATGCCGTTCCTACCTCCGCCCGGCGCTGACCCAGGCACTCGCCGCCGCCGACCATGCCATGCCGTTGATGAACCCTCCGCTCCTTGCGCCGGCTGCCGCGCTGCCGACCTTCCGACGCCAATAGGCGGCTTCGGCTTCGGCTTTCTCTGTCCGTTTCCGTTCGCTTTCCGCGCGCCGCCGCCAGCCTTCCGCATCGGCCTCGGCCGAACGCCGCTTGCGGTGGCTGAACACGGCCAAGGCGGCGATATCGCTAGCCTCCGGCGGCGCGGCGGCAAGACCTGCGGCGTCGCTTGAAGGAAGAGCATAACGCGCCGCGATCTCCGCCGCCGCCCGGTTCATGGCCCGGTCCAGTTCCGCCTCCTTAGCCTTCCCGCGCTCTGCAGCGAGATTTGCCGCGTCTATTGCCGCCCGTTCCGTCTCGCGGGCTGCCCGTTCCTCTTCCCGGCGCCGCCGGACCGCGGCGTTGCGCAGCGCTCCGGCAAAACGCAGCGGCTTCCAGAAGGCGGCTGTGACCGCGGCGCCGGCCAGCGCGGCGAAAGAGACGGTCGCGGCGCGGCTTACGGGCGTCCACGCATCGAATTCGGGAGGCGTCGCGAGCATCATGAAGATCACGGTTATCAAGGGAAAGAGAATCGGCAGAAGCGACAGATTGCACGACCAGACGCCGGGACGGTCGTTCCACAGCGTTTTGACGAAATGCCCGCCGTTGAAGAAAACGAGGGCGAGCAGAAGCCAAGGCGCCGCGTTTCCGGCGAGGCCCGCGAACAGATCCGCCGTCACCCGCCCGCGATCAGCCGGGGGAAATTCCATGAAAATAAAATAGCATAACCAGAATGCGGTAATCAGCGCCGGTCCGAAAAACACAAGGAACGTGCAAACCGTCTTGTTCAGCCGTTCCGGCGGATTGGCAATCAATGCATTCACTGCGGCTCTCCCGTTTTTTCCTGCTCCCGGATGCGGCGGTCCAGATCCGCCTCCGTCAGGTCAAGCATCAGATCGACCAGATCGACCCGTTGGATCGCGGCTGTCCCCGGTTCCCGCGCCTCGACTTCCAGGAACTTCCGATAGAGCTTTTCGAAGCGGCCGCGGTCCCGGATCGCCAGCGCTCCCGGATCCGGCGCCTTTCTTTTCCTCATGGCTGACTTCCGCGGCGCCGCGGACCGCGGCGGATGTCAAAAGCGCGTTCCAGTCTGCCGAGGGGTTCGACTTTCCTGTTCATCCGCCTCTCCTGATTCTCATTGTATGCTTACATAATAACAAAGTTAGCGGTTGCAACAATGAAAACAGGAAATCGTGAACAGAGTTTTCCGCAGCGAAAACATCATGCCGGCGCTGCCGCGCGAAGTCTTCCTTGCTCATCCGGAGAAGCCGGTCTTTCTTATCCGCTCGATCTGCCCCACTTTGCCGCCGGCTCCCATTATCGCCGCGCCGCCGGCCATGGCGGCGGCGCGGATGCGGTCATCCTCGCGGCTGGCGACATCAGCGTCGGCGCCGACCCAGCGCAACACCTTACCCGGCAGCTCGGCGACCAAGCTGAAACTGCGCTCGGCCAGCACGACATAGACTGCCACCAGGATGATGCTGACCACGGCCATGCCGATCAGCCAGACCGCCCAGGACTGGTCGTGCGCCAACCCGCGGAGCGCCGCCTCCAGACCAAGGCCGAGCAGGGTCGAGGTGACCTTGAAGATGCCCATTCCGAGCAGGAAACCGAACACCATCAGCACCGGCGTCAGAGTCAAGGCCAGCACCAGATAATAGCCCTGTCTCGCCGCTTCGCCGGCAAGGCCCTCGCCGTCCAGCCGCAGATGCGCCACGGCCCAGAGATTGCAGGCGATGACCGCTTCGGCGATCAGGATGAAATACCCGGTCACCGCCGCGATCCAGAGCAGGAAGGGCAACATCGGCAGGATGAACGCGAGGAACGCGCCCGAGACCATCAGAGCGCCGCCGACGATCGCCGCCGCCTGGCCGAGACCAGCGATGATGTCGCCGAACGGAAGCGCCCCCGCCAAACCGCCGGCCCATTCGGCAGCCTTGCCGCCGGCGATCAGCCCCAATCCCCAAGCCAGCTGGGCATTGCCGAATTCGGCCAATGCCGCCATCGGATCCGCTGTCGCCGGCGGCAGGAACCACTCGCGCGTTTTCGACGCCATCCAGTTGCGCACCGCATCATTCGGCATCGGCCGCGGCGAGGCGCCCGCGCCGGGCGGCAATCCTTCCGAAGCGAATCCGCCCTGTATAAGGCGGGAGTCGACGGGTGCGCCTGACTGCGCCGCCCGCAGAGCCGCCTCGTTCCACCGCCGCTCAATGCCGAGCGCGAGATCGGCGGCCCTGGCGGCCATTCTCCGGCTCGTGCCGGAACCGGACAGCCATTGATGCCAACCGCCGGCAGCTCTCCGCGCCTCTCTCCCGCCTGCCGCAGCGGCAGTTCCCAGGTCAGCCGAATCGTCGGCCTGCGGGCGCGCGTGGAACAGCGTCTGCGCCTCGTTGGCGAAACGCGACATATGCACGTACCAGCTGCCGGCCCCCAGCCAGCCCTGACCGGCATCTCCGGATTCACAGATCCAGTTCAGCCAGTCATCCGCCGCCGCCGCACCCGTGCGGCAGGTTTCAGACCATGAGCCGCTGATAATCAAATCGATTCGCTCGCGGGCAGGTTCGCTGAGCCGTCCGCCGCCGGCATCGGAAGCGATCCGCGATGTTTCGGCGAGGCCCGGCATCGCAAGCGCCAAGGCTTGCTGATAGCGCATGCCGGCGGCCACAATCCGGCGGGCCGTGTTTTCGGTCACCGCCGCGGCCAGCGTTCCGGGATCGACAAGTTCGAGCGCGATCATGGCGCCGGATATCTGCCGGATTTCCAGCAGCAGCAGCCGCAGCGCGCCGCGGTGCGACTCGTACCAAGCGCTATCGCGGCCGGACCGGTAAACGATCTCCGGCGGGCGCGGCAGGTGAATGACGCCGCAAACCGCGAAATTCAGGTTCGGCGCCGAAGTCCCGAAACGGGGCGGCGCCGCACGGCCCCCGCTGGGCCCGGACGGCAGGTCGTCAGGCGCGATGGAGTTCACCGGAGGAGGATTGTCAGGACTCTGGTAGTCCAGCGCCACAACCGGTCCGCGCCCGCCTTCCGGCGTTGCCTCGGCGGCGATTTGCTGCACCACCGACTGGCAGGAGGCCATGCGCCAGGCCGCGCCGATAACGTGCTGGTCGAACATCACCGCGGGCGAGGTCACCGGCGCCTGGTGATGAAGAACCAGACTGGCCGCCCCGGCCCAGATGATCGATGCCGCCGCCGTCGATCCGCGCACCAGCCAGGCGATGGAGGCCTGGATGGTGTTGTAACCGTCCAGCCCCGGCAACGGCGTGAGCATGGCCGCCGCCGCCAGTGTCCGGATCGGAGCCCAGAGCGATGACCAGCGCTGCCCCAGCACCTGGCCCTCATGCGCGGTCTGCATGATGCCGACCGAGGCGTTCCACGCGAACAGGGCCACGCCGAGCGCCAGGCAGAAACTGTTGAACAGGCCGATGGCCTCGGCGAACACCGGCGCCGGAAGCGCCTCGCAGCCGCTGATGCCCGGAAACAGCCGGCAGCCGAAGATACGGCTCAGGAAAGCGTTAGAGAGCGGGTCGCCGCCGGACGAGAACGCGTCCAGAATGCTCCCTGCGGCAGTCTGCGCCGAGGCCGGCGCCGCGACAGCCGCGAGCGCGGCCGCGACCGGAATCAGCGGCGGAAGAGGACGGCGGGACATTTCCGCAGGTAGGCGACCGGCGGGCTCTGCCGCCCGTTCGCGGCCTGCCATGCCAGATAGTCGCGATAAAGCCCGGCGGCTGCGAGCGCCGCGGCTGCGGACAGAGGGCCGGCGGCCAGCAACGGGCCGGCGCTTGCCGCTGCCAGTGTCAGCGGTCCGGCCGCCAGCAGCGCGCAGGCGATGCAGACAGTCGCCGAGCGGCGGAGTCGCCGGGCCGTCTCGGCACGCGTCTGCGGCGCTGGCGGCAAGGGTTGGCCGTATTCGCCGAGCAGCCACTTCCGGACACTGATCCCGGCGCGCGCAGGCCGCAGCTGACTGCCGGCGCTGCGCAGGGCGCGGGCGCCGATAGATGCCGGACCGCCTCCGCCGCCGAACCGCCTGCTTCCCCAACCGATCACGCGGCGGATCACCGTTCATCTCCCGGTCCGGACCGGAGCATCGCCCCTGCCGGGCGCGCCGGCATCCCGGCGCGGTCGCATCCCGGGTTCCGGCCGCGCTGCTCCGCCTTAAGCACGGCGCGTCCGGTGTGCAGCTTCCGGAACTGCCGACTGCGTTCACCGGCGAAGCATTCGGACACAGACAGCCCCGCTGTCCCGCAGACCGGCTCCTGACCGGCAAAGACATTCTCCTGCGCGCCGCGCGACTCATCGCCGCATGCCCGACTGACGCCGCCGATTGCCGGACAGTCCGATCCCGGCGACGACGCCAGACCCGTCAGCCGCACGGTTCCGGCGGAACCGAACATCTTGATCGCGGAACAATCAGCGGTCAGCGCCGCGCCGGCACGGCGCAGCGCTTCCCGGGCCATCGCCGGGAGAAACGGCAGCGGGACAGCCGCAGCCGGAAGGATATGCAGGACTGACCGCAATCTTGTGTCTCCTATTCCTTGCCACCGTCGCCGATTACGCGGGCGCGGTCAAGCTCCGGAGCGGATTCCGTCTTCTGGCAGGTTCCGCCGTGCAATGCTACGATTGTCAGCAAATACGGAGATCGCTCCGATGCGAAAACAACTCCTCCTTGCCGCCGCGCCGCTGCTGCTGGCAGCCTGCGCCGGACCGGCGCCGCCGGAAAGCCGGCCATTGACATCGACCGCCGGCCCGGATCTTGACCGTAGCCTGACTGCCGCAATGCGCCGCGCCGCCGCGGCATCGGCCGCCGTCGCCGGCATCGAAATCGCCAGCGCGAACGAGACCGCCGAGGTCAGCCCGCCGCCGCCCTCTGCCGCGCTGCCGCCGGAACTCCGGCGGCGTATCTCAGTCGACTGGACCGGCCCGCTGGCGCCGCTGCTTGATGCGGTTGCCGGCGAAATCGGCTATCGATTCGTCGAGACAGGCCCCGGCCGCGCACAACCGGTGATGATCACCATGCACCGGCTGGACGCTCCGGCATGGGAAATCCTGCGCGACGCCGGCATGGCGGCTGCGACAGAAGCGCTTGTGATCACCGATGTTCCCCGCCGGACGCTGGAAATGCGCCGGCCCGCCGTCGACAGATAACGGAGGACGGAAGTGGCCCGATGCCGGCGTCCGGCAATCGCCGCCGCTGTTATGCTCGCGGCCTGCTCGCCCGACACGGATCCGGCATCTCTGCCGCCGGTTCCGAGATCCGCCGTCAGCCTCGTCGCCTTGGGCGCTCCTGACCGGCTGCCCGAGGAACCGGCCATGTTCGCCGATCTCGCTATTCCCGTCTCCCGGCCTCCGGCGGAGGACGGCGGCTTCCGCGCCGCCGGCCTGCGCGAGGCGGCGCTCGCATGGGGAGCCCGCCACGGTCAAACGCGGCGCTCCTGGGAGATCGCGGAAAGCTACGCCGAACGCGAGGCGGCGCTGGATACGGTTTGGAGTTTCCGCCGCGTGGCGCTCCCGGCGCCGATGTCCGCCGGCTGGCTGCTGCCGCCGGTCATTCAGCGCGTCGGAGCCGCCTGGTCCGGCGGCGGCCGCGAAGCGGAGGCCGCATCCGAGTATTACCGCATCTTGCGGCCGGCGACGATCAAAGGACATCTCCCGGGCTGGCGGCACTACCTGCCGGCGCCGGCGCCGCCGCCGGATATTCCGGCGAATTCCCTGCTGCCGCTGGAAGGCGAGGAAAAACAGTGGCGCGAATGGGCCGCGGAGGGCTGGCACGCAGGGCTGGAACTGGCTGATTCTGAGCACCGCGAATCGCTGGCGCGGCTGGAACGGGATTACACCGGAATGCTTGAGTTCAGACGGCTTCTGGCTCTGGGCATGGTCACCGACATGGTTGTCGAGGCCGAGCACTGGCCGGCGGCGGTCAGCGGAGACGGCGCCGAGCTGCGCGTCGGCGGGCGGTCGGTCAGAATAGTCAGCGACGCCGCTTTCGTCGGCGACGCCGGGCGGTGGACACCGCAACTGGTCCGCGTCGGCCCGGCAGTCGAATACGCTGCCGAAAGATGATAAGGGTTCCTGACATGACACCAGCCGCTGTTCGACATGCCCTGCCCGCGGCCATCCTTCTGTCCCTTGCCGGGATGACGGCGGCGCAAACCCCGTTCTTCGGCTCCCGGGAGGGTGACCCGCTGGCCCCGCTCACAGGCGCCTTCAGCTGCCCGCTTGACCGCCTGACCGACCTCTACGCTTCGCTGACCCCGGAAGAAATTCCGTCGCTGCTCGAGATCGAGTCCGAGGTGCTGCTGATCTGCAGCGAGCGGCAGGAGAGGCTGCTGGCCATCCTGCGCGCCGAGATGGAGTTGCGTGAACTGATGGACATCGCGCCGCCGGGTCCCGGATCCGACCGCATATCGGTGGCGGACAGCAGCCTCGCGCGCTCCTCTCCGCTCGCCGCCTGCGGCCCGACCGAAGGGCAAAACGGCCCGATGCCGGCTGGCGGCATCGCCGCGCCGGGACCGGCAGGGAACGGGCGGGACGGCGGCGCTGCCGCGGCGGCTTTGCTGGCGGCGGTTCTGGAACGGCTGACGACGCGCGACGCCGGCAACGCCGACAGTAGCGGGAACGCGTGCGCGGTCTGGTCCTGGGCTTGGACCCTGCGGGACGCGCAAGGCCGCCCGGCCGCCGGCCTGCGCAGCCCCGAGGGCGAGGCGATGGAAGTGCGCGAACAGGACCGGCTTCCCGGCGGTCTGACGGTTATCGGGATCACCGCAGGCGGGGTCTCTCTGAGTGACGGCGCGGGGAAGCGGATCGAGCTGCCGCGCAGCTCGGAACCGGCGCCGCGGACTTCAGCCGACGAGCCGGAGGCCGGCCCGCCGGCCGGACTGCCCCCGGAAATCGCCGAGCGGCTAGGGCGCGTGATGGAAGACCCGTGATGCGCATCGGGCGGGCCAGACAGGCCGAGGCGCTGGCCAACGGCATTCTCTACCAGACTGAATTTCCGGCTTGGAACGAAATCGCCGCCGCGCACCGGGACGGCGCTTATTATGTCCTGCCGGGCTGGAAGTGGTCGCCGGAATTCCTCGATCCGTGCCGCGCCCTCCTGGAGCGCGGCTTTCCGCCGCTGGACGGCGCCGCCGTCAACACCGTGACCATGGAGGAACTGTTCGCGTTCTACGACGAGGCGGCGCAGCGCGGCACGACGGTTTCAGGGGCCGTCGATTCGGCGCAGGCGAAGCTGGCGAAAATATTGGCGGACGCCGCCTCGGCGCGCGCATCCGACCTGAAAGTCATAGAGAATGACGGTCGCGCGCGCATCCGCATCAAGGTGGCCGGGCGCGAGTTCACCGGCAGCCTGGCTCTGACCGCGGCCGAGGGCAAGAGCGTCATCTCCAGCGTTTTCGACGCCCGCGACGAGGGCACCGGGGACTCGACCGCGATCACCGGCCGCTTCCAGTCATTCAGCGTCAGTCCCGGCACGCAGCGCCTCCGGCTGCCGGCCGGCGTCATCAAGATGCGCGGCCAGCGCGGATTCCATGAACAGGCCGCCGGCCTCGGCGACCACATGGTGCTGCGCCTGTTCTACTCCGATGCCGCCCAAAGGGAGACAGCGACGCTGGAAGCGCTCGGTTTCGACGCCGAAGTGCAGACGGCCCTGGAGCGGGCACGCGCCAAACTGGCCGGCGGCGTCATCATCGCCGGGGCCACCGGCGACGGCAAGTCCACCACTCTCGTTCGTTGCCTGCAGACCCTGTACGAGGAGCATCTTCGGAACATTTCCATCGTCACCATCGAGGATCCCGTCGAATACCGCATCAACGGCGATGGAATCATTCAGATTCCGGTGCGTTCCGCCGGCGACGCGGCGGAGCGCACCGCCGCCTTCCGGCAGGCACTGATGCATTTCGTGCGAATCAATCCCGATGTCGGGGCGATCTCGGAAATCCGGGACGCGGAAGCCGCCAAGGAGGCGCTTCAGTTCATCGACACCGGCCACCAGGTCTGGACGACCATCCACGGTTCGACCGCGAACGGGATTCTCTTCCGGCTCATCGAGATGGGAATACCGCCGGAGGAACTGTGCAAGCCGGGATCAATCGAACTGCTGATGAAACAGTCGCTGGCGCCGATTCTCTGCGACTGCGCCCGCCCGGCAGCCGATGCGAAAACACACAAGGAAAGGCACGTAGGCGAGCAGATCTCCCGGCTGGATGCAGATCCGGAGCGCATACGGCTGCGCAACGTCGAGGGATGCCCGGAATGCCGCCCCGCCACTGACGACGCCGTCGCCGTCGCCGCCTGGACCGGCTACCGGCGGCAGACCGCGGTCGCCGAGATCATCATTCCGGACGCGGCCTATTTTGAAGCCGTGCGCCGCCGCGACAGTTTCGCCGCCCTTAACCACTGGCTGACACCTGCCGCCTCCGGAGGCCTCGGCGGCACATCGCTGGACGTGAAGCTGACGCGGCTGGTGCTCGACGGACGGCTGGACCCATGCGACGCTGTCCGCAAGGGGGTAGACATCCAAAAGGTGGATATTGAACGTCTGCATGACCGCCCGCCCGGCATTGCCCGCCTGCGGTCGGTGGCGGCGTCATGATCCGCGACCGGCTGCACCGGGCGGGCTTCGGCCTGCGGGTGCGCGCCGAGGTCTGGCAGACCTTGGCCGATTTCAGCGCCACCGGGCTGGAGTTGGGAGCGGCGATTGAAACCACGGCGGCCATCTACCGCGACCGCGGCGACCGAAGCGTGGCGCACATCCTCGGAGAACTGCGGCGGTCTCTGGGCGCCGGCGCGATGCGCCCGGCAATCATGCGCTACGCGCCCGATGACGCGCTTATGTTTTCCGGCGAAGGGCGGATCGAGGCGGCGCCGATGTTCGCCGGGGCCGCGAAAATCGCACGCGGGCGGCTGACGCTGCGGCGCGCGGTCCGTTCGGCGCTGGCCGGGCCGCTGCTGGCTGTTCTGGCGTTGGTCGGGCTGTACTACATTCTGGGCGCGTCGCTGTTTCCGGCTGTCCGGGAGCTGGCGCCGCCGGAACGCTGGCCGCTGTACGCCAAGGTGATCCACGTCATCGCCGGCGGCGTTCACGATCATATCCTGATCGCGGCTCCGTCGGCGGCGGCGCTGGTCTTCGGCGTCGCCCTCAGCACGCGCTACTGGTACGGTCCGGGACGCGCCTTGGCCGACCGCGTTCCGCCCTGGTCGCTGTACCGCATGCAGACCGGTCTGATGTTTCTGATGCTGCTCGTCGAGAGCGGCAAGATGGGCCGGAATCTGAACACCGCCTGGCTGTTGGAACTGGCGCGGCTCTCCAACCCCTACGTCCGCGACCGGATCGGAGCCATTGCCCGAAGGGCCGGCAACGACCCTGCGGGAATCGGCGCGGCAGCGATGAGCTGCGGCAACGGCTGGCCGGCCCCGGCCCTTAACACGGCCCTGGCCGCCTACTGCCGGCAGGAAAACTGGCTGCGGAATTTCTCGGCCTATCTCGACCGCTGGATGGAACGGGCGGACGAACGCGCCAGAGCCGCCGCCGCCTTGGCAAACTACATCCTGCTCTCGGCGGTGGCCGGATCGCTCATCGGCGCATTGCTGACCATATTCGGACTGCTGCAGGAGGTGCAGCGCGGTTACTGACGGTCAGAACAGCAGGAGCAGACCGGCAGGGGGACAGGCCGGCAAAGCGGCGGGAATTGCGCAGCGGCGGAACGGACGACCGCGCCTTCGCGCTGAGCAAAAGGTGAAGGCCATGCCCAAGGCCGCGTTGGCGACCGCCCAGGCCGGCAGCCCGTTGATGCCGACAAGGAAGCCGCACAGCGCGTACAGGAACCGGTCGCCCTGCCCGAGCGCCGAGGGTTTGACGCGGCTGATCAACAAAGCCATGGTGAGGCCCGCGGCGCCTCCGAGCAGCGAGCCGGGCCAGTCGCCTTCGAGATCAGCGAACACGGCTCCCGCCGTCGCGGCTGCGGCGCAGAACCAAGGGTCGATTTCCCAGCGCCGCAGATCATGCCAGACAATGCCGGCAAGCGCCGACACGGCCACCGCCGCGGCGAGTATCCGCATCTCCGCTTCGGTCCAGTTCCCGCCTGCGAATGCCGCCAGCTGCCGGAATTCCTCAAGGATCATGGCCCGGTGTCTGGCATACGCGATCCGGCGGGGCAACCGGATTCACCCGCCGGACCCGCGGCCTCTATCGATCGTCCGCATTGCGGCCGATTTAGACGCTGTGTGCTTCGCAGACGCCTTGGAGAAAATCCCGCTGGCCGCCATGACTTGGATGCCGTACGCTGATAACTTCGATGTCGAAACCTGAAAGAGCGACTTGCGCGTTCCGTCCGATCGCGATCAACCGCTTCGGCGTCAACGTCTGATTCAGGTCGTTGATAAACGGCAGGGAAGCGTCACGGTCGGCCCGCGTATGGCAGCGATCAGAAAATTCGTTTTCCGACTCATGCGGATGAAACGGAAAGACGTTCCAGAGAAAGACCGGGTTGAATACCTCTCGGAGGTCGGCGGTCGGCTTGAGGACTGTCCTTGAGGGGCGGCGGCAGCAGCAATGCTGCTGCCACTGTTCCGCATCGGTCACATCGGTTTCAAAACGATCGAAAGGTCGCCAATAAAGCTGATCGGCCGTCTCGTTCCAAGCTGTGTGGATGCTCCTGTTGCTTGTCAACAAAAAAGGATTAAGCTACACGGCGACGGGGCTGCTCAACATAGGGAACAAGCTCTGAGGCCATGATCGGCGAAAAGGACTAGCGCGATGTACCAGACCGGCGGAACGATAAAGGAAACCCTGGATCAGATCAGAGGCGTGCCATTCGTATTGCCGGCGATCCAGCGGGAGTTCGTCTGGAAGCCCGCGCAAATCTGCAAGTTCTATGACAGTCTTATGCAGGGCTACCCCTTCGGCACCTTTCTTTATTGGCAGGTTGCCCGTGAGAATGCGGGGAAGTTCAAGTTCTACGAGTTCATGCGGCACTATCATGAACTCAATAATCCGCATTGTGCCCCAATCGAAGATACAGCCACCGGCCCATTGACAGCCGTTCTTGACGGCCAGCAGCGCTTGACCGCGCTGAATATCGGCTTGCGCGGAAGCATGGCCTGGAAGCTGCCGAACAAGCGATGGAAAAATGCGAGCGCTTTCCCCAAGCGCACCCTGTATCTAGACCTTTTGAGCGGAGGAACACCCGACGAAAACGGGATCAGGTACCGCTTTGCTTTTCTCTACACAGAACAGCTATCGCAGCAAGGCGAATGCCGGTGCTGGTTCCCCGTGCCCTTGATCATGGAGATGAAGGGTGCGCCTGCAATGCTGAAGTGGCTCAACGAGCGGCTTCCGCAGGACAAGACAGATCACGCCTTGGAAGTCCTGGATCAGCTCTTTCAGGTTACACACAACCGTCACTTGGTCGCCTACTATGAAGAGAAGGGGCAAGAACTCGAAAAGGTGCTGAACATCTTCATCCGCATGAATAGCGGCGGGACGGTTCTGTCTTATTCCGACCTGCTTCTGTCCATCGCCGTCGCTCAGTGGGACAAGCACGACGCACGCGATGAGATTCATACCCTTGTTATTGAGCTGAACCGTATTGGTGACGGATTTGATTTTTCCAAGGACCTGGTGCTCAAGGCCGGTCTTATGCTGAGCGACATCGGCAATGTCGGCTTCAAAGTCGAGAACTTCAACCAAGCAAACATGGCTATCTTTGAAAGAAAGTGGACGAGCGTCAAAGATGCGCTCTTGCTAACCGTTCAGCTTCTGTCCTTATTTGGGTTCAACGGAAAGACTATCAGTGCCGACAGTGCCATCCTGCCCATCGCCTACTACCTGCATAGGAGTGGTCTCGATGAAACCTATCTGACCCGTACTTCGCACGAGGCCGACCGTGAAGCCATTCGCAAATGGTTCATCAGGAGCCTTCTGAAGGCATCGGGCATTTGGGGCAGTGGTCTTGATACGCTTCTAACGGCGCTTCGGGAGGTAATACGGCAACATGGTAAAGATCAATTCCCTTACGCAAAACTGCACGAGGCAATGACACGCCGCGGCAAGTCAATCGGCTTCGTGCCCGAAGAGATCGAAGAACTAGCGGACATGAAATTCGGGGATAAGAGGCTCTTTGCGCTCCTGTCATTCATCTTCCCGTTCATCAAACACGGGCATACTTTTCATGTCGATCACGTGTTCCCCAAGGGTCGATTCCCAACGCCGAGTCGTCCCAAGGTCGAGTTTGATGACGCCACTGTCCTCAAACTGACTGATAAGTCAGACCGGCTCGGGAACCTTCAGCTTCTTCTCGGGCCGATCAACAACGAGAAGCGCAAGAAGATGCCGCTTGAGTGGATCAAGGAAACTTTTCCGAAAGAGGAAGATCAAGCACTTTACGTCCATCAACACATGCTGTCGGGTTTATCGAATGATCTGAAGGATTTCCCGGAATTCTACGACCAACGGCGCGAAGTTCTCAGAGAGCGGATTGGCAAAGTCTTGGGTAGTCAGGCTTCCGCCAAGGCAGATTCTGCAATTGATGACGTTGCCTCCAGTGAGGTCGCCGATGGATTCTAGCGAAATCAGGTCAAGCCTAGACCGGCTTTTTGCACACGGTGCCCCGATCGTCTACTGGCGCGACGAAGACGGTGAGTTTGAGGAAATACTACTGGCACTCGATCTGGAAGGTGTCGCGCTTCCGAAACTCGCCGAACACTGCGCCGCTTCGAGCAGCGTGCGAAGATTGCGCCGTCGCACGGCCGGGGCGTCCGAACGGTCACGGAGCGGACAGCGATTAGCAGAGAGACTGAAGACGTTTTCGAAACGGATCGAACGGAGGTAACGGATAAAGGTCTGAGGATTCATCGCGGCAACAGCTCCCGAGTCATTCTTATCCGCCTATGTCGAGATGGAGGCCCGCACGGCAGTTGTTCCGCAGCCGACGTCCTCAACGCGGCTCTTTCCCGCCACTCGCTGCTGCGGCAAGCTTCTTGAGGCGATGGTCCGCGCGGCGCTGCCAGCGCGGCGGCGGCACCGGCCGTAAAAGGGCCGGATCCCAGCGCCGGCCGTCGCGGCATTCGTCGGCAAAGGACACCGCCGGGCGCGGGCGGCGGATCGTCGCCCGGCGACGGCGGCCGGCAAGGGCGGAGCGGACTGCTCTGCCAGCGGCGGGAGCGCTCAGGCCGCGCCGTTCGGCCCAGAGGGCTGCCAGCAGAGACACCGCAAGAAGCAACACGGTCCACAGCCTGAAATGCAGCAGCACGAGACCGGCCAGCGGCGCGAGGCGGGCATCCCAGATCAGCATCCGCGCAGGTAACATCGTCGCCCGCCAGTACAGGCGGCGGCCATAGATTCCCCGGCTCACGCTATTGATCCCGAATGCTCGGCGTCCGCGGCGGGAAGGGCGGCAAGATCAACGGCGAAGGGCCGCAGATGCGTATCCGAGGGAGTCGCCGCCGCCAAGGCCCGCCGGAGCCGTTCCGGCCAAGTTTCCGCCGGCAGGTTCGCAAGCTCGCTGCGCAGGGCGGGAACCAGCGCCGCGACCTCGCGCAGAGGATGCCGGTCAAGACCTGAAGCGGCGGCCAGTCTCTGGGCGACACCGGCGCGGAAAGTCTGAAGGATGTCTACGGCCGCCGCTTTCCGCCCGCCCTCCGCCGCAAGCAAGGCCGCGAGGCGGCGGAATATCTCAGGCACGTCGCCGGCGTGCAGCGTCGTGTAGACCAAGTGGCCTGTCATTGCGGCATCGACCGCCGCGCGGGCAGTCTCCGAATCACGCACTTCTCCTATAACCACGATGTCTGGGGAACGGCGCAGGGCCGAGCGGACGCCGGCGGCGAAGCTCTCGACATGCATGCCGACCTCCGACTGGCCGATGGAAGATCCCGCGCGTGCCGCGGCAGGCAGATCCGAATAGTTGAATTCGATCGGGGCTTGGACATCGATGATCTTGACCCGCCGCTCCGTCATATGCTGCCTGACCAATGCCGCCAAGGTGGTCGATTTGCCCTGGCCGGTGGCGCCGGCCACGATCACCAAGCCGTCAGGCGGGCTCAGCAACGGCCAGAGCGCGGCGTCGAGACCGACATCGTCCAGTGTCGGCGTCACCGAAGGCAGCGCGCGCAGGCTGATCTCCGTTCCGCGCCCGCCGCGCTGCGAGAGAATGCCGGTGGCATTCACCCGGAAGCGCTGACGCCGTCGCCTGGTCACCGGCACCTCCCAGCTGAAATCCAGGATATGACGCGCCGCCAGCAGGGCCGAGGCCGACTCGGAGGCGTAGACGAAGGTCAACAGGCCGTCGATCTCGGAGGGCGTCAACGGCCGGATCCCGATTTGGAAACGGCGTCCGGAAATCTGGCAGCGCGGCGGCTGATCGGTTTGCAGGGTGAGGTCGGATGCGCCCGCCGCTACGCAGTTGACGGCCAGTTGTCGCAAATCTCCAGGCGTATAGACGGCTGGCTCGGTCTCCAGAGCTGACCAGCGATCCCGGGCCGGATCGGGCGGCGGCCGCCGCTGCGGAGAACAGAAGCGGGACCAGGTCAATTGCCGTCCGGACGGAAGCCGGTCTCCCGACTCTCTCGCTTCAGGCGGGCGTAAAGATCCAGTGACGGATCCGCCTTCACCGACTCAGTCATTGTCGGGGATTCGCCCGGCTTGCGTCCGGATGGCTTCGCTGACTGAACAGGCACGGCGGCGGACGGCGATGCCGGAGCTTCCGGCCGGCTGAAAGCCGGGCAGTCTCACTCATTCAGGGCCGCATCCGCTGCTCCGTCTCGTCAGGCAGGGGCTTCAGACCGGCGGCGGCAGCGAAGTTTCGTGTTCTTCTCAGGCAAGTTGTTTCTCCGTTAGCAACGTATTGATCTCCCAAGTCAGGAAAACCACTCGGGCATTCCGGCGGGGCGGCGGCCGGAATGCCGTCTTCTGCGGCGCCCGCGCGGCCTCGAAGGCACCCTGCCGGACAACCGACCGCATTAACATTGTCTTCAGACCGCTCTCGGAAGCCGCCGCCAGCATCTCGCGCGTCAGACGAACGCGCTGGTGACGTCGGCTGCGCCCGCACGTGATCCGTAAGACGCGGCAAAGTGGCGGGATCCGATACGGCCGCCGCCTCCGCTGTCGGCCGGCAGGCGCCGCCGGCCGTGTCACAGAACGCTCTGTCAACAGGCAGCGCGGCATTCTCAGCGTTAACCAGAAGGGTGGCAGCGAATCGACCGGCGGCGGAGCGGCGCCGAAGCAGTTCCTGGATTCCGAAGGGACCGGCGGTAACTTCCGGCAAGCACCAGATATGAAACCAGCGCGCCGCCGTCGCATGCGGGTCAAGATCAAGGAGAACCGTCCAGACGCGGCCGGCCATAGCGGCAGCCGGCGCCCGCGTTCCCGTACCGCCCTTCGGACTGACGATAGAGATGATTTTCATGGCTTCCTGTCTGCCTGAACAGGCAGTCTGATTCTTGCGGCCCGACTGCCGGCCTTTACTTCTGTCAGAAAATGCCAAGTCATCCGGCACACTGAGTGAGGCAACTCTATGGAAAGGTCAAGCAGTAAAGACAATCGGCATGAATTCCGGTTCAACAGGTTCCAGAGGCATGACAGACTTAACGGGTTGAACTGGAACGGAAATCGTCGGGCGAACATCAAGTATGGATCTGCCCGGGAAAGCAAGAATTGAAGCTGACTGGAGGTGATGAACCGAGCGCGGGCGTCAAGCGGTGAACAGGCGGCAGTGAATGGCATTCGACTCGGCAGCTGCGGGGTGAATCATGCGTGAAATTTCGGAAATCCGTGGCTGGAAAGATCGGAACGCCGATAGTCGTGAAAACGAGTTGAATGACCGGAAAGTCGTGGTCGTGAATATCGGAAACGGTCATGAATGTCGGGATTGCGGTCGTGAATATGGGTTGAGGCGGTCGGAAAGAATGGTGATCGTGGAGCGGGCCAAGATTTTCGCCAGTGCGGATCAACGCGTTCCTGATAGGGAAGCGGAATGCCGGTTGTCGTCATTCGCGAGAATCTTTGCCAGGCGCGGAACCTTGAGGCCGCCATCGGATCCCGCTGCGGCAGGGTCCCCGCCGCCGAAGTCGATACCCGGCATGGACGCGCCGGCTTGGCCGGGCCGCATCAGATTGACCTGCCCGATGTGTGCCGCCGGGGCCGGGCGAGATGCCAGGCCTATGTTGATGAACACAAGCTGTCCGGCGACTTGAGACGGACAGAACCATGCAAGCCGGCAAACCGGCAAGGATAGGAGAACTTAAAGTGTATTCAACAGACATTGAACGGATCACGGAAATAAGGCTTGAGAAACTGGACAGCGTCCTGCTGGCCGACCTCTTGGTCAGGGCGGCAAGTCCGGAGCGCGGCCCATGGAACGGCCTTCCCTTGGCTAGGACTCCGGGTATCTACGCCGTCTGCCTGCCGGACTGGCAAGACCGCCGATTCAACATTGACGCCGGAAACGCCAGATATGCGAATCCTGCCGGCGTCAAAACTCTGAAAGACAAGCGGAACCGCATCTTGGCAGCAGGTCCGACCGATATCCTCTACATCGGCGCGTCCGGATGCCTGCGCCGCCGGATGCAGCAGCTCGGGCGGTTCGGAATGGGCAGGGCCAAAAACCACAAGGGCGGCGAGTGGCTCTGGCAGGTCGAAGAAATCGGCCAAGCAAAGACCAGGATGTGGTGCTGCACAGGCAGCAGCACTGAACAGAATTGCAAGAGCGGCCTGCTGGTGTTGTTCCAGGAAGAACACAAGGAGCTGCCGCTTGCTAACCGCGAAGACTGAAACAGCCGGCGATCAGGCGGCGTTTCCGGATGCATGCCGGTAGCGGCTAGGATGCACCGGAACAACCCGGCAGAAGGGCCGCCAGACATGAAATCGGAAATCGCGGTCCGGCTCGCGGGGATCACCGTCGCGCTGACCATCGCCGGCTGCATTAACCTTGGTCCCGCCAGCAACGGGGATGTCAAACAGGTTGAGGAGAAAATCGCTGCCAGCGGCGGGGGAATCACCGCGCTGGCGCGCGCAAGGGGCGAGCAGGCTGCAACCGGAATCAGACGGGCCGGACGGCCATGGTACGGCGACAGCGACGAAAGCCTGCGCAGCCGGGATCCCGGTACCGGAACCGGGCTGCCGCTACCCCTCAGGCTGGAACGCCCGAACGCGGTCGCCGTCACCATCGGCAGGGGCGAGCCGGTCGGCACGGCAGCCGATATCGTCGCCGCAGCCGCCGGCATTCCCGTCGCGGTACGCACCGAAGTTACCGGACCGGACGGCCGGATCATCGCGATACCGGTCCGCGGCGGGCGGCCGATCACTCATGACGGACCGCTCTCGCTTCTGCTGGAACGGATCGCCGCCGAATACGATCTGTTCTGGCGCTTCGACGGCCGGCAGATCCGCCTCTCGGCCATGGCCGCCCGTTCCTGGACGCTGCCCGCGCCGCCTGCCGTCACCCGCATCTCCGCCGCCGCCGGCGGCCTCGACAGCGGCGGCGGACGTTCCGTCTCCCTGTCGCGCGACAGCGTGCATGATTCATGGGCCGATCTGACGCGGCTGCTCGAAGCCGTCGTCGAGCCGCCCGGGCGGATCGTCGCCGCCGGCGGTTCGGGACGCGTCATGGTCACCGGCCGCCCCTCCGCCCTCGCGGCCGCCGCCCGCGTCATCCGCGACTGGGAGGCAACCCACTCCGCGCGCATCGCCATCGAAGTGGCCGTCTACCAGCTGGATTCCAAGCGCGAACGCGATTTCCGCCTCAGCCTGCTCAGCCTCGGCGGTCCCGCCGGGGCGGCGAAAATCACCGCCGCGGAGGGATCCGCCGCGATCATCGGCTCCGTTCACGACAACGCATTCAGCCTTGATTTCACCGCTGTCGCCGGCCATGACGCCGTCATCTCCTGGCGCACCGCATCCACCGTCGCCCTGTCCGGATCGCCGGCTCCGATCATCCTCACCTCGGCCCGCAACTATGTCAGTTCGGTGTCGCGCACGGAGGACGGCGGAACCACCGTCGAAACCGCCACCGTCGATGACGGGCTGTCGATCCATCTCGTGCCGAGACTGGTCGCCGGAGGCCGCATCCAGCTGTCCCTCACTTTGATGCTGAACGACTTCCGCGGCCTGACAAGCTTCGGCGACGTGCAGCTGCCGCAGATCGACCAGCGCATGGTCGCCAACGATGTGCTGCTCGCCCCGGGGGAAACCCTGCTGCTCTCCGGATACGAGCAGGCCTCCGAATCCGCAGGACGCGCATCCGGCATGCTCACAACCGGCCACAGCGCCGAATCCGACCGCGTCACCCTCGTCCTGCTCGTCCGGCCGACCGTCTCCGATGCGTGACCGGCGCCAGCCGCACATGGCGGGCGGAGGGAAACGGAAGGTCCCGGATATCGCCGAAAAGCGGTTCGGCTAGCGGATCCGGCAGCGCCGGCCAAACGGATCCGCTGTCCTCGCTCTGTCTTTCGAACAGCATTCCTGCCGGAATCGATCATCCCGGCACATCAGCCGGCGGCGGGCGCCTCCGCAGAGCCTGGTCCGCCTTCATCCGACCGCTCCGACCGCATGGGGTTTACGGCAGGCCACGGGATTCCTCAGACCGCATAAGGCAACAGCCGGCCAACCGTGAAGATGCCTTGATTGCGGCGCTGAATATAACTATGGCCGGTTCCGGCATGCATACAGGGAAATGAGCGATGCAGACGGTCGGCAAGAGGATGTTCAGAGATTTTCCGGCTCTCGCGGCGGCGATCGCGATGCTGCTGCTTGCCGCCGCGGCTGCATCCGCCGAGACACTGTCCAAAGATGTCGATGAAATTCGCCGGGCCGCCGAACAGGGCGATGCCGAAGCGCAGTACGAGCTCGGCTATATGTACTATTCCGACAATGGCGTTCCGGAGGATTATGCAGAGGCCGTGCGCTGGTTCCGGATGGCCGCCGAACAGGGATTTGCCAAAGCGCAAAACAACCTCGGCTATATGTACGAATTCGGCAAAGGCGTGCCGAAGGATGATGCCGAAGCCGTCCGGTGGTACCAAATGGCCGCAGATCAGGGATATGCCCAGGCGAAATTACGGCTCGGCTTGATGTACCACTTCGGCAAAGGCGTTCCGGCGGATTATGCTGAAGCAATTCGCTTATTCAGAATGGCCGCCGAGCAGGGCGATTCCAAGGCACAATTTTTGCTCGGCCGTATCCTAGCCGGCGGACTCAACCTACCGGCCGGCAGCACCGAGGCAGCACAATGGTACCGCAAAGCCGCCGAACAGGGACTTGCCGCGGCGCAGTACGAGCTCGGCGATATGTACAATTACGGCCAAGGCGTGACGGAAGACGATGCCGAAGCCGTACGGTGGTACCGCAGGGCCGCGGAGCAGGGGCATGCCGAGGCGCAACTCAGGCTCGGCCATATGTACAGCGGCTACATATACAGAGATGGCGAGGAAGTTCCTCCGGATACCGCTGAAGCGGCGCGTTGGTTCCGAATGGCCGCCGAACAGGGGAACGCTGATGCGCAAACCCGCCTCGGCTCTATGTTCTATTACGGCGAAGGCGTGCCGGAGGATCATGCCGAAGCCGTCCACTGGTACCGCAAGGCCGCCAAACAAGGTGACGCAGGGGCGCAATTCGGCCTCGGCCAAGTGTACAGCGGTGGCGAAAGCGTGCTGGAGGACGATGCCGAGGCGGTGCGATGGCTTGGAATGGCCGCCGAACAGGATAAAAACGGGGCGCTATTCGAGCTTCGCCAGGCGGCCGAAAATGGAAACGCCGACGCGTTGCGCTGGCTGCGTACGGCCGCAGAAAAGGGGGACGCCGAAGCGCGGAGGACACTTAGTTACCTGTACCAATTTGGCCATTATGGGGCAGGCATAAAGGAGGACGATGCCGAGGCATTGCGATGGTTCCGAACAGTCGCGGAAAAGGGCGATGCCGAGACGCAGTACCGCCTCGGCATGCACTACCTTGGAAAGGGCGAGCCGGAAGATCATACTGAAGCCGTCCGGTGGCTTCGCAACGCCGCCGAACAGAGGTACTCTGACGCCCAATTCGCTCTTGGCTATATGTACGTCAACGGCGAAGGCGTACCCGCAGACGATGCCGAGGCGGTGCGATGGTACCGCATGGCCGCCGAACAGGGACTTGCCGCGGCGCAGAACAGTCTCGGCGACATTTACAATTACGGCCATGGCCTGCCGGAGGACGATGCCGCAGCCGTGCGTTGGTACCGCAGGGCCGCCGAACAGGGGTTCGCCGTGGCGCAGGTCAACCTCGGCTATATGTACGACCATGGCGCAGGCTTGCCGGAGGACGATGCCGAAGCCGTGCGTTGGTACCGCAGGGCCGCAGAGCTGGGAAGCTCCCAGGCGCAGTTCAACCTCGGTAACACGCACAGAAGCGGCGAAAGTCCGCCGGAGGACGGTGCCGAGGCGTTGCGCTGGTTCCGAACGGCCGCGGAACAAGGTGATGCAGAGGCGCAGTACAGCCTCGGCATGTACTACCATGGCGTGCCGCACTACCTTGGCGTGAATGTCTACAATTTCGCGCCACACTACCACCATGTCGAGGCCGTCCGGTGGCACCGCATGGCCGCCGAACAGGGACTTGCCGCGGCGCAAAACAGCCTCGGCGACATGTATTACTTCGGCGAAGACTTCTTGCCGGAAGACGATGCCGAGGCGGTGCGGTGGTACCGCAAAGCCGCCGAACAGGGACTTGCCGAAGCACAATTCGTTCTCGGGATTAGGTACGCCCAAGGCGAAGGCGTGCCGGAAGACGATGCCGAAGCCGTCCGGTGGTACCGCAAAGCCGCCGAACACGGACTTGCCGAAGCACAATTCGTTCTCGGCGTTATGTACGCCGAAGGCGAAGGCGTGCCGGTAGACTATGCCGAAGCCGTCCGGTGGTACCGCAAAGCCGCCGAACAGGGACTTGCCGAAGCACAATTCGTTCTCGGCGTTATGTACGCCGAAGGCGAAGGCGTGCCGGAAGACGATGCCGAAGCCGTCCACTGGTACCGCAGGGCCGCAGAGCAGGGCGATTCCGATGCGCAACTTAACCTCGGCTATCGGTATGCCGAAGGCGAAGGCGTGCCGGTAGACTATGCCGAGGCGATGCGCTGGTACCGCATGGCAGCAGAGCAGGGAAACGCTGCGGCGCGGTTCAAACTCGGCTATATGTACTACAATGGCGAAGGCGTGCCGGTAGACTATGCTGAAGCCGTCCAGTGGTACACCGGGGCCGCGTATCTCGGAAATACTGCAGCGCAGTTCAAACTCGGCTATATGTACGCCAACGGCGAAGGCGTGCCGGTAGACTATACCGAGGCGATGCGTTGGTACCGCATGGCCGCCGAACAGGGACTTGCCGAAGCTCAATTCGCTCTCGGCTATATGTACGCCGAAGGCGAAGGCTTGCTGGAGGACAATGCCGAAGCCGTCCGGTGGTACCGCAAAGCCGCCGAACAGGGACTTGCCATGGCGCAGTTCAACCTCGGAAATATGTACTACTACGGCGATGGCGTACCGGAAGACCATATCAAGGCCGTCCGGTGGCACCGCAAGGCCGCGGAGCAAGGGCTAGCCGAGGCGCAAAACAACCTCGGCTATATGTACGACTATGGCAAAGGCGTACCGGAAGACCATGCCGAGGCAGTCCAATGGTACCGCAAGGCCGCAGAGCAAGGGGACGCCCGGGCGCCACTTAACCTCGCTGCCATCTACATAAAAGACAGAGGCGTGCGGAAAGACCTTGTCGAGGCTTACGCATGGGCGAGCATCGCCAGGGCGCAAGGAGGCAGCGAGACGGTGGATGAACTCCGGAACCAGCTCGCCGGATGGATGATCTCAGCAGAAATCTCGGAAGCACAGAAGAGGGCACGCGAGATCTGGGAGCGGATCATGGAACCGGCGGGAGCGACGGAATGACGGGCAAGCGGTCCCTCAGATACCGGCGTGAAACTGTCTATCCGGTTCGCACGACCTTCAGCCTGCCGCTGGCTCTGCGTGACGCGCTGGAACGGGAGGCCGCCGAAACCGAGCGGTCGGTCGCCGCCGTGGTCCGGGACGCGCTGACGCGCGGTCTGCCGCTGGTG
Organism: Paracoccaceae bacterium; assembly: GCA_965116115.1. GTDB lineage: Bacteria > Pseudomonadota > Alphaproteobacteria > Rhodobacterales > Rhodobacteraceae > JAPOXR01. Next base: position 4,044,998 of record OZ220486.1, read on the forward strand.
CGGGAGGCGCGGAGCGGAACGGAGGAAGAGCGGCGGTGAGCATGGACGGCACGGTCATGGCATTGGGCCGCTCCGCCGGGAACCTCGCCGCTTCGGGCGGGAGGACCGGCGGCAACCGCAGGGCTGCGGACCAAGGCGACGCCTGCGCCCGGCACAAGCTCGGCTAGATGAGCGCTGAGGGCGGCAGGCCGGTTCCGATCAACCGCCGAGAGGGAGAGGCCGATGCGCGGTTCACGTACCGATGCGCGGTTCACGTGCGTTGAAACATTCGGCTGACAACAGGCCGCGGTGCCGCCCGTACGGCGCCGGCGACACAGAACGGTCCCGGACACGAAGAACCGACCCGGCAAACCGAAGGGCAGCATGACGAAAGCCGCGAACAGCACCGGCCTCGGTAAAGGCTCCGCCGCCGTGTCCGGGCGAACCGGAAACACCGGAAGCCGGGGACCATGACCTTGGCGCCGCTGACCAAGCTGCTGGCCGCGGCCGAAAACGGCGATTCCGCGGCCCGCCTGGAGCTCGGCCTGATCCATGCCTACGGCGAGGGCGTGCCTCAGGACGACGCCGAAGCGGCGCGGTGGCTGCGCATGGCCGCCGAGCAGGGCAACGCCGCCGCCCGGATCAATCTCGGCATCATGTTCGCGAACGGCAGGGGCGTGCCGCGAGACGACGCCGAGGCGGTGAGGTGGCTGCGCATGGCCGCCGAACAGGGCAACGCCGGGGCCCAGTACATTCTCGGGACGAGACTCTCCGGCAGGGAAGCCGAGGCGGTGCGGTGGCTGCGCATGGCCGCCGAACAGGGCAACGCCGCGGCCGGGCTCAGTCTCGGCATCTGTTATGAGAAGGGTCAGGACGTGCCGCGCGACCTCAGGGAGGCCCTGCGCTGGTACCGCATGGCGGCGGAACAGGGTTCCGTCGCCGCCCAGTACCGGCTCGGTCTCAAGCTGCATGACGGCGACGGAATCCTGCAGGACTGGGTCGAGAGCCACGCCTGGGCCAACCTCGCCGCCTCCGCGGGACACGCCCGTGCCCGGACCCTCCGGGACGATCTCGCCGGCAAAATGACCAAGGAGGACATCTCCGCCGCCCAGAAACTGTCGCGCGCCCTGCAGAGAGACATGGCGGAACCCGAGTCCGGCAACAGCTGACGGAAGGCCGTCCGCCTCTCCGGAAGTCGGCTGAAAGGCCGGCGGGCGGCGATCCGGAAAATGTTCTCACAGCGGTCGGCGGCTCCCTCTCCTGCCGGAAATACCGTTTCAGGCCGCATGCGGGTTCCGGTTACAGTTCAGGGCATGGAAGAAAAAGCTGAGATCAGCAACCGCTGGCAGATGCGGACGGCCGGAACCGCCGGGCTTGAAGACGTTTGGTCACGGCGGGAAGAAATCGACATGGAAGGCAGGCGCCCCCTGAACCATGCATGCGCGCAGGGGCGACGGAATCTCGCCCGGATCCTGATCGAGGCCGGCGCGCCGGCTGATTCCTCCGATACACTCGGCCAGGCTCCCTGCACTGCGGCGCTGCGTGGGAGGAACGGGCCGACAGCTAAGCGAAGACTGAGTTCGGAATCACGCCGCCGCGCTTCGCCGCCTTGCGCGGCACGGCCGGATCCGTTGCCGCGCCGCTTGATGCCGGAGTTGATCCCGGGGGATCGACAATGCCGGCAGTGCCGCCGAAGCCGGCTGTTTCCCGGCCTTGAAAATCATTCTGAAGCTGTTGACGGATGAATTCGGAAACAACAAAAATTCCGATTTTAAGAAATTATTTTGGTTTTCTATTGAAATTCCTGATTTTCAGAAATATCGCTCTTCCGTCCAAGGCGCGGGCAAAGGCCCGCGTCAGATCCTTGGAGCGCGCCGGAGATGGAGCCAGCGGATGAGAGGGTGCGCAGACAGCGGCTGGGCCGGCGGCTTCGCGATGCGCGTCGCCGCACCGGGCTCACCCAGGCCGAAGCGGCAGGGCGGACAGCGATGTCAGCCTCGGCCTTGTCGGAAATCGAGCGCGGCCGGCGGCGTCTTGATGCGCTGGCGCTCGCCCGTCTGGCCCGGCTCTGCCGGGTCGACCCCGGATGGCTCGCCACCGGCGAGCCGCCGACAACGGAACTGCCGCCCGACATCGCCAAGCTGGTGCGGCTGGCGGCCGGCCTGCCGGAAGCGGAACGGAGAGAACTGGCGCGGATGGCCGAATGGCTGCGCTGGCGACGGAGGAGGGAAAATGAAAACGGACCTGCTTGATTATGCGCCGGAACCGGGGCGCGCCGCGGCCGGGGATGATGTCGACGGCTATGAATACGAAACCTCGGTGCGGATGCCTCTGATCGCCAGCGTCACGCTGGGCGGCATCGGCCAGGCCCTGATCGAGGCGCGCGCCGCCTGCGGTCTGCCGATCGACGACCTGGCCAGCAGGATCGGGGTGGAGGGCGGCTGGCTGCGGCGCTGCGAGGCCGCCGGTTATGCCGGCGCCCCGCTAAGCCTGCTGACGGCGCTGGAGCGCGAACTGCCGGTCCGGCTGGAAATCACCGTGATGCTGGAGCGCGACTGATTCGGCCCGCGGCGGAGCGGAACGGAGCGCGTGCCGTGCCGAGGAACGGCGCGGCCCCACCGGCAGCCGACTTCGAGCCGGCGCCGCGGCTGCTGATCTGCTTCGACAACCGGTACGCCGCTCCCGGAAAGCCGACCCGATCCCGACGTGCACGACGCCTCAAGGCTGCCTGGTCGATTCGCGGCAGACGGCGGCCGCAGCCGCTGATCTCCGTCCTTGCGTTCGTACCCGTCCGCGCCTTCCGCATTCGACGCCGCGGCATCGACGGTCCGCTCCAGCCGGTCCTCGTTGCGCCGGCCGTAATGCTCGAAGGTGACCGCCTGACGGACGGACGGACTGTCGTCCGCTCCGACGCGCCGCTGAACAGCTGCCGCCGCATCAAGATCGAATCCCTTGATGCGGAGACCCTGCCATGACCGAAGCGGCGCGGTGCGGCAAAGCGTGGCCCGGGGCGACCGGCCGATTCCCGTTCAGCCGCCGCTTTCCGAGCCGGCGAAGACGCGGCCTCAGCCTCGCCGGCATGACGCTGGCCGCCTCTCTGACAGCCTTGGCAGCCGCTGAATGGGCCCGGCTGGAACTGCGCGAACAGCGGCGAACGGATGCCGAGGCCGCGGCGGCGGAAATCGCTGTCCATGCCGAAACATTGGATCACTGGCTGCACGCCGGCGATCAGGCCGCGGTCATGAGGCCGGGTCCGTCGGCGCCGGAGCGGCCGCGCATGCTCACCGCCGCGGAAACCGACGCCGTGACGGCGCCGGCGGGACCGGCGGCCGCCCCTTGGTCCGGAACAGGCGGCAACGTCTCCACGCAGCTTCCGGCGCCGCCGGTAGGCGCCCGCTGGCATGTCCGCTTCGCCGTCGGCTGGCCGTCTGCGGACGATCCGGCGGCAGCCGGATCCGGACCGCCGCACGGCGTCGTCATCGCCGAACCGCTGACAGCGCGCGCAGCAGAGGACGCGCTTCGTATCCGGGCGGCGCTGCGGCGCCGGGGCGGCTCGTCAGCTGATCCTGATCCAGCTTCCGCAGCTCCGGCCGCCGGCGATACGGCCGTCGCCATCGCCGCCGCCGCCGGGTTGACCGTCAACGCCGGTGATCTCGTGGTTCCGGCTTGGGTGTTCAGCCGCATTCCGCGCCATCTGGCCCTGCGCCACGCACGCGCAGGCCACCCGCCGCCGGGCATGGACACGGATCTTTCGTTCGCCGCCGGCGCCGGCCTGACCGCCGGCCGGATCGAGGCCGGAACGGCTGTCATCGGCGAAGTCGTCAGCCTGCCCGGCCAGCCGGCGCCGCGGGTCTCCGGCGGGACGTTGACCGTCACTCGGCTGAAAGCCAACCGGCTGGCGGTGCGCGGCCAAACCTCGGTCGGCGGCGACATCGTTCTGGACGGCAGGTTGACAGCCGGCGAATTCTCCGCCTCCGGCGGCATTGATCTCTCCGGCACCGGCACGCTCCGTCACGCCGCTGTCGCCGGCGACGTCAGCGCGACCGAAGTGAAGGCCGAGGCGGTTTCCGCCGAGGGCGATGTCGCGCTGTCCGGCGCCCTGACCGTCTCCGGACTGCTGGCCGCGCACGCGGTTGACGCCGCCGTCATTGACGTGGCCCGCGAGCTGCGCATCCTCGGCCTGCTCTACGCGCCGTCGGTAGATCTGACCGGTTCCGGGCTGGAATTCATCGGCGGCGGTCTGTGCCGGGGATGCTGAACCGGCGCGCCGGATGCCGCCGCCGCGGCCTCAGTCTCGCGGAAGCGGCCCTGACGCTGGTCATCGGCGCGCTGGCCGTCACGGCGCTCGCGGAGATCATGGAACGGGCACGGCGGGCCTCCGCTGTCCAGGCCGAAGCGCGCATCGTCTCGGCGGCGGCGGAAGCGGCCGCGCGGCTGGCGGAAGCTGAAGTCGCGAGGCTGATAGACTCGGCCCGGGCATCGCCGGGAAACGCCAGATCGGTGCCCGCGACAGAGATCGCCCCGGCGCTGTCTCCGGACTTTCCCGCGGCGACACCCCTCGGCCGTGAAATACGCTGGGCGCATTACGCGCCCGACGCCGACACTCTGATCATCCTGGCCTGGGCCTCGGGGGACCTTCCCTGGATCGCCGCTCCGGCCGGCGGCGGCGGTATCCGGCGCACAGGCAGGGTCGGCGACGGCCGGTCCGGCTGCCCGCCGCAGCGTCTCTGCGGGCCGGGACTCGACTGGGACGCATCCGGCCTTGCCGCCGGGCTCGGTTCCGACGCGCCGGCGGCCGGCGACATGGCAGCCATGCGCGACCATTCCCTGGCCCGGATTCATCCCGACCGGCTCTGGCGGGCCGCCGGCGCCGGAGCGGTCAACCGCATGCGGACCCGGCTAACAGTCGCCGGAACCTTGGTCGGAACGGCAGCGATAACCGGCACGGCGCGGGCGGCGGTCGGCGAACTGGCTTCGGCAGGCGGAATCGCGGCTTCGGAGTTCCGCGCTTCCGGCTCGATTGAAACGCGCGGCGACCTGAATGTGCGGGATGATCTGGATGTCGACGGCGACATCACCGCCTCCGGGACGGTTATCGCCGCCTCCGGCCGGTTCGGCAGCGCCCTGGCGCCGGAAGCGCAGTTGAACGTCCTGACATCAGCCGAGATGGGCGCGGTGACCGCAGCGGCGAAGCCCGGACGCGCCGGCGCCGGCATCGACGATACCGGCCATCTGCGCGCCGCCTCGGTCACCGCTGCCGGCGCCGGAACGGAAACGGTGCGGGCCGACGCTGTCGAGCTGACCGGAACCCTGAGCCTGCGCGCCGCGGAGACAGGCGAAACGGTGGTCGGCAGGACCTTGGAAGCCCGCCGGCTCACTGTGCGCGGCGACCTCTATGTCGAGACCTGCGCCGGATGCTGAGGCGGTCACCAATGCGCCCGGGAACAAGGGAACTGCCGCGCCGCCGCCGACGCGGGCTGTCGCTGGCGGAAGCGGCGGCCGCCCTCGGAATCGCCGCCCTGACCTTGACCCTGATCATTGAAACCGTTCGCGGACATTTCCGCGGCGTCGCCGCGCAAGCGGAAGCGCGGGCGCTTTCCGAATCCGCTGATCTGGCCCGCCGATATGCCGCCCATGACTTCATGAACCTGTCGGAGCGGCTGCGCCGGGCTTCAGGCAGGACAGAAATCATCACCGAGGCCGACCTGACCGCCGCCGGTTTTAATGAACCGGGCAGGCCGATGCGGACGCCGCGCGGGCGCCGGATCAACGTCGCCGCATGGCTGCCGACAGCCCGGGCCGGTGAGGAGCGGGTAGCGCTCGTCGTCTGGGCCGCCGCGCCGGCCGGCTGGAAAGGGATCGCCACGCCGCGCATCGAGGAGGGCACACGGCTGGTCGGACGCATCGGCAGCGGCACGGACGGCTGCCGGGCGCGGCATGTCTGCGGACCGGGAATCGACTGGGACGCCTCCCGCCTGATCGCCGATCTCGGCGCGGCAGCGCCGGCAGCGGGCGATTTGACGGCGCTCCGGCTGCTGCATCCGGCGGCGGACGCTGAACCCTTCCTGCACCGCCGGACGGTGGCAGGCAGGCCGGATCTGAACCGGGTCGAGGGCGTCTTCGTCATGAACGGCGGCAGCCTGCGGGACGTCCCGGAACTGGCTGCCGACAGCCTGCGGCTTGAGAATTCGCTGACCGTCACCGGCGACATCACTGCCGCCGACGCCGAACTGGCCGCGGACATCAGCACGGACGGCGCGGAGGCCGGATCGGCAATCGTTTCCGGTCCGGCCATCTCAGCAGGCGGCCGCGTTGACGCAAGTGTTCTGGCAGTCAACGGAACGATCGAGGCAAGGACCTGGACCAGCGGCGCGACATTTTTGGAAGGTGTTCTCGCCGCAGGAGCCCTGACAGTCAGCGGCGATCTCGAGATTTCCGCTGACGCTGATACCGGCGTGCTTTCCGGCGGCAGGGTGACAGCCGCGACGGTGGCAGGGCTGCCGGATCTGCGCGCCGACACGGCCGCGGCGGCTGAAGCCGAGGCCGGCGATGTGACGCTTGCCGCGACCGGATCCGGCTATATCGGCGCCCTTTGCGTCGGTTGTCGGCCTGATCCGGGCCGGCCGCAGCCCGGCCCCGTCGAATGAACGGAGAAAATAATGAAGATGACGGATCGCAGAGCCTTGGCGGGAATACTGCTGCTGGCCGCGGAGATCGCGCTGTCCGCGGCGGCGGCCCGCGCGGATGATTCCGTCTCCGACCTGCGCGGGCGGCTGCGGGCGCTGGCCGGTGTGTATCTGCCGACCGAAGCCGCGGTCATGCTGACCGGGACGCCTGGACTGCCGGTGGTCGTGGTGCCGGCAACCAATGAAGCCTGGTCGATCGCCGCCGACCGCGGCATTGCCCGCCGCGCGCCGCTTCTGTGGGCAAACACGGATAACGGACCGTCGCTTGAGGCGCTCTGGCCGGACGGGACAGTCACGGTGAAGCCGGCACGGCTGTCGGCGGCGCTGGCCGGGGCGCGCATCGGCGCAGGGATCAACAGACATCCGGCTGCGGCGTGTCAAGCGCGGCTGGCCCGTTCCGGCGGCAGCCTGCGCCACGATGCCGGACCGCTGCGGTCCGGATGGCGTCTTGTCGGCGGTTCCGTCCTCGCAGACGGCGCGCGCATCGGCGGCTGGCGGGCCGAAGGCAGCGGCCTTGTGCTGGAACTGGACGGGAACGACCATGACCGGACAGTCCGGCTCCCCTGCCTTGAAGTGCAGGCGGCGCTCGGACCGGCCCCGGAAACGGCGATAACGCTGGCTGACGATCTCTCGGCCCTGCTTGAGGCGCTGACGGACGGCAACGCGGCGCTGGACCGCATCGCGGAGTATCAGGAACGGCTGGCCGGACTCGCCAGGGGCGACCCTGCGGCGGCAAGGACCTCACGGCTGTCAGTCGGCAATTGCCGGGAAGCGGCGACGCTGGCCGTCATCTGCGACCGGCTGAAGGCCAGCTTCAGAACTGAGCCGCGGCCCTCGGAGATCGGAGATGAAAAGCAATGGTGATCAGGATCATCAGAACCGCGATACTGGCGATGATGCTGACGGCGTCCGCCGGCGCAGCCGAGAGGCGCGACAGCCTGTATGAGGCCGGATTGGCGATCGCCGAGGCGGACAGCCGCGCCGCCGCCGGAATCTTCTTCATGCTCGTCTCCGACAGTGACGGCGAACCGCTCTGGCCGCTTCTGGCCGGCATCGCCGGCGGCATGGCCGGGATCTTTGACGCGGATTCCGCTCGCCGCCCGGTCAATTCCCCGCACCTCGGCGCGCCGGCGTCTTCCGCCGCCTCGGCGCCGCCCGCGCCGATAGACATCGCTGATATCTCGGACATCGGCGAGAAGGCGTTCTGGATCCGTCTGGGCGGCGCCGGCCTTCCCGCAGTCTATATGCTTGCCGATCCGGCCTGCCCTCACTGCGCGGCGGCGCTGCGCGCGCTTGCGCCGGAGGTCATCGAAGGCCGGCTGCAGCTGCGGCTGGCGCTGGCGCCCTTCGTCGGCCCCGATTCGCGTGACCTGGCGGCAACGATCATGCTGGCCGAAGACCCGGCCAACGCAGCCTGGGCAATGCTGCTGGCCGCCGGCGGCGGTGAGAGACCGATCGCGGCGCCGGGCAGCGCCGCGGCAATCGGGCCGATCGGGGATGCCCTGCTCAATGCGAATCTCGACTGGATGCGGTCGCGCGGCATCGGCGCCGTTCCGCATTTCATTTGGATGGACTCCGGAACCGGATATTGGAAGCAGGCCGGCGGCGTTCAGGCTGCGGAGCTGTTCGCCGGCGCCGGAACGCCGGCAGGACCGGCGGCTATGAACACGCCGGCCGCGGTGCTCAGGATGCTGCCGGTAACGGACGCCGGAATCGATTCCGGCCATCAGCCGCCGACGGACAGCCCCGCCGCGCCCTCCGGAAGCCGATGAGATCCGGCAAGCCGCACCGCGGCGCTTCCGGCCGGATCCGCCGTCGGTGAAGAAACATGCCGCGCCGTGCCGTCTCGGCACAGCCGGATAAGGAAACGCGCCGGAGCCGCCGATGATCATCCGCATGCGCTGCCGCAGCCGTGCGCGGGCGCGCGCCGGGGGCGGAGATTTCCCGACAGCCGTCACCCGTACCGAGCCGGCGCAGGATCTTGCCCCGGCGCCCTTCAGACGCATGAATCCGGCGTTATATGCCGGGCGGGTCCGAATCCGACTCACTGCCATTTCCGCGCTTTCCATTCTCCGATCGATCCTTTTTGCCTCGAAGCGGTTTTCAGGGAAAAAACCTGTAAACAGGGGGAAAAACAGGGGACAAACAGGGTTGATATAATTTTGACTTTTGCTATGATAGGATAGAATATTTGTTAATTTCATTACTTTTACAGGGGGATGAACATGGGGATTAAAGGCAAACTCTCGGATGTGCTGGTAGATACGGTCAGCGATCCCGGCAAATATTATGACGGCTGCCACGGCCTGTTCCTGAGGGTGACGGCCAGCGGCGCGCGTCACTGGCTGCAACGGATCGCGGTGCGCGGCAGAACCCGGGAATTCGGCCTCGGCGGCTATCCGCTGGTGACCCTGTCCGAGGCGCGGCGGCTCGCCTTGGCCAACCGCCGTATCGCACGGGCCGGCGGCGATCCTTCGGAGATTCCGGAAGCGGCCGGGCCGGCGCTCAGACGTGCCGCGCCCGCGGAATCGGTTCCGGCCGCGCAGGAACTGATCGAAACGGGAGCGCCGACATTTTTCGATGCCCTCGAACAGGTTATCGCTATCCAGTCCGGGCGCTGGCGCAACGGCGGCAAGAGCGCCGGCCAGTGGCGGGCATCCTTGAGCAGCCATGCCGGACCGGTGATCGGCGGCATGCCGGTCGACCGGATCACGACGCAGGATGTGCTCGAGGTGCTGAGACCGATCCAGACATCGAAGCCCGAAACCGCCCGCCGGATCCGGCAGCGGATCGGCGCCGTGATGGACTGGGCCGTCGCCTGCGGTCACCGGCAGGACAATCCGGCCTTCACAGTCGGCGCGCTGCTGCCGAAGACGCCGCCGCGGCGCATTCACTTTCCAGCCCTGCCCTATCAGGATGTCGGCGAAGCCGTGCGGAAGGTTCTGGAATCCCGGTCGGCGGAGGTCACGCGCCTCGCCTTCGCCTTCCTGGTGCTCACCGCCTGCCGCTCCGGCGAGGTCCGCGCCGCCGAACAGCGCGAGATCGACTGGAACAACAGCGTCTGGACCATTCCCGCCGGCCGGGCGAAAACCGGGCGGCGGCACCGCGTGCCGCTGTCCGGCGGAGCCAGACGTCTGCTGGAGATCGCGCCCTGCGCCGCCTCGGATCTGCTCTGGCCTGCGGCATCCGGGCGGGCGATGTCCGACTCCACCCTGTCGAAAATGCTGCGGACGCTCGACATACCGGCCGTGCCGCACGGATTCCGGTCCTCGTTCAGGGACTGGGCGTCGGAACAGGCCCGCGTCCCACGCGAGGTGGCCGAAACAGCGCTGGCGCACTCCGTTTACGGCCGCACCGAAGCCGCGTACGCACGTTCCGACCTGCTTGAGCGGCGGCGGGAGCTGATGCAGGACTGGTGCGACTATCTGGCGCTTGATCTCACCCCGGCTTGATTCCGGCCCTCCTTCAGGCGCCGGGCGCCGAATCAATACCGGCGGTGCCGTCCGGATTTTGATTTCAGCCCGGCTGAATCCCGATGCGGGATTCGCCGAGCTGACGGCCCCGCTCGCGGCGGAACCGCCGAATCGGCCCGGAAACGGCATCATCCCGGCAGCGGCGACAGCCGGGCAGCGATCCGCCGCCGGGGCTGCTCAGCCCGCTCCGCCCTGTTCTTGATCGCCTCCACCGACTTGGCCAGATCAAGTTCGCCTTCGCGGGAACGACGGGTCATTCCCCGGAGGTATCCGCCCGGAGACCGCACCGGATTGCGGAAGTTGAACCTGTTCCGGTCGAGCACCGCCAAGGCGACAAGCGCCTGATCCCCCATTTCGGCCACCGCCTCGCTCCAGGCGTGCCTGGAAATGCCGATCCGCCCGCAAAGCAGACGCGCGCCGATGCTGAAACGCGCCTCGCCGCGGCATCCGGACTCCGCCGCCCGGGCCAGGGCCGCCTCGAAGTCCCGGCTCATCACCGACCTGACCGCCTCCGGCACATTCTCAACACGTCCCGGCGCCGATTTCACCTCCGGAGCATCCTTAAGGGAACCTTTTTCACCAGACTTACTACAACCTCGGTCTTCCTTACCTGATTCTCTTTGTAATGGGCCGTCGGTTGAATTGACCGGCGGACCGGACGGATCAACCGTTCCGGAGACCGCGTCCGGGGAACTTTCCACAGGCTTTTCCACAGATTCTTCCACAGATTCTCCGGCTTCCGCGCCCGCTCCGCTTTTGTTCTCCTCCAAGGCCTTGACACTCTTCCCGATCTCCCCGGCCGCCGCCTGCAGCGCCGCCAGACGGTCCTCGGCGAGCGGGCCGTGCTTCCGCGCCCCGGCGATTCGGACGGCGTCGCGGCGCAGTTCGCCGATCCGCGCCGCGATGTCCCGCTCTTCCCGCCCGTCGAGGCCGGTCAGAGCACGCTGGCAGCGGCTGAGCAGAACGCGCGTCCGCCGCAGGGCATCCGCGAAGCGCCTGATCCGCGCTTCCCCCGCCCTGACCTCTTCGCGGACGGATTCGAACCGCGCCAGCGCCGGCCCCAGCGAAATGCCCTGCCAGCCGCCGCCCCCGCACTCGCCGCGCCGGCCGTTCAAGGCGGTGCGGATCTCGATCAGCCCGAAGCCGGCGAGGACCTGTATCCCGCGCCTCGCCGAACGTTCGGAGATCCCGGCGTCATCCGCCAGATTGACGAGAAGCCTCCAGTTCGCCGGCGCCGGGGAATGCGGCGAGGTCCAGCAGAGGTCCGGCGTCACTTCCGCCAGGGCCACGAACATCCTGCAGGCCGAATCCGGAGCCCGCCGCATGCGCAGCCAGGACATCACCGTTTTCACCGCGTCATCTCGTCCCGCGCCGGCCGGCAGAGCGGTTCCGGAAGCGGAATCGCGGTCAAGACGCGAACCGGAAAGAATTCGGACCGGTTCGAGTCTGGCGGAGACGGTGGGATTCGAACCCACGAGACAGTTTCCCGCCTACTCCCTTAGCAGGGGAGCGCCTTCGACCACTCGGCCACGTCTCCGCCGGCCATAGTATCTTGAACAGAAGGGTTTCGGCAAGCGGAGTTGTCGTCCGTTCAGTTGATTTTCGGAACCCGCGAGCGCACGGTCAAAGGCTGATGCCGTCCGGTTCATCCTGAAGAATGAGTCAAACCGAAATTCAACTTCGTGGAACGACATTGACATAGTCCGCAGGTGCGGATACAGTTGATACATGGCCCGTTAAGGGTTGTTAGAAAATTCTGCATGTCTTACAAATCAGGGCGGCGTAAGCCGCCCTTTTCTCCGCGATTTCCCGCGGATGGCGTACGACGGCGATAATCGGCTCGAAGCCTTGCGCTGAAAAACATACGAAGTCAACTCTTAAGTCTTCCGCCGGTAGCTGCGCAATCCGACGGCCGGACAAGACCGATGCCTTCACGAAACAAAACCTGAGAGATCTCCGCAATCGGCCGTTCCTGCCGAACAGACGCCGGACCGAGCGCTCCGGAAGCGGCGTCTGAATCGTCGCACATGATATGCCTGTGATGGCACTTGGAATTTCATGCTGGCCGGGTATGAAGATATACTGACAGATGAATCCGCCGCAAAATTCATTCAAGGAAATCAGAATGCAAGCACCCGCCCCGAATGCGGCTCCAGCCGGATTTTTCTGGGATGATCCGCTCTTGATCGCAGAGCAGATGCGGGAGGACGAGCTTATGGTTCAATCGGCGACGCGCGAGTTCGCCGACGCTGAACTGCGCCCGAGGATCCGAAACGACTTTTTGAACGAAGACTCCGATCCGGAAATATTCCGGAAAATGGGCGCAACGGGCTTGTTCGGAATCACGCTGCCGGAAACGTTCGGAGGATCGGATTCAGGCTATGTCAGTTACGGCCTCGCGGCGCGGGAGATCGAAAGAGTCGATTCAGGCTACCGTTCGATGATGAGCGTACAGTCATCGCTTGTGATCTATCCGATCTTCGCGTTCGGCAATGACGCTCAGAGAAAAAAATATCTGCCCCGCTTGGCCCGCGGCGAATGGATAGGCTGTTTCGGACTGACCGAACCGGACGCCGGTTCTGACGCAGGCAGCTTGAAGACACGCGCTGAGCGGACGCCGTCGGGATTCAGAATCAGCGGCGAGAAAACGTGGATTTCGAATTCGCCGATAGCTGATATTTTCGTGGTCTGGGCTAAATCCGACGCCCATGGCGGAGCGGTGCGCGGGTTTATCCTTGAAAAAGGCATGAAAGGCCTCCTGGCTCCCAGGATCGAAGGAAAACTGTCGCTGCGGGCCTCCGTCACAGGCGGAATCGTCATGGACGGCGTCGAAGTCGGAGAAGACGCGCTGCTTCCGGACGTCTCCGGCCTCAGAGGCCCGTTCAGTTGCCTGAACCGCGCCCGCTACGGCATCTCCTGGGGGGTGATGGGCGCGGCGGAAGAGTGCTGGATGTCAGCCCGCGCCTACGGTCTTGACCGCAGACAGTTCGGGCGGCCGCTGGCGGCCGCGCAATTGTTCCAGAAAAAGCTCGCGGACATGCAGACCGAAATCACTCTGGGCCTGCAGGCCGCTCTGCGCATCGGCCGGCTCATGGATGAAGGGAAAATGGCGCCCGAAATGATTTCGCTGGCGAAACGGAACAATTGCGGCAAGGCCCTTGATATCGCGAGGACAGCCCGTGATATGCATGGAGGAAACGGGATCCAGATTGATTACATTGTGATGCGCCACGCGCTGAACTTGGAAACGGTGAACACCTACGAGGGCACGCATGATGTCCATGCGCTGATTCTCGGACGGGCGCAAACCGGAATTCACGCGTTTTTCTGACGCCGGCCGGTTGACTTCCACACGTTGGGAAACAGACATCCGCCCTCCCCCGAAGCCCCGTTAAATGCTGTGATTCGGCGGCAACATCCCGCCGGAACGGCCGTGCGCAATGCACAGGCGGCCGCTCGGCTGCTTTTCATTGTCCGTGAATCGGAGCCGCCGGGAAATTCCTGGCGGAAAACTCTGTCGCTAGCGGCTTTCGAGCGTCCGCACACGGAGGATCCGGTCTCCGTGCCGATGCGCCGGCCATGGATATGAACCGGCAGCACCATGAAATTTTACCATTTGATAAAATCTCTGAATTTCGGCATAAGGACGCTGGATTGCAGTTTTGGACCGGGAGGCCGCCTTGCTTAACAGCGTAATGACACCGGGAGTCGCATCCGACCGATTGCCGGACGGACAGTATGAAGAAAACTTCTCCGATCTTCACCCGCCCCTGACTCCGCACGAAGCGCTTGTCGCGGCGGACCGCTGCTACTTTTGCCACGATGCCCCCTGCATCACCGCCTGCCCAACTGGAATCGACATCCCCATGTTCATTCGGCAAATCGCTTCGGACATGCCGAAGGCCGCGGCCCGCACGATCTTCGACAGCAACATACTCGGAGGAATCTGCGCCCGGGTCTGCCCGACCGAAACCCTTTGCGAAGAAGCCTGCGTCCGGGAGGCCGCCGAAGGACAACCGGTCGAAATCGGCCGTCTGCAACGGTATGCCACAGATGAACTGATGCGCGGCCCGGCCCACCCCTACGCACGCGCCGCTGACACCGGAAAATCAATCGCCGTAGTGGGCGCCGGCCCGGCGGGCCTCGCCTGCGCCCACCGCCTCGCGATGAAAGGCAATTCAGTCACGATCTACGAATGCCTTCCGAAAGGCGGCGGATTGAATGAATATGGAATCGCAGCTTACAAGACGGTGGATTCTTTTGCCGCCCGGGAAGTGGAATGGATACTGGGAATCGGCGGCGTCCGACTCGAGACCGGTTCAAAGCCGATCGACGGGAGCCGCCTGAATGAACTGCGGCGGACGTTCGATGCGGTGTTCATCGCCGTAGGCCTTGCCGGCGTGAACGCGCTGTCTGTCGCCGGCAACGATCTCGCGAATGTCGCCGATGCGGTCAACTTCATCGCCGGGATCAGACAGGCGGATGATCTGAGATCGGTTCCCGTCGGCCGCAAAGTGGTCGTCATCGGCGGCGGCATGACCGCTGTGGACGCCGCGGTGCAGTGCCGGCTGCTCGGCGCGGAATCGGTGACGCTGGCATACAGGCGGTCGCGGGATGAAATGGGGGCCTCGAAGTTCGAACAGGATCTGGCGGCATCAAAGGGCGTGAACATCATCGCCAATGTCCGTCCTCTCAGGGTGATCGGCGCGGACGCCGCGCGGGAAATCGAGTTCGAATACACCGAGCCCGGATCCGACGGCCTCGCCGGGACCGGTGAAACCTTCCGCATCCGGGCCGACTTGGTGCTTCGCGCCATCGGGCAGAGACTCGATCAAGCGCTGGACGGTCTTGAAATCGCTGACGGCAAAATCCGGGTGGACCGAAACGGACGCACCGGCCTTGACGGAGTCTGGGCGGGAGGAGACTGCGCGGAAGGCGGCCAGGATCTGACTGTGGTCGCCGTGGCCGAAGGGCGTGATGCCGCGGAGAACATTCATAAGACTCTGAATTCGTGACAACGCCCGGTCTGGATTGAACGGTTTTATTCGGGAGATAAGTAATGGCATCTCTGCGGTCTGACTTTCTCGGCATTCGCACGCCGAACCCCTTCTGGCTCGCCTCGGCTCCGCCGACCGACAAGGAATACAATGTGCGCCGCGCGTTTGAGGCCGGATGGGGAGGAGCGGTTTGGAAAACGCTCGGACTAGATCCCCATGTCGTGAATGTCAACGGCCCCCGCTACGGCGCGGTGTGGGGACCGGACCGCCGTCTTCTCGGCCTCAGCAATATTGAATTGATCACGGACCGGCCGTTGGACGTCAATCTGGCCGAGATCAAAGCCGTCAAACGGGACTACCCGGACCGCGCCGTCGTCGTCAGTCTGATGGTTCCATGCGAGGAGGCTCCGTGGAAGGAAATCCTGCCGAAGGTCGAGGAGACCGGCGCGGACGGGGTTGAACTCAACTTCGGCTGCCCGCACGGAATGAACGAAAGGGGCATGGGATCAGCGGTCGGACAGGTTCCCGAATATATTGAAATGGTCACCCGGTGGGTCAAATCGAACACCCGCCTGCCGGTGATCGTGAAACTGACGCCCAACATCACTGACATCCGCTATCCGGCGCGGGCCGCCAAGGCGGGAGGAGCGGACGCGGTTTCGCTGATCAACACCATATCTTCGATTACCAGCGTCGATCTTGACACTTTCTCGCCGGAGCCGTCGATTGACGGAAAAGGGACCCACGGAGGCTATTGCGGCCCTGCCGTCAAGCCGGTGGCGCTGAATATGGTGGCGGAGATCGCCCGCGACGAACAGACGGCCGGGCTGCCGATTTCGGGAATCGGCGGCATAACCGCTTGGCGCGACGCAGCTGAATTCATTTCGCTCGGGGCCGGCAACGTACAGGTCTGCACGGCGGCCATGACCTACGGATTCCGCATCATCGAGGAACTGACATCCGGCCTCGCGGAGTGGATGGACGCCAAAGAATATAAGACATTCAGCGAATTTCAGGGCCGCGCGGTCCCGAATGTCACTGATTGGCAGTATCTTAACCTGAACTTCGTTACCAAAGCGGAGATCAACCAGGAACTGTGCATCAAATGCGGACGGTGCTACGCCGTCTGTGAAGACACTTCGCATCAAGCTATCAAGATAAAGGCCGGCCGGGTGTTTGAAGTGATTGATGAGGAATGCGTGGCCTGCAATTTATGCGTGAATGTCTGTCCCGTAGCGGGCTGCATCACCATGCGGAAACTCGCGCCGGGCGAAACGGATACGAGAACCGGAGAACTGGTCGGCGCCGGCAGCCGGAACTGGACACAGCACCCGCACAACGCCGCCGCTTGTCCCGCTGAATAAACGGTGCGGGAAAGTCCCGGTGATCGCGCCGGTCAGGGGGCGAAAGCGTCCACCGGCGAATTGTCTCAGTACAGGCAGCGATGTCGTCACGGTATGCAGACAGCTTCTTCCAAGCTTCGGAATCCGCATAATGCATAGCTGGCGGGCGGCCCGGATTGAAAGGATCAGAAGCCGTGCGTCAGCCGGCGAGACACTGCTGTCCTGTAGCCGGGATTCAAGGATTCCACCGCCCGGTGACTGCCGGCGCTCAAGAGTTGGCTGCCGGTTTTTTGCAGAGGCCGGAACCAGAAGCTCTTTGTCGGCTTGCCGCAGATCTTGTCGCTTTCGTGACCGCGAACGCATGCGTCCGATGTCGGAGATGCGGATCTGAGGCAGGATCAGGAATCTCGGACTGTTAACCGCCGCAGCGAATTTCTTCTTACCATTTCCGATGTCCATCCGACGAATTCGCCGCGAGAATCCGGCTTCCAGACGGCCGTCGAGAAGCCGGGTATGGCCAGCGGTCCCGCCGAACAACCGCTGCGGCCGTGAACGATACAGCGCATCTGGGCACCGATCCGAGGTATGGCAGTGCGCGACGAACTCTTTCCAAAGGCTGCCCTCGCGGGTTTCGCGCACGCCGGTGCGCATTGCCGGCGGCGAGTCTCGTCAAGGGCGTTCGGCACGGGGAAGAGCGGGTCCGCAGCCGTTTCCGAAGACAATCGGACTGGGCGGGCTACGCCGCCCCTCCGGCGACGGCAGCGTGATCACGCTGTCGCAGCGCACGGCAAGCAAGAGCGATTGCAGGTCAGATCGCATCACAGGCGTTCGGCGGCGCGTTTGCAGGTCTTAACCTTAATTTCGGTAAGGGCGGACTCCTCGGCGCTGTTCGGCGCATGGAACTGTCCGCGCTTTGTGCAGCCGCAAACATCCGGCGGTGGGTTGATTTCTTCTGGGGGGGGCTCCCGCTCAACACCGTCTGTATCACCGCATGAACAGTCCAAATGCGGTTGCTCTGCGCTCGAATCGGTTGTCTCTGCCTTACGAAACCGTTGAGCGTGACCTGTAGACGGTTTCAAGCCGGATCGACTGCCGCAGAGCAGGGGATACAGGTTGGCCAATGTTTTCAATGCCGTCTACATCGACACGCTGACGGGAAAAAGAGTCGACCGGGATACCAGGCGCTGACGCGGAAGCTTTGCGGTTGGTTCCGGAAAATCCGGGCCGTTTGCCCGCGGAAATCGGCCGGCGCTTCGGCGGTGCCAAGCGGAAACCGCCGGGCGGTTCGGCGGTGCCAAGCGGAAACCGCCGGGCGGTTCGGCACGCTGGAAGAAAAGCTTGACCGTAACCGGTCAGCATCCGTTCATCGCCTCAAACAGCGGCGCCGGCGCAGGTTTTCCCGATCACCGCTGATCCCCGGATACGCGCGGCGGTTCGCTGGCCCAGGTCAGGCAGGCCAGCGCGCGATGATGCCGAGCAGAATGACACCCAGACCGATGGCGGCGACGATCCAACGGGTGTTGTCCCTCTCGCGTCTCGCCTGCTCCGCATCCCGTTCTCCGATTTTCGCCAAAAGCTCCGAGATCGCCGCTTTCTGCTCCGAGATGGCTGCCGAGATCGCCGCTTCCTGCTTCGTTCCCCTTTCCGCCGCTTTGTGCTCCATACGCTCGACAGCCGCTTTGAAGGTTTCGACATGCGTGTTCATCCGCTCCTCCAGCGCCGCTCCCTGAATCTCAAGGGCGGACATCCGTTGCCTCAACTCTTGTGATCCCGAGTCCATGTACGGATACATAGCCCGGCCTCGGCGGGGCAGGCCGTCGTCGAACGCATCAGTGAGACCGGGATCCTCGTCGGCGGCAAGGCCCGGCAGTTTCGCGTCATCCACACGGAGCTTTTGAGCGGCTTCCGCCGCGGCGATGCGCGGTTTTCAGCGGTCATGCTGAAATATCGAGGGTTTGAACCGTGCGCGCTGCGCCGCTCATGTCCTGCGCGGACTTGACGGCCTGACGGAGTTTCACGGGGAGGCATGGCCGGCAGAGATGAAGACGCCGCTCTGAAGGGCCGTGCGCGATGTCAATGAGGCGGCCGGGAGAGACCTGAGGATGCTGCTGCGCGGGCATCCTGAACAGGCGGACCTTCCATGGATGAAATGCGAAAAACTGTGCAAATTAAGGTCTGGATTTTTCCCGAAACGCCCCTGAAGCGTAACATGGATGCTGATCAGTTGCGCTTGACCGCATTATTGCAGACATGGCCGGACTGAAAGCCGGAATTTACGGGGTGAAGGCAGAGATCGGCGCGATGAAAGGCGATATTCAAGTGGCTGAAGCGGCTTGTCGGCGTCATTGTCATTCTGTTGGCGGTGCCGCTTCTGCAAGGTGTGATTCAGATTAAATGACCGCTCCGGCGATGTCGGCGGTGAAAATGCAGGAGGCCGGCGCAGCATCCGCGGGCCGCCGAATCGGCTGATCAAAAGCCCCGCTTGGGGTTCCGGACACGGACGGGTCGCGTTTCTCCCAGCTGCGCAGCCGCGTGTTCGCTGAGACTGCTGGTTTGCGCATGACGGCGATAAGGGCGGCCTTATAACGTTTCTCCGCTCGGTGAAAAGCTCCGACGGGTCGCGACCCGCTTTGACAAGCGGGCGCGCAACTTCGCCGCCGCTGTCATCCTCACCGTCGTCCGCGACCTGCTGCGGAATGCTGTAAGGGGAATGATTGAATCCGCAGCCTAAGGAACGAAGAATCATCAACTGTGATGTTGTGATTTCCCGTTCAGATTGGAAATCAGTGCGAATCTGGTCAAGACAGGAAAACTTTCCTTTCTTGGAAGCCGTGAATCATTCCTTAAATTCAATTGGTTATGGGTTTTCTGACAGGCGCTGCACAATCCCCATTTCTTCAGGGCTCCTGCTCAACACCGTCTGCGCCGCCGCATGGACAGTCCGGATGCGGCTGCTCTGCTCTCGAATCGGTTGTCTCTGCCTTGTGAAACCGTTAAGCGTGATTTGTCGACGGTTTCAAACTGAGTCGGCTGCCGCAAAGCAAGGGAGACAGGTTGGCCAGTGTTTTCAATGCCGCCTACATCGACACGCTGACGGGAAATAGAGTTGACCGGGATATGCAAGAGCCGGCGCGGAAGTTCCGCGATTGGTCTCGGAAAATCCGGGCCGTTCATCCGCGGAAATCGGCTGGCGCTTCGGCGGCGTCAGATGGCGCAGACATTGCGCGGGCTTGAAAAGCACGGGCTGATTGAGGACCGGGGCTCCAGCCGGGCGAAGGCTTGGTTGCTGACGGACACGTGCCGGGACGCGCTGCGCCGGCACGAAGACCGTGTTCGGTCGCCGGCAGCGCATTGCCTTGATACCGCCGCCCGCATCCGGACGGTTGCCAGAACCGGTGCCGGACTTTCGTCCGTTGCCGTGCACTTGGCGGTGAGGGTCGAAGCGACTCAGGACCATTGAACAAGGAAAATCCATGACTGACATACATGCGGGCGCACCGGCAGAGGCCCGGGACAAGTTCGCGGAGCGGGAAGAGATAACGCGGCTGGACGGACGGATAGACACGCACCGAGCGGAAACCGCCGGGCGGTTCGGCACGCTTGAAGAAAAGCTTGACCGCATCATTGCAGACATGGCCGGACTGAAAACAGACATGGCCGAACTGAAAACAGACATGGCCGGGGTGAAGACGGAGATCAGCGCGTTGAAGGGCGATATCAAGTGGCTGAAGTGGCTTGTCGGCGTCATCGTCGTTCTGGTGGTGGCTCCGCTTCTTCAGGGCGTGATTCAGATTCACTGACCGTTCCGGCGATGTCAGCGGTGCAAACAGGAGGCCGGTCTGTGCGTGCTGTCTGCCAGGTGAGGCTCCGTGATTGATGCCGCGTTGGAACGCGACGACGGCTGGAAGCGGGCCCGGCGGAAATCGCCCGGTCGAGAGGTTCCGGGCCGCTGACCAGATCGAGCCGGCGCTGCTCCGCAGATTCTTCACTTAAGGAGGGCATCACCCCGATTAACTTCGGTCGCCGGCAGCGCATTGCCTTGATACCGCCGCCCGCATCCGGACGGTTGCCAGAACCGGAGCCGGACTTTCGTCCGTTGCCGTGCACTTGGCGGTGAGGGTCGAAGCGACTCAGGACTATTGAACAAGGAAAATCCATGACTGACATACATGCGGGCGCACCGGCAGAGGCCCGGGACAAGTTCGCGGAGCGGGAAGAGATAACGCGGCTGGACGGACGGATAGACACGCACCGAGCGGAAACCGCCGGGCGGTTCGGCACGCTTGAAGAAAAGCTTGACCGCATCATTGCAGACATGGCCGGACTGAAAACAGACATAACCGGGGTGAAGACGGAGATCAGCGCGATGAAGGGCGGTATCAAGTGGCTGAAGTGGCTTGTCGGCGTCATCGTCATTCTGGTGGTGGCTCCGCTTCTTCAGGGCGTGATTCAGATTCACTGACCGTTCCGGCGATGTCAGCGGTGCAAACAGGAGGCCGGTCTGTGCGTGCTGTCTGCCAGGTGAGGCTCCGTGATTGATGCCGCGCTGGAACGCGACGACGGCTGGAAGCGGGCCCGGCGGAAATCGCCCGGTCGAGAGGTTCCGGGCCGCTGACCAGATCGAGCCGGCGCTGCTCCGCAGATTCTTCACTTAAGGAGGGGCATCAACCCCGATTAGCTTCGAAAGAAATATCTGAGGTCAAGACATCGTCCCGAGCAGATATCAAGCCGCTCAGCGAGAACGGCATCCATGTCCCATTCAATGGCATTTCGGGGAAAGCCAGCCCTTATTTCCCTTTCTACACATCTTTTCTGCATTTTATCCATGGAAGGTCCGCACGTTCCGGAGGCCGGCGCAGCATCCACGGGCCGCCGAATCGGCTGATCGGGAGCACAGATCGGAATTCCGGACGCGGACGGGCCGCGTTTCTGGCAGCCGCGCCAGCTGCACAGCAGCGTGCTCGCTGAAACTGCCAGCTTGCGCAACGGCAATAAGGGCAGCCTTATGACATTTCCCCCGCTCGGTGAGCCGGCTGCAGCATTCGGATAAATCACTATTAAGCCGCGCAGCCGTCAAAGCCGCCGAGCAGAAGACCCGGCGGGAGACCAGCAAGCGGACACGGCCATCGGTGCCCGGAACAGCGGGGATCTGGCTACCCCTGTCCACCGTGTGGTGGAAATTCACTCGCTCGCACAGCTGGATAAGCGGTGCCGGGGGACTTCAGTCAACCGTGCCGGCCCGGGGGATCAAGCGTCCGCCGGTACATCGTCTCCAGATGGGCGGCAGCATCGTCGAAAGCGATGTCCTCACGGCCCAGAACCAGCCTCACCTGCGCTTCAAAATCCGCGTAATGCTGGGTGGTGGCCCAGATGGAAAAGATCAGGTGCCGAGCGTTGATCGGCGCGATCCTGCCGTCCTTTGACCAGGAATCGATGATTGCCGCCGTCCGGTCGACCTGCATCCGGAGTTCGCCGCGCAGAAAGTCTTCGATGACCCGGGCCCCTTGGATGATCTCGTTGGCGAAGAGCCTGCTCTCACGCGGGTGATCGCGTGCCATTTCCAGTTTTCTGCGGACATAGAGGGTGATTTCCGGAATCGGTTCGCCGGCGGGATCAAGCGCCTGCAGAGGCGCCAGCCAAGCTTCCAGAAGGCGGGTCAGAAGCTCACGGTGAATCTCTTCTTTGCCGGAATAGTAATAAAGAAGATTCGGCTTTGACAGGCCCGCGCATTCGGCGATCTGGTCAAGCGTCGAGCCGCGGAAACCGAATCGGGAGAACACATCAAGAGCGGCGTCGAGGATTTTCCCCGTCTTATCCCGCTGGATCCGCGTTGCCGGCCGGTCCTTCCGGGGATACGCAGAGAATCGCATATGATGACCGCTTTGTTTAATGATGTATAGTCACAGCCGCTGCCGTTTTCGGCTTGACAGCGGAAGCGGCATTGATAGCTCATTATTGACCGTTTGGTCAAATCAGCGCGCCGCGCCGACGCGGCAGCTGCCGCACAAGGAGGAGACGAGTGATGCCGCTTGATCAAAATCAATGGCCGAATGATTTGCGCGCCTTTTGGCTGCCGTTCACCGCGAACCGGCAGTTCAAGAAATCCCCCCGGATGTTCGTTTCAGCCGACCGCATGCATTACCGCACCGCGGACGGACGCGAAGTGCTGGACGGCACGTCAGGTCTATGGTGCTGCAACGCCGGGCATAACAGCCCGAAAATCGTCGAAGCGGTGCGGAAGCAGGTCGCCGCCCTCGACTACGCGCCCGGATTCCAGCTGAGCCACCCGCACGCATTTGAACTGGCCAACCGGATCATCGATATCGCGCCGAAAGGCATTGACCATGTCTTTTACACCAATTCCGGATCCGAATCCGTTGAATCGGCGCTCAAAATCGCGATCGCTTATCACCGGTCCCGCGGCGAAGGTCAGAGAACCCGGCTCATCGGCCGCGAGCGCGGCTATCACGGCGTCAATTTCGGCGGGATATCGGTCGGCGGAATAGTCAACAACCGGCGCGTGTTCGGGTCGCTGCTGAACGGCGTGGACCACATCAGAGCCACCCACCTTCCGGAAAAGAACGCCTTCACGCGCGGCCAGCCGGAACACGGCGCGGAACTCGCCGATGACCTGGAAAGGCTGGCGGCGCTTCACGGCGCGGACACGATCGCAGCGGTGATCATCGAACCCGTGGCCGGATCGACGGGCGTGCTGGTGCCGCCCGCCGGCTATCTCGAACGCATCCGCGAATTGTGCACGAAATACGGCATTCTGATGATCCTGGACGAGGTCATCACGGGTTTCGGACGGCTGGGAGAGGCGTTCGCGTCGACTCGCTTCGGCGTCACGCCGGATCTGATCACCTGCGCGAAAGGCCTGACGAACGGCGTCATTCCAATGGGCGCGGTGCTGACATCGGCCGAAATCCACGACGCGTTCATGACCGGTCCGGAACATCTGATCGAACTGTTCCACGGTTACACCTACTCCGGCAACCCGGTGGCCTGCGCCGCCGCCCTAGCCGCTCTCGAAACTTACCGGGAAGAAGGACTGTTCGACAGGGCCAAGGCGCTTTCGCCCTATTGGGAAGACGCAATCCATTCGCTGCGGGACTGTCCGCATGTCATCGACATCCGGAATATCGGACTGATGGGGGCCGTCGAGCTGGAACCGGCGCCGGGCGCCCCGGCGAAACGGTCGTTTGACGCGTTCCTGAGCGCTTACGAAAAGGGACTGCTGACCCGCGTGACCGGAGACGTCATCGCGCTGTCTCCGCCTCTGATCACAGAGAAGGAACATATTGACGCCATGTTCAGCATTCTGCGCGGCGTGCTGCGCGATCTTGACTGAACTCGCCCTGCGCCGGAGAATGAACGATGCCGCAACTGACTGACAATCTCAAAATCAACGGCGACCGCCTTTGGAGCTCCATCATGGAGATGGCGCGGATCGGCCCCGGCGCGGCGGGCGGAAACAACCGCCAGACGCTGACCGACGAAGACGGCCAAGGACGGGAACTTTTCCGGTCCTGGTGCGAATCCGCAGGGCTGACGGTCGGAGTCGACCGGATGGGGTCGATGTTCGCGGCCCGCGGGGGAACCGATCCGGAGGCGCTCCCCGTCTATGTGGGATCGCACCTCGACACCCAGCCGACCGGCGGCAAATTCGACGGCGTGCTGGGAGTCCTGGGCGGTCTGGAAATCATCCGGACGCTGAATGATCTTGGAATCAGGACCAGACATCCGATCGTCGTTACGAACTGGACCAATGAGGAGGGAACCCGGTTCGCGCCGGCGATGCTGGCATCCGGCGTGTTCGCTGGCGTGCACAGCGAAGAATGGGCTTATGACCGCGTTGACGCGGAGGGCAAAAGGTTCGGCCACGAGCTTCAAAGGATCGGCTGGCAGGGCAGCGAAACCACCGGCAGCCGCAGGATGCGGGCGTATTTCGAACTCCATATCGAGCAAGGGCCGATTTTGGAGGCTGAAGGCAAAACGATCGGCGTCGTGACTCACGGCCAAGGGCTTTCGTGGACGCAGGTCACCGTGACCGGCAAGGACAGCCATACGGGATCCACGCCCATGAATATGCGTCGGAACGCTGGTCTCGGCATGGCCCGGATACTTGAATCGGCGGACCGGATCGCTTGGGACAACGCGCCTGATGCCGTCGGCGCCGCAGGGCACATCGAGGTCTTCCCGAACAGCCGCAACGTCATTCCCGGCAAAGCGGAATTCACGATTGATTTCCGTTCACCCGACCGGGCGGTGATCGCGTCAATGGAAAAGCGGCTGAGGTCTGAGGGCGAAGCAACCTGCGCCGATATGGGCCTTGATGTGGTGTTTGAAAAGGTCGGCGGGTTCGATCCGGTGGAATTCGACGCGGATTGCGTCGCGGCGGTCCGCAAGGCGGCCGACAGACTCGGCTATCCGCACCGCGACCTGATCTCCGGAGCGGGCCACGATGCCTGCTGGATCAACCGCGTGGCTCCGGCCGCGATGGTGATGTGTCCCTGCGTCGGCGGACTGTCGCACAATGAAGCTGAAGACATCAGCTCTGACTGGGCAACCGCCGGAACGGACGTGCTGTTTCACGCAGTGGTTGAAACCGCGGGAATCGTTTCCTGACGCCGGCTGCGCGTCAGTCTTGGCGCACCGTCCGAGGAATGGTCTGAAAAACGGGGAGAGAAGCGCAGATGCCCAAGACGATCAAGGACGGAACGGTTTTGACCGCCGACCGCATCTGGAAAGCGGATGTCAAAACCGAAAGCAAACAAACCGCCGGAATCGGCGCCGGCCTCAGAGGCGGCGCGTATGTCGATGCCGAGGGGGCACAGGTGACTCCAGACCGCATCGATCCGCACACCCGCCTCAAAATGCCGTTCATGGGCACGACGGCAGCCCGGACATTCGAGTCCGGCATTTCAGCCGCCGCAGCCGGCGGCGCGAATATGCTGGTCGATTTCTGCCTGCCCGGCGCCGACACCGTCGTATGGAAACCGGCCATTCACAAGACCATCACCGCAACCGCGCACAAGCCGGTTCTGAACTACGATGTGTTCCAAGGATTCGCAGTGAAAGCGCAAACCCTTGACACGATTTCCCGCGGCCAGGCCATTCGGGCCCGGGGCCGTAATTCCCGGCCGCAGCCCGGCCACGGCCGGTTTGTTCCACGCCCGCCGTTCCCGGAGCCGGATGCCGCGCTGGCCGAATGTAAAGAAATCAACAGCCCGGGGAAAGTCGAGCGGGATCCGATGAATATTCCCGCGGGAATCTGATCAGCCTTGCGGAACCTCGGCGAGAGCCGCCCGGGAATGTCAGACTGCGTCATTAAAGCCGCTGATCTGTGCCTTGAGTTTGAAACCCGCGACGGCATGGTCGAAGCCCTCAGAAATGTCTCTCTGGAGATCGTCCGCGGAGAATTCATCTCGCTTATCGGCCCTTCCGGCTGCGGGAAAACCACATTCCTCCGTGTGGTCGCGGCTCTGGAAACGCCGACATCCGGCAGCATCGCGGTCAATGGACTGTCGCCGGACGAAGCCCGCAAAGCCCGGGCCTGCGGCTACGTGTTCCAAGCGGCTGGCCTTTATCCTTGGCGTTCAATCACGGCGAACGTCCAGCTGCCGCTGGAAATTATGGGCTACAGCCGCCGGGAGCGGACAGAGCGGGCTCAGCGGGTCATTGATCTGGTCGGATTGTCGGGCTTTGAGAAACGGTTTCCGTGGCAGCTGTCCGGCGGCATGCAGCAGCGGGCGTCCATCGCAAGAGCTCTGGCGTTTGACGCTGACATTCTTCTGATGGACGAGCCGTTCGGCGCATTGGATGAGATTGTCCGCGATCATCTCAATGAGCAGCTTCTGGCATTGTGGAAAAAGACCGGAAAAACGGTCAGTTTCGTGACCCATTCCATTCCTGAGGCGGTCTATCTTGCCAGCCGGATCGTGGTGATGAGTCCCCGCCCCGGCCGAATCACGGCTGTCATCGACAATGATCTGCCGCCCGAGAGGCCGCTGGAAATCAGGGACTCTCCCGAATTCATCGCGATCTCGCAGAAGGTCCGCAGCGCACTGCGAGAAGGCGGCGGCCATGATTAGGCTTGCCGCTGTGCCGCTTCCGGTTCTGACCGTCACGGCGGTGATCCTGGCCGTCTGGTACGCCGGAGCCTTCGCGCTCAATTCAAAGTGGTCGCAGGATCAAGCCGCACGCGCGGGCGTCCAGTTGACGGGCGCCGAACTGTGGGCCGGCACCATGTCCCAAGACAGACCGCGTCTTGCCGCGCCGCATCAGGTGGCTGTCGAATTCTGGAACTCGACAGCCAAGAAGAAAATCACATCCAAGCGGAGTCTTGTGTTCCATGGCTGGGTCACGCTGTCGGCGGCGCTGCTCGGTTTCGCGATCGGCACGGCGCTCGGAATACTGCTGGCTGTCGGAATCGTGCATAACCGGGCCATGAGTCTCGGCGTGATGCCTTGGGCGATCGCCAGCCAAGCGGTGCCGATTCTCGCGCTGGCACCGATGATCATCGTCGTCCTCCATTCCGTCGGACTGACAGGGCTGCTGCCCAAAGCGGTCATTTCCGCCTATCTGAGTTTTTTCCCGGTCGTGGTCGGCATGGCATCCGGATTCCGCAGCCCCGACGCCATGTCACTTGATCTTCTTGACACGTATGCGGCGAGCCGGCTGCAGGTGTTCTGGAAACTCCGCCTTCCCGCCTCGATGCCTTACTTATTCGCGTCATTGAAGGTGGGCGCCGCGGCTTCCTTGGTCGGCGCGATCGTCGGCGAACTTCCGACTGGTGCGGTCGCGGGCCTCGGAGCGCGGCTGCTCGCGGGCAGCTATTACGGACAGACGATTCAGATCTGGTCCGCTCTGATCGCCACAGCGGCTCTGGCCGCGCTGCTGGTCGGCGCCATCGGGCTGGCGCAGAAAATAACGCTCCGGCAGATGGGCATGACCCGATGACGCTGCTGGTCGCCGCGCTCGTGTTCTGGGCGCTCGCCTGGCGCGTCAATTCCGCGCTCGCGGACATGCCGGACAGGAAAACCGCGCGTTTCGCAGTCCCCGCTCTGTTCGGCCTGACCGTGCTTGTCATCTGGGAGTGTCTGGTCCGCGGACTGGACGTTCCCGGCGTCATCCTGCCGGCGCCGACGGCCATCGCAGCCGCGTTTTCGGGCAGAACCAGCATGCTTTGGGCCGATTTGGTCCAGACATTCTTCAAGGGATCCCTGTCAGGCTACGCGCTCGGGTGTGGATCGGCGGTTGCAACATCGATCCTCATCGACCGCTCGGAGTTTCTCAAACGCGGAATCTTGCCCGTCGGCAATTTTCTGGCGGCGCTGCCTATCGTGGGAACAGCCCCGATTTTTGTCATGTGGTTCGGTTTCGGCTGGCAGTCGAAAGCCGCGGTCGTCGTCGCGATGGTGTATTTTCCGATGCTGATCAACATGACGCAGGGGTTGTCGGCGTCCGACCCGATGCAACGGGATCTCATGAAGACATACGGCGCTTCACGCTGGCAGACGATGTTCAAACTCAAACTGCCCGCGGCAATGCCGTTCGCATTCAACGGACTCAAAATCTGCACCACTTTGTCGCTGATCGGCGCCATCGTCGCCGAGTTTTTCGGATCGCCGATCGTGGGCATGGGATTCCGCATTTCCACCGAAGCCGGCCGGCTGGCCCTTGATGTCGTTTGGGCGGAGATCATTGTCGCGGCCGTGACAGGCACCGTCTTTTACGGATCGGTCGCGGCCATTGAGCGCAGGGTGACGTTCTGGCACCCGGCAAAACGGGGCGTATAAGCCCCATGAATGTCAGAAAAAAGGAGTCAACAGATGAAAAAGTTAGCCGCTGCGATTTTCGCCGCCGGGTTGGCGGCCGGCGCCGCGCCGGCCATGGATCAGGTGACGCTGCAGTTGAAATGGGTCACGCAGGCTCAGTTCGCGGGATATTACGTCGCCCTTGATAAAGGCTATTATGAAGAGGAGAACCTGGATGTCGTCATCAATCCCGGCGGCCCCGACATCGCGCCGCCGCAGGTGCTCGCCGGCGGAGGCGCGGACGTCATCGTCGAATGGCTGCCCGCCGCTCTGGCCAGCCGTGAAAGGGGCCTTCCGCTGGTCAATATCGCGCAGCCATTCAAGTCATCCGGGCTGATGCTGACCTGTCCGAAAGACTCCGGCATCGAATCGCCGGCAGACTTTCCGGGCCGCACCTTGGGCGTCTGGTTCTTCGGAAACGAGTATCCCTTCTTCAGCTGGATGAGCCAGCTCGGCATTCCGACGGACGGCAGCGAAGGCGGCGTCACCGTGCTGAAACAGCTGTTCAATGTCGACCCGCTTCTGCAGGGTCAGGCCGATTGCATTTCGACCATGACCTACAACGAATACTGGCAGATCATCGATGCCGGAATTCCTGCCGAAGACCTCATCACTTTCAAATATGAGGACCAAGGCGTGGCGACCCTCGAGGACGGTCTCTACGTGCATGAGGACAATCTTGCCGACCCGGCGTTCGTCGACAAGATGGTGCGGTTCGTGCGGGCCTCGATGCGCGGCTGGAAAGACGCCGAGGCCGACCCGGACGGAGCGGCGGGCATCGTTCTCGAGAACGATGCCACCGGCGCCCAGACGGAAGTTCACCAAAAGCGTATGATGGGGGAAATCGCCAAACTGACCGCGGGATCGAACGGCGAACTGGATCCGGCGGATTTCGAGCGCACCGTGAGTTCGCTGCTGGCGGGCGGTTCCGACCCCGTCATAACTGAGCCGCCGGGAGAAGGCGCCTGGACACATTTGATAACCGACCAAGCCCTGTAGACGCGGTTCAGAAGAATCAGCCAGGCCGGCCGGCTGCCCGCGCCGGCCGGCGGCATCCCCTGTTCTATCCGGGTATCTGACACTGCCCGCGGCCGTCGGCGCGCGCCGACGGACGTCCACTCTTCAAAGGAGCAGCCGGTTCTTCCGGCGCGTTATTCCGTACGCCGCCGTGCGCGTTGTCTGAAGCGGTCCGTTTGGAATCAGGGCCGACAGAACGGATCCGGATCATAGTCTACGCACTCCAGGAACAGGCCCCGGGCCGGGGCCACGGGACCGCACCGGCTGCGGTCGCACGACTCCAAGGCGTCACGCAGCTGCCCGGGCGTGATCGCCCCTGCCCCGACACGCTCAAGCGTTCCGACCATGCTGCGCATCTGCCGGTGAAGAAAACTCCTGGCCTCAGCACGGATGCGCAGTTCATATCCGTATCGGACAGCTGTTCTCTCAACAGTCAGGCTGTCCAGCGTTTTGACAGGGGAAACCGCCTGACAGCGAGCCGACCTGAAGGTGGTGAAATCATGCCGCCCGACCAGATGTCCGGCGGCAGAGCGCATGGCCGCGGCGTCCAGCCGCCTCGCCACGCGCCAGACCAAATCCGCTTCATGCGCGAGCGGCGCCCGCCGCACGACGATCCGGTAAAGATAGGTGCGGCGGACGGCGGAAAACCGGGCGCTGAAACCTTGGCTTACCCGCGCCGCCTGCAAGACTGAAATCGTTTCGGGGCGAAGCTGCGCGTTCAGGGCATCGCAAAGCCTTTCAGGATCCCAGTCTTTCCGCAAATCGCAATGTATGACCTGACCGAACGCATGAACCCCGCTGTCGGTACGTCCGGCCGCGACAACTTCGGGAACATCCGGCTCCAACCTGCGGACCGCGCATTGAACTGTCTGCTGCAGCGACTTGCCGCTGGCTTGGCTCTGCCAGCCCACAAATCCGAAGCCGTTATATTCAAGAATAAGCGCGAATCTGGGCATCAATATGGTCCGGTTCATGCCAGTCTGTTGCATATTACCGGGAATTGCCGGAGATTGCATCAGCCGCAGTCCCGTCTGCGCGGGAATGCGCGGTTTAATGAACGTCCGGCCTCCGCCGCGGGCTCATGCTCCCGGCAGAGACGACGGCGCTGAACAGAGGAGGGTATCGCCGTGCACACGGCCTTGATGCGAATTTGCCGGCAGGCGTGTCCTTGCCGGCTGCGGCCGCTGACGCGCCGCAAGCTTATCACCGAACCGCCGCGCCGGCGGGGCCGGTTAAAGACAGTCCGCCGGGAAGCAAGCCGTGCCTGACGCCAACCCGGCCATCGTGCTTTTCCGGGAAGACCTGCGGATCTCTGACAATGCCGCTCTCTCCAAGGCGGCGGCCTGCGGGGCAAAAGTCATCTGCCTCTATGTTCACGATGACCGGGCGCCGTTCGCGCGCGGCAGCGCGCAAAAATGGTGGCTTCACCACTCGCTCGCGGCATTGTCGCGCGGTCTGCGGCAGATCGGATGCCCGCTGAACATCCGATCCGGGGTTACTGAAGATGTCCTTGATTCCGTCATTGCCGAATCGGGCGCGGACAAGATTTTCTGGTCGCGGCGTTACTCGCCGCATCACGTCGCCCGCGACCGCGGCATGATGGCGAACCTGCGGGCCCGGGACATTCAGACTGTCAGCTGCAAAGGCCGGCTGCTGGCCGAACCTTGGGAAACGCTGAACCAGGAGGGCCGGCCTTACCGCGTCTTCACCGCGTTCTGGAAATGTCTGCTCCGGACTTCCGCCGTTTCCGAACCCCTGCCCGCACCCGGAAAGCTGGCGGGAATCGAACTGCCGGGCAACCGAACGGCTTCTGAACTGGACCTTCTCCCGTCAAATCCTGACTGGAGCGCCGGTTTCCGCGGCGAATGGCGGCCGGGCGAGGACGGCGCCCAGACGCGGCTGCGGAGTTTTCTGGCGCATGCCGCCCGCAGCTATGCGAAAGGCCGTGACTTCCCTTCCCTTTCCGCGACGTCCCGTCTTTCTCCGCACATCCAGATGGGTGAGATCAGCCCGCGCCAAATACTGCGCAGCGCCGCACGTCATCATGAATCCGGAGCCATCAGCGGCGTTGATTTCGAGAAACTGCACGCGGAACTGGCATGGAGGGATTTCAACTGCTGCCTGCTGTATTATTTTCCCGAACTTCCCGACCGTGAATTCAACCCTGCCTTCAGAGACTTTCCCTGGCGGACCGACCCCGGGTCTTTCTCACTCTGGACAAAAGGGAAAACAGGCTACCCGATCGTCGACGCCGGCATGCGCGAACTCTGGCAGACCGGCTTCATGCATAACCGCGTGCGCATGATCACCGCATCATTCCTCACGAAACATCTGTTAATTGATTGGCGGGCCGGAATGGACTGGTTCTGGGACACGCTTCTGGATGCCGACCTCGCATCCAACACGATGAACTGGCAGTGGGTCGCCGGATGCGGCGCGGATGCCGCGCCCTATTTCCGCATCTTCAATCCCGTGCTGCAGGCTCGGAAGTTCGACCGTGACGGCGATTATATCCGCAGATGGGCGCCGGAAATTTCACGGCTGCCCGACCGCGATCTGGCTGAACCCTGGTCCGCGCGCCCGGAAGCTCTGGAAAGCGCGGGCATCAAGCTCGGCGAAACATATCCGCTTCCGGTCATCGACCACAAATTTGCAAGACAAAGAGCTCTGGAGGCATACAGAAACCTCAAGCCCGACACCGGGAACGCGGGGACGGGCTGAGTTCAGCCGTCGGGAACGCCGGAAATTCCTGGAAGGATGTCCCGGGACGGCGCTGGAACGCGAGGGGGATGTCCAGATTCGATGTCAACTTCTTACCAGGATTGAAAAAAGCGGCGGAAACCAATTAGCCTTGGTTCGCCACGCTGGATGAAAAAAGCCGTTCAGAGCGTCGATCACGCGGTTGAGTTCAGCTTGCGCTTCAACTTGATTGCCAGACACTGAATCCGAACCACGCGGGCGGACTGGACCAGAGCGCAACCGTGATTTCCGAACTTGCAGAGGATATCGACGCTGACCTGCTTGCCGACGCGGCACGAACTGCGCCGGTCCCTTGGATCCAGCGGCCCGGCCACCTGCTGGAACTGGCGGAAGCCGGGCACCTCGCCGGCGCGCTCAAAGGCTATGTCCGCAACCGTGCACGCGACTGCGCCCTGCCCGCCCCTTCAGGCGATAGCACCGGGAAACGCATCACCGACTGGCGGCTGATTGTAAATGAATCTGTGGAACCCGGGTTTTGATATCGCGTGACTGCATCACAGAGCGGCGCGCACAAGCGCCGTGGGCACAAGACTTTCAGGTCGAGCAGGACCTGCTTGTCGGCAAGGCATCGGTTGATGTCTTTTCCGATCCTGTGCTGGGCAAAGCTCTGGCATTTCGCGGCGGCACGGCGTCATGTCCTGCGAATACGGAATCACACGCCCAGATACCGTTCGATCACCTCACGGCTCAGGCCGCCCATGGCTCCCTGCCAGACGGTCTCGCCGCGCTGCAGGATAACGGCTCTGTCGGCGACCCGCCGAAGCTCCCGCAGCGATTTGTCGATCAGAAGTATGGCCAGACCGTGTTCCAGCTTGAGCCGGGAAACAACAGACCAGATCTCCTGGCGTATGACCGGCGCAAGCCCTTCCGTGGCTTCATCCAGTATCAGCAGACGGGGATTTGTCATCAGCGCCCGCGCGATGGCCAGCATCTGCTGTTCGCCGCCCGACAGCGAGGCCGCCGGCTCGCCGGTTTTTTCTCCGAGACGCGGAAACAGGGACACGGCCCGGTCCGTCGTCCAGTAGCCGGAACGGGCGGCAACCAGGAGATTCTCCTCGACTGTGAGATTCGGAAAACAGCGGCGGCCTTCCGGCGCGAGACCGATTCCCAGCCGCACCGCCCTGTGACTGGGAAGACATCCGATGTCCCGCCCGTCGAAATAGACGGCGCCGCCCGCGATCGGGAGCATCCGGCAGACGGTTTTGACGGTCGTTGACTTGCCCATGCCGTTCCGTCCCATCAGAGCGACGGCCTCGCCGCGCCGCATTTCGAAACTGACCCCGAAGAGAGCCTGGCTGTCGCCGTAGAAGGCCGATACGTCGGCGACCGTCAGGAGGCTCAAGCGTCATCTCCCAGATATGCGCGGCGCACTTCGGGCATGGCGCGGATATCCTTGACTGTTCCGGTCGCGATGATCTTGCCGTACACGATCACGGATATCCGGTCCGCAAGGGCGAACACCGCATCCATGTCATGCTCGACGAGCAGGATCGGAGCCTCCGAACGCAGCCGGGCGAGGAATGACGTCAGCCTCGCCGAACCGCTGGTTCCCAATCCGGCCATCGGTTCATCCATCAGAAACGCTTTAGGCTTCAAGGTCAGCGCCACGGCGACTTCCAGCTGACGTTTCTGCCCGTGCGAAAGTTCAGCGGCGCGTGTCTCGGCCAGCTCCGCCAGCCCGACCCTTTCAAGCGCCGTTTCAGCGGTCTTCCGCAGCTCCCCGCAGTTGAGAACCGGTTTGAAGAACCGGTACGCAGCGCCTGACGCACCGACCGCTCCGAGCACGGCGTTCTGAAGAACCGTGTCTTCAGAAGCCAGCGCGGAAATCTGAAACGTGCGGGCGAGCCCCATCCGGGCGCGCCGTGCCGTGTCCAGCCGCGTGATGTCCCGGCCGTCAAGGCGGATCCGCCCGCGATCCGGTTTCATTGCCCCGGCGATTTGTTCAATCAGCGTCGATTTGCCGGCGCCGTTAGGCCCGATCAACGCGTGAATCTCGCCCTGCCGCAGATCGAGCGTGACATCGTCGGATGCCCGCAGAGCGCCGAAACTCTTGCGGATTCCTTCAACCGAAAGCACCGGATCACCCATGCCCGGCCCTTTCACCGGCCAGCGAGCCGATGAGGCCGCCGCGCGCGAACAGAACGACCGCCAGCAGAAACAGTCCCAGAAATATGAGCCAGTAATCCGAGATGCCGCCGAGCAGATGTTCCAGAATGATGAAAAACCCGGCTCCCGCGACCGGGCCGCAGAGCCGGGCCATGCCTCCCAGAATGACGAAAATCATGATTTCTCCGGAAGTCTGCCAGCTGAACATCGAAGGGCTGACAAAGCGGTTGAGGTCCGCGAACAGCGCCCCGGCGAGTCCGGTGATCATTCCTGAGAAGACGAACGCCGTCAGCCGCACCCGGTACGCCGCGATGCCCGCCGTCTCGACCCGCTTCGCCGACTGCCGCGCGGCGTTGAGCGCCAGACCGAAAGGAGACTTGGAAAGACATGACATGAACGCCAGCGCGGCGCACAAAACCGCATATGCGAGCAGAAAAAACTGAATCGGATCCAGCGTGTCAAGGCCGGGAAAACTGTTCCGGACATAAATCGGAAGCCCGTCCTCGCCGCCGTACGCCGGCCAGCTGATGGAAAAATAAAACAGCATCTGGCCGAAAGCCAAGGTGATCATGATGAAATACGCGCCCGTCGTGCGCAGAGAGAGGGCGCCGATCGCAAGCGCGGCCAGAGCCGAAGAGATCAGCGCCGTCAGCCAGATCACCGGCATGGATTTCGTCCCCGGAATGAGGAACATGCCGTCCAGCAGAGGCACGGAATTCTGCGCGTGGCTGGCGAGAATTCCCGCCGCGTAGCCGCCGATTCCAAAGAACGCCGCATGGCCGAGACTCACCATACCGCCGAGGCCAAGGGCGAGATTCAGGCCGACTCCGGCCAATGCGAACACGGCCACGCGGGTCGCCAGCGTGATCAGGAACGGCTCGTCCGCGGCATGGGCCCAGACCGGAACCGCCAGCAGCCCTCCCGCCAACAGGCAGTTGATCAGGAATTCCCGGCTCATGCGCGCGTCCCGCACAATCCCGCAGGCTTCCAGACCAAAACCGCCGCCATCAGAATATAGATCAGCATGGACGACAGCGCCGATCCCGTCAGCGCCGCGTCAGCCGGCGGCAGGAACAGCTTGAACGCCGCCGGCAGCAGCACGCTGCCCAGTTTGTCCGTCAGACCGACCAGAACGGAGGCGATCAGGGCGCCCTTGACCGACCCGATTCCGCCGATGACGATCACCACGAAGGCCAGAATCAGAACAGGCTCGCCCATTCCGACCTGCACCGACTGGAGGGCGCCGACCAGCCCGCCGGCCAGCCCCGCCAGCGCGGCGCCCAGAGAGAACAGCAGGGTGTAAAGCCAGGAAATGTTCACGCCGAGCGCGGCGATCATTTCCCGGTCGCTCTCTCCGGCGCGGATCTGCATGCCGACACGGGTCTTCAGAATCAGCAGCCGCATGGCGAAAGCGACCGCCAGACCGACCGCAATGATCGTCAGCCGGTACAAGGGATACTGAATTCCGCCCGGAAGCGTGACCGGACCTGACAGATAGAGCGGAACATTCAGGTACAAGGGAAAGGATCCGAAAATCCAGCGGGTCCCCTCGGAAAAAATCAGAATGAGCGCGAAGGTCGCCAGCACCTGGTCCAGATGATCGCGCCCGTACAGCCGGCGGATCACGACCGCTTCGACAAGAGCTCCGGCGGCGGCCGCGGCGGCCAGACTCGAGGCGACCGCAAGAACGAAACTCCCCGTCCAGCCGGCGACCGCCGCCGCGGAAAACGCCCCGATCATGAAAAGCGAGCCGTGCGCCAAGTTGATGAGACCCATGACGCCGAACACGAGCGTAAGCCCGGCAGCCGCCAGAAACAGCATGATGCCGAACTGAACGCCGTTAAGTATCTGCTCGATTAAGAGAACCAGACTCACGGGACCCACGCTGAAATGCGGCGCGGAATCAGGATCCGCGCCGCGTGGAATTCACATGCCGCAGTCGGCCGCGTGAATGTCTGAATGATCTTCAAGCGCAAGGCCAAGGATCTTGTTGGTGTAGATTCCGTCCTCCATGACCACTTCCCGCACATACACATCCTGTATCGGATGGTGGTTGGAACCGAACGCGAAATCGCCGCGGACGGACTCAAAATCAGCCGCTCTCAATGCGGCGCGGAATGCGTCCGGATCCGAGATGTCCGCCTTCGACACGGCGCTCAGCAGCAGATTCGCGGTGTCATAGCCTTGAGACGCGAAAAGCGACGGCAGCCTCCCGTATTCGGCGGCGTAAGCCTCCACGAACGCTTTGTTCGCTGGATTGTCGAGATCCTTGTTCCATTGGCTGGTGTTGCGCACGCCCAGAGCCGCATCTCCGACCGCTGCCAGCATGTCCTGATCGAAACTGAACCCGGGACCGATCATCGGAACAGTGATTCCGCTGTCAGAATATTGTTTCACGAATGAGATTCCCATCCCGCCGGGCAGGAAGAAAAACACGCTGTCAGCGTCAGAAGCGCGAATCTGCGCCAACTCGGCCGCATAATCGGTCTGTCCGAGTTTCGTGAGCAGTTCTCCCGCGATGTCTCCGCTGTACATCCTCTTGTAACCCGCCAGCGCATCGTGCCCCGCCGGATAGTTGGGCGCGAGAATGAATGAATTCTTGTGACCCGCGCCGTTGGCATAGCCGCCCGCCGCTTCATGAAGATTGTCGTTCTGCCACGCGACATTGAAATAATTCTCATGACAGCCCCGGCCCGCCAGCGCCGAAGGTCCGGCATTCGGAGAAAGATAGAATTTTCCCTGCGCGGTCACCGACGGCACGACCGCGAGCGCCAGGTTGGACCACACGATTCCGGTCAGCACGTCGACTTTGTCAGACTGCACCATGCGGTCGGCAAGCTGAACCGCAAGATCGGGCTTGCGCTGGTCATCTTCAATGATGACTTCAATGCCGGTGTTTCCGGAACGCTTCACGGCGAGCATGAAACCATTCCGGATCGCCGTGCCCAAGGACGCGCCGCCGCCGGAAAGCGTTGTTATCATTCCGACCTTGACAGGCCCGGCAAAGGCGGCTGAGACCGGAATGGCGGCCGTCAGACCGGCCGCCAGCATTAATTTCAGTTTCATATTCTTGTTCTCCTGCGTGATTGAATTGAACCGGAGCTGAAGCCGCGGCAGAGCCGCCGCCGACCGCACCCGGTCATACGGCGGCGTTTCCGTCGCATGGCGTGACCTCTTCTCAGTCTTCATGCCCTGAATTATACTGAATTTCCGGAAATTCGAACCGCTGATTCATAAACCCGGCGAGAATCGCCGCCCGGCGGAATTTCCGGGCGGACATCGCGGCCGGACACCCGTACGGGCTCAGGTCAGGATCCGCGGCAAAGCCGTGGACGCGCACAGCCCCTTTCAGAAACAGGCGGCAGACGCTCTTCGCTTCGCGGAAAAGACGACGCCGTCACAGGCGGCGGGAGTCAGTTCGCTGCGGCGGGGTCCGACATGAACCCCGGGCGGCGCTCGCTGACCTGGAATCCGGACGCCGCAGACTGCGCCGATCCAAACCGTTGACGTTCCGCGGGTCAGTGCGGCATGGCCAGCGGCCTCCGGGTCTGCTGGACGCGGCGGGCGGGCCGCAATATACACAACCGCCGCCGGGCGGGCGGCGGCAGAGACTCACTTGATCCGGGAAACGCGCATGTCGAACACGACCGACGGCTACAGGGACACGCTCCAGCTGCCGAAAACCGGCTTTCCGATGCGCGCCGGTCTGCCGAAAAGAGAACCGGAATGGCTGAGGCGCTGGGAACGCATCGGCATCTATGAGCGCCTCCGCTGCAGAAGCGCAGGACGGCCGCTGTTCGTGCTGCACGACGGCCCGCCGTACGCCAACGGACATCTCCATATCGGCCATGCCCTGAACAAAGTCCTGAAAGACATGGTCGTCCGGTCCCGGCAGATGATGGGAAAAGACGCGCGCTATGTTCCCGGCTGGGACTGTCACGGATTGCCGATCGAGTGGAAAATCGAAGAACAATACCGGGCGAAGAATGCCGCGAAAGACGATGTTCCGATCATCGAGCTGCGCAACGAATGCCGCCGGTTCGCGGAAAAATGGGTCGGCATACAGCGGGATGAATTCCGCAGGCTGGGCATCACCGGCTGCTGGGACGACCCGTATCTCACGATGGACTATGGCGCGGAAGCGGTGATCGCCTCCGAGTTCATGAAATTCGTGATGAACGGCGTTTTATATCAGGGATATAAGCCCGTCCTCTGGTCCACCGTCGAAAAAACCGCCCTCGCCGAAGCGGAAGTCGAATACAAGGATCATGAGAGCAACGCTGTCTGGATCAGGTTTCCCATTGACCCGGAACTCAGCCGGGGCAGCGGGGATCTCGGCGGCGGCGCTTCCGTGCTGATCTGGACCACCACGCCGTGGACCCTGCCTTCCAACAGAGCC
Source organism: Paracoccaceae bacterium (assembly GCA_965116115.1). GTDB lineage: Bacteria > Pseudomonadota > Alphaproteobacteria > Rhodobacterales > Rhodobacteraceae > JAPOXR01. The sequence goes on from OZ220486.1 coordinate 4,083,577, forward strand.
GTCTGCTACAATCCGGATATCGGCTACGGCCTCTACGAAGTGAGGGAGGCGCCGGAGGGCAACTGGCTGGCTCCGGGCATGCGCCTCCTCATCGCCGACCGGCTCGCCGGTGAATGCATGGGCAAGGCGCGCGTCGGCGGTTATTCCCGGATCCGCGCGGTTCCCGGCGGAGAAATCAAGACCTTGGTTTGCCGCCATCCGTTCCGCGGCATGGCGGCGGCTTCCGAGCCGGAAGAAAACCGCTGGGACTTTCCGGTTCCTCTGCTGACCGGCGGCCATGTGACGGACGGCGACGGATCCGGATTCGTGCACACGGCGCCGTCGCACGGCGACGATGATTACCGGATCGGACTTGAACACGGCTTGGATATTCCGGACAATGTCTTGGAGGACGGCAGTTTCCGCCGCGATCTCCCGCTGTTCGGCGGCAGCGCGGTTTTCAAAGAAAACGGCAAGGAAGGCGGCGCGGACAAAACGGTCATTGCGGCGCTGTCGCGGTCCGGCTGTCTCGCCGCGCACGAAAGAATCACGCATTCTTACCCTCACAGCTGGCGGTCCAAGGCGCCGCTGATCTACCGGAGCACTCGGCAGTGGTTCGCCGCCATAGACCGCCCGATCGACGACGGAACGGAAGAGTTCGGCCGCACGATTCGCGAAAGGGCTCTGAACGCGATTGAAAAAACCGTGCAGTGGACTCCGCCGACAGGCCGCAACCGTCTGTATTCCATGATCGAGCGACGGCCGGACTGGGTCCTGTCCCGGCAGCGCGCCTGGGGCGTTCCGCTTGCCTGTTTCATTAAAAAGGGCGCGAAGCCGCAGGATGACGATTTCCTGCTCCGGGACGAGAAGGTCAATCGGCGCATTGTCTCCGCCTTCAGGAAGGAAGGCGCTGACGCTTGGTACCGCGACGGGGCCAAGGAACGGTTTCTCGCGCCGGACCATGATCCCCGAAGCTATTCGCAGGTCTTCGACATTCTGGATGTCTGGTTCGACTCCGGCTCGACTCACGCTTTCGTTCTCCGCGGCCGGGAGGACGCGCCGGAAGACGGCACGGCGGATCTCTATCTCGAAGGCACCGACCAGCACCGCGGCTGGTTTCACTCGTCGCTTCTCCAGGCATGCGGCACGCGCGGATCCGCTCCCTACAGAGGCGTTCTGACGCACGGCTTCACTCTGGACGAACGGGGCATGAAAATGGCCAAGTCGCTCGGCAACACGGTCGCCCCGGAAGAAATCGTCCGCGCGAACGGGGCTGATATCCTCCGCCTTTGGGTCGCCCAGTCGGACTACCGCACGGATCTGAAAATCGGCCGCGAGATTCTCAAAGGCGTGACCGACAGTTACCGCAGAGTACGGAACTGCTTCCGGTTCATGCTCGGCAACCTGTTCGATTTCAGTTCGGACGATGCGGTGGAATTCGCGGATTTGCCGGAACTCGAACGCTGGGTTCTTCACCGCGTCTCGGAACTCGACCGGCAGATCCGGCACGGCTATTCCGTTTATGACTTCCAACGGGTCTTCCAGACGGTTTTCAGTTTCATGAATTCCGACCTGTCTTCGTTTTATTTCGATATCCGCAAAGACGCCCTGTATTGCGACGCCGCGGACGGTCATGCGCGCCGGGCGGCTCAGACAGCGCTTGACAGGCTGCACCGGCATCTTGCCGCATGGCTGGCCCCGATGCTGGCATTCACCGCGGAAGAAGTCTGGCTGGCGCGCTTTCCGGGCAATGATTCTTCCGTGCATCTGCAGGACTTCGCGGCGGTTCCCGCGGAATGGCACGATCAAACACTGGCCGAACGCTGGGAGACGATCCGGTCGGCAAGACGCGCGGTCACCGCGGCGTTGGAGATTCAGCGCAAAGACAAAGTCATCGGCTCCAGCTTGGAAACCCGCCCCACCGTCTATCACTCGGATCCCGCAGCCGCGGCGATCCTTGAGACCGCGGCATTCGCCGACATCTGCATAACCTCTGGCATACATGTGACGGCCGAACCGCCGCCTGACACGGCGTTTTCCATTCCCGACGCGCCGGGCGCGCGGGTGGAGATCAATCTCGCGGAAGGCCGGAAATGCCAGCGCTGCTGGAAAATCCTGCCGGAGGTCGGAAGGCAGCCCATTGAAGATGTCTGCGGGCGCTGCTGCGACGTGCTGTCACGATCAGACGCTGAATAGGACGCGGAGAACGTCTCCGTCTTTGACCACGTAGTCACGCCCTTCGGACCGCAGTCTGCCCGCTTGTCTGGCTCCGGCCTCGCCTCCGAACTCGATGAAGTCTTCATAAGAGGCCGTTTCCGCCCGGATGAAGCCGCGGCTGAAATCCCTGTGTATCCGGTCGGCGGCCTGAACCGCCGTCGTTCCTTTCGGAATCGTCCACGCATGAGCTTCCTTCGGGCCCGCCGTGAAAAACGTATGCAGACCGAGCTGGTCATAGGCCGCTGAAATCACTCGTCTCAAACCCGGCTCGGCGCACCCGGCCGCTGTCAGGAATTCCTCGGCCTCGTCCGCGTCCAGTCCGATCAGCTCCTCCTCAAACGCGGCCGAGCAGATCACGCAGGGATCGCCCCTTTCGCGGGCATGTTCCGCGACAACGCGCGAGTAGCGGTTCCCGCCCGCAGCCGACTGCTCATCAACATTGCAAATGTAAAGAACCGGTTTTGATGTCAGCAGTCCCAGACGACGGAGCCCCGCCGGGGACGAATCGGGGAACTCAGCCGGGCCGGCGGGCCTGCCCGCCTCCAGCGCCGCCTGCGCGGCCTGCAGCAGCCGGTTCTGCTCCGCGGCGTCAGGATCGCCCGATTTCAGCCGGCGTTTCAGTTTTTCGCGCTGCCGCCGCGCCGAATCCAGATCCGCGAGCATCAGTTCGGTCTCAATGGTGAGGATGTCGTCCAGAGGACTGACCCGTCCCGCGACATGGACGATGTCATTGTCATCGAAACATCTGACCAGATGCGCGATCGCGTCAACTTCGCGGATGCTTGCCAGAAACCGGTTGCCGAGCCCCTGCCCTTTTGACGCTCCGCCGACCAGTCCGGCAATGTCCAGAAAGCCGGTCTTCGCCGGGACTGTTTTGCGCGACCGGGAGACCGCGGCGATCCTTTCCAGCCGCGCATCCGGGACAGCCACTTCGCCGCTGTTGGGGTCAATCGTGCAGAACGGATAATTGGCGGCCTGCGCCGCCGCCGTTCCCGTGAGCGCGTTGAAAAGCGTGGACTTGCCTACGTTCGGCAGTCCGACAATGCCGGTCTTGACTGAGATTTTTCTCCTCCCCGTGAATATTCTGGAGTGCCCGCGTCCAATTGACGCAATCGGATATCGTTTCGAATCATCAGGAAGGAACACATCCGCGCGCCGCCAGTTAAGTCCAGCGATTTCCCGAATCAACCCCGGGCACAGCTCAACGGAGAATTCCGTCATTCCGGCCCGGAATTCTGAAACGTCAGCGACATACCCGAAAAGGGAAACATCCCGCTTGTCAGTTCTGACGCGGGAATGCCCCGGCGGCGCGAAGAGCTTTCCCGCGTTATGTGCTGCGGACCGTGTGACTGCGGCGCGGCCGACAGGCTTACGGAATTACCGCGCATCCGATCTCAGGCCTTTTGAACAGGCGGAAACGCCTGACTCCAGCTTGACGTCCGGCTTCAGTTGGATCAGTGACAGGATATGAATACTTTGCCGCCGGAAAGGCGGCCTGCAGCGGGAGCTTGACCATGCAATTCACTCCATATCTGACATTCAACGGCAACTGCAAGGAAGCGCTGGAACGCTATGCCGAAATTTTCGCCGGCGAGATCAGCGCCATGATGCGGTTCAGGGACGAAGAAAGCTGCGCCGGCATGCCTGACGAAATCCAGGATAGGATCATGCATGGCCAGCTCAAGGTCGGCGACGGGCTGCTTATGGCATCCGATGACCCGACGGGAAACTACCATCTGCCGCAAAGCATGCATATCTCGGTCAGCCTGAAAACTCCGGATCAGGCCAAACAGGTTTTTGAGAAACTCGCAGACGGCGGCGAGACTCTTATGCCGTTCGGCAAGACATTCTTCGCTGAAGGTTTCGGCATGGTCCGTGACCAGTTCGGCATTCTGTGGATGGTTTCCGTCGACAATCCGGAATCCACTTACTACTGAGCCGGCATGCCTGATGGCAACGCGCATCGACCTCACATTCAAATCACTCGAATCAGCCGGGAAAAAAGCGTTCGTCGCCTATATCATGGCCGGCGATCCTGACTACGGCACGTCGCTGGATCTGATGCGCGGACTCCCGTGCGCCGGCGTGGACGTCATTGAGCTCGGCTTTCCGTTCACCGACCCCATGGCCGACGGCCCGACCATCCAAGCGGCGGGGAACCGGGCGCTGGCGGGAGGTCAGACCTTGGCCAGAACATTGTCGATGGCGCGGGATTTCCGCAGGTTCGATTCCCGGACTCCGCTGGTGCTGATGGGATATTACAATCCGATTCACAGCATCGGAGCTGAATCATTTCTCCGCCGGTCCAAAAGCTCGGGAGTGGACGGACTGATCGTCGTTGATCTGCCGCCGGAGGAAGACCAGGAACTGTGCCTGCCGTCTCTGGATGCCGGGCTGAATTTCATACGTCTGGCTACGCCCACGACTGATGACAGTCGTCTGCCCGCCGTGCTGCGGAACACAAGCGGCTTCGTCTATTACGTCTCGATCACCGGAATCACCGGCGCAGCGGAGGCGCAGGCTGCCGCCGTCGCGCCCGATGTCGCCAGAATCAAGGCTGCCACGGACCTTCCGGTATGCGTGGGATTCGGCGTCAGAACTCCGGAGGCCGCGAGGGCGATCGCCGCCACGGCGGACGGCGTTGTCGTGGGATCGTCGATCGTGGACATGCTGCGTCTCGGAGAACGTCCCGAGGATGTCTTGCGGTTCGTGGCGGAACTCGCGGAAGGGGCGCACAGCGCCTGACCTGCAGGGGAATGCGGCTTCAGCCGCCCGTCCCGCCGGTTTTGAAAAATGGCGAACACATAATGACCGTGATCACGAGCATTGATGATTTGAAAGACATCTACCGGCGCCGGGTGCCGCGGATGTTTTACGACTACGCCGAATCGGGCAGCTGGACTGAACAGACATTTCACGAGAACAGCACGGATTTCGCCCGGATCCGGCTGCGTCAGCGTGTGGCTGTGGATATGTCCGGACGCAGCGTCAAATCGACGATGGCGGGGCAGGACGTCGCCATGCCGGTGGCTTTGGCCCCGGTCGGACTCGCCGGCATGCAGTGCGCCGACGGGGAGATCAAGGCGGCCCGGGCCGCTGCCGATTTCGGCGTGCCGTTCACACTGTCGACCATGTCGATCTGCTCGATCGAAGATGTGGCGCGGCATGCCGGCAGAGGATTCTGGTTTCAGCTCTATGTCATGCGGGACCAGGAATTCGTCGAAAGTCTCATCGGCAGAGCCCGCGATTCCGGTTGCGGAGCGCTTGTTCTGACGCTTGACCTCCAGATCCTCGGCCAGCGCCACAAGGATCTCAAAAACGGTCTTTCCGCGCCGCCGCGCCCGTCGATCAGAACTCTGGCGGATCTTGCCACCAAACTTCGGTGGCTCGCCGGTATTCTCGCCTCGCGGCGCCGGACATTCGGCAACATCATCGGACATGCCAAAGGCGTCAGCGACACCAAGTCGCTGATGGACTGGACGGCCTCGCAGTTCGATCCGACGCTGGACTGGGAAAAAGTCAAGGCGATCAGGAAACTCTGGGACGGCCGGTTCATCATCAAAGGCATTTTGGACGTCGAAGACGCGCGGCGCGCCGCTGATTGCGGGGCCGATGCGATCATCGTTTCAAATCACGGCGGGCGGCAGCTGGACGGCGCGTTGTCATCAATCCGGATGCTGTCGACGATCGCGCAGGCGGTCGGCGGATCGGCGGAGATTCATCTCGATTCAGGAATCCGCTCAGGTCAGGATGTTCTGAAAGCCCTGGCTCTCGGCGCGAGAGGAACCTATATCGGCCGCTCGTACATTTACGGTCTGGGAGCGCTGGGTGAAGCCGGCGTGCGGCGCGCGCTGGAGATTATTGAAAAAGAGCTTGATGTCACCATGGCTCTCTGCGGCGAGACCAGCGTCAGCGGGCTCGGCCGGAAAAATCTTCTGATGCCGCCGGATTTCGAAACCGCATGGATATAATGCCCAGGACCATTTTATTGTCGGGCCTGGAGCGCTGATGCGGCAGGGGACGGGCGTATTTGAGGCTGCCCGGGTTTTCTGCGCACTGGTTTCAGCAGCCGCTGTCAGCGGATCAGCGCTCCAGGCGCGCTTTTCGGAGCATCCGGGCACGTCTGTCCCGTCGCGCCGTCCGGCGGCGCGTTCCCGGCGCATCGCGCGGGGTCAGGAGCGGCGGTTCATCCGCCGGGCGGGATAAGGATCGCGTCGAGCGCGTCTCAGTCGCGGGCGGCGTAATGCCGGTCAGCCTCAGGCATATAGCTGAAGCGTCCGCCGCAGCGCACGATGGCAATGGCAGCGTTCGTCAGGCAGGAGAGGTTGCGCGGCAGGTTGCGCACAGGCCCTGCAGCGGTCCTCGTCGTAAGTGAAGCCGCGGGCGCAGTGAACCCGGTTCTCTATGACCCAGTGGTCGCGCACGAGCGTCAGAAGCTCCTCAGGCCCGGCGCGCTCGGGACCGAGCGAGGTAAGGCACCAGGTCGCTTCGCCGCTGCGCTCTCCGGTCTTGATGATCTCGCGTTCGCGCTCGATGCGGACAGCTCAGCGGCGACCGTGGAGAGCGGCGCAGCCGTGCTGTTCGGGGCCGGAGAGGTCGACTGCGGCACAGCGGCGGCGCTCGATGCGCCCATGTCCCTTTTCGAAGGTCTCGAACGAGGGCGCGTCCTTGAAGTCGACAGCCTTGAGGTCGTCGAGGATAGTCTCGTGGTTCTCCTTGACCGCAGTGACGACATAGTCGGCGCACCGCGCGAGAAGCCGGCGGGCGGTCTCATGCTGAGCGCGCATCGCGTCCATGGCAGCGATGCGGCCCGCGACGCCGATGCTGTCGGCGAGGTCCCGCACGGCGGGAATCTCGTTGCTCTTCGCGTCGACCTCGACCTGCCCGGGCACCGTGCCGGTCCCGTGTTCGACCGCCGCGGCTGTCATCCGCCGCCCGTCCTCAGTCTGTCTGGAAGCGCCGCGGATGTCCTTGCCGTCCATGGCGAGCGGCGTGTCCGCGCCGACCTGTTGCGCAGGCTGCAGGCCGATGGCGTCGGCTGGCGTGTCGGGCGGCAGGTCGGCGAGGATGTCATGGAAGGCAGCGATCGCAGGCGCAGTGCAGCGTTTCCTCGACGGGCTGAAAAACGAGGCTGCCGCCGCGGGCTGCTCCTGGGTGAGGAGTGCAGCGAACTGAGCGAACGCGGTCACGCCGCGGTAGCCGGCAAGCCGGGCCGCGACGGCGATCGCGGGAACGGTTCTCAGCGGATAGCGCTTGCCCCGGGGCTTGCGGCACTCGGGAACCTCACCCAAGCACGCGAACAGGCTGCGCGGGCCGGACGCGGCCATCGGCCCGGCGCTGTCGTGCTGCTCCGCGTTCCAGTTCTCCGGAATCGCGTCCCGGCTCAGCGCCTCGGCGGCGCCGCCGGTCAGTTCGTACATGAAAATCTCCTCAGTCCGGCCATGGCAGCGGAAACGCGCAGGGCCGCCGGGCTCGCGGCCGAGCACGCGGGACACTGGGTTCGGTATCCCCCTCGGTCTGAGAATGACGAACCGGGAATTGTTCGCGATCAGATGCAGACGCCGGAACTGCCGCTCCGCGGACCAGTCGATCCAGCGGTCGCGCGCGGCTGCCGGCCGGCTGGCGCGATCCAGGTCTCGCCGTGCAGGGCGACATGGCGCAGGCCCTTTCCGATGATGCCGTGAAACCGCAGTTAGTGATGCTCCTCGATAAGACGGTACTGGAGCCGGTGCTCGCGCGCGCCGCGGGTCGGGCACACCGCTGCTTCGCGAAGGTCGATGGAGGAATCCGAAGGCGGAAGAATCATAACAGCCGGAACGTTACCGCATCGAAAACGGAATGACCCGCCTTAAAATCGGCATACGCCGATCGCCGGGCCGACAATAAAATAGCCCTGATATAATGCCGGATTGTCTTGCAAAACGGTGAAAACAACCTGTAAGGATGCGTTTTCAGCGGACATGCACCCTTGGAGGATGTCCGCCGTAAGCAGAGGAGATGCGAATGGCCAGCGGGATCCCTGATCTCCACGCCGAATTCCGTCCGGGGACAGGCAAGGGTGCCGCCCGGCAGGCAAGGCGTGAAGGATACGTGCCCGGAATCGTATACGGGGGTGGAAAAGACCCTTTGCCGATCCGGCTGAAACACAATTACCTGCTCAAACAGCTGAACCAAGGCCGTTTTCTGTCGACATTGTTCAATCTTAAGGTTGAACGCCGGGAAGAGGTCCGGGTCATATGCCGCTCGGCGCAGAGGCATGTCGTCAAAGATCAGCCTGTCCATGTGGACTTCATGCGGCTGCGCCGCTCCTCGCAGATCAACTTGTTCATCCCTGTCCGCTTCATCAATGAAGACGAGAGTCCGGGACTTCGCCGCGGCGGCGTCCTGACCGTGGTGAGAAGCGAAGTCGACCTCGTGGTCAACGCCGGCGATATTCCCGCCGAAATCGTCGCCGACCTGACGGGGCTTGATGTCGGAGACGTTGTGACGATATCCAAGATCGATCTGCCTGACGGCACCCGCCCGCGCATCGCCGACCGGGACTTCGTGATCGCCAACATTTCCGCGCCTTCCGGCCTGCGTTCTTCTGATCAGGAAGAAGAGGAAGAGGCGGAGGAAGAGACCGCCGAAACCGAGCAGGATTAACCCGCGCGGAATCATTATGATCCCCGCGGCGTCCGCCGGAGCGCCGCGGTCCGATTACGGAAGCGGCAGCCCGCGCTTCCCTGCGCTGCCGGAACACCGGAACGGGCAATGTGAGGATCGCGTCAATGAAGCTGATCGTCGGCTTGGGAAATCCGGGACGGCGTTACGCCCGCCACCGCCACAATGTCGGTTTCATGGCCGTGGACCGGATCGCCGAAGACCATCGGATCGGTCCTTGGAGGGCCAGATTCCAAGGCCTCGCGGCGGACGGACGGATCAAGTCGCACCGGGTCACGCTTCTCAAACCGGAAACCTATATGAACGATTCCGGCCGTTCGGCGGGCCAGGCCATGCGGTATTTCAAGCTCCGCCCCGCGGATATCATCGTTTTGCATGACGAGCTTGACCTGACTCCGGGCCGGCTGCGGGCGAAATCCGGCGGCGGGACCGCGGGCCACCGCGGCCTGAACTCCGTGCGGACGCACCTGGGCGGCGACTTCGCGCGCGTCCGGATCGGAATCGGCCATCCCGGCAGAAAGGATTTGGTGAATCATTACGTGCTTCACGATTTCAGCGCCGCCGATGCGGATTGGCTTGAAGACCTGCTTGCGGCGATCAGCCGGTCGGCGGCGCATCTGGCGGAAGGGTCCTTGCCGGAATTCACCGACGCGGTCGCGCGGCACCGCTCTGCGCCGGCGCAGGTTCCCGTTCCCGGAATCGACGCGGCTGAACCCGGCCCTTCGACCGAAGGCAGCCTGCTTTCACAGCTGTTCAGGCGTTTCAAAAAGTGACACAGGGGAAGAGCCGCGAACTCTCAGCGCAGCGGAAAGCGCGCAATGCCGGCCGGCCTTTGGGGAACAGCGGTTCACCGCCGAGGACGCACGCATCAAACTGCACTCATTAAGGCCTGTGGACAAATCGGGTTGCGCTTCGGGCGATTCGCTGCTGTAGTCATCTCAACGGGCGCGGAACCGATACCATGGGCAAAATCAGCTGAAAGACAAACCAACACTGACAGAGCCATACCGGCCGAGGCGCTTCAGCAGCGGATCGAACAGCTTCTCCCCGGCAAAAGAACCGACCCCGGTGCTGCCGCGGCCTGCCTATTACACACAAGCATCCATGTTCGGTTTCAAGGGCGTTTCGGGGGGAAATTCAGCCCTTGTTTCCTTTTTCCCACAGCTTTTGCACATTTTTTCCACAGAAGCTCCGCCCGTTCAGGAGGCCGGCGCCGCCGCCGCGGGCCGTCGAATCGGCCGCTCCGGAGGGCAGCTCGGCCGTGCGGACGCGGACGGGGCGTGTTTTTACTGGACGCGCCGCTCGCGCAGCAGCGTGTTCGCCAGGACCGCCAGCTTACGCATGACGGCGACAAGGGCGACCTTATGACATTTCCCCCGCCCGGTGAGCCGGTCATAGAATGCGGACATATCTTTATTGAACCGCACAGCCGTCAAAGCCGCCATGTAGAGGGCCCGCCTCGGGCGGAAGCGTCCGCCGCGGATGCGCCGGACGCCTTTCTTCGCGCCGCTGTCGCGGGCGAACGGCGCGGTTCCGGCGAGAGCCGCGGCCTGCCGGCTGTCGAGCTGCCCGAGTTCCGGCAGCCAGCCGAGCAGAGCGGCGGCCGCAACCGGTCCGATGCCGGGAACGGACATCAGGATGCGGTAAGCGCGGGCCTGGTCGGGATCGCTCTTGATATGCTCCTCGATCTCAGCCTCGAGAGCTTCCTTCTGCCGCTCGGCGGTTTTGATGATTTTATCCATGGGCTTCTTCGCTGACGCCTTCCGGATCTCATCGCGGCACTGACGCATTGTCTTAATGGTCTCAACCGCTTGCGCACGGGCGACCATGAGGTCATTGAGACCGTTGAGGAACGCGGATTTCGGCTCGGTCGCCGGGAGATCGGCGAAGGCCGCCGCGAAAGCGGCGAGCATCCTCGCATCCGTCTTGTCGGTTTTCGCCAGCTGACTGGTCGCTTCGGCGAAGCGCCGCGCCTGGCGGGGATCAGCGACGCAGACTTCGTAACCTCTGTCGTGCAGCGACTGATGAACCGCCCGGTGCAGCCGTCCGGTCGCTTCGATGACGACCCGCCGCACCGCGTGTTTTCTCAGAAACCCGTCGATCGCCCGGAAACCCGGACGGTCGTTTCTGAACCGGCGGTCGACGCCGGCGGCGTGCACATCGATCGTGTCCTTGCTTATATCCAAGCCTGCGCATATTTTCGTCATGTCCCTGTGCTCCTGTTCTCATGGTTATTCGGATCTTGATCCAGGCAGCTGTTCAGGACGCGAGGGACCGGGAAAGCCGGGCCGGCCATGCTTGTATACGGTTCTTTTCAACCCTGTGTGTGATCGGCCCGACCCGGCTCAGCGGGGACAGCATCCCCGCTTCCCCTTGCCGGCAGCTGCCGGCAAGGGGAACCCGCGACAGGATAGCACGGCTGCGGATGAGCGATGAAATAAAAGTTTGCTGCAGCCTCGCGCCGAGCAACCCCTGTGGACAACTCCTTATGGAATTATCCTTGGTTTGATTCATATGAGGAAATGATTGATGTGCACGCCGCCGGCGTCGACCGCCGGTTCAAAAACGACCGTCCGGGTTTCCGGGCGATCGACGGGTTTCTGAGAAAACACGCGGTGCGGCGGGTCGTCATCGAAGCGACCGGACGGCTGCACCGGGCGGTTCATCAGTCGCTGCACGACCGGGGTTACGAAGTCTGCGTCGCTGATCCCCGCCAGGCGCGGCGCTTCGCCGAAGCGACCAGTCAGCTGGCGAAAACCGACAAGACGGATGCGAGGATGCTCGCCGCTTTCGCGGCGGCCTTCGCCGATCTCCCGGCGACCGAGCCGAAATCCGCGTTCCTCAACGGTCTCAATGACCTCATGGTCGCCCGTGCGCAAGCGGTTGAGACCATTAAGACAATGCGTCAGTGCCGCGATGAGATCCGGAAGGCGTCAGCGAAGAAGCCCATGGATAAAATCATCAAAACCGCCGAGCGGCAGAAGGAAGCTCTCGAGGCTGAGATCGAGGAGCATATCAAGAGCGATCCCGACCAGGCCCGCGCTTACCGCATCCTGATGTCCGTTCCCGGCATCGGACCGGTCACGGCCGCCGCTCTGCTCGGCTGGCTCCCGGAACTCGGGCAGCTCGACAGCCGGCAGGCCGCGGCTCTCGCCGGAACCGCCCCGTTCGCCCGCGACAGCGGCGCGAAGAAAGGCGTCCGGCGCATCCGCGGCGGACGCTTCCGCCCGAGGCGGGCCCTCTATATGGCGGCTTTGACGGCTGTGCGGTTCAATAAAGACATGTCCGCATTTTATGACCGGCTCACCGAGCGGGGGAAATGTCATAAGGTCGCCCTTACCGCCGTCATGCGCAAACCAGCGGTCCTGGCGAACACGCTGCTGCGCGAGCGGCGCGGCTGGTAAAAACACGCCCCGTCCGCGTCCGGACGGCCGAACTGCGCTCCGGACCTGCCGATTCGGCGGCCCGCAGCGGCGGCGGCCTCCTGAACGGGCGGAGCTTCTGTGGAAAAAATGTGCAAAAGCTGTGGGAAAAAGGAAATAAGGGCTGAATTTTCTCCCGAAACGCCCTTGAACTGAAACATGGATGCTTTTGTTTCTCAGGCTTACACACGATTTCAATCAGCGATCCCAGCCCGGGATCCGCCAGGGATGAAGCCGGCTTCGGCCCCTGACAGCCGCCGCCAGCCTGCAGCTTGGCTACCTGCGCCGCCGCAGGCGTCCGCAGGATCACCCCCGGGGCACCGCCTCGATCCTGAATTGACGCCTCATGAATCAGGACAGCGATCGGCGAGCCGTCGGCGACTGCCGTGATGTGACGTTTGCGGCCCTTGATCTTCTTGCCGGCATCATATCCGGCAGGGCCTCCGCTTTCCGTCGTCTTCACCGACTAGCTGTCAATCGCCGCCGTCGGGTCCGCCGCACGGCCGGCTTGCCGGCGCGCCAGCCGGCGCAGCGCAGCTGGCATCCGCTCAAAAACGCCGGCGTTCCGCCAAGCGTGAAAATAATTCTGAACGGCACTGAAAGGCGGAAAACATTCAGGAATGGATCGCTGTCAGCAGCCGGCGGCAAGCATGAACCGGACAGCGTTGAACACCTCCCGGTGGTCGGCTTGTGGACTGTCCTTGAAGGCGGCAGCAGCGGCGCTGCTACCGCCTGTTCCGCATCGGTCACATCGGTTTCAAACCGGTCGAAAGATCGCCTATAAAGCGGCTCAGCAGTCTCGTTCCAAGCTGTGTGGATGCTCCTGTTTTTGCTGACAAGACGGGATTATGCTGCACGACGGCGGGACTGCTCAACATATGGGGCAAACTCTTAAGGGAGCCGCTTCTGAATCAGGCCCTGATGACAGACACGGCGGCGGCCCTGCCGGCGAACGGATCCGGCACCAGAAAACCGGGCGGGCGCGCGCCTCGATCAACTGCCGAACACCTCGTCGACGCTGCCCGCCCGCAGCACGGAGCCGATCCATGCGTCAAGCTCCTCGATTCCCGCCGAACTCACTTGCGCGCGCCTGGCCGGGGGAACGGACTTGAACTTCATCTCAAGCAGCCGGAGCAGCATGTCCGCCTTTCCTTCAACCCGTCCTTTCGCCTCGCCTTCAGCCCGTCCTTCAGCCTTTCCTTCAATCCGTCCTTTCGCCTCGCCTTCAGCCCGTCCTTCAGCCTTTCCTTCAATCCGTCCTTTCGCCTCGCCTTCGGCCCTTCCCATGTTGATGAACTGCTCCGCAACCGTTGCCATCTTCTCCTCCGTCTTCTCCGGAATGACCCGCCGCATCGCCTCCTCGAGGCTCTCGCGCGGCAGGTCGAACACCTCCACGACATAGTTCAGGAGATAGTCCCCGTAATGCTCATTGTCAAAGCCCGCGACGACCCGGTCGAGAAGATCCCGCTCCACGCCGCGCCGCCCGGCCAGCGCCAAGGCCAGAACGCCCGGCTCTACCGCCGGATCCGACGACAGCGAAGCCGGGTCCATGCGCCGCAGGTCGACCAGCAGGAACGGCTCCAGACCCCGCCCGATCCCCGCCAGACCCTCAGGGCCGGCGATCATCTCCGACACCGAAAGCGGCGCCGTCCACCGGCCGGTCCCGTGATAGAACACCACCGGGACGATCAACGGCAGACGCGCCCCCGCGCCGCCCCGGAACTGCCTGTGCCAGATGTGCGCCGCGTAGCCGATCAGCTGCACCGCCGTCTTCGGATCCGGATAGGATTTGTGCTCGAGAAGGAAATACACTTCGCCGCCGCCTTCGGAGCGGGCGCGGAGAAGGGCGTCGCAGCGGGTGTTCTTCCCTTCCCTGCCGATGAGTTCTTCTCCGACAAGCGTCGGCGATGAGGTCCAGTCGACGCAGGCGGCGGACACGGCCGGAAGACAGCCGCGCAGCAGCGAGACCGCCCGGCCCGGATCGGACACGATCAGCCTGAACAGCGTGTCATGCCTGTTCGCCGGCAAAGCCATTCCGCTTATCCGCCGCCGGAAGATTTCAAGGAAGATACGGACATCCTCGCCCGTATACGGTCCGAATCCCGGAAAGACAAGAGGCGGATCCCAGAATTATGATCTGTTCTTCCCGGCGGGGCCGGCCGTCCGAGCCGGTTGCCGTTTCAACAAGCACAGGCAAATGCTGTTCCGACCAGCCGCCGGGTTCGTGTATAATGCGCTTGGCTCCCGACTGTGAAAGATTCGCGAATGATAACTCCAGCCGAAAAATCCGTGAATGTTCTCGGTAACCCGCTCGAACCCTGCTCGCTTGATCCCATGACCGGTTTTTTCCGGAACGGATCCTGTGACACATGCGCGGAGGACCGCGGAAGCCATACGGTCTGCGCCGTCATGACAGAGGAGTTCCTCGCTTGGTCAAAATATGTCGGGAACGATCTGTCCACTCCCGTCCGGGCATACGGATTCCCGGGCCTTTCGCACGGCGATCTCTGGTGTCTCTGCGCAAGCCGGTTTCTACAGGCGCACCGGGACGGCGAGGCGCCGAAGGTCCGCTTGGCGAGCACTCACCGCAGAGCCTTGGACACCGTCTCTCTGGATATCCTCAGGGAATGCGCGGCAGACCTGACGTGACAAGCGGAATCAACCGCGGTCCTCAACAACCCCGCGCATGACCGGATGCTTGGCGACCGTGTCGATGTCCTTATCGCCGCGGCCGCACATATTCATGCAGATCAGGTGGTTGCCCGGAAGTTCAGGGGCGATTTTGACGACATGCGCCAACGCGTGGCTCGGTTCCAATGCGGGAATGATCCCTTCAAAACGGCAGCAAAGCTGGAACGCCTCCAGAGCTTCCAGATCCGTGGCCGACACATATTCGACCCGTCCTGCTTCATGCAGCCAGGAATGTTCAGGGCCGATTCCGGGATAATCGAGTCCGGCTGATATGGAATAACCGTCAAGGATCTGACCGCCGCCATCCTGCAACAGATAGGTGCGGTTGCCGTGCAGAACGCCAGGGCGTCCGCCGTTCAGCGACGCGCAGTGCTGCATTTCGCCGTCCACCCCCTTGCCTCCGGCCTCAACGCCGATGATGCGGACGCTCCGATCATCCAGAAACGGGTGAAACAGCCCCATCGCGTTTGACCCGCCGCCGATGCAGGCGGCCAAGGTGTCCGGCAGGCGGCCTTCCCGCTCAAGCATCTGGCTGCGGGTTTCTTTTCCGATCACCGACTGAAACTCGCGCACCATCAAAGGATAAGGGTGCGGCCCGGCCACCGTGCCGATGCAGTAAAATGTATCCCGGACATTGGTAACCCAGTCGCGCAGCGCTTCGTTCATCGCGTCTTTCAGGGTGCCCCGTCCTGAACTCACCTTATGAATCTCAGCGCCGAGCAATTTCATGCGCAGAACATTCGGCCATTGCCTGTCAGCATCGTGGCGGCCCATGAAAACAACGCATTCCATACCGAATCTGGCGCAGGCCGTGGCCGTGGCCACCCCATGCTGACCGGCTCCAGTTTCCGCTATGATCCGGGTCTTGCCCATGCGCCGCGCCAGCTGAATCTGACCCAGCACATTGTTGATCTTATGCGCGCCGGTGTGATTCAACTCATCGCGTTTCATGTAAATTTTCGCGCCGCCGAGATAGCCTGTCAGACGTTCGGCGAAATAAAGAGGTGACGGTCTCCCCACGTAATTCCGGCCCAGATCTTCCAGCTCATTCCAGAATCCGCTGTCTTCTCGGGCTGACTGAAACTCCTCCTCCAACCGCAGGAGCGCCGGCATCAGAGTTTCCGACACGAACCGCCCGCCGAACGATCCGAACATCCCCTTCTCGTCCGGTCCCTTCATAAAACTGTTCGCAATGTCACTGCACATGTCCGCCCCCGCGCGCCGCGCGCACGAATGCCGCGATTCTCTCTGGTGATTTCTTCCCGGGCGCTGTTTCGACACCGGAGGAGACGTCAACCTGCCGCGCTCCGGTCACATCCAGCGCCTCCCTGACATTTCCGGCATTCAGTCCGCCTGCCAGCATCCACGGCGCGGGCGGCCGCCACTCTTCGAGAACCCGCCAGTCGAATGCGACGCCGTTTCCTCCCGGCAGGCGGGAATCCGGCCCCGGTCTGGCGTCAATCAGGAACCGGTCGACGAATCCGGCATAGCCGACGGCGGCTTCGAGATCTCCGCGCCCGCGGATCCCCACGGACTTCATAACCGGAAGGCCGAATTTTTTCCGGATTTCAGCCGCGCGCCGCGGCGTCTCGCGCCCATGCAGCTGCAGCAGATCCGGTCCGACAGCGGCGATGATCCGTTCAAATTCCTTATCGCCGGCATTAACCGTCAACGCCGTTTTCCGTGCGCTGCCCGTCAGACCCGCGAGCCTCTCGGCCCGGCTCAGCGGCAGGTTCCTCGGCGACGGCGGAAAAAACACGAAACCGACATAATCCGCTCCCGCCTCGACCGCGGCTTTAATGTCGTCCTCCCGGCTGAGTCCGCAGATTTTAACGATGATATGCCTGCCGGTCGTCATGCCGCGCTTCCAATCATTCCAACAGGGCGAGGATATCGTCGTCCTCGCCCGAATTCCGCCGTTTGAGTCCGTCGATCTCGCGCTCCAGCCTGGCGACTTCGCGCCGCCGGGCAGCGGCTTCCAGACGGTGGTGCCGTTCGCGCATCCATTCCCAGACAAAACCCACCAGAAGTCCGAGAACCATTCCGGCGAAGATCACCAGAAACATCGGCAGTTCGACGGGTCCCGGCGCCGGCAAGATTTCGGCGAACTCGTCCGGCAGCAGCCGCAGCGCCACCAGTTCGCGGTTTGCCAGCGCGACGATGACCAGTATGATTCCGATGACCGAAAGAAATGACCAGCGGAGCAGCGACATCCGCACATTCTCCCGCGTCGTCTTCAGACCTCCGGATTCATCTGGTCGCGCATCGCTTTGCCGGGTTTGAACGTGAGCGCGTATTTCGAAGGCACGTCAACCGCCGCTCCGGTTCTGGGGTTCCGGGCTTTGCGGCTTCGCCGGGTTTTGACCGCGAATGCGCCGAAGCCCCGCAGTTCGACGCGTCTGCCATTGCTCAGCGACGCCGAGATTTCAGCAAAAACCGTTTCCACTGCGGCTTGGATCACCGTGCGGTTCAGGTCGGGGTATGATTCGGCGATTTGGTCAATCAGCTCCGATCTGGTCACTCTCACTTCTCCTGTTGGTTCCGCCGCGCGGGTTCAGATTACTGTTACCGGCCTCGGTTCGCGGAAAGTCTAACCGCCCGCCGGCACCGCACGGTTGACGGTCAGGCCGGCCGCAGGCCGGCTGTCTTTCCGGCGGACGAGCAGACCGCCGTCACTGATTCCTCTCGTCGTCCTGATTCTTCAGCGCTGCGCCCAGAATGTCGCCCAGAACGGCGCCCGAATCGGACGATCCGTACTGCTCGACGGCCTCCTTCGTCTCCGAAAGTTCACGCGCCTTGATCGAAAGACCGAGCTTGGCGTGCGCGGAATCGATATTCGTGACTTTGACATCGACGCTGTCGCCAATATTGAAGCGGCTCGGCCGCTGCTCCGACCTTTCACTGCTGAGATCCGACCGGCGGATAAATGATTCCAAGCCTTGGTAGTTCACCTTGATGCCGCTGTCTTCTATTCCGGTGACTTGAACCGTAATCACCGTGTTGCGCTTCAGTCCGGCAGTGGCTTCCGAGAACGGGTCGGGAACCAGATCTTTCACTGACAGCGCTACCCGTTCCTTTTCGACATCTATTTCGGTGATCACGGCTTTGACGATATCGCCCTTCTTATAGGATTTCAAAGCGCCTTCCTGATCCCGGTCCCATGTCAGTCCCGACAGATGGATCATCCCGTCGATTCCGTGATCCAGACCGATGAAGACGCCGAATTCCGTGATTGACTTGACGTCTCCCTCGATCTGCATGCCTTTCGAATAATTTTCCGCGAATGCGACCCAAGGATTCTTCATCGTCTGCTTCAGACCGAGCGACACTCTGCGTTTAGCCGGGTCGATCGCCAGAACCATCACCTCGACTTCCTGAGAAGTCGACACGATCTTGCCGGGATGGATGTTCTTTTTCGTCCATGACATCTCGGAGACGTGGACCAGACCCTCGATGCCGGGCGACAGTTCAACGAATGCGCCGTATTCCGTGATGTTGGTCACTGTGCCCGTGTGGCGCGAACCGATCGGGAATTTCTCTTCGACAGTGGTCCAAGGGTCGGGCTCCAGCTGTTTGATGCCGAGCGAGATCCTGTGAGTGTCGCGTTTGACCCGGATGACCTTCACTGTCAGATTTTGGCCGATGGTCAGGATTTCCGACGGGTGATTGACACGCCGCCAAGCCATGTCGGTCACATGCAGAAGCCCGTCCACGCCGCCGAGATCGACGAAGGCCCCGTAATCGGTGATGTTCTTGACGACGCCCTCTATCTCATCGCCTTCATTGAGCCGGTTGATGACTTCCGCCCTCTGTTCGGCGCGGCTTTCTTCGAGTATGGCGCGGCGCGAGACCACGATGTTGTTGCGTCGGCGGTCCATTTTGAGAATCTGGAACGGCTGTTTGATTCCCATCAGCGGCGCCGCGTCGCGCACCGGACGGACATCGACCTGAGATCCCGGCAGAAACGCGACCGCGCCGCCGAGATCGACCGTGAAGCCGCCCTTCACCCGGTTGAATATATAGCCATCGACTTTGGAATTTTCCGCAAACGCCTTTTCCAGCCGGTCCCACGCGTCTTCGCGCCGGGCCTTTTCGCGGGAAATCACCGCTTCGCCCCGGGAGTTCTCGACCCTGTCAAAATACACCTGCACGGAATCGCCGACCTGAACTTCTTCCGAATCGCCGTGTCCGAATTCTTTGAGATCGACGCGGCCTTCCATCTTGTAGCCGATGTCGACGATCGCCTGGCCGGCCTCAATGGCGATCACCGTGCCGCCGATCACTTTGCCTTCCCTCGGAGCCGTTTGATCGAAGCTTTCTTCAAGGAGGGCTTCGAATTCCTCCTTTATCGCAGTTGCAGTCACCTGGTCAGGCGCTCCCGTTTTACATTATTCCGCCGGCTTTCCGCCGGCTGGACTTCGTTTCTCGCTCCGCTTGCCGCCTTTTCACTACGCAAAGCCGGTCTGGAGTGCGGACCGGTTCCGAGCCGCCAGTGAACGGCGGCGACAGCCTCAGAGACCGCCTCATCAATAGTCAGCTTTGACGTGTCAAGCAAGAGCGCATCTTCAGCCATGCGCAGCGCGGCGAACCCGCGGCCGATGTCCCTCCGGTCCCGCTGTCTGATCTCATGCAGGACATCCCGGAACGCGGCGCGCGCGCCCGCGAGTGCCAGTTCCCGCCGCCGCCGGCCGGCCCGCACCTCTTCCGAGGCGGTCACGAACAGTTTCACTTCGGCGTCCGGAGCGATGACGGTGCCGATGTCGCGTCCGTCAAGAACGGCGCCCCCGTCGCGGCGCGCGAAATCGCGCTGGAACGACTTCAGAGCGGCCCGGACCGAGGGCATCGCCGCGACTCTTGACGACTCCCGGCTGACCTCGGCGGATCGCAGACCGTCCATCTCGGTGTCTTCCAAGCGGAGGCGGCGGGCGATTCCGAGCGCCGCCTCTTCATCTTTGCCTTTCCCGTCCTCCAGAATCATTTTCGCGACAGCCCGGTACAACAGGCCGGTGTCCAGATGCCGGAAACCGAACCGGCGGGCGACAGCGCGGCTGATCGTGCCTTTGCCGGCCGCCGCCGGCCCGTCGATCGCAACAGTGAAGGCTGCCATCCGGGTAACTCCTCCGCCTCGTCTGCACGCTCGCCCGGCGGAAGCTGTTCCGGTCCGCCGCGGCTGAATCCGGTTCAGCCGCCCGCCGGCTGAACTTCCCGGCGCGGTCGTCTATAGAGACATCTGGAATGCACACAACCTGCGAGACCCGGCATGACACCAACTCCGCGCCCGTCCCCTCTCACATCCCACAGGACGGCCGGTCTGCGGGGCAAAACCGCAGTTCCCGGAGATAAGTCCATTTCGCACCGGGCTCTGATATTCGGCGCCCTGGCGGTCGGCGAGACGCAGATCGAAGGGCTGCTGGAGGGAGAAGACGTCCTCGCGACAGCCCGCGCCGTCAGGATGTTCGGCGCGGAAGCGGAAAAGACAGCCGCCGGCGTCTGGGCGGTGCACGGGGTCGGCACCGGCGGTTTCGCGGATCCTCCGGATGTGATTGACTGCGGAAATTCCGGCACAGGGGTCCGGCTGCTCATGGGAGCCATGGCGACGACGCCCGTCACGGCGGTCTTCACCGGAGACTCATCCCTACGATCCCGACCGATGCGCCGGGTCACGGACCCTCTGACTGAATTCGGAGCCCGGTTTTCCGGCCGCACGGGCGGGCTTCTGCCGATCACCGCCGAGGGCGCCGCCGATCCGGTTCCTGTGCTGCGCCGCAAGAAAACCAACTCAGCGCAGGTCGCGTCAGCTGTTCTTCTCGCCGGGCTGAATGCGCCGGGACGCACCTCGGTCATCGCATCGGCGGGCGCGCGGGACCACACAGCGAGAATGCTGCGGTCATTCGGCGCGGATCTCACCGTTGAAGAGCATGACGGCGGGCGGCGGATCACGCTGCAAGGCTGCGCCGAGCTTGCGGCGCAGAGAATCACGGTTCCCGGCGATCCGTCTTCGGCGGCGTTTCCCATCGCCGCCGCTTTGATGGCTGAGAATTCAGATATCCTCCTGACCGGGATCGCGGTCAACCCGACCCGGACCGGCTTTCTGACAACGGTCCGGGAAATGGGCGCCCGTCTGACCGTGCGGGAACGCGGGCTGCAGGGCGGAGAGCCTGTCGCCGACATCCGGGCATCGCATGCGCCGCTCCGCGGCGTGGAGGTTCCGCCCGAGCGGGCGCCTTCAATGATTGACGAATATCCGATTCTCGCCGCGGTCGCCGCCTGCGCCGAAGGCGATACGGTCATGCGCGGAGTCGGCGAACTGCGGCTGAAAGAATCCGACCGCATTGATGCGATGGCGCGCGGGCTTGAACGGTGCGGCGTCAGAGTCACGGAAACAGAGGACACGCTCACAGTGCACGGGCGCGGATCCTCAGGAGTGCCGGGCGGCGCAGTCTGCGAGACCCGTCTGGATCACCGCATCGCCATGAGCTTTCTCTGTCTCGGAATGGAAGCGCGCTCGCCGGTCTCGGTCGACGATTCCACGCCCATTCAAACGAGCTTTCCTGACTTCGTCCACATGATGAACGGCCTCGGCGCCGATCTGCGCTGCGGCTGACGCCGGGATCTCACAGGCGGGTGAAGTTCAGATATATCGGAACGCGCTCCTCTTTCAGCGCCTTGATTTCATATCTGGTCGGCAGCCAGTCATCCCAGGGCCGCTGCCAGTCCCGCCTGCTTTCCGCCGTCCATTCAAAATCGGCGCTCCGCGCGATCTGCTCGACGGCCTGCCGTGCGTAGTCCGGAATATCGGTCGCCACTCTCAGCCGTGATCCCGGTTTCATGGCCCGGGCCAGGGGACGCAGATGCTCGGGCGTCATGAACCGGCGGCGGTGATGCCTCTTTTTCGGCCAAGGGTCGGGATACAGCAGAAACGTCCGGCTGACGGAACCGGCGGGCAGGACGTCCATGAGGTCGCGGACATCGCCCGGATGGATTCGGACATTCGGCAGCGGCGAGTCCCTGAGCTTGCCGAGCAGCGATGCGACGCCGTTCACATAGGGCTCGCAGCCCAGAATTCCGGCTTCAGGATGACGCGCCGCCTGATGAGCCATATGCTCGCCGGAACCGAAGCCGATCTCAAGCCAGACAGGACAGTCGCGGCCGAACAGCGCGCGGAGATCAACTTCGCCCGGTTCCCCGGATCTCGCAGGCGGAAGCCCCGGCACGGCAATCTGATCGAGCATCTCCTCGAGCAGCCTGCGCTGCGAGGGCCGCAGCCGTTTGCCGTGACGCCGTCCGTAGAAATTTCTGAACGGTCCCCGCTGGTCCGCGGAGCGCCGGTCAGCCGGTCCGCATGATCGCCGCGCACCTTCGCTCAAAGCAGCGTTTTCAACTCATCGGCGAGATCCAGACGTTCCCAGCTGAATCCGCCGTCTTCCTCGGGTTTGCGTCCGAAATGCCCGTAGGCGGCTGTCCGCCTGTAGATGGGCCGGCCGAGCCCGAGATGGCGGCGGATGCCCCGCGGGGTCAGGTTCATAGACTCGCGGAGCCGTTTCCCGATCGCATCCGGGTCCGCGCGGTCCGCGCCGTAAGTGTTGATGTAGAGCGACTGCGGCTCGGCCACGCCTATCGCATAGGACAGCTGGATGGCGCATTTGTCGGCCAGACCGGCGGCAACGACATTTTTGGCCATATACCGGGCGGCGTAGGCCGCTGACCGGTCGACCTTGGTGGGATCTTTTCCGGAAAAGGCCCCGCCGCCGTGCGGCGCGGCGCCGCCGTATGTGTCGACGATGATTTTACGTCCGGTGAGGCCGCAGTCGCCATGAGGACCTCCGATCACGAATTTTCCGGTCGGATTGACATGCCATACGGTGTCTTCGGTGATCCACTGCCGCGGCAGCGCCTCCCTCAGATAGGGTTCGACGATCAAGCGGACGTCGGCGGATGCAAGCTCTTCGTCAAAATGTTGAATCGACAGCACGATGGAAGTCACTTCAACCGGCTTGCCGTCAACGTAACGCACCGTGATCTGGGACTTGGCATCCGGACCGAGCCGGGTTTCCCTGCCGCTCCTGCGGGCTTCCGACAGTTTTCTCAGCGCCAGATGCGCATAGTGCAGAGGCGCGGGCATCAGATCCTCGGTTTCATCCACCGCGAATCCGAACATGATTCCCTGATCGCCGGCTCCGTCGCTGTCGACTCCCTGCGCGATATCGCCTGACTGCTGGTGCAGAAGATTCATGACCCGCAGATCGCTCCAGTGGAACCCCTTCTGCTCATAGCCGATCTCGCGCACGCAGTCCCTGACCAGCGGCTCGATCCCGGCGCGCAGTCCGGACGGCCCTCTCACTTCGCCGGCGACAGCGATGAAATCCGTGGTCGCCAGCGTCTCGCATCCCACGCGCGATTCGGGATCCTCTGCCATGTAGGCGTCAAGAACGGCATCGGATATCTGATCGCAGATTTTGTCGGGGTGTCCTTCGGAAACCGATTCCGATGTGAAAAGATGCTCTTTTTCCGGCATGCGGCACGCTCCAAAACAGCAAAACCGGCCGGCGCGCCGGCCTGCCGGGGGCGGGTTAGCAATTCGCTTGATTCCGGTCAACGCGGTTTTCGCATCAGCCGGACTGCCAGACCGGCTGACACAGCGGCGATGACGATGATCAGAGGCAGATCGCCGGCCCGGGAATACAAAGTCGGGGGCAGCGGAGACGGGACCGGAGCGTCAATGACACCCATCACCCCGAGAGGCAGGGACTTCACGATCCTGCCCTTGCC
Organism: Paracoccaceae bacterium; assembly: GCA_965116115.1. GTDB lineage: Bacteria > Pseudomonadota > Alphaproteobacteria > Rhodobacterales > Rhodobacteraceae > JAPOXR01. The sequence goes on from OZ220486.1 coordinate 4,107,318, forward strand.
GTCCACAAACGCCGAGATGCCCGTATTCGCCGCCCGGATCAACGGCAGGCCGAGCTCCACCGCCCGCATCCGGGCCTGAGCGAAGTGCTGCTGCGGCCCGGAAACCGTTCCGAACCAGCCGTCATTGGTCACCTGCAGCATGCCGTCGCCGCGGACGGCCCGCCGCACGTCCCGGGGGAAAATCGACTCATAGCAGATCAGGGCAAGCAGCCTTCCGGCCCGGCCGAGTTCGATGAATCTCTCCGCGCCGCCCGGCGTGAACCCGCCGTAGCGCCGGGAGGCCAACCCTTCCAAGCCGGCGGCGCCGAGCAGGGACGCGAAAGGAATATATTCGCCGAACGGCACCAGCCTGCGTTTGTCATACACGCCGTCAACCGAACCGCCCGGGCCGATGACGGCGAGACTGTTGCGCTGCCGTCCGGCCTCGAGGCGGCGGATGCCGATGGCCGCCGGGCGTCCTCCGGCCGCCGCGGAAATCGCGCTGAGACGGAAGTCTCCTTCCCGCAGCAGAAATGTCGCCGCGGTTTCCGGCCATACGACAGCGGCCGGAACCGGCGAAGAATCGACCGCTGTCAATGCGAGCAGGCGGTCGAAGAACTGCTGGGCGTACGCTCTGTCCCATTTCCGGACCTGCGGCACATTCGGCTGCACCACTCTGACCACGACAGATTCCCGCGGCATTTCCGGCGGCCGGGCCAGTCTCGCCTCGCCGGCCAGCCAGAGCGCCGCCAGACCGGCGGCGGCCGCCGAAGCCCCGGTCCAGGGCCGGCTGAGAACCAGCCAGGAACCGGATGCCAGAACCGTCAAAAAGGAAAGAGCGTGCGGGCCGAACCAGGCAAGGGACTGCGACACCGGCGACTCCGACCAGACATACGCCGGCAGCGCCCACGGAAATCCGGTCAGCGCGGCTTCCCGGATCAGCCCCGCCAGAGCGACAGAAACCGCGAGAGCCACAACGCGGGATCCCGGGCCTGTTCCGACCGCGAAAGCGACCGCGAATGCCGCTCCCCACAACAGCGACATCCCTCCGGCCGCGCCGGCGAGCGCGAACGGCGCCATCCAGGCGTCATCGGCGGCATGAACGAGAAACGGCTCGACGATCCATGACAGGGACAGGCCGAAGTAACCCGCTCCGAACAGCCCGCCGGAGAGAGCGGCCGGGCGCCAGCCTCGGCACAGCACGAGTGCGCCGCAGGCAACGGCGAATCCCGCCAGAGTGAAGACAGGAAGCGAGACCGGCGCATGGCCCAGGGAAGCCGCCGCGCCGGAAACCGGCAGAAGCACGGATCTCCGCCAGCCGGACCCGGGACCCAGAACTGACGGCAGCCGGAACAGATTCAACGGCTGCCGGTCGAATTGGGACGTATGCGGATCTGCCGGATCAGCTGTCTCTCGGCGGCGACGATTTCGAAATCGAGATCAGCCCCGGCATGCCGCACGACCTCGCCTGTCACCGGAACCCGGCCGGCCAGGACGAATATCAATCCGCCGAGCGTGTCGACTTCATCCTCGATGCCGTCTTTCAGATCCGCGCCGATGCCGAGACGTCCGCTCAACTCTTCCAGCGTCAGCCGCGGATGACAGAGGAAAGAGCCGTCTCTTTCTTCTTTCAGCAGTTCAAGATCGGACTCATTGTCATGCTCGTCTGCGATATCGCCGAATATCACCTCCACCAGATCCTCGATGGTGACCAAACCGTCAGTGCCGCCGTATTCGTCGACAATCAGCGCCATGTGAATCCGCCGGATCCGCATCTGTTCCAGTAAAGCCGCCACACGCATGGCCCCGGGAACATACAGCAGGCTGCGCAGCATCTCCTTTCCGAGTTCGGATTTATCACCGCCGCCGTTGAAACCGTGCTGCAGAGCGAGATCTTTCAGATGAATGAAGCCGCAGGGCGAATCGAGCGACCCGTCATAGACCGGCAGACGGGTCCGTCCGCTGTCCTTGAAAACCTTCACCAGCTCCTTCAGCTTGATGTCGACGGGGACAGCGACGATCTCAACCTTCGGGACCGCGATATCTTCCACCGGAGGGTTGCGGGCGTGGAACGGATTCGCCGGCGGAGCCGAATCAGCGCTGCCGTTCACTTCCCCGCCTCCGCCATGCCGCCGGGATCCCTGTCCTAAAATGCCCAGCCACCGGTCGATCCTGCCCGACGTCTCCGCCTGGGCTCCGTTTCCGGCTGCATCCATTTTATCCTGCGCGCGGCGCGCCGCGCTAGGTGGGCCTTCTGAGGTGACGTCCATACTTTTTTCTGACACAGTGGTCACCGGTTTTCAGCCTTCAGCCAAGCCAGTTCCGTCATATGGACTGGAAATGCCGATCGACGCAAGCGCTTTGACCTCCAGACTCCGCATTTCTGCGGCTTCTTTATCCGTTTCGTGTCGGAAACCCAACAAATGCAGACATGCGTGCACGATCAGATGCGAGACATGCCGGGCCATGGGCCGCCGCAGCTCTTCCGCTTCGGCGGAACACGTCTCCCAAGCCAGCGCGATGTCGCCGAGATGCGGCAGCGCGCGGCCGCCGCCGGGCTGCGGATGGCCGGCCGCAGTCCGCGCCGCGGGCCACGACAGAACATTAGCCGGCATCGGCCGGCCGCGGAACCTGGCGTTCAACTCCGCGATCCTGTCGTCGCCGCAGGCAAGCACGGCGATCTCACAGGCGCCCGTCCCGGCGGACGCTTCGGCCAGGGCGGCGGCGCAGGCCGTCTGAGCGACCTCTCCGAGCCGGAGCGCGTTCCAGCGACCGTCTTCGACGATCACGTCAACCTCCGGCCGCACGGCCGCTTTCCTCGTAGGCTTTCACGATCCTGGACACCAAACCGTGTCTGACAACCTCCGCGGAAGAGAATTCCGTGAATGCGACGCCTTTCACGCCGCGCAGAAGCTCGCGCGCCTCAGCCAACCCGGACCGCCATCCCGCGGGCAGATCTATCTGCGTGATATCTCCGGTGACCGCCATGCGCGATCCCGTCCCGAGCCTGGTGAGGAACATCTTCATCTGCATCCGCGTGGCGTTCTGAGCTTCATCAAAAATGATGAATGAGGCGTTCAACGTGCGCCCGCGCACGAATGCCACCGGCGCGATCTCGATTCTTCCCTGCTCAAGATACCGGTCCAGCGCTTTCGGGTGCAGGAAAGAGCGAAGCGCATCGTAGAACGGCTGCATGAACGGATCGACTTTTTCCTTTATGTCCCCGGGAAGAAATCCGAGACGCTCGCCCGCGACCACCGCGGGCCTCGACAAAACGATCCGCTCCACAGATCCGTCCGACAGCATCGCCACCGCCAGAGCCGCGGCGAGATAGGTCTTGCCGGTTCCTGCGGGACCGATTCCGAAAACCAAGTCATTCTTCAGCAGTTTTTGCACAAAGTCCCGCTGGCCAGCGGTCCGCGGCTCAACCACGCGCCTTTTGGTCTTGATTTCCAGACCGCCCGACAGCAGATCGTGATCAGAAACCGCGAATTGGCTGACGCGGACCGCGCTTTCCACATCGCCGGGATCCAGAGTCCGGCCGAGTTCCAGCCTGCCATACAGATATTTCAAAACTTTGCCGCCGGCTTCCCGGCGCGGCCGCTCACCCATCAGAACCAGCTGGTTGCCGCGTCTCACAATCTGGATGCCGAGCCCGTCTTCGATCCTGCTCAGATTTTCATCGTGGGCGCCGCACAGTTCAATCAGACATCGGTTGTCGGAAAATTCGACAAGCATCCCGTCAGATGCCAACGGTCCAGCTGTTTCCAAAAACTGCCTCGCTGTAACGGTTCCTGCGCATCGGCGCATGCGCCTCCATTATCGAATCCGCCGCTGAATGTCGAGACTGCGGACACGGCAGAACTGACAACGTCCGGCCGCGCCACGGGCTGGAACCTGATCCGGCGCCGCATTCCGCGGTTGATTCTTCCGCCGCGGGATCGGATTCCGGATTCGCCGTTGCCGAAACATCAGTCCGAAGCCAGAACTCCGGCAAGGGAATTCGCTTCCGCCTTGGAAATGCGGACTGTGGCCACCTTCCCCACCAGCTCTTCGCCGCCAGCGCAGTGAACCGCGTGCAGGTATTCCGATTTTCCGGCGATCTGGCCGGGTTTGCGTCCGCGTTTTTCAAACAGAACCGACAGATCCCGGCCAGCCATCGACTGCAGAGCCCGTTGCTGCTGGCGGCGGAGAAGCTCTTGAAGTCTGTCCAGCCGGTCCGCCGCCTCTGACGGGTCGACCTGCGGCCGTTCCGCAGCAGGCGTTCCCGGCCGCGGAGAGTAACGGAACGAATACGCCTGTCCGTAACCGACTTCATGCACGATCGACATCGTGTCTTCAAAGTCCGCTTCGGTCTCGCCCGGAAATCCGACAATGAAATCTCCGGAAATAAGAATGTCGGGCCGGCTGGCGCGGATCTTCTCTATGACGCGCAAATAGTCCGCTGCCCGGTGGCGGCGGTTCATGGCCTTGAGAATGCGGTCTGAACCCGACTGCGCGGGCAGATGCAGATACGGCATGAGTTCAGGGCAGTCGGAGAACGCCTGAATCAAGTCATCAGTCATGTCGAGAGGATGGGAAGTCGTAAACCGGATCCTTTCCAGTCCGCTGATCCCGGCCAACTTGTATATCAGTTCCGCCAGCGTCCATTTCCGGCCGTCAGAGCCGGGGCCGCGGAAGGCGTTGACGTTTTGACCCAGCAGCACGATCTCGCGCACGCCCCGCTCCGCGAGCCTGCGCGCCTCCCCGCAGATCGATTCAACCGGACGGCTTGACTCCGCGCCGCGCGTGTAGGGGACAACGCAAAAAGAACAGAATTTATCGCACCCTTCCTGCACGGTCAGAAATGCGGATGCGCGGCGGGCAGCCGCTGCCCGGCCGGGCAGGAAATCAAACTTGGTCCTGACGGGGAAATCGGTGTCAACCCGGTTTTTGTCTTCCCGCACCATGTCCGGCAGACGGTGATAAGCCTGAGGCCCGGCCACGAAATCGACCAGCGGCTGCCGGCGGATGATTTCCGCGCCTTCCGCTTGGGCGACACAGCCGGTGACGGCGATCCGGAGATCAGGATTTTCGGCTTTCCGCGCCTTGTATCGACCCAGCTCGGAGTAAATTTTTTCGGTCGCTTTTTCTCTGATATGGCAGGTGTTGAGTATGATCAGATCGGCATCGTCCGCCGAGTCGGAGGACGCATAGCCGGCGCCGGCGAGGGCATCGGCCAGCCGCTCGCTGTCATAGACATTCATTTGGCAGCCGTAAGTCTTGATGTGGACTTTTTTCCGGCCTCCCGCAGCCATGGCGTCAGTCACTTGCACTTCCGTTCTTGCGCGGCGCCTGCACTTTATCAGACGCGGCCGGCCGCGGATACAGCGAAACCGAGGCATCGGCCAGCCCCACGGGGCCGATGCGGAATCCGGCGCGATCGGCCCCGCGATTCCGAGTCTTCGGCAAGATCAGCTGAAACATCCCCTGTGTTCCGCCTGCGGGGCCGAATCGGCTTCTTTTCATTGACGTCACGCCGGTTCCGGATTTCTCCTCCCGCGCGGCGCCCGCGAGTTCATCGGAAACGCTGATCCTCCGCCGCGCAGGCGTCGGCGAATTCCTGCAGACTCCCGAACACGAAATCGGTCTTCGGCGCAGCGTCAGGCGCGCGCGCCGCCCCGAATCCTTTTTTCCCTTTGCGCCGGTGAATCCAGCAACTGTCCAAGCCCAGCCTGCCTGCGGGAACATGATCATGGAACAAGCTCTCGGCCACATGCAGGATGTCGCAGCTCTTGAACCCCCGGCGGCCGAGATGGTCCAGCATATAAGTGAAATTCCTGAGCGACGGCTTGTAAGAGCCGATATCCTCGGCCGTGTACACGGCATCAAAGCTGATGCCCAGTTTTCGGCTGGACTTGGCGAAAGACCGGTTGTCGACATTGGACAGAATGACAAGCTTGAATCTTTGTTTCAGCGCGGAAAGCGCGGCGGCCGTGTCGTCAAAGACCGGCCAGTCTCCCACCGAATTTCCATAAGCCAGGCTCTCGTCCCAGTCAGCCGGCGCATCCCATTCTTCCGCGATCCGCCTGTGCACTGCGGCCAGCAGGCGGGAATACGCCAGACCGGGCGTCGAACGCTGCTGAAACGCCTCAAAATGGGCATGGGTTTCCAAGATTTCATCCGCGCTCAGAGCACGGCCGGACCGTTCGGCAAGCGGAGCAAGGCCTTTGATGATTCCTGTCTCCCAGTCGACGAGCGTGCCGTAGCAGTCGAATGTCAGAACTTTATGGTCTTTGAGACGCATGTTTCACTCCGGTTCCGCGGGCGCGGCATCTGCGGCCATTATCTCCATTCGATCCGCATGTCATTCACCGCACGACAATCGCTCTGAAATCATTGACGTTCGTGCCGGTCGGCCCTGTTATCAGCAATGAGTCGGCGATTTCAAATGCGGCATAGGAATTGTTGCCGCCTAGCAGCGCGGCTGGATCGCCGCCCGCATCACGGATGCGCGCGCATGTGTCCCCGTCTGCGAATGCTCCCGCGTGGCCGCCGGAGCCGTCAATGCCGTCAGTGTCCGCGGCGATTGCGGAAATTCCTCCCCATCCGTCGATTTCCAGAGCGAATGACAAAAGAAATTCCGAGTTCCGGCCTCCCTTCCCTTCACGGCGGAGCGTCACCGAAGTCTCGCCCCCTGACAGGATGACAGCCGGCGTTTCCGCCAGCCTGCCGAACCGGGACACATCTTTGGCGACAGCCGCCATGACCTTCGCGACTTCCCGCGACTCACCTTCAACCGCATCAGAAAGAATGACCGGATTCAGACCTCGGGCGCGGGCGCGGTCCGCTGCCGCTTCCAAAGCCATGGAGGCCGAAGCGATGACGCAGACCCGGCAGTCCCGCAGTTCCGCGGCTTCCGGCGCGGGCGCCGGATCTGTTCCGGCCCGGATATGCTCAAGTATGTTCCGGGGAATCCCGATCTTGTGGCGGTCAATCAGATTCAAGGCGTCTGACGCGTCCTTTCCGTCCGCGACCGTGGGTCCCGACGCCACCTGCGCGGGATCGTCGCCCGGCACATCCGAAACGACGAAAGTGATGACACGCGCCGGATGCGCCGCGGCGGCCAGCCGTCCGCCTTTGATGGCAGACATCTGTTTGCGGATCGCATTCATCGCCGAGATCGGGGCGCCCGATCTGAGCAGAGCCTCATTGAGCGCGATTTCATCTTTCAAGGACATGCCTGCCGGCGGGCAGGGAAGCAGCGCGGAGCCGCCGCCGGACATCAGCGCGATGACAAGATCTTCCCGGCCGAGGCAGGCGACCAAGGACAGCATCGCGCCGGCGGCCTGAAGCCCGTTCTCGTCCGGCACCGGGTGCCTTGCCTCAAGAATTTGAATCCGGCCGGAGTCGGCCTTATGTCCGTATGGAACGACGACGGCGCCGCGGACCGGACCGGACCAGTTGTCACTCAGCGCCTTCGCCATGGCCTGCGACGCTTTGCCAGCGCCCACTACCGTGACAGGACGGCCGGTTGAATCCGGCAAATGGCGGAGCAATGCCGCGCCGGGATCGGCGGCCGCGACAACGGCGCCGAACAGTTCCCTCAGAATAAGCCGGTCTCCACGCATTGCCTGTTCCTTGTGTCACGCCGCCGGAATTCATTTTCTCCGAGAATGTCCTGAAGTCCACTGATCAACACTGAATTCGGGGATCAAGTCTTGTGTTACCCCGGCGATTCGTAGCAACGGGTGTTCTGTAAGCGATTCTCAGGAGCCTGAAGATGAGCCTTTTCACACCGACATCCGGCTGGAACCGGGAAGAGCACGGAATCTTCGCCGACAGCGTCCGCCGATTCTTCGGGCAGGAGATGGTTCCCAATATCGCCCGCTGGACGGAACAGGGCGTCTGCGACCGGGAATTCTGGCGTAAGGCGGGAGAGGCTGGAATCACCGGCGGTTCGATACCGGAAAAATACGGCGGCAGCGAGGGCGGATACGGCTTCGATTCGGTTGTGATTTACGAGCAGGCCAGATGCTCGGATACGGGCTGGGGTTTCGGAATCCACTCCATAGTCATGCACTATATTCTAGCGTTCGGCACGGATGATCAGAAACAGCGCTGGCTGCCGAGGATGGTCAGCGGCGAGCTTATCGGGGCTCTGGCAATGACCGAACCGGGCGCCGGCTCAGACCTGCAGGCGATTCAAACCTCCGCCGCGAAGGACGGCAGCCTTTACCGGATCAACGGCTCGAAAACCTTCATCACGAACGGAACGTCAGCGGATCTGATCGTCACGGCCGTGAAAACCGACAAGGACGCCGGCTCTAAAGGAATTTCACTTGTCGTGATCGAGACGGGCGAAACCGACGGGTTCAGCCGCGGACGGAAACTCGCCAAACTCGGTTTGCACGGCAACGATACGGCAGAGCTGTTTTTTGACGGAGCCAAGGCTCCGATGGCCAATCTGCTCGGCGGAGAAGAAGGCCGGGGCTTCAGCCAAATGATGCAACAGCTGCCGTGGGAACGGCTGATCATCGGCATCGCCGCCCTCGGGGCAATGGACTGCGCCGTCAAATTGACCGTCAGTCACGTCAAGGGCCGAACAGCGTTCGGCAAGAGGGTCATGGACTTCCAGAACACCCGGTTCAAACTGGCCGAAGCCAAAACCAAATGCGAATTTCTGCGTTCATTCATCAATGACTGCATTGAAAAGCTCGAAAACGGCTTGTTGGACGCGGCGGCCGCCTCGATGGCCAAATACTGGGGCAGCCAAGCGCAGAACGAGGTCATCAGCGAATGTCTGCAGCTGCATGGCGGTTACGGCTATATGCAGGAATGTCCGATTTCCCGGCTTTACGCGGACGCCCGCGTCCAAATGATCTACGGCGGAACCAATGAAATCATGAAAGAACTGATCGCCCGTTCATTGGATGACTGACGACAGATTTTCCTTTCCCGCGCGTCTGCCGGTTTCACCCCGAACGGACAGCCAAGGGGCGCTGATCTGAACTTTTTTGAGTGCCGGCCGGCAAATTTCCAAAAAAGTTCAGGTTAATGAGCATTTAATGAAGGTCGTGACGAACGACGTCACCGCGGGCAGTGTCTCAGTTTGAAATTTTTGTTTTTGCCGGCAACAAATTCAGAAAGCTCACATGGTTGATCAGACCCGCCAGAGATGGATTGAACACGATGAAATGCTTAAAAAAACAATATTTTCGGAACATTGAACGGATCATTACGCTTATCAATGCGAGCACTCCGGAGCCTGATCTGCCCGCAACTTGCGGGGAACGAAAAATTCCACACTGCCCGCTGGCCGGCCGTGCGCCTCGGTCAGCCGCCGAACACCTCGTCGACGCTGCCCGCCCGCAGCACGGAGCCGATCCATGCGTCAAGCTCTTCCATTCCCGCCGAACTCACTTGCGCGCGCCTGGCCGGGGAAACGGACTTGAACTTCAGCTCAAGCAGCCGGAGCAGCATTTCCGCCTTTCCTTCAACCCGCCCTTTCGCCTCGCCTTCAACCCGCCCTTTCGCCTCGCCTTCAGCCTTTCCTTCAGCCCGTCCTTCGGCCCGCCCCATATTGATGAACTGTTCAGCAACCGTTGCCATCTTCTCCTCCGTCTTCTCCGGAATGACGCGCCGCATCGCCTCCTCGAGGCTCTCGCGCGGCAGGTCGAACACCTCCACGACATAGTTCAGGAGATAGTCACCGTAATGCTCATTGTCAAAGCCCGCGACGACCCGGTCAAGAAGATCCCCCTCCACGCCGCGCCGCCCGGCCAGCGCCAAGGCCAGAATGCCCGGCTCTACCGCCGGGTCCGACGACAGCGACGCCGGGTCCATGCGCCGCAGGTCGACCAGCAGGAACGGCTCCAGCCCCCGCCCGATCCCCGCCAGGCCCTCAGGGCCGGCGATCATCTCCGACACCGAAAGCGGCGCCGTCCACCGGCCGGTCCCGTGATAGAACACCACGGGGACGATCAACGGCAGACGCGCCCGCGCGCCGTCCCGGAACTGCCTGTGCCAGATGTGCGCCGCGTAGCCGTGCAGCTGCACCGCCGTCTTCGGATCCGGATAGGATTTGTGCTCGAGAAGAAAATATACCTCGCCGCCGCCTTCGGCCCGCGCGCGGAGAAGCGCGTCGCAGCGGGTGTTCTTCCCTTCCCTGCCGATGAGCTCCTCTCCGACAAGCGTCGGCGGCGCGGTCCAATCGACGCAGGCGGCGGACGCGGCCGGAAGACAGCCGCGCAGCAGCGAGACCGCCCGGCCCGGATCGGACACGATCAGCCTGAACAGCGTGTCATGCCTGTTCGCCGGCAGAGCCATTCCGCTTATCCGCCGCCGGAAGATTTCAAGGGAGATAAGGACATCCGCGCCCGTATACGGTCCGAATCCCGGAAAGACAAGAGGCGGATCCCGGAATTATGATCTGTTCTCCCCCGACGGGGCCGGCCGTCCGAACCAATTGTGTTTCAAAATGTGCCGGGACCTCCCCTTAACTGGAACCAATCAGTTATCAGCGGAGCTGATCCTAGTGACAGGATGTATCCCGGGACAGAAATGCCGATCCGGCCTTGAAACGAGACTTGCCGAGGCTGTCGCCGAGCGTTATGAAGCCAATTCTGAAGAAGAGACCATCCTCCGGGCGCGGCCCGGCTCATCTCATAAGGAAACGACGATTCGCCTTTCCGAAACATCGGACAGAGTCGAGTATCATCATTCCGATTTCTGCCGTCGGGGCAGAACTTCCCTCGGCGGGGCGGTGCCGGAGGGATATTCTCCCGACAGGTCGCGGACATCCCGCCCGTCGCGCTCGATACCATAGAGCACCGTGTCTACGCTTCCTGCGGCTGCTGCGAAGCGATGAACACTGACCGCTTTCCTGACGGCGCAGCGGCCCCGACGCAATACGGTCCGGGCGTGCGTCACCCCGGTCGCGGCGCACATGATCCCGCGCCAGCGGCTGGCCGAGGCAGTGAAGGATCTCTTCGACGCGGCTGTGTCCCCGGAGACGGTTTCAGCTATGCTTGACAGCGGCGGCAAAGGCCGCCGTCAAACAAGCAGCTTCTCAGCTGTTTCCGCCACGGCGATGCAGCCGGCATCGCGGCCCACGGCTTCCAGCGGCTGCGCTGTAATATCCCAAGCGTGGACTGTGCGCATTGCGCCGTTCACATCCTGCGCGGACTCGACGCCCTGACGGCGTTTCACGGCGATATATGGTTCGGGAAGACGAAGGAACCGCCTCCCAGCAAGCGATTTGTGCCAAAGCGGAACCGGGTAATTCCGGTCGACGGCTTTTATGGCCACGGCAGTTTCCGAACGATCCGGCGTTTAAGCTTGTAGGACCGGCTTGCCGACATTGTTGAGAGTCCGCCCCGTGCGCGACTGGAATAGGATCAAAATCGGTTCGCCAGCCTATGACTCCACGCTGATCGTGTCTGCAGCTCTTTGAATTTCAGAGAGTTCCGCAGCTGGGAAGTCAGCGTGAGGCAGCCTGCCCGCTGTTGCTGATCCGGGCCGCTCCGGTGATGGGCGCAGGCGGGGCGGCTGTCTGAATATAGCCGAGAGCGGAATCAGCGCGTTAAGACGTCAGTTCCTGTCACGGCGCAGCGGAAAGCGCGCGATGCCGGCCCAGCACCGGTCAAACAGCGGTTCACCGCCGAAGACGCACACATAAAATGCACTCGCTGCAGCCGCCAGTTCAACAACGACAGGCCGCCAGCGAGGGCCTGATTATCGATCATGGCGTGTGCTCCCCGCCGATGTTCGCCAGCAAATTATGCCATGCCCGGCGATGCGTATGGTCTCCCCGTCTATCCAGTTCGGCTCCTATCTCACGAAGCAGCGTCGGCCGCCACTCTTCGGCGAGCAACGCGAACGCCGCGCCGGCGAGGTTCACTATGTCGATTTGGCTGATGTTCAGGCCAGAGGCCCATGCCTCCTCTATTTTCTTGCGGATCGCGTCCCGTTCGTCTTCCCGAATGTCTGGAGCCGCGAACAGCAGATTGCTCAGCGGGTCCGTTGATGCTCTCGCCTTACTCGTTGAACCGCGGACATCCGCCAATGTCAGGGCGCGGTCTTTGACCTCAATAATCAAGACTACTTGGCCGCTGTCATCCAAGCAAACAACATCGCCCGGAGAGCCTGCAACAGAATCCGCCTCATTCAACCCTTGCGACGAAACACTGGCGAAAATCGAAAACGCGCGGCCCAATACGGCCATCATTGCGGCGGTTACGGCCAATGGGCGCAAACCTCCGCTTGCTTCCGCAAGGAAGTCTTCGAAGGCCCGAGTCATTTGCGGCAGGCTGACGCGGACAGGAATCTGGTATCTGTATGATTGAGCCGCCAGACGGCGCGCAGCGCTCTCCAAGCAACGCACGAAGGCGGCTTCGAGTTCGCTTCGATCCGCCGAGTCCAAAGGCGCGAGGAAGGCAACCAAAGCGTCCCATTCGGGCCTGTCGCGCAACTGGTTTATTCGTTCATCAAGGCGAGGACGCCGCAACGGATTGTTAACGTAGGGATCCGGGCTCTTGCCCAAGACATCGTGATTGTCAGCGACCCACGGCACGATGACCGCCGAACAGAAGCTGCGCGCGTTCCAAGCGCCGTCTGACTCTCCTGTCCCGAGTTGAATGCTCAGCAGACTTCTGCTTTCATCGGCGATCTTGCCGAGAATCTGCGTCAAGACCGCATAGCGTATTGTCAACATCTTGGAATTGATGAGACGGTCGATTTTGCCTTCCGGTTCGCCGGCCCCGGATTCCAAGACTTGGTTCCAAACACCGTCCAACCATTGACGGGCTTCGGCGTTGTTCATCGTTAAAAGTTCAACCAGACAGACTCTCGACGCGGTTTGCGCACTGAGCGGCAGTTCCGCTCTTCGGCGTCCACGCGCCGCCACTCCTTGTAAAGCCGGTCATAGAGATCTGTTCGATATCCGGACAACACTGCGCGGCCCCGAACGCCAGTCAGCACCTCGGCTAGGCTTTCATGGTCTTTGTCTGTCATTTCATAGCCATAGGCGGCAGAATCCCCCCGAGCCGAATGCACATAGGGCGGATCGACATAGAAAACTGTATCCGGGGTGTCGTACCGCTGGATGACCTCGGCTGCGGGCGCATTTTCGATTTGCACCCGCTGGAACCGCTGCGCGATCTCCGACAGCCCCTCGACTGAGCCAAGCCACCGGGAAACGGCGCCGGACATGCCCGCGCGCGATGTCAATACGCAGTGCGCCCAGCGGCCTTCACTGCTGGTCTGAGCCAGCCCGGTCCGCGTCTGGCGCGCCCGGACATAGAACCGCCGCGCCCGCTCCAGCTTCGGCAGGCCCTCTTGCGGAGTGCATGCGCGCGCCAATTCCTCGCGGGAAAACGGCGTCAGGCCGATAGCTTTGATGAGCTTCGGCCCTTGATTGCGCAGCGTCTCGAAAAAATTCACGAGATCAGAGTCAAGGTCGTTGTAGGTTTCGACACTGTAGGGTTTGACATTCAGAAGCACGGCGGCCGACCCGCCGAAAACATCGCAGAAATGCGTCGCATCGCACGGAATGAGCGGCAAAAGGAAATCCAAGTGCGAGAATTTTCCGCCATACCAACCGAATGCGATCAGCTTGCCGGAACTGCGTCTGGCGATGCGACGGCCGGTTCCGGACGAGTTGACCACCGGGGCGGCGGCGCGAGTGGTCATGACCGCGCCCCGAACGGCATACTGCTGTCCGCAACAAGCTCCCGGCAGCGTAACCGCTTGCCGACGGATAACGCCATGATGTCGGTCATATCCGCGTTCCGGACATGGCGGTCAAGGCGCTTAGCGTTCATCTTTTTGAAGGCGCCTTTGCGGGTGCGCATCGACATGCCGCGGAAACTCTTGATATCCTCCGAATGCGCAATGCCGCGCACAGACTCTCTGACGCTGTGATCACTGTTATTCTTTTTGAAGTCCGCTGCCGGTCTGCGATGCCTGCCGTGCTTTCCGATGTCGATCACCGCATTGCTCTCCTGCTTTCACCTTCATGGCCGCGGGCACGCATGGCGCCGCCTCTGCCCCGATCCTTGAACGGTGTTGTTTTCGGCATGGCAATATCCTTTTGCCTTGATGTGACAATATCACGGGACCGCCGGGTCATGTCAAGGTCCAATTGTAGAATTTTAAGAGAACATTACGATATCACACTGTTTTCCGCCGGCACAGCCATCTACGGAACTTTCCTGTACAATTCGCTTGCATGGCGGGAAACACGAACCGCAAAGATGCGCATTGCCGATTCAGATCAACCGCCTGCCGATAAAATCAACGGCAATATGGCACGGATTTCTGTTTCAAGGAGAAAACGGCGCCCTTTGACACATTTCACGACTTGCCGTCCCCTTCATTCAGCGGAGATCCGCGGAAAATCGGCTGCATCCGGATCAGATCCTGCCGGTGGGAGACGGGCAGCCCGGATCAACCGATTCCGAAGCCGCTGAGCCGGAGTTGCCTTGCCGGATAATCGCCGGCGGCAGGCAGTTCCGCTGCCGCCGACGAGGCACGTTCACCGTACGGGTCTGGACATCGCACTGAAGGGAACGGTGATGACTTCTCCCATTTTACCGCGGGCGGCGCGGCCTTCCCCGTCAGATGTCGGGGGAACGGGTTTCATTGTCTCATTGATCGGGCACTGTTTGTCAAGGCACAGGTACTTCTGCTCAAGCTGCCGCATCGCCATCCGGCGCAGGGCCGGAACCTTGAGAAGGCCGAGATTGTCCGCGATCTGCGCGAAAGACTCGACCAGCCAGGAATGCATGGGATCCAGACGCCGCCATTTTTCAATCCGGTTGAGACCGTTGATAATTGTGGCATGATCGCGCCCGCCGAGGCACTCTCCGATTTCTTTAAGGCTTCGGCTCGTGGTCCGCCGCATCACCGCGGCGGCCATATAACGCGCATGCATGATATGGGCATGGCGGTCGGCGCCGGCGAGATCCTCCGGCTGCAGACAGAAGGCAGTCGTGACAAACTTTCTGATCTCCTCCAGACTCGCAGTTGATCCGACCGGCCGCAGCGGACGCTGCCGGCCGATAAATCCGTCAAGCAGCCCGTTTTCAGCCAAGGTCTTGACGGCTTGCCAGCGGGTCAATCCATGCTCGCGTGTCCAAGCCGGGTGTTTCGCGCGGTCAGCGGCCGTCAGCGCAGAAAGGGCTTCCGTCGGCGTACAGTTCAGGAATTCCTGGATCGACGCATGATGCACGAATGCGCTGACCGCCTCCCATTGGACACCGGGATCACGGGCGACATGAAATAAGAGGTCAGTTCCGCCCGCCTGTCCGCCTGACCGGCCGGAGACGGAAGCGGACCAGTTCAGATGACGGACCAGCCCGTTGATCTCGGACTCGCGTATTGACTTCGGGCGGCCGTCGGAGCTGCCGAACCGCCATGAGATGAGCGGCGCATAACCGGTGGCCGGTTCCCTCGGCGCGGTCACCGCTATGCGCTTCACCTGCGGGTTCAGGACAGATACCGAACAATGAATCACGGCCATCAGGGAGGCCGCCCAGAATGCGTCGACGGAACTCGGCGCGGTCACCCACATGGCAAGTCCGCGTCCGCCCCGGCGCGGACTCGGTTTGTCCTCGCTCACAGCAACCTGCAACCGCTTGCTCCACGGGCGGCATGGCAGCATTTTCTTCAGGTGCTTCCGCAGCATACCCGCCGCTCGTTTGTGCGCTTGTTCAGATACCTTCGGCGGCCGCTGGCGCCAGCGGAACTTAACTTCATGGTCCATCTTGCTTTTCCTTATGGGGTTCGGTTCAGGCAATCCCGGATGAAGCGCGGTCCATACCTGAACCGGATCAGAGACCGCGCCTGCAGACCGGCTGTTTTTCGGGCATGACAGCGGTCGGACCCGGCCCTTACGGAGCGATGCCGCCGCACGGGTTTCTCCGGAGAATTTGAATTGGCTTGATAGGCTCGGAACAAGTTCATCGGCTCTAAAACCGCGCCGGTACTCCGGTTCATCGGCCGGTGATATGCCTGCCGCACGGCGAAATCGGAAATTTGCCTTGAACTTGAACCGGTTCGCTGCATTCGACCGCACCGTGATTCATCTGCCTGAAAAGAACAATTAATGAACATATTAAGATACTCAGATGAAACCATCAAACCATTTTCAAAATCCCGGTCAAAACTCGAGTTCCTGAGGCGTCAGGCCGAGACCGGAAAGCAATTGCGCCATTCTTTCAAAGACGTGCCTGGACTTCCGGCGCGGAAGGTCAGCGGCAATGGTTCGATGCAGACTGGCCTCCGAAGCTGTCCCTTGTTCTGAAAATTGGAGGGCAGCGGACTCCGCGGCAGTTATAAACGCGGAGCCCCGGCCCAGCTGCCCCAGACGCATGCCCAGCATGGCCGCCAGCTGCCGCGGGCGAGGCTGTCCTGACTCCACAGCGGCTTCGCCGGCCGAATCCACTCCGTCAAAGGCGATCACGCCATCGATCCGGTGAACGAAGGGATCGCTGGAATCTAAGCTGAGCCGGGCCGAAATCCGTAAAGCCGGCCGGCCGTCCAGATCAATACCGAGAGCGGCCGACAACTGAAGGGATTGATCGCTGACCTCGCCGGTGACGCCGAAGTTTCCGGACAGTTCCGCCCTCAGCCCGGGATGCGCCGACAATTCAGGAATCAATGCCTCCAAAAGGAATTCCGCGAGTTGAACGCCCCGGAACCGCGCACGAAGATGCCACTCATCGCCGCGGTCCGCCTGGTTGCCGAAATCCTGCTCCGGCCGGAGAGGCGGGCGCGCTCCGCTGAACTGAAATTGAGCGCGCTCCGCTGACGCGAAGGCCCCGCCGCCCGGCGCCGATCCCGTCATGGAATGAGCCCGGCTTCCTGTTCGGCTGCCGGCAACCAATCCCTCGGCCGCCGCGACGGTACCGTCCTGCGCCCCGGCTGCGAATCCAAATCTCTCAGCGTAGAAGCGCAGACCGTTCATGCCTCCGCCGGAACCGTCAAGCTCAATGAACAGTTCCTCAGCGCCGAGCTTGACGGAACCAAGCTCCGCGGGCAGCGAAGCGATCAAAGTCGCGAAACCGGAAACCGGCCCGGCATTCAGCTTGACAGACTCAACTGACATTCCCGGCGCCGGAGTCCCGTCGATTTCAACGGGACCCAAGCCGTAAGGCAGGTTGAGAGCGAAGGCGTCCGCTTCGCTGCCGAAACCTGAACCGGGCGGCAACGCGGCGGGAAGCGCGGCGATCACCGCGCGGATTAATGGATTCATGGAAGGCCTCCTCTGTTAAGTTCATTGATTTTCGGACTCCGGTCAGTCCGGCACGGGTTCCGGCAGGTCTGATTCCGGACTGCGGCCGGGAAAGGACGCGGGCTTCTTTCCGGCCTCCCAGACTGCCCTCAATTCTTCGGCGCGCGCCGGATCCGGCTGGGGAAGCCAGCGGTCCGGCCGCGACCCGGAAAATCCGGCAGGACGCCGCCTGCCGTATCCGCCGAGCGTGCACGGCGCCGAATGCCCGGTCAGCGCGGCGGCAGCGGCCGGTCCCATGCCTGCTCTGGCAGAATCGGCGAACGCATGGCGCAGGGTGTGCAGGGTGACCGGATCGGCACGGTCCGGAAACGCGGCTTTGGATGCAGTGCTCAGACAATGTGAGCAGCCTTTCCGGATTCTCTTCAGCTGTGTCCGGTTGAGATCAAACAGCCTCAGACTTGCCGCAACGCTCAGCCGCGCAAGCTGCGGCGGCGCGATTCCGCGCAGAATCAATGCCCGCTGACTGTTGTCGATTCCCGGTGAAGCGTTTTTTGTTTTGGCGGTATTGATAATCATGACGGCGGCATCCCGGTTCCGGCCGGCGGAGTCGGCCGCGGCCGCCGCCAGCCGGCTTTCCAGCCTGCCGCCGCGTCCGGCCCGCAGCGGATCGTCAAGCGCTGAAGCAGGATCCGTTCCGGGCCGCGGACCCATGAGACGAAAGTCAAAGACTTCGATGAACCGCATACCGGTCAGCCATGTGACGACTGCCAGCAATCTGGACAGACTCGGATGACGAAGGTCGTCGGCCAACACAGCGCGCAAAGGGGAACCTGAGCCGGCGGGCGGCAGCCGGTCAAGGAGCCGGGTAAGCATCTTCTCATCAATGTGCTCCCACCGCCGCTGCGGCGGGCGGCGTGAATCAGCGCCCGCTCCGGCGTTTTCCCGCCCGGCAAGCCGTGAGGCGATTTCGGCCTCGGTTCCAAAATCTCCGAACCTGATCAGATCGTCGATCATCCGGGACATCTCACCGGCAGCCAGACGCCTGATCACGGCAGGTGTCTGACGCTCCAACTGAGCGGCGGCTTCCTCAACCTCGGTCCATCCGGGATCCAGCCATTCCGGAACTTCAATCCCGGCGGGGAAGGCTTCTCCGGCACTCAGCCAAATGCCGGCGTCCCGGGCCGCGTCCCGAGCTTCCAGCAGAGCGGCAAGAAAGCGGCGCATCGCGAGAATCTGACCTTCAGCGGCCGGGCCTCCCGTAACCAGCACACGGATGCGCAGCTGCAGCATGGCCTCGGACAATGTCGGATCCCGCCCGAGCGTCGCGCAGCGTTCAGCAGCTGTCGAGAGCAGACATTTGACCCGTGCGGTCAACTCCGAGCCGAGTCCCGGCACCCGAAAGGAATCCGGATCGGCTTCGTTAACCGGCGCAAGTTTGAATTGATCCATCGGCCGCCCGTTGTCTGACACGTTTCTGACGACAAGTTACGAGAAACACTGAAAACATCCGGCGGCATTGTTGATCCCGTTTGAGGATTTTTGGGGAAAACGACTCCGCCGCGATTCCCGCAACCGGGAAGCGCGCTCCGGCGGCGGACCGTAGATCCCGCGTGTCCCCGCTCTGGATTTTTGCGGAGTCGGCGCGTACCGGTTCCGGAGGAACGCGCTATCAAAATGACGAAAACGCCTGTCATTCCCCGCAGCGCGAACCCGAGCAATCGGCGGTTTCTCATGAACCGGTTTGAACGACCGGCCGCGCTGACAGATCCAAGCCTTCGCCCCGGTTTTTCACAGGAAACCGAGGCGGCCGCCCGTTTGCGCCGGCCGGAGTTTCTTGTCCGCCGGCTAATCCTGCCGGGTCTGCTCATATGCGGGAGGAACAAATGTCATTCCAGACGCCGCTCCGCGCTCACACCATTGCGCTGGCCGCAGCTTTGGCGCTCGCGGCCTGCGACCGGCCGAATGTTCCGGCTGAGAATTCCGGGAGCGGAATCGACGCCATGATCGCAGAAGCGGCCGCCGGCACGGCCGCCGTCAACAAAACTGTCGCGGAAATCGAAAAGCGCGCAGCCGGAATCGCCGAAACACCGGCCGCCAGGCCAAAGCCGCCCCAGAAAGAACCGGCGGTCCGCCAACCGATTCTGGTCGACTGGAAAGGCCCGGTTGAACCGCTGGCCATGCGCTTGGCGGAACGCGCCGGATTCAGTTTTCAGCTGGCCGGCAAACGTCCCGCGAACCCGCTCCAGACCGCTGTTTCGGGCGAGTTCGGCACTCCTCTCGAAGCCATAGATTCGCTCAGTGACGCCATCTCCGGTCACGCTTGGATCACTTCTGACGAAAGCCGGAACATCATAACAATTGAATACCGCTGACCGCCGGCCGAACGCCGGAACAATCCTGGCCGCCGCCCTTGCGGCGCTCGCCCTGAGCGGCTGCTCGGCTGACGACCCGCCGACTGAGATTTCGGGATCGGAGCGGATCGGCGGCCCGGACAGATTGACGGACGAAGCAGAACCGCCCGCCGACCTGAAAAATCTCAGAAAACACGCCAGAGAATCAGGCCTGGAAGACACGGAGGTCCTTGCCCGTGAACGCGCTCTCCGTGAAGACGCTCTGCGATTCGGCAGCTGGAACGGATACCGCAGACGGGCCTGGGAGATACGCGAACGGCTCGAAACCCGGAGCGCCGAACTGTCGGTCATCTATGATTTCAACCGGGTCGCACGGCCCGCGCCGGAACGCACCGGCTATCTCCTTCCTCCTGTCATCGCCCGCTCGCGGGACGCGTTCGAAGCGGAGCCCGGCGGCGAAACGGTTTCGGCCGCGGATGAGTATTATGAAATTCTGCGGAACGCCGCGTTTTCACCTACGCCGCCGACCTGGCGCGGCTATCTGCTGTTTCACGCTGACGAAAAGCCGCGCCGCGACAGGCTGCGGGTGACCCGTTCGACTGCCGAACGGAAGAAACAGGACGCGTGGATCAGGGAAGGCTGGCTGGCCGGCGTCAAACAGGCCGGCGACGAACTCGCGCTCAGGCTCCGCCGTTTGAAACGCGATTTTGAAGGCATGCTGGAATACCGCCGGCTGCAGGCGCTCGGAATGATCAGCCCGCCTGAAACCTACGGGGCGGAATTCGGCGTCACGGGGAGCGCCGGTCACATGCGGGTCGGCGACCGGACGGCGAAGATCATCAGACACGCCGATTTCCGCCGCGATCACAGCGGCTGGCGCCGGGTTCCGCAGTGAGACAGTTCCTGACATGACAGCCGAATTCACAAGCCGGAACCGGCGAAGTTCCGATGGAGTTTCAGCGGAATTCCATACAGCGTTCCGCCGGCCGGAACGGACACCGGCGCGGCCGCATATCGGAATTCTCCGGTCTGATGAGGACACATTGACCGATTGTCCCGGCCCTTGGCGGGATCTTAAGACACAAACCGGCATTAAGCCGCTGCGCCTGGACCGCCGGCTTCAGACCGCGGGCTGCGGACTCGGCTCGGCAAAACGCATCACACCCGTGACATTCCGCCGATTCATGCTGTCGGCTGCCCTCGCCGGAGCGTCGGATGTGACGCTGCAGACAGATGCGCAGCCAAGAATCGAAACCGAAGGGGCGCTTTTCAGACTGGACGGCAGGGCGTGGTCCGGAACTGAAATTGAAGACCTGCTGGAAGAAACTTACGGCGCCGCGAGCGGCGCGGCGGAAATCAGGGGGCAGAAAACGCTCGACTATTCATATGAGATTCCGTCCGGGCCCGGAAGAAGACAGCGGTACCGCGTCAATGCGACCGGGATTCACGGACCCGGCGGATTCGGAATCGAGATCACTTTCCGCACGCTGCCGGATGATCCGCCGCATGTTTCCGAGATCGGCCTGACTTCCGCGGAAATCGATCTCATGACACCCCGAAGCGGGCTGGTGATAGTCGCCGGCGCGACCGGAAGCGGAAAGTCGACAACATTGGCGGCGCTGATCCGGCATCACCTTCAGAACAGGGAGCGCGGTGTCAAGATCGCGGACATCCAGGCGCCGATTGAATTCACATTCGCCCGGATGCTCAGCGGCGGGGACGGTTCGGCATCGCTGATCGGCCAGTCGGAAATCGGGCGGCATCTGCCGGATTTCGCAACAGGCGTGAGATCCGCGCTTCGGCGCAAACCGCATATCATCGTCATCGGCGAAGCGCGGGATCGGGAAACCGTCGCCGCGGCCCTCGAGGCCGCGCTGACCGGGCATCTCGTCTACACGACCGCCCACGCAGGATCGGTTCATGAATGCGCGCGCCGGCTGCTTGCGTCGTTCCCGGCGTCCGAGCGCGAACACAGAGCCGGCGACATCGGATCCTGCCTGCGGTTCGTCATGGCGCAGCAGCTTCTCCCCCGAAGCTCTGGCGCGGGCCGGACCGCTGTGCGCGAATGGATGTCGTTCAACCATGGCGCAGGAACCGCCATGCTGGCGCTGCCTTCGCGGAAGTGGCCGCGGTTCATTCTGAACTGCATGGCCGGGAAAGGCAAAGGACGGAGATTCCGAAATCACACGCGGACATTCGAACAGTCGGTATCCGGGCTGTCCCGCAAAGGTGTGATCTCTGCGGAAACCCATGCCGCCTTCGCCCGGCAGGGCCGGCCAGCGGAGAACTGACCGAAAATGTACGGTGAACGGAATTATTGGCGGGAAACCCAGAGACCGGCCAGATTTCTATGTTTTGATTCCAGGATCGTCGGCTTCATAGGACTCGTGCTTCTGCATTTCCGGCCTTGGACTCTGATCCTGCTGGCGGCGGCCGCGGCCGTTTTCATCTGGATGGACCGGAAGGGTATCAATCCGGCGGACACATTCCGGCACCTGAGGGCTTTTCTTGCCGGGCCGGCGGTGCCCGCACGGCGCGCCACCGAACTGCGGCGACCGATTGATTACGGGTTCGAAACCGCCGAGTCAGTGCGCCGCGCCGAACGGTCCCGAAAACTGAAACATCGGAAGAGCTGATTCAGACGGCGCGCCGTTCAGTCGAAGAATAAGGCGACGCCAGCTCCAGCCGCCTTAGAGTTTGGATCATCATATGCATGCTAGGGCTTTCCCTTTTGAATTTTTTTGCTTTCCAATTCTCAAGGGCGCTCAGCAACACTGGTCGGTGGAGAACAGTCTGAATCAGTTCCTCAATGTCACGATGAACGAAGATCATCTGCGCAACCGGACCGGACCCGGGCCGGAAAACTTGGCCGTCATGCGGCGGCTGGCTCTCAATCTGGCGCGGGTCACGGAGAAAGAACAGACCAAGTCAATGAGCGGCAGACTCAAGAAACCCGGATGGG
The DNA here is from genome assembly GCA_965116115.1 of Paracoccaceae bacterium. Classification (GTDB taxonomy): domain Bacteria; phylum Pseudomonadota; class Alphaproteobacteria; order Rhodobacterales; family Rhodobacteraceae; genus JAPOXR01. The sequence goes on from OZ220486.1 coordinate 4,129,825, forward strand.
ATCACCGCTACGCCCTGAAGCTCATCAGCAGCGGGAATGTCCCGCTTGATGTTGAAACCCGCAGGAGCGATGCTGCCTGTCGGCTATCTACGCGGCTTCCTTGAGCCGGTCAAGCCGATCCTTTCGACGATGTTCGATGAGAGCCTGTTTGAGAACGGGCAGCTGCCTGTACGCCTTGATGCGGCGGAAACCCTTCTCGGCCGCTGTCATGCCGGCAGCGGGCTGGCGCAGAGCTGTCCCGGCGTTCCTCCAGCGCTTCACGTTGCGGCAGACCTGCCGGACCGTGCTGTTCATCGATTCGATGATGTTCGTGCTCGCCAGCGACCGCCGCAGCTCTGACGGCAGGCCGAGCCGGGAGACGGTCAGGACCTCGTCCAAGCCCTCAAGTATCGACCGGGAGACGTCCGGAGCCTCCTGTTCGAACCGCTGAGCCAGGCTGCGCATCAGCCGCTCGGCCTTGTCGGCGTCATCAAGTTCCCAGGCTTGCCTGAGCGTCCGCCGCACGCCGGCGTGATGTTCCGCGGCGAGACGGTCGATGATGTTGCGGCCCTTGTGAACCTGACAGCGCTGAATAGGGATGTCCGCGCCGAAAGTGCGCCGGATCGCCTTGCTGAGCGCCCCGGCTCCGTCGACGATGAACAGATAACAGCCCTCCGGATCAAGCCCGCGCCGGATCAGATCATCAAGCAGAGCCTGCACGGTCGCGGCGTTCTCCGTCGCGCCTTCGATGACGCCCAGCGGGCGCTTACGCCCCGACGCGTCAATGCCGACGGCCCCGATCATCAGCAGGCGGTCGCTCATATGCAGCCCGTCGATCTGAACCGCGACGAGATCAAGCTCCGACAGATCGGAAGTCATCCATTCATCAAACTTCGCCTGCCTCAGAGCCTTGAACCGGCGGGACACGGCTGATTTCGACAGCCCGCAGCCCGCCCCGCAGGGAACCCCGGCCCCCGGAATCCTCACCGCCCGGCGGAACTTGCGGGTCGCTGCGCTCGCGGTCATCAAGTTCACCGCCCATCGGTCGAGATAACCGTCCGCGGAGATCTCTTACCAGCTCGGCAGGGACATCTCCTTGCCCGCAGCCTTGCAGCGGAGCCGCGGACGGTCGATGCCGACCTTGCCGCCGTGAAATCCGACCTGGGAACGCGCATAGCACTGACGGTGCCCCGGCTTGTCGGGAGAATGACTGTAACGCTTCCCGGCCAGCCGTTCGGCGTCCTCGTCCATCATCTGCCGCAGATACGCGATGCCCGTCGTCAGACAGAATTTCTCGAAACTCTCGGTCACGTCTTCGTACGCCTCTTCGACGAGCGCGTTGACGTTCGGAGCGCTGGCGGAGGCGCCGGGGAATGTGCTAGTGGTCTTCATGGTGTTGCTTCCTTTTTCTTCAGAAAATCCCCGAGCTGATGCTCGGGGGAGAGGCAACACCGCCTGTATCAAATTCAACACCAAGTGGGACATCCCCTCGACCAACACGGAATCGACTTTGTGGACGCCGCTAGGATCTTCGACGAATCACTCGTCGTGACGCCATCGACCGGCCCCGGCGAGGAACGCTGGAAGGCTGTCGGATCCTGAGATGACATCCTGATCGCCGTTGTTTGCACATTCAGGGACGGCCGATGCCGAATCATCTCGGCACGCCGCGCACATCGAAATGAACGAGCGCAATACCACGCATACCACTCTCCATGAGGTGTTCCTGCGCAAGGGCGAGACCGACTGGGAACGTCTCCGGAAAGACCAAGCCACAGGCGTCGAGCCAGAGGTCGACCCCGATGAGAGCAAGTTCGACGAGTCCAAGGCGCGGGCTTTCGTGCCACGCCGCAAGCAGGCAGTCTCGGTCCGCCTGGATCCCGACACCATTGAGTTCTTCAGGGCTGACGGGCACGGCTACCAGACCCGCATCAACGCCGCCCTACGGCTCCACATGAACAGCTGCCGGAAGCGAAAGGCCATGCATACGATTTGTAAATTGAGCCTTGACGAAAGAGACGCATATCAAATGACCGCAAGGATGCTAAGTCAGGCGGCAAGCCTGCGCCGCGCGGCGGAGATACTTGACCAAGCGTACAACGAAGCAGGGGAAGGCAGAAACCAGGAGGATTTCTCCGCCGCGTTCCACGGAGCACCGATTCTGCGTGCACAGTCTGCAGAAATTGCACTGAAAGCGTTATGGCGCATCGGACGCCACGAAGAACGTGGCGAGCCCCCGCGTCACCACAACCTGACAAAGCTGCATGATGCTCAGACCAAGACGATCCAGAAGCTGCTGGCAGAGGAATTTCCCGAGATACGAGACCCATCGTGTCCACACTTCCCAATACCGGTCCGCCAAGGACTGCGGACAATCCTCAACGAACATGAAACCGCCCTCAAAGATTGGCGTTACGCCTACGAACTCGGCAGTCTGAGGTTTGCGCACGTGTTCGACGAGGTGCTGAACACGCTTATCAGCGTAGGCTGGCAGCAGCACAACCTGTGGCTCAGAAAGCTGCGGGAGGAAGACGCACACAGGGTCCGAGCCAGGGGTGAATCGCTCGAGGAGTAACGAGGCTGGATGCAGGGACAAGCCGACAGAGTCCAGCAAACGAATGCAGTGCTCGTCCGTCACCTACAGGGAACGGTGCAGGTCGACGGCTGAGGGATCGTTGCGGGCGCGCCGCGAATCACTTTGCGAAGACATCGAGCGTCTGAGCGGTTCGCTGGGAGGCACCTGCTGCGCAAGCGAGCTCCGTGATGGGACACGGCAGCGCAGTAACAGGGCGGGCGAAAAAGCCACCGAAGCCGCGCTGGTGCCTACCTGTGCGGCGAGGTGCACTGGAGCCGGGAGTCGAAATCTCCGGCGCTGGCGATCCCGGTGCTTAGGTAGTGCTTGCATGAAAAGTGGTTATCTTCTACATTTTCAGTATCTTGAAGCATTTTACCCTTGCGAAGAATCGGCTTTTCCGCTAAAAATTCGGTGATTCAGCCCTGATCGCGGCAATTTTCGCCGCGTTTTCACCGGGAGAACGATATGAGACGCCTGATCAAACTGGCCCGCCTGGGCACGAAGTCTATCGAAACTTTGAAAATGGCTCAGTTTACAAATCGTATGCATCCATACTGTAATGTATTTATATACAAGGAGATAGACGGCGATAGATCACAAGCGGTTCCGTCAGACATCTCGACAACTATTCTGCAGTGATATCAGTATGTCAGGCTGGAAAATGCCTTCTGCCGCACATTTTTTCTGCCGGAACCGAAAGACCATGCATACGATTTGTAAATTGAGCCTTTATTTTCAATGATATCACATATTCCCGGCGAGAGAACGACGCCGAGTTCGACTGGATTCAGACTGTTGAACAGGTCGGAAAAGGCGTCGCAGCTCGGCGTGCCGTGCTTCAGATCCATGAACCCAAGCAGGAATTTCTTCTTGATTTCAGCATATTCGACTGTATCGGCGCATGTTTTGCCTCCCGACATGACGGTCAGAAGAGCGATCATGAGCATTTCGTGAAGGTCATGCCGCATGGCGTTGCTGCGCCGGGGATCGGTTATGACGTTGAAAATATGAAATAAATGGGGCTTATATACTTAATTAGCCAAAAACTACTCCTTGTGTATTTTGTTGTTCTCTGAACACTACATTTTGTGTTACGGCTAGTCAAGCATATAAGCGCCAAATAAATCAATCATGTTTCTGCCTCTGGTTGCATTGTTAAGGCATTGCTGGAACAAAATGCGCTGATTCGAGAGCAGAAAAATTCAAAAGCGATAGCCCTAGGGATCGGGCGTTCCCGGGGCGGTCTGACCAGCAAAATCGTCGCGGTCGCGGACGCGCTCGGTTACTCAGCGCGGTTCGTGATTCTTCCCAGTCAGAAGCATGACCTCGTCGGGACGCCACGGCTTATGGAGGGTCTGTCCTTCGGGGCTTTGACAGCCGACCAGGCGTTCGACGTGGACTGGCTGCTCAAGGAGCTTGAGGAGCGCGGTGCCGAGGCGGTTATTCCCCCGAAGAAGAATCGGCGGCAGATTCGGGATTACGACCGCGATATGTACGGTCAGCGGCATCAGATCGAGAATGTCTTTGCGAAAAATCAAGAATTCCGTGCGATCGCGACGCGGAATGAGGGGATGTCCCGCTTGATGTTGAATTTGATATGGGCGGTGTTGCCTCTCCCTCGAGAATCAGCTCGGGGATTTTTTGAAGAAAAGGAAGCAACACCATGAAAACCGTTAGCACATTCCCCGGCGCCTCCGCCAGCGCTCCGAACATCAACGCGCTCGTCGAAGAGGCGTACGAAGACGTGACCGAGAGTTTCGAGAAATTCTGTCTGACGACGGGCATCGCGTATCTGCGGCAGATGATGGACGAGGACGCCGAACGGCTGGCCGGGAAACGTCACAGTCATTCTCCCGACAAGCCGGGGCACCGCTGGTGCCACACGCGTTCCCAGGTCGGGTTTCACGGCGGCAAGGTCGGCATCGACCGTCCGCGTCTCCGCTGCAAGGCTGCGGGCAAGGAGATGTCTCTGCCGAGCTGGTAAGAGATCTCCGCGGACGGCTATCTCGACCGACAGTCGGTGAACTTGATGACCGCGAACGTAGCGACCCGCAAGTTCCGCCGGGCGGTGAGGATTCCGGGGGCCGGGGTTCCCTGCGGGGCGGGCTGCGGGCTGTCGAAATCGGCCGTGTCCCGCCGGTTCAAGGCTCTGACGCAGGCGAAATTTGATGAATGGATGACTTCCGATCCATCGGAGCTTGATCTCGTCGCGGTTCAGATCGACGGGCTGCATATGAGCGACCGCCTGCTGATGATCGGGGCCGTCGGCATTGACGCGTCCGGGCGTAAGCGCCCGCTGGGCGTCATCGAAGGCGCGACGGAGAACGCCGCGACCGTGCAGGCTCTGCTTGATGATCTGATCCGGCGCGGGCTTGATCCGGAGGGCTGTTATCTGTTCATCGTCGACGGAGCCGGGGCGCTCAGCAAGGCGATCCGGCGCACTTTCGGCGCGGACATCCCTATTCAGCGCTGTCAGGTTCACAAGGGCCGCAACATCATCGACCGTCTCGCCGCGGAACATCACGCCGGCGTGCGGCGGACGCTCAGGCAAGCCTGGGAACTTGATGACGCCGACAAGGCCGAGCGGCTGATGCGCAGCCTGGCTCAGCGGTTCGAACAGGAGGCTCCGGACGTCTCCCGGTCGATACTTGAGGGCTTGGACGAGGTCCTGACCGTCTCCCGGCTCGGCCTGCCGTCAGAGCTGCGGCGGTCGCTGGCGAGCACGAACATCATCGAATCGATGAACAGCACGGTCCGGCAGGTCTGCCGCAACGTGAAGCGCTGGAGGAACGCCGGGATGGCTTTGAGACAGCCCGCTGCCGGCATGACAGGGCCGAGAAGGGTTTCCGCCGCATCAAGGCGTACAGGCAGCTGCCCGTTCTCAAACAGGCTCTCATCGAACATCGTCGAAAGAATCGGCTTGACCGGCTCAAGGACGCCGCGTAGATAGTGCCTGCCCGAAAAGTTCTTTACTTATTATTTTTTGCATCGTGAGGTGTTTTTCGGTTGTGAAGAATCAGCTTTTCCGCTGGAATCCGGCGATTAAGGCCCTGATCGGGGCAATCTTCGCTGCTTTTTTCACTGGGAGAACGACATGAGACGCTTAATCAAACCGGCCAGCCTTGGCTCGACGGCCATCGAGACCCTGAGGATCAATCCGAAGTCGCGGGACGACATCGAGAATGTGCTCAGGGGTCTGCAGCATCTCTATGTCAACTGCCAGCGCGACCTTCAGCAGATTTTCGATGAAGAGTTCTTTGCTGATGTCGACCAGCCTGACGGCCGCCCGGGGATGGATTGCTGGTCGATTCTCGTGATCGGCGTTCTCAAACAGGGGACTGACTGCGATTTCGACCGGCTTCAGAGTTTGGTCGACAACCACAAGCTGGTCCGCGCGATGCTCGGCCATGATGATGTTTTCGACTGCGGCGGGTATGAGATGCAGACGCTTGTCGACAATGTTTCGCTTTTGACGCCGCGGATGCCAGTGCGCGTCAGCAAGCTTCTGGTAGAGAGCGGCCATGAGGTCGCCGGAAAAAAGCCCAGTGCCGCGTTGCGCGGCCGCGTTGACAGTTTTTGCGTTGAGACGGATGTTCATTTTCCGACGGATGTGAATCTTCTCATGGATGCGGTGCGCTGCATGGTGCGGGAGACGGCGCGGGAGGCTTGCCGGCGCGGCGTTCCCGACCAGCGGCAGAGCGAGCATCCGCAGGCCGCGCTGCGGCGGCGGTTTCACAGCGTCCGCACGCGGCGGCGGCAGACCGAGACGCGCGTCAGGGAATATCTGCGGTTTTGCCGCCGCCTCGTCGCGAAGGCGAACCAGACTTTTTCGGCTTTGACGGCGGCCGGGGCCAGCGCGTTAAAACTGTGTTTGATCGACAGTTATCTGCGGCACGCCAGGCGGCAGATCGACCAGGTTGACCGCCGCCTGCTCCGGGGGGAGGTGATACCGCAGAACGAGAAGGTGTTCTCGATTTTCGAGCCGAATGCGCGGTGGATAGCCAAGGGCAAGGCCGGCTCGCCCGTGGAGCTGGTAGTTCCGACGGTTATCGCCGAGGATCAGTTTCAGTTCGTAACTGTCATAGGATCATGCAGTAAGACTCCGATGTTCACCATGCCGTTCCGGTCGTCGAGGGGGCTCAGGAGCGGTTTCCGGAATTCCGGTCCTGCAGTTTTGACCGCGGCTTTCACAGCCCGGAGAACCGCCGGGAGCTGGGTGCGAGGCTTGATCTGAACGCGCTGCCGAAGAAGGGGTATCTTTCGAAGGCCGAGCGGGAGCGGCAGTCGGAACCCGGCTTCGCCGAGGCCCGCCGTCAGCATCCGGCGGTTGAATCGGCGATCAGCTGTCTCGAGCATCGCGGTCTCGACCGGGTGCGGAGTCATGGCCGCGACGGCTTCGCCCGCACCGCAGCCTCAGCGGTGCTGGCCGCGAACTGCTGCCGGCTCGGAAGGCTTCTGCGGAAAAGACGTCCGATGCGGAACAGGACGCGATTGCGACGACGCGCCGCCTGACACCCCCCCCCCCCTCATCGAAACAACAGCTTTCTCCCGGGTCTCTGAACCCGGGAGCGGTCAGCCGTGCTCCGTCAACTCATCAATTCAACGTTGACGCCCGTTAATTCAGTGTCAGCAATTAATTTCCGCCGTCCGGCGCGCTTCAGAAGCCGAAATCCGGGCCGGATCCGCCGCTGAATGGCGTCCGGCCCCGCCGAGCCGCCGCCGGACGCCGCCGAAAACAGGGGTTTTCTGGCAGACACTAGATAGCCGGCAGGCAGGATCGCTCCTGCGGATTTCAACACCAAGCGGGACATTCCCCGGAATGACAAGACCGATACCAGCTTCGCGGCAGCGATCTAACTGGCCGCCGGTCTGATCGCGGCAAAGTGAATGTCCACAGGCTCTAGCAGTCTGTCTTTATTGTATTGATGGATGAAAAGAACGAAGCAGACGCGCCCGAAATGTAACGAGTTTAACGGTTCCGGTTGCTGCTCCCAACCCGCCCGTGCCATCACTCCTGCCATGTCCGACTACTAGGCGCAACGCCGTATCGCCGGTGATCGAGCGGCGGCCGTTCAGTATCTCGGGAACGAGATTCACCGGCACTTCGATGCGCCGCGCGAGTTCCGCCGCACTCATGCCGATCGCATCAAGATCCTCGCGCAGGGTTTCACCCGGAAGGATGAGATCAAGTATGATTTTCCTCCCGGCTAATGGCAGTCCACGATTTCTACTTCAGTCGGACCGTGACCTCATTCAGCCCATTTGAACCAAATGCGCCACTAATCGTTGATGCGGATGCTCCGCTTTCCCTTTCGCTGGCACTTGAGCGCCTACAGACGGTTGCTTGGCTTTGCCGGATCACCCAGGCCCGCAGCCGCGTCGGGGATGTCCCACTTGGTGTTGAATTTGATATGGGCGGTGTTGCCTCTCCCCCGAGCATCAGCTCGGGGATTTTTGAAGAAAAAGGAAGCAACACCATGAAGACCATTAGCACATTCTCCCGCGCCTCCGCCAGCGTTTCGAACATCGACGCGCTCGTCGAAGAGGCGTACGAAGACGTGACCGAGAGTTTCGAGAAATTCTGTCTGACGACGGGCATCGCGTATCTGCGGCAGATGATGGACGAGGACGCCGAACGGCTGGCCGGGAAACGTCACAGTCATTCTCCCGACAAGCCGGGGCACCGCTGGGGACATACGCGTTCCCAGGTCGGGTTTCACGGCGGCAAGGTCGGCATCGACCGCCCCCGGCTCCGCTGCAAAGCTGCGGGCAAGGAGATGTCTCTGCCGAGCTGGGAGGAGATCTCCGCGGACGGCTATCTTGATCAACAGTCCGTGAACTTGATGACCGCGAACGTAGCGACCCGCAAGTTCCGCCGGGCGGTGAGGATTCCGGAGGCCGGGGTTCCCTGCGGGGCGGGCTGCGGGCTGTCGAAATCGGCCGTGTCCCGCCGGTTCAAGGCGTTGACGCAGGCGAAGTTTGATGAATGGATGACTTCCGATCTGTCGGAGCTTGATCTCGTCGCGGTTCAGATCGACGGGCTGCATATGAGCGACCGCCTGCTGATGATCGGGGCCGTCGGCATTGACGCGTCGGGGCGTAAGCGCCCGCTGGTCGTCATCGAAGGCGCGACGGAGAACGCCGCGACCGTGCAGGCTCTGCTTGATGATCTGATCCGGCGCGGGCTTGATCCGAAGGGCTGTTATCTGTTCATCGTCGACGGAGCCAGGGCGCTCAGCAAGGCGATCCGGCGCACTTTCGGCTCGGACATCCCTATTAAGCGCTGTCAGGTTCACAAGGGCCGCAACATCATCGACCGTCTCGCCGCGGAACATCACGCCGGCGTGCGGCGGACGCTCAGGCAAGCCTGGGAACTTGATGACGCCGACAAGGCCGAGCGGCTGATGCGCAGCCTGGCTCAGCGGTTTGAACAGGAGGCTCCGGATGTCTCCCGGTCGATACTTGAGGGCTTGGACGAGGTCCTGACCGTCTCCCGGCTCGGCCTGCCGTCAGAGCTGCGGCGGTCGCTGGCGAGCATGAACATCATCGAGTCGATGAACAGCACGGTCCGGCAGGTCTGCCGCAACGTGAAGCGCTGGAGGAACGCCGGGATGGCTCTGCGACAGCCCGCTGCCGGCATGATGGAGGCCGAGAGGGGTTTCCGCCGCATCAAGGCTTACAGGCAGCTGCCCGTTCTCAAGCAGGCTCTCATCGAACATCGTCGAAAGAATCGGCTTGACCGGCTCAAGGACGCCGCGTAGGTAGTCGACAGGCAGCATCGCTCCTGCGGGTTTCAACACCAAGCGGGACATTCCCCCGCGTCGAACTGGTCAAGCTTACGCAAGGCGGTCCGGCGAACCCTGGTGACCGTCACAGAACGCTGCGGTTTTCCTATCCGAAAAACTGGCTGTCACAGCTCCCCATGATCCCGAAGCGTTCCCATTAACTCTGCGCTAAGAGAGTATCCGTATTACGTCAAGCATAACTTTCATTCTTTCAATAATTCCTGTGATGGAACTGGTTGCCAACGATGTGCAGGCGCTCAGGGAACGGCTCGAAGCCGTGACTCGCGGGCGCATCTCCACGCTCAAAGGGATCGGGGAAGACACCCAAACGGAGCGCGAACACGGGAAAGCGCCGCCTCGGCCTTGAAAAACCGTACACGGAGACATCCCCACCGCTTTCGCTGGAAAGTGAAGTCGAACCGACAATATCCCCCGACCGAACACCGGAGCCGAAACGCCTGCCCGCGAGAGGCGCAGTGAAAAGGAAATGGGCATCTGAATCACAGATATCCGTGCAAATTTCGCCCAAACAGGCAATTTTGTGTAAAATCCGTTTGTTTTCAGGAAAATCAGCAATATGATTGAGTTTGTCAGGATCAAATGGAATTCTTGATGGCCCGAAGCGATCTCATTGTCGACCTCGTCAAGGCCGGCGTCAGCGGGGATCAGGCGTCCGCCCGTGTGACCGCCGAGGCGATCGCCGCGAACGAACGCGCGAAGAAGCACACCATCGTCGCGGAACGAATTGAACGAGTGCTTACCGCTCCTCCACGTCCCGCGGGGCCGGGGTCGCTTAAGCCGGGGACCTTGCGTGTCCGAAACGGGTTCGGAGGTATCCAACGCCGTCATCCGGAGCGGCCGCTGACCAGCCTGTTTCTCGCGAAGGCTATTCGGAACGCTTGTCACGAACTGATCGAAGAGCAGGGAAGAGCAGAAGTTCTGCGCGCCCACGGCTTAGAACCGCGTCATCGTGTACTGCTTGTCGGACCGCCGGGAAACGGCAAGACTTCTCTTGCCGAGAGTCTTGCCTTCGAACTGGCCCTTCCGCTGTTTTCAGTCCGATACGACGCAGTGGTAACTAGTTATCTGGGCGAAACAGCCCAGAGGTTGAGACGTCTCTTCGATTATGTGCGAACCGAACCATGTGTTCTCTTCTTTGACGAATTTGATGCCCTTGGCAAAGAACGAGGCGATCTCCACGAAACTGGCGAAATTAAGCGGGTCGTGACAACCCTTCTCCTGCAGCTTGATGATCTTCCTTCTTATTGTGTTCTCGTTGCTGCCACCAACCATCCAGAGCTGCTCGACCGGGCCACATGGAGGCGATTCGAAATCAAGCTTGAGTTGGGGGAACCGACAGATGACCAGATGACGGAATATTTTGCGCACAGGCTCCGGGAATTCAGTGAGAAATCGGGCTACACCGCCAAGAGATTGCGTTTAGCCGTTTCGCCGAAGAATTTTTCGGAGGCTGAGGATTTCTTCCTTGATCTCCACCGCCACTGCGCAATGACACAAAACAGCATGACCTTCCGGACGCTGGTCAAGGACCGAGTGAAGGCCAGGAACGATCTGAGCGGCCCGGCAGGGTCGATGCCACACGAATGACCGATCGACCGATCCTGCGCTTGCCTGATTCGCGCCCCGCGCGCAGGATGACAAGTGCGCCTGCTCGCTTCCCGCGCCCTCAAGGGATTGGACGCAGCACACAAAGAGAACGATTCCGCCCGGAATTCGAGCGTCTCGAAGCCGCTCTTGCTCGTGAAGATGCAGCGCTTGAGTTACGGCGCGATCCATTCGGCATCGCGCCCGAGCGCGCCCTTGTATTCGTCACAGCGGTGCAGATCGGTGATTTTGCCCGCGCTGCCCGGTTAGTCGACTTGGAAGTGCTTTCCGAAATTGAACTGAACGAAGACTACAATCTGCCGGATGATCTGATTGTTGACAATCTGAACGCGGTGTCCCCGACACTCTATGCGACTATGCCTACCCAAGATGCATTCAACCAGCTCCTTCGGCTTTGGCGCAGATATCAGATGGATCGCAATGCTGAACGCAGATACACCCCTTGGTGGCGCCTTTTTGACATGCTTGCCGAATTACGTCCCTGGGGGCCGGAAGATCGCCTATCTGCTGACAACCGCACTGAGCTTGAGAACCGACTTCCGTTCGACGATGATGCCGAAGTAAGGTTAGAACTTGAACATTGGCCGACGCAAAACTTGGATAAACTTGGCCATTGGCGGCGGGAAACCGAAACAAAGGTCGCTGCTATTGGCGGCCACGTCATCGACCGAAGCGCCATTCACGAAGGGAGCTTTGTTTATGACGCCATGCTCGTCGGACTGGCTGCCGGCACCGTGCGCGCCATGCTTGAAAATCCGTCCGCTCCGAACGGACTCGCAACACTCGATGGTCTTCAGTTCATTTTACCCCAAACTATCGTCCAGTCGCTGCCTGCGCAGTCTCAGCCTGCAGACGTTGACTGGAAAGGCTTCGAGGACTTCGACCCCGCCAGTCCTTTCCGCGTTCTTCTCCTCAATGGCACCCCGCTCGCCGGTCACCGCAGCCTTGATGGTGGTGTTGCCATCGAAGACGTGCACGATCTGGTCAGCCGATCTCTAGTCGCCGACAGACGTCACGCGACCGCTATGGCATCTCTCATTCTGAGGGGAGACCTCGATTCGGACGGGCGCCCGGTTCTCGACAGCCATCTTTTGGCCATTCCTCTGTTGGTCGACACCGAAGATGGGGCTACATCTCCAAACGACCGACTTTTTGTAGACCTCGTTCATACTGCTCTTAAGCGCGCATTCCGTGACGAGGATCCTTTGGCGCCGAATGCGTTTGTCGTGAATTTCTCGATAGGAATCCATGGTTCGCATTTCTGCGGCCGGATCAGCTCGCTGGCGCGACTGCTCGACTGGTGGTCGAGTGAGGCGGGAATCCTGTTTGTTGTCTCAGCCGGCAACGTCTTAGAAGCTCTTCAGATACCTGACATGACCGCAAGCGGATTTGAGGACCTATGCTTGCTGAAACGTCGTGAATATGTCCGCGCTGCTCAACGTCGGCATCGTTACGAACGCACACTCCTCGCGCCGAGCGAGGCCCTCAACGTCCTCACGGTCGGCGCCGCATCTCTCGATCTGACGCCGGCCGGTATGGCCGCCGCTGCAGGAACGATCAAGATGCAGGAAGACGGTGAAGTTCTACCTGCAATATCAAGCGCATTTGGCCTCGGTCCTTTTCGCGCTATCAAGCCTGATATCATCGGGATCGGCGGATATCAGGAAATCTCGGCTGCCACCGCCGGGGACAATCTCAGATTAAAGATCATTCCCCGGAGTGTGCGCACAGGATTGACTGTCGCAACGGCCGGCATCGGCGCTTCATCCCGATCTCGCGACCGGGGGACCAGTTGTGCCGCTGCTCTTGTAACGAGGTCACTGGTCAATGCTGCCGTCGTGCTCACTGGAGAAGGCGGCCCTTACGAGGGGATCGGCCTTTCCCGCAATGACCTCGCGCTGCTTACCAGAGCATTGGCGATCAACGCCAGCAAATGGCCCGACACCGCGAAGGCACTCTACCGCGCCGAAAGCGCTGCCTCAGGACGCCGCCGCCACCAGCAAGCCGCGGAAGAAGTCGCCCGTCACTACGGATACGGCTTCTTGGACGCCGAACTCATGTGCGAAGCTCCGCTTAAGGGGGTTACCTTGGTTGGTCTCGGTCAGGTTCGAAAGGACCGAGGCGCGATTTTCGATATGCCGCTGCCCCCGTCCCTGTCCGGTGACAAGGTTCACCGGTCTATGCTGGTTAGTTTGACATGGTTTTCGCCTGTAGAGCCGGCCCGAGCAAAATACCGCCTAGCCGCCTTGGAAGCGATTGCCGCAGATGGCGGCGTGCTCGAAGACAGCGCTGAAGACAAGGGCTGGAACCTTGCGATGAAATCCGAGCCGCCCGCTGTGGCTCTCATCAAGCGCGGGACTGCTTGGTCCCGCCGTCTCGTACACGACCGAGTCCGCGCACCCGACTATGACGGCGCCGCAATGCTTCCGATTCGCGTTCAGTGCCGCGATGCCTCAGGAGGCGGTCTCGACCCCGATTTGGACATTCCGTTCGCAATCGCCGTCACATTGGAAATCGCGGCAACCGCTGAATATGACGTACACGAAGAAGTCCGCGATCAACTCCTGGTCCGCCTCCGAGGCGGGCAAAGGATCTGAGCGGCTCTTCTCACTCTATCCTTGATATTTCGTTGGGCGTGCAATTGAAACTCAGCTGCCCCTATTAAGGCGAAGCTTTCTTCCCTGCTGCCAATTCTCAACCCGACATCCCGGAATCATCACGCACTGGACACTCGGCGCATAGGCCGGGAATTCCAACGCGCATGCTTCCGACTTTCAATGCGTGCGGGGAGACGACCGGCAAAAGAACGGGCACAGCATTTCCGGCCGTTCCGCAATCCCGGCTTTCGGTCCGGTTATTCCGAGGCGCCCTTGCCGGCGAACTGTCCGCTGTCCCAGCCTTCGCGACCATCTTCTGCGGATTCAGTTTCGGAATCTGACATTCGCAACTGAGTTCCGAAAGCCAGTCCAAGCATGCCGGCGCTGAGCGCGTCACAGGAACCGGGACGCTGTTTGCGCTCTTGCTCCAGCGCTTTTGCGGCATAGCGCACGGCACAGTGCAGGCCGTCATGGGGGTCGAAAGGAAAATTGCGCTCCCGCTTCAGCATTTCCTGCTCATCCAGCAAATTGCCCGCGATGGAACCGACAGCGTCAAGAAACCGTCTTTCTCCGCTGTCCCGGCCTTTCAAGACAGGATCGTACGGACCCCGGACAGCGAGAAATTTGTTGATCGCCAGCCACGGAGCGCAGCATTCTTCGATGTGAAACGCCCGCGCTTTCACAAGTCTTGATTCCATGAGGAAATAAAACTCGCCTTCGCGCAGTTTCTGCAGCTCGCGGATCGGCACCCGGTCGGTTTCGACGAACTGCCTGTCAGGCCGGTCAACCCATTCAGCCGACAGCCAGCCGGACTTCCGGATTCTGCCGGAGGCGACGGCCACCCGCTGCCGCGCGAATTTGCTGCGGAGAAACTCCCATGTCCGTTTCGCGTCCTCGGTGGCGCCGGCGACAGTCAACCGGGCGTTCGCGGCGGCGGTCTCGGCGATCTGCGGAGAAACCGACTGCATTGACGCCATGTCCTGCCCGGCGATGATGATCATAAAGCCCAAGGAACGCGCTTGAGCCATCATCGTGTCGATGCCCTTCACCATGTAATATCCGGCCTCGTCAAGCACCACGATGAACGGCGAAGGCGCATTCGAGGGACGGATGTCGATCAGCTCCCGCTTCGTTCCCTCCAGCCGCGACCCCGCGGCCCTGCCCATCATCATCTTCAGCATCGCGACCACGATGCGGCCGCAGTTGCGCATCTCTTCCGGCGCTTTCTGCAGTGCGGGCAACAGGACAACCAAAACACGGCGGTTCAGCACCACGTCGTCCATGTTCACCTCGCCGATCGGCGTCCTGAATATATGCCCGAAATCATCGGCGAGGGATCCCAACGGCTTGGTCAGCTGCATCGACAGAAATCCATACTGCTCCGCCGCCTTCCCTTCCTGCGGGTCGCCGTTCAGCGCCCTCTCCAGACTGAAGCCCGGCAAGGAATCAAAGAATCCTTTCAAGGCAAGGCGGGACTTTTCCGAAAACTCGCCTCTCAGCGCGCGCAGATAAAGCTCGATCAATCCGCCGCGGCCGCGCAGCTCGTCCCACGCCGCATCCGGAATCCCGGAAATGTCCGCGATGCGTTTGCCGCCGAGAAACTTCCGGCGGACGCCGGAACCCAGCGGGAGAAAATCACGTATCGTCTGGACATCCAGCATGATGTCCCCGGCATCGCGGATTTCAACCAGCGCCTTCATGGTCGATGTGACGAGAGCCATGGCCCGGTGTCTCCACATCTCTCCGGCGTTTCCCGCCTCGCCCATCAGCGAAACGATCAGATTCATGAGCTGATCGGAGCTGCCTTCCGCGAACGGATTGAGGGTGTTGGACTGCACCTCCGGCCCGCCCGCCGCCATGTCGCCGCCGGCTCCTCCGTCGGTGAAATTCAGCACCCGGTAATCGTCCTGGCGTCCGAATTTCGACACGATCGACCACGCTTTGGCATGGAACTCCGTGGTTCCCTTGCCGTCAATGAACAGAAATCCCGAAGACCACATCAGCGACTGGGAAGCCAGCCCGAGGAGAAATTCGGTGTTATGAGTCGGCAGATAGCTTTCGGCGATAAACATCCCGTCATCCGCGTCCGTCCGGATGCACGTCATCGGTTTCTCGATTCGGCGGAACTCTTTGAGAATCCGGCCGGCTTCGTTTTCTCTGATCCTGCCGGATTGGATGAACCGGCGGACTCTGCGGCGCATGTCTTTGGCCTCAGCGCAGTCAAAGGACCCCTCTGCTCCCGTCACTTCGAGGCCGTCCTCGGTCAGAGACGGATCACAGGAAGGGATGCCGGGCTGCACGGTTTCCTGCCCCGGCAGGCGGAACAGGATCTGACGGCCCCGCGCTCCGCTGAGCTGCATGGCGCTGCCGCCCAGTGACCAGATCATGTGCCGCAGCAAAAATCCGTCACGGTCATTCAGGCACGGGATTTCAATCCACGGGCGCGCGGAATCGCCGCGGCACGTTATGCCGCGCATCCGGATCACGGCGGCCAGCCAGGACAGTCTCTGTTCAGGGCTGCCTGACAGAGACGGCATGAATCCCAGCCGGTCGAGGCCTTGCGCCGCAGCTGTTTCCGCTGCTTCAGGGGTTAAGCGGGGAGCGTCGGCCGATCCCGGCACAGGCCGCGGCAGTTCAATGAAGACACGGGGACCGCCGTTTCCATTGAGGGCGCCGAGCCGCAGCGCGATTCCGATGTCCGCCGCCGTCCACAGTCCGGACTTCTCCGTTACGCCTGCGGATTCCCGCAGCCTGACCCGCCACAAATGATCGCGCGAGCATTCCGCAGCACGGCCATCCGCAAACGTCAACCGGACGACCGGCAGCCGACCCTGCGGATGCACCGAGAGGATTTTCAACTCCCTGCCCGAAGGATGAATGACCCGGTCTCCGGCGCGGAGACCGCCGTTCCTGCGCCAGCCGTCCGGCGTCAGGACCAAGACTTCGTCGGGCAGCGCCTTCCCTGCTCCGGTGGTGGCCAAGACCAGCGCGTGCCGGCGCGCGTCGCTGTTGGAGATCCAGATCTCCTCTTGTGAATCAATTTCGTTGCCGAGGAACAGCAGCCCTTCGCCTGAACGGAATTTTTTGCCGCCGCCGGGCAACGGCGAGCCGTAATCCCGGCCCTTCCAGGACAACGGCAGGCGGTACGGCAGTCTGGTCTTGCGCGACGCCATGGCTGCGCAAAGAAGGACCGAAAGCGGCAAACACGCCAGCCATGCGCCGGGAATGAGAGGCATCGCGGCAACGGCTGTCAGCATCAATACCGTGAACACATCCGGATTCGTGACGGCTTTCACGAGCGGCGACGGTGCCCGCTTGTCTCCTCTTCCGGTTTCGTCGTCCAATTCCGTGTTTCCGCTTTTTCAGGAACGGAGAGCCCGGACCGGAGTTTTATTCCGGCTTGCCGGGACCGAGACCGTTCCGGCTTGCGCCGCGACGATTCCGCCGCTCATGGTTTCAGGTTCCGCGGCGCTGCCCGCGGATGATCGCCACGAAAACACCGACGGGTCAGGGAAGACCGAGGTCCGATGCGGTTCCATCGGTCAACAGTCCGAGCAGAGCTGCCTGCAGAACCGCCGCGCGCCGCTCCTGCTCAAGGCGGAGATGCGCGATCCGGGTGTTGAGCGAGAGCAGATCAATCAGATCCTGAAGCAGGGCCCGTTCGGTTTTTGAATGCCTGATCTCCAGTGTTTCGGCGTCAGGGGAATAATATGCCGCAGCGCGGATCTCCAATGCCTGAAGTTCACTGATCACATCCGGAATTTCAGCGCCGTACCTCGTTCTCTCCGCGATAGTCCGGTAGGGGGCGGCGGGAAGGGACGGGCTCGCGAGCCGCAGCGACAGTTCAATGGCGGAAATCGCGGCTTGGTTGCGGGCCTCCGCGGCCCGCCGGCGCACCGCCTCGGAAACCCCGGCGGGCGTCCGCAGATTTTCATCAGTGAGAGGTTTCGGCGGATACGGATCGACTGTGTTGGCGATCAGTCTCGGAAGAGCTCTGCGCGTTAATTCGTCGCTGAGATCCAGAGTCCGCTGATTCAGCGGAACGCTCCATTCTGTCGTGGCATCCGCCGCGCCGCCGGCGTTCTGGATTTCTTCGCGCTCGCGCACAAGATAAGCCGCCATCCGCAGGCCGTTGACGGCCACCGGTTCCGCTTCTCCGCGCGACCAGGCGGCGGCGGCGCGGACAGCGGCTGATGCCGTCGGGATATCTGAATCAGCAGGCAGTTCCGGTGCCAGAGCCGTATCAAGGATCAGACAAAAATCAGGGTTCGGATCCAGCCGGCCGCTTTCGGCCTCGGCACGAGCGCGGTGCCGTTCAAGCTGCGCACGGTTCTGCGAGGCAGCGTCCGCGATCCTTTCAGCGGCTTCCACCTGCCGGTCCAGATGCCGGCTGGTCTGCCGGGTCTGCGCCCGCATCGCCTCAACAACATGATGCGCGGCTTCGGAAGTCTCCTCGGTGACATGCGAACGCGTGTCGCCGTGCATCGCCCGGATGGCTCCGCACCGGCAGCCCGCGAACTGCGCATTCGCCTGGCCCGTCAAAGCCAGAAAGGCGGCCGCAACAACCGGGACTGCGACAGCGGCCGCTAAGAAAATGTTCCGCGGCGCATTCATTGCGATTCTTCCGATCCGTAGAGCGATTTCCAGATTTCCCCGACCGGATCATCATGCCGCCCGCCGGACTGGCCGGACCGGGCCTTCTGGGTTTCCGCTGCCGGCGCACGGATTGATCCCGCTTCCTTTCGCGGCGGCGCGGCGGCCGGATCCTGCCTCCGGGCGGCCGCGTCCGGGCTGCCTGACAAACCGAGCCGGTCCGCTGATTTGAATGCCTTCGAAAGATCCGGCGGCAGGCCGCGCCTCAGAATTTTCAGCGGCGATGAGACGGGGCGGGTGACTTCGCGCCATTTCCGCGCCGCGAAGCCGCAGATCCGCCGGGAGTCGGTTCCGCTGCCGATTACGCTGTCCAGTGATCCTGAGAACAGGCTTCCGAGCCTGCCCGAAGGCGCGAACGAGTCCAAAGGCATGTCCATAAGTCCGTCAAGGCAGCTCAAATCCCCCGTCGCAGCGGGCGGTTCAATCGCCGCCTCCGACCTTCGGACCGAAGATTCAATCCGCTTCCTTGTTCCCTGAGCAATGCGGTTTCTCGCCTCTTCGCTGCAGTGAGGGCTGATGGAATCCTTCACCCAGTCCGCGTCTGCCGGAACAACCGGCAAAGTTACGATCGCAGCGAACATGACGGCGGTTTTGCAAGCCATTCTACACCTCTGACCTTCCCGAAACTTCCTCAGTCAAAACCGGCGGCGTGAAATTCCCAAAGAAAAATTCCTTGGAAATGTGGAAAATTGCGCGCCCTTCTCTCCAGACCGATGATTCCGAACTTGCGGACAGGCGTTTCATAACCGCCGGCGACCCCGGACAGCCGCATCCATGACGATCCTTGGTATGCGGCAGCATCTGGAATTCGCAGCAGACGGTGATTTCCTGCGCTCACGAACAAAGACGGTCAGGGCTGGTATCTGGTCAGCAACTACGCTGCCGGAAGAGTCCAGCTTCTCGGCGGCAGGTTTCAACAGGCAAAGGCGTTATTCGTCGGACTCGACAACAAATCGAAATCGGCGGCCCTGTCCGGCGTGACCTTGACAGCCGGCCTGCGCCTGCCGGAGGTCAACGACGGTGCAAGGGCGAAGAGCATCAAACCTGCCTGCGGAGTCTGATTGGATCGTGCCGGCGAAAATCCGAGCGAGACCGAGGGAAGAACGCAGCGTTTGGAACTTGAGCGAAATATGGAGGCATGAAGCGAAGAGATTTCGATGTACGCGGCGCATCCACTGCACCTCATGCCATGATGATCCGCCTTCCGTATGTCGGTCAACCAGCGGTGAAAGCACGCAAAAGAGATTTGAGATGACAGGCGCTCGGCATGGCATGACGGACGATTAACAGCAACGTTTGGAGAGCGTGATGCCGAAAAACCGACCAAGCCCCTGCGCAAATACGATCGCCGGTTGATGGACGGTATATTCTTCGCGCCGCTCACTGCCGGGTCGCTCCTGGACAGCGAGCCGCGTGAAATGGGGTTCTCTCGGGGCGGCCGGGCCGTCATTCCGTCTGAGCCGAACCGCAGGCGGCAGCGGCCGCTTGATGCCGCCGCCTATGCGGAACGTGATGTCATTGAGCGTTTTTTCTCAAAATCAAAGAGTCCCGACGGGTTGCGACCCGCTTTGACAAGCGGACGCGCAACTTCGCCGCCGCTGTTATCCTCACCGCCGTCCGCCGGCTTCTGCGGAATGCCGCCAAGCGAATGATTGAGTCCGAAGCTTAGACTAGTAGTCTGTCTTTGTTGTATTGATGGATGGAAATAGTGAAGCAGACGCCCCGGTATATCAAGTTTGTTGTTTCCGGCTTCTTCTCTCAACCTGTTTTTACCGTCAATTCCGCTGTGTCCGACTACTAGCGTTATCATTATCACATGAAGAGATATATAATTTTCTTGTCATCGTTTGTCGGGTATAGAGCGGTAATCAGGATGGTAGCCGGGCCGGCCGGAAAAATTATTTTCCGGCGGTTTTATGAATAGCTTGCGGCCGCAACTCACAATCGTCTGATGGGTTCCCTCACTGTCAGCGCATAGGAAAAAGCGTCGGCAGGATTCCGGTCCCAGCACCGGCTATCCACGGCAACGGTTGTCGTCGTAAGCGCTGCGCAGCGCTTCGGCGAATGCTTGGCGATATTCCCTGCGTTCAGTGTCCGTGAGGTCGCGGCCGAGGCAATGACGAAGGTTAGCGAGAGTTCGACGATCGATATCGGGGTGGATGCGTCCCGGGTTGTTGTCGATAAATTGTGCATGTCTTTCCAAGTCGGAAGCCGAGAGGACCTTGATCGAGTTTTTTGCCTCGATGGCTACGATCGCTTGGAATGCGCCGGAGGTCGAAAGAGGTTTGCTTTCAGACGGCTGTCGGTCAGCCGCGGACAGATTGTCGGTTTCGGAGGTGACCGCCCCCGGTGGAACCAGCAAATTCTTAGTTGCGTCGTCGCATTGCATCCATCTCCCGATGGTCGCTTCGTCCCATTCGTGGCAAGTGTCGGCCTCCATCATCAGACTGTCTGACTGAGAACCCTTGGCCGGCTTGATGCCGAGAAGGTGAATCCGCACTCCGAAGGTCTGCGCGATCTGGACGCCGATCTTGACGTCTTCGTCGCCGGAAAGGATCAGGGCATCAGTGATCGCGCGGTTTCGTGCGAGTTCAATCAGATCCGTAACGATCAGCGAATCCACCCCTTTCTGCTGGCCGCGGCTGTTGATCAGCCCAAGGCGCAGCTTAGTATTCGCGGACTGACCAATCAAGTCCTGTTCAAGGGTCGGACGGTTGCTCTTGAGAACGCCGTCATACCAGTAGATGCGAAGCAGGCGGGCATCGGAGGCGACGGCGCGGGCGGTCTCTGCCAACTGGTCGAGGGTTTCTTTTTCCGAAAGTCGTATCGAATCCCGACCCAGCTTTTTCCCTTTGAGCAAAGCGGAACCCTGCGCATACAAGTAGCCGGCGTCCACGAAGACGGCGATTTGTGGCATGGCGATACCTCCGATAAAGTAATGGGGCACCCGAGGGCGCCCCTAAATAGGTACAGGAGCCGTTTCTTAACCGTCTCCCGACGATCCTTGTGTAGTGCGACTGCCAAACCAAGTCAAGCCGCGTAAGCTGTGGTGTTTCTCAGTGCGCGTCGCTGGCTCTGAGGGTGCGGAAGCGCGGAACACGGTAGGCCACAGGGCATGGCGGCAGGACTTGGCAGGAGGCACCTGAGCCATGGCTGTACCGGTTCACGGTATCCCCATGGGTTATTATGTGCGCCTGACGAGACGAGGTCGACAATTCATGCTGCGTCGGCAGCCGCCACCGGACCGTTCGTCAAAGCTTTGATGCGACCGGCAATTTTCTATGAAGGCTCGCGCAGCCGGGTGGACGATCCAGTTGGCTGCGTATCCCTCGGTGAAATTCGTTATGGTTCTGTCAGCGTTCATTTGTCTCTCTGCTCCTCTTGCCTGCGGCGCCGCTCCGGCACTCGTTAAGGCGATTCTGGCAGCAAATCGCCGGAAGCGCAACCCCATTTGTCAACAGGATCTAACTGCCGGACTCTTCGGATTCCCAACTTTTCGCAAGCGTTAAGACATGGTGTTTCAATACGTCGGTTTCCGGCTGATCGGGATTGAAGTCACCGTCATACCAGTCTTTGAAATCTTCATGCTCCGGGTGATCAGGATCGGCGATGGCGGCAAGGAAATTCTCATAGCCCCAGCAACCGCCGACATCCTCAGGCGGGCATTTTCCGGTGGCTTTAAGCAGCCTTGGATAAAGTTCGCCGGGATCCGGGTCGCTGAATTTGCCGATTTTGATTGTATGATCCCAACTGTCACCGAAGTCATAAATGTACTTAATTGTCTTTTTGCCGGTGACCTTAATCACATCTGACAGGGTGCTGTCATCGGCGTACAGGTCGTCTCCGCCTGCGAAGTCTGGATCAGGCAACCCCCAGGTGACCGGGCCGGCTACAAACATATAAAGATGCGAATTTTCCCAGCCCATCGCAGCCTGCAAGGTCAGGTGCAACTCGTCCAGCCAGATATCGGCGGACACTTGGAGGACACGGCTTACCCGCGGTTTGACATCTTTGAGTGTTACCTTGATCTCGACAATGTTCATGAAGTTTTCAACCTTTCCTTTACATCGCCTGCGAGCGTGTTGTTCTCATTGTCACCGTTTTGGCACTGCCTTCGGAGATGGTATTCATCAGCATCGTGACCGCTATTGGACCATACAGCTGTCCGACATGTTTGCGCAGCTTCAGAATTCCTGACATGGTCTTCTGTTTCAGCCAAGCGGCGATCTCGACAGTGTCTTGCTATTGCAGTGTTTTCCGCACGGCAACTGCCGGATGTGTTTGATAATGGAGCCCTCGCTCATTAAATACGCCCATGTGAACACTAAATTCACTGCCAAGATCTGCCGACAGCCTCTCTGCCGAAATCAAGCCATAGCAGATGTTCAGGGTGTCCCGCAAATGCGTTTTCGAAGGCCGCCGGTTATGAGAAGGGCGGAAATCCGGCGCAGCAAGACGCAGGCCCGGGATCAGCGCGACCCGTCTCTTCCAAGCGGTTCTTCGGCATTTTCAGCCGGGATCTGCCGCAGTCCTTTTCCGCTGCTCAGAGTGAGAATTTTTTCGGAGGGTCGCCCCCGCCCATGCCTGTCAAGGTTTCATACAGCGCACGCTAAAGCCCGTTGCCATTTGAATCCACAAGTAAGCTGCAGTCAGAGGCCGGCATTCCGGCCCTGCTCGCCAAGTTGACTGGACCGGCAGCTGCCGTTGTCCCTGCGCAACCTCCCGCACAACCAAGCCGGAAGCGAGATGGAGATTGAGCCGCGGCACCGCCGGTCCGGAAATACTTGGCATCGCACTGTATTCAGTCTAGCATTGCCGGTATTCCAGTCTTCATCAGGAGTTAAGATGGCAGCAGGCGGCATGGGCCGGAATCCGTTTCACCCCGGCACCGGTGATCTGCCGCCGGTGCTGGCCGGGCGCGATGCTCTGAAACAGGAGTTCAGGACGCGTCTGGATACTCTTCGCAGCGGCGAATGCAGAGCCACCGCGCTTCAACTCATGGGGCCGCGGGGCTGCGGCAAGACAGCTTTGCTCGTTTGGATGGAGCAACAAGCCAGGAAAGAGAAGATTGCAGTCGTCTTCCTGCCCAAACAGGCTTTTGACAGCCTGGACATGTTGGTCGGCACGCTGCGATGGCTGAGGGGAAGCATGTTCGGCTTCGGCAAACGCGACCTGCATATGGAAACCAAATTTGAGCCAGCCCCCGGACTTTCGATCACTGCCGGCACCCGCAGCGGCAGCGCGACGAACGGGGCGGCAGCGAACGTTGCCAGACATCTGAATGCGCTCGCCCGCAGCCGGGGCCGGCTTCTTGTGCTGGTCGACGAAGCCCACGACATGCCGTCCGAAATTGCCCGGTTATGGTACGACGCCTTCCAAGCGGTGGCGATAAGGCGCCCGATGCTTCTTGTGATCGCCGGCACGCCGGATCTGTCGATGTTTCTCCGCAGGTCGGGTTCGAGTTTTGCCGAACGGTTCAATCTCTGGCGGGTCGGTCGGCTGACCCGGTCGGCATCCTCCCGGGCGCTGACCGAGCCGTTCGGAGAACAGGTGCGTTTCGAGGATCAGGCCCTGTCTGCCATCCTTGACGAGACTCAGGGCTATCCCTACTTCATCCAGATCTGGGGAAAGGCACTATGGAATACGGTTGCGGAATCCGGCAGCGCCTGTATCGGCATGCAGTAGGTCAAGGCAGCGGCGGCAGTCGCTGGCCAAGAGCGGCAGGAACTGTATGGCGGGCGTGTGAGGGAAATCAGAACGGGCGGCATGCTGGCTGCCGCCGTCGAGATGGCATTCGAGATCGCGAAACACGGCCATGCCAATGGCTTCAGCTTGGAAATGGCGGCGAACAGGGCCGCTGCCGGCGGCGGTGATGCCGCCGCCATTGAGGAAAAGCTTCTGCACACTGGATTCCTATGGGCGGCGAAACCCGACGAATGGGAATACGGAATTCCGAGTCTCGCCGATCATGTTCGCCGAACGGCGGTCGAGGGCTGTGCCGCGATGTTGGGAAATGAAGGCGCCGGCAGGTTGGCGGCGGTGGCCGATCGGCTGCGGAAACAATCCGCGGCGACCTCGGCGGAGTTGTGCTCGGCATTGACAGCGCGGACCGCTGAGACGAATGATCGGCAGGCGGAAGCTCATATCGATGCATTGTGCAAGCTCGGCCTGTTGATCCCGGCGCCCGCCGGCAGGCTGCGGGCCGGGGCCTATCAATTTAACATACTTATCTCCGTGTCTTCTTCTCCTTCCGGCCAGCCTCCTTCCCAGTCCCGCACAGCCCGGACAGCGATGACGGCCTGAGACAGGAACCTGACGCCTTCCCACAGCTTCTGCGTGCCGGGCAGCGGCTGACGTTTCGAAGGATGAAAGCCGGCCAGCCCGCCGGTGAGCACGGCGAAGCCCTTGACGGTCATATCCGGCGGCGCCCGGGGAACCTTGAAGCCGTGCCGGGCGGCGAGGGCGCAAAGGACCGTGATGTCTTCCCGGGCGACATACCGTTCGGCCGGGTCGTCCGGCTTCTCGCGGGCCAGGAGGGAAAGATCCCAGACCCGGAAGGCGGTGACCGCGTCGAAGGCGAAGCACTTGCGGAGGTCGTCGGCGTCGTCAAGGCGGCGGTCTTCGATCCGCGTTCCGACCTTCAGGGCGTGGAAGAAACGTTCGATCCGCCAACGCAGTTCGTACCAGCGCAGAGCGGTGCGGGCGGTCTCGAGACCGGCTTCGCCCTCCGTAGTCAGCAGCATCCAGTGCAGCGGCGCGCTCTTTTTCCCCTTCAAGGGGCGGCGGGGCGGGTTTTCCTCGAGGGCGGAGACGGCGGTCATGCGAACCGGCGCCTCGCCCGCCCGGTCTTTCGGGGGGAGCAGGTCGACCGGCGCGCAGCGCAGCGTCAGCTTCGCCGTACGGCCCTTCCTGCGGTTCGGGCCGCCGCAGGCGGGAACCTCGATTTTCTTTGTTCCCACAGGTTCCGTTGCCAGCACGAAGTCCCATAGATCGGCGTCGCCGCCCGAGGGCAGGGCTGCCCGGCGCTTCGATCCCCGGCTCGCCCGGATCAGCAAGGCCGCCCCTGTCTCCCCGGCGCGCGAAATCAGCTCCTGGAAGTCGCCCTCCCGGTCGCAGACCGTCACCACGCGGGTGTCCGGGCAGGCGCGCGCGAGTTCCTGCGCCCGGTCGAGACCGGCGAGCCAGCGGACGCTGTCCTTCTCCTCCGCCCGGCGGAATTCCGCGTCCGCCTCGAACATCCCGAGCGGCCGTCCGGCCGCGTTCACCGCGACGCCGACATGAGCGAGGATACCCGACGCTCCCTTGCCGCCGCCGCCGATGTCGTCGAGGCCCGACGTCGCCGACAGGCCGTCATAGTTCAGCGCGGTCGTGTCCTGAACAGCCAGCACGAGCCGCTCGGCGCGGCACCTCTCGACCGTCTGCTCGAAATGCGAATGCAGTATGTGCTCCATCTTCACCGCCTTGTTCGACAGCAGCCGGTAAGCCGCCGCCTGTTCCGCCTGTCCCGGGAAGATCGCCGGCAGACCCTCGCCGAGGCGCCGCGTCCAGGCCGCGCCCATGCGCGCGATCCGGCGCCTGACCCTGCCGTCCGGGTGCGTGCTGCGCCCGTACTCCCGTTCGGCCCAGCCCCCCTCGCTGTACAGCGATCCGGACCAGCCGAGAACCCGTTCCGGCACGCGGCTCAGAACCTCGCGCCAGCCCTCCGAAAGCGGTTTGAGCCAGACCGCGCGGCGCACGCCCGAACGGCGCCCCGAAGTCAGTTCCGGGCAGCGCTGCCATCCCGCGGCCCTGTAGCTCAGGCCGGACATCTCCGGCCCCGTGAAGGTCTGCGCCAGGACAGGACGCTCACCGCAGGCGGCTGACTGGTCGCCGGCGATCCGCTCCGCCGCCAGGCGGAGGACCCGGGACGCCAGCCCGCGCACCCGGACGCCGGGCAGCAGGAGGAACCGGTTGTTGCACACGACTTTGCCGATATCAGCGACGCGGGCATCGGCCGACCAGCCGATCAAGCCGTCGCGGGGACCGAGCTGGATCCCGGCCGCGGAGAAACCGATGCCGCCCAGGACCCCGAAACGTTCAGAACGGAGCTGGCACCGGACCTGGCCGCCCGGCGAGCGGCGCATTCCTTCCGGATGAAAGGCCTCGATCATCGACTCCCAGCGGCGGCGGTCATCCGCGTCCGTCACGAGTTCGAGCGACAGGGCGCCGAGGTCGCTGAGCGCGCACGCGACAGAGGTGTCGGGAAAGTCGGCCGCAGGACGCGCCCGCGGGTCGAGCCCCGTCTCCTTCGCCTCCGGCAGGCGCGCGCCCAGCCTCTCCGCAAGCGTCGGCAAGAGCTTGCGCGCCGACGCGAGGCACAGCTTGCCGGTGCGGCCGCGCCAGCTCTCACGCTCGCACAGTCCGCGGGCGAGCGCGGTCCGCGTCAGGTCCCCGCTCTTGCAGGCCCTGTCGAACCATTCCACCGTCTCCGAAGAAATTTGACGCATACCGATCTGCATGGCCGCATGATTCGCACGGAAGCATGCTGGAAGTTAAGTGTGTATTGTTGATAGGGCCGGGGCCCCGATACTGATGGAACAGGTACTGAAGCATCTCGGCCGCGACCCTGCCGCCGAGCGGGCGGCGGAGCGAAAAGCCGCCGAGGATATGGCGGCGCGGTTGCTGGATGAAGGAAGGCTGATGATGCGGCCGGGAATGAATCGGGCCAACGGGATGTTCGTGGTAGCGGAGGCCGGTTTCGTCCCCGACATAAGTCACACCGCCCGGCGCGTCCATGACTTTCTGGTCTGGAACCCGGATGCCGGCGACCCCGGAGAACTGCAGTCGCTGGCGGTTCTACATGACCTGCTGCTTCCGGTTGGCCGGGTCCGGGACCTATCAATTTAACATACTTATCTCCGTGTCTTCTTCTCCTTCCGGCCAGCCTCCTTCCCAGTCCCGCACAGCCCGGACAGCGATGACGGCCTGAGACAGGAACCTGACGCCTTCCCACAGCTTCTGCGTGCCGGGCAGCGGCTGACGTTTCGAAGGATGAAAGCCGGCCAGCCCGCCGGTGAGCACGGCGAAGCCCTTGACGGTCATATCCGGCGGCGCCCGGGGAACCTTGAAGCCGTGCCGGGCGGCGAGGGCGCAAAGGACCGTGATGTCTTCCCGGGCGACATACCGTTCGGCCGGGTCGTCCGGCTTCTCGCGGGCCAGGAGGGAAAGATCCCAGACCCGGAAGGCGGTGACCGCGTCGAAGGCGAAGCACTTGCGGAGGTCGTCGGCGTCGTCAAGGCGGCGGTCTTCGATCCGCGTTCCGACCTTCAGGGCGTGGAAGAAACGTTCGATCCGCCAACGCAGTTCGGGCTGGCGCAGAGCGGTGCGGGCGGTCTCGAGACCGGCTTCGCCCTCCGTAGTCAGCAGCAGCTGGTGCAGCGGCGCGCTCTTTTTCCCCTTCAAGGGGCGGCGGGGCGGGTTTTCCTCGAGGGCGGAGACGGCGGTCATGCGAACCGGCGCCTCGCCCGCCCGGTCTTTCGGGGGGAGCAGGTCGACCGGCGCGCAGCGCAGCGTCAGCTTCGCCGTACGGCCCTTCCTGCGGTTCGGGCCGCCGCAGGCGGGAACCTCGATTTTCTTTGTTCCCACAGGTTCCGTTGCCAGCACGAAGTCCCGGAGATCGGCGTCGCCGCCCGAGGGCAGGGCTGCCCGGCGCTTCGATCCCCGGCTCGCCCGGATCAGCAAGGCCGCCCCTGTCTCCCCGGCGCGCGAAATCAGCTACTGGAAGTCGCCCTCCCGGTCGCAGACCGTCACCACGCGGGTGTCCGGGCAGGCGCGCGCGAGTTCCTGCGCCCGGTCGAGACCGGCGAGCCAGCGGACGCTGTCCTTCTCCTCCGCCCGGCGGAATTCCGCGTCCGCCTCGAACATCCCGAGCGGCCGTCCGGCCGCGTTCACCGCGACGCCGACATGAGCGAGGATGCCCGACGCTCCCTTGCCGCCGCCGCCGATGTCGTCGAGGCCCGACGTCGCCGACAGGCCGTCATAGTTCAGCGCGGTCGTGTCCTGAACGGCTGGCACGAGCCGCTCGGCGCGGCACCTCTCGACCGTCTGCTCGAAATGCGAATGCAGTATGTGCTCCATCTTCACCGCCTTGTTCGACAGCAGCCGGTAAGCCGCCGCCTGTTCCGCCTGTCCCGGGAAGATCGCCGGCAGACCCTCGCCGAGGCGCCGCGTCCAGGCCGCGCCCATGCGCGCGATCCGGCGCCTGACCCTGCCGTCCGGGTGCGTGCTGCGCCCGTACTCCCGTTCGGACCGGCCCCCGTCGCTGTACAGCGATCCGGACCAGCCGGGAACCCGTTCCGGCACGCGGCTCAGAACCTCGCGCCAGCCCTCCGAAAGCGGTTTGAGCCAGACCGCGCGGCGCACGCCCGAACGGCGCCCCGAAGTCAGTTCCGGGCAGCGCTGCCATCCCGCGGCCCTGTAGCTCAGGCCGGACATCTCCGGCCCCGTGAAGGTCTGCGCCAGGACAGGACGCTCACCGTAGGCGGCTGACTGGTCGCCGGCGATCCGCTCCGCCGCCAGGCGGAGGACCCGGGACGCCAGCCCGCGCACCCGGACGCCGGGCAGCAGGAGGAACCGGTTGTTGCACACGACTTTGCCGATATTAGCGACGCGGGCATCGGCCGACCAGCCGATCAAGCCGTCGCGGGGGCCGAGCTGGATCCCGGCCGCGGAGAAACCGATGCCGCCCAGGACCCCGAAACGTTCAGAACGGAGCTGGCACCGGACCTGGCCGCCCGGCGAGCGGCGCATTCCTTCCGGATGAAAGGCCTCGATCATCGACTCCCAGCGGCGGCGGTCATCCGCGTCCGTCACGAGTTCGAGCGACAGGGCGCCGAGGTCGCTGAGCGCGCACGCGACAGAGGTGTCGGGAAAGTCGGCCGCAGGACGCGCCCGCGGGTCGAGCCCCGTCTCCTTCGCCTCCGGCAGGCGCGCGCCCAGCCTCTCCGCAAGCGTCGGCAAGAGCTTGCGCGCCGACGCGAGGCACAGCTTGCCGGTGCGGCCGCACTGGCTCTCACGCTCGCACAGTCCGCGGGCGAGCGCGGTCCGCGTCAGGTCCCCGCTCTTGCAGGCCCTGTCGAACCATTCCACCGTCTCCGAAGAAATTTGACGCATACCGATCTGCATGGCCGCATGATTCGCACGGAAGCATGCTGGAAGTCAAGTGTGTATTGTTGATAGGTCCGGGACCGCTGGTTGGGGGTGCGGGATGACAAGGTGCTGGCGGAGTCAGAGTGTCTGGCAGCGCAATCCGGCGAAAAGCATCTCGGCCTGGATGATCATATCGCCGATATCCTGCGGCAACGTCGGTCGTCTCATCTGGAATCCGAGCCTTGGCCGGAGAAGGACGCAGCGCCGACTCCGTCGGCGGAATCCGGGGATGACGGGCCCTCCCCCGGGATGTGAATACGCACACGGCAAACATCCGAACAACACATTGAAGCAACTTGCCGGACAGGCAGTCTCCGACTTGCAACATGACGGAAAAGCTTGCTGATAACTCGGAGCGCTGCCCGAAAAACGGCATGTGCCCTTTGGCATCACCGGGAAATATCGGCTTTGACCAATTACAGCACATGCATATGAACAACAAAGCCGTATATGATCAGAAGCTCTTGACCTGCGGCTGCTCGCCGTTTCAGGAATATCGGCTTGATTTTTCTGAATTCTGTGCCACAGTCGACTTGCGAAACGCAGATTATACAAGCCCGCGCCGGGCAGGATGACCGGAAGACGACAGCGAATGACGGCAATGCGAACGGAGAACGGGTCGCCACGGGATACTTTCCGGCTGCTGTGGCTCGACGGCTGAGGGCAGCGACAGTGGTCCGAACCGATGAGGCGGAGGCGCTTGAGGCGCTGCGACGGGTCTGTGAACGGAGCCTCGAGCAGTGGCCTGCTGCCCAAGCGGCATTGCTCTACGGAAGCCGGGCGCGCGGCGACTGCCGTCCGGGCAGCGACTGGGACGTGATGCTGCTGACGGACGGGGCTGACTATAAAGACATGCCGGACTGCCTGCCGCTGCGGGGATTCTCCGCCGAGCGGGGCGCCGAAGTCAATGTCTGCGTCTACGACGCCGCCCGGATGCGGCGGCGGGCAACGCTGACCGGCAGCTTCGACCGCAGCGTCGCCCGCGACGGCGTGCTGCTGGCGGGTCGCTGGACACGACCGGAGCTGGGCAGGGAAAACGGCATGGATGTCGAAGGCTGGCATAGACATATGGACGGCGCCCTTGAAGAGGCCGCGACGGCAACGGATCGCTGTGTCGGAGCGCGGGAAAGGCCCCAACTCTTGGGAGCATTCAACCAGTATGTGCGGTTCATTGCACACAGCGCAGACGCCGCCGAGCTGCTGGCCAAGGCGGCGCTCATGCGCCGGGGTGTCACGCCCGAAAAGGTGCACGACGTTTCGTCTCTGGCCGGTCAACTGCGGGCGGAGCGGCCAGGCGATGCCGAAGCCGCCGCCCTAGCGGAAAAGCTGCGCCGTCTTAACGGCGAAACCAAGACGCTTCATATCGCTGTCTATCACGGCGATGTCGACGCATGCGACGGGCTCCGGGCGGTGCGGCGGATCGGCGGCGTGCTTGATCTCTGGGCCGACGAACTGGCAGCGGTGTTGGCAGGCGGAGACGCCCGCCTTTCCGAACTAGCAGAAGACTTGGCCGGGGCAGTGCTGGAAAAACCCCGGATCCGGACAACTCGATCCCTGACGTTACCGGATCGGACTCAGTCCGCCGATGCTGAATGGTCCCGATGGGTTGCGGAGGTCCGGCAGATGGACGAGAAGGCGGACGAGGTACGCCGGTGCTGGGGATCCTTCACAGAGCGTGTGCGGGCGCTGCGGCCGGCGCCGTCTCCAAATCTGCCGCGTCCCGAGCCGGAGGACCAAAAACAGCCTTGAACTGATCATAAATGCAATAGCACAACTTTACAAGACCGATGTCAGCTTCGCGGCGGTGATCTATCTGGTCGCCGACCTGATCGGGGCAAAGTGATTATCAACAAGCCCTAGTGATCGAGAATGGTGCGCATTCTCCCTCCCAGTTCTTTCTCAAGGGTCGCACGTCCCTCAGCGTTGTTCAGATAATGAATGTAGCGAAGATAACGCAAATCGAACGGAATATCATCCTCATTTTGCGTAATCAGAATGACTTCGCGACCAAGTGTGTGGGCGATCCCCGCTTCATAGAAGACATTTGGGTTTCGCCCTGTGCAGTCGCAGACAACTACGCGGGAGCGGTCAATTAGAGCAACCACGTCCTGAATGATTGCAGCGTTCTCCCAAATGTCGTCTGCCCGCTGGCACCGCAGGTTAACACTGTCAGCAGCTTGGCGAATGCTGTCATAGACCATGTTGAACCCTGCATCAAACGGCATCATCGCGGATGCGAGAGTTGATTCGATGCTTTCGTGCTCAGGAATCTGGAACACTGTCGGGTGCTGGCGGCGAGAGCGCACGTTTCGAAACAGGAAACGATAAAGATCCACTTCCTTCACTGCCCAGTGGTTTCGAGAGAACTCGTATTTGTTAGGCATATCGAGCTCGGCACGGTTCGCGTACAGCATACTATTTTGAAGTCGCGGTGCCTCCGGATCGAAGCCGATCTCTAGTGACAAGTTATTACCGCTTACCCGCGTTCCGTTGATGATCTGACCGACGTAGGCGACTTCATCTGCTATGCCTTCGTTACAAAAAAGGCATGGTATAGCCTTCAGGAGATCAAGCAGAGGGTCGCCGTCTCGCCGGAACTGATCAGCAATATGATTTTCTGTGTACTCAAAAATTCGGTTGATTGGGACACTCCTTTTGCCAAGCGCCCAATCAACATTAAACATCAAGAGATTGAACATAGTCGCTCCAGCTAGTAGTCGAACATGGCAGGATTCCCGCAGGCTATCGACTGCGTCGAGGCGGTAACCCTTCTTGACGATCTGGAAGCCAACCGCGTTCTGATCGCCGACAGGGCTTATGATGCTGACGCCGTTCTCAAGCAGTGGACCCGTTCTTCGCGTTCCGCCTTAGTGGACTGATAGTCATAATTTCTGATCAAGACTTCCAGCCGTTCGTCTGTTTCTGGCATTGATTCCTCCTTTGATCAGGATACGTGAATTTCCGCGATGACGTTCGCATCAAGCAGCTTATCATGCAGAACGTCAACTGTGGGCACGGTCGGAGTGTTCAAGAGATCAACCCAACAAGCTTCCCCATACCGGGACGTGATCGGACCTGAATACAAGTTAACGTCATCAGGATCGTCTATGCTTGCCGAAACAACGTTCACCTCCCCGGCTTGCCAATCCGGCGAACGCAGATCGTCAAGTCTGAGACCCGTGTTAGATCGGATGTAATCCATCAAGGCATCCTGAACAACCCATATTGCCAAGCCGCCCCATGCATTCGCGATTTGTGACTTGACAATCATCTGTGATGCCATCCTGGCCCAAACCTGCCGGATGTTCACGCCCGGCGCATTACCTCGACTAGGCAGGTTGCCTTCCGCATACAGAACCGCATCGCAGAACGCGCTTTGAATGTCTTTGCGTTTATTCTTATTGCCGCCCGATGTTGACGCCGTCATGATTTCAACGATCACGGGCGGCGCAGATCCTGCTTTCAGCACGTAATCAAGCCGATAGTTCAGCTTTTGACCGCCCGTCCGGAAATTGACGGTTATCTCGGACCATATACGGACAACATCGCCAGCCCCAAAGCCAGCTAAGCGCAGGACGAGAGCTAAAAGGTGGCGTTGCTCAGGCGAAGCTTCCTCTGCGTCAAAGGTCAGCAAACGACGCGGACATATGGCCCAGCTTCGACCGCTGACAACAGAGCACACGCCGCATGGAATGTAACCGTCTCTCTGCCCGACCGATTTATCGAAGAACGGAGCCAAAGGCTGATCAGATGCGGGCCATCTTGCCATGTCCCGATTGCCGCCGCCGTCGCATTGTTTTCCGGCCATGTGCGGACATTACGCCAACCTGAATCGGCCTTGCTGTTCGCCGCTTCTCGTAAGGGTTTCGCCAAATAGTTCATAGACTACAGGCACAATTCAGACCTTATGCTTGCCGCAACAGCTCTGGATAGAGGCGGAGGAACGGCATTGGCAACCTGCCTGTGCTGGTCCAAGTCCTTGACGATGCCTGTGCGTCTGCGAATCGGTCCTTCAAGGACGTGATCATCCGGGAATCCCTGAATACGCGCAGATTCCCTTGGCGTAATGTAGCGGTTTTCTGTTGGGTGGTACAATGCCTCGCCACACCGCAAGGTCAGCGACGGCTTGTTTCTGTCTAGTCGGCGAAATTTCGTGGAGTCTTTCGGTGTCAAACGTTTTACCACGTCAGGCGGCGCACCTTCGGCCTTGGACAGCCAAAGCCCTTCCGGCACAAACGAGATTCTGTATCTGTCCCGATCCGGCGTAATGTCAACATGATTATGAGCCAGTGGCTTGCGGTCAGGCGGCACGGCTTTCGGCAAGCCGTCCAAGGCGTCACCTGCCGTCAACGTGACGATGGTTCTTTTCGGTTCGGGAAAAGTGAAGGATTGCCCAACCGGAACCGCGACGATCACTGCGCGTTTCCGGCGCTGTGGAACGTCAAAGTCCAGTGCGTTGAGAACGCTTGCATGGGTTTCATATCCAATGGCGCAAAAGGCTTCGTTCATCACGTCTAGAACGGTCATTCCATCTGCCGCCTGCGTTTTAAGAAAGGTCGGCACCTGTTCAAGCATGACGGCGGCAGGTCGCAGGATTTCCGCAAAGCGCACCATCTCGAATACGAGCTGGCCTCTGGGGTCGCGAAGGCCACGCTTATGGCCTATCTGGCTAAAAGGCTGGCAAGGCGGACCGCCGTGTAAAAGCGCAACGTTACCGGCTGTCATACCAAGAGCGTCTGCCGTTCGCTGTGGGTCTAATGCTCGCACGTCCACTTGCCAAATCGCCGTCCGGGTGGAGTTTCGGCGCAGTGTTGACACGCAATGCGGATCCATCTCTATTGAGCAAACGTTCTCAAAACCGGCTTTGCCCACACCAATGTCCATACCCCCTGCGCCGGAAAACAGAGAGATGGCCCTAGGCTTCACGACCTGACCTCTGACGAAAGCCCGTTTTCTGCGATCAGTTGTCCATAGGTCAGCTTCTTGCCAATCACACCTTCGACCGTGCGGCGCATCTGCTGCAAGTTATCGGCGTTGCGTGTGTTGTAACGCCCCACGAGTTCAATCACGTAACGGTCAAGGTGTTTCTTGGAAAATTTGTGGGACTTGCCCCTGTGCGCCCATTCGAGCATATTCCAGAAAATTTTTATACCTTTGGCATGTGCCATGTCTCGGACATACTCGCCGGGGCTGTGATTCGCACTCGTGCACACATTGTCTATCCCGATGCAGCCGCCATCCGTATAAACTTGCGATTCCGGGCCGGATTCAACTTCCATGAAATCTTGCAGAGTCGTGCCCTTGATTCCGGAGGCGGCATTAGCAACAACCCGCCAGATCTCGCGATCCTTGACGCCGACGACAATCGCCTTGTTCACGCTGCCGCGTCCGGTTTTCGGCTTCGTTGACTTTTGCTTGTTCTCATCAAGCCCACCGATGCAGTTTTCGTCCGCCTTGACGGAGTCTGAAAACAAGGGCAGGCTGACATCGTAGGTCTTGCGCAGCATTTGCATCAGGTAAAATACCGATTTCTGCGCGATCCCAAGGTCAAGATGCGGCTTCATTGACAAAACGCTTTTTGGGTTGGCCGTCAACAGACAGGTAAGCAATCACCCATATTTGATAACCCGACTCCCTCGACTGCATAACCGTCCCGGTCTTAAAACTGAAACGCGGCTTGTCGTCGCACTCGCGATAGCAGTGGGTCATGCTCTTATGCTTGATGCCGCACTGAAGGTTGGCGGTTCCACAACCCGGGTAACACTGACCTTCTGGCCAGACTATCTTCTCTATTCATTCGCGGGCCGATTCGTCGTTGGGGAACACCCTGATCAGTTTGGTCAGGTGCAGCTTCTTGCAGCGAGCCTGGCCGGGTGCTTTCTATGCCACATTTCATTCTAATGAGATTCATAATCTATGGCACTTCGCTGTATCGGCAAAGGAAAAATGAGGCAACCAGGTTGTGGACTCAATCATCGGCTTTGCGGCATTCCGCAGCAGGCGGCGGATGACGGTGAGGATGACAGCGGCGGCGAAGTCGCGCGCCCGCTTGTCAAAGCGGGTCACGGGGAATGTCCCGCTTGGTGTTGAAACTCGCAGGAGCGATGCTGCCTGTCAGTTATTTACGCGGCGTCCTTGAGCCGGTCAAGCCGATCCTTTCGACGATGTTCGATGAGAGCCTGCTTGAGAACGGGCAGCTGCCTGTACGCCTTGATGCGGCGGAAACCCTTCTCGGCCTCCATCATGCCGGCCGCGGGCTGTCGCAGAGCCATCCCGGCGTTCCTCCAACGCTTCACGTTGCGGCAGA
The DNA here is from genome assembly GCA_965116115.1 of Paracoccaceae bacterium. Classification (GTDB taxonomy): domain Bacteria; phylum Pseudomonadota; class Alphaproteobacteria; order Rhodobacterales; family Rhodobacteraceae; genus JAPOXR01. The sequence goes on from OZ220486.1 coordinate 4,165,534, forward strand.
CCTGCCGGACCGTGCTGTTCATCGACTCGATGATGTTCGTGCTCGCCAGCGACCGCCGCAGCTCTGACGGCAGGCCGAGCCGGGAGACGGTCAGGACCTCGTCCAGGCCCTCAAGTATCGACCGGGAGACGTCCGGAGCCTCCTGTTCGAACCGCCGGGCCAGGCTGCGCATCAGCCGCTCGGCCTTGTCGGCGTCATCAAGTTACCAGGCCTGTCTGAGCGTCCGCCGCACGGCGGCGTGATGCTTCGCGGCGAGACGGTCGGTGATGTTGCGGCCCTTGTGAACCTGACAGCGCTGGACAGGGATATCCGCGCCGAAAGTGCGCCGGATCGCCTTGCTGAGCGCCCTGGCTCCATCGACGATGAACAGATAACAGCCCTCCGGATCAAGCCCGCGCCCGATCAGGTCATCAAGCAGAGCCTGCACCGCCGCGGTATTCTCAGTCGCGCCTTCGATGACGCCGAGCGGGCGCTTACGCCCGGACGCGTCAATGCCGACCGCCCCGATCATCAGCAGGCGGTCGCTCAGATGCAGCCCGTCGATCTGAACCGCGACGAGATCAAGCTCCGACAGATCGGAAGTCATCCATTCATCAAACTTCGCCTGCGTCAGAGCCTTGAACCGGCGGGACACGGCTGATTTCGACAGCCCGCAGCCCGCCCCGCACGGAATCCCGGTCTCCGGAATCCTCACCGCCCGGCGGAACTTGCGGGTCGCTACATTCGCCGTCATCAGATTCACCGACTGTTGATCAAGATAGCCGTCCGCGGAGATCTCTTACCAGCTCGGCAGGGACATCTCCTTGCCCGCAGCCTTGCAGCGGAGCCGGGGACGGTCGATGCCGACCTTGCCGCCGTGAAACCCGACCTGGGAACGCGCATGGCACCAGCGGTGCCCCGGCTTGTCGGGAGAATGACTGTAACGCTTCCCGGCAAGCCGCTCGGCGTCCTCGTCCATCATCTGACGCAGATACGCGATGCCCGTCGTCAGACAGAATTTCTCGAAACTCTCGGTCACGTCTTCGTACGCCTCTTCGACGAGCGCGTTGATGTTCGAAGCGCTGGCGGAGGCGCCGGGGAATGTGCTGATGGTCTTCATGGTGTTGCTTCCTTTTCTTCAGAAAATCCCCGAGCTGATGCTCGGGGTTTGAGGTAACACCGCCCATATCAAATTCAACACCAAGTGGGACATCCCCCCGGAGGACGGCGGTTCTTCGTCATTCTGACACAATTTCGCAAACCAAAAAAACACAAACGTTCGTTAAGCGGTCAGCATCCATGTTCCGATTCAAGGGCGTTCCGACTCTGTCTCCCTTGGAGTCGGAAATGCTGGTTATCGCCGAAGATCACTGAATGAAAGAAACCGGCAAGGTCTCATGCTATCGCTCGGTTTAGGCCGTCGTTTAACACGACGACCGAAAAGATTTATGAATATGCCGCAGCAGGAATCGATATGACCGACATACACGCGGACTCACCAGCGGAAGATATGACACATTCCGCTGACATTGCCCGACTGGGCAGACGCATAGACCGGGTTGAAGATCATTTCCTGCAAGCCTTTTCGGAAATCAGGAAAGACATGACAGCCGACATCGGCTCGGTGAAAGCCGAACTCAAGGCCGACACCGGCAAAGTGCAGTTGTTCGTGGACGAGGTGAAGAAAGACGTTCACGCGCTGAACAAATGGAAGGAGAAGTGAATGACGTCCTCTTCGCTTGAATCCAAACGGAATTTTGACCGCCTGAAGGAACTGCTGAGAGAGATGTTCCAACTCGACCGTGGTGACTTGGACTTCGGTCTTTACCGTGTCATGCGCATGAGGGCGGATGAAATTCAACAGTTTCTCGATCAAGACCTGCTGCCTCAAGTAAAGACTATCCTCGCCGGGGTCACTGACGAGCAGCGGACCTCGCTTGAAGCGGATTTTGAACGGACTGTCCGGTCGGCGCGGGCATTGGGCGTTGACCCCGAAGATGCACCTGCGGTCGCAAAGCTAAGGGCGCAATTGGAAGAAGCGAAAGTTGATGTCACAGTGGAGGCCGACATATACGGCCATTTGGCGAATTTTTTCGCCCGCTACTACAACGACGGTGATTTCATGTCGCTCCGCCGCTATTCCGCCGGCGGCAAGTCAACCTATTTGATTCCCTACGACGGCGAGGAAGTGACGCTGCACTGGGCCAACTCGGATCAGTATTATGTGAAGACGACTGAGAACTATGCCTCCTACGCTTTCCTTGCCGGCGAGGGCGACGCCCAGTTTCGCGTACGCTTCGAGATCGCGGCGGCCGACAATGAGAAAGGCGACATCAAGACTGAAAACGGCAAACAACGCCGCTTCGTCCTCGCGGAAAACGCGGTTGTGCTTGAAGAGGGCGGACTCCTCATCCGTTTCGAACACCGCCCGCTGACAGAGCAAGAAAAGCGGCATTGGCCCGGTAACGGCAAGCGGCAACAAGAGCGGATCAATGCGGCCATGGCCGTGAGCATTCTGGTCGATGCGGCGAAGCTGGCTCCGAGGCAGTGGCGGGCCCTCGCCGCGCCGGCTGCGACCGATGCCGACCCGAGACGCACATTGTTAGCCAAACATCTCGGGCTCTATGCGGCGAAAAACAGCTTTGACTATTTCATCCACAAGGATCTAGGCGGCTTTCTGCGCCGGGAACTGGATCTTTATCTGAAAACCGATGTGCTGGATTTGCAGGATCTTGCCCTTGGCAATTCTGCCCGATTGCGCCGTGCCCTTGTCCGAATGCGGGCCATCCGTGAAATCGGTGACAAACTCATCGCTTTTCTCGCGCAACTGGAGGATTTTCAGAGGCGCTTGTGGCTGAAGAAGAAGTTCGTTCTGGAAACTAATTGGTTCGTAACGTTGGACCGGGTGCCGGAGTCGTTCTATCCCGAGATTGCCGCCAATGAGGCGCAGCAGGCGGAATGGGCAAGTTATTTTACGATCGACCAAACCGCAGGCAAAGGCGAGCTTCTGACTACGGGTTTTCTCAAGACTGAACCCTATCTGGCCCTTGATACGCGCCACTTCAGCGACGATTTCAAGGATCGATTGTTAGCTGCCTTGTCCGATATCGGGAATCTCGACGAAGAGACCGGCGGGTTGCTCATCCATGGTGAAAATTTTCAGGCATTGAATTTATTGCAAGCGCGTTACCGCGGAGAGATTCAGTGCGCTTATATTGACCCTCCGTACAACACCGGCGATTCTGAGATTCTCTATAAGAACGGATATCTCAGATCTTCCTGGCTGTCTTTTATGTCGAACAATCTGGGTTTGACACGGCATGTTCTTGCGGATGATTCTGTCTTTTTGCGGCAACTGACGATTTTGAGATGGTGAATTTGTCAAAACTGATAGACACGCAATCCTCTTGGCTGCGGCGCGAGATGATAATCGTCAATCATCATCCGCAGGGAGGGAAAGCAAAAACACTTGCAAGCACCCATGAATATATGATCGCATGTGTTCCTGTTGCTTCAGAAAAGACACTGATTGGAAGACTGAAAAACGGCGATACTGAATTTCGTCCGTTCAAAAGAAGCGGAACCGCTGAAAGCAATTTCCGCTATGCAAGGCCGAACAGCTTTTACGCTGTTCTGGTAGAACCCGAATCTAATGAAGTCGTTGGACTGGAGAAGCCGCCGGTTGATTCATATCCTACACGGCCGACAGAAAGCGGCCTGGCCCGGATTTATCCGATCGGGAGGCAAGGCGATGAGCGGGTATGGCGTAGGTCTTATCAGTCCTGTAAATCACTTCTTGAAGATGGGAAACTGATATGTTCGGACGGAGGGACGATTTATCAAAAAATAGAACCGGGAGAGCGTAAATCCGCCCTGTTCAGCAACTGGGTTGACCCTCGATACAATGCGGGGACATTCGGAGCGAATTTGCTTGGTGATATCATTGGAAAGGCGAATCCTTTTTCTTATCCCAAATCGATTCACACGGTGGAAGATGCTATTTTTGCGGCTGATCTTGGCGCTGATGCCTGTGTATTGGACTATTTCGCTGGTTCGGGCACCACGGGCCATGCGGTTATCGCTCTTAATCGGGAGGATGGGGGCAAGCGTAAATATGTCCTTGTCGAGATAGGGCAGCATTTCGATACGGTGATGCTGCCGCGTCTCAAGAAAGTCGCCTATGCCCCGGACTGGAAGAACGGCAGACCGGTGTCTCGCGGCAAGGGCATCAGCCAGCTTGTCCGCTATATCCGCCTCGAGTCCTACGAGGACACGCTGGACGGACTCGTGATTAAGCTGCCGCCGGACGGACTGCTGGCGGAGAGCAGTTCGTCACTGGCCGAGGATTACCGGCTCCGTTACGCTCTGAGCGAGGAAACCGCGGACAGCCCGTGCCTGCTCGGCGGAACTTTCAGGAATCCGTTTGCCTACAAACTTTCCGTCGTCCGAGACGGCGCCCGCCGGGAGACGCCGGTCGATCTGCCGGAAACCTTCAACTTGCTGCTCGGTCTGCGTGTCGAATCCCGCCGCCGTCTTTCCGATGTGCTGGCTATTGTCGGCAAGGACCCCCGAAGCCGGTGTTGTCTTGTGCTCTGGCGCAATCTGGATGTAGTCGACAGCAAAATGCTGAATCAATGGTTTGCCGCCAATCGTGCGAGTCTTCCCGATGCGATTGATCTGATTTACGCTAATGGCGACCACACGCTGAACTCCGTTCGGTCAAAAGACGAGATCTGGCGTGCCGCAGTCATTGAACCGTTGCTCAGGGAACTGATGTTCGAGGCAGAATAATGATGATTGCCGACCGCAGTGATTTTCCCAAACACTCTAATTTTTCACAACGCTACGGTTACGAACAGTTGCCGCAGCCGATGAAGCTTGAGGAGATTTCACCAGACTTGAGACGTGAAATATGGGACTTGATTTACTGGATTTTTGAGAAAAATAAATGGTCCACGGATTGGGGAACAGCATTTAAACGTGAATTCAGTGAACTGATTAGAGTGGCATCGGGACGATTTGAAAAAAGGCCTATAAGTGAAATAGACATAAAATACAATGACATAAAAAATAAATTCAAACACATCATCATGAGAGGTGAATTCAACCGGCTTCTGGATTTTTTGGAAATACTGGTTGATGTGCCACTGTCGAGTGAACTGCCGGAAGAGATAAAAGATCTATTCAAAAAACATTCAGCCGCCTATTGGCTGGACCTTTCGTGCAAGCCGTACGGGTTTGTCCCCTGTTCAAGCGAAGAACAAAAAAACGCGACGCAACACGCCCTTGAAACAATCCAGCAGGCCGGCATGGATGGTGCGCGTTCTCACCTGAATCAGGCAGTAAGAGCCCTGAATGAAAGGCGGTACCCCGATTCGGTCAGGGAAAGCATTCACGCAGTCGAGTCTGTCGCCCGAAAGATCGATCCGCAATCCAGAAAATCCAGAAATTCTCTAGGACGTGCCTTAAAGCCCCTCAAGAACGCCGGGGTGCTGAAACATCCCGCGTTGATAAAGGCCTTCGAGATGCTCTACGGCTATACCAGCAACGAAGAAGGTATCCGCCATTCCCTAGTGTTCAAGGAGACCGCCGATGTCGGCGAGGAAGAAGCCATTTTCATGTTCGGAGCCTGCGCATCCTTTGCCGCTTATTTGACCCAGAAAAGCCGACAGGCGGCCGGCGGGAAATGACGCCGCTCGAAAACAGGCTCATCCTGCACCGATTCCTCTGCAAGGAATTCGGCTATCCGGATCTTGGCGCCATGCTGGAACGGCTGCGGGATGTTCCCGCCGGATCAGACGCGAACGGCGAGAGCTTCTATTTCCGCGGTATTTACCCCGATCCCGGCAGGGCGTCCATCTCTCCAGAGCGCCTGGCCGTCTATGACAATGCCATAGCGGAAACGGGGCGGCGACTGCGCATTACCCCGGAACACGGCCGGGGCTGGAAACCTCATCAGTGGCTCGCGCTTCTGTTCGCTGAACATTATCTTCGCCTGCACTTCGAGGATCCGGAACGGCTGCTGGCGGCGTTGAACGCGGCGAAACGGCAGGATCGTTTGACCGCCTCAATGCCGGACTACACGGCGGAAGAGTTGCGCACCGTCGCCGTGCAAAGCGCCACCGGTTCCGGCAAGACGCTCGTCATGCACGCCCATATCCTGCAATACCGGCGCATCGCCGGCGGGGCGGGCCGCCCGCCCCGCAATGCCATTCTGGTGACGCCGAACGAACAGTTGTCCAGACAACATGAACGCGAATTGCTGGCCAGCAACCTGCCGGCGCGTATTTTCTCCAGTGAGGCCAGCGCCAGTTTGCTGGCGCCGGTGGAGATAATCGACGTGAACAAACTCGCCGAGAAACAAGGCGTGAAGCGGGTCGCTGTCCGGGATTTCGGCGACAACAACCTCGTAATGGTGGACGAAGGGCATCTCGGTTCGTCCGGAAGGGTCTGGCGCGAACGGAGGAAGGAACTGGCGAAGGGCGGTTTTACCTTTGAGTATTCCGCCACCTTCAATCAGATCATCGGCAGGGATGACGCCCTGCGCGATACTTACGGCAAGAGCCTGCTTATCGACTATCCGTACCGGGCTTTCCATGCGGACGGCTACGGCAAAGATTACAGGATCGCCAATCTGCCGCAAGGGAGCGAAGATGAAAACAGCCGCATGTATCTGCTGGGTGCGCTGTTAAGCTTCTATCGGCAATGCCGCATCTGGCGCGAGGGCCGCGCCGGCTGGGCCGAATTCAATGTCGCCCGGCCGCTCTGGGTGTTCCTTGGCAAGACTGTCACGGGCAGCACGAAGGCGGACAGGGAAACCCGGTCGGATATCATGTCGATCCTCGATTTCCTCGGCTGGAGCTTGGCGCATGGCGGCGAAGTCTGTCCGATGCTTACCCGCCTGCTGGCCGGCGAGTCGGGACTGACCACCGAAGAAGGCGCTGACTATTTCACCGGTCAGTTCAGCAGCCTGCAGAATACAGAAGTCGAGGACCTATACGACGATATCCGTGAAACGCTTTTCCACGGAGCCGGGCGGCTGCATGTGCGCTACTTGACCCGAGGCGAGGGTGAACTCCACCTGCGTACTGCCGATAACGAACCTTTCGGCATCGTCAATATCGGTGATGCGGCGGCGCTTTACCGGCTGCTTGAAGGCAAAGGCAATCCCGATCTTGATCTCGAGAGGGAACCCGGCTTCACCCGACGGCTGTTCGCCGATGTGGACCGGGAGGATTCGACCGTGAACATTGTCATCGGCGCAAGACGTTTCATTGCCGGCTGGAACTCGTGGCGCGTGAGTACGATGGGGCTCATGCATATCGGCGTTGGCGAGGGGCCGGAAATCATCCAGATGTTCGGGCGCGGCGTCCGGCTCAAGGGTTATAAAATGAGCCTCAAACGCCATCGCTGCACCGATGCCGAGCCGCCTATTGACAGCAATGGGCTTGCGGAGTTGGAGACGTTGCGCATCTTCGGCCTCAAGGCTGACTACATGCAGACTTTCCGCAGCATGCTGGACACGGATGAGATTTCAACGGAGCAGGAAGAAATCGCCCTGCCCGTCACTTGGAACTTCGCAAGGAGAAAGCTGAAGATCGTGCGGCTCAAAGAGGGATTGAAGTACGAGCGTTCGGATGACAGCCCTGTCCTGCCGGTTCCCGGCGTTCCCGACAGCCCGAGACCTGAACTGGATCTCTATTCCCGGCTGCAGGCGCTGGAGTCCGGCGGTGGACAAGAAGAGGCACAGGCGCAAAAGTCACACGTCAAGCTGAAGCGTCGCTATATTGCCTTTTTCAACCGCACCCGGATTTAGACAGGATACTTGAACGCAAGCAGCGGGAAGGCTGGCACAATTTCGCTATTGACCGTACGGTGGTCGATGCGCTTCTGGACCGCGACGACTGGTACGACCTGTACATCCCGCCGGAGCGCTTGGAGCCGAAAAACTTCCAGGATCTCAAGAAACTGGAAAATGTGGCGGTCGAGTTGATCGTGGACTATGCTGGCAAGTTCTGGCGCCGGCAGCGGCGAAAATGGGAATGCGAAAATCTGGAAGCAGTGAATCTCAGCCAGTCCGATCCCAATAACATTGTCAAATACCGACTGTCGGTGGATGCCCGCGAAAAACATTTGATCGAGGACATCCACGCAATCTCGACAAGTTTACGGGAAGGACCGGCCCCCGGCTTGGGATTCGGCCTTATGATGCGCGATGAGCATGCCTACAAGCCATTGCTCTATGCCTCCGGCAAACGCGTCGTCACTGTCCGGCCCGTGCTCCTGAACGCTTATGAGAAGCAGGTTGTCGAGACGTTGTCGGATTTGGCTGAAAACGGCGCCTCCTCTCTGCAAGGGCGGGAGTTATTCCTGATCCGCAATTTGAGCCGCGGCCGGGGCGTCTCCTTCTTCGACGATCACTCCTATTATCCTGACTTCATCGTCTGGCTGGCGACAGGAGACGATCAACACATTCTGTTCCTTGATCCCAAGGGTTTGATCAGGTTCGGCCCCGACGAAGGAAGAAAGATACGGCTGCATAACGAGATCAAAAAAGTCGAAGCGCACGTCCGTCGGGACGACCCGAACCTGCACCTTCACGCCTATGTTCTCTCCATCACGCCGCCGAACCAGATCGGCGAAGAGTTGCGCAGCCAAGACGAATGGGAGCGACGGGGCGTGTACTTCCTCAATGATGACTCTTGGGCTTGTCGCCTTCTGGAACACGCCATGGATTCGCCCAGCGATTTGAAACAGCGGGAATGACAGAAAGCCGTGTCCAGCGATCGCCCTGATTCCCGGCTGCGGCCTGTTTCGCGCCGGCGGCGTCTCAAGAGACAGAAAGCGATTCACGGAACAACAGGAACGGATCGGGTGTAAGATTCAGCGCATTCAGTTCGAAAATCGCCCATGCAACTACGAATGCATCGCCGGGGCGTCCGGCAGCCTCTCTGTCGGAGTTAAGTCATGGCAGATGCTCAGATGCCCTGCAAATGCGTTTCGAAGGCCATCGTCATGAGAAGGGCGGAAATCCGGCGCAGGCCGAGAGGTTCAGCGGCAGCCGAATCAACCGGCTCCGCCTCTTCCAAGCGGCCCTTCGGCGGTTTCAGCAGAAGAGCCGCTTGCCGGGACAGAAGCGGATCTGAAGAACATGTGACAGCAATTTTTGAAGTCCCGACGGGTTATTGACGGACAGTAGTGTCGAAGAAAAACTCATATTCCCGGGAAGTCACCCTGATTGCGCGAATCGGATCCGGAAACTGCGGCCGGCGCTGCTGAGGCTCGTGGGCAGAGCGGTTTCCGGATATGTTCGAGTTTGTTCTTCTGAAATGCGTGAAACGGCGGCGCGGGATCGCTTCAGCCGGTCAGAACGGCTTGGAAATATCCCGCCCCGGCCCGGCGGCCGGAGCGGGATCGCCGTATCAGGTCAGAAGCGGAAGCCGAGCGTCAGCCCGCCGCCGAACTCGGAGTTGCCGCCGGCGGCGGTCGCGTAGTACGCTTCCCCGGACAGCATCGTCCCGCCGTCGTCCGAAAGGCTCAGTTCTCCGCCGAGGCCGAGCCTGCCCCAGGTCGCCTTCGGTTTCGACGAGAGCTTCGTCCCCGACGCCGTCACATCGCGCTTCGCCGAGAAATCGTGCTCCGCATCCAAGGAGGCGTAAACCGTCGCGCCCGCGGCGACTTCGCCGACCTCCGCCGTCACGCCGAGGCGGCCCTTGAAACTCCGGCCCGAACCCGAGACCCTGCCGCTGCCGGCGACGCCCTCCAGATCGCTGAACCCGTCGATATCAACGGATGAAAAGACGAAGCCGCCGCGCGGCGTCAGCGTCATTCCCTCCAGCTCCGTCCGCGTGCCGGCCTCCACGCCGAGCGCGAGACCCGAACCGGAGACATCCGATCTGGACAGGTTGCCGCTGCCGGGCATGTCGTCGGACGACATCAGCTCGATGCCGCTGAACCTGGAATAGGACACCCAGCCCCTGAAATACACGGCGTCCGCGCTGCCGTAGGTCGCCGACGCCCCGACGCCCGTGCCCGACGCCTTCACCGTGCCGCCGTGCTTCACCGTCGCCTTGCCCCGCCGGTGATGCGCGCTCACTCCAACCGTCAGTTCCTCCCCGGCGGGAAAATCAAAACCGGACGCGACGCCCCAGTGGGTGAAGTCCCAAGCCAGCGCCCGCCCGGCCGTGCCCTCGGAAGTCGCCGAACCCGACGCCTGCCGCTCGCCTTCACCGCCGTCGAACGCGGCCCAGGCGCTGTTGCCCCCGGACGCATCGCGGCGCAGGCGGGGCGCGGGCGCGTTCAGATCCAGAAGCGCCGACGGCAGAGCCTCGTAAACACGCGCCCGGGCGTGGTACTGCCTCTCCTCCGGACCGGTCGTCTTGAACTCATAGCCGACCTTCGAACCGCCCTCATTCATAGCCTCTTCCAGAACCGACGTCCGCACGGCGCGGTAGACGCCCTTCGTTTCGCCTACCGACTTCAACGCCCGCCCCGCCGTCAGAGCCGTCTCCGTGCCGGAAGCGTCGCGGATCTTGAAAACCGTCTCCGCGGCGTTGCGGATCTCGCCGTCGACCGTGCCGGTGAAACCGTCGCCGTCCATCACCAGGATGACCGTCATGTCGCCCTCGGCGTTCGCCTTGACCGCGGTGCCGGACGCCGCGCTCACATGCGCCCGCGGACCGATCACCACCGTGCCGCCCTTGACCATGTGCACGCCGGCGAAACCTTCGCCGCCGCCCGCGACCGTGCCGTGAACCTCGACCGTCTGCGCCCGCATCCCGTCCTTGAGCAAGGCACCGTCGACATGCACGCCGTCCTGCCGGGACTTCACCGCTGCTCCTTCGTCAACCGTCACCTTGATCACGCCGCCCGCGGCCGTGAAACTGTTGGCAGCGTAAATTCCGTCCCTGTAAGCATCAACGGCGCCGCCCTTCACATGAACCGTCACCGGGATGCTCTTGTCATCATCGCCGTAGGTCTTCACATAGACGCCGAAGGAACCCGACTCGATCATGCCCGATGATTCAATCATGACCGCCCGCTTCTTCTCATCCTTGGCGTCCGGAGTCAGGGTCACTCCCTTATACAGCACGCGGATTCCGCCCGATTCATTATCCAGACCGTCTTCAACAAAAAAAGCCCCCGAGCCGCCCAAGAAAATCTTCCCGCCGGGGCCGTTCTTCACCCTCACCGTCCCGGTGCCCCCGTGCGCGACATTGATGCCGCCGGAATTCGGGTACCCGGCATTGCCGGCGTAGATCTCGCCGTTGTTCGTAATCGTCACGTCAGAGTCGCCTCTGATTTCTCTGTCTCCATCAGTGATTCCCGCCTGAACTCCGGTCCCGCCCAACACTGCAGTCCGCATGCCGATTTTCACACCGCCGGCCACGTCTATCGTGACATCTCCCTCGCTGTATTGATCCACACGGACGCCCTTGGATGCAACTTCGGAGTTGCCCAGTATCGTTCCCCCGGTGACCTCGATCCTGATCGGAATCACCGAACCGCTCGCCACACTGCCCGCTTTGGCGGTGCTTGCCCAGATACCCTGCGAAGCTGGATCGGTGTTTCCGCTGAGGTCAATATCGGCAGCCGAGATGATATGCATACCTTCAGTCACGGTATCGGCCTTCCCATAGTGCAACATAGTGATCCCGGCATCAAGTTGAGTGCCTGCGCCGACTACCTTTCCCGCCTTGTGATGGATTTTCGCAAGACCTTCGCCGCGGCGGATCAAGTTTATTCCTGCCCCTGTATAGCCCGAAGCCGTATGGGTCACGTAGATTTCGCCGCTGTTGACGATCGTCACGGCATTCTTTCCGGCGCTTCCGGCATTGCTGTTGTCGTTGGCTTCGTCGACGTAAATGCCGTTCTCGCCGACCGGGCTGTCCTTCGTGCCGACCTTCCCGTCCTTCTCCAGGGTCAGCGTCAATCCATCCGGCAGATTCAATCCCGAGGGGTCGCAGTTGATTAATACAGTCAACGAACCGCTGTAGGAAATCTCGGGCAAAGTTCCCGCTGTGAAACTCCCGGTTCTGCCGCTGTCAGGGCTGCAGTTCGTTGCTGTCTGCGCCGCCGCCGGCAGCGGAGCCGCCAGCCCGGCGACGGTCAGCCCGGCGCAAAAGAGGCGCGCATAACGCCCGCGCTCCGGCAGGCGGGAATCAGCCGCGCAGCGAGACTGTGCCCCCCCCCCCTATAACCGGATTGCTCAGAATATCCCATTTCCGTTCCCTTTCATTCGCTTGTCTTCAGAATCCGCAGCCGTCGACCGGTATCCGACAGATATCAGCGCGGCCGCTCCGTGCGCCGCTTTATCACAAGCCCGCGCAGGATGCACGCCTGAAACCCGCCGGCCCGCAGCAAAACCCGGATCCGGGCGACAGCATGCGCAAGAGCTTTCGCCGTCTGGTCAATTGAGATTGGTCCAAAATCGCGGTCTGCAACCAAAGCTGTGCGCTTCAGAGTTTAATCGGACGGGACATATAGATCCGCCTTAATCGCGCTCTAAAAATGAAGCGATGCACTCCGGAGTTCAATCGGGAGATCATTTACGGGCCGGACCAGCGGAAATCGTCTCCTCCGGCCGGGGTTTGGCCGAGCAGCGGCGGGCGCATGTCATTCTTCTCGCTGGCGGGAACCGGGGAAGCGGCGCACGCGCCGATGCCGACGCCAGCAATATGTCATCGTCTGTCCCGGAGTGAATGCCCCGCCGTAAAAAATCAATGCAGCGCGCACGCTGAAAGGAACAGCGCCTTTCCGCCGGGATTCATCAGGGCCTCAGAAGATCGCAAAGACAATACAATTAACAGCAGCGCCCTGCCTGCCCGGAAACGCCGGACAGTCAATATCCGCGCCGCTGCGGACCGCCGGGCAAAATGCGATTTCCACAAATTCCGGGCTTTGTCCGCCGAGAGTTTTCGGCCATGCTCACGTGACCGGGGTAATGACCGCAGTCGGCGGAGCAGCCGCGTGGACACGGAAATCATAAGGAGTCAGCGATGCAGTCGGAAAAATCCGGTGCGACATCGCGCAGGAAAGCCCGCAGGCATGCTCCGCCAGCTGCAATCAAAGTTCTGTCAGAATACCTCTCCGGTCCGGATTTATTCGCACTGCCCGAGGAGGTCACTTTGGCTTCCGCCGCGAAAGCGGCTGCAGCCGGCGCCGCGCTGGCCGCGCTGGCGGGGTGCGGCGCGACCGATACCGGACAAAACACTGATCTGGAACGGAACCGGTCAGAAGCGCAGAATCTCCTCGCCGGCGTCGGCATGCCTGTTTCTTCCCGGCAGCCGGGCCCGGCTGCAAAGACGCCGCCGCGGCAGGGAGCCGATTTTTCAACAAACCGGATAAGTCTCCCGAAACGGCTGACAGAGAGCAGCGCTGTCCGGTACGCGAGCGCCGGACCGGTCACGCTTGCTGAGGCTCTGTCCAGACTCTCGGATCTTGCCGGCATTCCGCATGTGCTTCGGACCGGCACTGACGGCAAACTGCTCCCGAACGGGCCAACAGGCGGCGCTGCGCAGCTTGCCGCTTCCGGGCTGGATCACCCCATTCACGCTGATTTCAGCGGTTCGCTGCCGGAGATTCTTGACCAGATCGCCGGCCGGTTCGGCTTGGCGTGGCGGTTCGAGCGCGGACGCATCGTTCTGCGGCAATACGTTACAGGCCGCTACCGGCTGGCGGCGCTGCCCGCGCAATCGGCATTTTCCAGTTCGGTCGGCAACACAAGCTCGTCCGGTTCAATCGACCTGCCCGGCGAAATCATATCAGCGCTGACAATGATCGCCGGTGACGAAGCACTGGTCTCATACGGCGAAGCGTCCGGAATTCTCACAGCCGTCGCCCGTCCTGCCGCGCAACGGCGAATTGCCGAATATGTCCGCGAGTTGAATGAATTTCTCAGCAAGCAAGTCGCGTTCGACGTGAATGTGCTGTCAGTCACGAACCGCCGCACCGAGCAGTCGGGGCTGGATTTCGACTTGTTCGCGGGTTCGCCGGAGGGCAGCTCGGTCCGGTGGTCCGCGAATCAACCGCAGGCAAGCGGCGGCAGCGTGAATGTCGGCATCATCTCGGGAAATTTCGATCTCAGATTCCTGCTGACGGCTCTCGACAGGCACGGCGACGTGTCAGTTGAAACCCGCACCGGAGCGACGACGTCGAACAACCAGATCGTGCCCATCCAGGTGGTCAACGAGACCGCTTACGCCAAAAGCATCAAGTCAGTGACCGGCTCCGGCGGGGAGTCTGGAACCACGATCGAGCCGGCGACGCTCACGACCGGATTCGAAATGCTGCTCCTGCCGAGAATTCTCCCGTCAGGGGACATCCTTCTCCGCTACAGCGTCAAACTCTCGGACCTCAATGATCTGGTGGAATTCACGTCTGACAAACAGACGATCCAGCTGCCCAGGCTGTCGACGACATCGTTCGAGCAGCAGGCCATTCTCGGCAATGAGGAAATCCTCGTGCTGATGGGTTTCGAACGGGACCGGAAATCGCTCAGCCGGCCCGGGAGCAGCATCCACGCGGGTTTGTCCGGATTCCGCCGCAGCGCGGAAACGGAAAGGATTTCGACCGTTCTCACCATCCGGCCGCGCATAGCGCAGGCTCACCGGCAATCCGCTCACGACTGAGACAGAGCGGGATGCGCTGGCCGAGCCGATCCTTGTCTCCGGAACGCGGTCCCCGGATTGACATGCCCGCGCGCAACCGCCTGCGGATTGACGGCCGGCAGGCCGCGCTCGGCCTGCTGTGGCAGCCCGCTCAGGCCCGGATTCCTCTCCGCGAACAAGCGAGGATGGCCGGCGGGCCGGGCGGCGGATTCGACCTTTTCGTTCCGTTCGCCGGCGGCCGGCAATACGGATTCGCGTCCACCAAGGACGGGCTGGCGGCGAAGATGCTGGCCGGGGCCAGCCTGTGCGGCAGGCCGGACTGGGGGGACAACTGGCTGGCCGCCTTCGCTGTGCCGTCCGACCCGACCGGATGGTGGGTGGTCGCCATGCGCGGCGGCCTCGTCTATGAAGACCAGATCCACAGCGATGAAGATGCGGCCAGGGACGCTTTTTTCAAATCGCTTGAAGCGCCGGACTGGGACAAAACCGTCGCTCCGGAAGACTGGAACATTGAAGGAGCGGAGAATATCCCGCTGCTTACGTCCCTATCGTCCGGCGCGGCGGCGAAACTGCGGCCGGTCAAATTCTGGCCGAAGCTCGTCTTTGCGGCGGCGGCTGCCGCCCTCGCGGCCGCCGGTCTCTATCAGAGCTGGTCGGCATATTCTGAATTCCGAGCCGGGCAGCGGTCGGAACCCGGAAAGTTCAACCTGTCTGAACCGGCAGTCACGCAGACGGTTCCTTGGAAAGATGCGCCCGGCATTCTTGATTTTACCGTGCGGTGCGAGCGCAAGCTCAGCCGGATCGGTGTTCCGGTTCCCGGCTGGCGGCTGCAAAAGGCCGAATGCGCGCTGGCGGATTCCGCCGCTGTTTTGAAACTGCGCTGGCAGCGCGGCAGCGGCTCCGCCTCATGGATCAAGACCGCCGCGTCGGAACTCGCCGGACAGGACGCGGAAATTCTCAATGGCGGCCAGTTGGCGGAGATCACGGCGGCATTCAGCATGCAGCCGGAAAAAGGAACGCCGGGCGCTCCGCCGCTTGCTCCCGGCGCGCTGGAATCGCTGCTGCGCGACCGGTTCCTGACGCTCGGACTGGAACTGAAAATGACGCCCCGCTTCGGCAAGACGCGGATCGCCGCTGACGGGACTGTCAAGATTGATTTCGGATACCACACCGTCATCGCCGCCACATCGGCTTCGCCCGCGGAACATGCCCGCCTGCTTTCCGACATACCGGCCTTGGTTCCGGTGTCGCTGATTTTTCAGCCGCGCTCGGCCGGCTGGATATTGACGGCGAGGGCGTATCATCCGGTCAGCGCACCGGGCAGCGCTCTGCGAAACTGGGGAACATAACATGGTAAAACCGGGCCTGATCGCTCAGGCGGCGTTGAAGACTTGCCTGCCGGTTCTGCTGGCAGCGGGATCAGCGGCGGCCGGGGACTCCGCCGGGGCGGCTCCTCCCGCTTCCATGCCGGACTGGCCGCCGGAACTGTCCGGAGAACCCGCGGGTTCAAAGCGCGACTTTGATTCGGAGCCGGAAGAGAAAATCGGCGCCGGTCCCCGCCCTTCTCAAACCGCAGAGCCGCAGAATGACGCGGCGGACGAAAAAACGGAGGCGGCGGACACGGACGGAGTCCAAGGCGAGGAGACGCCGCTTCCCGCGGCCGCACAGACGCCGGACACAGCCGGCGGATCTCTTGACCCGGTCACCGCGGAACGAATGGAAGTTCTGCGGTCAACGGGACTGATCGCCAGACAGTCGGCCATTGCGGAAAGCATCATCATCATGGAACGGCAGCTCCGGCAGGCCGGACTGATCCAAGAGCTCATGGCCATTTACGGGCCGGATGCGCCGATTGAAATCGCGCCGGGAGAATATAAGACGTTCGCTGACACGCCGGCGGGACGGAAAATCGCCGCGGAAATCGAGGAGGCGGAATCACTGGCGCGGATCCGGCTGCTTGAGCTGAAGGCGGCGGAGGCGGACTTGAACGGCAGAGATCCGTCGGTCGGGGAACCGCTCCCCGCTTCCATTGAAAACACGGCCGGCGCGCAGCCCGCGGACGACGGTCCGGACTGGCCGGAATTTCACGAAATTCTGGGAATGAACGGCGAGTTCCGCGCCTCGTTTCTCGTAGACGGCGTCGTGGTCACGGCCGCGCCGGGGGACAGGCTGCCGGACGGAACGATCCTTGCGGCGGTGTCCGGGAAATCGGCGCTTCTGCGGAACGGCGGGAATGAACGGGAGATCAGACTTGGATGGTGATATCGCCGGGGCGCGCTCTGCCGGCGCATCCCGCCATCCTTTTTCGGAGTACGGGGCCGGGCCTCTGATTTCCGGCCCCGGCGGCAAGCTGGAAGTTCCGGCTGCCGACCGGAGACTGATCGCGGCGTTTCAGAACGGTCTCGCGGTTGTCGCCAAAGGCAGCCGATGGTCGCCGGAGGTGAAAGCCGCGCTTGACCGCGCCTTCCGGGCCGAACTCGACCTGCACCGGATCATCGAATCGGACGGCGAGACCATTCTCTCCGCCTACCGGCAGCTGGGAGACAGCCGGCAGGAGGGAGCCGGATCCCGCAGCGAAATCGAGCGGCAGCGTGATCTGCGCCGCATCATCGCGCAGGCCGCGGATGAACGGGCGTCAGACATTCATTTCAAGCCGTTTCCCGGTTACTGTGAAATCCGCATCCGCGTCCATGGCCGGCTCCGGGCACTGGCGACCCGCTCCCCCAAAGACGGGATCGCTCTGATCAACGCGGCGTTCGCGGTCGCGTCAGACCAGGGATCGGCGTCCGGATCGACCGGATTCATGAAAGGCGCGCTGTCGCGCTCTTCCGGACTGCTCCCGGCCGGCGTTGACTTGGCCCGCCTCCAGTATTCGCCGGTATCCGGTCACAGGCCGTTCCTGGCAATGCGGCTCAAATACGCCGCCGATGCCGGCGAGTCGGATCTCAGCGGGCTGGGTTATCTGCCGGAACAGCTTGCCGACCTCGCGCTGATGCGCCGCCGGACCAGCGGTCTCTATCTGCTGGCAGGAAAGGTCTCGTCAGGCAAGACGACGACCCTGCAGCGGCTGCTGAATGCCATGGTGAAGGAAAAGTCGCAGGAAATCGCTGTCATGGCGATCGAAGAGCCGGTTGAGCTTGAAGTCTCCGGCGCGGTGCATGTCGCGATCACCGCGCGCAGCGGGCAAACACGCGAACAGGCTTTCATCGAGGCCGTCAAGGCCACGCTCCGGTCTGATCCGAACGTGGTTGTCATCGGCGAACTGCGGGACCGCGGACTCGCCGGCCACGCGATCGAGTTCGCGATGACCGGACACTCCCTGTGGTCCACCGTGCACGCGGGTTCGGCATTGGGGATTCTGGACCGCCTCAGCGATCTGGGAATCGAGACCTGGAAACTCGCCGACCCCGCGATCATCAGGGGGCTGATCTATCAGCGGCTGATCGGCGTCCTGTGCGCCAGCTGCAGATCCCCTTTTCCCGGCGCCGTGCGGAACGGAGATTTGCCGCCGCGTCTGGCGGAATCAGCCGCGCATCTCACCGGCCGCCCGGCAACACAGTTGTTCGTGCGCGGGAAGGGCTGCGCTGACTGCCGCGGCGGCCTGACCGGCCGCACCGTGGTGGCCGAGACCGTGCTGCCTGATCCGAAACTTCTGGATCTCTACGCCCGCGGAAACCGCGCAGGCATGCGCGACCACTGGCTCAGGCCGAAGGCTGAAAACGGTCTGGGCGGAATGCCGGTCCTGCACCACGCTTTGATCAAGGTCGGACTGGGGATGTGCGATATCAACGAAGTCGAACAGGAAGTCGATCTGATCAGCTCATACGAGCGGGACTTCCCCGATCAGGCGAAATCCCTGACCAGCGACATCGTTGCCGCCGAGACGGCAGCGTGACGGGGCTGGTTTCCGGGCTGGCCCTTGAGGCCAGCAGGATATTCGCCCGCATGCAATTCGGCTCCAGCCGCAGGAGAAGGCTCTACCGGGAATTCGCTGGACTCCTCAAATCCGGCTTCTCCCGCGGCGAGTCGTTGGAAATTCTGTTGCGGATCGCGTCGCGGGACGGAACCCGCCCGTCGGAGCCGGCAGCGATCGTTCTCGCGGATGCGGGGAACGGCGTCAGAAACGGGCTGTCACTGGCGGATTCGTTCAAATCCTGGATTCCGCGTGAAGACCGTATGCTGATCATGGCCTTTGAGGACAGCGAAGGGTTCGCGGATCACTTGGAATCATGGTGCGCGGCGCTCGACTCTCAGGCGGGTATCCGCGCCGATGCTCTCGGCTCGCTGGTTTATCCTGGATTCCTGATCATCGCCGCGTACGCCCTGCTCATCTATTTCGACGCGCGGATCATGCCGCCGCTTGAGGAAATCCTGCCCCGCGACCAGTGGACCGGGGCCGCGTCGCTGTTTCAGACCGTCTGCTCGGCCGCATCCGAGCATGCCGCAGCCGCTGCAGCGGTTTCGGCTCTGACGCCGGCATTGCTGCTGGCGGCGCTGCCGCGCTGGTCGGGGCCGGGCCGGAACCAAGCCGACCGGCTGCCGCTGTTCGCGCTTTACAGGGCTTGTTCGGGCCTCTCCTTTCTGCAGGCGATGGGTACTCTGATGGCTAGCGGCCTTTCCGCTTCCGAAGCCATTCTCCGAATCAGGGACGGCGCCAGCCCCTATTCCAGAACCCGCCTCGATCTCATCAGGCTCAACCTTCTGAACGGCCGCGGCCTCGGCGAATCGATGCAGTCGGCGGCTGCCGGCTGGCCGGATCCCGAATTGTCCTTGTCAATGCGCGCTCTGGCCCATTCCCCGGATTTTCCAGCCCAGATCCTGCGGATGGCGAAAGACTGGCAGCGGGTCATTCAGCAGCGCGCCGAACGGGCCGCGGCCGTGTGGCGGCTGCTCTCGTTCCTTGCGGTGTTCGGCGTTGTTTCCGGCGTTGTCACGGCGATGTATGAAATTCAGAGTCAGATCGCCTCTAATATTCACTGAAACCCGCGGATCCGTGCGCTGCCGTTCCGGCTTCGTTAAGTGACAACACAGACGAGGGACAGCAGATGCCGGATCGTCCGTTGCTGAAAGGGAGGCCCGATCAGTGCGCGAGAACGGCCCCGGGTGATGGACGGGATTTCATTCGTGCAATCATCACCGCAGCAACACGCTTAATCACACAGACGGTCAGGTCGACGAGACTCGCTGTTCCGATTTCCAGGAAATGATGGAATATGGCAAAACTCACCCGGGTTAACTTCGTTACTCGCCGGAGATACGGAACAACCTGCCGCACATGATGACCGCCAAAATGCCGCAATCCTACGGCGTGGCCGCGCAAGTTACGGTATAAGGCTCAATTTGCAAATCGTATGCATCCTTACTGTAATGTACTTAAGGCCTGTGGACAAATCGTTTTGCGCTTCGGGCGATTCGCTGCCAGCATCATTTTAACGAGCTCGTGCCTGCTAGAAAAGTTTTTTACCTATTATTTTTAGTATTTCAAGGTGTTTTTCGATTGTAAAGAACTTTTCCGGCAGGCACGAATTAGACTGAGTGATAAAATGCAAAAGCGGATCGAACCGCTTCTTCCCGGCAAAGCGATCGACCCCGGCGCTGTCGCGGCGGATGACCGGCTTTTCCTTGAAGCGGTGCCCCAGCGCATCCGGATAGGCGCTCCCTGGCGCGACCTTAAGATTCGGGATTACGACCGCGATATGTACCGCTGGCGGCATCAGATTGAGAGTGTCTTTGCGAAAATCAATAGTTCCGTGCGATCGCGACGCGATATGACAAGATCGACACCAGCTTCGCGGCGGCGATCTATCCAGCCGCCGGTCTGATCGCGGCAAAGTGACTGTCCACAGGCCCTGAATTCTATCCCTCTATGTAGGGCTATCGCTTTTGAATTTTTCTGCTTTCCAATCACCGCATTTTGTTCCATCAAGGCCTCAACAATATGAACAGAAGCAGGAAGATAGCTGATTTATCGCATATTTTCAACAGCATCACAGATCCCCGGCGCGGGAACGATGCCGAGCTCGAGAGGACCAATGCTGTTGAACAGGTCGGAAAAGGCGTCGCAGTTCGGCGTGCCGTGCTTCAGATCCATGAACCCAAGCAGGAATTTCTTCTTGTGAGGAGATGAATATGATAAATCACAAGCGGTTTTGCCAAGGCTCAATTTGCAAATCATATGCACCTTTACTGTAATGTATTTAGATACTAAGCCTCGATTCCCAACGGCCATAATTGATGTGAATCCCGGGCTTCCGCATGCGGCGTTCACAGGAAGCTGATCCGCAGCCTATGGTTCCCGAGCCATGGGACGGCGATGTCAGTTTCGTCGTATGAGGCGTTGAGGAGGAACGGATTGTTCGCCCGCCGTCCGATCCGGACGTCGATGCTGTCTTTTCCGATCGTGATGTCCGCCGGCGCTTTGACGAAGTTGCGGAACAGCGTGCGCGACTTCGCGTTCCTCTTGCCGTTTCCGACGCGGACGGCCAGCAGCCGGTACAGGCCGCCGGCCATGAGGGTGAGCTGAAGATCGAGATCGATCTTCATCGGGACCGCGGCGGACAGCGCGTCCATGTGGAAGAAGTCGATCGCGTCAGCGATGGCGTTCTCGATCACCATCCGCCGGGCGTAACGGTCGACGAGCCGGCTCGCGGAGGTCTTCATCTGCTCAGTGAGCAGCAGGGTCGGCCGTTCGTGACCCAGTCCGCGCACTGCCAACTGGCGGATGTCGCCCGGATAGCCGGAGATCCGGACGCGCCGGTCGAGAACCCCGGGCGTGCGGTAGATCCGCCCGACATCAGCAAGGCGCACCTGCTTCCAGTCGCTTTCCGGGGCGTCAGCGACAGCGTCGAGAAGCGATCCAGTCCGCCTGCGGAGGGTCAGGAAGTCAATGCCTCTCTCGTTGATCCACTGGAGATTCGCATGCGTCGTCAGCCGGGAATCGAACGCTGGTTCCCTAGGCAGGCCGCCATTGCGCTCCTACTGGAACCCGATGAACCGGAGGATCTCATCGTTCTGGTCCGCCTTGCGGACCCGGGCGTTCGCGTAGACGAGCAGGCGGGCGTCGGCGTCGCGGGCGAGGAAGGCGAGGACGCCCTTCTGCCTGCGGCTCCGCTTGGAGACGTAATGCCGTTCGACGGGCGCCTCCGGATCCTTCCCGTGCCAGGGGATGGTATGGAAATCGAGGTCGAAGGAGCCGTCCCCGCCGAGGTCCGTCTCCAAGCTAGGGCTATCGCTTTTGAATTTTTTTGCTTCCAATCACCGCATTTTGTTCCATCAAGGCCTCAACAACACGAACAGAAGCAGGAAGACAGCTGATTTATCTTGTATTTTCAATGACATCACATATCCCCGGCGCGGGAACGATGCCGAGCTCGAGAGGACCAATGCTGTTGAACAGGCCGCAAAAGGCGTCGCAGCTCGGCGTGCCGTGCTTCAGATCCATGAACCCAAGCAGGAATTTCTTCTTGATTTCAGCATATTCGACTGTATCGGCGCATGTTTCGCCTCCCGACATGACGGTCAGAAGAGCGGTCATAGGCATTTCGTGAAGGTCATGCCGCATGGCGTTGCTGCGCCGGGGATCGGTTATGCCGTTGAAAATATGAAATAAATCAATCATGTTTCTGCCTCTGTTTGCAATGTTAAGGCATTGCTGGAACAAAATGCGCTGATTCGAGAACAGAAAAATTCAAAAGCGATAGCCCTAGTCTCCAAGCCTTTCAGCGCCCGGTGCCAGCGGTCCATGAGGCCGGCGCACAGCTTCGGGTCGACGCGCCCGGAATACTCGGTCAGGCTTGACCGTTCAGGCATAATGTTCAGCCCGGCGAACAGAGCTGTGCCGGGATCGAGGATGTCGGCCATGATGTGCGGCGGCCGTCCGACTCACTGGAGCTTCAGAGCCGGCAGGGCCCGGAAAGCATGGCCCGCGGGGATCATCCCGCTGCCCGGCATGCCGCTGTCAGCGACGATCCGGTCGAGATCAAGCCGGACAAGGTCGGGAACGAACAGGAACAGCCCGCCGAACCCGGTGCGCAGGCGCCGCGGCGAAAGGTCGAGCTCCCGGGCGTCGGCGACCGGGGCGGAGATCGGCCGGAGGGCGGCTTCGCGCTCGCCGGGCGACCGGCGCGGCAGCTTGCCGACGCCGTTCCTGCGGAGCGCGCGTTGCACGGTCGTCGTTCCGGCGGGCATCCCTTCCTCCCCGAGCTTCCGGCTGATCTCGCTGACCGAGAGGCCGGCGGTCCTGCGAAGCTCAAGGATGCGCCGGTCCCGCCGCAGCCTGAGAGGCTCGCCGGGGTTCGGCTTCGGACCCGGCCTGCGCTCGGCGAAGAAGGAAGACAGATCCGGGTTCCCGCGCAGCTTCGCGCACAGGTTGCGGAAGGATCCGAGGCTGTATCCGAAGCGCCTCGCGGCCTCCGCGGCCTCTGCGCCGTCGAGGAAGTAAGCCCGGAGAGCCTCGTACTGGAGACAGTTCCGGGACTGCGGCTTGCGGAAGAGTTCGGCCAATTCAGTCATAGTAACTCATGTAGTTTGAATACTATTTCCACTATATCACATTATTGATTCTGCCGCAAGCCGGAATTGCGCGGAACCGCGCCGCGCATTGATACAGGACACATGAAAGAAAGCTTGGAATCGACTCAGAAGGCGGGCACTGAACCCGGAAGCGTCGCCTGTCCTGATTCTGATGCCGTGCCGCGGCCCTTTATGAGAGCGTGATAGTCAGTGCTGAAAACCTTAAATACGATGATTACATGCCGGCGGCGGCAAGACCGACATCCGTCCGATCAGGGCGGGGAGCACGGCAAACGCCGCCCGCCGAACGATAACGGATCGATCCGGCGGTTCGCGGTCGCCGCTGGATTCACATCAATTATGGCCGTTGGGAATCGAGGCTAAGGAGATAGAGGTTATAGATCACAAGCGGTTTTGCCAGATACTTCGACAATTATTCTGCAATAGTATCAGTATGTTAAGCTGAAAAATGCTTCCTCCCCCACATTTTTTCGGGGATGTCCCACTTGGTGTTGAATTTGATATGGGCGGTGTTGCCTCTGCCCCGAGCATCAGCCCGGGGATTTTTGAAGAAAAAGGAAGCAATGCCATGAAGACCATCAGCACATTCCCCGGCGCCTCCGCCAGCGTTTCGAACATCAACGCGCTCGTCGAAGAGGCGTACGAAGACGTGACCGAGAGTTTCGAGAAATTCTGTCTGACGACGGGCATCGCGTATCTGCGGCAGATGATGGACGAGGACGCCGAACGGCTGGCCGGGAAGCGTTACAGCTGTTCTCCCGACAAGCCGGGGCACCGCTGGGGACATGCGCGCTCCCAGGTCGGGTTTCACGGCGGCAAGGTCGGCATCGACCGTCCGCGGCTCCGCTGCAAGGCTGCGGGCAAGGAGATGTCTCTGCCGAGCTGGGAAGAGATCTCCGCGGACGGCTATCTCGACCGATGGGCGGTGAATCTGATGACGGCGAATGTAGCGACCCGCAAGTTCCGCCGGGCGGTGAGGATTCCGGAGGCCGGGGTTCCGTGCGGGGCGGGCTGCGGGCTGTCGAAATCAGCCGTGTCCCGCCGGTTCAAGGCTCTGACGCAGGCGAAGTTTGATGAATGGATGACTTCCGATCTGTCGGAGCTTGATCTCGTCGCGGTTCAGATCGACGGGCTGCACCTGAGCGACCGCCTGCTGATGATCGGGGCGGTCGGCATTGACGCGTCGGGGCGTAAGCGCCCCCTGGGCGTCATCGAAGGCGCGACGGAGAACGCCGCGACCGCGCAGGCTCTGCTTGACGATCTGATCGAGCGCGGGCTTGATCCGGAGGGCTGTTATCTGTTCATCGTCGACGGAGCCAAGGCGCTCAGCAAGGCGGTCCGGCGCACTTTCGGCGCGGACATCCCTATCCAGCGCTGTCAGGTTCACAAGGGCCGCAACATCACCGACCGTCTCGCCGTGAAGCATCACGCCGCCGTGCGGCGGACGCTCAGGCAGGCCTGGGAACTTGATGACGCCGACAAGGCCGAGCGGCTGATGCGCAGCCTGGCTCAGCGGTTCGAACAGGAGGCACCGGACGTCTCCCGGTCGATACTTGAGGGCCTGGACGAGGTCCTGACCGTCTCCCGGCTCGGCCTGCCGTTAGAGCTGCGGCGGTCGCTGGCGAGCACGAACATCATCGAATCGATGAACAGCACGGTCCGGCAGGTCTGCCGCAACGTGAAGCGCTGGAGGAACGCCGGGATGGCTCTGCGGCAGCCCGCCGCCGGCATGATGGAGGCCGAGAAGGGTTTCCGCCGCATCAAGGCGTACAGGCAGCTGCCCGTTCTCAAACAGGCTCTCATCGAACATCGTCAAAAGAATCGGCTTGACCGGCTCAAGGACGCCGCGTAGATAATCGGCAGGCAGCATCGCTCATGCGGGTTTCAACATCAATCGGGACATCCCCATTTTTTCTGCCGGAACCGAAAGGCTATGCATACGATTCGCAAACTGAGCCTAAAGTTTTGAACCGGGTAGCAAGGCTAACTGAAGTTCAGTGTTTTCCGTCTGGCCCGGCGGGTTGTGTGTCAGGGGTTCCCCGGCCCGATCAGCCGCACGGATTGCGGGGCTGACCGAGGCGGATTAGATTGTGTTTGTCAGACAAGGAGATCGAAAATGGCAGACACGACTTCAGACGCGTTCGCCGCGATGCGGGCGGATATCGCGACGATGAAAGACTGGATCGCCGGTCTCAAGGAGAGCGACATCGAACTGAAAGCCGGGATTGCCGAACTCAAAGAACGCGACACCGAACGGAAGAACGATCTCAAATGGATGAACCGGATCGGATCGGCGATTATCGCGCTTCTGGCTTTGCCGTTCCTGCGAGATCTGATCCAAGGAATGTTTTGACCGCCTGATCTCCCGCTGTCGACAGACACCTAACTCCCTGAACCACCGCGATCTTATCGCCCGCAACGCATTGCGTCTGACTTCGCAGGAATCCCGCGCCCAAAGGCAAACTACCGCAACCACAACAACCAAAGCCATCGACCGCAGATGCACTAATATGCGCTTACTTGCGTGTTTGCTTCTGCAATTGCATAAAAGAATATATGCGTAATTGCATGTCGGACTTGGATCGCCGGTGCGCAGGTCGTCGACGCTGGCTGGACGATCGAGGCGCGAACCGGGCGGATTTCAGAAGGACGCCCGCGCGGGCCGCGTCAGCCGCCCGGTCGGCGGGGCGCGTCATGTCCTCCGCCGGTTTGTCCGCGTGAATGTCGGTCATGGCCGTCTCCGCCTCCTCGCGGCGTCAGCCGCCCGGCCAGACGCGGAGAATCGCAGCGGCAATCACCACGGCTGCCCCGACTATGGCGGTGGCGCTCCATTTCCACTTATTCAACGACTGAACGTCCTTGCGCAGTTCGTCTACGGACGCTTGCACCCTGCCGATGCCGTCTCTGAATTCGGAGCGCATCTCCGCTTGGTCCGCCCGCATCTCCGCCCGGTCCGCCCGCATCTCCGCCCTGATCGTCTCAATCAGCCGCTCCGTCCGTTCGCCCGACCGGTCTATGCGCCCGTCAAGCCTAGCGATGTCGGCCCGGTCGGCGGGGCGCGTCACGTCCTCCGGCGGCCCGTCCGCGTGAATGTCGGTCATTTTTAGTCCCCTGATCCGGCGTCCGCCGCGTCCGATCTCATGCCGGGCTCCGGGCGTCCGCGCATCCATTCTGCCAGCCGGCGGCGTCCGCGTCAAACAGGATTGCGATTCGGGTTCCCGTTCCCCCCCCCCCCCCCGCCGGCCGGTCGCGTCAGACGCCCGCAGACGCCCCAGGACGGCCCGCGGCTGAAAGTTGACAAGCATTCGGACGACCTGGCGGATCGCTCCTTTCGGTCTGTGGAACGACGGACGCAATATCGGCGGAACCGCCCCATGCCGCGCGCTGACTCAGTTTGACCACGGCCCGCCGCGCCGCGGCGGCGTCCGTCATCGCCGAGTCCTCATCCGCCCGGCCAAAAGCGGAGAATCACCATCGCGGCGACCAGCCCCAGACCTATCGCGCCGGTCGCCGTCCATTTCCATTTGTTCAGCGCATGGAAGTCCTTGCGCAGTTCGTCCAAGTCTTTTTTCACCTGTCCGATGTCGGCCCGCAGCGGGTCCACGGCGGCGCGGATTTCGACTCTGATTCTTTCCCCGATTCCCTCCACCGCCCGCGCTATGCGGTCTTCCGTCCGATGTTCCGCCTTGTGGATGCGTCCATCCGTCCGGTCAACCCGCCGGTCGATTCTGTCGATGTCGGCCCGGTCGGCGGGGCGCGTCACGTCCTCCGCCGGCGCGTCCGTTTGCGGGTCTGTAGTCGTCATTGTATCCCCCTGTCTCATGGAAGAACGGAAGGTCGGGTAATCGCAGTGTATTGCGCCAGTTGTAAATATCAAGTGCTCGACGGCGCGGCGGTATTCGCGGGCCTCGTCAGCGGAAGCCCCTCGCAGGGTTCCACGCTCAAACAGACACACTCGCAGCTCGCTGCGGCGGTCCGGACCAGGCGACGCCGGCGATCTCCGGGCCGTTAGCACCGCCCATGCCGCCGCTGGCGGTCTCACCTGCCGGAAAGTCAGAGTTGCCGGGTCTGCTAGGGTTCAAAGGGAGCGCAGCGTCCCTTGCTTAGAAACGAGCCTGGACGTCTCATTTCGTCCACGGACGCCTGAACGATGCCGTCAGCCGCTGCGGCCCGGTTTCGGAAACTCCGGAGGGCGGCGCCGACCCGAGGAATCCGCGTATCTGCCTAGCGGAGGCGGATGCGCTGATAAAGTTTGGCTCAATTTGCAAATCATATGCATCTTTACTGTAATGTATTTAGATACAAGGGGATAGAGGTTATAGATCACAAGCGGTTTTGCCAGACACTTCGACAATTATTCTGCAATAGTATCAGTATGTTAGGCTGAAAAATGCTTCCTCCCGCACATCTTTTCTGCCGGAACCGAAAGACCATGCATACGATTCGCAAATTGAGCCTTCTTCAAAGAGCTGCGCATCGCTGGAGACAAAGACAGCCCGAGAGAAACCGATCCATCATCCCTGACAGCTTGTAAATCAGTTATTATAACGCTATATACTGTCATTATTACCGACAAAAATAATGCCATGCATATCACAGACTTCGCTGAAAGCGGACAATTCGAACCTCACAAAATCGCCGCTGCGCTTCGCACTTCGGCCGAAGATATCGCCATGACGGTCGGCCTTGGCAAGGATGCCCTGCAGCGTCGCACCCGCATCAACTCTGACAAGACACAGCGCCGCTTGCGCGAACTGGTCGAAGTGCTCAATAAGGTCGAGCCGCGTTTTGGTTCGGAACTGATGGCCTATGCCTGGTATCGATCGGAGCCCCTGCCCGGCTTTGATGGCCGGACGGCGATGCGACTCGTGCAGGAAGGCAAAGCGCAGCAGGTCCTGGAATATATCGACGCGGTCGACGCAGGTGTCTTTGCCTGATGCCGCTGAACGATGGGCGCTATACCGGGCAGCTCTACCGCGCCCTGAACCCGGTTTATGCGCGCGAACCCCTGTCCGGCAGCGGCGCGGAATTCTTTGGCGGACGTTTCAACGCCAAGGGCACGCCTGCGCTCTACACCTCGCTTGATCCAACTGGCGCACTGCGTGAAGCGAACCAGGTCGGCAGCCTGCAGCCTACGGTTCTGATTTCCTACAACGCCGATCTGGGGCCGATTTTCGACACCCGCGATGCAGGCCGGTTGCGCCGGCGCGGATTGTCGGAGAACGCGCTCGCGTATCCAAGCTGGCGCACAAAGATGCTTGAGGGGCACAATGTGCCGACGCACGAATTTGTAGACAGTCTTATCGTGGACGGCTTTGCGGGTCTCCTGATCCGAAGCTATGCGAAGGGCGCATCCGAGACCGACTTCAACATCGTCCTGTGGCAATGGACAGGCGCAGGCTGTGTGCTTGAAGCCGTGGACGACGAAGACCGCCTGTCGCGGATGTGGGCACAGCGCAGCAGCTAACCTGACAACATGCCGAGAAGATGTGAAAGCGAAACCTGTTGGCAGCAGCAATTTTTCCAGCCCAGATCCTGCGGATGGCGAAAGACTGGCAGCGGGTCATTCAGCAGCGCGCCGAACGGGCCACGGCCGTGTGGCGGCTGCTCTCATTCCTTGCGGTGTCCGGCGTTGTCACGGCGATGTATGAAATTCAGAGTCAGATCGCCTCCAAGAGTTGGATCTATAATGCTGTATGCAGTATGTAAATCCGCTTAAATCACGATGTGTATTCTACATTTGGTATATGAATTCGGCTTTAGGAACAAACTCTCAGACAGAACGGGAATGCGAGACTGAATAACAGGCGGAAACCGGGTCATTGTCCGCTGACGGCAGTGTCCGTCTTCAATCCGAGTTTCCGGCATTCAGCTGACCAATGCCCCCCCCCCGCCCGGTTCCGCCGGCGCATGATCGGTACGGCTGACGCCACCGGCCGAAGAGAGCGCCGGCCCTGACCGAAACTGCCAAGGCGGGCGGCCGCGCCGCCGTCATGACTGTCGCTGAACAGCGGGCGCTGGTCATCCGAAAGCGCGGCGCGCTTTCTTCCACATAAAGCGGCGCGGCTCGGCGATTTCTCCGGCTTCAAGTTTCCCGCGGCCGGCGGATTTTGTCTTTGTCGTCAATTCGCCTGAAACCGGCCCCGGATGCCGTCCAGGCGCATCCCAGGAGAAAAAATTGAATCAAGTGAAGTCATGCGCCCGCCGCGGCGCGGAAAACAGGCATGCCGGGGAGCGCGGCGCAACCCTCATCGAAGCCGTGCTGTTCACAGTCATCGCGCTGAGCCTCGTGTCAGGCGGCGTGGTTCTCTACGAACAGGCATCGAAATCTTCCCGGACCAACGAAACCGTCCGCATGCTCACATCGCTGCAGTCCCAGGTCCGGGCGCTGTTCCAGTCGCAGTCTAATTTCGGCACTGCCGATCTGGCGACGATACTCATCGCCGCCAACGCGGTGCCTTCCTCGTTTCAAAGGGACAGCGACAACGACGGCGACAATGACGAGCTCGTCAGCCCGTTCGCCAGCGCCGTGACAGTGACCGGCGCAACCGGCAACTTCACCGTTGCGGTCGAGGACGTGCCGGTGGACATCTGTTCGCGCGTGGTGGCCTTCGACGGCGCCGGCAACGGCTTGGCGGGAACAGGCATTGTTTCAGTTTCAGACGGCAAGGCTACGGACAACGACGGCCTGACGTCTTCCGAAGCCGGAACTTTCTGCACGACGAATGACGCCAACGGCGAAGTCAGTCTGACCTGGACCTACGGGAAGTGACCCGGATCATGGCCGTTTCCGAAAACGCAGATGATGCTGTCAGGCCCGGCGCTGTCCATTCATACTGCGTCTGAACGGGGAAACCGTGGCGCGGCGTTACGGAGAATCGGAATATGCGCGCCTCCGTTACGAGACGTGGATGCGCAGCCATATCCGGATGACATACGCGGTCATCGCGATGGCCGCCGCGACCGCCGCCGCGGTTCTCGCATCGGTCTGGGCACTCTCTTCCAAGCCTGAGCCGCGCTATTTCGCCGCGCACGAGAACGGCGGGATTCTTCCGCTTGTGCCGGTCTCCCTTCCCTTCCTTTCGGAAGGCGAAGTCACCAATTTCGCCGTTGAAGCCGTTACCGGAGCGCTGACGATGGACTTTGCCAACTGGCGCGGCGACCTGTCAGGCGCGTCGCGGTATTTCGAACGGCCGGACGGGTGGAACAGCTTCCTTGATGCGCTCGAAGATTCCGGGATGCTCAGCTACATCCGTGAGCATCGTCTGGTCTCAACCGCGGTCGCGAACGGGGCCGTCATCATTCAAGCCGGAACGGACGGACGCAAACGCTACGGCTGGACGGTCCAGATCCCTCTGACCATCACTTACGAATCCGCAAACGAAGTCAGCCGCGACAATCTCATGGCTGAAGTCAAAGTGTCGCGGCTGCCGACCTGGGAAGTTCCGGAAGCCGTGGGAATCACCCGCATCGTCGTGCGGCCCGGACGGACCGCCGAAGCCCGATGACCGCGGATCACTGCAGCCGAATGCGGTCTGCGGGCCGGGGATATATCCGGATTGCCGCAACTGCGGCAATCCTGCTTTCGGCGCACGCCGCGCATCCGCAGTCGCTTGGGCCTGCCCCCGGAGCTCAACAGGATATTGAAATTCCGCACGGGAATCAAATCGGCCGGCCCGGCTCGGCGGCGAAGAGACCCGTGCCTGACGAAAGACAGACCGGATTTGAAGACGCGCTCAAGGATGTGTTTCCAATGACGCCGGACATGGTGCGGGACTACCGGAACGCCTTCCGCGAAAACGAAACAGCCGTCCATTTCAGACCCTATCCGGAACCTGTGAACGACGCCGCCTTGGTGACCTTGGAGCCGGGAGAAAGGCCGGTCGAACTCAGTGTCGCTCCCGGAATCGCCTCGGTTGTCGGGTTCCATGACGCCGCCGGCGAACCCTGGCCGATCCGGCAGTACGTGCTCGGCGACGGCAGCGCCTTTCAAGTGGCGCAGCTCGGCGAGATGTCCAGCGCCCTCGCGGTATCGCCCTTGGCGCGCGTGGGCTGGACCAACCTTGTCATCGCTCTCGCGGGCGAAGAGTCTCCAGTGGTTCTGAAAGTAATAATCGACAGCGGGCGGGCGCATTTCCGGCGCAGCATTCAAGTCATGAAGCTCGGCCCCGGATCAGAAGACACCGGCGGGGCGGACTCAGCCGCCCTGCCGGCCGCAGGCAGCAGACAAATGATTGACGCCCTGACCGGCGCCGGAATGGGAGACCGGTCCGCGAAGGTTCCGGTGTCCGGCGTCGATGCGCAGGCATGGACGCTTGACGGACAGCTTTACGTCCGCAGCCGCCACGCTCTGCTGTCTCCGCCGTGGTCGGCTTCGTTGGCCGGTCCGGGCGGGATCCGCGCTTACCGCCTCGACATCGGATCCGCTCTGCTGTTCTCCGTCGACGGCGGCATTGTCCAAGCGACGCTGGATATTCCCTGATGGACCGGATCAATGACCGGACGCAAACCGATCCGGACAGCGAAAACGCCGGAAACCGCCGAGCGCGGCTCTGAAACTCCTGAAACGGCATACAGTGATCAAAACACTCCTTTCACAATTCTTCACGGGAAACCGTCCGGCGGACGCCGGCCAGTGGACCGTGGAAACGCCTCCGGGCGGACAGGCGCATCCGGCGGTTGAGACTCCCCCTCCCTCCTGGCTCCGCCGCAGGACGCTGTTTTTCGACTCCGGGAATTATCGACGGTCAGGGCCAATGCGGACGCTGTTTGCCGTTGCCGTGCTGACAGGAGCCGCCGCCGCGGCCGGATATCTTGCGGTGGCTCCGGCGCCGCCCGGACCTTCACGGCTGGAGCGGGTTCCCAGCATGGATTCAACGCCCGGCGGAAACCGCCAGCGGGAATCTCAGCGCTACAGGGAAACCCTGAGATCTTCGAATATCATTCAGGCAGACGAAGCGGAAAGGTCCGGCGACTCGTTCATGTCCGTGCCGGAGGGCCTGCCGGAACAGACACGCCGCCCGGAGTCCGTCCTGCCGCCGCCTGACTCTGAAAACGATGCGCCGGGCACGGATGTCTCAGCCGAACAGGCGGCGGAGCTGGTAGCGGCGGCTGCAGACAATTCCGCGCGGCGCGACGCAGCCGTTCGCGCATCATCTCCGGCGGCGCAGGGAAAAGCAGGTTCGCATCCATACCCGTCGGCTGCCGGACATAAGCGTAACCCGGCGGATGCCGCGAATCCGTTCCATGACGCGATCCTCCGTCAAATGAGCGCGGCGGCGCAGGCGATGGAAATCGTCGGACTCAGCAGCGTGGAACTGATTTCCGGAGCTGACGTCCGGAGCAAGGCACGGCGGCGGCAGCCGGAACATACGCCGGACAAGCGGATCCAGACCGCCGGGTCACCGGACTTCATAGCCGCAGGAACAATTCTGCAGGGCGAAACGGTCACCCTGATCGACTCCGACGTGCCGGCGCCGGTCACCGTGCGGATGACATCAGGACCGATTGCCGGAGGGGCGTTGATCGGAAATTTCGCAGCCAACATCCCGGCAGGGGGCGTTGTCGTTGAATTCAACCGGCTCTCGCTGCCGGCGGGCATGGAAATTCCCGTGCAAGCGATGGCTCTTGATCAATTCACGCTTGGAAGCGCTGTTCAAGGTCAGGTGGATGCCCGGCCTGTCAAGAGATACGGCCCGATGCTGCTTTCCTCGTTCATCTCCGGATTCGCGGAAAGCGCCGCGCGCCCGGCGACGAGATTCCTTAGCGGCGCGAACGGCATCGTGGCCGCTGTCGACAAACCGACCGTCAGGGACAGCCTGATTGCCGGCGCGGGACAGGCTGCCGGCGCGGCGGCATCTGACCTTGCGGAGGCGGCGCCGAAAACTCCGCGCATCCGCGTGGAACCGGGAGAACCGATCAGCGTTCTGTTCCTTTCTCCGGTAATTTTCCCTCAACGCTCACCGGAGTAACGCATGACATCCAATGAACCCGAACAGCCGCACGGCAGCGCCCGCGGAAGCGGGCCGAGACGCAGCGACGCCCGCGCTGTCCCTTCCGGGAAGCAGGATGAGACCGGACCGGACGGCTTAACCGAAGCTGAAATGCTCGAATTGACTGAGTTTAACTCCGCCTCGGATTCAGAATCGGATAATGACGGCCATTCGCTGCCGGACAGCGGTGCGTTCAGTGACAACGAAGCCGCCATCAATGAACCGGAAGCGGCGGTTTCAGCGCCGCCGTCTGCCGCTGGATCAAGCAGGGCGGCGCACGGCGGAAAGCGGCTTTCTCCGGATTGGATGGGCCCGCCGGACCGGTCACGCCGAACTCCGCCTTCGGCCGATGACTCCGTCAGCGCGCCAGCCGGCCAACCGAATGAGCCGGACATGCGCCGACCTCCGCGCTCGGAAAACGGCGGAATGTCTCCGGGATACGGCCGCGGCGGCCAGGCCGGGCTCCGCCGGGGATTGATGGGTTCGATGCGGCGGAGTCTCCGCTATGCGGCGATTCTGCTGTCAGCGGCGGGGTTCGCCGCAGCGGGCTACTTCGCCGGAAATCCGGATGCCGGCGCGCCCGGCTGGAGCAGATCAGACCCGGCGCGTCTGATGGCGGACAATCCTGAGCCGGAATTACGGCACCTGACGCCGCAGATTCTGGATTTTGGGACTGATGCCGGCATTCGGTCTGAGTCGGCGGCGCCCGGAGGCGCGGCAACTGAGCGGAAACCGATTGTCATCCGTCTGATTCTTGACAGATCCCGGGCGGAAGAACTGCCGGTTTCGGCGGACGCCGCGGGCCGGTGGAATGATTTTTTCCGGATTCCTGATTCCGGCGGAGCCGCGGTCGACGCCGGGAACCGGCCGCGTCAGCAGCAGCCGGCTGCAAATGCCGATGCGGTTCAGAAACCTTACTCCGCCGCGGAAATCGGCGATGCCGGAAGCCGGGCGGCCGGACATGGCGGCCAGCCGGGCGAAGCCGGTTCTTTCGAAGAAAGCGGCGGCGTTCCCGCAGCAGCCGCGGAATCGCAGCTTCAGCCCGCCCGGACGGATCTACCGGCTGAACAAGGACTGAACGGATCCGGAGACAACAGACCGGATCAAGCGCCGTCATCTGATGAAAGCCTCATGCTGCGGATTGCAGAGATGGGGAAACGCATCAAGTCTGCCGAAGACCGCCTGCTGGCGCTTGAGGAAGAGAAACGTTCCCAGTTCGCCGGACTTTCATTGGACGGTTTCGGAAT
Organism: Paracoccaceae bacterium; assembly: GCA_965116115.1. Taxonomy (GTDB): domain Bacteria; phylum Pseudomonadota; class Alphaproteobacteria; order Rhodobacterales; family Rhodobacteraceae; genus JAPOXR01. The sequence continues at coordinate 4,199,893 of OZ220486.1, forward strand.
GAACGTCCGCGCTTGGCCGTTGGGAGAGGGTGCGGCAGTCTCACACCGATCAGAAAACAGGACCGCGCCTGTGAAATCCCGCGCCGAGAGCAAATCGGTGCAATCGTCGCTGCGGACTGCCCAAGTCGGAGACGTCATTGAAGGCTACGGAACTGTTCTTGAGGTCGTCGGCTACGATGACGGCGGCCGGATGCTGATGATGGACAGCGGCGCCGTCTACATCAACTGGGAAAAACCGAACGTTGACTGATCCGGTCACGTTTTTCGTCCGGCTCGCCGGAATCGCGGGCCAGCTCGAGTCCCTGCTGCGCGCCGTCGTGTTCCTCATCGGGCTTTTACTGGTCGTCCACGCTCTCCGCCTCTCTGTACGGCGCTCGGAACAGGGGCCTCAGACAGTTCCGGGCGCAAAGGCGCTGACGAGTTTCATCATCGGAACCGGATTTCTGGCATTTCCGCAGACTGTCGGTATTCTGCTGGGCACGATTTTCGGATCGGTCCGCCCGGACGACGCCTCCGGGATTTTCGCGTATGGCGGCGATTTGCTGAGCCTTGTCGGCGGCTCTCGGCGGGCGGTCGAAGCCGTCGTGCTGTTCATTCAGCTGATCGGCTTCATCGCAGTTGCCCGCGGATTGCTGTTCCTGAATTGCGCTGCGACTCCCGGCGGCCCGAAATCGCTGGGCCCGGGGGTCACGTTCATTGTCGCGGGGGCTCTGGCGGTCAATTTTCCGTCATTTTTCGGCGTCATGGCGAATCTGTTCACGGCATCGTGATGAGCACGGGCACAGAGGCTGCGGAATGCGTCGGAGCTGATTGCGGGATTATGTCGGTTGATTGCCGGAATCAGCGATGCGTGTTCTTGAACACGGCACTTGCTTCACCACGGGAATCTGCGGGAACCGGACACTCCGTTGCCGATCCGGCGCAAGGCTTGGCTGACACGCCGATAGGACTGTCGCTTTTGAAACTTCCCGTTTTCCGGCAGGAGTCCGGCGGAGCTGATGAGCTTCAGGGCACAGCGGTGGTCCCGGCTGGCTTTTTTTGAGTTCGCCGCGCATTGCCTCAGCCTGCCTGCCTGTCCATTGGTAACCCGCGCCGGGTTGAGAAGCCGGCGGCGACGGTCCAGCCTCGTTGCGGCGGTCACAGCAGCGGATTCATCGTCCCGGCGGAAGTCCGCGTCCAGCGAGAACATGCCCATCGGACGACCGGCAGCGTTGACCGCTGTCCCGACATGGGCGAGGATTCCCTTCGCGCCCTTGCCGCCGCCCCCGAGACTGTCGAGGCCTTCAGTCGCGGTGAGACCGTCATAGTTCAGCGCCGTCTTGTCCTGAATCGCCAGCACGAACCGCTCCGCCCGGCATCTCTCGACCGCCGCTTCGAAATGCGGCTCGATGACATGTGCTGTTTTCACTCCGGGGTCCGATGACACACGGCAGGCCGCATGCTGTTCCGCCTTGCCGGGGAAGATTCCCGGAAGGGGCCTGCCGAGACGCTTTCACTGCGCCGCGACTGTCGCGGCGATACGCCGCCGGAACAAGCTGGACATCAGGACGTCTCGGAGTTGGAGAAGCGGAGCGCCAATTCCTCGCCGAACGCCTTCTTGAGCCTGCGCCGACGGGTGATTTGGATATTGCCCATCTGAACGCGATCTACCGCCGCCTGTTCCAGGAATTCTATGCGTGGTCGGTCGAGATCGGCACAGTAGAGATAGCCAAGGCCGACAGCCGGTTCCAGCCGAGGCGGTTCATGGCGGACGGCATGGCGAACATTCACCGGTGCATTGTGGTGGCAGCATATTTCCAGGGATCAGGGGATTTGACTGTGAGCCGGAGCCGGGGATTGAGTCCGGGTTGGTGACGGAAGGCGCACTGACGGCCCTCGGTCTACCTGAGCCGTTCGACGAAAAGGTTCCAGAAGTATTCGGCGCCGCCTTCCATGGTGAGAGAGCTGTCGCCGGATCGTCCGAAATGCGCCGCCCCCAGAGGCTGGAGAAGCAGCGTGTAGCCGTCATCGGACACGGACATCGACTCGTTGTAACTGTTCCCGCTGCCCAGACCGCCTGACGAGTAGCAGACCCCGTCGGTGCCCAAAGGGCCGCCCAACCAGATGCCGCAAACTGCCCGTTCCTCGCCCCCGACGAAGGCTCTCGCCTCGAAGCGGTTGGCGTCGACCTGCCGAAAGCTGGTTTCCACCCTGTCGTTTCGTGCTTGGAGTTCATTCAAGGAATTCTCGAAATAGCGGGCGACATACTTAAACGATTCACCAAGAAAGGCGTGGCGATCGCGGTTGGTGAAGTCGGTCCTGACCCTGAGATTGCCCGAACGCGGACCTGGCGCTGCCGCGTCGGCGCGGGCGGCGGCAGATTCCGTAGGTTCCGCTGCAGGAAGCCGGGTGTGTGCCGTGTCCGCCACCTGGCGAATGGCTCGGGCGACTTCCAGAAAGCCGTCGTCCAAGGTTGCATGCTTGGTGACGGGCTTACCGTCCTCGGGGACTGCCACAGGCCGCCGAACGGCGCTCCTTTCCAATCGCAGGGGCGGAGGATGACGGGGATGACGCGAGCTTCGCCGCGTTCGTGACGCTCCAGCGCACGTTTCATCTCGACATCGTAGCAATAGTCGGAGGCGATACAGTCGGCGCTGATCAGCAACAGGATGATGATGTCGGCCATGTCGAGTCGCTCGCTGATCTGGCCGTGGAGTTCGTTGCCCGGAACGATGCGGCGGTCGTGCCAGGTGGTGATCGCACCTTGGCGTTTCAGGGCCGCAAGGTGCTTCTCGAGCTCATTTCTGCGATCCTCGTCCGCGTGCGAATAGGACATGAAGACATGCATGGCCGCTGGAACTCCTTGGCGGCTCCGTGACAATTCGGCATTGGGGACCGGAGGCGTGCTGGGCCTTCCGCAGCGCGGCACGGCCGAAAATGGCGGTTTATACCGTTACTGCCTCGAAATGGGAACGATGTCGCCGAAGCTCAATGCGCAACGGCGAACACGAGGGGTTTCTCTTGCGCGCAAGGCTACAAGCTCCTTGCGCCATTCAGGACCGATAGGCCAGTTCGGAGAGCACGACGCTCCAACGGTCCCGGCGGAGCCGGGATCGGAAGTCCTCGCCGGAATCCGATTGAAAGCGCTTATGCGATCGCATAAGCGCTGCCGTCCACGAAGATGGCGCCTTCTGGCGGCGCGAACTTCATGTCCAGGGCCAAGCGCCCGATCGCAACGCCATCCCGGTCGACGATCAACCAGCGGTCGCCGTCCTGTTTCAGACCGACAGCATCGCCCGTCGCAATTCTGTCGAGGGACCGCAACGCCCGATGTCAGTGGGCCAGCCGCCCCGTGAAGTCCAAATCGACCTCCGAGGGATTGAGCGTCCGGTAGCTCTTTCTGCAATCGGCAATGTCCAGACTATTTCCGTCCAGGGCGCGATGCGCCACCGCCGGTCCGTCGTGCCGTGATCTGGAGGGACCAGGACAGGCTGGCATGGACGCTTCCTGCATTAGACCCTACATTGTCGGGACAGAAAGGGAGAGTGACGCAGTGTTGAACTTCAGCGATGTCGAAGCGCTTTCGAATGAGAAGGCGACCGATCATATAGAGATGCGGGTGAGGCCGAGCGACAAGGAGCGCATTTCCCGGGCCGCCGAACTGTCGGGCGTCAAACTTGCAACGTTTGTCAGGGCGTCGGCTGCAAGGGAGGCCGAGCGCATCCTGCGCGAGCATCAGACCACGGCGCTTTCGGAGCGTGACAGGCGGATGCTGCTGGAGGCGCTTGACAATCCGCCGCCGCCTACACCAGCGGCCCGGGACGCGGTGCGCAGCTACCGCGCCCGGGTTGCCAATGCAGGGTGATCACGCGGCGGTTCTCAGAATCGTTATCGAACCGTTCAAGCCCGGCCGGCATGACCGGTCGGGCTTTACCTGCGGCACGGACCGTCTCGACAATTTTCTGCGGTTCAGCGCCAGAAAGCAGCAGAAGGACGACTTTACGAGAATATTCGTTGCAGTTGCCGAAGGATTGCCCAAGGTACTCGGCTACCATGCGCTGAATGCTCACGCCGTCGCGGTGGACGACCTCGGACAGGCCCGGCCCCGGCGGACTCCCAATAACGGCAGCGTTCCGGCGCTGTATCTCTCCATGATTGCTGTGGATCGAAGCTGGCAAGGCCGGGGACTCGGCTCCGACCTTGCGGTCGATGCGCTCGGCCGCGCCCTGAGTGTGGCTGGTGAAATCGGCATCAAGTTGGTTGTCCTGGACGTGATCGACGATGGTGGGAACGAGGCTTTCGCGCACCGTATGACATTCTATCAGCGTCTCGGTTTCCAGAGCTTCCAAGACCGTCCAGAACGGATGTTCATCGCCATCGAAACGATCCGGGCCATGTTCAGTGAAAGATAGTCTGGACAGTTTGACGCACAAAGTATCCGCTCGAGGGGAAACAACGCTCACACGCGAGCGACTTGCGCGTCTCGGGGCCGAACGGGAGAAGTTTTGCCGAAATCGTGGCCCGACGGGCGGATTCAGAGGACGCACGGCGACCTCCGGCGCCGATCACCGGGCTTTCGCCGGCGCTCGACAAGGTCGCGTTGGTCAGGTCCCTGTTTCGCAGCCGCGAGGATGTCTATCCGAAACGTCAAGAAAACACCGGGCCCAGCAACGCGGGCTATACGCCGATCTGCGCCAACGAGTGGACGCCGCACCTCTGCGGGCAGCCATGGGTCCGGTGCGGCACCTGCCCTCATCAAGCCTTCCTGGCGGTGATGGACGCAGTGGTCGCCGGGCATTAACGCGGACGCCATATGTTCGGCATCTATTTCATGCTGCCGGACCACCGTTGCCGGTTTCTCGCCGCTGACTTCGACGAGGATGCCTGGCGGTCGAAGAGAGTGCCTGCAGCCCTCGAACGGTCACGTTCGGGCAATAGCGCGCGCATCTGGATCTTCTTCTCCGAGCCGGTGCTGGCCATTCTCGCGGGTCGCCACCGGGCCATCACCGCCTGAGCCAACGCTTTCTCAGCGGCGGTGCGCATGGGGCCGCCGGTCACGTGATGTACGGAGCTCCCGGCACCGGCCCAATGTCGTCCGCGAGGCTGTCCGCAACGGTGGCGGCGGTCTTCACCGATTGCCGCGCGAGGTGGGCGTAGCGGGCGGTGGTCTGGATCTGGCTATGGCCGAGGAGCCGGGCGATCATCGGCAGGCTCTCGCCGAGCGCGAGCACCCTGCTGGCGAAGCTGTGGCGAAGATCGTGAAGTCGCACGTCCTCGATCCCGGCCTCGCGGCGGACGATCTGCCACGACGCGTTCAGATTGGCGAGGCGCGTTCCGGGTCCGCGCCCGAAGATGGCCCAGGGATTGCGAGGCTGCCGGGACATGGCGGTGAGCACCCGTCTTGCCGCCGGCGACAGCGGGACTGCGCGCGCTGGATCTCGTCGTGTTCGAGGTCGACGTCCTCCCATTTGAGCGTGAAAATTTCGTTGCGCTGGCAGCCGGTCAGCATCAGCAGGCGGATCGCCGCGGCGGCACTGGCAAGGACCCGGCCCGCACCTTCGAGTTCGTCGAGCACGGCGCCCAGCCGGTCGTATTCCTGCTCGGACAGGAAACGCTCTCAGCTTCGCGCCGGGCGCACTCGGTCGACCATGTGCCATGGCGGCCGATGGTGACACGCCGAGGCTTCCCGCCGGAACGCGCGTGCGCGATGTAGACCTTCGACCCGGTCGCATAGACGCGCACGCCGAAGCCGGGCAGCGCGCGGTCCCAGTGGACGGTGTCCCTGCCATCAACGGGGAGACTGTCGACGATACGCTTGTAGAGGGTGCGGCACTGGCGTCGCGTCATGGCGTCCTGCTCTGGAGGAGAGGCTGTTCAGTCATGGGGGGGGGCGATGCCGGCTCCGCGTTCCGGCAGGTCTGGACTATTGGCGCCCCGACTGCAGTTGGTACGGCCCATCCGGTATCGGCATATGCCGGGGAATCGACGGTTTCAGGAACTGGCATCAAATCCCGTTCCTCAATGCGATGCCTGACCGGGTCGGGACGCTCGGCAGGAGCGACTTGTTCGCAGAGGGCGATTATGTCGGATTCACGGGATGGCCCAGGATGCGCATGACGGTCACCGGAGACGGCTGGCTCGGCATTGCCCCCTCAAACCGGAAATCACTATGCGGAGTCTGGTTGTCCGGCGCTGTCAGGACGGACTGATCCGTGAGAACTGGGTCTTGGTGGAAATTCTGCATGTCTACCGCCAGCTGGGCGCCGATGTTTTTGCGCGTCTCCGGGAATTTAACAAGCCCGCCAGATATGCAGCTGGAATTAACAGCTGCCTCAATTCAGCGGGCCGCCCCAGCAAGAACTCATGCTTCACCCGCAAATTACCGCGTGCCGGGCAGTGCCGCTTGCAAATCGGTCCACGACAAATCCCCGCCGAACCGGTCGGCTTGCGGCGCGTTGAACCCTTGATCGGCGAACGCCTGATCCCCGGCCTCGCTGCCATCACTTGCGGAAGCAGGTTTCCGGGATCGTCGCATGCCGTCCTTCCCGGCGGTCCGCCCCTTTTCCTGCAGACTCAGCGGGATCTCAGAACACGACCACGGAACGAATTGACTTGCCTTCGCGCATCAGATCAAATCCGTCATTGATGTCATCCAGCGCCAGCTTGTGGGTGATCATGGGATCGATTTGAATCTTGCCGTCCATATACCAGTCGACAATCTTAGGCACATCGGTGCGGCCTCTTGCGCCTCCGAACGCAGTACCCTTCCAGACTCTTCCTGTCACCAGCTGGAACGGACGGGTTGAGATTTCCGCGCCCGCCGGCGCCACGCCGATGACAATCGACTGCCCCCAGCCCCTGTGGCTGGACTCCAGCGCTGCCCGCATGACATCGACGTTACCGGTACAGTCGAATGTGTAATCGGCGCCGCCGATCGGATCGGACGGTGTCCGGGTCAGGCTGACGAGATACGGAACAAGATCGCCTTCGACTTCAACCGGATTGACGAAGTGCGTCATTCCGAACCGCTCGCCCCATTCCTTTTTTGCGGGATTGACATCCACTCCGACAATCATGTCCGCGCCGACAAGCTTCAGCCCCTGTATGACATTCAAGCCGATGCCGCCGAGACCGAACACGATGGCGCGGGCGCCGGGTTCCACACCTGCCGTGTTCATTACCGCTCCGAGACCTGTGGTCACGCCGCATCCGATATAACAGATCTTGTCGAACGGCGCATCTTCACGGACTCTGGCCACGGCGATTTCGGGAAGCACTGTATGCCGGGAAAATGTTGAACATCCCATATAGTGGAGCACCGGGTCGCCATCGAGAGTGGAAAACCGCGATGTGCCGTCCGGCATCACGCCTTGACCTTGGGTGGCGCGGATCGCCGTACACAGATTGGTCTTCCGAGAGAGACATGACGGGCACTCACGGCATTCGGGCGTGTAGAGCGGAATGACATGATCGCCTTTGCCGACCGAAGTCACGCCCGGCCCCGTATCCACCACGATGCCGGCCCCCTCATGGCCAAGAACAGCCGGAAACAATCCTTCCGGATCCGCTCCCGAAAGAGTGAAATCGTCAGTGTGGCAAATTCCGGTCGCCTTTATCTCTACCAGAACTTCTCCCGTTTTGGGCCCCTCAAGTTCAACCTCCATGACCTCGAGAGGCTTTCCGGCGGAAACGGCGACCGCAGCGGATGTTCTCATCGGTTTATCCTCCTTCGCAGCATAGATGCGGGTTTAGGACGGAAGCGGCGCGGATTCAAGACGATCCCCCGCCTGTCCGGACAGCGGCGTCACTCATCATGAGTCAAACCAAAGATAATTCCAACAGGAGTCATCCACAGGGGTGCATGCGGCACCAGGCTGCAACAAACTTCTGTTTCATCGCTCATCCGCAGCCGTGCTTTCCTGTCGCGGTGCCCCTTGCCGACGGCTTGCCAATAAGGGGAGGCGGGGAATTCCGTCACTACTAGCAGTCTGTCTTTGTTGTATTGATAGATTAAAAGGATGAAGGAGACTTGCCCAACATATAACGATTTTAACGCTTCCGTTTGCTGCTCCCAACCCGCCCGTGCCATCAATCCTGCCATGTTTGACTACTAGGCCGGGTCGGGCAGATCGTAAATTGGTTTACAGAACCGTCGGTCAGCATGGCCTGCCCGGTTTCCCAGTCCCTGCAACACCTGTTCGATGACTCCTGATGGATTAACCTCGTTTACCCATCTGAGGCCGTCGGGCGCGCTTTCGGCGCGGGAACGCCTGGTCAGCACTGTCAGGCTCACAAGGCCCGCAATATCACCGACCGTCTCGCCATGAAACATTATGCCGCCGCGCTGCGGACGCTCAGACAGGGTCAGCAGCTAGTGGACACTGACAAGGCCGTGCGGCTGATGCGCGACTTGGATCAGAGTTTGTTCCTAAATTCGATTTCACATACCAAATGTAGAATACACATCATGATTTAAGCGAACCGAACATACTGCATACAGCATTATGGAACAAGCTCTCAGAGGTGCAAACAGGAGGCGCCGGATGTCTCGCAGCCGACACTTGAGGGCCTAGACGAAGTCCTGACCGTCGCCAGGCTCCGGCTTGCCGTTCGATTTGCGGCAGCGTGTTTGTCGTTGGCTCACAGACAGACCACGCATCGCCGCAAGTGCCGACAACCGACAGCATCGGTTTCACCGCTCAATCTTCCCTGCGGTGATCAATTGATCTGAATCACGCCTTGCAGATACGGCATCACCAGAAAAACAATGATGGCTCCGCCGATAATTTTTATCCACTTAAGATCAGCCTGCATATTCGAAATGTCCGACTTGTTGACGGATTTGAGTTCCGCAATATCCTCCTTGGTAGCGGCTTTCAGTTCCGCAATGTCCTCCTTGGTAGCGGCTTTCAGTTCCGCAATGTCCTCCTTGGTAGCGGCTTTCAGTTCCGCAATGTCCGCCTTGGTGCCGGCTTTCAGTTCCGCAATGTCCGCCTTCATGTCAACTTTCATTCCCGCGACATCACTTTGCAGATCCGAAATGTCCGCTTTCATTCCCGCGACATCATCTTTCATTCCCGCGACATCACTTTGCAGATCCGAAATGTCCGCTTTCATTCCCGCGACATCACTTTGCAGATCCGAAATGTCCGCTTTCAAATCCGAAATGTCGGCCTTCGTGGCAACTCCGCCGGTAATGCCGTCATGAACCACAGCGGCAATCGCCTCAGCTTTTTCCTCGCTCAAGCCTGTGGCTTCAAGCCGTCGGACGGCAGCCGTTGTATTAAAAAAAGTGTCTGTCATGCTGCTCACCTATCACGTCAAAAACATTTTGTCATCACTCAATCCGCTAATAGTCGGACACAGCAGAATTGACAGTAAAAACAGGTTGAGAGAAGAAACCGGAAACAACAAGCTTGATATATTGGAGCGTCTACTTCACTATTTCCATTCATCAATACAACAATGTCGAACTACTAGGAGCTCAACTGAAACCCGGCAATCTTGAACTGGCTGGGAACCACCTGCCTTTCAGCACGGGGGAAGCCAAGGCGCACAGACAGTCACATGGTCTGCCGAACCGCTGCCCCGAAGCCGGCGCCGGTCTTGCAGCGCCGTGCCGGGAATAGCCGTAATGCCGCTCGCGGCAGATCAGGCATCCCGATTTATGGCTGGCCCGTGCAACTATGAAATGCATCACCGGCCCGGTCGACAAGCGGAACCAGAGCTCCCCGGCACCGGACGCCGATGACCGTGTCCGCTTGCCGCCTTCCGCCCGGGTCTTCTCCTCGACGATCACGGTGAATCCATTTCGGACTCACCGTCGTGATCCCCGCTTCCGCTGAGCGGCCCGAAACCTGCCGCGCGCGGGCCTGTCCGAGCATCAGACACATCTCGAGATCTCTGGCGCATCGGCGACATCCTTCGGGAACCGACGAGGCCTCCCGCCGCCGGGATTCGGCCAGCTGCTGCGCCCAGTGGCAGCGGTACCCGCAGCCCGGTGTCGCGGGCGGGTCCACGGATTGCCGTCGACTGCGGGCAGCCGACCTCCGCCGCGGCGGCTCTCTGCGGGAAACCGCTTTTCTTAAGAGCCTGAAGCCGGCAACGGTCAAACCAAGGTCAAACAGTTAAAGCCCGGCGGCATGCGATTCCCTCCTTTTTCGTTACAGAGAGTATCGCACCCGCTTGATCCGCATATGACATGTAGATCCGCCTCAATCGCGGTCTGCGAATGAAGCGATGCATTTCGCAGTTTAATCGGAAGCTTGATTCATATGATAACGCTTGCCGGCTGTCTGACAGGTCACGCCGTATCAGCGGAATTTCCGGTTTGCGGAAACAGGCGCACGGGTTAAATTCAGGCGGCAGCCGCAAAAAGGATAAACGCCATGACAGTGATTCTGGCGATCGACCAAGGCACGACATCAAGCCGCGCGATATGCTTTGACCAAAACCTCTGGCCAGTCGCTTCGGGACAGCATGAGTTTCCGCAGATCTTCCCGAAAAGCGGATGGGTCGAGCACGATCCCGAAGACATCTGGCGCTCAACCATGCGGTCCTGCCGAGCCGCGCTTGGTGCGCTCGGCGGCGTCCCCGCGGCCATCGGCATCACGAACCAGCGGGAAACCGTGGTCGTCTGGGAAAAAGACACGGGCAAGCCGGTCTGCAACGCGATCGTATGGCAGGACCGGCGCACCGCCGGCAAATGCGCCGCGCTCAAACGGGAAGGATTTGAACAAACGGTCGCCGATCTGACCGGTTTGCTGCTGGACCCCTATTTTTCGGCCTCAAAATTCTCATGGATACTCGAGAACATATCCGGCGCCGCGGAACGCGCCGCCGGCGGCGGCCTGCTGTTCGGCACTGTCGACACTTATCTTATCTGGCGGCTGACAGGCGGAAAGCGGCATGTCACCGACCTTACCAACGCATGCCGGACGATGCTGGTCGACATCAGCTCCGGCCAATGGGATGATCAGCTGCTGAGCCGTTTCGGGATTCCGCGCGCGGCACTGCCGGAAATTCTGGAGTGCGCGGATGAATTCGGAACCACGGATCCAGCGGTCTTCGGAAGCGCCGTTCCCATCCGCGGCGTCGCCGGCGATCAGCACGCGGCGGCTGTCGGACAGGCCTGTTTCCGCAAGGGCATGCTGAAATCCACCTACGGAACCGGCTGTTTCGCGCTGCTCAATACCGGAACCGAGCGGTGCGTCTCCCGCAACCGGCTGCTGACGACCGTCGCATACCGGCTCCGAGGACAGACGCGCTACGCGCTGGAAGGCTCGATCTTCGCAGCGGGATCTGTCGTTCAGTGGCTGCGGGACGGACTGGGTCTGATCCGGCAGGCATCCGAAACCGGGATCTTGGCAAAAGACGCCGATCCCGGGCAACAGCTCTATATCGTGCCGGCATTCGCCGGGCTCGGCGCGCCTTACTGGGACGCCGACTGCCGCGGGGCCGTGTTCGGCGTCACCAGAAACAGCGGCCCGAAAGAATTCGCCCGGGCCGCGCTGGAAAGCGTCGCCTACCAGACACGGGATCTGCTGGAGGCGATGAAATCAGACATGCCGGGCGAAAACGACGTCGTCTTGCGGGTTGACGGCGGCATGACGGCCAGTGACTGGACAATGCAGAATCTCGCCGATCAGCTCGGCGCGCCGGTTGACCGGCCGAAAATCACCGAGACCACCGCTCTGGGGGCCGCCTACCTGGCCGGGCTGCAGTCCGGCCTTTGCCCGGAACCGGCGGAATTCGCCGAAAAGTGGGAACTGGACCGGCGGTTCACGCCGCGCGGCGACTCCACCGAACACGACCGCAAATACGCCGGCTGGAAGGACGCGGTCAGAAGAACCCTGACGGAAAATTGAATCCTGAGGCCGTTCGGAGAGCGGTCCGCGTGATTCTCGTCATGCCCGCTGGCCGCGCGCAGCTGCAGGAAAGGCTTATCGGATGAACAAGGCTTTCAGACATGGCGGCCGGATCCTGGCCGATCAATTGGCCGTCCAAGGCGTGAACAGAGTGTTCTCGGTTCCCGGCGAGAGCTTTCTGGCTCTGCTGGACGGACTGCTGGACACCGACATCGAAAACGTGGTCTGCCGCTGCGAAGGCGGAGCGGCCATGATGGCTGAAGCGCACGGGAAGCTGACCGGACGGCCCGGCATTGCCATGGCGACGCGCGGCCCGGGCGCCGCCAATGCGTCCTGCGGCGTCCATGTCGCGTCCCAGGATTCGACGCCGATGATTCTGCTGGTCGGACAGGTTCCCCGCGGCCGCCGGGGCCGCGAGGCGTTCCAGGAAGTCGACATCGCCCGCCTGTTCCGCCCGCTGGCGAAATGGACCGCGGAAATCGATCAGGCGGAAAGAATTCCCGAAATCGTTACCCGCGCATTCCAGACCGCTATGGCCGGCAGGCCCGGACCGGTCGTGCTCTCGCTCCCGGAAGACATGCTCCATGACCGGGCGCGGACTGGAAACGGCAGTTTCGTCACCGCGCCGCCGCAGCCGGTTTCGGAAACTGAGGCGGACGCCGCCGCCCGGCGGCTGATCGAGTCGGAACGCCCGGTCGTCATCGTCGGCGGATCGCTCTGGTCGGAACAGGCGGCCAGAGACCTCGGGCGGGTGTCGAGAAAATTCAGCCTGCCTGTGGCGGCCAGCTTCCGGCGGCAGCACTATCTGGACAACCGCCATGAGAATTACATCGGCGATCTGTCCGGCGGAATGAACCCCGGACTCGCCGCGCTGATCCGCGAGTCGGACTGCGTCGCCGCGCTGGGCTGCCGGCTCGCCGATTTCCCCACGCAGGGCTACCGCGTCCCCGGAAACCCCGAGGACACGCGTCTGGCCATCCACGTGTATCCGGATCCGGGTGAACTCGGAAGGGTCTGGCCGGCCGGACATGCGATCGCCGCAAGGCCGGATTCTTTTCTCGCACGCTTGAAATCAATGGATCCTCCCGTTTCCGAAGCCCGGGCCGAATGGCTCCGCCGCGGACGGCCGCTGTTCAGGAAATGGAGGCGGCCGGCCGTGACGCCGGGAACCGGTCAGTTTTCCGCAGTCGTGAACTGGCTGTCCGGCAATCTGCCGGAAGATGCCGTCCTCACGAACGGCGCCGGCAACTATGCGGCATGTTTCCAAAGGCATTTCCGCTTCAAGCGGTTCGGAACCCAGATCGCCCCGACATCCGGGTCAATGGGCTATGGGCTGCCGGCGGCGATTGCCGCGAAGCTCCAGAACCCGGAACGCCTTGTCGTGTGTCTGGCGGGCGACGGCTGCCTGCAGATGACCCTGAACGAAATGGCCACCGCGGTCCAGTGCCGGGCGAATGTCATCGTGATTGTCGCCAACAACGGAATGTACGGCACGATCCGCATGCATCAGGAACACAGCTTTCCGGACCGGGTGTCGGGAACCAGCCTGATCAACCCGGAATTCGCTGATCTCGCGCGCGCTTTCGGCGGCCATGGCGAAACCGTGTCCGGAACATCCGATTTTCCCTCCGCCTTCAAGCGTTCGGTCAATTCGGGCCGCCCCGCCGTCATTGACGTAAAACTCGATCCGGCAGCGGTTCCGGCTGACACGGTTCCCGCCGGCGGAGCCTTGGCTGAGGCGGAAGCCTGAAGCAGGAACCGTCGCCGCGGCTGCACGGGACACTGAGAACAAGCGCGGAGTCATGCCCGCAGTTTCAAACCGCCGGCTGAAACGGTAACCTGCCGCCAGCTGCCGCATCCCGACTGAGAGACGGTCCAATGATTTTTTCCGGAAACGAACGGCCCGCCCGGCCCCTGCCGGCAACCCGCGCGCGGCGGTTCCCGCTGATCGCGGCATGGTTCGCTCTGGCCGCGGGCGCCGCCGCGGCCGTTGACAGGGTTCCCTGCGGCGGAGACTTTGACGCATTCGTCAACGGCCTGAGGTCCGAAGCGGCCGCGGCCGGCTACGCCCGATCGGAAATCAACGCTTTTTTCGCTGATGTGACGCGCGATCCGGATGTGATCCGCCGGGACCGCAGTCAAGGCATTTTCCGCAAGTCTTTCATTGAGTTTTCCACACTGGTGATGTCCGAACACCGCATCAATGCGGCGGCGGACTTCGAGCGCAGGCACAGGGATATTTTTGACCGCGCCGAGCGCGAATACGGGGTTCCGCGGGGCGTGCTGCTGTCATTTCTGGCTCTTGAAACGGACTTCGGACAGGTTCAAGGAGAGCACAACACTCTCAACTCGCTGATTACTCTCGCCCACGACTGCCGCCGACCGGAGCTGTTCCGCCCGCATGTCCTCGCGGCCCTGGATCTTTTCAAGAGAGGGAGTTTCGACCCCGAAACCACGGTCGGCGCCTGGGCCGGTGAAACCGGCATGATTCAGATGATGCCGATGGACATCCTCAATTACGGCCGGGACGGGGACGGCGACGGGCAGATCGATCTCAGAAAATCGGTCGCCGACTCGCTGATGACGGCCGGCCAGGCGCTCAGGGATCTCGGATGGCGGCCGAACCAGCCATGGCTGGCCGAGGTCATCGTCCCGCAAAATCTCAATTGGGCGGATACCGGCCTCGAATCGGAAAAAACCGTGGCCGAATGGCTGCGGCTCGGCGTTCAGCCGCGCGGCGGCGCACAGCCTGCTGGACAGATCAAAGCTTCGATACTCCTGCCCCATGGCAGACACGGTCCGGCGTTCTTCGCTCTGCCGAATTTCCGAATCTATTTCAAGTGGAACCAGTCGTCGGTTTACGCGGCGACATCGGCGTTCTTCGCCGCACGGCTGTCCGGCGCCCCGCTGTATCTGACCGGCGATCCGGAGCCGCCGCTGAACGGCGATGAAGTCCTGGAACTGCAGCGGCGGCTGGAGCGGCGCGGCCATGACGTCGGCAGCATTGACGGAATCGTCGGCAAACGGACCCGCGCGGCGGTCAAGGCTGAACAGCTGCGCTTAGGTTTGCCGGCGGATGAATGGCCGACCAGAGAACTCCTGTCATCGCTTGGCGGATAACAGATCCGCGCCGCGTCTCTCCGCGCCCCGCATTACCGGCGGCCCGGCGCAAAGTCAGGCCCGCGAAACCGGATTCGCGCACGGTCTGTTTTCCGGACGCATCATTCCGCTTCCGGTGCGAAGCTCCGTCCGGACTTTACTGAAGCTTGCGGCCTGAGAACGGAACTGCCGCTGCCGGCGGAAACCGCGGCGGTCTACGCCGCCAGCCTTTCCGCTTCGCCGAGATCAACGGAGACAAGTCGGCTCACGCCCTTTTCCTGCATGGTGACGCCGAACAGCCGATCCATGCGGGACATGGTGATCGGATTATGGGTGATGACAAGGAACCTCGTGCCGGTGCGCCGGACAATGTTCTCCATCAATCCGCAGAATTTCACCACATTGGAATCGTCGAGAGGCGCGTCCACCTCATCAAGCACGCAGACCGGCGCGGGGTTCGACAGGAAGAACGAGAAGATCAGGGCCATGGCGGTCAGGGTCTGCTCGCCGCCCGAGAGCAGGGAAATCGTCGAGAATCTCTTTCCGGGAGGGTGGCAAAGGATTTCCAGGCCGGTTTCCAGCGGGTCACTTCCTTCCACCAGCTCCAGCCTCGCGCTGCCCCCGCCGAACAGTTCGGCGAACAGTTCCTTGAAGTTTGAATTCACCGTCTCGAACGCGGTCAGAAGCCTGTCCCGCCCTTCGCTGTTAAGACCCGTGATCGTCCGTCGCAGTCTGCCGACAGCCGCTTCAAGATCAGCCCGTTCGCTCTCCAGCGCATCCATCTCTTCCTGAAGTTCCGCGATGTCCTTTTCCGCCATGAGGTTGACGGCGCCGAGCGCGTCACGGCTGCGGCGCAGGCGGTTGACTTCGATTTCCTGCAGGTCTGGTTCCGGCAGCGACCGCGTATCCAGCGACAGCCTCTCCGCGAGAGTCTCAGGACTGCACCCCATTTTCCTGTTGATCCCGACGGCGGCGTCAAGCAGCTTTTCCGCCGCATAGGCGGCATCCGCATCCGCCCGGCCTTTCGATTCCAGCGATCTCGCGGCGTTCCTTTCCGTTTCCGCAGCTTCCTTCGCGGCGCTCCGGGCTTCGCTCTCCGCGACGCGCAGGTCAGCCACGGCGGATTGTCGGCGCTTTTCCGCCGCGGCGATCGCTGTCATCAGGGCGGCGCGCCGTTCGGCGAGCTTTCCGGGCAGCGCCTCAGCCGCCGGACGTTCGTCCTGATGCCGGCGAAGACGTCCAGACATATCCGCGATGCGGCGTTGCGCCTGCTCCTGCCTTTCCTGCCAGTCCTTGATCTCAACCGGTATGTCTTCAAGTTTCGCGAATCGCTCGGCATGCTCGCGTTCCAGCGCGAGTTTCTGTGAACGCAGCTCAAGCATCTGATCGCGGGCCGCGGAAACTGAAGCCTTCAGCCCGTCCGCATCCGGCCGGACGCCGCCGGAATCCTTCAGCAGGCTGATCGCCTGCTCAGATTCGGCCAGCGCACCCCGCGCTGACCGCGCTTCGCCGACCGCGCGCTGTTTCGCCTCTTTCAAAGACAGCAGCGTCTTTTCGGCGATGCTTGAATCCGCTTCCGCTGACGAAAGCCTGCTTTTGGCCGCCGCCAGCGTCTCGTCCGTCCGCCGCCGTGACGCCCTGGCCTCTCTGTCGGCGGCATCGAACTGCTCAAACTCGGCGGTCAGCCGGTCATGCCGGCTTCGGCCGGCATCCGTTTCCCGGGAGGCCGACTGAATTTCCTCTTTTAGTTTCTCCAGCCGATTCAACTGGCGCAGGCGCAAAGATGCGCGCTCGGGCGCCTCCCGGCCGTCGACAGAGAAACCGTCCCAGCGGATGAGGTCGCCTTCCTTGGTGACAATGCGCTGCCCGGGCCTGAGCGAATCTTGCAGGTCTGTCAGACAGTCCGCGGACATCAGTCCCGTCTGGCTGAGCCGCCGCTGCAGAAACTGATCCGCCCGCACATGCTTTGACAACGGCTCAACCCCCTCAGGAAGCTGCGGAGCGTCTTCGAACGGTTCAATGTCGCGCCAACCGGTCTTTCCGCCGCCGACATGCGCCGGCGCAAAAAGATCATCTCCCAACGCCGCCCCGAAAGCCGCCTCATAGCCGGCTTCAACCCGCACATGGTTGAGAAGACGCATTGAATCGGATGTATCTTCGCTCACAAGCTTGATCAGCTGTTTCTCTTCGGACTTCAGCGCGCTGAGGCGGCTCTCAGCATCAGACAGCTGACTGCGCATCTCCGTCACCTTCGCCAGCGCCTCCGCCCGGGCGGATTCATACTCGGCAAGGCGGGATTCGGCTGCCCGCGCCGCCTCTTCGGCTTCAGAGAGACCGCCGGCCGCGCTCTTGACGCCGATGGCCGCTTCCGCAATGCGGGCTTCCGCGCCCGCGACCGCATCGGAAGCCGCCCTTTCCCGCTGCTCGCACCGCAGCATCGCCTCTTTCGCTCTGCCGCGCTCCGTTTCCGCGCTCTCCCGCGCAGACCGGATTTCCGCAGCCCGCCGGTTAGCGGCGTCGACTTCCTGCTCCAAGGCCGCCAACCCTTCGACAGCCTCCTGAAGCCGCTCCGACAATTGCGCCCGCTTGGCTCCGAATTCCTCGCCTTCTGCGGCCAACGTCTCCCGGAACCGGCGCAGTCTGTCGATGTGCCCTGACGCGTCCGCATGGAGTTCCTGCTCCCGCCGAATTCCTTCCGCGATTTCCCCGATCCGCTGGCGCAGCGTCGCCAATGCCTGCTGCGCATTTGATTCTTGGGAACGGTTCAGATCGGACTCGGAGCGCATCCTCTGCAGAGCGGCATCACTGGCCGCTGCTTCAGCGCGCAGAGGTTCCAGCCGCGCTTCCAGTTCTTCTTTCTTTCTCGCCGCTCGGATCGCCTCGGTCTGAAACCGCCCGGTTTCCGCGGCCCGCCTTGTCTTGCCTTCCTCGGCCTCGGCGGATTCCGCGCCGGCCTGTCTCCAGATCAGGTACAGCAGCTTGCCTTCGGCGGCGCGCAGCTCCTCGCCGAGTTTCCGGTACCGCCTCGCCTGTCTTGCCTGGCGGTTCAGCGATGCGATCTGGGTGCGGAGATGTTCCAGCACATCGCCGGCGCGCGCCAGATTCTGCTCTGTTCCGGAAAGTTTGAGTTCCGCCTCATGCCGTCGGCGCCTCAGTCCGCCCACGCCCGCCGCATCTTCAAGAATGCCTTTGCGCGCCGCCGGCTTTGAATTGATTATGTCGTTGGTCTGACCTTGGTTCACCAATGCCGAAGAACGGGCCCCGGTCGCCGAGTCCGCGAACAGCAGCTGCAGATCGCGCCAGCGGACATCGCGGCCATTCGCAAAAAAGGCGGATCCGAGATCACGCTCAATGCGGCGCGCGATCACCAGTTCGTCGTCATCATTAAATCCGGGCGGCGCTGAGCGCCCGCTGTTGTCAATGACCAGCTGCACTTCGGCCAGCGGACCTGCGGGACGGGTCGCCGAACCGGAGAATATGACATCATCCATGGCGCCGCCGCGCATGGCCGACGGTCGGTTTTCGCCCATCACCCAGCCGACCGCTTCGACAAGATTCGACTTCCCGCAGCCGTTCGGCCCCACGACTCCGCTGAGTCCGTCTTTTATAGGCAATTCGACAGGATCGGCGAAGCCTTTGAATCCGTTTATTCTCAGTGCCCGGAACTTCACCAGTTCATGCCCAATAGGTTCTTGTCTGCGCCCGCCTCTACTCCGGATGATTCGGCTTTACTCCATCATCTATTACAATTCAAGCCGATCTTTCCATATATTGATGACATCAAAACATTTAGCATAACTTAACAGGCGCATCGACCATATAAGCTGAAATTCAACCTTGGCTCATCTTCGACAGTTTGGTGTGTAGATTTCAGGCCGGGAAGGGTGAGAAAGGCCAGAATTTCAGACTTCCTGACCTGACGCATTATTATCTGACCCGTTTTCCGGGTTCGGCATGCCTGCGATATGATAGACGAGGCGGAGACGGGTGCCGGGATAGAGGGTTCCGGTCCGGTTGAGTTGATCAAGCAGCGGCATGAGAGCCTTGTCGGCCGCGTTGCCGGCGAGGCCGAGGATTCTCACCCGGAGTATGCCGTTTTCATGGTCGGGCAGGATGTCGGCGTCGGCCGTCATCAAGGCGGCGAGCAGTTTCCGGGGCGCGGGTTTTCTGCCTTGAGCCGCGGCGACAGGCGGCATCATGCGCGTCTCGGCACGATAGCAGATCATGCGGATGATATCGAGGAAGAGGCGGCCGGCGACCGGCAGGGCGTCGAGCTTCCGGCTTTCCGGGAGGTCGCCGGCGCGGATACGGGCGGGAAGGCGGCGGCGGCGGAGCTTGAGTTCTTCCAGTTCGTTTTCGAGGCTTTCGGCCTCGGCGTCGAGGCTTTCGCACGGCTTTCCGTTTTTCCGGCATTGAAGGATGCGGCGCGAGAGCCGGCGGATGCGGGCGCGGAGGGCCTCGGCGGCTTTGTCAGCGGCGCGGCGGGCAGGATTGACCGTCAGGGCGCGAGGATCAAGCGGCATGAGCGTATGGGCCGGCAGAGCGTCAAGATTGAATTCCCCGCGCATATATTTGAAGAAATTCTCTTGCGACCAGCGGGAGAACATCGCCCCGGCCGCCTCTTCGACCGGCATTGAGGGATGAGTCGTGATCAGCGTCACCTGGCGACCGTTTTCAAGCCGGCGGCGGATCTGACGCGCTTCGGGACCATTCTTCAGAGAGACGGTTTTCTCGGCCAGTGAAACGGTCGCCGAACTTCGCCCGGCCGGTCCGTGAACCGGCATCTCATAGTCGCGGAAATCTTCCCGCGACCAGTCCCTGCCTTGGAAGTTCTTGTGCCAGGTGATGCAGGCGACGCCGCGGCGGGCCGGCCTGAGGAACAGGGCGGGGCGCTGGCCCTCGCGGTCGAATGCTGAGGTCACCGCCGGTTCGCCGGTCTCACGGGTCAGATCGGGGGCGTCCGGGGTGATGATGCCTGAGGCTTCCAGTTCGGGCACGGCATCGTGTTCGATCGCCTGCGCTGTTTTCGGATCAAGGTCTTTATGGATGCAGATCAACGGCTTGCCGCCCATGACATTGATCCAGTAGCTGACGGATGCCGGCAGACAAAGCTTTCAGCGGGAAATGAAATGACGGGGCAGCCTGCCCTTGCGCCCGCTGTAAGTCTTGACATGACCGTCGACGGCCAGCGTCATCCGATCGCTCTCTTCGCCCGCGAGCCAGGAGCGCGACAAAGCTCTCTGCCAGTCGCGCACGGTATCCTCCGAAGCGGCGAGCTGCGCGATCTTCCGCCGCAGGGTCTTGACCTCGGGACAGCGGTCGAGGCCGAGCAGAACGCCCTGCTCGCCGGGCGCCTTGTGACGCAAGGCTTCGGGAACGCGCATGCGGGCGAGGATCATGAAAGCCGTCAGCAGCAGAACGGCAGAGAGTCCGTAGAAGCCGTCAGGCAGACGGAACAGGCGGTGCGCGGGATCAAGAAGACCTTCCTTAAGCAGCGCCGGCAGGGCTGTAAGCGCGCCGCCCCCGGCGACTGCCGGAGCCGCTTCGTCAAAGCGGGGGGAAGCTTCAACCAGCAAGCCCGCTGCCGCTGGCCGGCGGCGCTCGACATCACGGCAGGCGCGGACTGTGCCGGTCCGCTTGTCACGCCGGTCACGCTCGGTCCGCCCGGGAGACCGCGGGGCCGAAACCGCAGGCTCCCGGATAACGCCGGCGCGCAGGTTGTCATTGAATGCAGCAGGATGGATACCGAGTTCAAGAGCGCAGGCGCGGCGGCTCATACCCCCCGAGAGCATTTTCCCGGCCCGCCGCGCCGCCTCCGGCGTCACTGCGCGCCGCCGCGGCCCCGCTCCCGGTCTGCGGAGCGGTTTCCGGAAACCTTCCTCGCCTTCGGCGGCGTACAGCTTGACGGCCCGTTTGACGGTCGAAAGCGACATTTCGAAGGCGCGCTCGAGATCAACGATGCGGACGCCGGACGTGCAGCAGAACTTCGCGATGCGCATCCGCAGGGCGCGGGTGTCCTCGGCCGGGTGACTGTCGAAAGGTTCGGGATCAGCGAAATAAAAGACGGTGACGCCGTCAGAAGCCCAAGAGAAAGGCCCGCTGATCGGGATGGCTTCGGCGGGTTTCAGGGGAAGAGACAGCATCGGAATCGCCTTTTCATGGTTCATCTATTCAATATTCAAAAAAAGCCTTCCGGTCAAGTGTGAAAAGCCGCTGAAACGTAGAAAAACATGGAGTTTTTGAGACTTTTCCCGGCCTTGGACAGGGGGACCAGGTCAGGAAGTCTGAATTTACGAGCTTAATCGCCGGATTCTTAGCGAAAAAGCTGATTCTTGAAGAAAAAACGCATCATAATGCTGAAAATGTTAACGGTATAAGAAAAAACTTTTCTTGCAGGCACGAGTTAGGTTTATGTCCCCCGAGGCTTTTAGAGCTTATTCCTAAAGTCCTAAAGTGGGTGCAAGACATTTAATTGTTCATGCCGTCGCAGCCTGCCGTGTCCGCTGGTCGAGAAAGTCAGTGAACTGACGGTTCATCAGGCAGCATCTCAGGGCCAGCACGGCATCAGCCCCGGCTTTTGACCAGTGACATCCCGCCCGCTTCTTGCGCACGGCTACGACCTGCTTGCACCCGCTTTCGACCACGCCCGACCCTGACGGCACAGTCCGTCGCCGATACTCGTCATAGCGCATGCGCTGTTCGTTCGCACGATAGTATCGGCAGCGCTCCCGCACCGCAGGTCCCGGATGCCGTGCTGACTCAGCGATCACATCACGAACCCGTCCGGTTTGGAGCCGCGCCTTGAAACGGGCGAACTGACACCGCCGCGCATCGGCCGGCAGATCCATGTCCTTCAAGGCCGCCGTCAGATACTCCAAGGCATGATGGATATCCAGGATGCAGGTCACCTTCCGGGATGCGAACAAGGCGCGGCAACTCGACACGATCCATCGGGCCGCGTCCGAAATGATGACGAGTTCCCGGGCCTTGTACAAACCATACCGGCGCGCATCCCGATCCAGACGCTTAACGAAGTCCGAACGCTCGCCGCGTCCGGGGGCCGCGGCGCTGTCAATCCGGCAGTTGAATGTTCAGCAGTCATCGTTCTTGCGGACATCGCGGGTCTTCGGATCGTACTGATCAGCCGTATAGGCAGTCGCTGGCTCAGCTTCCCGCGTCCGTGCGGAACCGTCCGCCTGCCGACCCGAGCGGCCGGCTGTCTCGGACGCGCGAATCGGAACGCCAGCGCCGTCGACCGATGGATACAGCCGCTCCGAGGCGGGCATGCCCTCTGCGACCTCCGTGCGCTCAAAGGTTTGAATCTCCTTGCCTGATCTGTGTGTCCGACGGGCCAGCGTACGCGAGATGACAGAGATGCCCGACAGTTCCTGAAGCGCTCAGTCCGCTGAATCAAAACTCCGATCCCGCACCGCCGCCGCTGTCATCCGGGCCATGCCGGGCGTATAACCGCAGCCGACCAGCCCCAGCCGCCGGGCTGACGGATAGCAACCCGTCCGGCATATGCGACAACACCAGCAGCGGCGCGACACTGCTGCCGCCCCTGACCGTGTATCCAGCGCCTTGGAGCGCCGACCTTGCCGGGTCATCGGCCGATCGCACTTCGGGCAACGCGGCGCCGGCAATTCCTCATCCACGCGCGCTGGCATCCCCTTCAACCGCTGCCCCGCTTGCAGCTGCGAAGCCTCCCGCAACCGACATTCCACATGATCTGGATCCGGCTCCGCCGACATCAGAGCCGCATACAAATCCTCATCCTCCGCCGCCGCATCGGACGGCCCGCGGCCCGGCGACGCGCCGATGAACGGATATGCGCTGCCTGCACTTCACCCTCGGCCAGCTGGTCATGACTGACCGACCCATCGGCATTCGACCGGACAACCGATGCCCCCCGGCTGTCCTGAGAACTCAAACCCTTCAGATACGCCGCCGCATCAGGATGACGGATATCCGAACCGCACGACTGTTCCGATGCTGTGATATGATCCTCCGCTCAAAACCTCATGATCCCGAGCGCCGGCTTTGTTCCCGCCGTTTCAAACACTCGGCATTCGTTGAACTTCACAATATACATCGAATACAGAAATGCAAACAAATATATGTCTTACACCCCACCCGAACACCCGAACCAAGTCGGGCTCTTCCTTGGGGTGCCAAGCGCGCCCGCCGTTCTTGAAGTTTCTGACCCGTTTCTTCTGCGTATCCACGGAGACCACCGTCTGCCTAGCGGCACGGAATTCCTCAGCCTGCTGATGGATAGGCTCGAATTGTACCTCCCGGTCGGGATGGCCGCCCCTTCCTTCGTCGTGGCATGGGTCTGCAGCGAGTCGCCGAGTTTGCGCAACCGCTGCGACATCCACTTCAGCGGCCATTCCGGACCCCTACGAGTTGCCGGCTCGATCCACTTCTACAGGGCCGAGTCCGAACTCCGATGCCGGGCGGCTTTCGGCCACCGACTTCCTCCGGATCGTAGAACCCGATCTCGATCCGGGGCAGGCATCTCGCCGTCCCGTTCCTTCCGGCCTGAACCGGTCGTGGAACGCGCCCCGCCGGTCCGGTCCGCAATCTGTGAAATCCCGCCTAGTAGTCTGACACAGTGATAATGATGGTAATCGTGGTTTGGCGGACGTCCTGGTTTCCAGTGTTGACGCTCCGTTGAAGTTGCAGCAGCAGCCTCAGTCTGAACGAAGACAAATGCTGTCGGCCGGGTATTTCAGCCGGATTCTGAGCAGGAATCCAGCGGCTGAGGCCTGTTTCGCGCCGGCGGCGATTACAAGAGGCGGGAAGCTATGACGGACTGACAGGAACAAATCGGACGCAAGATACAGCATGTGCGGCTCGAAGATCATGAACGGGCTGAATCAGAGGAGATCGTTTCATCCGGCCGCGGTTCGGCCGAGCGGCGGCGGCGGGCGCATATTCTTCTTCTCACGGATGAGAACCGGAAGAGCGGTGCGCGCGCCGATGCCGACGCCGCCGATTCTGTCGGTGTCGGCACGGCGACTGTCGAGCGGCTCCGCCGGCGTTTCGTCGAGGAGGGTACAGCGGCTCTGGAGCGCAGGCCGCATTCGAACCGCGTTCCTCCGAAGCTTGACGGCGAGGGCGAGGCGAAGCTGACGATGATCGCCTGTTCGGAACCTCCCGAAGGGCGTTCCTCACAGCCGCCGGCCCTGCTCGGCGAGCGGCTGGTCGCGTTGAATGTTGTTGACAGCATTTCCCGGGAAACGGTCAGGAGGACATTAAAAAAACGATTTGAAACCGCATCTTACGCGGTGCCAGCGCATTCCGGCGGCGAAAAGCTGCGACTTCGCATGCTTGATGGAGGATGTGCTCAGGGTTTATCAGCGGAAGTTCAAAGAGGACGAGGTGCTGGCCTGCACAGCCGAGGCTCTGAGAAAGCGGACGAAGGAGGTCCGCACGGCTTTGCCGACCGCTCCCGGCCGGCGTGCTTTGACTGCGAATACGAGCGCAACGGGACGGCGAATCTGTTCATGGTTCATGCGCCGCTTGCAGGCCAGGGCATGTCAAAATCACCGACCGCCGGACGAAGAAGGATTTCGCCGAACTCCTCAGAGAGATCGCCGATGTTCACTTCCCCGGCAAAAAATCATGCCAGCCATGGACAACGCATGAGCTGTCGAGTCTTTACCATGCTTTTCCGCCGGAGCAGGCCGGCAGGCTCTGCGAGCGTTTCGAGGTTCATCACACGCCGAAACACGGCAGCTGGCTGAACATCGCCGAGAGCGGAATCAGCGTGCTGAGCCGTCAGCGCCTGTCCCGGCGCATTCCCGACCGGGAGACGCTCTGCCGCGAGGTTTCGGCATGGGAAAAAGCGCGCAACGCCGACCCGGCCCCGGTCAAACAGCGGTTCACCGCCGAAGACGCGCGCACTGAACTGCATTCTTTATACCCATCAATATAGCAATGACAGACTACTAGTAGTCCGTCATTGGTGAATTGACCGCTACAGGGAGTTAAAAAATTTCGCTTTTGAATTTTTCTGCTTTTTTGGTTGTCTTGGCCGTCTTGTTTTGTTTTTTGAAAGCCTCAACAACACGAACAGAGGCAGGAAGATAACTGATTTATCTTATTTTTCAACGGCATCGCCAATCCCCGGTGTAGCAATGCTGCGCGGCACAACCTTCACGAAATGCTCATGATCGCTCTTCTGACTGTCATGTCGGGAGGCAAAACATGCGCCGATACAGTCGAATTCGCTGAAATCAAGAAGAAATTCCTGCTTGAGTTCATGGATCTGAAGCACGGCACGCCGAGTCACGACGCCTTTTCCGACCTGTTCAACAGTCTGAATCCGGTCGAGCTCGGCGTCGTTCTCTCGCGCCTTGAGCTGGGCGGAGGGTTTGGCAGCAGCATACGGGGACGGCGTCATCGCCGTCGACGGCAAGACTCTGCGCCGGTCATTCGCCGACGCTTCGAAGCGGCAACCTCTGCATCTGGTTCACGCTTTCGCCTCTGACACGCGTCTGGCTCTCGCGCAGACCGCGGTCGACAGGAAGTCGAATGAGATCACCGCGATCCCCGCGCTTCTGAAGTTTCTCGACATCCGGGGGCGGACGGCAGCGGCTGACGCGATGCATGCGCAGCGGGCGATATCGGAGGCCGTGAAGGACGGCGGGGGTGAGTATATTCTCGCCTTGAAGGGCAATCAGGGCAATCTGCACAAGGATGTGAAACGGTATATGGAGAACCTCGATAATACTGAAAACATTCAGTTTTCCGAGACGCACAAGGAGAAGGGGCACGGCCGGATCGAAACCCGGCGGGCCGCGGTCTGCCATGATGTCGGCTGGCTGGAAAAGCACCTATGGCCGGGTCTCGCAGCTGTCGGATCCGTCTCTTCGACCCGGGAAATCAAGGGAAAGCGCAGTGCCGAAACCCGGTATTTCATCATGAGTGAGAAGCGGGATCCGGAGCGTTTTCTCAAGGGCGTGCGGGAACACTGGTCGGCAGCGAACAGTCTGCACTGGGTACTCGATGTCACGATGAATGAAGATCATCTGCGGAACCGGACCGGACCCGGGCCGGAAAACCTGGCCGTGATGCGGCGGCTGTCTCTCAACTCAGCGCGGGTCACGGAGGACAAGCGGGCTGAGTCAATGCGCGGCAAACTCAAGAAAGCCGCACAGCATCGCCGCTGCGCCCTGAAACTCATCAGCTCCGCCGGACTCCCGCCGGAAAACGGGAAATCTCAAAAGCGACAGCCTTGGGCGGGGACCGCTGTCAAGCCTGAACGATCCGGCCGCCGGGTCAAGCCGATGCCCCCGAACGGCATCCCCCCGCCCCCGGCGGCCTTCAGCTCCGCGGTCAGAAACTCACGTTCAGAGCCAGAGAGCCGCCGAGATCCTTGTTCCCGCCGCCGCCCGCGGCGTAGTACGCGCCGCCCGACAGCGTCATCATATCGCTCAGCCTGAACTCGCCGCCGAGACCGAGCCTGCCCCAGGTCGGCTTCATCTCCGCCTTGAGGACGGCCCCGGTGACCGTGATGTCCGTTCCGCTCTTGAAATCGTGCTCCACATCCGCCGCCGCCCAGAGCGTCCCGGCCTCCCCGGCCGCCATGTCGATCCTCGCCCCCAGCGTCCCTTTCAGGCTGCCGGCCCTGACATCCGACACTTCGCCGGCCCCGTCCAAGGCGGCCGGCTCCGTGAAACCTCCGGTCTCCACCGACGAGAACTCGAAACCGGCCCGCGGCGTCACCTGCATTCCTTGGAATTCCATCCGCTTGCCGGCGGCGACGCTGACGGAGACGCCGCCGCCCCCGGGCGCCGCGATCACCGCCCCGCCGCCCGCGGGGCTGAGTTCGATGTCATGCAGACGCGAATATGACAGACGCCAGCTGACATCGACGCCGCTGTCCGGCCGCCAGCCCAGCGTCACCGCCCCGCCGGTCGCCTCGGCCTTGACGCCGCCGCCGCGCATGACATCGGCCTCGACCGTCCGCCTCCCGGCGCTGAAACCGACGCACAGACTCCCGTCAGCGGGGAAATCATAGCCGGCCTCCAGAACTTTCCGCTTCATATCCCAGCCGAGGGCCTGCTTTCTCCAGCCCGCGGCGGTCGTCGAACTCCCGGCCATGCGCTCGCCGTCGCTCATGAAAACCTCCGCCCGGGCGCCGCCTTCACACATCCCGGCCCCGACCCCCGGACGGGCGTTCAGATCCAGCAACACCGAAGGCAGCGCCTCGTACAGCCGCGCACGGTCCCGGTAGAAACGGGTCTGCGACTGCACTTGGAACTCGTGGCCGCCCGTGATCTTCGTGAGCCTGTCCCGGAACACCTCGTCGTAAACGCCTTTCGTCTCCCCGCGCCGGTCCACCGTGTCCCCCGCTGACAGGGTTGTCTCCGTGCCGGCATCCTCGCCGGTCCGGGTCTTGAAGGTCACGGCCGCGGGATGGAGGATCTTGCCCTTGAGCCAGCCGACGAGGCCGTCTTCGTCCTTCTCCAGGATGACAGCCACGGGGCCCGCATTCTTCTCTGCCTCTATCGCGGTCCCGGATTCAGCGCTGACATGGCCGCGCGGGCCGATGGCGATCACGCCGCCGTTGCCTTTCACGTCGCCCTTGGCGGCGATGCGGATGCCGGCGTAGCTGTCGCCGCCGCCCGTGACCGTGCCGCGGACGGCGACGTCGAACATCCCCCGGCCGGCCGCGCCGCCGCCGTTGTGCCAGATGAAGATGCCGTCCTTGCCGCCGGCGACCTTGCTCCCTTCGGCGGTCGCGACCTTGATCGTGCCGCCGCTGTCCGCATCCCGGTCAGACGGGTTGTTCAGATAAGAGTAAAGGCTGCCGCCGATCACCGCGACGATGCCCTCCTCCCGGGCGGTGATTTCGCCGCGGTGAATGACCGTGAGGTCGCCTTCGCGATCGCTGCCGCGCAGGGAAACATCAATGCCTATCCCGTAAAGAACAAGACGGCCGATCATCCCTGTTGTGCTTGTCGTCACCACCTTGCCCGTTTTCCCCGTCTCGACCGTGACGTCGCCTTTTCCATTCTGGAGCGCGAAGATTCCTTCGAACTTCGAACTCAGCGTGCCGTTGTGGATGATCTTGATATCGCCGGTGCTCGCGGTGTTATAAACACCGATCTCCATGCCGCGGTTCGTTGACGTCCGGATCTCGCCTTCTTCCGTGACCGTTACCGTGACGTCGCCCTCCTCCGGCGAGGGCGAAGAGTTAGTTACCCAAATTCCCCGCCCGGAGCCGTAAAGCTTGCCCCTGTGCGTAATCACGACGTTACCGACGCTTGTTGTTCTGCCCAGCACGGCGGATATGGTCATGGCATTGTCCGTGCCTTTCTTGCCGATCACCGCATCGGGGGCCGTGGTGATGGTGATATCGCCCTTGGCGTACTGAGTTACTCTGATTCCCCGGCCGCTGGTGCTCTTCCCCGTAATGATGGTCCCGCCCTTGAGCTCGACCGTGATCGGTATCGTC
Organism: Paracoccaceae bacterium; assembly: GCA_965116115.1. GTDB lineage: Bacteria > Pseudomonadota > Alphaproteobacteria > Rhodobacterales > Rhodobacteraceae > JAPOXR01. The sequence continues at coordinate 4,228,306 of OZ220486.1, forward strand.
GCGCCCGGGCCGGCATCTGTCGTGACCTGGATACCATTTTGGGTGTTGTTGGTCGATTTCGAAAGATCGATATCGGCGGACGAGACGAGATGGATGCCCCCGGTCACCGTGTCCTTTTTCCCCCTGTGCGCGGCATAGATGCCGGTGCTGACCGTGCCGGCGCCGACGATCTTGCCGGCCTTGTGCTCGATCTTCAACGCGCCGGCGCCGTCGCGATCGATTTCAATGCCGCCGCTTGCATCAGAGTGAATCGCGCCGCTGTTGACGAATGTGACGGGATTGTCGCCGCTGTCTTCGGCGTCAACAACGATGGCGACCTCGGTGATGGGGGCAGCCTCCGTGCCGACCTCGGCATCGGGCCCGACGGTCAGCATGATCCCATTGGCCAGCCGGTCGCAGTCAATCTTGGTGGTATAGGAACCGTCGAAGGTCCAGACGGACGGCGTGGCGGACGGGGTTCCCGTCACCGCCGGCGTCGATCTGCATCTCGGCGGCGTCTGCGCCGAGGCGTCCGGCGGGACCGCCGAAAACGCCGCCAGAGCGGCGAGGACCGCGCTGAAGACCGCAAGCCGGAAGCGCGCGCCGGGGGCAGAGTTTCCGTTTCGCTTCCCGAGAGACGCAAGCCCGCAGACCGCCGCCTCGCGGATGAAAACTGATGCCATGATTCCGTGTTTCATGAACAAACAAAGCTCCTGTCTTGGAATACGGATTTGATTCGACAACCTTACCCCCCCCCCCCGGGCATATTTGCAATCTGTTTCGTCCGCGCCCGTGCGGCGACGAAATGCGTCGCCGGGGCCAGCCAGCGGCCTCTCTGCCGGAATCAAGCTGCAGCGGACGCTCGGCGGATGCGTTTCCGAAAGCCGCCGGTCATGAGAAGAGCAGAAATCCGGTGTGATCCGACCGCTGGCCGGGGTTCACCGGCAGCCGGGCCGATCTTTTCCGGCGTTCGGGAACGGAAATTTTTCAAGGACGCCCCCGTCCGGCTTTCAGCGCACGCTGATTGCGGTAGGCGGGCAGATTTCGCCGATCGCGCTCGAACCGACCGCAGGCGAGGCTTGGGACATGACGGTATGCGAAGCCCGGACTGTGCGCAGCGGCGCGGGATCGGTTCCAGCGTCAGATACGATTCAGCGGGAATCGCTGTCCAAGCTCAGTCACAGAGTATGGATCAAGAAAATCGAAACCGCGTTTGTTTCGGGACGCAGCGTGAATTCGGCATTACGGCCGCCGTATTTTCGGCTGAACTTGATGCCGACGGCGGTCCGGTTTCCCAGAGGGGTGTGCAGCTGCAGTCCGATATCCCCCGATCCATCGTCGAATCCGTGAAGCAGGGTCGCCTCGCCGTTCATGTCGGCGCCTGGAAAATTTTCCTTGGCGAGGTGGATGAAACCATAATTCTTTCGCAAGGTATAGTGGTTCAGGAGACCGTTGATCCGGGCAAGGGCCTGCCCTTGAGCCATCGAGGCCGCAGGGCTTGCGGCGTCGAGTCCAGACGTAACCGCCCTCCATTCGTCATCCGAATATCCGCTGGAGTCCCGGGAATACTCCGCGCTGAAATCAATGCCGCCGGCCAAGGTCCTCCGCATGCCGAGAGTCACGAAGCCCCTGACGCCGCGTTTGTTCCGCGGCTTCACTGACGGATATCCCGCTGAATCCGCCCCCGCGATCGACTGTCTGTCGCGTCCCTTTGCGAACAAAGCGTCCAGATAAAGAATGGAAGCCGCGCCGAAACCGCGGGAAATAGATACTCCGGCTCCGGGCCGATCTCCTCCCATCGCAAAAACCGAGTAGTCCAGCGATCCATCGCCGCCCAGCCCCGAATACCGGACAACCGGGACATCATCGCCGCCGCCCCGTGTCCCGCGCCCGACGTCGAAGGCGGCAAGAATGCTCAGCGCGCTTCCATTCGCCAGCAGAATTTCGGCTCCGACCGTGTTCACTCCGGTCTTGGTTCCGAGCGCCAGCGCCTGCGGAAGCACACGGCTGTCCTCAAGCGGATCATGAAAAATATCCGCGGGATTGAGCCCCAGCGACTGGCCAAATGACCAGACGCGCCGTCCTGCATGGACAAACGTGTTCGGGCCGAGCAGGAATTCGCCATAGGCCTCGTTGATGCGGATCTCATTGTTTTCCCGCGACTCCAGCGTCAACAGCACTTCGCCTTGCAGGCTCAGTGTTCCTTGCCTCATCCGCATCCGCAGCGCCGCTATGCTACCGGCCTTCCGTCCAGCGTACCCTGAGGCCTTCGGGTCGGGGACAAGATCGGTGGCGCTGAGCGCCGCCGATGTGACATAGCCGCTTGCCTGACCGGAAATTTCGACATCGGCTTCGGATGCCGCGGTATCCGCAGGCAGCGGACTGATGTTCACGGCTGCGAGCAACGCGAAGCCCAGGCAGCCGGGGAATCGGCGAATGGAATGCATCATGCCGATCTGGCTGCGTGGTCAAAGGCGGCTGAGATAGCTGGGCTGGAACCACGCTTCAGGCGCCGTGGACTCGCTGAAGTTTCTGTAGATCATGACAGTGACCGCGTTTCCGTCCAAATGATCCACGACGCGGAACCGTGTCGGGCGGCTGGCGCCCAGTACATCACGGTAGCTCTCGAAAAACGCGGTTTTGAGTTTGCGCTTTCCGTTCCGGGCAAAGAACACCGCGACCTGCGGTGCCCCGGACCTGTCGACGGTCAGATCAATTCTATGATAGGCCGCGGCCTTGGCGCGGGCTGCAAGCCGCAATACGTATCCCCGCTCCGCGGGCCGGGTTTCCAACACCTCGTAATCCGCTGAGAAGGCGGTCCGCGCGATGTCAGCGTTTGAAACCGCTCCGTGAATTCGCTGTTGCGGCGAAATACGGAGCGCCCTTCCAGTGCCCGGAATGTAAATCCACATATTCTGATCCAGATAGAGAATGGCGCGTCCGGCGATTTTCGCCGGGCGAATATACCGGACCAGACCCTTGGTGTTGTCCCGAAGAGAAACAGCGACTTCGATCGGATCTCCGTCGGGAGGCCGGATCTCGGCTTCGAAAGAAAAATCCGGCCCCGGGCCGCGAATGCTGTCCGCCTTTTCCAGCAAAGCCGCGCCGGCGGCGGAAAGTGCGGCCGGGGTTGCCGCCAGTGCCGGCGGGATGAGGACAGCAAGAGTTACGGCAAACGATTTCAGCATGGTTTTTGCAATGCCTCCACGATTCTGGTTCGGGATGCGGTCCAAGCAGGCAGGACCGAGGATAACAGAGCCGCGACAACCGAGACCGTGAATGCCGCAGTCAGGTTGCCGGGCCGCATGGGAAAAAACGCTTGGTAGCTTTGCGACATGGAGGGCGGCGGGGGCATTTCGATCCCGCCCATAGTCTCGACAATGTGGGAAATCCCGAGGGACAGCAGAATCCCGGTTCCTCCTCCAAGAACTCCGGTCAGGAACCCTTCGGCCAGAAACATCAGCAGGACGGTGTTCTGCGTGGCGCCCATGGCGCGCAGCGCACCGGTCTCGCCGGTGCGTTCGAACACCGCCATGGTCATGGTGTTGGCGACGGAAAAGAGCACCACAATTGCCACGATTCCGGCCAGAATCCGAAACAGCCCCGAGTAGAGAGATACGACCGATGAATAGAACCCCGCCAGTTCATCCCATTGCCGCGATTCGTAGGGTTCGGGCAGCGCGGTGATTGCCGCCTCGATTTGCGGCGCGACCTCCTTCAGCGCGTCTGTATCGTCCAGCAGCAGGACCATCCGTTCCACGGCGTCGGTATCGAGAACGGACTGGACAAGGCTCAGGGGTATCTTGACGAAGACGCTGTCATATTCGGAGCTTCCGGTACGCGCGACACCGACCACTCGGAAATCCACGGCATTGATCATGCCTTCGAGCGTGGTTGTCATCAATGTGACCCAGTCGCCGACTGTCACGTCCAGTCCTGCGGCCAGTTCGCTGCCGATGACTCCGGTATCGGAATCTCCGGGCAGGAGAGAGCGTCCCTGCATAACAATCTCAAAGTCGGCGAATTCGGTTTCACGAGCAGGGTCAACGCCAATGACCGACATAGTGGCCGTACTCCGGCCCGTACCGCCGATCCCGGACAAAGTCAGGCGTGGGGCGACGCTTGACACGCCCTCAATGGCGGCAAGCGCCGCCTCAAGTTCCCCGGCATCATGAATCATGACTTTCGCCGGTTCCGAGACATGAAGTTTCCAGTACCCTTCGCGGTAGACCTGCATGTGACCGAGCTGGGTGTATATCGTGGTTTCCCGGAGTCCTTCGAAAGAGAACGAAATGAAGGCGCCGAAACAGGCCAAGGCCGCGCAGCCCACGGCTATCGACAGCGCTGTGAGTGTCGAACGACGTATATTGCGCCGGATGTTCAGCGCGGAAATATACAGCAGATCAAGCATGGCCTGCGCTTCCTTCATGCAGCGGGACCGCCTGGTCTCCGGGCTTGCCGTCCCGGAGGGTGATGACTTGGCTTGCGCATCCGATCACCAAGGGATCATGGGTTGCACAGACAATGGTGACGCCGCGCTCGCGACTGAGGTTTGCCATCAGTTTCATGATCTCCGCGGCGGTGTTTCGATCAAGATTGGCGGTAGGTTCGTCGGCCAGCACGATTCCCGGTGTGCCGACAAGGGCTCTGGCGATGGCTACGCGTTGACGTTGGCCGCCGGACAGACGGCCGGGAACCTTGTCGGCGTGACCGGCCAGACCCACCAATGACAGGTATTCCCGTGCGGTCCGCATGCGTTCCCGCCGGGCGATTCCCCGGAAATACAACGGCCAGGCGACGTTTTCCGCGGCGGTCAATACCGGCAATAAGTGAAAGGACTGGAAGACAAAGCCGATTTTCTCGTTGCGGAATCCGGCCAACAAACGCTGCGGCATAGCGGTGATCTCCGCGCCGCACACATGAACCGTGCCTTCGTCGGGCCGGTCCAAAGCACCGATCAGGTTAAGCAACGTGGATTTGCCGCTGCCGGAGGGACCACAAATCGCGGTGAAGCTGCCCTCCGCGATATCAATATCCGCCCGGCAAAGCACGGTCTGCGAAAGCGCTCCGCTGACATACCGGCGGGTGACAGCTCTGAGGGAGATAAGTTCCACGGGTCACTTCACCGGAATCAATGCCTTGGCCGACGCTGCCTTGTCCAGCCAATCGCCCTGTTGCGGGGCCAGCTCGGCAAGCTTGGCATAGATGCCGGCCATGGCGCCGGCCATGCGGGGATCCCGGAACCGGGAGAACATCGCATCAAGGGTCAGCATGTCCTTGATCGCGTTGTCGCGCCGGCCGAACATGTCCGGCAGATCCGCCGCGACTCGGGCGCGGATCAGGAGCAACTCGAAACTGTCGGGATCCATGGATACCGCTTGATCAAGATAGCGCAGCCCGCGGTTTGTGTATCGGATTTTATCCGCCGCCGCAGCCGAATCACGGGCGACCAACGCGTAACTCGAGCCGAGATAGGCCATGGCCCGGGCATTTTCCGGGTCGGCCTCGAGCAGCCCGAGCAAGACTTCGACCGCACGCTCAGTTGACCGCGCGGCACCGGCGCGTCCGGCGTTGTGCCATGCGATCGCCTCTTCGATGTTTCCGGCTGCCGAGCCTGCCTGCGCGTGCGGAACGCCGGCGGCGGCAATGGCCAGGCCGGCTGCACAGGCGAGTGCTGAAATGAACCGGCAAAGTCGTTTTATGTAACCGATCTTAAAAAACATTCTTATGTTCCTTTACTGGTTGGAATGGTGGGCAGGACCGTTCTGCCTTTCAGCGCCGGGACCGCGGCCTTGCGTCCGGAGTTTTCTGCAAATGGTCGGTGCGGGCGGCACCTCACCTTCTCCGGCCAGAACCTGCTCGCATGCGGCGTCGAAACTCTCCCGCCATTCGCCGGAACCCAGGATCCGGGCATATGCCGGATTGCTCGCCGGATCGGCTATCCACTCCGCCATGACATCGAAGTCGGCATACGCATTCGCGCGGTTTGCCGGCAGGCGGAGCATTTCAAGAACCGTTGCAGCGCGGATCAGGCGAACTGCCGGATTGTGCGGGGTTTGGACGACCGCACTCTCAAGAAGTCTCTCCGTTTTCTGACGTGGTGGATTCGGGCGAAACCCGGCCCGGGAATCACTTGCCGGATCGCCCTCGGGACCGTTTTCCTCGTCCCATATCCGCATTTCCTCAGTAACCGGTGCCCGGGTTTCGTCGATAGGCTGCTGCAGGGATTGCGTCACTGAAGGGCTGCCTGTCGGGCTGCAGGAAATGATCACCGTACCGGCAGCGGCGGCCGCGAACGGAATGCGGCGCGTCCTTGCCAGTCCGGCAGGAACGGGCCGTTTGATGACGTTGAGCCGCCGCATGGCTGTCCGGCGGGAACATTTCAGTAGCATTGTGTGTTTTCCGCTGCTCATATACCGTGCATTTCAGCCATGCATGCGGGAGAGATTTTCCGCAGACCAGAGGAAATACGCGGAAAGCCCGGGGGAATGCGTGACTGACAGTGCTCTGCATTTCGCGAAGCGTGAACTGCGGTCACATCTGCGGGACAGGCGGGTTTGGATAGGAATGTTCGCCGCTGCGACGATTCTCGGAGTTGTCGGCCCCTACGACACGAGTGACTCGGTGAGGCCGGTTTCGAGGTTTGTCTATTGGGGAGCGGTCGTTGTCGCCGCCTATACCACCGGCACGGGCGCCGGGCTTTGGGCGAACAAAGCTCTTGAGCGTCTCGGCGTTGGGTTCGCGATCCGCGTTATCGGCAACGGTTCGGCGGCCGGCGCTGTGGTTTTACCTGAAATGCTGCTTCTGAATTGGCTGGTGCTCGGGGTAAATCCGTTCCAGCCGGTCCATCTCGGAGAGGTCATTCCGGACATCGCAGCGATTTCGCTTGTGATCGCCGCGGCCTCGGCCTTGTGGGGATGGCGGCGGCGAAGGAACTCTCCCGTGCGGGAATTGCCCCGCCTGCTGTCGCGGCTTTCGCCGGACATGCGGGGCACTCTGGTTTCGCTTTCGGTCTACGATCACTATGTCGAAGTCACAACGACCAAGGGCAAGGAGTTGCTGCTCATGCGATTGTCCGATGCGGTCGCCGAGGCTAATGATGTCGAAGGACTGCGGATCCACCGGTCGCATTGGATCGCGCTGGAGCATGTTGAACAAGCCTTCAGAAACGGGGACCGGATTTTTCTTCGGATGCGTGACGGGCGCGATATTCCGGTCAGTCGGGCAAAACATGATATGATTCGAGCGGCTGGATTGTGGCCTGACGGGAGAGGCCGCCGGTCATAATGTGATATCGCTGCGCGGTGGTCGCCGCATCCGGTGTCCTCCACCCGGGCAGGGCTGTCGTTCTTGAATCTTCCCGTTTTCCGGCGGGAGTCCGGCGGAGCTGATGAGCTTCACGGCGCGGCGATGATACCATACGGCTTTTTCGAGTTCACCGCGCATTGACTCGGCCTTTCTGTCCCCGGCGGCCCACGCCGGCTTGAGAGCCGGCCGCGGCATAACGGCCGGGTATTCCGGCCCGGGTCCGTTCGCGCAGATGATCTTCATTCACCGCGGCATCGAGAACCCGGCGCAGACTGTTCCCGACCGGCCGGCGCTCCCGCGCGCCTTTGAGAAACCGCTCCGGATCCCGTTTTCCGTTCCTGGTGAAACACCGGGTTCCGGGGCTGCGCTGTCCCCGGATTTCCCGGGGCGGCGAGGCGGTTCCGACAGCGGCGGAACCCGGCTGTCGGCAGCTTTCCGGCCGGCAGAGGAGCGAGGCATGCGGATCCGCGCCCGCTGCCGTTTTTCCGCCCCTCGCGCATTCGAGCCGGGTGAGAGCCCGCCGTGATCCGGGGGGCGGCGAGGAAGGCCGCGGCCGGCGCCGGGACCGCGGACGCCGCGCGCCTCCGGCTTGCGGCCGCCGGCTGCCTCGGCGCAATCCTGCACGCCTGACGGGGGCGATCTGCCCAAGGTCGCCTATGACGGTGCCACGGCCGCGATTTCCTGCGATACCCTGACCGGCGGGCTGGAGATGACCCTCGGGCCTGATCTCACAATAGGCAGCGAGGCAGATCCGCTTACAGCCAAGGGCGTCTATGTTGGCGGCGAAGGCACCGGCGACAAAGACATCGCCGTCATGGGCGGCGACACGATTTATGCGAACCAAAGCGGCTTCTTCTTGGAGCGCAACGGAACGGGCCTGCTCAAGCTGGAATTCACGAAGGGCAAAATCATCTCCGGGGGGACCGCCGAGGGCAGAGGCATTCGTCTCCAGCACAAGGGCGAAGCGGGCAAGGAAGCAGAGGGCATTCGTATCGTCTCGGGCGCCGACATCGACCTTTCGGCGCATACAGACTCCGGCAAGAACGGCATCCAAGCTACGAAGACGGGCGCGCCCGCAGACGCACGGCATACGGAGAACCCCGGCAGCATTGAAAACATCCGGTTCTCCGGGACGCGCAAGGAGAAGGGACGCAGCCGGATCGGGAAATCCGGGGAAAGCAATGCGCGGCGGACTCCAAAAACCGGACGGCATCGCCGCCGCACCCTGAAAATCATCAGCTCCGCCGGACTCCCGCCGAAAAACGGGAAATCTCAAAAGCGACAGCCCTCGCCCCGGGCGACAGTTCCCGTCCTTGGCCGGAACAGTTTCACGTAAGACTGGTTCCCTTGAAACGCCTGTCCCGACGACAGAGGCAACTCGCCGGGGTTGCAAGCGCCTTCATCCGCTGGAGTCGGGCTTAAACCGCCCGCCAAGCTAACGGCGGACTGCTCCCCGAACCAGCTTCCTGTGCGCCCCGGACATCGGCCGGACCTGATGCGCGATCAAGCGGCGGCTGGCCGTCTCGCTCCCAAAGGCCGCGGACGACAACGCGGACATGCCGCTCCACGGCGCAAAGACGGCCGGCCGGAAACACATCATCGGAAGGTACTGAGCGATCAAGCGCTTGATGCCGGACAAAAACACCCGCGCCGAGAGCAGGCCCGCCAGCCGAAGATACGGCCGCAGCCCGGACCGGGGAATAATAAGGACAATAAAACGCATAGAGTGATATTGTTCATAAATTGTTCTGATTCTTCATATCAATATTGATTTCTGTCCAATAACAAATCTATTTCGGAACATTGTCATCTTTTCTGATTCAGTCTGGTCTTGACTGCGGCATGTCCGTTCATAAGTCAGCATGGTTCGCAACCAAATGAGATCATATCATGAAACTACTTCCGCTTGCCGCCGCGTCCGTTTTCGGACTCGCTCAAACGGCATCAGCCGCCGCCTTCGGACCACTGGTCACGCCGCAGGAACTCTCAGAGGCGCTCAACCAGGACGATCCGATCATTCTGGACATCCGCGGAGACGCCTACCGGGAAGGCCACCTGCCCGGGGCCGTGTCCGCGCCGTACGGCAAATTTCGCGGCCCGAAGACAAATCCCGGACAAGTGCTTGAAGTGGAAACACTTGAGGCATTGTACGAGGGCCTTGGGCTGAACTTCGATCAGCCCATTGTCGTTGTGCACGAGGGCAAGTCAGCCACCGATTTCGGCGCCGCGGCCCGTGTCTACTGGACACTTAAATCATCAGGCTTCCAAGATCTGTCGGTCTTGAACGGCGGCTACCGGGCCTGGGCCGCCGCCGGGCTGCCGCTCGAAACTGACATCACGGTTCCGGTTCCGACCGAACTGGATATCGAGTTTTCCCGCAACTGGACCGTGACGACGCCTGAAGTCGCGGAGAAGTCGGAAAGCGGCAGCGCCGTTCTGGTTGATGCCCGCACCGAGGAATTCTACGAAGGCAGGAAAAAGCATGATGCGGCTGCCAAGCCTGGAACCTTGCCGGGCGCCGTAAATTATGTCTTCTCCAAATTTTTTGACGGTGAATCCACCGAAATCAAAACCCGCTTCGATGTCAGCGCCGTCAAGCGGGCGGTTGGAATCTCGGACGGCGATGAAGTCGTGTCCTACTGCAACACCGGGCATTGGGCGGCGATCAACTGGTTCGCCCTCTCCGAAATCGGCGGAATCGAAAATGTGAAGCTTCATCCGGGGTCAATGGTCGAATATTCGAACGCCGGTCTCCCGATGATGAACACGCCGGGGCTTCTTGACAATCTCAAGAACCAGCTGCTCGGCGGCGGCTGACCAGTGCCGGGACCGGGAATTTTTTTCCGGCGGTCAGGTCTGATTTTTGCGGCGGCGACTGCGGTCGCCGCCGTGACAGTTCTTGCCGGATTGCGCTACGGGATGCTGCTCGCGGTCGGCATCGGATTCGGCACAGTGCTTGAAGGTCTGCGGTTCGGGTTCGCCGGCCCGTGGCGGGCCATGATTCTTGACCGCAACCCCGGCGGAATTCTCGGCCAGCTTCTTGCCATCGCTCTGGTTTCCATTGCGGCAATCCCTCTGCTTGAGCTTAGGCAGGGTGAACTGACCGGCGCACAGGCGCCCATCGGCATCTCCATGGCGGCGGGCGCTTTCTGCTTCGGCGCCGCCATGCAGATCATTCTCGCATGCGGCTCCGGCACGCTCGTGAATGCCGGTTCAGGCAATTTGGTCAGCCTCATCGCTCTGCCGTTTTTCGCACTCGGGAGCTTCGCCGGCGCCCATCATCTGTTTTGGTGGACCAGCCTCGGCTCTGTTCCGGCATACTCATTCGAGGGGCTTCCGGGCTTGGCCACGACGCTTGCCGGTCTCGCCGGAATTGCCGCGCTGCTTTTACGGTCAGCGCCGAAGGAACACCGCAGGATTCCTCAGCGCTATATCATTGCCGCTGTCCTGCTGGCGCTTCTTGCCCTCCTGAATCTGGCGCTCGCCGGTCAGCCTTGGGGCGTCGTGTACGGGCTCGGCCTCTGGGCCGCGAAGGGCGCGGCGGCGGCAGGATTCGATCTTTCGGTCTCAACCTACTGGTCAGCCTCATCAAGCTTGGAACGGCTCAGCCAAAGCATCTTTACCGACTATACATCGCTGACCAATATCGGGATCGTTCTGGGGGCTTTCTTCGTGAGCTGCTGGAAGCGCGGCGCACTGTCGCAGCCGCTGCCTGAACTGCCCTTGAAGGCATGGGCGGCCGCTGTCTTGACAGGTTTTGTCCTCGGCTACACCGCAAGACTGGCCTTCGGCTGCAATGTCGGCGCTTTCTTTTCCGGCATTTCGACCGGCAGCGCGCATGGCTGGATCTGGTTCGGAGCAGCGTTTCTGGGAGCCTGTTTCGGCGTGCGGCTGAGAGCCGTCTTCGGGCTGGAAACCAGACCGTGACACGGAGAATGACAGCCGGCTTAACGCTGGCGCTGATCGCCCTCGTGATCTTGATGGACATCTCCACCGCTGATCTCAACCGGTTTGACGCCCCTTCGGCGTTCGCCCTCGGCTCCGGCATGCAGGGCGGCGGCGCATTCTGCGGCGAACTGCCCGAATAGGGCGGTCCCACGTTTCCAATTTCAGCCTTGAGGCGGTAATCTGCCGCCGGCAGCTGCATCCGTGCGAATCCGGACGGTGACAATCAGTCCGCCCTCAGAACGCGGAAGGCGATTCCATGGCAAGGACCGGCACACGGATCAGGCGCAGTTCGCTGGCAACCCCGGTTCTGCTCGCCGGGTGCATTATCATACTTATCAGTTTCGCCATTCGCGCGAGCTTCGGCGTTTTCCAGATTCCGATCGCCGATGAATTCGGCTGGGCCCGGACCGAATTCTCGCTGGCGATCGCCATCCAGAATCTGGCTTGGGGAATCGGGCAGCCGCTCTTCGGAGCGTTTGCCGAGCGCATCGGAGACCGGATGTCCATTGCTGTCGGCGCGCTTGTCTATGCTGCGGGACTGACGCTTTCGAGTTTCGCTTCTTCGCCGGAAGCGCATCAGATTCTCGAGTTCTTTGTCGGCATGGGCATCGCAGGCACAGGATTCGGCGTGATTCTGGCCGTCGTCGGCCGCGCCAGTTCAGACGAAAACCGCTCATTATCGCTGGGCATCGCGACGGCGGCCGGCTCCGGCGGGCAGGTCATCGGCGCACCGGCTGCCGAATGGCTGCTCAGTTTCATGTCCTGGCAGTCGGTCTTCATCGTTTTCGCCGCCGGAATCATCGCCGTTATGGCTGTCTTGCCCGCCATGCGCGCGCCTCCCCCCGCCTCCCGCCTGCAGCTTGAAGAAAGCATGGGTGATATGCTGCTCAAGGCGTTCCGGGATCCCTCGTTCACGCTGCTGTTCGCCGGATTCTTCTCTTGCGGTTACCAACTGGCATTCATCACCGCCCACTTTCCGGCATTCGTGACCGAAATGTGCGCCGCGATTTCCCCGGCCGGATTTCTGCACTCGGTAGGCGTCACCAGCACATCCGCGCTGGGCGCGGCGGCCATCTCCCTGATAGGGCTGGCCAATATCGCCGGCACAGTCATGGCGGGCTGGCTCGGAAACCATTATCCGAAGAAATATCTGCTGACCCTGATTTACACCGGCCGCACCCTGGCCGCCGCCGTATTCATCCTGCTGCCGATCACGCCGGCTTCAGTGATCGTGTTTTCCGTCGTGATGGGCGCACTGTGGCTGGCCACAGTGCCGCTGACCAGCGGTCTTATCGCGCACATCTACGGCCTGCGCTATATGGCAACGCTTTACGGGATCATCTTTTTTTCCCATCAACTGGGCGGGTTCGCCGGTGTCTGGCTCGGCGGCCTGCTTTATGACGAATATGGAAACTACGATCTGGTCTGGTGGATCGGCGTCGGGGTCGGCGCGTTTTCAGCGGTCGTTCACCTGCCTGTCAGGGAAGCGCCGCTCACGGATCGCGCGCGTATCTGAATGAAGCTGCCCACGGGTCAAGGATCGGAAGAATAATCCGGAAATCATATCGTGCGGCAATCAGAATTACAGTAATGCCGGACGTCGGCTCGACACGTTGAAACGATGTGCGGATATAAGCGACCGGAGACTGAAAACGACCCACAGTCGGCGCACATGCCTAGTAGTTGAACATGGCAGGATTGATGACACGAGCGGGTTGGGAGCAGAAACCGGAAGCGTTAAACTTGTCACATGTCGGGCGCGTCTACTTGATTCTTTTTTTCCATCAATACAACAAAGACAGACTACTTAGCCTTTGATACGGTTGCCGCTCGGCGTACCTTGGGTTGGCGCACGAGGACACCGACACTCCGGGCCGGGAGCCGGGACAGTCCGGCCTGCGGGACACCGCCTCTCCGCAACGACTGTCTCTGAATGCCTCTGCGCATACATCACATGTCGAAGGACGGCGTGTCATCCTGCCGCGGCGGCTCCGGGGCGGCAGCGGGTTCCGGCACCGCGGCAGGTTCCGGATCAAGGCCGAAGGCCCGGGCCAGATCATGGATGTCGCGGCATTCAAATCCGCGCCGCCGGTACCCGGCTCTTTGCTCCGGCGTGAATTCCGGCGATGCGAGGAGATGCCGTCTGCGCATCTTCCGCCAGCGTTCCGCATCCTCGAAATCGACCGCCATGAACCTGTCGAACTTCTCCAGCAGGCGCGACGTCTTATGCTGCGCCGCGTCCCGCTTGCATCCGCCGAGCCACAGCGTTTCTCCGTATTCCTCCGAATGCGCGACCAAGTCGATCTCAAGATCATGCGCGGCTTCAATCCCGTGATCCGCGTGTCCGTGGATCTCAACCATCGCACGGCCGAAAAGCCTCTCAAGAGAGCAATCCTCAAGCCGCTGAAGCCTGGCAAGAGCTGTCTCCGGCGTGTTCATTTCATGGAGACCGGCAAATCCTGAAGGCTGAGATGTCATGTCGCCGACCCGCAACACTGCGATCTGAAATATCGTGTTGTTGTCGGAGATCCTCCAGCAACGGGTGCCTTTACCGTTCGGATACGTCTCAATGCTTCGCAGGAACGGCTCACGCATCTCCGCCAATTCGAGATACTCGGACAGCATTTTCATCGCCGGCCCCAGAGATTTCTCCGGGTCTCTGCCCCGCAGTTCCTTGGGAAACTGACGCAGCTTCGCGCCGCGCGGCCAGTTCAGCGCCAGCCAGAGCAGAGCCTCCCTGGTTTCTCCCGCGAGTTCGACGAATGCTTTGCTGTCGAAACGCTCGTCCGGGTTGTTCACGATCTCCCGCTGCAATTCGAGAAATGCCAGACGCCATGCGTCATCACACCGCCAAGCGCTGAAATCCCGCAGGCCGGCGCTTTCCGTCCCGGTCGCGAAACGCTCCCAGTTCCTCGGAATTCCGCCGAAAGCGGTCCACATGGTAAGAAACAGCCCCGGACGCTCCAAGAAACCCTGCTCGGACGCCACTTCAAGCACCGTGGAAACCGGCCACTGGCCCAGCGTCACCTTAGAGTCAGCCCGCTGATGGAGCGGCTCGGTGTCCGCGAACATCTTAAACATGAGCTGCTGGTGCGACCCCATGAGAACGAGCTTGCCCGGCGCTCTCTCCCGCAACGGACCGAAACCGTCGATGACGACCTTGACCGAAGATTCCAGCCCCAAATCACAGGCGTTGTGGAACTCGTCAAGCGCGACCACGACGCCGTTGCGAATCAGATGCCGCAAAATGTCTTCGAACCATAACCAGTCATTATCATCCTGCTGCCGAAGCGGAACGGTCTCGACCGCCCGCGCCATAAGTGCCGCCCTGCGCAGTCCGAAACATGCCGTTTCCACGTTTCCTGCCGCTTTCGACGGCAAATCGTACGAAACGAACGGAATGCTCTTGGTTCCCCGCCGCCCCGTTTCGTGGAACAGCGCGGTCTTGCCGATTCCCCGCCGCCCGTGGATCCTGACGCAGCTGAAATTCCGCGAGTCCCCGTTCGCCTCAAGCACCAGGGCGGCTTTCCCGAGTTCCGCCTCTCTCCCGTAATATCTCCATCCGGCCATCTGCATTCCTTCTCCGCCGGCCCGTCTTCTCCGGACCCGGCTTTCGTTGCTGAGAAACGGCTGTTTCGCAGCCGAATACTTACATGCGGCTGGTGTTTTGTCAGCCGGATGAAAACGTCTCGCCGCGTCCGACGCTTTCATAAAGTCCTGGACCGGGCAATGCATGCGCAACCTTCATATATCGAAGGAAGGCGTGTCATTCAGCCGTGGCGGCTCCGTGCCGGCAACGGGTTCCGGATCAAGGCCGAATGCCCGAGCCAGATCATGGATATCGCGGCATTCAAATCCGCGCCGCCGGTACCCGGCTCTTTGCTCCGCCGTGAATTCGGGCGACGCGAGGAAATGCCGTCTGCGCATCTTCCGCCAGCGTTCCGCATCCTCGAAATCGACCGCCATGAACCTGTCGAACTTCTCCAGCAGGCGCGACGTCTTATGCTGCGCCGCGTCCCGCTTGCATCCGCCGAGCCACAGCGTTTCTCCGTATTCCTCCGAATGCGCGACCAAGTCGATCTCAAGATCATGCGCGGCTTCAATCCCGTGATCCGCGTGTCCGTGGATCTCAACCATCGCACGGCCGAAAAGCCTCTCAAGAGAGCAATCCTCAAGCCGCTGAAGCCTGGCAAGAGCTGTCTCCGGCGTGTTCATTTCATGGAGACCGGCAAATCCTGAAGGCTGAGATGTCATGTCGCCGACCCGCAACACTGCGATCTGAAATATCGTGTTGTTGTCGGAGATCCTCCAGCAACGGGTGCCTTTACCGTTCGGATACGTCTCAATGCTTCGCAGGAACGGCTCACGCATCTCCGCCAATTCGAGATACTCGGACAGCATTTTCATCGCCGGCCCCAGAGATTTCTCCGGGTCTCTGCCCCGCAGTTCCTTGGGAAACTGACGCAGCTTCGCGCCGCGCGGCCAGTTCAGCGCCAGCCAGAGCAGAGCCTCCCTGGTTTCTCCCGCGAGTTCGACGAATGCTTTGCTGTCGAAACGCTCGTCCGGGTTGTTCACGATCTCCCGCTGCAATTCGAGAAATGCCAGACGCCATGCGTCATCACACCGCCAAGCGCTGAAATCCCGCAGGCCGGCGCTTTCCGTCCCGGTCGCGAAACGCTCCCAGTTCCTCGGAATTCCGCCGAAAGCGGTCCACATGGTAAGAAACAGCCCCGGACGCTCCAAGAAACCCTGCTCGGACGCCACTTCAAGCACCGTGGAAACCGGCCACTGGCCCAGCGTCACCTTAGAGTCAGCCCGCTGATGGAGCGGCTCGGTGTCCGCGAACATCTTAAACATGAGCTGCTGGTGCGACCCCATGAGAACGAGCTTGCCCGGCGCTCTCTCCCGCAACGGACCGAAACCGTCGATGACGACCTTGACCGAAGATTCCAGCCCCAAATCACAGGCGTTGTGGAACTCGTCAAGCGCGACAACGACGCCGTTGCGAATCAAATGCCGCAAGATTTCCCTGAAACGTGCTCTGTCGTTATGTTCGGACGACCAATGTGGAAAGGTCCTGACTGCTCCGGCTTCAATCGCGGCATCACGAAGGCCTTTACAAGCTTCCCTGACTCCGCCTTCTTTGTTCGACGGCAACTCGTACGAAACGAACGGAATGCTCTTGGTTCCCCGCCGCCCCGTTTCGTGGAACAGCGCGGTCTTGCCGATTCCCCGCCGCCCGTGGATCCTGACGCAGCCGAAATTCCGCCAGTCCCTGTCCGCCTCAAGCACCAGGGCGGCTTTCCCGAGTTCCGCCTCTCTCCCGTAATATCTCCATACGGCCATCTGCATTCCTTCTCCGCCGGCCCGTCTTCTCCCGACCCGGCTGTTGTCCCTCTGAACCGAAGTTATCTGAATGACATGAAAACAAACATGATAAAACTGCGATCATAACGACATTTCTGTGGATATGTCGCAGTCATTCATCACCAGTCTTCACAGGGGATATCCCGGCGGAAGCTGAAACTCTGACACAGGGCGCCGCCGCTTCCTCCGAACTGTATGCCGGCCCTTGACCAAAAACTAAGGAATCAATCCCATGAAGCCGACCGCCGCATCTTTCCGGGTTTTGGCCGGCGCTCTGTCTGTCATCTGCGGCCCGAAGCCAATGCGGGGCAGGGCCGTAACGCCGATAAGTTTATCAGAGGACAGCGGCTGGAGAGTTGAGACCGCATGACAGTCGGGCCGGACGCCGAACCGGAAGAGGAGGCGTCTGCCGCGCCCCGGCTGTCATGCTGCCTGCAGTTCGGCGTCTTCAGCCAGTTGACGGTGCCACATGGCGGCGTAGCGGCCGTTGATCGCCAGCAGTTCTTCATGCTTTCCGCGCTCAACTATTTTGCCGTCCTCAAGCACGACGATCAGATCTGAATCGATGATCGTTGAAAGCCGGTGCGCGATCGCGATCACCGTGCGGCCCTCGCTCATTTTCTCGAAACTAGCCTGGATTTCCTTTTCGGTTTCGCTGTCCAGAGCCGATGTGGCTTCGTCCAACAGAAGAATAGGCGGATTTTTGAGCAAAGTGCGACTGATTCCAACCCTCTGTTTTTCTCCTCCGGACAGTTTCAGCCCTCGTTCGCCGACCTCGGTCTGATAGCCTTTTGGCAAATCCATGATGAAATCATGCAGCTGCGCGGCCTTCGCCGCCTCCGCCACATCTTCCTCGCCCGCGCGCGGCATTCCGTAAGCGATGTTGTATTCAATGGTCTCATTGAACAGCACCGTGTCCTGCGGCACGATTCCGATCTGGCCGTGCAGACTGTCCTGCGTGACATCCCGCACATCCTGGCCGTCGATTTTGAGGGAGCCTCCGGTGACATCGTAAAAACGGAACAGCAGCCTGCCGATGGTCGACTTGCCGGATCCGGACGGGCCGACGATCGCAACCGTCTGCCCCGCCTCGATCTCCAGATCAATGCCTTTGAGGATCGGACGCTGCGGGTCGTAACCGAACTCCACGCCTTCGAAACTGATCGTGCCGCCGCTGACCCGCAGCGCGCCCGCTCCGGGCTTGTCGCTGACATCGTATCCCTGCTCCAGCAGATCGAACATGTCGCCCATGTCGATGAGCGACTGCCGGATTTCCCGGTAGACGGTGCCGAGAAAATTCAGCGGCACAGTGATCTGAATCATGTAGGCGTTGACCAGAACGAAATCCCCGACAGTCAAATCGCCGTTCAGAACGCCGTAAGCGGCCAACAGCATGACCCCGACCGTGCCGGACGCGATGAACAGAGCCTGTCCGAAATTCAGCGCCGCGAGCGAATAGCTGGTCCGAAGAGCCGCCTGCTCGTATCCCCGCATGGAGACCTCGTAGCGATCCGATTCCCTGTCTTCAGCATTGAAATATTTGACGGTCTCGTAATTCAGCAGGCTGTCCACGGCTTTCTGGTTGGCCTCTGTGTCCCGCAGGTTCATCTCGCGGCGGATCTGCACGCGCCATTCAGTCACCTTGAACGTGAACCAGACATAAACCAGGATGGTGACGGTGATGATGGCGAAATACCGGAAATCCAGCGCGATCAGCAGAATCACCGCGATCAGAATCAGTTCGAGAATGAGGGGGCCGACCGAAAACAGCATGAACCGGAGCAGGAAATCCAGCCCCTTGACGCCGCGTTCGATGATCCTCGACAGCCCCCCTGTCTTGCGCGTGATGTGATAACGGAGCGAGAGTTTGTGGATATGCCGGAAGGTTGTCAGCGCGAGCAGACGCAGCGCCCGCTGGCCGACTTTGGCGAAAATCACGTCCCTGAGCTGCTCGAATCCGACACCGAGCACTCTCGCTCCGCCGTAGGCGACAGTCAGGCCGACAGCGCCCAGTCCGAACAGAAAATATGGATTCTCCGCGTCTGTCCCGGCAAGATGATCAACCGCCGCCTTGTAAATGAACGGCGCGCTGACGGTCACCGCCTTCGCGGCGGCCAGTGCGCAAAGGGCGAAAACCACGCGGAGACGGATGTCGGCGCGGTCAGAGGGCCAAAGATACGGAGCCACAGCCCTGAGCGTCCGCCAACCGCTCCGCCGGGCATCCGAAGCCGCGGAATCCGCCTGCTTTTTTTCAGCCGCCATGAATTACCCGCTCAGTCTTCCCGTGCCGCCCGGCGGTATTCATGCTTCGAACGACAGACAGTGTCAATTTAAGCGCAGCCGGCCCGATCGGCAATGGCCGCCGCGCCGCCGGCCGAAGCGTGCGGGAACCGGACGGGGCGGGCGCGCCTTTCCGCATGCGCGTGCCATTAAATGAATTGATTTCCGGGACGGGATCAAGTATGTTCAGCCCGGCCGCCTGATCGCGGGCGCCGCTCGGTTTTCAGGCCGCAACCTTAAGGAGGGGGTGCGCATGCCGCTGGACAAGGACGAGAGTTTTCTTGAGTTCCATGGCGTCAAGAAAAGTTACGATCAGAAAACCCTTGTTGTCAAAGACTTCAGCCTGAATGTCGCCAAAGGCGAATTCATCACTCTTCTGGGCCCGTCGGGATCGGGCAAAAGCACTGTTCTGATGATGCTTGCCGGTTTTGAAGATGTGACCAGCGGCGATATCCGCATTGCCGGAACGTCTGTCACCAAGACCGCGCCCTACAAGCGCAATATCGGCATAGTGTTCCAGAATTATGCGTTGTTTCCGCATATGACGATCGCCGAAAACCTCGCTTATCCCCTGCAGGTGAGGAAGATGTCCAAAACGGACGTCAAGAAGCGGGTCAGCCGCTATCTCGGCATGATCGAGATGGACGGCTTCGGCGGACGCTATCCGGGCCAGCTTTCGGGCGGTCAGCGACAACGGGTCGCTCTGGCCCGCGCGTTGATTTTTGAGCCTACGCTCATCCTGATGGACGAGCCTCTGGGCGCGCTTGACAAGAAGCTGCGCGAACAGATGCAGTATGAAATCACCCGGATGCACGAGAAGCTCGGCTTCACGGTGATCTATGTGACCCACGACCAAACCGAAGCCTTGTCGATGTCCAGCCGGATCGCGGTGTTCAATGAAGGCGTCGTGCAGCAATGCGCGCCGCCTGCGGAGCTTTACGAACGTCCGGAAAACGCTTTTGTGGCCGAGTTCATCGGCGAGAACAACTTCATTCCGGGCACGGTGGAAAGCATTGACGGCGATGTAGCAAAGATCGTGGCACCCGGCGGCGCGGCGATCAGCGCCGCAGTCGGGGAGGGGCTGAAGGCCGGCGGCAAGACTGTCATGTCGGTCCGGCCTGAAAAACTGTTTATCCAGCCGACCAGCCACGCCTATGACAATGAGATCGCGGCCAGCCATGTCACACACTACTATGTCGGTGATTTCATCCGCTACTACTTTCAGCTTCCGGACGGCACCGAGATCAACATCAAAGTCCTGAACGACCTTGCCGCGCCTGATTTCGCGGAAGGCGAAGAAGGCCGGTTCGTTTGGCTGGCCAAGGACTGCATCGCGTTTCCGGCTTGACCCGAGCGCGGCATCACCGCCCGCCCCGGCGGGTTCCAACATAAGGAAAAGACCCATGAAAACATATTTGAAATGCCTTGCGGCCGCAGCGTCCATGGCTCTGGCGCTGCCTGCGGCCGTGAGCGCCGAGAGCATGACCGTCGTGTCATTCGGCGGCGCTTACGGCGCAGCCCAGAAAAAACACATGATCGACCCGTATGTAGAGATGAGCGGAACTGAAATCCTGTTCGAGGACTATTCCGGCGGCATCGCCGAGATCAAGGCGCAGGTCGAAGCCGGAAATATTCAGTGGGATGTCATCGATATCGAGGTGATTGATCTGGAACGGGCCTGTTCGGAAGGACTGCTGGAAGTCATTCCCCATGATATGCTGCCGGCCGGGGATGACGGCACAGCGGCTGCGGATGACTTCATACCCGACGCGATAGCCAGCGAATGCGGCGTCGGCGTGATCGTCTGGTCGATCGTTTTCGCCCACAACACGGCGGATGGCGGCAAAGCGCCTGCCATGATCGCCGATTTCTTCAACACCGCCGATTTCCCCGGCAAGCGCGCACTGCGCAAACGTCCTCAAGTCAACATGGAATGGGCGCTGATCGCCGACGGCGTGGCTCCGGCGGACGTCTACGACGTTATGTCGACGGAAGAGGGGCAGGCGCGCGCTTTCGCCAAACTCGACACGATCAAGGACGACATCGTCTGGTTCGACAGCTGGAGCCAGGCGCCTCAGCTTCTCAATGACGGCGGCGCGTCCATAGTGCAGTCGGCCAATGGCCGGATTTTCTCGGCCATCAAGGAAGACGGCAAGCCGTTCGAAATCGTTTGGGACAGCCACGTCTACGACCTTGACGTATGGTCTGTGGTCGCTGGTTCGGACAAGAAGGAAGAAGCCTTCGAGTTCATCAAGTTCGCCACAGGGTCCGTGCCGCTCGCGGGCATGGCGGATGTGGCCTACGGCCCGACGCGCATATCTTCGGCCAAATATGTCGATCCTTCGGTGAACGCTGACCTGCCGACCGCGCACTTGGACAAGGGCCTGAAAGCCGACGGCATCTTCTGGGCCGACTTCGGTGAATCGCTCGGCGAGAGATTCAACGAATGGCTGCTGAAGTAATCCGCTCATGACCGTTCGCGCCCGGACCCTGCCTTTCCCGTCCGGGCGCGTCGCCTGATTCATGACTTCCGGGAACAGATCTGATGTCTTCGCCGTCGATTTCGCTGTCCTCTGAGGACGCCGTTCTTGCCCGCAGGCAGCTTCGCCGGCGCAAACTGTCCGCCTTCCTGCTGGTCACGCCCTTGCTGGTTTTTCTGCTTCTGGCTTTTGTCGCGCCCATCGGCACCATGCTTGTGCGCAGTTTCTACCACCCGGCCGTAGCCGGCCTGATCCCCGACACCCTGCAGGGACTGGCCGTCTGGGACGGCGAAGATGTGCCGCCGGCCGGAACACAGGCCCTGATGGCCGCGGATCTGAAACGGCTGGCGGGCGAACGCCTGTCCGGCAAACTCGCCGAAGAAGTGAACCGCGTGCTGCCGGGCAGCTCCAGCGTCATCAAATCCAGCGCCCGCAAATTGCGCCGCGCCGACGATGCCGACATAGAGGCGGATCCGGCAGGCCTCCTGACCGCCGCCAACAAGAAATGGGGAGAGACGGAGATCTGGGACGCGCTGGCGAAATCCGGAGATGTCTATACCTCGCGCTATTATCTGACATCGCTGGATCTGGAACTCGGCGACGAGGGCCTGCAGCGCCGCGAAGGGGCCCGCATCTATGTCGACCTGTATACGAAGACGCTGAAAATCGCGCTGATCATCACTGTGCTGACACTGCTCGCCGGCTACCCTCTGGCCTATTATCTGGCCAACGCGCCCTCCTCGCTGAGCAACCTTCTGATGGTCTTCGTGCTCCTGCCGTTCTGGACCTCGCTGTTGGTGCGCACGACGTCCTGGATCGCGCTCTTGCAGACCAACGGCGTGGTCAATTCATTCCTCATGGGAGTGGGCGTCACATCCAGCCCTTTCGAAATGCTCTACACGCAATTCTCAACCGTGCTGGCGATGACCCATATTCTGATGCCGTTCATGATCCTGCCGCTCTACAGCGTGATGAAGGGGATTGACCCGAGCTACCTGCGCGCGGCCATGTCGATGGGATCGAAACCGATCCCGGCATTCTTCCGGGTTTATTTCCCCATGACAATGCCGGGTCTGAGCGCCGGGGCGCTTCTCGTGTTCATCATCTCGGTCGGCTACTACATCACTCCCGCGCTGGTGGGCGGCACGGACGGGCAGATGATTTCCAACATCATCGCTTTCCACATGCAGCAATCGAACAACTGGGAACTGGCGGCCGCGCTCGGTTCCCTGCTGCTGGCGATAATACTGATCCTCTATTGGGTCTATGACCGCTTCGTCGGCGCGGCCAACATTCAGCTGGGTTGAGACAGATGAAGAAACTGCCCGATTACTTCACTTTCTGGCATATCCTCGGGCATTACGGGCTGCGCGCCGCAGCCTTCGGCGTTCTGGCGTTCCTGATGCTGCCGATCCTCATCATCATCCCGCTGAGTTTTAACGCCGAGCCCTATTTCACCTTCACCGCGGGCATGCTCTCTTTCGATGCGGACGCCTATTCGACGCGCTGGTACGAACAGATATTCACTGATCAGAAGTGGCTGCTGGCGATCAAGAACAGTTTCATCATCGGAACCGCCGCCGCCGCTCTTTCGACCGTGCTCGGCACTGTCGCGGCGGTCGGCCTGTCCTCGCCGCTGATGCCGTTCAAGCGGATCGTCGTGGCGTTGATGCTGTCTCCGATGATCGTCCCCCTCATCATCATCGCCGCCGGCATGTTCTTCTTCTACACCAAGTTCAACCTCGTCGGCACCTATCCCGGCCTGATCATCGCCCATGCGGCGCTCGGCGTGCCCTTCGTCATCATCACGGTCACCGCCACCCTCAGCGGCTTTGACCGTTCGCTGTACAATGCCGGGATCAGTGCGGGCGCGCATCCCATGAAAGTGTTCTGGGACGTGGTCGTTCCATTGATAAGGCCCGGGGTGATTTCGGGCGGCCTCTTCGCCTTTGTCACTTCCTTTGACGAAGTGGTGCTGGTGTTGTTCCTCGCCGGCCCCGGACAGCGCACGATCCCTCGCCAGATGTTCTCAGGCCTTCGCGAGCAGATCAATCCGACAATTCTGGCCGTGGCGACCCTCCTGATTCTCATATCCATGGCACTGCTGGTCACGCTTGAGCTTTTGCGCCGCAGATCCGAGCGGCTCCGCAGTTCAGCCTTCTGAAACATAAAGGGCAATTCAATCCGGAGACTTAAGATGTCTGACGTCAGTCACTTTCTTTCGAACAAACCCTGGACGGGCACCTCGGGCCGCACAGGCGATATTTACAACCCTGCGACGGGCGCCGTGACCAGGCAGGTCGCCCTTGCATCCAAAGCGGATGTGGATGCAGCCGTAGAAACCGCCGCCGCGGCTCTGCCCGGCTGGGCCGCGGAACCGCCCGCGAAGCGCGCCGCGGTGATGTTCGCGTTCCGTGACCTTTTGAAGAAGCACACCGATGAACTGGCGGAAATTCTGTCGGCGGAACACGGAAAGACTGCCCCTGATGCCAAAGGCGAGATCGCCCGCGGCATCGAGGTGGTGGAATTCGCCTGCGGCATTCCGCAGTTGTTGAAGGGCGAATATTCCGAAGCCGTGGCGGCAGGCGTGGACAGCTACACCGTGCGTCAGCCGGTGGGAGTCGTTGCCGGCATTACGCCGTTCAATTTCCCCGCCATGGTGCCCTTGTGGATGTATCCGGTCGCTGTATCCTGCGGAAACACATTCGTGCTGAAACCGTCCGAGAAAGATCCGAGCGTGGCGCTGCGCATTGCCGGGCTTCTGGCCGAATCGGGTCTGCCCGAAGGGGTTTTCAACATCGTCAACGGCGATAAGGAAGCGGTGGACGCGCTTCTGGACAATCCCAAGGTGGAAGCGGTCAGTTTCGTCGGCTCGACGCCCATCGGCCGGCACATCTATTCCCGCGCCGCATCCAACGGGAAGCGCGTGCAGGCGCTTTGCGGCGCCAAAAACCATCTGGTCGTCATGCCCGATGCGGATATGAATCAGGTGACCGACGCGCTGGTCGGATCAGCTTACGGCTCGGCCGGGGAACGCTGCATGGCGGTCTCGGTCGCTGTTCCGGTCGGAGAAGAGACGGCCGACCGTCTGGTGGAAGCGCTGGAACCCCGCGTGCGCGCGCTGAAGGTCGCGCCGTACACCGATCCGGCGTCGGAACTCGGCCCGGTCATCTCGAAGCAAAGCTATGACAATATCCACAGGCTGATCGCGCAAGGCCTGGAACAGGGAGCCGATCTGGTCGTGGACGGCCGCGATATCAGCCTTCAGGGTTATGAAGACGGCTATTTCATAGGCGGCTGTCTGTTCGACAATGTGACCGCCGATATGTCGATCTACAAGGAGGAGATTTTCGGTCCGGTTCTTTCCGTCGTCCGCGCCCGAGGCTACGAAGACGCCGTGCAGATGATTAACGACCATGAATACGGCAACGGCACCGCGATTTTCACCCGTGACGGTGATGCGGCGCGTGATTTCTGGTCGCGGGCGCGCATCGGCATGGTCGGCGTGAACGTGCCGATTCCGGTTCCGGTCGCTTATCACTCCTTCGGCGGCTGGAAACGTTCGCTTTTCGGCGATCACCATATTCACGGCATGGAAGGCGTGCGCTTTTACACGCGTCTGAAGACAATGACCTCACGCTGGCCGTCGGGCATCCGCATGGGCGCGGAATTCAATTTCACGGGCGGCAAGGACGTCTGAACTGTCAGCGGCGCCTACAGGTCGAGTCTTCAGATACCCGGCGGCTGGAAGTTCTGGGACATGAAACCTCCGATGCGGTTTTCAGAGTTTGAATCATAATTCGCGGACATTTATAAGCTGTTGATATCATTTATTTTTCCGGCAGTCCGCGCCAGCCGGCGCATCAGAAACCGGCAGGCGGGCCAGCTGTACCTGACTCAGCGAACTCGCCAGTGACCGTTCATAGTCTTTTGCCAGACGCCGACACCGCGACATCCACGCAAAGGTCCGCTCAACTGCCCAGCGACGGTGTAAGACGGTGAAACCCTTCTGTTTCTCAGGCTTACGCATGATTTCAATCAGCGATCCCAGCCCGGGATCCACCAGTGCCGAAGCCGGCTTCGGCCCCTGACAGCCGCCGTCCGACTGCAGCTTGGTTACCTGCGGCGCCGCCGCCGGCGTCCGCAGGATCACTCCCGGTGCTCCGTCTCGATCCTGAATCGAGGCTTCATGGATCAGGACAGCGATCGGCAAGCCGTCGGCGGCTGCCGTGATGTGACGTTTGCGGCCGTTGATCTTCTTGCCGGCATCATATCCCGAAGGGCCTCCGCTTTCCATCGTCTTCATCGACTGGCTGTCGATCGCCGCCGCCGTCGGGTCCGCCGCACGGCCGGCACGCCGGCCGGTGCAGCGCAGCTGGCATCCGCTCAAAAACGCCGGCGTTCCGCCAAGCGTAAAAATAATTCTGAACGGCGCTGAAAGGCGGAAAACATTCAGGAATTGATCGCTGTCAGCAGCAAGCATAGCTGGACAGCATTGAACGCCTCCCGGAGGTCGGTGATCGGCTTGCGGACTGTCCTTGAGGGCGGCAGCAGCGGCACTGCTGCTGCCTGTTCCGCATCGGTCACATCGGTTTCATACCGGTCGAAAGATCGCTTATAAAGCTGCTCAGCAGTCTCGTTCCAAGCCATGTGGATGCTCCCGTTTTTGTTGACAAGACGGATTATGCTGCACGGCGGCGGGGCTGCTCAACATATGGAACACACTCTCAGGGCGGTCTGGGACGATGGTTCCGGGACTGCCTTGGAATTAAGGCTCCCTTCCGTTTCGAAGCGGCCGGTCAAAGGCCGCGGCACCCGTGCGCCTTGCCGGTTTGGAACGCCGTGTTCATCGGCGCAAACCGGGATACGCTGATACGCTCATCGATCCCGGGATTTTCCGCGGCGATGTCAGCCCGCGCGTCAGTCTTGGTTTTGCCACGCCCTTGATCCTAATGGCCACCCAGAACGGGGATGTCCGCCGGGCGGTTTCAGAACAAGGTCTGTCTCTGCCCCGGAAAAGAGCTGCGGAAAGACGTTAAGCGGTAGGTCTCGCCCTCATAACTGCCGCAACACCGGTCCGGGGACGGCTCTCCGCCGCCCCCGGAACTGTCTGTTTCCCGGTTCAGAAACTCACGTTCAGGGCCAGCGCGCCGCCGAGATCCTTGTTGCCGCCGCCGGCCATGGCGTAGAAGGCGCTGCCCGACACCGTCATCATGCCGCTCAGCCTGAACTCGCCGCCGAAACCGAGCCGGCCCCAGGTCGGCTTCATCTCCGCCTTGAGGACGGCCCCGGGAACCGTGATGCTCGTCGCATCCCTGAAATCGTGCTCCGCATCCGCCGCCGCCCAGAACGTCCCGTTCTCACCGGCCGCCATGTCGATCCTCGCCCCCAGCGTCCCTTTCAGACCCTCGGCGGTGACTTCCGACACCTTGCCGGCCCCTTCGACCGCCGCCGGCTCCGTGAAGCCGCCGGTCTTCACCGAAGACCATTCAAGCCCGGCCCGCGGCGTCACCTTCATGCCCGCGAGGTCCATCTCCGTGCCGGCGGCGACGCCGACCGACATGCCGCTGCCGCCGGCCGCTTTGATCACCGCGCCGCCGCCCGCGGGGCTGAGTTCAATGCCGCTCACAGCCGCATATGACAGATGCCCGTCGACATGGAAACCGCCGTCAGGACGCCAGCCCAGCGTCAGCGCCCCGCCGGTCGCCTTCCCCTTGATGTCCCCGCCGCGCATGACCGCCGCTTTCACCGTCCGGTACCCGGCCCCGAAACCCAGGCGCAGCGTCTCGTCAGCCGGAAAGTCATAGCCGATCTCCAGACCCTGCCGCTTCATGTCCCAGCCGAGGGCACGGCCATGCCGGCCCATGGCGGTCGTCGAACTCCCCGCTGTGCGCTCGCCGTCGCTCATGAATACCTTCGCCCAGCCGCCGCTGCCGTCGCGCGTCACGGCCCCGCTCCCGGAACCGGCGGTCAGACCCAGCAACACCGAAGGCAGGGCCTCGTACAGCCGCGCCCGCGGGCTGTAGATCCGCCCCGCCGCACCCGTGTCCGTGAACTCGTAGCCCTGACCCTCTTCAAGCGCCATCAGCTTGGAACGCTGAACGGGAACATAAGACCCCTGCGCGCGCGCCCCGCCGTTCAACGGTGCCCGTGCCGGGGGTCAGTGCCGTCAGATCGCCGTCCGCGCCCGCGCGGGTATGGAAGGTGAGCGCCGACCGGCCGGCCGTTCCCCCGTCCTTCCCCGGATTGAGGATCTTGCCGTCGATATGACCGGCGAAACCGTCATCATCCTGTTCAAGGATCACTTTCACCGGACCCGCATAAGGGTCGACCCTGACAGCCGCTCCGGAACCCGAAACATGACCCCCCGAGCCGACAGTGATCGTGCCGCCGCCCCCGGCCGCCGGGTCCGATCCCTCGATCAGCTCCGCCGCGGTCGCGATATGAACGCCGGCGTATTTGTCGCCGCCGGCGCCCCCGCTGTCCCCCGCGACCTTGCCGCGCACGGCGACATCGAACATCCCGGAACCGTTGTGCCACACCTGGATCCCGTGGCGGACGGCGGTGATCATGCTGCCCTCTCCGGCCGCGACCTTGACCGCGCCGGCACTGTCCGCATCTCTCGAATCAGCTGACACGAGATCGACAGTGCCGCCTCTGACCGACGCATGAATGCCGATCCCCGTCGCGCTGATCACGCCCTCATGGGTGACAGTGACGCCGCTGTCGCTCTTCGCGCCCGCATCATGCCTTAAAGACGCGTTGACGCCGTCAGCGCCGCCCCCCGCCGTCGTGATCGAACTCTGTTCCCCGGTCGTGACCGTGACGCCCCCGGCTCCGCGGTGCTCAACATATATGCCCGCCTCTCCGGCGCTTATCATGCCGCCGTGAACGACCGTGACAGCCCCCTTGTTCTCAACCGCGGGGTTCTCGGAAATGACGTCGATGCCTCTCTCTTTCACCCGGATCGCGCTTTCCTGTCCCGTCGTGACCGTGACGGCGCCTTTTCCATCGTTGCGCACCCTGATCCCGTCACCGCTGCCTACCCCCGAAACCGAAATGCCGCCCTTGTGAGTGACCGTGACAGCCCCCGTGCTGTCACCGGCCGCGCCGGCCGTATCGCTGTCGATAGTAATCTCGATGCCCGATCTGCCGCTCGCGCCAACCGTGCTCACGGCGCCAAAATCCCTCACCTCGATCACGCTGTCCGCCGCCGTGTCGACCGTGACAGGCCCGTCACCCAAATAGGCGATGTAGGTAGATCGCGGTGTTTTCCGAGACGATCCTGCCGTTGTTGCTGACCGTGATGCCGCCTTCGGTGGACGTGTCGTCAATAAAGGCATTGATGCCGCGCCCATCACTCGCGTTATTCGAGTCCGTGTGAATCTCGCCGTTGTTAGTGATCGTCACGGCGTCATCGGCGAAGCTGACCCCGATGCCGGTGCCTCCGACAGGATCGGCTTCCGTGCCGATCTTCCCGCTGAAGGTCAGCGTCGTGGCGGCTGTACGCATATCGCAAATGATCGCGAATTTCAAGTTGCTGCTGCTGTCCGCATCATCCCGCACATCCGTGATCGCGCCGCTGTAGGCGACCGTGATCGCGCCGCTGTAAACAAGCGGAGCGGGGGTTGACGAAGAGGGAGCCGGCGCGCAGCTGTCAGCCGGGAGAGTCTGCGCGGCTCCGGGCACCGGAACGGCCAGAAGCGCCGTCAGCAGTGCGAGAACCGGGCCGGCGGCGGAAACCCGGACGCATGAAACGATGCCCCCCTCGGCTCACGGCGGGCGGCGGCGGCGCAGGCTTCCGCCGATGCCCGTTCCGAAATCGATCTGACAGATGTCGTCATCATGTATTTCCTCTTTATAATATTGAATGTAACTAGTCAGGTAGATTTTTTCGCTTGATTCTGTTTTGTCCGTGTGATTGAATCCTTCGTCAAGAAATTAAGAAACGACATTGAGCGGAACGGCGCAAGCCGCGGATACGCAGGGTATGAGTTCAGATCATTTTTCAGCGGAGCGGGTCCGATGACCGGCGGCATTCCGGCGGCGGCGCGGGACAGGGTCGCCGGTCCGGCTTTCAGCGGAGCCGGTCTCAAGGCGAGACTTGCCGAGGCTGTCGCGGATCGTGACGCTGCTGTCGCCGAGCGTGATGCGATCGCTGACGAGCGTGATGCTGCCGTTGCCGGGCGGGATGAAGCCGCCGCGGCGCTTGCGGCTGCGCAGGGCCGCGTTTCCGAGCTTGAGCGGCGGCTGTTAACGAACAGCGGCAACAGTCATAAGCCGCCGTCGAGCGACGGGTTTTCCAAGCCGGCGCCGAAGAGAAAAGCTTCGTCGGGGCGCAGGCCGGGCGGGCAGCCGGGTCATAAGGGAACGACGATGAGCCTTGTCGAGACCCCGGACAGGGTCGAGCATCATCATCCCGGTTCCTGCGCCGGATGCGGCGCGTCCCTCGCCGGTGCGGCATCGGAGGGGTATGTCCGGCGGCAGGTCGCGGACATCCCGCCGGTCGCGCTGGAGACTGTTGAACACCGGGTTCACAGGGCGGTCTGCTCCGGCTGCGGGGCGGTGAGCGCGGGCCGTTTTCCGGAGGGCGTGAAGGCCCCGGCGCAGTACGGTCCGGGGGTGCGTTCGACGGTGCGTTACCTGTCGGCGGCGCAGATGATCCCGCGCCGGCGGCTGGCCGGGACGATGAGAGACCTGTTCGGCGCATCCTTGTCTCCGGGAACGGTTTCCGCTTTGCTCGACAGCGGCGCCGGGAAATTTTCCGGCTTCGCCGGGCATGTCGGCGCGGCGGCGGCGAGGGCCGCCGTCAAGCACACAGCTGAGACCGGGGTCCGCGTCGACGGCAAGCTCCGCTGGATACACGTCGTCTGCACGGAGCTTCTCAGTTTTTTCCGTCTCGGCGAAAGCCGCGGCGATGCAGCCATGGGCGCGACCGGCATCGCGGTTCATGATTTTTGGAAACCCTGCTGGAATATAGCCGGGGTGAGCCATGCGCACTGTATCCCTCACATCCTGAGGGAACTTGAAGCTCTGACGGAGTTTCACGGCGAGGCCTGGGCGGCGGAGATGAGCAAGCTGCTTCAAAGCGCCGTGCATGAGGACAACGAGGCGGCCCGCGCCGGGAAACCGCTGTCCGCGGAGGCGGCGGACCGGATCGAAAAAGAATATGACAGGATCGTCGCCGACGCCGTCGCCTGGCACGAGGCGCTGCCGCCGCTGGCCGGCGGGAAGCGGCGCGGGAGACGGAAAAAGCGCAAAGGCCTCAACCTCGTCCTGCGGCTGCGGGATCATCGGGCGGGCGTCCTGATGTTCACGCGGAACCCGGCGGTGCCGGCGACGAATGAGCAAGCCGAGCGGGACCTGCGGATGCTGAAAGCATATCTGAAAATATCCGGCTGCTATCGGAGCGAGCGCGGCGCCCGCAACCATGCGGTCCTGCGGACGCTGATCGAGACCGCCCGCAAGCAGGGCCGGCCCGTCCTTGACGCGCTCCGGGCGGATCCGGAGGACCTGAAACTCCGGCTGGCCGATTCCTGAGGGAGCTCCGCTCCTGAATCCCGTTCCTCTGAAAAACATTCCAATGACCGCCGGCGGCGGATGCCCCCTTCAGGGACGCTTGCCGGGTACCTGACTAGTTACTATTGAATCATGAACCCCGCTCCTTACCACAATCCCCGCGCATCGCGAAAGGCCGGAAACAGTTTTATTCAGAAGTGTTGCGTTTTTACCAGAAGATGCCGATCACTTGCGCAGGATCCCGCTCTCCAGCAAGCGGCGGCACGGGCACAGGCGGCGAATTTTGAAATTCGGACGCAAGCTCAGAACCGGAACCGGCAGCCGGATTGCTCCGCACTCCGTGCCCGTGGCCCCGGCGCGAGGATCATCCGGCCTGCGCGCGCATTCTTGCCGGATTAACGCGGTCCCGCGCCGAAACTCCGACAGCCCCACCCCGGCCTGACTGCGCACCCGGAATCGCGCCAGAATGCGGCTCATGGAAACCTCTGCCCGGCGCCGCGCTTCTTCACGGGAGCCCAGATCGCCTTATTGGTACAGTAAAGCAGCGCCGACAAGACTGCCAAGAGCAACACTGCGACGAACCCCATTTGTTTGCGCGCCATCATCTTCGGCTCCGCCGCCCATGTCAGAAACACGGCCAGATCCGCCGACATCGCATGCAGCGAATTGTCGGCGCCGTCCGCGAATTCCACGATCTCATCCTCAAGCGGCGGGGCCATCGAAATCCAGCCGCCGGGAAACGCATCGTTTCCATACAGAACAGCCCCGGCCTCGTCTTTCTCTTCGCCGGTGTAGGCGGTCAGCAACGAAACGATGTATTCCGGCCCGCCACCGCCGCGGAACAGCTGCGTCAGACCGGTGCCGAGCGGACCGTGGAATCCGGCCCGCGCCTTGGCCATCAGCGACAGATCAGGAGCCCCGACGGAATCGTTGGCAGGGAAATTGTCAGCCGGTTTGCCGGCGCGGACATCGTCAATTTCAGGATCGAACACGTCGTACTGGGCCGCGAACGCTTTGACGGCATTGTCGCTGAGACCGACGCCGCCACCGTCCCCGAGCGACCGGAACGGAACGAACTTCAGCCCGTGGCAGGCCGCGCAGACCTCGTGGTAAACCTGCAGACCCCGCTGGAGCTGCTGCTGGTCAAATCTGCCGAACGGTCCTTCGAACGGAAAAGAAACGTCTTCGACATGGCCCGCGCCGCCGGCGCCCGAAACCGGGCCCGCGCCGGCAAATACCGCTGCCAGAGCCGCCGCGGCTGTCATTTTGATCATGGTCGAACTCCGCAATTCCGTCATCGGGCCTGACCCGGGACTGTCTCGGCCGGCGGGTGCAGATGGTCAAAATCCTCCTCAATCGACATTGGCAGCGGATCCGGCTTTTCCAGAACCCCCAGCAAGGGCAGAATGATCAGAAAATAAAGAAACCAATAGGCCGCCCCGGCAAGCGAAATGATCGCGTAAATCCCTTCGGCCGGGCGTCCGCCGGCCCAAGTCAGGACAACGAAATCAATCACCAGCAGAGCGAACCACCATTTGAACATCGGCCTGTAGCGCCCGGAACGGATCGACGAGCTGTCCAGCCACGGCGCGAGCGCCATCACCAGCATCGAACCGAACATCGCCATCACGCCGAAGAATTTGGCGTCAATGATTCCGCCGGTGATGAAACCCGTGAACTGCACCACCCAGACATCAGCGGTGAAAGCCCTGAGAATGGCGTAGAACGGGAGGAAATACCATTCCGGCACGATATGTTCCGGCGTCGCGAGAGGATCGGCCTGAATGTAGTTGTCCGGATGGCCAAGATAGTTGGGCATGAAACCGACGATCGCGAAAAACACCGCCAGGATCAAGCACAGCGCGAACAGATCCTTGATCACGAAATACGGCCAGAAGGGCAGCGTGTCCCGTTCCGCCTCCGCGCGCGAAGTCCGGCGCACTTCGACGCCGGTCGGATTGTTGTTGCCGGTGGTGTGGAAACACCAGATATGCACGACCGCCAATCCCAGTATCACGAACGGCAGCAGATAATGCAGCGAGAAAAAACGGCTGAGCGTCGGGTTGCCGACCGCGGGCCCGCCGAGCAGCCATGTCTGGACGGCATCGCCGATTCCCGGAATCGCTCCGAACAGACCGGTGATCACGGTCGCCCCCCAGAACGACATCTGACCCCAAGGGAGGACGTACCCCATGAAAGCCGTCGCCATCATGGCGACATATATCAACATCCCGATGATCCAGGTCACTTCGCGGGGCTCTTTGTAAGAACCGTAATACAGACCGCGGAACATGTGAATGTAGACGGCCACGAAGAACAGCGACGCGCCGTTCGCATGCAGATAGCGCATGGCCCAGCCGCCGTTCACGTTGCGCATGATGTGCTCGACGCTGGCGAATGCCATGTCGGCATGCGGCGTGTAATGCATGGCCAGCACGATTCCGGTCACGATCTGCATCGCCAGGCAGAACATGAGAACGATTCCCCATATCCACCACCAGTTCAGGTTTTTCGGCGTCGGGATGAACAGCGCGTTGTACAGCAGCGACATGACCGGCAGCCGCCTGTGCAGCCATCTGGCGGATCTGGACTCAGGTATATAGCTGCTGTGAGGAATTCCTGACATGTCGGCCCCTCCTAACCGAGCCGAATCGTGGTTTCATCAACGAAGGCGGCTTTTGGGACTTCAAGATTCTCCGGCGCCGGCCCTCTGCGGATTCTGCCGGACAGATCATAATGCGACCCGTGGCACGGGCAGAACCAGCCCCGGTAATCTCCCGCATCGCCGAGCGGAACGCATCCGAGATGAGTGCAGACGCCGATCATCACCAGCCATTCTCCGGCCGCGTCGACTGTCCGGTTGCTGTCGAGCGCGGCGCTTTCGGAACCGAGATTCACATTGCGCGCCAAGGGATCAATGAGGCCGCCGATGTCCACATCGCGCACGGCGGCGATTTCTTCCTCGGTGCGGCGGCGGATGAACACCGGCTTTCCGAGCCATTTCACCGTCAACTGGGTTCCCGGCTCGACCCCGGAGACATCCACCTCAATCGAGGCGAGAGCCTGCACATCCGCGCTGGGGTTCATTTGGTCGACAAGCGGCCAGACCGCGGCGCCGCCCGCCACGGCTCCCGTCGCTCCGGTCGCGTAAAACAGAAAATCGCGGCGCGTGCCCGGACTGGATTCGGCGTGAGACAATTCAGACTCCCTTAAAAGTCTTTCATTCGAACGGCAGAGACAACAAAAAGCGAACCGGCGTCTCCGGCTCTGTCAAGCCGCCAGCTTCATTATATCGCAAAATCCGCCCCGTCCAGACTTCCGGGAAATTGTCATCCGTCATGAAATCCGGCGCCGGACCGGCTCAGACAGAGGAAAGACCAGCGGTATTCATTGGAATGACGGAATCCGGCTTGCCTTGCGGCGGACTCAAAATGCAAAGAGTATCCGGAAGACAACTTGCAGAAATCATACCGGCCCATGCGAAATCACTTGTTCGATTCTCTGACCCGGGCTCAGACCGCCGAATCTGATCACCCTTTTGCGCTCTGTCCCGGCGGTCCGACGATGACTTACGGACAGTTTTTTCAAGATGTCCGGCAAGCCGCCCGGACATTGGCGGATTCCGGTCTGGGCCGGGGTGGCCGAGTGGCCGTGCTCGCAGAAAAGTCACCTGAAGTCATCGTCACTTATTTGGGAACAGCGGCAGCCGGAGGTGTGCTGGTTCCGCTGAATCCCGCGTATACGGACGCGGAAGCCGAGTATTATATCAACGATGCGCGGCCCTCGGTTCTGATCTGCGACCCGGAACGCGCTGAAGGGCTGGACGGCATCGCCGCATCGGCGGGAGTCCGGACGGTACTGACGATGGACAGGCATGGCGGCGGCACTTTTCCCGCCTTGTGGAAGAACACGCGGCCTGCGGAAGCCGTGGGCCGTTCCGCCGACGATACGGCGGCGATCCTCTACACTTCCGGCACCACCGGCAAACCCAAAGGCGCGGTGTTGCCGCACGGCGCCTTGGCCTCAAATGCCGAAAGCCTCGCCGGACTTTGGCGTTTTTCGAAAGATGACCGGCTGATTCACGCCCTCCCCGTCCATCACACGCACGGCCTCTTTGTCGCGGTTAACGTGGCGCTGATGTCAGGATGTTCACTGATATTCATGAACAGATTCAACGCCGAAGAGACGCTTGGACTGATGCCCGACGCAACGGCCATGATGGGGATCCCCACCTTCTACACGCGCTTGCTCAGGCTTCCGGGGCTCAATGCGGAAACAACGGCGCATATGAGGCTTTTCATTTCAGGTTCCGCGCCGCTGGCCGAGTCAACCCATGATGAATGGAAGAAACGGACCGGCCACGAGATTCTCGAACGTTACGGCATGACCGAAACCAATATGATCTGCTCGATCCCGTATGACGGTCCGCGCCGTCCGGGCGCCGTGGGCAGGCCGCTCCCGGGCGTCGAGATCCGGATCCGGGATTTCGACTCCGGCGAAATCGCGCCGCAAGGGCGAACCGGCATGCTGGAAACGCGCGGGCCGGGGCTGTTTTCCGGCTACTGGAATCTGCCGCAAAAAACCCGGGAGGAATTCACGGACGACGGATTTTTCATCACCGGCGACATCGCGCGCATCGATCCGGACGGATTCACCGTGATCGCGGGACGCGCCAAAGACATGGTGATTTCAGGCGGGGTCAATCTTTATCCGAAAGAGATCGAGGACGCGATCGGCAAGGCGCCGGGGGTCGCCGAAAGCGCCGTCATCGGAGTCCCGCATCCTGATCTCGGCGAATGCGCGGCGGCCGTTGTCGTGACAGAGGATCATGCGGAGGTTTCCGCGGAATCAATCCGCCGGACCCTGAATGGAATGCTCGCGCGGTTCAAACATCCGAAACATATCGCGTTCGTCCCGTCGCTGCCGCGCAACGCCATGGGAAAAGTTCAGAAATCTGTTCTCAGGCAAGACTTTGCGGATCTGTTCAAGAAATAGAGAAGGCTCCGCCCCTCGTGAAAACCGCAGGGAATCCGGGAACCCGCTGACTCATGCGGCGGCAGGCGCGCCCGCCAGCCTGCCTCCGTCGCACGCGGTGAATTCAGCCGTGACGATCTCGCCCACGGGCTGAAATCCGGCAAACTCCACCTGTGCGAACTGCGCTGTGCGGCCCAGATGCGGCGATTCCATCAAAACTTCGCCTTTCCTGCCGACCCACTCATTCAGCAACTGCTCGACTTTCTGCCCGCCCAACGCGCGCAGCCTTGACGCTCTGGACCGGATCACCGAGCCGTCGACCTGCGGCATCCGGGCGGCCGGGGTCCCCGGGCGGCGGCTGAACGGAAACACGTGCAGCCAAGTCAGCCCGCATTCCTCGACAAGCCGCAGGGTGTTCCTGAACATTGACTCCGTCTCGGTCGGAAATCCGGCGATTAAATCCGCGCCGAAGGACACATCAGGACGCAGACGCCGGATCCTGCCGCACAGCCGGATCACATCATCGCGGAGATGCCGCCTCTTCATGCGCTTCAGGATGAGGTCGTCGCCTGCCTGCGCCGAAAGATGGAGGTGCGGCATGAGCCGGTGATCGGAGGCCAGAGTCTCAATGAACCGCTCATCCAGTTCCACCGGATCAACGGAGGACACCCTCAACCGGCGCAGATCAGGAACCCATCGGAGTATGGCGCGCACAAGACTCCCTAGATGCGGACCGTCCGGCAGATCCTGCCCCCAGGCTGTGATATCGATTCCTGACAGCACCACCTCATTGAACCCCCGGCCGGTCAGAACACGCACCTGTTCCACAACTTCGGACTCCGGCACCGACCGCGAATTTCCGCGCCCGTAGGGAATGACGCAGAATGTGCACCGGTGGTCGCAGCCGTTTTGGATTTGGACATGCGCCCGGCTGCGCGAACCGAATCCGGAAATCATCCGGGTCCGGCTGCGGGTTTCCATGATGCCGGGAACCATTTTCCGCCGGCACTGGCCAGCGGCGATGTCGGCCCATACGGCGGGATCGAGTTTGCTCGCGTTTCCCAGAGCCGTGTCGACCTCTTCCATGGCATCAAACCCGTCCGGGTCGATCTGCACAGCGCATCCGGTCGCGATCAGACGGGCCTGAGGGTGATCACGGCGCAGGCGCCGTATCGCTTGCCGTGACTTGCGGACGGCCTCCGACGTGACGGCGCAGGTATTGACGACAGCCGCGTCGCGGAGTCCCTCCGACTCCGCGAGTTCCCGCATCGCTTCCGACTCATAGGCGTTGAGCCGGCAGCCGAGATTGACGTGTTTCCGCCGCATTTCCCCGCTCACGGCCGCGCGAGCCATTCAGGAGACAGCCGGCCTTCAAAAACCATGCAGACCGGGCCGGTTTTCCAAACGCCGTCATCGCGCCAATCGATGCTGAGCTGCCCGCCGTCTGTTTCCACGGACGCTTTCCGGCCGGCGAGTCCGCGCCTGTGCGCCGCGACAGCGGCTGCGCACGCTCCCGAACCCGAGGCGGGCGTCACGCCGGCGCCGCGTTCCCATATCCTCATCCGGATCGAGCCCGCGGATCTGACTGTCACGAATTCCACGTTGGTCCGTTCCGGAAAGAGCGGATGCCGTTCGATCCGCGGTCCGATTTCTTCCAGCGCGGCCGTTTCCGCGTCCGGCACGAAAAACACGCAATGCGGATTGCCCAAGCCCAGCGCACAAGGCTCACCCTCCAGCGGCAGTCGGAACGAGTCAATCTCTTCGGCGAGAGGTATGTCTTTCCAGCCAAACGCCGGACGGCCCATATTGACTCTTATGTTGTCAGCGCCCGCATCCTCGCAAGTCAAACTTCCACGGCTTGTTTCCAGAGTCACGCGGTCGCGGCCCAGTTCGTTGATCAGCAGCCGGCCGACACAGCGTGTCGCATTGCCGCAGGTTGCCGAAGCTGATCCGTCCTGATTCCAAAAATCGACGCGCGCATCGCCCTTGCCGGAAGCGCGAATCACCGCCAGCTGATCGAATCCCACTCCCCTGCGGCGGTCGCCGATGCGGGCGACAAGGCGCGAAAGGTCAAGACTGTCGTTTCCACGCGCATCGACAATGACGAAGTCATTGCCAAGCCCGTGCATTTTCAGGAACCGCATGGAATTTTGCCGCTGCATGCTGCTTGTTGCGGCAGCACATATCTGGATCGCGGACTGCAGGGAATAGCTGCAGCGCGCAGGCTGCGTCTGTTTTTGAACACAGTCGAGCATTTGACGCGGCCAGGGCCGGGGGCGTTCGAGACGGTCCGACCCGCGTTTGTTGACCGATCCGCGATTTTCAGTGAAATTCGAATCCGGGACCGTTCCCTGCAATCCTTTTAAGACTCAGGGCTATCCCGAAGACATTGTCGATACTGTCAAGGCCAATGTCCGCGACCTCAAGCTGGATGACGGCTCTTTCGGTTTCGAGGAGTGAAGCGTTGGCGCCACTGGCGCAGCGGGGGTTCGGGGCTGTATGTGCGGGCGGGGATCCCGCCCGAGACCACCGCACCGACTCTGGCATCGCTCTACCCGAAAATCCCCAGCCCCAGCCTCAAACCCACCCGTGCTCAGCGCTTATTCAGGGAATCAAGGCATTAGGAGGCATGTGCGCTGTTTGGAACAGCTTGCTGAGCAAGGGGGGCTGGATGGGGTGAGATTTTTCTTACCCCATAGGCGTGGCTGGTTTCCGCGGAGTCCGGCGCGAAGCCCGGTGCGGTTTGTGGATTTCCACCCCAGGGCCGGAGCGGTCAGCCCGGTTGGTTTGCCGGCGGCGTCGCGTTCGGCCTGCTTCGGATAGTTAAAGTGTCGGCCATCGGGGCCGGGACCCCTGCCTTCCCCAGAGAACATGATGACCGGCACACGGGTCGACCGGATTTCCATCGGCGGAACGGTCAGGTGGACGGTGCGACGAAATGCGATAGATTTGACGGCACAGTTGACAACAGGATTGTTGCCAACTATATTGATGCCAGCAGTATCGTTGGGGAGAATCGTGATGCGAAAAGGCGGCAGCAACTGGGTCGACGGAGAGAACTTCTTCGACCGCGAGACGGAGCTCGAAGCGCTGAAAGAGCGGGTGCGGGAGAGAACCCACACTCTGCTGACTGCGCAGCGGCGGATGGGCAAGACGAGTCTCGCCCGGGAGCTGCAGCGCTGTTTGGCCGAAGCGGGAGAGTTCGAGGTCGTCTTCGTCGATCTCGAGGCCGCCGCCGATCCGGCCGATGCGATAGCGGAAATCGGGGTTCAGGCGAAACCGGTGCGCACGTCGTGGGATCGGATCCAGGCCGGCTTCGCCAACCTGGTGAGAAGCATCGGCAGCAGGGTCGAGGAACGGTCGGTTGCGGATCTGAAGGTGAAACTCCGGGCCGGAATCAACGCCGGCAATTGGCCGCAGAGAGGTGACGCAATCTTCGCCGCCCTGGCGGAAAGCGGCCGGCCGGTCGTGCTCGCGATCGACGAGTTGCCGATACTCGTAAACCGGCTGCTGAAAGACGAGACGGGACGTATGACGCCGGAGGGGAAGCGGCAGCGGATGCGTTTCTGAGCTGGCTGCGCAAGGCAGGGCAAGCCCATCGGGACCGGCTCACACTGATCCTGTCGGGCAGCGTGAGCCTGGAGCCGCTGCTGGAACAGGCCGGCCTCAGCGCCCAGGCCAACATCTTTTCTCCCTATGACTTGAAGCCGTGGAACGAGG
This sequence comes from Paracoccaceae bacterium, assembly GCA_965116115.1. Taxonomy (GTDB): domain Bacteria; phylum Pseudomonadota; class Alphaproteobacteria; order Rhodobacterales; family Rhodobacteraceae; genus JAPOXR01. Next base: position 4,267,881 of record OZ220486.1, read on the forward strand.
AAACGGCCGTTTCCTGCCTGGGAGCGCTTGCCGGGTCCTATGAAATCGATCTCACGCCGCAAGTCCGACGGGAGATGTGCCGCAGATTGCGTTGCTGCATTCCGCATCATGTCCAGATGTTCTTCGACAGGATGCACGATCATCTGCGGCGCGCCGGGCGTAAGGACGCGTCGCTGAAAGATGTGGAATGGGTTTATATGCAGGAGATGCAGGGTGTCCGGGGACAGGTGGATCTGCAGCATTACGAGGGCCGGCTGAAGATGGTCCTCGGGAGAGCGGGCTACACGGTTGCGCTGGAAATTCTGACGGCAACGGCGGTCGGCGGCTATATCGCCGCTGAAACGATGGACCGGTACCGCAACTGGTTCGCGGCGCGTGAGGCGCAGGATGGAGATGGCGTTCCCGCGGTCGATCACGTGCTGCGCGTGCTGCAGCACGACGGCTACCTGGAATGCGGGGACGGCGGTTACCGGTTCGTGTCCGGACTCGTCGAGGACTGGTGGCGCGGGCGCTACGGGCAGAGGTTCATGCCCGTGTTCGACCGGCAGCGGTAAGGGGGACCCGGACCGATGGCTGCGGGCGCCAGAAAATACAATCCGGCTTTTCTCTCGAACGACGAACTGATCGCGGCCTTCTGCGTCCGGACGGCCGAATACGAATCCCTGATCGAGGCGCTGCGCGAGTGCTCTGGCAGCGCAAACACCCATCAGATCGTGATCGGGCCGCGCGGCTCCGGAAAGACGAGCCTCCTGCTGCGGGTGGCTGCGGAGATGCTGCGCGATGCCGATCTCTCGGCGCGTTTCTTCCCGATCGTCTTCGCGGAGGAAAGCTACGAGGTCTCGACCGCCGGCGAATTCTGGCTCGAGTGCCTGTCCCGGCTGGCTGACCAGGCACCGCGCCGGGATGGTGATGTCAACCTGCACCGCACCTTCGAGGAGATGCGCGCCATCCATGACGACCGGGCGCTGGAAGACCGGTGCCTCGGGGTGTTGCAGGACTTTGCCGATCTGGAAAACAAGCGTCTCGTGCTGATCGTCGAGAACCTGAACATGATGTTCAGGGACATGGGCGACGACGACGCAGGCTGGCGGTTGCGGAAGATGTTGCAGACTGAACCGCGGATCGTTCTGCTGGCAAGCGCGACAAGCCGGTTCGACCAGATGGATGATCCAAAGGAAGCCCTCTACGAGCTCTTCCGGGTGATCCGGTTGCATCCGCTCGACACGGAAGGCTGCGCGACCTTGTGGCAAACCGTATCGGGGCAGGCGCGGGCGCCGCAGACGATCCGGGCTTTGCAGATTCTCACGGGCGGCAACCCAAGGCTGCTGACGATTGTGGCCCGGTTCGGCGCGAATCTGTCGTTCCGCGAGCTGATGGCCGATCTTCTCGATCTGGTCGATGACCATACCGAGTATTTCAAGAGCCACCTTGATGCGCTCCCGGCACAGGAACGAAAGGTATTTCTCGCCCTTGCCGATCTCTGGAAACCGGCGAATGCGCGCGAGATCTCGGAGCGGGCCAGGCTCGGAACCAGCAAGTGCAGTGCCCAACTGGCGCGTTTGATCGATCGGGGTGCTGTGGAGGTGAGCGGTGGAACCCCGCGGCGCAAGCTCTATTACCTGACCGAGCGGCTCTACAACATCTACTACCTGATGCGCCGGGCGCGCAGACCGACATCGCTGATCGATGCGCTGATCCGCTTCATGGAGGCATACTATTCCACCGACCAGTTGAGGGAGTTCGGGACCCGCATGGCGCGGGAAGCGTTGAGCCTCGACGAGGATGCGTTGATCAACTGGATTGCATTCGAGTGTCTTGTCGAACTTCCGTCCTTGGAAGCGCATCGAGAAGAACTGCTTTCGCTTGCGCCGCCTGCCTTGGTATCCCCAGCGCCGTCGGCTGCTGAGGAACTCTTCGGGAAAGCACTGGCGCTCGCGAAAAACGGTCGATTGCAGGACGCCGTGGCGGCTTGGGACGAGGTCGTCCAGAGGTTTGGGGAGAGTGATGCGCCGATGAATCTCGAGCAAGTGTCGATGGCGCTCGTCAACAAGGGAAAGGCGTTGCTCAGGCTGGGGAGATTGGAAGAGGCGCTGGCGGCTTGGAACGAGATCACTCAACGCTTCGGCAAGAGCCGGATGCCGGCGCTTGAGGTACCCGTGGTGAACGCGCTGCTCGGGACGGCGTTCGCGCTGAACAAGTTGAACCGGCACGGGGAAGCACTGGAGGCTTGCGACAAAGTGCTGGAACGCGTCGGCAAAAGCGTTTCGCCGGCACTTCAATGTGAATTGGCGGCAGTGATGGTCGAACGGGGCCGCGCGCTGATCGCGCTGAACCGCGTCGACGAGGCTATGAATGCCTGGGGCGCCGTGGCGGAACGCTTCGAGGACAATAACCATCCCAGTATCCTCGCCATGGTTGCGTATGCCGAGGCGCGCAGGGTCAACTTGTTAGAACAGTTGGGCCGCTACGAAGAGGCACTAGCAGTCTGGGATGAGATTGAACGGCGTTTCAGAAACAGTGACGTGCCGAGGTTGGTCACGCTGGCCGCAATCTCCTTTCTGGGCAAAAGCACCGACCTGTTCGAATTGAACCGGACGGAAGAGGCGCTCGCAACCTGCGACCAGGCGGTCGGTCGCTTCGGGGACAGTGTCGTGCCGGGAGTTGTCGATACGGTCGCCGGGGTTCTCCTCAGCAAGGGTATCATGCTCGCTGCCGCGCACAGGAACGAGGAGGCTCTGGCGGTCTGGAACGAGATTGAACGGCGTTTCGGAAACGGCGACGAGCCGAGAATTTCGAATAAGGTTGCCTCGGCCCTCGTCAATAAGGGTCTAACGCTTGCCCTTATGAACCGAAAAGAGGACGCGATCGAAGTATGGAGCGACGTCGTGCGTCGGTTCGGGGCGGGCGACGCATCTCCGTATCGCGAGCAGATTACGACAGCTGCCGTGAGCAAGGTATTGGCACTGGAGCTGTTGGGCAGGCCCCGAGAGGCGCTTGAGACATGTGACGAGGTTATCCGGCGCTTCGAGGCGAGCGATGTGCCGGCGCTGCTATGCAGACGGTCTTTGATCCGGGCCCGTGGGCACCTAGCGGAAGGCGATGGCGAAGCCGGCGCCCGGGACATTGAGACGGCACTATCGGTCCTTCCCGAACTAAAGGCACTGCCGAGGGACGTGGTGGTGGCTCTGGTCGATCTTTCCAAGGGCGTCGGACCGGAAAGGATGTGCGATCTGATCAAGTCATCGCCCGCCGACGATCTCCTGCTTCCGTTGAGGACGGCGCTGGAACGGGAACTCGGGTTGAAGCCGAGAGTGGCCAGGGAAGTCGAAGAGATTGCCGACGACATACGCCGGGGATTGCTCGCCCGGCCTAATGTTTTGTCCTGGAAGCAGTGATATATTCAGTATCTGCCAAAAAACCTATAACCAATTGAATTCAAAGAGTGATTCACCGTTTTCAGTGAACGAAGATTTCCCTTTCTTGACCAGATTCACGCTGATTCCAACCTGAACGGGCAATCACAACATCACAATTGATGATTCTTCGTTCCTCAGATACTAAAATTCTTCTAACATAATCAGCGTGTTACGGGTTTTCTGGCAGGCACTGTTTATGGAGTGATCCTTGCCAAGAGTTCGCCCATGCCCCTCGGCAGCCCCATGGCCCCCTCGTTCTCGCCGATGACGAGGAAGCTCAACTCCTCAGCCTTGCCAGCTCCAGCTCCTTGCCCCATGGGCTGGTTCAGCGCGCACAGATCGCCTCAACCCAACGACTTTGTGCATATATCTCCAGGACAAGACACTATAGGCTGCTGAAAAACCTTGACGCGTTTGTGCATCACGTGATTCGCTGGTCCGGCAGCAATCCGTTGGGAGTCGGTGATGCGTGTCAAGGACGAGAACAGCGGCAGCCTTTTCAGCTATGTTGATCTGGAGGTGCGCGTACCTAGGGTTCACCCCTTGCGATTGATCCGGGCTCTGACGAACGCGGCGCTGTTGGAGATGTCGGGAGAATTCGAGGCGCTTTATTCGCGCACGTGCCGTCCGGGGATTGCGCCTGCAAATAAGAGCTTCCGCACGATCGATCGGGAGCCTGCGGGAGAGGACAGCGACGGGGCAGGCGGAATGCCTCGCCGGCGAGGTCATGGTGATGCGCGGGGAAGGCCTCCGACCGGGCTGTGACGGTGGGAGCGGACAAGACCTGTGACACGGCGGAGTTCGTCAGGACCTGCAAGGCCTTCGGCGCCGAGGCGCATGCGGCGTACAACATCGCGGGCCGACGCTCGAACATCGGCGAGGAGATGGCGGCGAGCCAGGTTCACCGCAAACGGATCAAGGAGGTCTTCGGCTGGGTGAAGACGGTGGAGCGCTTCTCGAAGACCCGCCATCGCGGACTTGTGCGGGTCGACTGGCAGTTTACCCTAGCGCTTGCGGCCTACGATCTGATCCGTCTGCCGAAGCTGTTGCGGGCTGCTGCATGACTGCCGGGATCCGGCGCAGAACCTATCAATTCATCACACTCATATGAATCAAACCAAGGATAATTCCATAAGGAGTCATCCACAGGGGTTGCTCGGCGCGAGGCTGCAGCAAACCTTCATTTCACCGCTCATCCGCAGACGTGCTATCCTGTCGCGGGTTCCCCTTGCCGGCCGCAGCCGGGAAAGGCAAGGTCCCAGACCCGGAAAGCCGTCACGGCGTCGAAAGCCAGGCGCTTACGCAGGTCGCTGGCCTCGTTCAATCTGCGGTCCTCGATCCGCGTTCTGACTTTCAAGACGTGGAAGAAACGTTCGATCCGCCAGCGGAGCACGGCGCGGGCATTTTCCAGGTCCGGCTTGCCTCAGCCGGTCAGCAGAAGCCAGTCGAGCGCCTTGCCCCTTCTTTTGACAGCCGCCGGCGGGTTCTCCTCCTTGGCCGAGACCGCGAGCATGCGCAGCGGCATCTCGCCCGTGTCTTTCGGCGGCAGCAGGTCGACCTCCAGGCAGCGCAGCGTCAGACGGACCCTGCGCCCGGCGCGCCGGGCAGGGCCGCCGCAGGCGGGCGTCTCGATCGTCTGCCCGCCGACCGGTTCGGCCTGCCTGACATGCTCATGCGGATCCCTGACTTCCCCGTTTCCGGCGATGACGCGCCGCCGCGCGGATCTGCGCGCCCGCGCCAGCATCCCGGCTTTTTTATCCCGTGCGCGGATCAGAAGATACTGGAAACCGACTTCACGGTCGCAGACGGAAACAGCCCGGGTTCCAGGGCAGGCCGCCTCAAGCTCTTTCGCCCGGGCCAGCCCCTCCAGCCAGCGGACACTGTCATTTTCATCGTCCCGGCGGAAGCTGGCGTTCAGCGGGAACATCCCCATCCGACGGCCCGCGGCGTTGACCGCCATACCGACACGGGCGAGAATTCCCTTCGCGCCCTTGCCGCCGCCGACTGCGCTGTCGAGGCCTTCAGCCGCAGCGAGGACGTCATAGTTCAGCGCCGTCGCGTCCTGAATCGCCGGCACGAACCGCTCCGCCCGGCATCTCTCGACCGTCGCTTCGAAATGCGGGCTCGATGATATGCGCTGTTTTCACTCCCGGGTTCGATGACATACGGCAGGCCGCCTGCTGTTCCGCCTTGCCGGGGAAGATTTCCGGAAGGGGCCTGCCGAGACGCTTTCACTGCCCCGCGGCTGTCACAGCGATACGCCGCCGGATCCGCCCGTCCGTATGCGTGCCGCGGGCGTATCCGCGTTCGGACTGTCCGCCCCCGGCGGGCAGCGGCGCCATCGCGCGGCGCGATAGCTCCAGCCCTCGCCGAGGCCGGTGAAGGCGTAGACCAGCGCCGGACGGATGCCGTAACGCTCTTACTGATCGCCGGCAACCCGTTCCGTCGCCAGCCGGAGAACGCGCCTGAACAGCCCTGATACGCCGGCAGCGGCTGCTGAAACCGGCACGCAGAGAACCCGGGGCACATCAAGCATGCCCGTTCCCTGCCGCATCAGCACTCCAAGCCCGACAATAAACCCGACAATAAAATGGTCCTGTTTTAAGACTTCCCCGTATTGACCATGTGTTGCCGCGGAGGTAGAATATTCTCGAAAGTCCGGCCCGGCGCCGGTCAAATGTTGAAATTGCGGGCCCGTAGCTCAGTTGGTAGAGCAACTGACTTTTAATCAGTTGGCCACAGGTTCGAATCCTGTCGGGCTCACCACATTCACCACATAAACAGCGGCGAATCGACTGAAGCGCAGCTTGTCCGCCAACAGGCCCTGATTTATTGACCGGTAATGAATAATGCCGATCCCGGCGGCCGAAGCGGCGGCTTTAAGGCTTGATGCCGGACAGAAAACCACCCTCCGTGAACCGCTGCTCCGGCTTGAAAATCCGCAATTCATGAAATACTTGACCGAGGTCCGCTTCTGAAAACGGCCCCGTAGCTCAGCAGGATAGAGCGACCGCCTCCTAAGCGGTAGGCCACAGGTTCGAATCCTGTCGGGGCCGCCATGAGCTGGTTGAAATCTTTCCGCGCTGCACGGAACCTTCGCCTGACTTGAAATAATGACGCGCATTGGTGATCCGACGGGATTTCGCAAAGCAGATTAAACAGATCAAGGGACGGGGACTATGGCATATGGTGCGCTGACCAAGACGATCACTGGAGCGGCGGCGTCTTGTATTTCTGTACAGCAGCGGGCAGGCATCGGATAATGGCAGCGAGGGTGTGTAACAGAGGCGGGCACGGTTCACTGCAAATGGGGAAAAAACGGACCCTGACCGCTCTCATCATCAACTCAAAGCGAAAGCTGCAAGAACGACGCCCGTGAACGCAATGACGGACCCTATCATCCAGCGCAGATGGACAACCTGTCCATTGGCAATCAGTGTATGCAGACTTTCGATATCGGTTTTAATTTCGCCGATCCGTCCGATAAGTTCCTCGCGTGTCTCTGCGATCTCGCGTCGGAGCGTTTCACCCTGAGCACTGATTTTTCCCTCAAGCCCGGCCTCAACGCCATCGATCTTCCCTTCAAGCTCGGTCCTGGAGAAATCTATTTTCCCTTCAAGCTCGGTCCTGGAGAGATCTATCTTCCCTTCAAGCTCGGCCTTGAAGAAATCTATTTTCCCTTCAAGCTCGGCCTTGAAGAAATCTATTTTCCCTTCAAGCTCGGTCCTGGAGAGATCTATCTTCCCTTCAAGCTCGGCCTTGAAGAAATCTATTTTCCCTTCAAGCTCAGTCCTCACCGTTGTGATCTCTTGTTGAACAAGCCTAGTGTCGGCCCTTATCAAATCGACATCCGCTTTGGTCGCCACCCCGCCGGTGACGCCGGAATGGATCGACAGAGTGATTGCCTCGGCCTGCACCTGCGGCAGTCCAGCGTCCCGAAGGCGCTGTATCTCGGCAATGGTGTTGAAAGCGGTATCGGCCATGTGTCGCTCCTGATCTTGCGGAGTTTAATCGGAAATATTTTCCTGTAAATATTAAAGCATAAGGGATCTGGGGTACAATTACCAGCCGCTGCGCCGGAAATCGGCTGCGCAGGTTGGAAGCCGCGCTGGCTGGCCAGTAACGCCGGAGCCCCTCTCGCTGAGCCGCTCTCCGGTCTGGCAAATGCAAAGGATGGCATGGATTTGATTTTCGCGCCACAGCAGCGGATGCGTAACGCGCCGACAAAAAGCACGTGGCGCAGTTCCTGCGTGCCCATGCCGTTTCGGAACTCCGGCTGACCTGCGCAGAACTTGACGGCGGCATGACTGAAAGTGATTGTGTCGGCATGGTAATTTCAATCCCGAAAAATTCAATTGCCGCCCGATCAACGCGACAGCAAAACAGATGAACCGGGATTCTGAACGGCGTCGCTCAGCGCAGCCCGGTCAGACAAATTCAAGCTGGGAGAAAACAGTGATTCACGATGTTGTAATTCTTGCCGGCGCCCGTACAGCGATCGGAACCTTCGGCGGCTCACTGGCGGACGTCACCCCGATCACATTGGGATCCGCTGCGGCCCGGGAAGCATTGAAGAGGTCTGAAGTCGACCCCGGACAGATCGGTCATGTCGCATTCGGGCATGTGATCAATACAGAACCGAGAGATATATATCTGTCGCGGGTCGCGGCGATGGACGCCGGCATCCCCGACACGGTTCCGGCTATGAACGTCAACCGGCTCTGCGGTTCAGGCGCGCAGGCAATCGTTTCAGTCATGCAGTCGCTGGCAATGGGCGACGCCGAATTCGGCCTGGCCGCCGGATCCGAGAACATGAGCCGGTCGCCATACTATTTTTCGGCCGCCCGATGGGGCCGGAAAATAGGCGATGCGGAAGCGGTTGACATGATGACCGGCGCGCTGTCATGTCCGTTCGGCACTGGGCACATGGGCGTGACCGCGGAAAACATCGCGGAAGAACACGGCATCTCCCGCGAAGAACAGGACGCATTCGCCCTTGAAAGCCAAAGGCGGGCCGAAAAGGCGATTGAAGACGGCGTCTTCCGCAGTCAGATCATGCCGATTGAAATCCGTGTCCGCCGCGCAGTTGAAATATTCGATACCGATGAACACCCGCAGAAGACATCGGCAGACGGTCTGGCTGGCCTTCGCGCAGTCTTCAAGAAAGACGGCACCGTAACGGCCGGAAACGCGTCCGGCATAAACGACGGCGCGGCTGCCGTTGTTCTGGCGCGCGCTGACGCGGCTGAAAAGGCGCGGCTGAAGCCGAAGGCCCGCCTTCTGGGCTATTCACACGCCGGGGTCCGCCCGGAAACCATGGGGATCGGACCGGTTCCGGCAGTTGGGAAACTATTGGACAGACTCGGCGCGACGACAGACGACTTCGATATCATTGAAGCCAATGAAGCGTTCGCCGCCCAGGCTCTGGCAGTGAATCAGGAACTGAACCTTGATGCCGCACGGGTCAATCCCAACGGCGGAGCGATCGCGCTCGGGCACCCGATCGGGGCCACCGGGGTGATCATCACCATAAAGGCGCTCTACGAGCTGGAGCGCACAGGAAGCCGCCGCGCACTCGTCACTATGTGCATTGGGGGCGGCCAAGGGATCGCGCTGGCACTTGAGCGGATCAACGGCGCGGCCTGCTGAGCAGAAGAGCCGCGCCCCTGACAACAACTGATACATGGTTCTTCCGGGATACAGCGTGAACGGCCCGATCAGAACCAAAGGTTTCTTCAGGCCGCCGCCGCCGGAGGTAATCCTTTCACTACGCCGTTTAACAGATATTCCTGAGCGAACGGCGGGCGGGCGAACACCGCCGCAACCAGATCCGCAAAACGACAAAGCGGCTCGGCGGGATAGTCCGGATCAAAGGACGGATGATCCCACCGTGTGCAAAACGCTGCGCAGGAGTCAAAATAAATGTGGCTGCGGTACAGATTCTCGGCATCCATTTCCCAGGCATATTTTTCCGCCGGCCGGCCGGTCTGGAAAATCCCGTGATGCTCGACGACCCATGCCACCTCCTCACGCACGAACGGACGCACAACTTCAGCTGAAAACCGGTCATGATTGTCGGGGGCCAGCCCGCCTCCAACATCATGCAGCAGCGCGCCGACGACCCAGTCGTCATCGGCACCGTCGCGAAGCGCCCTCGTGGCAGCCTGCAGCGCATGACCGAGCCGGGAAATCTCGCTCCCGGCCATCTGTTCCTCATCCTGCCGCTCAAGTTCGGCCAAGACCTGAGAAGCGGTCAGCGCTTGATATGTTTTTTCCATGATTGATTCCAGAGAGTGACCTCTACTGCGCCGCTGCAACGATTGAAAGCAGGCAAACAAAATTCGCGGGCGGTCAATTGCTTCAGTCGGCCTCCGGAGCCTCGCGGCGCGACTGCCGAGAGGCCTGCTGATTTTCCTATCGGTCGGCGTCCCGGCTCATCCTTCAAATGCGTATCTGCGCTGAGAATCCAGCACTTAGCGACCCTTTCAAACCATGCTGCAAGCCACACCAAATCGGTCGTGCACAAGAAATTGCTATTCGCCGCAAAAATCACGCCCATGCAACTATGAAATGCATCTCCGGGGTCAGCCGGCAGTCTTTTTGTCAGAATCAAGTCTCTTTGTCAGAACCAAACTGTAGCAGATGTCGCATATGCCCCGCAAATTCATTTCCGAAGGCCGTTGGTCATGAGAAGGGCGGAAATCCGGTGCGACCCGGCCGCTGGCCGGGGTTCAACAGCAGACGGATCAGCCCGCCTCCGCGTCTTCTAAGCGGCCCTCAGGCGGTGAAACTGGTCAGCATTCATATTCCGATTCAAGAGCGTTTCGGCATTTCGGGAAAATTCAGCCCTTGATTTCTCTTTTCACAAAGCTTTTCTGCATTCGCCGGCGGTCATTGAAACATTCGTCGGAGGCGCAAGATTCAGGAGCGGACCTCCCTGTTCAGCACTGTCAGGTCTACAAGACACGCAATTCGCCGTGAAACATTATATGCCGCCGTGCGGAGGCTAAAACAGTCCCAGCGGCCAGGTGACGCCGGTAAGGCCGAACGCCTGATGCGCAACCTGACCTGACGGTTCGAACAGAAGGCGCCGGATATCTCCCCGTCGATACTCGAAGGCTTGAACGAAATCGTGACCGTCGCCAAGCTGGATCTGCCGTTCGAACTGCGGAGGTCGCCAGCAGGCACGAACATCATCATCGAATCAATGAACAGCACGGTCCAGCAAGTCTGCCGCAAGGTGCAAGCACTGGAGAAACGCCGGAACAGCTCCACGACAATCCGCAGGCGGCATGCCGGCGGCTGAGAAAGGCTTCAGCCACATCAAAGCCTGCAGGCAGCTGCCTGTTCTAAAACAGGCGCTTATCAAATATCGCTGAAAGAATCGGCTTGACCAGCTCAAGGACGCCGCGTAAACGTTCGGCAGGCAGCACCGCTCATGCGGGTTCCAGCATCGGGCGGGATATTCCCGAAGAACTGTCGTATGCTCGGTGTCCCGCAAATAATCCGAGAGTCGTTTTTCGTGTGACGGCGTAAACATGGAATCATCAGCGTCGTCGTTCACTTGCCCGCACATTCGCTTTACCGGTTCCCGCTGGAGTTAAGCCGGTGAATTTACGTGAACAAATGCTTGAGAACGGATTCCGGCAGCATGAATGACTCAACGGCCCGGTGTACGGGGACAATCCCGGCCGATGATCGCACGATCCGAGCGGCTTTGGTGCGAAAGCGACTGCGCCGCTATCGGGACCGCGATGATTCACTGCTTGTACATGAACTGGGATTGGCGCATGCCAGAAGCCGCATTGACGTGGCGGTTATCAGCGGTGTGTTGCACGGCTATGAGATCAAGAGCGAAAGAGATAAACTGAGCCGATTGCCCGCGCAACTCAACGTTTACTGCCAATCTCTGCAAAAACTGACTTTCGTGGTGGCGGAACGGCACCTTGAAAGCGTGCTCAACAAGGCGCCGCGTTGGTGCGGGGTTCTGATCGCACGCCAAGGGACTCGCGGGTCCATCGACTTCGAAATGGTTCAGCGGGCAGAGCGAAATCCGCGCGTCGACTTATTCGTGATGGCGCACTTGCTGTGGCGTGACGAGGCACGGGCCATCTTGGCCGCGCATGGCGCCGGCAAGTCCGCGCTGCGGTCACCGCGGGCCTTGCTCTACCGGGAACTGGCAGGCGGTGTTTCCGAGGCGCGGCTCACGGCCTTGATCAAGGACGCAATGATGCGGCGGCGAGCTTGGCGAGATCATCCGTCACCAGTGTGATGTGGTGGTTAATGGCCACTTCTTTCCAGCGCGTCAGGTTGCTTGGTCCTTCCTGCCTGGCCGCGCATTTGGCGATGTAGTCATCGCCATAGGAGAAGGCGGAGCCTTGGAATTGGAAGGCGTTATCTCTGACAATCACAGAGCAATGGCTGAACATCTGCGCTTCGTTGCCGCGAAACGCACCCCCTTTGCGTGTGCCCCAAGCGGCCGGAGTCGTGTAGATCACCTTCCCGGCCGATTTGATTTTGCGCATGTCCATAGCTGCGAAATCCGGATGGACGATGGTGTAGTCGCCGTAGACTGGCTTGCGCATGCCCGGGGGCAGGAAAGTCAGAAAGGCGTTGTAGAACAGCCAGTCGTGACGGGGAATCTGATCTGTTCCCATGGCGACGTCCGCGAATGTCCTGGGGATCGCGGTCGATAAAAGGACCAAGTTCCGGCAAACTCCCAGGTCCCCTAACTTCCGCATCGTGGTGATGAGGGCATTGGCGAAGGCCCGATAGGGTTTGAAATTAGGCGCGCGCAGGTCGATGATGAGATCAGTTTCCTCAAGCGCTGACCCAGCGGCGTCGGTCTCGCAAACCAACTTATCCCCAAGATCGTCCGTCATGAGATCTTCCAAGCGAAGAATCACTGCCAAGCCGTGCTGATCCTGTTGCGCGGCGCGGTAAGCGGCGGCGCGGGTGTCCGCGTCGGCGGCGAAGGCTACGGCGGGAATGTTGCGGGTGTTGTGTGGCCTGAGCGCATCAAAAATGTAATCGAAGACGTGGGTGCCGTCGTCCATCCGGCCGGCAGCAATATTCTCGTGCAGGGTGATCCAAGCGGGGCGATCGCCCCATTTGGAGCGCAGCCTGTCCGGAAAGGGCAGCACATGTTCGCCCACGGTTTTTCTCGGTTGCCGGAGCTCGAAATCGAATTCGACATCGGGAACGCAGATGAGCGGTGCCACGCGGTCCTTCACTGAACTGCGCAGACGCATGAGCGCCTGGTATTCGCCTTGGCGCCAGCACAAAGCCGGCACATACATATCATCACTCAAGATCATGGATCTTCTCCGCGAGCTGGCGGCGCACTTGGCGACGACCGACAAGGTCATTGAGTATCTTGTAATTGCCGCTTTCCCTGCGGATGCGGCCGGCGATGATGCTGGCATCTATACCCAACTTCTCGGCATCTATCCGCACAGCTTGATCGGACAGCGCGAAGCGGGATAGGCATTGATCCCAGAGCTCGTCTGGGATGAGGGCGGTTAACGCAAAGCGATCGGCCTCGGCCTCGAACTTATCATCGGCCGCCACCGCGTCGTCATCAAAAAAGTCATAGCGCAGGTTTTCGAACAAATGCAGAAACACATGGCCAAGCTCGTGAAACAGGACGAACCAGAAATTATCCAATCGGTCATAGCGCAGAGTTAAACCGATGACAGGTCGCCCCGAGTCGCTGAGCATTGCCGCGCCGTCAAGATAGGTGCCGGGAAGGTGTTCTTCCGTGATGAGCACAATGCCCTTGCCAGCTAGGAGCTTTCGAGCGCGTTTGGGGCCGTCCTTCCGTCGGGTGAGCCGTGCCAACTCAGCGAGCCAGCGGTCATCATGGACGAAGGGGGGCAGATCCTCGGCCTTGATCCGCATCCGGGCCCGTTCAAGGATGCGCGCCTGCCAAGCGAGAAGTGAATACTCATTCGGCAAGGTGGCGCAGCGTATCTTCTTGCGGTGCAGTGCGGCAGCGAGTTGTGGCCCGGCCGCCTGAAGAAGGTAGCTCTTGGCGCACTCGTTCAGATCGCTGCCGAGGGGAACATCAAACCACTTCCGCTCAGCCATCTCGCGCACGGGCAGCTGACCCCAGACAACGTCATCGGCTTCGTTCCAAGAGTAGACGACACCGTGTTGCTTCGTCGGCTTTTCAAAGATTTCCTCCGTATGGACGTTCAAGATCTTTGAGACTGCGATAAGACGAGACAGGCTCGCATCCATGTAGTTGGACGCCTCATAGCGTTGGATTTGTTGCGCTTGGATGCCGATTTCTTTTGCCAGATCGGCTTGGCTCATGCCGGAGGCGATACGGGCTTCGATGAGGACGCTCGGCAGCGCGTTCAACGAAAACGACTTCGCAAACGTAATTTCGCCGGCTTTCAAGAGCTTGTAGTGGGCAATATCCGCTGAGATTTCGGCTATCTGGCTTTTCAGTCCCTCAACCTCCAGATCATGGATCCAAGCATCGTCGGTTGGTTCGGCCTCGGCAGCGGCGAGCGCATTTTTGAGCTTGGCGAGTTCGCCGGCGGAGATGCGGTATTGTTTGTCGCTGTAGATCATGGCGTCACCTTTGGCTGGAGCATGGGATCACTGCTCAAGTCTATGAAGACAATCCCTTTGGGACGGCCGGTGAACTTTTCGATTCGGAAAAAATCGACGAAGGTCCGTCCTTGGGCGTCGGCGCGTGTCGTGGCTGGGAAGAACTCACCGCCGAATTTCTTTTTCTGTGCTGTGCGCTGATCGGCGAATTGGCTGAAGACCGGGTCAAGGCGTTGACGATCGACCCCATGCGGGTTCCAGCAAGCATCAAAATCACGGGGCTTGGGCTTATCGGTTACGTAACTTCCATCAAGGAAAAGCGCACGGCAGCCGGCGGCGGCAAGATTAACAGACGCGTCCCGAAGTCCGCCAAACAACTGTCTTCGCCAAGGATTATAGGCGAAATGCTGATCAATCGCATCCAGTGTCGCTGAATGAGTGCCCGCCGGGAGAACAGCCCAAGGCGCGCCCGGGATGGAAACGAGGTCGGGAAGCATATTTACAACGATATTGCGGCAAGCCGGACTTGTCGACAGCCCGGCCCCGGGTTTCGGCTAGCCGCTGCGCACAATGGCGGCGGTAACCCCGCCGCCCCGCGTTGCGGGCGAGTTCGTGACTCACCGTCAACTGCGAGCAGCCGATCTCCACCGCGACAGCCCTTTGCGGAAAATCACTTTTCTTCAGCAGCGCCTGAATCCGGCAATGATCGCAAAAAGCCGGGCAGCGGCAACCCGATGGGATGCGATTTTCTCCCGGTTTTCATTGACATCTTCCGGAAGGCTTGCGGAGAACACGAGCGGCTTCGCTGATTATCCTGACAATCCGCGGCTTCGGCATCCTTATGTTGTTCCGCGCATTTATGTGCGGATAGAGCGCATGGCTATGAAACACCAACGACTAGCACCGGCCGCAGGATTCGAGGTTCGTCGCGCTTTTCCGCCGATCATGACGCGTCCCGAGGCGGTTTCCTCTGACCCGGGAACAGGCCGCCGAAGCGTGGATTTGCCGCCGCCGCACGGACCGGCGCGGATGCGGAATTTTCTTTCAGCGGCGGTGACGGACACATCGTGAATGACAGTGTTTCCCGAAGAATTTAACAAGGTTCTCAATGCGGATTCCGGACATGGCTGCATGGCTATCCCTTTACAGCGCCCGCTGCGATCGGCCCGGTTATCCGGCGGTACATGACGAGACCCAAAAGAAGCGGGGGCAGAGCCGCGGTGACCATCACGGCCGCTGCCACACCCCACTGCACGCCTCCGCCCGAGGTCGCGAAGAAAAATGAAGCGGCGACGGTCATCGGCACGGCTTCGCGCGTGGTCAGCATCAGACCGAACAGGAATTCATTCCAAGCGGTGATGAACCCGAATATGAAAGCCGTGATGAGCGCCGGGCGGCACAGCGGGAGAACGATACGGATCAAAAGCCGGCTGGTCCCGGCGCCGTCCATGCGGGCGGCCTCCTCCAATTCATCCGGAATCTCCGCGACCGCGTTCACCAACAGCATCAGAGTCAACGGCAGGTTGACCACCGCCAGAATCAAACCGAGCCCGATCCGCGTGTCCAAGAGGCCGGAAGCGGCATACATCATGTAAAGCGGGATGGCGAAAATGATCAACGGAAGGGCTCTGATGTTGACGACGACCGGGAACAGGACGTTCCGGCCGAATCCGCGCCTCGCCATCAGCCACGCCAGCGGGAAGGAAACGATCATCGGCAACAGTGTGCCGATCAGGGCCGCGGCGAGCGAGTTCCAGAGATAGTGGTACACGTTGAGCCGGTCACTGACCGTCAGAACAGTCGCGAAATTCTCCAGCGTCGGCGCTTCGATCCAAAGCGAGGGATTCCGGCTGACCTCCTGCGGTCCTTTGAACGCGGTGATGAAGGTCGACAGCACCGGAAAGGACATCAGAAAGGCGGCGACGGCGAACACCGCCCAGCGCGGCCCCATCCGCCGTCTCACCGGGCGGCTCTCCGCATCAGCCGCTGCGCGGCCGACAGCACGATGAAGGCTGAGGCGAACAGCAGAATTGCCGCGGCCATCGCCTTGCCGATTTCGCCTCGGCGCAGGAATGTCTCGTAAATGTAGATCGACATCGAGGCCGTGGAACCTCCGGGCCCCGAGCCGACCAGAGTGTATATGTTGTCAAAGACCCTGAACCCGTCGATGAAGCGAATGAATAACGCAACGAACAGGGTCGGACGCATCAACGGCAGTTCCACCTTCCAGAACAGCCGCCATGGACGCGCGCCGTCGACGGCTGCCGCTTCCCGCATTTCCCGGGGAATCGATTGATAAGCCGTCAGAAAGAGCAGGAAGGCGAAAGGCGTCCATTGCAGGGTTTCCGCGGCGACCACCGTGACGAAGACGTTCGCCGGGCTGAGAAACGCGGGAGACCGTCCGAACCAGCTGTAGAAATAATATGGAATCGAACCGGCGAATTCGTGCAGCGCCAGCCGGTACATCAGCCCCATCATCGCCGGCGCGACGATCATCGGAATGATCAGGACCGCGACAGTCCATCCATGCCGTTGAACCAAGGGCGCGAGGTAGACGGCCAGCGCCAGACCGAAACCGCACTCCAAGGCGGCGGTGACGGCCCCGAAGCGGAGCGAGAACCACGCCGCCTGCCAGAACTCGTCATCAAGCGTGACATCGTGAAAATTCGACAGCCCGGAAAACCGGGGAGACGTGAGGGTCTGGAAACTGGTTTCCGAAAATCCGTAAACCAGGCTGAGAATGACCGGAAAACCGAGAACAGCGAGAAGAAATACGATCGCAGGACCCGCGAGGATCGCGCTTTCGGAACTTATCCTCCTGTTCATGAACGCCGGGCGGGCTGCCGGAGCGCGGCGGACATGGCCCGCCGCGCTCCGAACGCGTTCACTTCAGCAGTTCGGCCATCGCCTTCGCCGCGTTGCTCAGAGCGCTGTCGAGATCCTGCGTGCCGGCCCAGTAGCCGGTGAACTCCTTGGCCTGTTCTTCATAAACCGAGAGAGCGTTCTCGGATGTTCCGCCGTTCATCACGAAACCGTAGTTCGACGCGAAGTCGCCGACCTGCACCAGATCCGGCCGCTCACCGGCCAGTTTGGCGGCGGTTTCCGACGCCAGACCAGGGGCGCCTCCCGCCTTGGCATAGGCCAGCGCGGCCTCTTCAGTCGACAGCCACTTCAGGAAGGCGGCCGCCCCTTCCTTGTTCTCAGCCGCGGCGTTCAGCCCGAGTCCGAGCCCGTGGATATGGGTAAAGCGGCCCTCGGGACCTTCAGGCGGCGCGGTTATGCCGGTTTCGGGCTGGGCCCCGGTCAACTCGCTCGCGGCGGCGTTCCATTGCACCATCGCCGCCACCTGGCCCGACGAATACGCCGCGTTCGCCTCGGCGTATTCGTAGGAAGTGGAGTCAGGAGGGGTCGCGCCCAGATCAACAAGCATCTTCACCATCGAGAGCGCTGTCCGATAGGCCTCGCTGTCCACGGTGATATTGCCGGCAGCGTCCATCCAGTCCGCGCCGTAGCTGCGGGGCCAGGAATGGAAGACCATCATATTGAACAAGAGATTCTTGGCTTGGATCACTGTTCCGTAGCGCGTGGGACTGTCGGGATTGACTGACCGGCTGAAATACAGCGCGTTCGCGGCGAAATCCTTCCAGGTCCAGTTTTCCGGCGATTTCGGCTCAAGCGGCTCGCCGAGATGTTCCCGCGCGATTCCGGAATATTTCGCTTTCGCTTCATCATCCGCGAGCAGGCCGTTGATCAAGTCCTTGCGGAAATACAGAAAGTGCAGCGAAAGATCCGTCGGCACGCCGTACTGGCCGCCGTCGAACTGCATCGTCTTGAGAACGGTGTCGCCGAACACGGCGCCCGCTTCGTCCGACAGCGTGACCGGTTCCATGAACGGGGCGTATCTGCCGATCGAATAGGTCGCGAGCAGGTTGGCGTCGAAGGCGGAGCTTCCGGCCGCAAGATCCACCTGCAGCTTATCAAAGAACCCGTCGCGCGAGGTGAACAGCAGATCCACCTTGTCCTCATCGGCGACATCCGACCTGGCGTTGTAAATCCCGGCCACCGCCCGAAGCGCGGTTTCCTCAGGGCCTCCCGGCCAGCCGAGAACGGTGACTTCGGCATGAGAAGCCCCGGCGAATAGCGCGGCGGCCGCGCCCAAAGTGAGAAGTTTCGCTGTTTTTTTCATTTTGGATACTCCATATCAGGTTTCAGCATAGAACAGCGCGGCGACACCTAAAATGCCCGCGTTCGCGCCGAGCGCAGCGGGGCGAAGTTCCGGTCGAAGCCGCTTCGGCAAACCTTTCAAACAGGACGAGACCCGGTCAAGGTAACCGGGAGCCAGACCGACGCTTCCGCCGATCACAATGCGTTCGGGATCGAGTGTCAGCCTGATGTCGGCGCAAAGCGCCGCGACGCCGCGCACGGACGCGTCAAGAATGTCCCCGGCCCAGCGCGCCCCGTCTTCAGCCTGCCTGAATATCGCCGGCATCCGCAGGGCATGGCCGAGCGCGCGCGCCTGCCTCTCCATGGCCCCGCCCGAGACCGTGTCTTCAAGTTTTCCGCCGCCGGCGCCGCATATCTGGCCGAAATGACCGGCCAGCCCGGAGGCGCCGGCGACCAGCCGGCCGTTCATGACGATGCCGCCGCCGACGCCGGTTGAAACCGTCAGAAACACGATATCGCCGCCTTGGCCGGCCCCGTAGAGAAACTCGCCGTAAGCAGCGGCCTGGGCGTCATTCGCCAGAACCGGAGCGCAGCCGAATATCGCGCGCACTCGCTCGGCAAGCGGATAGCTTCCGGCGATATCAAGCGTTTTCGCATTGAGCGCCGACCAGCTGCCGCCCGATACGTGCCCCGTGACAGCGAAAGCCGCGCCGTCATACCGTCCGCGCCAGTCAGCGGCGGCGCGGTCGATGTTCATCAGCCACTGTTCAGGCCCGCCGCCGCGCTCGGTCGGAAAGTTCCGGACATCGACGGCCCGGTCTCCGTCCACAAGCGCGGAAAGGGTCTTGGTTCCGCCGATATCGGCAGCAAGCAACGGCATCAGGCACCTCCGCGCTTATCGTCGGCTTCGCGGATTTCGTCGGCGAACCAAGCCGTTACGCGCTCCGGACGGGTAATCGCGGTTCCGACGACCACCGCGTCCGCTCCGGCGCGGACGGCCCGCGCCGCGTAATCGGGACGGTTGTAGCGCCCCTCGGCCACGACAAACTTCCCCAGTCCGGCAAGCGCCTCGACCAGCTCGAAATCGGGCGCCTCGGGCGTTTCCCGCCCGACATATCCCGACATCGTCGAGCCCAGGATTTCACAGCCCATTTCACCCGCCTTCCGCCCTTCGGCGATGTTGGAACAATCCGCCATGGCGAGTCTGCCGCGGCTGCGGATCATCTCAAGAATCTCTTCCAACGGCGCCGGGCGCACCCTGTCGGTCGCGTCGAAAGCGATAATGTCGGCCCCTTCCCGGGCAAGAGCGGCTGCGTCCCCGGCTGTCGGAGTGATGCGCACATCAGTGTCCGTCCGGCAGCTTTTGACCAAGCCGATTATGGGAGCCTCTGTGACTCGGCGCACCGCCCTGAGATTTTCGATGCCTTCAATGCGCAGGCCGCAAGCCCCGCCGTTCAACGCCGCCGCCGCGAACCGCGCGACAATGTCGGGCCGGTCCAAAGGACCGCCGGCGACAGGCTGGCACGAAACCAAAAGGCCATTGCGGAGCTGCTCCAACTTCTGATGCATCGATTGTCAATCCAAAAAGTTCCCGGCTGAACTCCGAAGCGCATCACTCTCCGGCGACAGACGGCCCCTGTATCAGAAACCGATGATAGCAGATATCCGGGGCCGGGCAAGAGGATTTCCGACGCTCTCAGGGCTATTTTATTGTCGGTCTGGCGATCGGCGTATGCTGATTTTAAGGCTGACCATTCCGTTTTCGATGCGGTAACGTTCCTGCTGTTATGATTCTTCCGCTCTCGGATTCTTCCATCGACCTTTGCGAAGTGCTTGTAAGCGACGGCCATACCGCCTACCCGCCCTGCGCCGCGGCGATGGGAGTCCGTCACGGGGCGCTGAACATGTCACACGGCGAGCGGGTCCGGTATGCGTTCCATATCCAGACGGTCAACAGCAGGCACAGCTGCCTGAAACACTTCCTGCGGCGTTACCGCGGTGTTTCTGCCAAATATCTCGACAACTATCTGCGATGGTTCCATCGCGCCGGGCTGGAGAAAGCCCCTCCCCGTGCGTTTCTCGCCGCCGCAATCGACAGGCCATGCATAGTATTCGCAAATTGAGCCTAAACAAATGTATGTCTTACACCCGTCAGCGCCTGTCCCGGCGCATCCCCGACCGGGAGACACTTTGCCGCGAGGTTTCGGCATGGCAGAAAGCGCGCAACGCCGACCCGGCCCTGGTCAAGCAGCGGTTCACCGCCCAAGACGAGCGCATTAAACTGCATTCCCTGTATCCATCAATTTAACAATGTCAAACTACTGGTTGCCAGCGGCTTTCTCCCGGACTGCCCAGCCCGGGAGCGGTCAGCTGTGCTCCGGCGGTCCATTAATTCGGTGCGGACAATTAATTTCCACTACCCGGCATGCCTTGGAAGCCCGGATCCGCCGCCGGATGGCCGGTCGACCGAGTGGAACCGCTGCTGGACGCCGCCGAAAACAGGGTTTTCTGGCGGCACTAAGTATATCCGATAGCATTTGCCATGCTACAATGTGGCGAGAATAACATTTTTTGCCATTCCATGATATTGCAGAACTCATATTTATGCCATATTATAGAATTACAAAATATCTAAATATGCGAAACCAAAGGTTGGCAAATGTCCGTCTCAAGTGCCAAAAAGCGCCAAGCCGAAGGCAAGATCAATCAAGCCCATCAAGTAGCAATGGGCCTTGCCAAGCCGCTCGGCGGCTGGATTGCGACATTCCAGGAAGCCATCGGTATGAGCGCACCTGTTCTTGCCAAGCGGTTGGGAGTGTCCCGTAACAGCGTCTACAACTCTATCCAGAACGAGCAGGCCGGGACAATTTCGTTGAACCAGCTCCAAAAGATGGCCGAGGCCATGGGCGGCAAGCTTGTCTACGCGATCATCCCGCGCGACGGACCGGTCGAGGAAATCGTCATGGCCCAAGCCCGCAAGAAGGCCAAACGCATCATCCAACGCACCCGCGTGCACATGGCACTGGAAGAGCAGACCGAAGGCCTGCGCAGCCAGGAAGATATGATCGAGGAATTGGCGAGCGAAATCGTGCGGGAAATGTCGAGAGATTTCTGGAAGTGACCCTGGAACTGCACGAACCCACCGGCGCGACACCTCTCACGCCCGACGAGCTGCTTGGTCTTAAGGCCAAGCACATCACCACGCACGGCGAGCTTAACGAACTGGAAAGCGAAAACATCATTGAGGGGCTCACATGGCTGGATCGACGACCCAAGTCCTTCGACGTTCTAACCGACGATACCGCACGCGAAGTCCACAAGCGCCTGTTCGGCCAGGTCTGGGACTGGGCGGGCGTTTATCGCCTGACCGAGAAGAACATCGGCGTGCCGGTCTGGCATATCTCAACCGAGATGCGCACCTGCCTCGACGACGCCCGATTCTGGCGCGAGAACGGCACCTACGAACCGTTGGAAGCCACCGCTCGCTTTCACCACAAGCTTGTCTGGACTCACCCCTTCGCCAACGGAAACGGACGCTGGGCGCGGATCATGGCAGATGCCTACCTAGCCAAGATCGAGTCCGACGTCTTCCTCGATTGGTCGGGTGGCGGGATCCTTACTGCTGACAGCGACCGCCGCACACGGTATATCGCGGCGCTGCGGGCGGCAGATGGGCACGAGTTCGAGGCGCTGATCAAACTTGTGGAAGAAATCGCCAATTATATGCGCGGTTATTGGTAGTCAGGCACGGTGAAATTGATGGCATAAGCAGGTTGGGAGCAGAAACCGGAAACATCAAGTCTATGGCATACCCGCGTCTACTTCACTCGTAACTACTGCTTGCCAGAAAACCTATAACTAATTGAATTCAAAGAGTGATTCACCGCTTTCAGCGAACGAAGATTTTCCTGTTTTGACCAGATTCACGCTGATTCCGACCTGAACGGGCAATCACAACATCGCAATTGATGATTCTTCGTTCCCCAGATACTGCAATTCTTCTCACATATTCAGCGTATTACGGGTTTTCTGGCAGGCACTAACTAGTAGTCTGACACAGCAGAATTGACGATAAAAACAGGTTGAGAGAAGAAACCGGAAACAACAAGCTTGATATACTGGAGCGTCTACTTCACTATTTCCATTCATCAATACAACAATGTCAAACTACTAGCGCCTTTCCTGCCTGACGAACGCCGCTGTCGCCATCGTGCGCTGCGGCGGACGCTTCAGCTATATGCCCGAGGCTGACCGGCATTACGCCGCCCGCGACTGAGACGGGGAATGTCCCGCTTGGTGTTGAAACCCGCAGGAGCGATGCTGCCGGTCGGCTATCTACGCGGCGTCCTTGAGCCGGTCAAGCCGATTCTTTCGACGATGTTCGATGAGAGCCTGCTTGAGAACGGGCAGCTGCCTGTACGCCTTGATGCGGCGGAAACCCTTCTCGGCCCTGTCATGCCGGCGGCGGGCTGTCTCAAAGCCATGCCGGCGTTCCTCCAGCGCTTCACGTTGCGGCAGACCTGCCGGACCGTGCTGTTCATCGATTCGATGATGTTCGTGCTCGCCAGCGACCGCCGCAGCTCTAACGGCAGGCCGAGCCGGGAGACGGTCAGGACCTCGTCCAGGCCTTCAAGTATCGACCGGGAGACATCCGGCGCCTCCTGTTCGAAACGCCGGGCCATGCTGCGCATCAGCCGCTCGGCCTTGTCGGCGTCATCAAGTTCCCAGGCCTGTCTGAGCGTCCCGGCTCCGTCGACGATGAACAGATAACAGCCCTCCGGGTCAAGCCCGCGCCCGATCAGATCATCAAGCAGAGCCTGCACGGTCGCAGCATTCTCCGTCGCGCCTTCGATGACGACTGGGGGACGCTTACGCCCGGATGCGTCAATGCCGACCGCCCCGATCATCAGCAGACGGTCGCTCATATGCAGCCCGTCGATCTGAACCGCGACGAGATCAAGCTCCGACAGATCGGAAGCTGTCCATTCATCAAACTTCGCCTGCGTCAGAGCCTTGAACCGGCGGGACACGGCCGATTTCGACAGCCCGCAGCCCGCCCCGCACGGAACTCCGGCCTCCGGAATCCTCACCGCCCGGCGGAACTTGCGGGTCGCTGCGCTCGCGGTCATCAAGTTCACCGACTGTTGATCAAGATAGCCGTCCGCGGAGATCTCCTACCAGCTCGGCAGGGACATCTCCTTGCCCGCAGCCTTGCAGCGGAGCCGCGGACGGTCGATGCCGACCTTGCCGCCGTGAAACCCGACCTGGGAACGCGCATGGCACTGGCGGTGCCCCGGCTTGTCGGGAGAATGACTGTAACGCTTCCCGGCAAGCCGCTCGGCGTCCTCGTCCATCATCTGCCGCAGATACGCGATGCCCGTCGTCAGACAGAATTTCTCGAAACTCTCGGTCACGTCTTCGTACGCCTTTTCGACGAGCGCGTTGATGTTCGAAGCGCTGGCGGAGGCGCAGGGGAATGTGCTAATGGTCTTCATAGCATTGCTTCCTTTTTCTTCAGAAAATCCCCGAGCTGATGCTCGCGGGAGAGGCAACACCGCCTGTATCAAATTCAACATCAAGTGGGACATCCCCCTGAGACGCGCTCGACGCGATCCTCATCCCGTCCGGCGGATGAAACGCCGCTCCTGACCCCGCGCGATGCGCCGGGAACGCGCCGCCGGACGGCGCGACGGGGGAGCCGTGCCCGATGTTCCAAAAAGCGCGCCTGGAGCCCTGATACGCCGGCAGCGGCTGCTGAAACCGGCGCGCGGAAAACCCGGATCGCCTCAAACATGCCCGTTCCGTGCCGCATCAGCACTCCAGGCCCGACAATAAAATGGTCCTGCCGACGCCCCCTTCCGCCCTCACCCGGATCAGGCCGCGCACCGTCTCCCGGCGGCCGCGGCCGTGCTTCAGGCTTGACCAGCGGGGCGAAACCGTTAATGCGCTGACCATGCGAGAAGATTTGTCAATTCAGCCTTGGAGCCGGGCGGCCGGGCGGCTTGTGGATGTCGCCGCCGGGCGGCGGCCCGCCGACATGGTTTTCCGGGGAGCCGCATGGGTCAATGTCCACAGCCGTGAAGTCATAAAAAATTCAGACATCGCCGTCGCCGAAGGCAGGTTCGCTTACTGCGGCGGCGATGCCGGCCACTGCATAGGCAGCGGCACCGAAGTGATACCGGTTGACGGACTGTATGCCGTGCCGGGTTTCTGCGACGGGCACATGCACATCGAATCCGGCATGCTGACTCCGGCGCGGTTCGCCGAAGCCGTCATTCCGCACGGAACCACCACGCTGTTCTCCGATCCGCATGAAATCGCCAACGTTCTCGGCTTGGACGGCGTGCAGCTGATGCTCCGGGAATCGCTGTCCCAGCCCATCAACATTTACGTTCAAATGCCGTCCTGCGTCCCTTCGGCCCCCGGCTTGGAGACGTCAGGGACGTCCATCGGCCCGGATGATGTCGCGGAAGCCATGACTTGGCCGGGCATCATCGGTCTCGGCGAAATGATGAATTTCCCGGGCGTCATCGCCGGCGATGAACAGATGCTGGCGGAGATCGCCGCCGCCCAAGCGGCCGGCAAAACGGTCGGCGGACATTACGCTTCTCCCGATCTCGGCCCCGGATTTCACGCCTATGCGGCGGGCGGCCCGGCAGACGATCACGAAGGCACGCGCGAAGCGGACGCCGCCGCGAGGGTGCGGCAGGGCATGCGCGTCATGATGCGGCTCGGCTCGGCCTGGCATGATGTCAGGAGCCAGATCACCGCGGTCACGGAAAAGGGAATCGACCCGCGCAGCTTCATTCTTTGCACTGACGACTGTCATTCCGGAACCCTTGCCGAAAGCGGCCACATGGACCGGGTCGTCCGGCACGCCGTTAACTGCGGCTGCGAGCCTCTTGTCGCTCTGCAGATGGCGACGCTGAACACGGCCGCGCATTTCGGCCTTGAGCGCGAAATCGGCTCGATCGCTCCGGGCCGCCGCGCCGATCTGATTCTGACCTCATGCCTTGAATCGCTGCCGGTCCTGGAAGTCTTCGGACGCGGCAGGCGGCTGGCATCAGGCGGACGGCTGCTGGTCGAGACGCCCCGCATGGACTGGCCGGAACACGCCCTCCGCACAGTGAGAATCGGCAGGGAACTGCGCGCCGGCGATTTCCGTGTCTCGGCCCCCGAGGGGGCTGAGACCGTCAGCGTCAAAGTGATCGGCGTGATTGAAAACCAAGCCCCGACCAAGCATCTCAAAGCTGTTCTGCCGGTCAGGAACGGGACTGTCCCCGGCTGTTCCGAAAGGGACGTCTGTTCAATTGCCGTTGTTGAAAGGCACCGCGGCAGCGGCAGCGTCGTCAACGGTTTCGTCAGCGGATTCGGCTATGGCGGATCAATGGCCTTGGCTTCCACGGTCGCGCATGACTGCCATCACATGATTGTCGTCGGAACGGATCCCGCGCAGATGGCCCATGCCGCGAACCGGCTCGGCGAAGTGAACGGCGGAATGACGGTTTGGAAGGACGGTGAAGAACTCGCCTTGGTGAAATTGCCGGTCGCCGGGCTGATGTCGCAGCGCCCGGCCAGTGAGGTCGCGGCGAGCGCCGGGCGGCTGAATGACGCTCTGGCCGCGTGCGGCTGCAGAATCGACAATGCGGTGATGCAGCATTCGCTGCTCGCGCTGCCGGTGATTCCGGAACTGCGGATCACCGATCTCGGACTGGTCGATGCGGTGACGTTCGGGCTGGTCAGCCTGTTTGATGAAGACTGAAACATGGGCGGAGAAACGACAAAAGACGACTGCGTCACGCCGCCTGTCCTGCCGGCGGCCAGTTTCGACCGGGCTGCGCCGGCTGTTGAAAGACTTGAGGATCTGTACAGGGAAGCGACGGAATTTCTGAGGTTCAGACTGACCCGGGCGTTGCAAAAAGGCGGCGGCGGCCGCCGCCGTTTCCGCGCCTTCTACCCGGAGGTCAGGATCAATATCCGGACGCACGCGAGTTCCGACAGCCGGCTGTCTTTCGGGCATGTGTACGGAATGGGACAATTCGCCGCCACAATCACCCAGCCCGCGCTGTTCAGTTCCTATCTCGAGCAGCAGATCGGACTCTTGATCAAGAACTACGGCGTGCCGGTTTCCGTCGGACCGTCATCAACGCCGATTCCCATTCACTTCGCGGTCAGCGACTCTGCGGAAATGGAGACGCATCCGGAATCACTGGCAGTGCCTCTGCGCGACGTGTTTGATGTTCCGGATCTGAGCAACATCAATGATGACATCATCAACGGACTCGACATCCAGAGAAGTGACGGCTCAAAACCGCTGGCTCCGTTCACCGCCCAACGCGTAGACTATTCGCTGGCGCGGTTGCGCCACTACACCGCGACCAGCCCCGAACATTTCCAGAATTTCATCCTGTTCACCAACTACCAGTTCTATGTCGACGGATTTGCCCGATACGCCCGCCGCGCGCTTGCTGACCCGCGGTCAGGATACACGGAACTGATCGCCCCGGGAGACGCGCGGCTCGCCGATCCGGAAAGTGAGATTCCAAAGCCGGACCGGATGCCGCAGATGCCGGCTTACCATTTCAAACGCGCCGACAAGAACGGGATCACGCTGGTTAATATCGGAATCGGCCCCTCCAACGCCAAGACGGCGACCGACCATATTGCCGTCCTCCGCCCGCGCGCCTGGCTGATGGTCGGCCATTGCGCGGGGCTCAGAAACACGCAGAATCTCGGCGATTATGTTCTCGCGCACGCGTATCTCCGCGAAGACCAGGTCCTGGATGACGACCTGCCGGTCTGGGTGCCGGTTCCAGCGCTCGCCGAAATCCAGATCGCTCTGGAAGACGCAGTGGCCGAAGCCAACAAAATAAAGGGCTATGAACTCAAAAGCATCATGCGCACCGGAACCGTGGCATCCGCGGACAACCGGAACTGGGAACTGCGCGCCAATGCCGGGTTTTTGCGCCGGCTCAGCCAGTCCCGGGCCATTGCCATGGATATGGAATCGGCTACGATCGCCGCCAACGGTTTCCGCTTCCGCGTGCCGTACGGAACTCTGCTGTGCGTTTCAGACAAACCGCTGCAGGGCGAGCTCAAACTCCCCGGCATGGCAACGCGGTTTTACAGGGATCAAGTCGAAAAACACCTCAGCATCGGCATCCGGGCAATGGAATCGCTGCGCGAAATGCCGCTGGAGGTTTTGCATTCTCGGAAGCTGCGCAGTTTCGGCGAAACAGCGTTTCTTTGACCGGATTCCGGAAAAACTATCAGCAGCTTCCAGCGTCAATGACGGTTTGGTATTGTGAAAAGACACGCAATATGTATTGCGTTTCCAACTGCAACTTTAACCAAAAAGACAAAAGGATCAATCAGTATGGCAATCAAAGCACTTTCGCGGGCTGAACTCGCCGCAAACGTGGCCGCAGAGGCAGGAGTCACGATCAAAGAGACCAATGCCGTGATCACCGCGCTGTCAGCCGTGATCACGTCCACGGTCGCCGGCGGCGGCGCGGCGGCTCTGCCTGGAGTCGGCAAAATCGAGTGCCGCGAACGCGCGGCGAGAAACGTGAGGAACCCTCAGACCGGCGAGACCATCATGAAGCCCGCCGACCGGGTGCCCAAAATGGTCTTTGCCAAAGCCCTGAAAACCGCCTGCAACACGTGATCAGAGCGGCGCGTCCAAATCAGCCGCATCTCAATCGCATACAATCGCCGGGTGCCTACGGACTGAACGGGTTGTGAAATTCACGGCCGCGTTGCGGCCGCATGTCCCGCCAAGTGCCTTGGCCAACGCTGAATTTTCCGGATTTCCGGCAGGCTCCGAAGCACGGCGAGCCGCTCCCGCCCCCGCGCTGAGCGGGCCGGGAGCGGCTCGCCGCAAGGGACGTATTGCGTGCGAAGCCGTCACGGCGCTTGCGGTTTCGCAGGACCGCGTTTCTTGGCTTGAGCGGCGTTCAGTAGTGAACAGCCGCAACAGTCATAAGCACCGTCGAGCGACGGGCTTTCCAAGCCGGGGCCTAAAAAAGTCTTCATCGGGGCGCAGGCCGGGCGGGCAGCCCGGTCATAAGGGGTGTGAGTCTAGGTAGTGGACTCAATTATCCCCTTTGCGTCATTCCGCAGCAGGCAGCGGATGACGGTCAGGATGACAGCGGCGGCGAAGTTGCGGGCTCGCTTGTCAAAGCGGGTCGCGACCCGCCGGAACTCTTTGATTCTTCCGAAGAAACGCTCAATGACATTGCGCTTCGCATAGACAGCTTTATCCAGCGGCCGCTGCTGCCTGCGGTTCGACTTCGACGGAATGACGGCCCGGCAGCCGGCTTCCGCCGTTTGCTTGAGAACGGCCTCGGTGTCGTAAGCCTTGTCGGCGATCAGGACGCAGCCGGCTTCAAGGCCGTCAATAAGGGGCGCCGCCTCGGCGCAGTCGGCGGCCTGCCCGGGCGACAGGCGCATGCGGCGCAGCCCGCCCTTGCCGTCGACCATGGCATGAATCTTCGCAGGCTGTCCGCCCCGGGAACGCCCGATCTCCTGCGGCTCGCCGTCCTTGCGCGACCCGGCGGCATGGCGGTGAGCGCGGATCGACGACGAGTCGATCATCCGGCTCCGCGGCGCCGGATCGCCGTCGTCCTTTTCGTCCGCGGCTTCTTCTTCCGCTTCTTCAAACCGTTGAAGATCTTCAAGAATCTTCTGCCAGCGGCCCGATTCGCTCCAGCGGGTAAAACGGTTGTAACAGGTCGTGTAAGGCCCGTAACGCTCCGGCAAATCCCGCCATGGCATGCCGGTGCGCAGCACGAAAAATATACTGGCTGTTACCTTACGGTCGTCCTTGCGCGGCGGCCCGGGCAGACCTTTCGGCATCACACGCTCCATCCGCTGCCATTGCTCGTTCGTCATATCATGCCGGCTGCCGATCATTTCAAATCTCCTTTGAGCATTCTCACCGCTGGTCGCGCGGCACTGTGCCGCAACCAGCTCAGCATGTCAAATATTTGAGGACACAACCTAGTATGTCAGTTTGAAAGTCAGTTTCATTGTTTCATCTCATGCGGCCAGCGCCTGGGTGTGATGTGGGCTGATGTTATCGTTGGCTGGTGCGTTGTCTGCCTTGATCATGGCTTTCCACGCGCTTTCGAAGCGGCCGGATTTGGTGAGGGCGCGGAAGGTGAGAACGGCTTGTCCGCCAACGATGCGCCAGCGCATGCCGGAGCGTTTCATGCGCTGTGCGACGAGGGTCTTGTTGGCCGCCTCGACAATTCCCGAGCCGATCGCGATCCCCTGTTGCTTCAGCGCGTGGCAGCGCATGCGGTGGCGATGCTTGCGGAAGAAGGCCGGTTCCCTGTCGATGTCGGCTCGGCCCGCCGGCGCGGCGGTGTCGCGAAGGCAGCGCAGCGCCCGGATCACCCTGTCGATGCCGCGAGGGTCGCAGCGCAGGATCTCGCGGCACTTCTCGAACCGGCAGGGCGCCGTTGCATGGTCGGCCGCCACGCGCAGATGCTCGCAGGCATGCCGGAAGTCGATCACCTCGGTTTCGGGCTCAAGACCGGAAAGGAATGTCCAGTTGTCGGCGGCGCCGTCGGCGATGGCGCTGATCCTGATCCCGGGACGCTTGCGCCTGATATGCGCGGCCTCGCTTGCCAGCTGCGCCTTCAGCGTGCGCTTGCCGCGCTCGGGCATGCGGCCGAGACAGACGGTCTTCAGGCGCTCACCGTCGGCGTCGTGGAAGGAGACTGTGCCACAGGCCGCCTCGCGCCGGCAGGCCTCGCAACGGCCGTCCTCGCCGGCCCGCAGCGCTGCCATGACGCCGGCTGGCGAGACCGAGGCGGTGACCGCGTCCTGCGGGATGTCCTCGGCTTCCCGGATGCCGTCCAGGGCCTGCGGGCCGAGACGTTCCCAGCGCTCCCGCATGGTCAGGCTCAGGCGCTGCAAGGCGCTCACAGACGGCGTCATGGCGCCGAGCTTGCCGAAGAACGCCTCCGCTTCCCGCGCCGTGCAGTGAACCATCATCATCAGCCCGAGCTGAGCCGCCGGCCGTGTCAGGCAGTCATCGACAAGGCTCAGGCTTTCGTCCGCCGGCATCAGCGATCGGCAGCGCCCGCCGGTGCGGCAGCGCGCGCGCCGAAAGGTCACCGGGCCGAGCGAGGTCATGATCGTCTTCGGCGTCGGCGCTGCACGGAACCGGTTCTGCCCGTCACGCTCAATCCGGGGCGCACCGTCGTCCCGGGCCTCGGCACAGGCGCCCAGGATCTCGCAGCCAAGCGCGCGCACGCTCTCAAGCACCCGCCGCTCCGCTTCCTCGAAGGCCTCGGCAGAGCACTCTGAACCGAACTGCCGATGACAAACCGCGGTCACTTGCGTGACCGCTTCGACAACCCGAGGCGGCAAGCCGGAAAGATCGATGGACGCGGAAGGCCGAGGCTGTGAAACTGACATGGGAGCGCTCCTGATGTTGCAGGTTCAAACCAGCATCATATCGCATCTTGCGGTGCGGAGCGTTCCCGCATCCACCGCTGAACCCTGCCGTCGTGACAAAATCCGGTCCCGAAACGGGCGATTGTCACGAAAACCCGTTTTCGCCGCTGCCTCGCGACCGCACAACCGTGCTAAATCAATGGCTTGGCTTCGCCATACGAGAACTGTACCCGGTCATAAGGGAACGACGATGCGCCTCGCCGAGACCCCGGACAGGGTCGAGGATCACCATCCCGATGTCTGCTGCCAGTGCGGCGCGTTTCTCGCCGGGGCGATGTCGGAGGGGTATGTCCGGCGGCAGGTCACGGGCATTCCGCCGCTCGCGCTCGAGACGATAGAACGCCGGACTCACAGGGCGGCCTGCGCCGGCGGCTGGCCGGGATGATGAGAAACCTGTTCGGCGTGTCACATGTCCCCGGGAACGGTTTCCTCTTTGCTCGGCAGCGGTGCCGAGAGGTTTTCCGGCTTCGCCGGGCATGTCGGCGCTTCGGCGGCGAAGGCCGCCGTCAAGCTTGCAGCTGAAACCGGGGGCCGCGTCGCCGGCAGGCTCCGCCGGGTTCATGTCGTCTGCACCGAGCTTCTCAGCTTTTTCCGTCTCGGCGAAAGCCGCGGCGATGCAGCCGCGGACGCGACCGGCATCGCGGTGCATGATTTCCAGCAACTGTACTGGAATATCGTCGGCGCGTGAGCCATGTGCACTGCGTCGCTCACATCCTGCGCGGACTCGACGCTCTGACGGAGTTTCACGGCGAGGCCTGGTCAGCGGAGATGAGGAAACTTCTTCAAGGGACCGTGCACGAGGTCAACGAGGCGGCCCGCGCCGGAGAACCGCTGTCCGCGGAGGCGGCGGACCGGATCGAAAGGGAGTGCGGTGAGATAATCGCCGCCGCCGTCGCCCGGCACGAGGCACTGCCGCCGCTGGACGGCGGGAAGCGGCGTGAGAGACGAAAAAAGCGCAAGCGAGACCTGCAGATGCTGAAAGTGCATGAGAGAGCATACGGCTGCTGCCGGAGCGAGCGGGGCACCCGGAGTTGTGCGATCCTGCGGACGCTGATTGAGACCGCCCGCAAACAGGAACAGCCCGACCTTGACACGCTCCAGATGGAGCCGGCGGATCTGAGCCTCCGGCCAGCCGATTCCTGAGGGGCTCCGTTCCTGGATCCCGTGCTTCCGAAAAATATTTCAATGACCGCCGCCGACGGATGATCCCGTCTCCAGGAGTGCTTGCCGGATACTTGACTAAGGCCTGTGGACAAATCGGGTTGCGCTTCGGGCGACTCGCTGCTGGAATCATCTTAACGAGCGCCGGAGCGGCGCCGCAGGCAAGACGGGCAGAGAGATGAATGAACGCTGACAGAACCATGCTGGCTAGGGCCTGTAGACAATCACTTTGCCGCGATCAGGCCGGCGGCTGGATAAATCGCCGCCGCGAAGCTGGCGTCGGTCTTGTCGTACCGCGTCGCGATCGCACGGAACTCTTTGATTTTCGCAAAGAAATTCTCGATCTGATGCCGCCAGCGGTACATATCGCGGTCGTAATCCCGAAGCTGCCGCCGATTCTTCCTCGGGGGAATCACCGCCTCGGAGCCGCGCTCCTCAAGTTCCTTGAGCAGCCAGTCGGCGTCGAACGTCCGGTCGGCTATCAAAGCTCCAAAAGACAGCCCCTCCATAAGCCGCGGCGTCCCGACAAGATCATGCTTCTGGACGGGAAGAATCACGAACCGCGCTGAGTAACCGAGCGCGTCCGTGACCGCGACGATTTTGCTCGTCAGACCGCCCCGGGAACGCCCGATCCCCTGTCGGCAGGGCCCCTTTTTTCGCTCCCGAAGCCTTCTGATGCGCCTGCACGATAGAACCGTCAATGAATATGTATTCGAAGTCGAACGCCTCCGATAACATATTGAAAACACGCTCAAAAACACCCGAAAGCAACTGGCGGCGGAACCGCTTATACACGCTGTGCTGCTTGCCGAAACGCGGCGGAAGGGTGCGCTGGAGCACAGCCTCAACGAAAAGCCGATTGTCCGCCGCGGTGACGCCTGGGTCGGTCGCTTTGCCGGGAAGAAGCGGTTCGATCCGCTGCTGCATTTTATTAGTCAGCATGGTTCTGTCAGCGTTCATTCATCTCTCTGCCCGTCTTGCCTGCGGCGCCGCTCCGGTGCTCGTTGAGACGATTATGGCAGCGCAACCCCAGAAGCACAACCCCATTTGTCAACAGGCCCTAATTACAAATGATCAAATGAATACAAATGCTTACAAAAACATTACGGAAAAGTTCAGATTAAGTGCGGCACCGAACCGCTTTGCCCGGCCGGGACGGTCTGGAAATATCCCGCCCCGGCCTGACGGCCGGAGCGGGAACAGGAACCGCCCTGTCAGGTCAGAAGCGGAAGCCGAGCGTCAGCCCGCCGCCGAAGTCGGAGTTGCCGCCGCCGGCGGTCGCGTAGTACGCTTCCCCGGACAGCATCGTCCCGCCGTCCTCCGAAAGGCTCAGTTCTCCGCCGAGGCCGAGCCGGCCCCAGGTCGCCTTCGGTTTCGAGGAGAGCTTCGTCCCCGAAGCCGTCACATCGCGCTTCGCCGAGAAATCGTGCTCCGCATCCAGGGAGGCGTACACCGCCGCGCCCGCGGCGACCTCGCCGATCTCCGCCGTCACGCCGAGGCGGCCCTTGAGGCTTCTGCCCGAACCCGAGACCCTGCCGCTGCCGGCGATGCCCTCCAGATCGCTGAACCCGCTGATATCAACGGATGAAAAGACAAGACCGCCGCGCGGCGTCAGCGTCATTCCCTCCAGCTCCGTCCGCATGCCGGCTTCCAGACCGACCGCGAGACCCGAACCGGAGACATCCGATCTGGACAGGTTGCCGCTGCCGGGCATGTCGTCGGACGACATCAGCTCGATGCCGCTGAAGCCGGAATACGAGAACCAGCCCCTGAAATACACGGCGTCCGCGCTGCCGTAAGTCAACGACGCCCCGACGCCCGTGCCCGACGCCTTGACCGTGCCGCCGTGCTTCACCGCCGCCTTGCCCCGCCGGTGATGCGCGCTCACTCCGACCGTCAGTTCCTCCCCGGCGGGGAAATCAAAACCGGAAGCGACGCCCCAGCGCGTGAAGTCCCAGGCCAGCGCCCGCCCGGCCGTGCCCTCGGAAGTCGTCGAACCCGACGCCTGCCGCTCGCCTTCGCCGGCGTCGAACGCGGCCCAGGCGCTGTTGCCCCCGGACGCATCGCGGCGCAGGCGCGGCGCGGGCGCGGCGCGGGCGCGTTCAGATCCAGAAGCACCGACGGCAGAGCCTCGTAAACACGCGCCCGGGCGTGGTACTGCCTCTCCTCCGGACCGGTCATCTTGAACTTATAACCGACCTTCGAACCGTCCTCCATGGCCTCTTCCAGAACCGACGTCCGCACGGCGCGGTAGACGCCCTTCGTCCCGCCGACCGACTTCAACGCCCGCTCCGCCGTCAGAGCCGTCTCTGTGCCGGAAGCGTCGCGGATCCTGAATGCCGTCTCCGCGGCGTTGCGGATCTCGCCGTCGACCGTGCCGGTGAAACCGTCGCCGTCCATCACCAGGATGACCGTCATGTCGCCCTCGGCGTTCGCCTTGATCGCTGTGCCGGACGCCGCGCTCACATGCGCCCGCGGCCCGATGACCACCGTCCCGCCCTTGACCATGTGCACCCCGGCGAAGTCTCTGCTGCCCCCCGCGACTGTGCCGTGAACCTCGACCGTCTGCGCCCGCGTCCCGTCCTTCAGCAAGGCCCCGTCGACATGGACGCCGTCCCGACGGGACTTCACCGACGCCCCTTCGTCAACCGTCACCTTGATCACGCCGCCCGCGGACGTGAAACCGTTCGTAACGTAAATTCCGTGCATGACGGCATCGACGGAGCCGCCTTTCACATCGACCGTCACCGGGATGCTCTTGGCATCATCGCCGTAGACCTTGACATAAACGCCGAAAGACTCCGACTCGATCATGCCCGACGATTCGATCACGACGGCCCGCGGCTTCCCGTCCTTATCGTCCGAGTCCAGGGTCACTCCCTTGTACAGCACGCTGATCCCGCCGATTTCACTATTAAGAGGATCCGCGCCGCCTGTGAAAATCATGCCGCCGGAACCGTTCTTCACCGTCACCGTCCCGACGCCGCCGTGCGTGACCCTGATGCCGCCGGAACTATTAAACCCGCCCCCGCTGGCGTGGATCTCGCCGTTGTTCGTAATCGTCACGTCGGAACGGCCGCTGATTTCTGTGTTCGTCCCTCCTGCATAAATTCCGGGTCCGCCGATCACAGCGGCCCGTGTGCCGAGTTTCACGCCTTCGGCTGCGTCTATCGTGATATCGCCGTCAGTGTGCTGCGTTACAGCGACGCCCGTGGAGTACAATTCGGAAGAGGCCAGTATCGTTCCCCCGGTGATATCGATATCGATCGGAATCTCCGAACCGGCCGCCGGGCTTTTGGTGGTGTTCGCCCAGATACCGTTCGCTTCATCGGTGCTTCCGCTGACGTCAATGTCGGCGGCCGAGATGATCTGAATGCCCTCGCTCTCGCCGTTCTCCTTCCCCGTGTGCACCACATAAATCCCGGCATCGAGCTCGGTGCCTGCGCCGACTATCTTGCCCGCCTCATGACGGACTTTCGCAAGACCTTCGCCGCCGCGTCTCAGTTGTATCCCCGCCCCTGACCTATCAACAATACACACTTAACTTCCAGCATGCTTCCGTGCGAATCACGCGGCCATGCGGATCGGTATGCGTCAAATTTCTTCGGAAACGGTGGAATGGTTCGACAGGGCCTGCAAGAGCGGGGACCTGACGCGGACCGCGCTCGCCCGCGAACTGTGCGGGCGTGAGAGTCAGTGCGGCCGCACCGGCAAGCCGTGCCTCGCGTCGGCGCGCAAGCTCCTGCCGACGCTTGCGGAGAGGCTGGGCGCGCGCCTGCCGGAGGCGAAGGAGACGGGGCTCGACCCGCGGGCGCGTCCTGCGGCGGACTTTCCCGACAGTTCCGTCGCGGGCGCGCTCAGCGACCTCGGCGCCCTGTCGCTCGAACCGTTGACGGACGCGGATGACCGCCGCCGCTGGGAGTCGATGATCGAGACACATCATCCGGAAGGAATGCGCCGCCCGCCGGGCGGCCAGGTCCGGTGCTGGCTCCGTTCGGAGCGCTGCGGCACTCTGGGCGGCATCGGTTTCTCCGCGGCGGGGATCCAGCTCGGCCCCCGCGACGGCTTGATCGGCTGGTCGGCCGACGCCCGCGTCGCTGATATCGGCAGGGTCGTGTGCGACCACCGGTTTCTCCTGCTGCCGTAGATGCCATCACAACACCCTGCCTCGCTTCAGGATTGATTTATAACGATTTTCCATTCAGCCTCCTGTGTCAGCGGCGGTTTGCCGCGCGTTTCCGCCCCGTTCCGTTGAAGATCGCCTTTCCCGTTGCCTGCCGGCAAGCCGCCGGACGGGTGGCCATGCGGCCTCGCAGGGCGGTCAAAACCCGAACCCGATTCAGTTCGGGTCCGCGGCGGCGACGCTCCGGCAGCCGGACAGCGCCGCGACGACCCGAGGGGTCTCGAGATCCGCTGCTGCGACAGCCCAAGGCGCCCCGGCGCAGACCTGCCGCGCGGGCAGGATGCCCGCCCGGATCAGCCGGCGCACGACCGAGGGATCGACGCCGAGCTGCGCCGATGCCTCGCTGAGGGACAGTTCGCCGCGCTCCTGCCGTTCGCCCTCACGATATCCCGGAATGCCGCGATGTGAACGGAATGCGCGCACCCGGTCCCTGTTCCAGCCGTTGCCCTTGCTTGTCTTGCGGCCCAGGCGGTTGAGAAGCCGGGCTGTCCGCTCGTCGGGCAGCTGCCGGGTCAGCCCGGCGATCAGGTCTTCGGTATCCTTGTCGGACGCATAACGATGCTCGCCGGTGCGGAAGCGTTTCACCTCGATCCCGGTATGGTCGCCGCCGCGCCGGTGCAGCAGCAGATGCACCGTGTCCTCCCGCATGCCGGCGGTGATCTCAACCAAGGCCGCGCGCAGGACGGTCTTGCGCAGCTGAGGCGTCGCGTCCTCATGGGACCATGCGCGCTCCAAGTCGGCTCCCAGTTCCAGAAAGGCGTCGCGGGCTGCGGACCCCGCTTCCCGCGCCTCGCGGGTCGCCTCGAGCGCCCGAACCCGCTCCTCGCGCTCCGAGACCTCGGCCAGGCAGGTCTCCTGCCGCGCCGCCAGGTTGCAGAGGATGTCACGGTTGCCGGGATCGACCGCATCGAACTGCGCCTGCGCGCGACCGGCCTTATACCGGGCCTCCTCCAGCGCCGAGGCGGCAAGCCTGATCCGGGCCGACGCATCGTCGCCGCGCCGCTCGAACGCCTCCAGTGCGGCGGCTGCGCCGAGGGGTTGCGCCGCGGCGGGAACGGCCGCGCCTGCGGCCCTGTCAGCCCGCACGCCGCCGAAGCCGATGCGGATGCTGCCCCCTGTACGCGCGTCTCCCGGGCATTGATACCTGTGCGACTTGCCGTTGTTCATCACCTGCAGCCGCCCTCCGCAGCGGCCGCAGCGCAGAAGACCGGCCAGCAGCGCGCTGCCGGCCCGCGGCGCCCCCTGGTTCCCGACGGTGTCAGCCTCGATCACCCTCCGGTTCCTCTCGTACTCGTCCCAGCCGATGCAGCCATCGCAGCGGTCGCGCAGCAGAACCGACCATTCGGCCTCGGGCTTCATGATCCCCTCGCGTACCTTCTCAGCCCCGCCGGCGTCAACCGTCACCTCCCGGCGCCGGCGCCTGTATACGCAGGCGCCGGCGTAAATCGGGTTGCGGAGCATCGAGGCCAGCGTCGAGTCGTGCGGGATCCGCTGCGCGATCCCGCCGCCCTTGAGGTCGCGGACCGGGATCCTGACGCCGCGCTTGCGGAGCCAGCGCTGGACCTGACGGATGCTCCGCAGTTCGCGGAACTTCCTGAACACCATGCCGATCGCGTCTCGCCGGCGCTGGTCCGGCGTCTTCTCGATACTGTGACGGTCGACCTTCTCGAAGCCGGCCGGCAGGTGCGGGAAGAGCTCTCCGCGCTCGGCCAGCGCCTGGCGGCTTTCCAGGGACCGCTGGCGGAACATCGCAAGCTCCATGTCCGCGAACCGGCCTTTCAGCACTGGAAAGGCTCGGTCATCGACCGTCGCCGGATCGTGGATCCGGTCGCGGTCGCCGACCAGGCAGCCGACGACAGCGCAAATTTCCAGCAGCGCGTGCCGGTCCCGGCCGTTCCGCGCGAGACGCGAGGCCTCGATGGCCAAGACCAGGCCGACGGAGCCGCTGCAGACGGTCTGCAGAAGGCGCTCGAAGCCCGGACGGCGGACGCCGCCGCCCGAGACGCCGGGATCGTCGTCGATTACCTCGACCTTCGCGAAGCCGAGCCCCCGGGCATGGCCCTCAAGGGTGTATTGCAGCTTACGCCTCTCGACGTTGTTGCGGACCTGCATCCCGCTCGGCCAGCGGATGTACACGATCGCCGATCGCGCTGAGCAGCCGGCGGTCAGCCGCGCGTCACGCGTCACCGTCATCGCCCGTCCCCTCCTGAGCGGCCGCTGCTGCCCGCTCGATCAGCGCCGCGAGCGCCGGCTGCAGGGCCTGCCTCAGCTCCGGGTTTCGATGAACCGCCGGCGTTTCCTGGAAAAGGTCTGTCCGGAACACCTGCGGTTCTGCGGTTTCGTCCTTCATCGGGTTCCTCCTCTGTCTTCTCAAGAGAACATGGAAAGGATGTCGCGGGATCATGCGAATCCGCAAGCGCGGCCAGGGACAGCCTCGGTTCGGCGCGAAGCTCGCACCGCCCGGAATCCGGCGACGTCATCCATTCCGCGATCCGGTGCCGCGCACCCTGTGAATCGACGACTTCGAGAACCGGACGCCCGTGAAGCGACCGCCTTGCCCGGCACGTCACGCGTTGCCCGGCCAAGGAATGGAAGCGGCAGTGCACCGTGACCTCCCCGCCCGGCGCAATGCAGGGTTTCGCCTGATATCTTCCCCGGCGTCCGGGTGAAGGGTCTCGCGTCCCGGGTCCTCCGACTGGCGGCGGAGCGGATCGCCGGCGACCAGCCAGCCGCCTGCGGCGAGCGTCCTGTCCCAGCGCAGACCTTCACGGGGCCGGAGATGTCCGGCCTGAGCTGCAGGGCCGCGGGATGGCAGCGCTGCCCGGAACTGACTTCGGGACGGCGTTCGGGCGTGCGCCGCGCGGTCTGGCTCAAGCCGCTTTCGGAGGGCTGGCGCGAGGTTCTGAGCCGCGGGCCGGAACGGGTTCCCGGCTGGTCCGGATCGCTGTACAGCGAGGGGGGCCGGTCCGAACGGGAGTACGGGCGCGGCACGCACCCGGACGGCAGGGTCAGGCGCCGGACCGCGCATGGGCGCGGCCTGGACCCGGCGCCTCGGCGAGGGCCTGCCGGCGATCTTCCCGGGACAGGCGGAACAGGCGGCGGCTTACCGGCTGCTGTCGAACAAGGCGGTGACGATGGAGCACATACTGAATTCGCACTTCGAGCAGACGGTCGAGCGGTGCCGCGCCGAACGGCTCGTGCCAGTCGTTCAGGACACGACCGCGCTGAACTACGACGGCCTGTCGGAGACGTCGGGCCTCGACGACATCGGCGGCGGCGGCAAGGGAGCATCGGGTATCCTGGCGCATGTCGGCGTCGCGGTGAACGCGGCCGGACGGCCGCTCGGGATGTTCGAGGCGGACGCGGAATTCCGCCGGGCGGAGGAGAAGGACAGCGTCCGCTGGATCGCCGGTCTCGACCGGGCGCAGGAACTCGCGCGCGCCTGTCCCGACACCCGCGCAGCAGCGGTCTGCGACCGGGAGGGGGACTTCCAGTAACTGATCTCGCGCGCCGGGGAGACCGGGGCGGATCTGCTGATCCGGGCGGGCCGGGGATCGAAGCGCCGGGCAGCGCTGCCTTCGGGCGGCGACGAGGATCTATGGGACTTCGTGCTGGCAACGGAACCTGTGGGAGGACGGAAAATCGAGGTTCCCGCCTGCGGCGGCCCGAACCGCAGGAAGGGCCGCACGGCGAAGCTGACGCTGCGCTGCGCGCCGGTCGACCTGCTCCCCCCGAAAGACCGGGCGGGCGAAGCGCCGGTTCGCATGACCGCCGTCTCCGCCCTCGAGGAAAACCCGCCCTGCCGCCCCGCGAAGGGGAAAAAGAGCGCGCCGCTGCACTGGATGCTGCTGACTGCGGAGGGCGAAGCCGGCCTCGAGACCGCCCGCACCGCGCTGCGCTGGCACGAACTGCGTTGGCGGATCGAACGTTTCTTCCACGCCCTGAAGGTCGGCACCCGCATCGAGGACCGCCGCCTCGACGACGCCGACGACCTCCGCAAGCGCTTCGCCTTCGACGCGGTCACCGCCTTCCGGGTCTGGGACCTCTCCCTCCTGGCCCGCGAAAAGCCGGACGACCCGGCCGGACTGCATATCGCCCGGGAGGACGTCACGGTCCTCTGCGCCCTCGCCGCCCGGCACGGCTTCAAGGTTCCCCGGGCGCCGCCGGATATGACCGTCAAGGGCTTCGTCGTGCTCACCGGCGGGCTGGCCGGCTTTCATCCTTCGAAACGTCAGCCGCTGCCCGGCACGCAGAAGCTGTGGGAAGGCGTCAGGTTCCTGTCTCAGGCCGTCATCACTGTCCGGGCTGTGCGGGACTGGGAAGGAGGCTGGCCGGAAGGAGAAGAAGACACGGATATAAGTATGTTAGATTGATAGGTCAAGGCCGGGCTGTTTCTGCTTGCGGGCGGTTTCAATCAGCGTCCGCAGGACCGCACAGCTCCGAGCACCCCGCTTGCTCCAGCAGCGGCCGTATGCTTTCTGATACGCTTTCAGCATCCGCAGGTCTCGCTCGGCCTGCTCATTCGTCGCCGGCACCGCCAGCTTCCGAAGGATAATTCCATAAGGAGTTGTCCACAGGGGTTGCTCGGCGCGAGGCTGTGGAAAACTTTCATTTCACCGCTCATCCGCAGCCGTGCTATCCTGTCGCGGGTTCCCCTTGCCGGCGACTGCCGGCAAGGGGAAGCGGGGATGCTGTCCCCGCTGAGTCGGGTCGGGCCGATAAGGCCCAAGGTTGAAAAGAACCGTGCGCAAGCGTGGCCGGCCCGGCTTTCCCGGTCCCTCGCGTCCTGAATGGATGCCTGGATCAAGATCCGAATAACCATGAGAATAGGAGCACAGGGACATGACGAAAATATGCGCAGGCCTGGATATCAGCAAGGACACGATCGATGCGCATGCCGCCGGCGTTGACCGCCGGTTCAAAAACGACCGTCCGGGTTTCCGCGCGATCGACGGGTTTCTGAGAAAACACGGGGTGCGGCGGGTCGTCATCGAGGCGACCGGACGGCTGCACCGGGCGGTTCATCAGTCGCTGCACGACCGAGGTTACGAAGTCTGCGTCGTCAACCCCCGCCAGGCGCGGCGCTTCGCCGAAGCGACCGGCCAGCTGGCGAAGACCGACAAGGCGGATGCGAGGATGCTCGCCGCCTTCGCGGCGGCCTTCGCCGATCTCCCGGCGACCGAGCCGAAATCCGCGTTCCTTAACCGTCTCAATGACCTCATGGTCGCCCGCGGGCAACTGGTTGAGAATGCTGCAAAACTGCGCCAGTGCCGCAATGATCTGCAGGACGCGTCAGCGAAAAAGCGCATGGACAAAGCTGTCAAAGCCGTCGAGCGGCAGAGGGAAGCTCTCGAAACTGAGATCGAGGAGCATATCAAGAGCGATCCCGGTCAGGCCCGCGCTTACCGCATCCTGATGTCCGTTCCCGGCATCGGACCGGTCACGGCCGCCGCTCTGCTCGGCTGGCTCCCGGAACTCGGGCAGCTCGACAGCCGCCGGGCCGCGGCGCTCGCCGGAACCGCCCCGTTCGCCCGCGACAGCGGCGCGAAGAAAGGCGCCCGGCGCGTTCAGGGCGGACGTTTCCGTCCGAGGCGCGCGCTCTACATGGCGGCTACAGCGGCTGTGCGGTTCAATAAAGATATGTCCGAATTATATGACCGGCTCACCGAGCGGGGGAAATGTCATAAGGTCGCCCTTATCGCCGTCATGCGCAAGCTGGTCATCCTGGCGAACACGCTGCTGCGCGAAAGGCGCGTCTGGGAAGAACACGCCCCGTCCGCGTCCGGACGGCCGAGCTGCCCTCCGGAGCGGCCGATTCGACGGCCCGCGGCGGCTGCGCCGGCCTCCTGAACCAGCGG
Organism: Paracoccaceae bacterium; assembly: GCA_965116115.1. Classification (GTDB taxonomy): domain Bacteria; phylum Pseudomonadota; class Alphaproteobacteria; order Rhodobacterales; family Rhodobacteraceae; genus JAPOXR01. The sequence goes on from OZ220486.1 coordinate 4,309,691, forward strand.
AGCTTCTGTGGAGAAAATGTGCAAAAGCTGTGGGAAAAAGGAAATAAGGGCTGAATTTCCCCCCGAAACGCCCTTGAATTTGAACATGGATGCTTGCGCTTGCGCTTTTTCCGTCTCCCGTGCCGCTTCCGCTTACCGCCGTCCGGCGGCGGCGATGATCTCACCGTACTCCCTTTCGATCCGGTCGACCGCCTACGCGGACAGCGGTTCCCCGGCACGGACCGCCTCGTTGACCTCGTGCACGACCCTTTGAAGCAGTTTCCGCATTTCCGCCGACCAAGCCTCACCGTGAAACCCCGTCAGAGCGTCGAGTCCGCGCAGGATGTGAGCGACACAGTGCGCATGGCTCACGCCGACGATATTCCAGTACGGACGCTGAAAGTCATGAACCGCGATGCCGGTCGCGTCTGCGGTTGCATCGCCGCGGCTTTCGCCGAGATGGAAAAAGCTGAGAAGCTCCGTGCAGACGACGTGAACCCGGCGGAACCCGCCGTCGACGCGGACCCCGGTCTCAGCTGCATTCTTGACCGCGGCCTTCGCCGCCGCAGCGCCGACATGCCCGGCGAAACCGGAGAACATCTCGGCACCGCTGTCGAGCAAAAACGCATGGTAGAACGCACTCCCGGACCGTACTGCGCCGGACCATTCATGCCCTCCGGATAGCGGTCCGCGCTCACCGCCCCGGCGAGGGACCCGCCGCACCGGACGCAGGAATCGGGATGATGATCCTCGACCCTGCCCCGGGGTCTCGACGAAGCTCATCGTCGTTCCCTTATGACCGGGCTGCGCTCCGATTAAGCTCTTTTCTTCGCACCCGGCTTGGAAAGCCCGTCAATCGACGGCAGCTTGTGACTGTCACGACTGTTCGTTACCGGACACCGCTCAAGCTCGGAAACGCGGCCCTGAAAACCGCAAGCGCCGCGACGGCTTTGTTTCGCTCGGTAACGGCAACATCCCGCTCGGCGGCTGCCGCATCACGCCCAGCGAAAGCAGCGTCACGACCCGCGACAGCCTCGGCAAGTCTCGCCTTGAGACCGGCCCGGCTGAAAGATGGACCGGCGATACTGTCCGGAACCCCCGCCTGAATGCCGCCGGTCATCGGGCCGGCTCCGCTGACAGCTGATTCAAATTCATGCCGGATGATTCGCGGCTCGCGCCGCTCTGCTATTCACTTTTCAGGAATTCAATCACAAAGACGGCAAACAACCTGACCAATTACGATGCCTTTTTATTCGGCAGCGCGTTCAGATCCGGCATGGCGGTCAGGTCCCGGCGTTTCTCCCGACTGTGAAACCCGCGGCCGAAATCGCGAACCGCTCCTGCGCCACCGCGACGATCGGAACGGCGCAGTGAACTTCAGAGCCTTCCCGCATGAATCTCATGACAGATAGTGAACCGGCGCCGGGGCTTCTTCGCCGCCGGGCGCGGCAGTTTCATAGACCGTAGACAGGGCGGTAATCGCGTTGCAGGACCAGCAGCAGATCATGTTCAGTCTTTGATCTACGCGGGCACTGCGCGGCAGCGTGTCGAAAAAATTCCGAAGACTGCCGAGCGGAGTGACAAGCGCGCCCGCAATTTTCCTGCCTCTGCCATTCTGATCGCCGCATCGCAAAAGAATGCGTTCACAGCCTGACCGGGACTGAATCAACCGGCGCCTGGAAGCGCGCAGAGCATTTCAAACAAGAGATTGGCTGCGACGAGGGCCGTGTTGCCCGAGGGATCGTAGGGCGGCGACACCTCCACAAGATCTCCTCCGACTATGTTCAGCCCGCGGCAACCGCGGATGATTTCCAAAGCTTGAATGGAAGTCAGACCGCCGATTTCCACGGTTCCCGTGCCGGGCGTATAGGCCGGATCCAGACTGTCGATGTCAAATGAAATGTAGACCGGGACCTTGTGGCCGATCCGCGCCCTGAAGTCCTTCATCAGCGGCGCGAGCGACCTGTGCCAGCACTCCTCCGCCTGAACCACCTGAAATCCCCGCCTGCGGCCCCAGTCGAAATCTTCAGGCGTATAGCCGGTTCCCCGCAGACCGATCTGGATTGTCTGCCCGGCATTGATCAGCCGCTCCTCCGCGGCGCGGCGGAAAGACGTGCCGTGGGCGACCTTTTCGCCGAACATCTCGTCAGACGTATCCGCGTGCGCGTCAATATGGACCAGCGACACCGGACCGTGTCTCGCGGCCACGGCATTCAGAACCGGGTATGTCAGCGTGTGGTCACCGCCCAGGATGAGCGGAATCGCACCGCAGTCAAGCACCGAAGCGATTCCTTCGGTAATGATGCCGCAGGTCGCGGCGAGATTGAATGTGTTGATCGCCAGATCGCCGATGTCCGCGACTTGAAGATTGTCAAACGGCGCCGTCCCGTTGCCTGTCCCGCAGGGTCTGAGCATGCAGCTCTCGGCACGGATCTGCCGCGGCCCGTGGCGCGCGCCGGATCTGTTTGAAGCGCCGATGTCCATCGGGATTCCGACGAAACAGACATCGAGTCCGTCCGCGGTTTCCTGACTCGGCAGTCTCATCATCGTCGCCGGACCACCGAAACGCGGCATCTCATTGCCGCTGAGAGGCTGATTGTGCGCCATATACAGGTTCCCGATGCCGTCGGCCGCCCGGCCGGATCGAGCAGCGCATCCATGTTATCGGAAAAATCCGCAGCGGCAACTCAGAATCCGCGCTTCCCGGGAGCCGGCGACGACCGGACAAAGCACGCCCATTCCGCCTGCTTTCCGGAATCCGGCCCCGGTGAATCGATCCATGCGGCCGGGAATTTCCCCGAATTGCGCATGCGCCGCGGTTGAGTTAAGATTCCGCGGCCTGTTCGGCGGTTAGGACAAAGTCCCGGATGTCGTCATTTTCCGAAGCGTTTTACACTGCCGCCCGGCTGATATTCTCGGCGGATTCCGCGCTTTACGAAATCATCGTCCTGTCCATGCAAGTGACGCTGACCGCGACAGCCATCGCCTGTCTTGCGGGCTTTCCGCTCGGGGCCGCGCTGGCTGTGTTCAAATTTCCGGGACGGGGCGGGCTCGCCGTGCTTGTGAACGCGCTGATGGGCCTGCCGCCGGTGGTTGTCGGACTGACGGTTTATCTGCTTCTTTCCGCCGCCGGCCCTTTCGGTCCGCTCCGCCTGCTATACACGCCGGCGGCGATGATCATCGCGCAGACAATTCTGGTCATCCCGATTGTCGCGGCTCTGACCCGGCAGGTCGTGAGCGAACTCGCCAAAGAGTATGACGAGACGCTGCGGTCCATGCATGCCTCGCGGCTGGACACGATCGGCACGCTGCTGTGGGACGCGCGGTTCCAGCTGGTCACGGCTTCGCTGGCCGGCCTCGGGCGGGCTCTGGCGGAGGTCGGCGCCGTGATGATCGTCGGCGGCAACATCAATCATGCCACGCGGGTGATGACGACGGCCATCGCGCTTGAAACCGCGAAAGGCGAGCTGGCGATGGCAATGGCTCTGGGCGCGATTCTCGTGTCGTTGACCATCGCTATCAACGCCGCCGCCTTCATGCTGAATTCTGCGATGGAACACCGTTCCCATGCCTGACAGCAAGATCATGTCTTTGCTTCCGGCGGTCGACGCATCCGCCGACTGGTCAATTCTGCTTGACGATGTGACCGTGGAAAACCGCTCCCGGCAGATCATCCGCGGCGTGACCTGCAGGCTGTCGGCGCGGGGCATCAGCGTCATCATGGGCGAGAACGGCGCTGGAAAATCCACGCTGCTCAAGACGATCGCCGGGCTGGTGATGCCTGCATCCGGGCATGTGCGGCTTCACCCCGCGGCAGCGGGACGGACCGCGATGGTTTTCCAGAGACCGGTGCTGCTGCGGCGCAGCGCCCGCGCGAATCTCAGCCACGCTCTCAAAATCGCCGGCATCCGGCGCACCCGGCGCGGGAAAAGGATCGCGGCGCTGCTGGACATCTGCGGCCTGGCGGCGTTCGCCGGCCAGCCGGCGCGAAAACTGTCGGGCGGCGAACAGCAGCGGCTTCAGATGGCTCGCGCGATGGCATCCGATCCGAAACTTCTGCTGATGGACGAACCGACCGCCAATCTGGATCCGCGGTCAGTTCTTGCTCTTGAAGACCTCATCCGCGCGGCGAGCCGGTCAGGCGTCAAGGTCGTGCTTGTCACTCACAATGTAGCGCAGGCAAAGAGGCTCGCCGACGAGGCGCTGTTCCTCACGCAGGGCCGGCTCGCGGAACGCGGCGACTCGTCTGAACTGTTCACGCATCCAAAGTCAGCGGCCTTCCGCGATTACATGGATGGGACACTTCCGGCCTGATGCGGCGCGCCGGCCTTTCCCTGCTGACTGCGCTCTGCGGATTTGCCGCGGAGGCGGAAAGCAGCCGCATCATCCTCCAATCTACCACCTCGGCGCAGAATTCCGGACTCTATGATGCGATACTTCCGCAATTCACCGCGGAGTCGGGAATTGACGTCCGGGTGGTGGCGGTTGGATCAGGCCAAGCGCTGCGCCAAGCGTCGGACTGCAACGGCGAAGCCGTGATCGTGCATGATCCTGCGGCTGAAAAAGCTTTCCTGGACGCCGGTTTCGCAAGCCGGCGGTTCGATTTGATGCGCAATGACTTCGTCATTGTCGGACCGGAAAAAGATCCGGCGGAAATCGCTGTCGCCGGTTCCGCGGCGGAAGCGTTCGCGCGCATCGCCGCGGGCAGACACCCTTTCGTTTCCCGCGGCGATGACAGCGGCACCCACAGCCGCGAGACAGAGATTTGGAGTCAGGCCGGAATCGTGCCGCAGGGATCGTGGCTCCGGGAAACCGGCGCCGGAATGGGCGCCACGCTGAACATCGCCGCGGGAATGGACGCTTACACACTGACGGACCGTGCGACTTGGATCCGGTTCGGCAACAAACTCAACCACGAAATCCACTTTGAAGGAGGAGACGATCTGCTCAATCTTTATTCGGTCATGGTCGTGGACGCTGCGCGCTGCCGCGGAATCAACTCCGCCGGCGCACGGATATTTCTGAATTGGCTTCTTTCAGAAGCCGGGCAAAAGGCGATCGGAGCCTTTTCCGTGAACGGGATGCAGCTGTTTGAGCCTGTCGCACCGCCGCGGTGAGACGGCGGGCCCGCGGAGCCCGCCCGCTGACTGCGTTCAGGCCGCAGCCTCCGCCGCCCTGCCGGCGAGAACCTTGACAAGGTTGGCGCGGTATCTTGGCGAGCCGTGAACATCTTCGATCATTCCGTCCGGCGAAACTTCCAACGCCGACAGGGCCGCCCTGCTGCAGTCCGCTGACAGCGCGGCTTCCGCCTCGCGCCACCGGTAGACTCCTCCCTCGGATGCGCCCGTGACCGCGACCCGGACCGGACCGCCGGCGCTGCCGGCCACGAACACGCCGACCAGAGCGAACCGCGAAGCGGGCTGCTCGAATTTCTGGTAATCGGCGCGGTCGGGGATCGGGAAACGCGCCTCGACGATCAGCTCGCCGTGTTCCAGCGCGGTCTCGAACATGCCTCGGAAGAAGTCATCGGCCGGGATGGATCTGCGGTCGGTGACGATCACCGCGCCGCTTGCCAGTGCGGCTGCGGGATAACAGGCGGACGGGTCGTTGTTGGCGAGGCTGCCGCCCAGAGTCCCGCGGTTCCGCACCGCCGGATCGCCGATGTTCCCGGCGAGCGACGCCAGAGCCGGATAACTGGATGCGGCGCCGGAAGCCACATCGGCATGGCAGGTCGATGCGCCGACAATCAGTTCGCCGCCGGCAGCGGAAACGCCGCTCATCCCCTCCACGCCGGTCAATGACACCAGCACCGCAGGCGCCGCGAGGCGGTTCTTCATGGTCGGGATAAGCGTCTGGCCGCCGGCGATCGCCTGCGCGTCCTCCCGGGCGAGCGCCGCGGCCGCGGCCGGCACGGTGGCCGGCTGTTCAATCATGAAATCATACATTGATATTCCTCCTCAGATGCCGCCGGCCCGGCTTCGCGCCGGGCGCGGGCCGGCCTGCGCTGAATCACGCGTTGATCGCCTCCCAGACCCGAGACGGACTCACCGGCATGTCGATATGATCCACTTGATATCCGCCGCGCGACAATGCGTCGATCACGGCATTCACGACCGCCGGCGGCGAGCCGATGGCTCCCGCTTCTCCGCATCCCTTCACGCCCAGCGGATTGTGCGTGCACGGCGTCCTGCAGGAATGGTCGACCACGATCGGCGGCAGATCATCGGCGCGCGGCATGGCATAATCCATATAGGATCCGGTCAGCATCTGGCCGTCGGAGTCATAGGCGGCGGATTCCAGCATGGCTTGGCCGACGCCCTGCGCGATGCCGCCGTGCACCTGTCCGTCCACGACCATGGGATTGATGATATTGCCGAAATCGTCGGCTGCGGAAAAGGCGCGGATATCCACCTTGCCGGTTTCCGGGTCGACCTCGACTTCGCACGCATAGGCGCCCGCCGGGAACGTGAAATTCGCCGGATCGTAAAACGCCGTCTCCTCCAGCCCCGGTTCCAGTTCCGCCAGCGGATAGTTGTGCGGAACATAGGCCGAAAGGCAGACATCGCCCCACGCGACCTCCTTGTCGGTGCCCGCCACTCTGAAGACGCCGCCGGTGAATTCGACGTCGTCCGCTGACGCTTCCATCAGATGGGCCGCGATCTTCTTCGCCTTGGCGATGATCTTCTCTGTGGCTCTGAGCATCGCGGAACCGCCGACCGCAATGGACCGGGATCCGTAGGTTCCCATGCCCATCGGCGCGCTTGAAGTGTCGCCATGCTGGATATGGACTTGATCTTCGGCGATCCCCAGCATGTCAGCGACAACCTGCGGAAAGGTCGTCTCATGGCTCTGGCCGTGCGAATGGCAACCCGTCATCACCGTCACCGAACCGGTCGCGTTCACGCGGACAGTCGCGCTCTCGTAAAGCCCCGCTCTCGCCCCGAGCTGTCCCACAAGATTGGACGGCGCGATCCCGCAGGCTTCAATGTAGCAGTTCACGCCCAGTCCGCGCAGCTTGCCGTCAGCCCGGGACCGCTCCGCGCGGGCTTCGAATCCCTTCAGATCGGCGATCTCTTCCAGCTTGTCCATGGTGGCGTGGTAATCGCCCGTGTCATATTCGAGAGCCACCGGAGTCGCGTAAGGGAACTGTTCCGCGGATATGAAATTGCGGCGGCGGATTTCCACCGGATCGATGCCGAGTTCGCGGGCCGCCTTGTCGATCACTCTCTCCAGCTGGTAAGTCGCTTCGGGCCGCCCGGCCCCGCGGTAGGCGTCAACCGGAACCGTATTGGTGAACACCGCTTTGACATTCACATAGATCAGCGGCGTGGTGTAGTTCCCGGCCATGAGGGTTCCGTGCAGCCAAGTCGGAACCGAGGTTGAAAACGTCGACAGATACGCGCCCATATTGGCAAGCGTCGACGTTCTGACCGCGATGAAACGACCGTCTTCAGCCAAGGCCAGCTCAATGGCGGTCACATGGTCGCGTCCGTGCGCGTCCGTGACGAACGACTCCGAGCGGCTGGCCGTCCACTTCACAGCCCGCCTCAGCTGACGCGACGCGAAAGTGCAGAACGCTTCTTCCGCGTAATGAAAGATTTTGGACCCGAAGCCGCCGCCCACATCCGGCGCCACGACCCGCAGTTTGTGTTCCGGAATGCCGAGCACGAAAGCTCCCATCAGCAGCCGGATCACATGCGGGTTCTGCGATGTCGTATACAATGTCGATTCATCGTTCGAAGCGTTATAGTCGCCCACCGCGACGCGCGGCTCCATGGCATTCGGAACCAGTCTGTTATTGGTCAGTTCAAGCCGGGTGACATGCGGCGCGTTCCTGATCGCCGCGTCCACCTTTTCTTTGTTGTCTTCGACGAAGCCCCAGTCGTAGCAGAGATTCGTTTCCAGTTCGTCATGCACCAGTGGGCCGCCTTTCAGAGCGGCCCGCATGTCGACCACCGCCGGCAGTTCCTCGATCTCCAACTCGATCGCTTCGGCCGCGTCGCGGGCCTGCGCCGCCGTTTCCGCGACGACCGCCGCGATCGGATCGCCCACATGGCGCACCTTGCCGCGGGCAAGCACCGGATGCCCCGGCTCTTTCATCGGCTCTCCGTGGCGGTCGGTCACCTGCCAGCCGCAGGGCAGCCCGCCGACGCCTTCGAAATCGGCGCCGGTGAACACCCGCAAGACGCCGGGACTCGCCTCCGCCGCCCCGGCGTTGACCGACTTCAGAATTCCATGCGCCACTTCCGAGCGCAGAAAATGCACGTAAGCCTGTCCGTATATGTTGATGTCATCCGTGTAGCGCCCGTTTCCTGTCAGAAACCGCGCGTCTTCCCGGCGTTTTGAACTCGCGCCGATGCCAGAATTCTTCGACATGCCCGTCTCCCTCCTGAATCTCAGTGTGAATCTCTCCGCCGCCGGATTTCAGGCGGCGGCCCGCATCGCGCCCGCGGCTGCCTGAACGGCTTTGACAATGTTATGATAGCCCGTGCAGCGGCAGAGATTGCCTTCCAGATATTCCCTGATTTCGGCTTCCGTCGGATCGGGGTTGTCTTTCAGCAAGGCTGACGCCGACATCACCATGCCGGGCGTGCAGAACCCGCACTGCAGGCCGTGATGATCCTGAAACGCCTGCTGAATCACGCCGAGCGATCCGTCGGCGTTGGCCATGCCTTCGATGGTCACGACGTCCGCTCCTTGGGCCTCCCAGGCGAACATGGCGCAGGATTTGATGGCCTTGCCGTCCGCATGCACGACGCAGGATCCGCACTGGCTGGTGTCGCATCCCACATGGGTGCCGGTCAACCGCAGGTTTTCGCGCAGAAAGTCCGACAGCAGCGTCCGTCCTTCAACGCTGCCGGACGCTTGACGGCCGTTGACGGTCATGCTGATCTGAATCATTGATTCCCTCCTCTGACAGTCCTTCAGGACTCCACAATAAATCATGCCGCTGAAACTGCAAACATGTCAGCGCGAATTCTCCGCCGCATCGTGCAGCCGGATTTCCGCGGTGAATTCCCCGGCGGCGGCGGCCACCGAGGCCGCGCCGCCGAAATCCGGCAGTTCGGCAAGCGATTCGAAGAACCGCCGCCCGAACAGAACCGGAGGCCTCTGACGGCCGTCCGCTTGGGCGAACCGGCAGATCTCCCTTCCGTCCGCGGGGCTGAATGCGGCGATCAGCCGGTCGATCTGATCCGACGTCACGGCCGGACCGTCGGAAGGCAGCAGCAGAACGGCGTCAGCCGATGAATCAACCGCGCCGACGGCGGCGCGGATAAATCCAGAACGGCCGCAGCCGCCGGGAACTGAAACCGCGGACACGCCGGGAAACTCCGCGGCCAGCCGGGAATCATGGCCGCGGGCCGAGACGGTCCGCACCCGGTCCGCGCGGCTGCGCACCGCAGCTTTGAGCATCCGCCGCAGCGAATCCCGGCCGCCTGAGCCGATCACCGCGGCTTCAATGAACGGACGGGCGGCGGAAACGGCGGCGGATCTTGAATGCGGCCGGGTCGGAATTTCCTTCAGCAGCCCGCCCGTTCCCATGGCCGCGATGTCCTGGCTGCCGATGCTGACCCCGCAGGCCGTTCTCTCCAACACCCAGTCCGCGCCGTTCAGGGCCGGCGAACGGGCGCAGCCCGGCAGACCGATCACCGGACGCCCCGAAATCTCGCCGAGAAACAGCAAATTGCCCGGATCGACAGGCATGCCGAACCTGAGCAGCCGCCCGCCCGCCATGCGGAGCGCGGACGGGCCGACATCTTCGGGATCGGACGTCGCCGACCCGGTGAGAAGCAGGACCATGCCGCCTGAACTCTCCCTGATGGCCTGCCCGACCGAACCGGCCTCGTGCGGCACCGAACGCGTCTCCTCCAGCCGTATTCCGAACGCGCCAAGCCTTGCCAGAACAGATCTTCGGCCTTTTTCGGCAAGATGTTCCGGCTGGCCGGCGGAACGTGTCAGGATCAGGCTGGCGGATTCGTGCACAGGCCGGCGCAGCCTGAGCGCGCCTGAAGCCGCCGCCGCCGCCGCCGCGACCCTGTCTTCGGCGACCGCGTACGTGATGACTTTGACCGTCGCCACCATGGAACGCGGCGCGACGCGCTCATACCGGGGAAGCGTCGCCAAGGTGATTCTCTCGTCCGCGCTGTTGAGCCGGAACACGCGGCCGGAATCGATTTCCACGATTCCGGCCTTGTCCGCATGGACATTGACGCGGCCTGCGAACGGAGCCGTGCACGTCAGTCCGTCAGATCCGGAAATCAGCGCCTCCGCGATCCGACGCGCCGCCTCGTCTTCCCCCAGATCATGCGGCTCAAGAGCCGCGACAGTGACCGTTCGGCAACCGGACAGCCGGAGGATCCGGATATCGTCCGCGGACAGACAGAGACCCTTCTTCAGCCGTTTGCCACCGATCTTCATGGAATGCGCAAGAATGCATCCCGCGGATTCTTCGACCGGCACGGGGCCGAACTTCATGCCGCCGCCTCCGGTCTGCGCAGGGACTCGGTCACTTCCGCCAAGATGGCAACAGCGATTTCAGACGGCGTTGCCGCGCCGATATCCAGACCGACCGGCGCGTGAAGCCGGTCAAGGTCTGATTCGCCCACTCCTTCCCGCGCAAGGCGCACGCGGCGTCCGGCATGGGTGCGGACAGAGCCGAGGCACCCGATGTAGAACGCTTCCGTCGGCAGCGCCGCGAGAATCGCCGCATCATCAATCTTGGGATCGTGCGTCAAAGTCACCACCGCCGTCCGCGTGTCCGGGCTCAGCGAAGGAATCACTTCGTCAGGCCACTCCGGCAGTATGGTCTCTCCGGGAAACCGCTCGCTTGACGCAAACGCCGATCTGGGATCGACCAGAACCGGATCATATCCGGCCAAGCGTGCCATCTTCATCAGCGGCTGCGCGATATGGACTCCGCCGACGACGATCAGGCGCAGCGGCGGATTGTGAACACCCACGAACCACTGGCCTTCCATTCCCGAACGATCCGCGGCTAGCCGCCGCGAGACAGCAGGGTCCAATTGCGGATCGCCGGCGGCGGCGAGCCGTCTCTCCCAAGTCCTGATATTGACGCAGAACGCCGCCGGCGAACGCTGTGAGCGGATTTTCGTCAGACGCGCCAGAAGATCTCCAGGAATACCGGCCCCGGCGCCGATCGGCTCCAGCAGCACGCGGATCCGCCCGCCGCAGGCAAGGCCCGCGGAAAACGCTTCATCGTCCGAAACTCCGAATTCAAGCAGTTTGGGCCGGCCGGACGCCAGCGCGTCAGCCGCTTCGGCGATCACGGCGCCTTCAACGCAGCCGCCTGACACCGAGCCCGCCATGCGGCCGTCCGCGGCGACCGCGAGCTGGCTGCCGGCCGGACGCGGCGCGGATCCCCATGTCTCCAGCACAGTGGCCAGAGCGGCGCCGCCGCTCCGGTGCCAGCCGAGAGCGGTTTCCGGGATGTCGTCGCCCCGCGCGCGGCCGGTCATTTCACGCTCCGCCGGCGGCCGGCATAACGGTTCGGCCGTCTCTGAGCGCTGCCATCAATCTCTGTTTCTCGCCGCTGTCGGCGGTCCGGCTGACGGCGGCGGCAAGCTCCGCCAAAGAGGCGATATTGTGAGCCGAACGGAAACAGTCGACATGCGGCAGCATTTCCCGCGCGCCGCGCGCCTTCGGCATGAACCCGCTCCACCTGAGCAGCGGATTGACCCAGATCAGCCGCCGCGACGACAGCCGCAGGCGGCGCATTTCCGGACCGAGCGAACCCGGCCGGCCGCCGTCGAGGCCGTCGGAAATCAGCAGGGTGACGGCACCCTGCCCCATGACCCGTCTTGACCAGTTGACATTAAAATTCCGCAGACATTCCCCGATCCGCGTGCCGCCGTCCCAGTCGGGAGACTCCGCCGCGGCGGCGGCCAGCGCCGCATCCGCGTCGCGGCTGCGCAGATGGCGCGTGATATTGGTCAGCCTGGTGCCGAATGTGAAGGCGTGCACCCGGCTCCATCCGGCTCCCTTCCGGTTGGCGGCAGCATGCAGAAAACGCAGGATCGTCCGCGAATAGGCCGACATGCTGCCTGATATGTCGCACAGAACGACAAGGCACGGCCAGCGGATCCGGCAGTCCCTGCGGAGCAGCACCCGCACTTCGCCCTGCGCCGATGCCGCCTTGCGCATGGTGGCGCGCCAGTCCGGGAACCGGCCGCAGGCAGCCATTCGCTTTCTCCGTGAGCGGATGGGAGGGACGTCCAAGGCGAGATTCGCGATGATCCTTTCAGCTTCAGCCATTTCCTCACCGGTCATCTGTTCGAAATCAATCACCCGCAGTCTTTCGCGGAAAGCCGCGGTTCCGGAAGCGTCGATGCCGATGTCGAACTCTTCCGCAACGCCGCCGGACTCAGAGCCGGGCGGAGCCCGTTCGCCAAGCAGCGCGTCGGCGGCCCGCCGCGCCGCCGACGCGGCCGGCTGCTCCTGCCGGGTTCCCCTCACCATAGGCAAGAGCATCGCCATCATCCGCTCCAGAAACCTCGGGTCGCGCCAGTAAAGCCTGAAAATCTGCGCGAACACTTCGCTGTGCTCTTTCCGCGACACGAAACATGCCTGCAGAATCCAGAAGAAATCGTCGCGACTGGTGAATCCGGCTTCAGAAACCGCGCGCACCGCATCCAGCACCTGCCCCGGCCCTGCCGGCAGTCCGGCCCGCCTGAGAGCTCTTCCGAAATGAGCGATATTGTGAATGAGCCTGCCTTCAGCCGGGTCTCCGGACCGCCGAACCTGCGCCGAACCTGCGTCTTCCGTGCCGGCTTTCGTCATCAGGCAGCCTTGGCTTCGGCTTTGACTTGATCGAGAATCCGGTTCAGCTCCCCTTCCTGCAGTTTCTGGATATCATCCTGATATTTGAGCACCGCTCCAAGCGTATCGGCGATGACTTCCGGAGAAAGTTCGGCCGCGTCGAGCGCCAGCAGGCATTTCGCCCAGTCGACCGTCTCGGCGATTCCGGGCTTCTTGAACAGATCCTCGGACCGGAGTTTCTGCACGAAGGCGACGATCTCCCGGCTCAGAGACTCTGAAGCCAGAGGAGCGCGGAGACGCACGATTCTCAGTTCCTGCTGGAAGCCGGGATACTCGACCCAGTGATAGAGGCAGCGCCGTTTCAGCGCGTCATGAACCTCGCGGGTCCGGTTGGATGTCAGCACCACGGCCGGCGGCTGTTCGGCGCGGATCGTGCCGAGTTCCGGAATCGTGATCTGAAATTCACTCAAAGCTTCGAGAAGAAACGCTTCGAACGGCTCATCGGTCCGGTCGATCTCATCAATCAGCAGCACCGGCGCCGGTCCCCGCGGCGGGCGCAGGGCGTTGAGCAGCGGCCGGGCGATCAGGAATTCCTCGGAAAACAGCTCGCTCTGCAGTTTTTCGCGGTCGGCGTTTCCCGCCGCTTCCGCTGTTCGGATGGCAATCATCTGAGCCGGGAAATTCCATTCGCAGACCGCGGACGCCGAATCGAGGCCCTCATAACACTGGAGCCTGATCAGCGGTCTGCCGGTCATCCCGGCGATCGCCTCGGCGATCGCAGTTTTGCCCACACCTGCCTCGCCTTCCAGAAAGAGCGGGCGGGCCAGCTTCAGCGACAGGAACACCACAGCCGCGAGCGGCCTCGGGCAGACATAATCCGATTCCGCAAGACGGGACTGCACGCTGTCGATTGTCATGGCACTCATTTCAGCGGACTCGCAAGCGCTTGACGGCGGCGTCCGCGGTCAGAGAATGCATGGCGACGCTCTCCGCCGTCCATTGCGGGCAAACTCACCGGGCGGCGGCTGAATTTGATCAAGAACGCGCCAAGCCTGTGAAGGCCAGGCATGTCAGCGGCGCCGCGCTCGGCGCACCCGAACATCCGGGCCGTCCGGCAGCGGATATCCCGGGCGGCTTGATGCGCAACGAAACGACCCGGTTCAGGCGAACCGCAGGACAAGGATTCCCGGCAATGCCGCCGGCCAAGAGACCGAATGGCAAGCTGGTCAGGACCGGTCACCGCGCACCGGCGAGCCGATCATGTCCGACTGGAGCAGACCGAGGGCGACCGTTCGGCAAACGCGGACTGCCCTGCGGAAGAAACGCGTCGCGCCCCCGCAGGCAAGCGCGGTTGTCTTGTGCCTGTCGATTGTCCTGCCGACATGTTCTACAGTGCTTGCCTGAATCAAAGTCCTGCCGGTCCCGACTTCCGCGGAAGCCGCCCGTTCGGTCTGTTGCACGGCAGTCCCGCCTGACTGCCTGTCGATGGCTTCGGTTCCGCCGGCGCCGGTCTGTGCCATGATATCTTGTCCTCCGCATCGTGACGATATGCCCACACGGCGTCTTTTTCAACCGGCGGAATTGCTGTCAGCGCCGGTGGCCTATTGTCTCAAGGGAAAACGCTGCGGCAACAGCGGACAAAAGTCCCGCCGGCGCAATTCTCGGTTTGGCGGCGCAGTCACATGATGAGCGCGGTGATTCGTCTGTCCGGATGAATTGCGGGTGCGGAACATGCGGATGAAACTTCGGCTGTTACCCGCTCAATGCGGGAACATCGGGAAAGCGTCAGGCGTGATCGGTCTTCGTGAAATCATTGCCGGCACAATAACCGCATGCAGGACTCTCGCTTCGGCAGCCCGGCGATTGCAACACTCAACCGCCCGCAATATTGATGTTTCAGCGCGGCTACCGGAAGCGGAACATTGCTAATAAGAAAGGGCTCAATTTGCAAATCGTATGCATGGCCTTTCGGTTCCGGCAGAAAATAATGTGCGGGAGGAGGCATTTTTCAGCTGAACATACTGATACTATTGCAGAATAGTTGTCGAGATATCTGGCCAAACCGCTTGTGATCTATCACCTCTGTCTCCTTAGTATATAAGCATATTACAGTACGGATGCATACGATTTGCAAATTGAGCCTAAGAAAGCGAATGGCCACGCTGGCATACGCCGCCGCGGGCGCGGCCCTGCTCGCCTTTCTCGGGGTTCCGCTGCCATTGCTGCTGGGCCCCATGGCCGGCCTGCTGGCTGCCGCAGTCATCAGACTGCCAATGTCCGACATGGGCGGTTTCGGAACGTACATGCGGACTTTTCTAGGCGTGGCGATCGGCTCGACCGTCACGCCGGAACTGCTGGCAGGCATCCCCGCCATCGCGGTATCGCTGGCATTCGTCGTTCCGTTCACGGCTCTGGCCGGGTCGCTTGGGTTCATGCTGTTCCGGCGCATCGGATTCGACCGCAGGACATCATTCTATTCGGCGATGCCGGGCGGGCTGCAGGACATGCTGATATTCGGCGAAGAGGCGGGCGGCAATGTGCGCGCGATTTCAATCATTCACGCGACGCGGGTCTTGGTGATTTTTGTTTTCGTTCCTTTGGCCACGACGGTCATCTGGGGTTTGGATCTGGATCGTCCTCCCGGTCAGTCTGTCGTTCACTTGCCCCGGTTTGAAGTGGCTCTCATGTGTCTTGCCGGGCTTGCCGGCTGGCGGGGCGCGGCCAAAATCGGAATCCCGGGACCATCGCTCATCGGGCCCATCATTCTGACTGCCGCGTTTTCGCTCGCGGGCTTGGTCAATACGCGGCCTCCGGTTGAAATGCTCTGGGCGGCGCAGTTCTTCATCGGCATCGGCGCAGGCGCCCGCTATGCCGGGATCACCGCGTATGAAACAAGGAACTATGTGCTCGCCGGAGCGGCCTGCAGTTTCTTGACCGGCTGTTTCAGCATTCTGATGATTGCCGCGGTCACCTCGATTCTCGACGCGGATCCGCTGGCGGCGTTTCTGGCTTTCCTGCCCGGCGGCCAAGCGGAAATGGCCATGATCGCGGTGATTGCCGGAACCGATGTCGCCTACGTCGTCACGCACCATATCACGCGGATTTTTCTGGTCATTCTGTTCGCGCAGGTTTTTGCCGGCTGGCTGAAACGGAGTTGAACCGGGGCACTCGGCGCCGGAACGACCTCTGAAGCGTTTTCAGGCGGTTATCATCCCGGTGATGCCGGGAACGGACATCATGACGCGGCAAGCCCGGGCCTGACCGGGACCGCTGTTGACGTGCTTCTCGATGCCGTTTTCGAAATCCTCTTTCCGCCGGCCGGCGGCCTCTCCTTCGGACCCGGCCTGTCAAGCCGTCCGCGCGCGCCGCGGAAGCATCCGGAACGGCCCCGGCATTTTCCGCGGCTTGCGGCTCCCGCATCACGGCGGGAAATGTTCCCCCAGCGGTGTGCTCCGGTCTTGTGCGCCGATGCTGTAGGTCAGCCGCGCTCCCCGAATTCGGAGAGCGATTCTTAACGACAAAACGAGAGTTGCAGGAAACATGACGATTATCCACGGCGGGGCTGCGGCGGCCTCCGAGAAAACGGGCGTGAACTTTGCCTCCCCCCCCCCCCATGAAAACCGCGGTTTTCTCGGCCTTGACGGTCGCGGCGCTGTTGCTCGCGGGCTGCTTCAGCGGTTCGTCCGGGACCGCGACACCGGCTGAACCAGCCGAGCCAACCGAACCGGCCGAGCCAACCGAACCGCCGGGCAGCGGCGAAGACCAAGGGGTTCGCCTTGGCGATTTTGTCTGAGAACAACGGCGATATCGTCAAGAGTAGCGGTGCTTCGCTGACCGATGAGAAAGTAGGTCTTTATCTGGTCGGGTACCCGGACGCGCAGGGAAAACCTGTCCTCGCGGGAGGCAGATCCTTCTTGGCTTTGATACCCAGTCCCGCCTCTAATCCGTTCGTCACGGCCACGAACGCTCCCGGCCTCGGCGCCGGCTGGAACGGCTATGAGATGATACGCAAATTGGCTGACGGGTCGACACAGCGCATTATCTGGTACAACAACCGGGCACAGCCCGCGCCGGCCGGAGCGTTCAAAGACGTCTTCACCGAGGACGGATTCGACAGCGCCGAAAACATGGTGAAATCGACCGATGCGAGAAGCGGCAGCAGAGGCTTTCGAAAATACCGCACGTCCTTCAGCGAACTGGCGGTCTCTCCGTCCTTCCCGACGGCTGCCGGAACCAAAACCTTCACCAAGGGCGGGGCCGCGTTCGCGGGCACCTTCGCGGGCGTGGCCGGCAAGTTCGCATGCACTGCGGCCGAGGACTGCACCGTGACCAGAAACGCGGACGGGTCGATCTTGATCCCGGAAAGCGGAACCGCCGTCCTGACTTTCATCGCTGACGACCCGGACGCCCGGGTCACGATGCTGGACGGCGTTTACACCGTCATGGGCTACTGGCTGCAGGAGCCGTCGGACGCCGACGGGACATACTACTAGGTAGTGGACTCAATTATCCCCTTTGCGTCATTCCGCAGCATGCAGCGGATGACGGTCAGGATGACAGCGGCGGCGAAGTTGCGGGCCCGCTTGTCAAAGCGGGTCGCGACCCGCCGGAACTCTTTGATTCTTCCGAAGAAACGCTCAATGACATTGCGCTTCGCATAGACAGCTTTATCCAGCGGCCGCTGCTGCCTGCGGTTCGACTTCGACGGAATGACGGCCCGGCAGCCGGCTTCCGCCGCCTGCTTGAGAACGGCCTCGGTGTCGTAAGCCTTGTCGGCGATCAGGACGCAGCCGGCTTCAAGGCCGTCAAGAAGGGGCGCCGCCTCGGCGCAGTCGGCGGCCTGCCCGGGCGACAAGCGCATGCGGCGCAGCCCGCCCTTGCCGTCGACCATGGCATGAATCTTCGTCGTCCATCCGCCCCGGGAACGCCCGATCTCCTGCGGCTCGCCGTCCTTGCGCGACCCGGCGGCATGGCGGTGAGCGCGGATCGACGACGAGTCGATCATCCGGCTCCGCGGCGCCGGATCGCCGTCGTCTTTTTCGTCCGCGGCTTCTTCTTCCGCTTCTTCAAGCCGTTGAAGATCATCAAGAATCTTCTGCCAGCGGCCCGATTTGCTCCAGCGGGTAAAACGGTTGTAACAAGTCGTGTAAGGCCCGTAACGCTCGGGCAGATCCCGCCATGGCATGCCGGTGCGCAGCACGAAAAATATCCCATCCATTACCTTACGGTCGTCCTTGCGCGGCGGCCCGGGCAGGCCTTTCGGCATCACACGCTCCATCCGCTGCCATTGCTCGTTCGTCATGTCATGCCGGCTGCCGATCATTTCAAATCTCCTTCAAGCATTCTCACCGCTGGTCGCGCGGCACTGTGCCGCAACCAGCTCGGCATGTCAAATATTTGAGGACACAACCTAAGGCATACGTCCTTTCCCGAATTCGACCAAGCCTGTGGGGAATATGGCGGGGACCGCGGGAATCACCGGCACGGCTGTCTACACGGGTTCCGCGACCGGCGCGTACGCGGCGCGCGGCGCGGGCGCGGCGGCGGAGACGCGGGGCGGACTCTTCACCGCGACGGCGACCATTGACGCCGATTTCAGCGCCGACAAGCTGAGGGGATCCGTAAAGGACTTCAAGGACAGCGGCGGACAGACGCTCCCGGGCTGGTCGATCCAATTCACCGAACAGGACATTGAAAATGAGGCGCATACAGCGGACATGAACCGACTGCGAATAGCCTGAACCGGGGTTCCAAATATTTCCACGATATCAGCGGCTACCTCAGCGGGAAGGGCGCTGACGGTCAGGCTTGGCGGCGGGGCGTGTGGTCGGCTACTTTCGGCGAGGGACAGGAAACGGGCACGAATCATCCCAACACGGTGGCCGGCCAGTTCGGCGCGACGACCCTCGAGGACAACCGTGAATTGCCCGACACGGGCGCGTTCACCTCGGTACGGGGCATCTACCACGCCGGGAAACAGTAAGGCGGAAGAGCCGTCCGCCGGCGGGGGAGGAGTAACCGGGCTCCTCCCGCTGATCCTTGAAAAGGATGCGCCGGCTGCCGAGGCAGGGCCGGGAGACGGTCATATCCGACAATCCGGACGTTCATTAAATCGGAACCGCCTCACGAAGCCGGCCTCGCCGGACGCGCGCCCGTAACCGTGCAGCTGCGCGTTCTGCGCGGGCGTTGCCCGCGCACCGACGATAACCGCGGCCTGAAGCCCCGCAGAACGAAATGCCGGCGCTCGACGCTCAGCCGGAACACGCGGGTCAAATCCTTACGGGCCGGGCGCGCCGTCCTCCGGTGAACGGGAACCCGGCGCGGGCGGGTTCGGGACGAACGCGGTCCAGTTCCGGACGCGCTTCAAACATGGTGTTGAATATATCCGCGTCCATGCCGAGCGAAGCGCCACGCCTCTTTTCCGCGGCCCCGGGCGCCGGCGCAGCTGTGACCGCAAGGCCGCGGGCGAGGCATTTCCGGATGAAGATAAAGCGTAACTGGTCAGGTAGATTTTTTCACTTGATTTTGTTTTGTCCGTGTGTTTGGATCCCTTGTCAAGAAATCAAGAAACGACATTGAGCGGAACAGCGCAAGCCGTGGATATGCGGGATATGAGTTCAGATCAGTTTTCAGCGGAGCGGGTCCGATGACGGGCGGCCTTCCGGCGGCGCGTGACAGGATCGCCGCCGAGCGGGATGAAGCCGCCGCGGCGCTTGCGGCTGCGCAAGGCCGCGTTTGCGAGCTTGAGCGGCGGCTGGGAATGAACAGCGGCAACAGCTGCAAGCCGCCTTCGAGCGACGGGTTTTCCAGGCCGGGGCGGAAGAATAAAGGCTTCATCGGGCCGCAGGTCGGGCGGGCAGCCCGGTCATAAGGGAACGACGATGAGCCTTGTCGAGACCCCGGACGGGGTCGAGGATCATCATCCTGATGTCTGCGGCGGGTGCGGCGCGTCCCTGGCCGGGGCGGCATCGGAAGGGTATGTCCGGCGGCAGGTCGCGGACATCCCGCCGGTCGCGCTGGAGACCGTTGAACACCGGGTTCACAGAGCGGTCTGCCCCGGCTGCGGGGCGGTGAGCGCGGGCCGTTTTCCGGAGGGCGTGAAGGTCCCGGCGCAGTACGGTCCGGGAGTGCGCTCGACCGTGCGTTACCTGTCGGCGGCGCAGATGATGCCGCGTCGGCGGCTGGCCGGGCTGATTGAGAGACCTGTTCGGCGCATCCGTGTCCCCGGGAACGGTTTCTTCTTTGCTCGACAGCGGAGCCGGGAGGTTTTCCGGCTTCGCCGGGCATGTCGGCGCCTCGGCGGCGAAGGCCGCGGCGATGCAGCCGCGGACGTGACCGGCATCGCGGTTCATGACTTTCAGCAACCGTACTGGAATATAGCCGGCGTGAGCCATGGGCGCTGCGTCGCTCATATCCTGCGCGGACTCGACGCTCTGACGGAGTTTCACGGCGAGGCCTGGTCGGCGGAGATGAGGAAGCTGCTTCAAGGGGCGGTGCGCGCCGGAGAACCGCTGTCCGCGGAGGCGGCGGACCGGATCGAAAGGGAGTATGACGGGATCGTCGCCGCCGCCGTCGCCTGGCACGGGGAGCTGCCGCCGCCGGACGGCGGGAAGCGGAAGCGGCGCGGGAGACGGAAAAACGCAAGGGCCTGAACCTCGCCCTGCGGCTGCGGGATCATCGGGAGGGCGTCCTGATGTTCACGCGCGATCCGGCGGAGCCGGCGACGAATGATCAGGCCGAGCGGGACCTGCGGATGCTGAAAGTGCATCAGAAAATATCCGGCTGTTACCGGAGCGAGCGCGGGGCCCGGAACCATGCAGTCCTGCGGACGCTGATCGAGACCGCCCGCAAGCAGGGCCGGCCCGTCCTTGACGCGCTCCGGACGGAGCCGGCGGATCTGAACCTCAGACTGACCGATTCCTGAGGGAGCTCCGCTTCTGAATCCCGCGCTTCCGAAAAATATTTCAATGACGCTGGCGGCGGATGATCCGGTCTCCGGGAGCGCTTGCCGGATACCTGACCAGTTACGATAAAGCGTCCCGCGCTCATGACATCCCGGCTGCGGACCGTCCTGACATCTTGGAGCTGCCTTCGCCCGATTGCCGAACATGACCGCCTTTTGCCCCAAGGCTTTCGCTTTTGGATGTTCCCGCATTCCGATCAGCGCGCTGCGTTTCATTAAAGCCTGGACAATGCGGACAGAGACAGGCGGACAGCTGATTGCTGACCGGGCACATCCTTAGCTTGATTCATATTAGGCCCTGTACCCAAAAAATTGAAGGGCTTAGCCGATATATATCGGCTAAGGAATCGGCAACAAGATGACGCTAAAGTCCTTTGCTATCCTTTAGGCGTGAATGCCCGGGAAGTCCGCGGGCCATGTGCGGATCCCGGCACAGAGAAGGCGGCGCCAGCTGTTGGCGGCCCGCCGAGTTCCGCCGCATCTCCGCGCTCCTCTCGTCGGGTCGACCGGCAAAAAACCCTTTGCCACGCACCCGCGGCATCTGCTATGGCATCATCCGGCCAGAGAAACTGTTGACCGGCCCCGGACTATAACATTTCAGAGTTTGGTCGGGGGATTGAAACGGCGCCGTCATGCTGCATCCGGCATTCGGTTGCGTGCTGGTCGGGGCGTGCCTTGGAACGGAAGCCGGTATGCGTTCCGATACCCCCGGCCGCGGCGGCATGGTCGGAAAAAGCACGAAGCTCGGAAGACAGGGAATCTGTACGTTCAATAAGGAGGATGACATGAATAAGTTTACATCTGCACTTGCAGCCGGTTTACTGGCTTTTTCGGCGTTCAGCGCGGCAGCGTCCGCTCAAACCGAACTTCGAATGATGTGGTACAACGACGGGTACGAGGGCGAGGTGATGCGCGGTCTGCTCGATCGCTTTGAGGCTGAACATCCCGACATCAAGGTCACGCTTGACGTGGTCCCCTACAAATCGATTCTGGAAAGCCTGCCCGTGCAACTGGCGGCGGATCAAGGGCCGGACCTCGCGCGGGTCACCGATTTGGGCGGGCTGTCGGAGCACTATCTGGACCTGACGCCCCACATCTCCGATCCAGCCTACTGGGAAGCGAGTTTCGGCCCGTTCCTCAAATGGCTGCGCCCGGAAGGCAGCGACAGCGCCATTTCCGGCTTCATGACCCAGCTAACCGTTACAGGCCCTTATGTGAACAGGACTCTGTTCGAACAGGCGGGCGTTGACCTGCCCGGCGAGGGGGCGACCTGGAGCGATTGGGCGAAAGCGGCGAACGAAGTCGCGTCGGCCTTGGACATCCCGATTCCGATGGCGTGGGACCGTTCAGGCCACCGCGTGTCCGGCCCGGCGATCGCAATGGGCGCGAAGATGTTCGATGCCGACGGGAAGCCGGCTCTCGTCGATGACGGACTCAAGTCGATGGCGACCATGCTGTACAACTGGCATCAGGACGGCACGATGAGCAAAGAGCTCTGGGGATCCGTATCGGGATCGACTTACCTCGGGGCGAACGAGGATTTCGCCAACGCGCAGGTCGTGATGTACATGTCGGGATCCTGGCAGATCCCGCAATTCGCCGAAACGATCGGCGATGCCTTCGATTGGTGGGCGGTTCCCGCTCCGTGCGGGCCGAGCGCCTGCACCGGAATGCCCGGAGGCGCCGCGCTGGTCGCCATGGCGGACACAGAGCATCCGGAACAAGTGGGAATGCTGATGGACTTCCTGTCAAGCGAGGAATCACTCGCCGAATTCTACGGCAAGACCCTGTTCATTCCCGGGCATCTCGGTTTGGCCGAGGGCGGCGTCGAGTTCGCGACCGACGATCCCCGGGCGCGGCACGCTCTGGAGACATTCGCGGGCGCCGTGCCGTCGATCTCGCCGGTCGCATTCGACCTGCAGGGATATCCGAACAACCGGATCATGTTCAACGCGCTGATCTCGCGTTTGGGCGAGGCGATCGTGGGGGAACTGGATCTGGAGCAGGCTTTCGGGCGGATGACGCAGGACGTGGAGCAGCAGCTCGCGGAGAAAGCGCGCGGCAACTGAACGCGCAGACGTTCCGGACCTGGACAGGGACCGGAGCGCGGACGTTCTTCCGGCAAGCCCTGACCGATGGATGCCGACGGCGCGCATGCGCCCTTGGCGGAACGGCTGGCGGCGCTGGCCTCGGTTCCGGCCTTGCTGTTCTTCCGGCTTCTGGAGACGCCCTTCCGGCTTATCCAGAAGCTGGGAGGCATCAAGGTCATGCCTTATGCCTTTCTCGCTCCGAATCTTGCGTTCTTCGGCATATTCGTCGTAATTCCGCTGTTCATCAACTTCGCTTTCTCCTTTACAGGCGGAACGAACATTTTCCTTTCGGAGCGGGTCTACACCGGCGCCGAGCAATACTCGTTCCTGTTCGATTGCCGGAACTACCTCGATCCGACGACTTGCCGCGAAGACAGGTTCTGGAAAGCCCTCGTAAATACAGGAATCTTTGTCTTCCTCCAGGTCGGATCAATGGTCGTCCTGTCTCTGATCACGGCGCTGATCCTGAATCGCCGCATCAGGGCGCGCGGCTTCTTTCGCGCCGTGTTCTTCTTTCCAGTGCTTCTTTCTCCGGTTGTGGTCGCGCTGATCTGGAAGTGGATCCTGCTGCGCGACGGCATACTCAACGCTTTCCTCGTCTCTCTCGGATTTGAACGGATCCTGTTCTTCGTCAGTCCGGACTGGGCGATGTTCTGGGCGATCTTCGTTTCCGTGTGGTCCCACATGGGTTTCTACACGCTTATCCTGCTGGCGGGACTGCAGGCGATACCGCCCGACCTTTACGAGGCCGCGGAGATGGACGGAACGTCAAGGGAACGCGCCTTCTGGCGGATCACTTTGCCTTTGCTTTGGCCGAACATGCTGGTCGTCATCGTCTTGGCGCTGATCAAGGGCGTGCAGATATTCGACGAGGTCTTCGTGCTGACCGGCGGCGGCCCCGGCACCGCCACGCAGTTCATCGTGCAGTACATCTATACGACGGGGTTTGCCAACCAGATCCAGAATTTCGGTCTCGCGTCAGCCGCGTCGGTGGTTCTCGGCACAGTGCTCTTCGCGCTGACAATCGCGCAGATCGCGGTGACACGAAGAAAAGACGATGCCTGACACGGCCCCGAACATCCGATCCGTGAGCGGTTTCCTTTCGGCGCGGCGCGGCCGGGAAAAGCTCCATTGGACGGACATCGTCACCTACATCTATTTGGGATTCGGAGTCGCGCTGATGTTCGCTCCGGTCGTATGGTTGACCCTCTCGTCGTTCAAGACGGCGGCCGGCCTGCTGGAGTTTCCTCCGACCTTTCTGCCTCTGGGGCAGGTGTCGGCGGAGGTGGAAGGATACGACGATCCGCTGCTGCTGTTCACGGCGACCTTGGATGACGGCAGCGTCCGGGAAATGGCGCAGATCCGCAGGGTCGGAATCGTCAGTCAGATGGTCGATCCGGCATCGCCGGACGTGAAGGCAAAAATCCCGATCGACCGGATCGAGCCGGTCCGTGAATTCCGGCTCGCCTGGGAAAACTACACCGATCCGCTCGAACGCTTCCAGTTCACGCGTTACCTTATGAATTCCGTGGTGGTAACGATTGCGGCGACCTTGGTGACGCTTCTCATCAACTCGATGGCCGCTTACGGCCTGTCGATCTACGAATTCCGCGGACGCAACGCGATCATGCTGTTCGTCATCGGAACGCTGATGATTCCCATCACCGTCATTCTCGTTCCCGTCTATCTTGTCGTAA
The DNA here is from genome assembly GCA_965116115.1 of Paracoccaceae bacterium. GTDB lineage: Bacteria > Pseudomonadota > Alphaproteobacteria > Rhodobacterales > Rhodobacteraceae > JAPOXR01. The sequence goes on from OZ220486.1 coordinate 4,334,197, forward strand.
CCTCGCTCGGCATGGTCAATTCGCTTTGGGCGGTCATCCTTCCCGGCGCCGCCACGCCCACCGGGGTGTTTCTGCTCCGTCAGTACATGCTCACGATCCCCAAGGAACTGATCGAAGCGGCCCGCATGGACAAGGCGAGCGAGTGGAGGATCTACTGGCGTGTGGTCATGCCTCTGGCGGTGCCCGCACTGGCCGTGCTTGCGATTTTCTCGATCATGTGGCGCTGGAACGAGTTCCTGTGGCCGCTCATCGTCTTGAACAGGTCGGAAGTGTATACGCTCCAAGTCGCACTGAACGCGTTTCAGGGCGAGCTGAACGTCCAATGGCACTACATTCTTGCGATGACCGTCGTGACGCTGCTTCCCGTCGTTTTGGTGTTCGCGTTTCTCCAGAAGTTCATCACGACCGGAATAGCGAGTTCGGGAATGAAATGACCGCGGTCAGACCGCTCATTCTGCTAGACCCGTTTCCGCGCACGGAAACGATGGTCTATTCATCGGATGCGGCCGCGGCGCTCGCGGGGATGGGCCGGGTCGTGGCGCATTTCGGCTCGCGGGCGCCTGACAGCTTGGTCGAATCGATGTTGCCGGAAGTCGCCGTGATCGTGGGCCAGACGGCGATGCCGAAGGAGCGTCTCGACCGTGCGCGGAAACTCCGCGCGATCCTGAATGTCAAAGGAAATTGGGAACCGAACGTGGACTATGCCGCCGCGCAGGCGCGCGGCGTTCATGTCCTGTCCGCCGCGCCGGCAATGGCTCCCGCCGTCGCGGAATACTGCTTGGGGCAGGCCATCGCGCTGGCCCGCGGCCTGAACAGAGCGGACTTTCTGTTCCGGTCGGGCGAGGAGGCTTACGGAATAGCGGGCAATGCGGCGGCATACAGCCTGTTCGGCTCCGAAGTCGCCATATTAGGATACGGCAATCTGGGCCGGGCGCTTGTGCCGGTGCTGAGGCCGTTCGGCTGCCGGATTTCGGTTCACGATCCATGGGTTTCAGACGGGTTCCTCCGCACGGAAGGAGTGGCGCCGGTCAGCCTTGACGCTGCGCTGTCATCTTCGCAGTTCCTGTTTCTGCTGGCTGGCGTGACGACTGAGAACGAGGGAGGTTTGGATGGCGCGCGGCTGAGCCGGATTCGCAAGGACGCGACCGTGATTCTCGCCAGCCGCGCGGAGATCGTCGATTTCGGCGCGTTCCTGGAACTTGCGGCGGCCGGGCGTTTCCGGGCGGCGGTCGACGTCTATCCGGAAGAGCCGGTGGCCGCCGGCGACCCGGTCCGCGTCACCCCGAACGTGCTGTTCTCGTCCCATCTGGCGGGAGGCACTGAACTGTCGTATGGTCTGATTCGAGAAATGATGCTGGATGACATTGGTCAGATTCTGCGCGGTCTGCCGCCCCTGCGCATGCAGAGGGCGGATCCCCGCTTGGCTCTAATGATGCGCAGCAAATAAAGCACACGGTTCCCTGTGACGGCAATCCGACTCAATCAGGTGCGCAAGGCGTTCGGCGCGACGGAAGTCATCCATGGCGTCGACCTGTCGATTGAAAGCGGCGAGTTCGTCGTGTTCGTCGGCCCGTCGGGCTGCGGCAAGTCCACCTTGCTGCGCATAATCGCGGGGTTGGAGGAAATCACATCGGGAACCGTCGAGATTGACGGCCAGACAGTTAACCGCGTCTCCGCCTCTGACCGCGGCTTGGCGATGGTGTTCCAGTCCTATGCGCTTTACCCGCATATGAGCGTGTATCAGAACATGGCATTCGGCCTGGAGAACGCGAGAATGCCGCGTCCTGAGATTAACCGGCGGGTCCGCCAGGCGGCGGAGCTTCTGCAGATCGTTGAACTGCTCGGCCGCAAACCGAAAGCGCTTTCCGGCGGCCAGCGGCAGCGCGTGGCGATCGGGCGCGCCATAGTGAGGAATCCGAAGGCGTTTCTGTTTGACGAACCGCTTTCCAACCTTGACGCCGAATTACGGGTGGCCATGCGCAAGGAACTCGCCGCGCTTCATGCGAAGATCGGCGGAACGATGATCTATGTGACACACGACCAAACGGAGGCCATGACGCTTGCCGACAGAATCGTCGTCCTTCAGTCCGGCGACGTGGAGCAGACGGGCAGGCCCCTCGATCTATATAACAGGCCCGTCAATATCTTTGTGGCGGGCTTCATCGGCTCGCCGAAAATGAACCTGCTGCCGGCGCGCGCCGAACAATCCGAAGACGGCGGCATTGATCTGGCTTTCGGAGGCGACCGCGTATCGCTGCCCGCGGTTCCGGGAGTACAGCCGGGCGATCCGGTCACCTGGGGAATCCGGCCCGAACACATCGATATCGTCGGAAGCGATGACGCCGACCTCGCCGTGACCGTCGGACTTTCGGAGCAGTTGGGCGGCGAGACATATCTGTACTGTTCCTGCGACGGGCTGGAAAACTTGACCGTCCATCAAATCGGGCAGTTGACGGCGGCCAGAGGCGATACGCTGCATCTGAGGATTGACCGGTCGCGTCTTCACCTGTTCGACTCCGGCGGAGTCGCGGTCGCAAGCGGGGCATAAGCATAGAAGAGTGGTTCGCGCCGCCTGAAAATCCGCAGGCTTTTGGCTCTGTTCGGGCGGAATGCGGCGGTTTTCGGTTTGAAAATCAGGGCGGAAAGGCCGCTTCCGGGATTGTCGCCGCGACCGGGCCGATATTTCGTATGCTCTTCGACACCGAAGCGCAACACACGGCATACGTCATGATTCAAGGCTGTTCAAAATCAACAAGTTGATCTTCAAGCAGGGCCAACCCGTGCCGTGCGGTTATTGCCGCTCGGCATCGTCTTCGCAGGGGCAACCTATCCCGCCGCGTTCTGCCGCGCGCTTTCCGGCAACGGCACGTCAACGGCGATGCCTTTGCGCATGGACTCATACATTGAAGCGACGAGTTCTATCGACCTGCGGCCGTCAGAAAGCGTGACCTCTGCTCCACCCTTGCCGCTGATCGCGTCAGCGACCGCCTCGAGATAACCTGCATAGCCGGACCGCCCCGGCCGAACCGCGGACACGATCTCGTCGACCGCCGCCTGGGCGATCGGCGCCCGCGCGATGAAGCGCCAGTTATCCTCGGCCGGCGCATAGGGCGCCGATCCGCTTTCCGCGGTGAAGCCTTCGAAGCAGAAGCGCAGCCGCGTGGCATCGTCGCCGGCGCCCAGCGTCACTGAACTTGTGGCGAGCGCGCCGCTTTCCATTCGAAACGCCAGAGCGGCGCAGTCCTCGGTCTCGATGCCGTTGACTCGTGTATCGGCCATGGCGAAGACTTGGGAGACCGGGCCAAGGACATAGGAAAGCAGGTCGTGGGCATGGATGGCGTGAACAAGCAGTGCGCCGCCGGATTCCCCGGCCAATGTGCCGCGCCACGGCACGGCGTAATATTCGGCGCCGCGATTCCAGTGCGTCTCAATGCTTGCCACATAGGCTTTCCCGGCGATTCCCGCGTTCTTCAGGGCCTTCAGCTTCGCCATGGCATGCCCGTAACGGTATTGGAACACCGGAAACACCTTCCTTTCGAACGCTCTTGCCGCAGCTTCCAGCCGGTCAGCCTCGTCGAGCGATCGGGCAATCGGTTTTTCGCAGACGACATGCTTGCCGGCCTCCAGCGCTCCGGCCGAGACCGGAAAATGCAGATGCGGCGGCAGGCAGACGTCGACCAGGTCGATTCCGGAATCAGCCAGAACCTTGTCGAGACTGGCCGTGACGCCGATGGCGGGATCGCCGTCAGCGGCCCTATGCGCCCGGTCCGTGTCAAGGTCGCAGAGCGTCGTCACCCGAAAGCGGTCAGAAAGCTCGCGGTAACCCGCCAGATGCCTGGCGCCGACCCCGGCCCCGATGATCGCCACATGGATCAAGCGGCCGCTTTCTCGGCGATGGCCTGCGCCTTCAGCGCCAGTTCGCAGACCTTGAAGACATGCGTCTGGCCCATCGCCGTCTCCGTCCTGTTCCTGACATCATCGATCAGGCGCGCGAAATACGGCAGATCCGCGCCGGAAGCATCAAGCCGTTCGCACCGTTCTCCGTTGACGAGAATCAGATGGTCCGTGCCTTCATTGCCCACGTCCACATATTTGCGAAGCTCGATGTAGCCTTCGGCGCCGAGAATCATGAGCCGTCCGTCTCCCCATACGGGAAGGGCGGCCGGCGTATACCAGTCCACGCGGACATAGCCGCGGCCTCTGTCGCTGCGCAGCGCGATTTCGCCGAAATCCTGAAGCCCGGGATATCCCGGATTGGCATAATTCGCCACCGAGGCCAGCGTGACTTCGGCGTCATCGGAACCAGTGAAGAACAGGAACTGGTCGATCTGGTGACTGGCGATATCGGTCAGGATTCCTCCATAGGCCTCGCGGTCAAAGAACCAGTCCGGCCGCGTGCCGCGGTTCAGCCGGTGCGGTCCGATTCCGAGAGTCTGCACGACCCGGCCGATCGCCCCGTCGTTCACCAGTTCAGCGGCGCGGGTCACGGCGGGACTTTCGAACCGTTCGGAGAAATTGACCGACCAGATGCGTTTGGTGCGGGCCACGGTCTGTTTGATTCGGTCGAGCTGTTCCATCGTGATGCAGCCGGGCTTGTCGCTCATGACGTCCTTGCCGGCATCCATCGCTCGGATGGCCCAGCGCGGCCGGTCGCGGGGAATGCCGGAAAGCAGGATCAACTCGACCGACGGATCGTTCAGCAAGTCTTCCGCGTTCCCGGCGCGCGGAACCTCGGGAAAACGTTCACGGAAACCGGCTTCTGTGTTCGGGCGCCCGTCCGTCCACCAACCGACGAACCGGGCACCTGCCGCGATCATGTTGGCGGCCATTCCGTAAATATGGCGGTGATCGATTCCGATGGCGGCAAAGCGCAGCGTTCGGGTCACAGTGCAAGCTCCTCTTCCTTTCCGCTGCGCGCGGAGCGGATCGCCGCGTCTATCAGATCATGGGCGGAAACGGCGTCTTCGCCTGTCACGGCAGGCGGGCGGCCGGATGCCAAAGCGTCGACGAAATCCTCGATGACGCCTTGATGCCACTCGCAGGTGAAAGCCATAGGATCTGCCCCGCCGCCGGCGGCGGCGGCTTCCCCGAAGACCTCCTCGCGCCCGTCTCGCCAAGCGACGAGCAGGCGGCCTGAGGCAAGACGCAGGCTGGCTTGGTCGAAATGCAGGCTGACGGCCTCCGCGCCGCCGGGGAAACTCGCGGTGCTGGCTGTCAATGATCCCGGGGCGCCGTTGGCGAAACGGAGACCCGCAACCACGAAATCCTCGGACTCCATATCGTGGAATCGCGTGGTGGTTGCCATTGCCCGCACGGACGAGACGGGACCGGCAAGGCTAAGCGCCAGATCAATCGTATGAATCGCCTGGGAGATCAGAACCCCTCCGCCGTCGCGCGCATAGGTGCCTCGGCCCGGCTCGTCGTAGTAGCTTTGCTCGCGCCACCAGGGAACGGTGATTTCCACCAGCCCGAGGGCGCCAAGAGCCCCCGAGGCGACCAGGTTCGCCGCATTGCGAGAAGCCGTGCGCATTCGGTGCTGGAACACGACGCCGAGCGTGACCTCCTCGCCGCGGCAGATATCCACGACCTCCCGCGCTTCGGCCGCGGTTCGGCCCATCGGCTTTTCAAGGAGGATGTGCTTACCCGCCGCCGCCAGCGGGCGAACAAGCGCGCCGCGGGCGCACGGCGGCGTCAGGACGATAGCGAAATCCACTTCAGGATCCGATGTCACCTCTTCAAGATCTGTCAACACCTCGACAGGGCGTCCTAGTTCTCCGGCCGCAGTCTCCGCCAAAGCCTTCGCCCGGGCAACGCCGCGAGAGAAGATCGCCTTCAGACGCACCCTGCCCGCTGCCGCGGCGATGGCCGCGACATGGGTCCGGGCGACCATCCCCGCGCCTATAAGGACGGCCACCTTCGGCACGAAGACACCTGCGTTCGGCACTGTGATTCCTTTCCCGCCGGCGCATTCAGTGAATCCGGCGCGCCTGGTTGTCAGACTTCCGCATGCTGAATCGAGCGAAGCGTAACGACCGTTTACAGGGAAGCCGCGCGTGAGCCAAGAACCGCGGGTCATCGACATGCCGGCTGTCTCCGCAGCACGGCTCACAATCCATCCGGAAAAGCTGGCGGCAGAAACTTCCAGCGCCGGCAGGGGCCCGGTCTGGCTGAGCTGTGAATCCTTCGGTAACCGCCGCAGCCAATGAAGAGCAACGCCCTGCCCGTCTCTCCATAGCCCTTGCACCGCTTTCCACGGAGGAGCGCGGGGAGCTGAGGGCGGTCTCCGGCATGCCGCCGCCGGGCGCGAACCGCGGAACCGGCGGACGAGGAACAGGGCGGCGTCGGGATCATGGAGGCCGGCACCGCCCGCAAGACGTCCGGCGGAAATGCCGGGTCGGCATTGAAGAGAGGAAACCGCTCCCCGGCCGACGCATTCAGCCGGACTGGGACGCGCGGTCGTGTCTGCGCCAGTGAATGCGCGCCGCCTTCCGATGCGCTGGCCGCAAATCATCCGGAATGCCGACGACGATCACTTCCCGGATAAGGGAACCTGACCAGCCATGAGCGCTCCGGATGCGTTCAGCCCCGTATGGCTGCATGAAGCCTTTGCCCCGAAAGCCGCCCGGGTGCGCAAACGGTTCGAATTCCGCCGCGCGCCCGGGTCCAGAAGTTGACCCGGCACGGCGGCGGCCGGAACCGGCGCAATGTCGCGGCGATGCATCAAGAACCGCACTCTCAGTCGCGGCTCCACGGCAAGGTTGGAGGCGGCCGCCGACCCGCGTTTCACAGCCGAGAGCGCCCGGGCGGCGCCGAAGCCTCCATATCCGGCAATCCAAGAACGTCAGATCGCCAACTCGCGCTCCAAGAACGCCAGCGCCGTCTGACGCATTGCGGGCGTTTCCTCGTGGCCTGTGTCGGTTTCGACATGAAAGGACAGTTTCTCCGATGCTCCAACGGCGTCGTAGGCATCCTGCAGATCCCGGCGTCCGGCCAAGAAAGCCGGCGCCGGCGTCGACCAGTCGCTGAGGCCGACGCAGATTTGCAGCGCTCTGGGCGCCGCCGCCCCGGCGATTTCACCGCTCCGCGCCGCGGAAAGCAGTCCCGGCACGGTCATATAGATCCCATGGCCGTCATGGGCGCCGGATTTCACCAGCGTTTCCAGATCGGCGAAGGAACAGAGAGCCGAAGCTGCTCGGAGCCGTTCATCGAGAGCCGCCAGCCACCATGCCAGCGTACTGCCCATGGAAAAACCGAGAACGCCGATTCGATCCGCGCGCACCGCAGGGTGCGAATCCAGAAAATCCACCCCCGCGGCCTGCTCCCCCAGCATTTTCCCGAACAGCGTTTCTCCCCGCCAGAGCAACGCCTTGGCCAAAGAACTTTCGCTGAACTGCCGCCGGTCGCCGAAACACGGCATCTCGATGCAGAGCGCCGCAATGCCGAGCCGCACCAAGTCGCCGGCATAGGGCCCTTGCAGCTTGGGGCGTCCCTCCAACAATTCCTGCCGTCCCATGGAATAGTGATTGCCATGAGCGTGGCAATAGACCAGCGCGGGAACCGCGGCATGATGCTGCGGCGGGCGCAGGAAAAAAGCCGGAATCGTTTCGCCTCCGGGGTGTTTGAACAGGAGGTCTTCCAAGACCCAACCGTGGCAGCCGGATCGTTCCAGCACGTCGACGTCAGAAAATCCCTGCGCGATCAAGCTCCGTCCAAGCAACCGGCGCACCCTGTCGGCGATTTCCATGGCGCATCCTCCTGTGTCCCGTTAGTCTGATTTGTCCTCCCGCAGAACGACCGCGCAATTGGCCGCTGAACGGATTCCGACAGTGACCGCTTCATGATTCCGCGTGATTTCCGCCATCGGCATCCCACATATGCCGCCATATGCCGCCGCTCGTGAAGCGCATCCGTTAACACCGCATAGTTTTCCAATTCGGCGTCCGACTTTATCTTGGCCGTTGATGCTTCATCCGAAGGAAACTTGCTTCCAAGCGGTAAAGACATCCGTTCATCTGCGCATTGCCGGCTTTCAGTTCCGCCCTTGATGTCATCATGAGCCATGCCGGCAATCGTTTCAGCCTTTTCCGTTCTGAAGCTTTTGTCTCCGGGTCGCCGGACGGCGGCGATTGTGTCAAATGGCATGGCTGCCATCCTGTTCCTTCATCGCCATGGCAGGCGATGTCAGCGCTTAAGGGTGCGGTCCGCCGGATCCGGTCAGATTATGGAAACGGCGTCCGGGCGGCGGAAAACGTTCGGCGAGGACACGCCTGCGCGATGCCGGCAAACCGCTGCAGATCGGCATGGACTGCGGTCTGCCGGCAAGGATGCCGATATAGAAAACACATCCCTCGCGCAAACTTAAAGCCTGCTGAGCATCCGGAGCCCGGATCGCGCCTTGACAGTCAGACATGGTTGAATTGATCGCAAGGGGAGCTGGAGGAAGAATCGAAGCGGGCAGCCCATGTTGTAACGGCAGTTTTCCAAGGGAGCGGAAACCCGCGGCTCCAGCCGGAAACGCATTCGTCAAACTGCATTCTCTCTATCCGTCATTCCGATAACCGTCGATTGCCGGTTATGGCACAGGAAATGGCTGCGACCCGGTTCCCGTCTCCCGAAAACCTTATCCATCAGCGTCCCGCCGCATCGGACATTTCCGCCGCCAATCCGCACGAATCGGCTTCCGCTGGCGTGCGGAAGCTCTCAAGCCGGCAACCGGCGATCTCGCGGATAGACCGGGCAGGAGCGAATGCCGAGATCCCGAGTATCACGGCAGGCAGGGATCGGTATGGGGTCATGGCAGTAAGTCTTGCCCCGGTTTCCGGATCAGTATCGGGAATTGAGAGTCCGACAGGCGGATTGTTGATGAGGTCTTTGTCCGCTTGATCATTGGATTCGACATCTCTTTTCGACTTGCTCACCGGCCGCGCCATGGCTTGTCCTTGCACTGAGCCGCAATTTCCCGAGGCGCGCCTTTTGGCGTGCGGGCGGAACCTCCGTTTACAATCAACATCCTGTCACGCTATGGTTGAAAAGAAAGATTCAGCGGCGCGGCTCTCCGAGAGAGTTCGAAACCGCTGCCCGATTGTTCGGCGCTTGGGGAGGAATCAGAAGCCGACCATTCGCCGCGCGGTTCCGGGATTGCGTCCCACGCGGCAACCACAGAGATCAAACATGACAACGCGACAGGAAAAACGCAAAGCTGAAACAGCGGTCAAGAAGCCGGAATTCGTCGGCTGGCACTCAAGCGATGAAGAGGAAATCGCCAGGCGGAAATGGCGGGGCGTCACGGAAGTCGAGACCTTTGAAGCCTTGGAACAGGAACACGGCCCCTTCGGCAGCTTCAAGGTGCCTTCGTCCGGAGGCGGATCGTACCTTGTCGAAATCCGGAGTCTGACGGAACGAGAAAATTCCTGCGACTGCGCCGATTTCCATGTTTCGGGCCTCGGAACCTGCAAACATGTGGAAGGCGTGCTGCATCTTCTGCGGAAATCCCGGCGGCGATCCCCGGATCGCACCGAATCACCGCGGGTGGAAATATACCCGTCGAACGGACCGGGGCGGGAGTTGAAGATCGCCGTTCCCGCCCGGCAGCTGCCGGACGGATTTCTTGAGACGATAAAGAAGCGCTTTGACGGGCTTTCGAAGCGGTGCGGTCAGGATGACTTTGACGACTTGGAACGGATCGCCGCCGAGCGGCCGGACATCCTCAGGATCTCGGCGCTGTGCGGCCCGTGGAGAAAGCGGGAACTGGTCCGCTTGCGGCGGGAACGAAAGCGCGCGGCTTTCATTGAGAACGAGAAGGCAGGAAAGCAGTCCGTAGATGTTCTCGAACTGCCGCTGTTTCCGTATCAGCGCGCCGGAGTGAGGCACCTTGCTCTCGGAGAGCGGTCCCTGCTGGCCGACGAAATGGGCCTGGGAAAGACCATGCAGGCGATCGGCGCCTGCAAGCTTCTCAACGAACTCGAAAACGTCAGCCGGGCGCTGGTCATTTGCCCGGCATCGCTGAAGACGGAATGGGCTGAACAAATCGGGATGGCCACCGACCTCAGTCATGAAATCGTGTTCGGCTCCCGCGCGAAACGCCTTGCCGCCTACAAAGGACGGCAGTTCTTCACCATCACGAATTACGAACAGGTCCTGTTTGATCTCGATCAAATGCAGGAATTCGTGAAGCCCGATATCATCATCCTCGACGAGGCGCAGAGGATCAAGAACTGGCGCACGAAGACAGCCAATGCCATCAAGAAGCTGCAAAGCAGATTCGCCTTTGTGCTGACGGGCACCCCGCTGGAGAACAGAATCGACGAACTGTATTCCATCATGCAGTTCCTCGATCCGGAAATGCTCGGCCCGCTGTTCAGATTCAACCGCGAATATTACCAGCTGGACGACCGCGGCCGCGCCTTCGGATACAAAAATCTTGACAAGCTGCGGGAAAAGACGCGCCAAGTGATGCTGCGGCGGCGCAAGGCGGATGTGGAAGGAGATCTTCCGGAAAAAATAACCAAAAACCACTACCTGCCGATGACGGAAGAACAGCAGGTCCGTTACCGCGACTATGAACGGGTGGTCGCCAGCATACTCCAGAGAGCGAAGAAACGGCAGCTGATGCCCGAAGAATTTCAGCGGCTTCAGGTGGGACTGGCTTCAATGCGCATGATCTGCGACACGCCCTATATCCTGGATCAGGAGGTGCGGGACTGCCCGAAGCTCGAAGAGCTTGAAAGGGTTCTTGAAGACATGCTCGAGGATGACGAAGGCAAGATCATCATTTTTTCTGAATGGGTGAGAATGCTGGATCTGGTCCGGGACAGAATTGAAGAACTCGGAATCGGTTACGCTTGGCATACGGGGTCGGTCCCGCAGGATCGCCGCCGCGTCGAGATCAACCGCTTCAAGGAAGACCCCGCATGCAGGATATTCCTTTCGTCCGAAAGCGGCGGAGTCGGATTGAATCTTCAGGCCGCGAACAATGTCATAAACCTTGATCTGCCTTGGAACCCGGCGAAGCTGGAACAGCGCATTGCCCGCGCGTGGAGAAAGCACCAGAAACGCGCCGTGACCGTCGTCAATCTGATCACTTCGGACTCCATCGAACACCGCATGGTCAGTCTGCTGAAGCAAAAACAGGCGGTCGCGGACAACGTGCTCGACGGGAAATCCGGCCAGACCGAGATGGATTTGCCCTCGGGCCGCGCCGCGTTCATCGAGCGGCTTGAAAGCGTCATGGGCACCGCTCCTCCGGCCGAGAAACCCGAATCGTCTTGGAAAGACGATTTGGTGCGGCGCCTCAACCGGGCGTTCGGCAGCAGCCTGCTCGCCGCGGAATTGAGAAATCCCGCAGCCGGAAAGCCGGTCGTCCTCGCGGTTTTGGATTCGAAGGAAAACGCCGAATCACCCGAGTTTCCAGCCAAGCCGGACGAACCTCGTCTCGAAATCATAGACAGGGAAACTTATGATGCCATGCTTCGGCTGGAAGCCGCTGGGCTGCTGCAATTCTCTCCTGCCCGACGGGAAACGCTGTTCTCGGCCGGCCGAGAGGAAAACAAGCATGAGCAGGCACGCCGCAACCGAAAGATCGCGTCCGGATATCTTGACCAGGCAGAGCGCAAGAAGAAAATGGCGGAACTGCTCTCTGGAGGCGGTTTCGCCAGCGAAGCCGACGCCGCGGCTCCCAGCATCGCGGATTTCGCGCTTCGGGCGCTGGCAGCTTACGCCGGGCATGAAACGGACGACGCGCAATGGACCGACGAGCATATATGGCAGGTCTGCGACGCGCTCAGGGACGAGGGCCTGATAACCCAGGAACAGCAATTCAAAGTCTCTTGGATCTGCCAAGGCGAAGACGGGCGCGCGGAGACTGATGAGTCCGACGGCAAGCTGCCTGCGGCTAAGTCGCTCCTGGCGCATGCCGAGGCATTGCTTAAAATGAACCCGGCGCCTGATCCGCCGCTTCCGCGCAAATGAACCAGGGACCGTTCCCGTGTCTTTGCGGATGACACCGGCGGCATACGCGTAAATTTTCTTCTCGCCCATGCAACTATAAAATGCATCACCGGGGCTGTCCGGCAGCCTCTCTGTCGGAATCAGGTCACAGCGGATGTTCAGATGCCCCGCAAACGCGTTTCGAAGGCCGTCGGTCATGAGAAGGACGGGGATCCGGCGCAGGCCGGGGTTCAGCGGCAGCCGGCTCCGCCTCTTCCAAGCGGCCCTTCGGCGGTTTCAGCAGAAGGGCCGCTTGTCGGACAGAAGCGGGTCTGAAGAGCAGGCGGGAGAAAAACTCATATTCCCGGGAAGTCGCCCCGATTGCGCGGATCGGATCCGGAAACCGCATCAGAGCTTGTTCCGGCATTCCCGGAAACTGCGGCCGGCGCTGCTGAGGCCTGTGCGCAGAGCGGTTTCCGGATATGTTCGGGTTTGTTCTTCCCGAAATGCGTGAAGCGGCGGCGCGGATGACATCAGCGGACTCCGGTATATCCGGGGCGCCGCAGCGCCGGGCGGTGAATAAGATCTTCCGCTGCCGCGCAGAGGTCATGAACCCGCACGGGATCGCTTCAGCCGGTCAGAACGGCTTGGAAACATCCCGCCCCGGCCGGCGGCCGGAGCGGGATCGCCGTATCAGGTCAGAAGCGGAAGCCGAGCGTCAGCCCGCCGCCGAAGTCGGAGTTGCCGCCGCCGGCGGTCGCGTAGTACGCTTCCCCGGACAGCATCGTCCCGCCGTCCTCCGAAAGGCTCAGTTCGCCGCCGAGGCCGAGCCGGCCCCAGGTCGCCTTCGGTTTCGAAGAGAGCCGCGTCCCCGACGCCGTCACATCGCGCTTCGCCGAGAAATCGTGCTCCGCATCCAGGGAGGCGTACACCGCCGCGCCCGCGGCGACTTCGCCGATCTCCGCCGTCACGCCGAGGCGGCCCTTGAGGCTCTTGCCCGAACCGTAAACCTTGCCGCTGCCGGCGACGCCCTCCAAGTCGCTGAACCCGTCGATATCAACGGACGAAAAGACGAGGCCGCCGCGCGGCGTCAGCGTCATTCCCTCCAGCTCCGTCCGCATGCCGGCCTCCAAGCCGAGCGCGTGCCCCGAACCGGACACATCGGACCTGGACAGGTTGCCGCTGCCGGGCATGTCATCGGACGACATCAGCTCGATGCCGCTGAACTTCGAATACGAAAACCAGCCCCTGACATACACGGCGTCCGCGCTGCCGTAGGTCACCGACGCCCCTGCGCCCGTGCCCGACGCCTTGACCGCGCCGCCGCGCTTCACCGTCGCCTTGCCCCGCCGGTGATGCGCGCTCACTCCGACCGTCAGATCCTCCCCGGCGGGGAAATCAAACCCGGAAGCGACGCCCCAGCGCGTGAAGTCCCAGGCCAGCGCCCGGCCGGCCATGCCCTCGGAAGTCGTCGAACCCGACGCCTGCCGCTCGCCTTCGCCGCCGTCGAACGCGGCCCAGGCGCTGTTACCCCCGGACGCATCGCGGCGCAGGCGGGGCGCAGGCGCGCTCAGATCCAGAAGCACCGAAGGCAAAGCCTCGTAAACACGCGCCCGGGCGTGGTACTGCCTCTCTTCCGCACCGGTCGTCTTGAACTCATAGCCGACCTTCGAACCGCCCTCGTTCATGGCCTCTTTCAGAACCGACGTCCGCACGGCGCGGTAAACGCCCTTCGTCCCGGCGTCCGACTTCACCGCGCCGCCCGCCGTCAGAGCCGTTTCCATGCCGGAAGCGTCGCGGATCCTGAAAGACGTCTTCGCGGTATTGCGGATATCGCCGTCGACCGTGCCGACGAGCCCATGGCCGTCCTTCACCAGGACAATGACCATGTCGCCCTCGGCGTTCGCCTTGACCGCGACGCCGGACGCCGCGCTCACATGCGCCCGCGGACCGATCACCACCGTGCCGCCCTTGACCATGTGCACCCCGGCGAAGTCTCTGCCGCCCCCCGCGACCGTGCCGTGAACCTCGACCGTCTGCGCCCGCATCCCGTCCTTCAGCAACGCCCCGTCGACATGCACGCCGTCCCGACGGGACTTCACCGACGCCCCTTCGTCAACCTTAACCTTGATCACGCCGTCCGCGGACGTGAAACCGTTCATAACGTAAATTCCGTGCCTGACGGCATCGATGACGCCGCCTTTCACATCGACCGTCACCGGGATGCTCTTGTCATTATCGCCGTAGACCCTGACATAGACGCCGAAGACCTCCGCATCGATCATCCCCGACGATTCGATCACGACGGCGCGCTGTTTCCCGTCCTTGTCCGCCGGGGTCAGGGTCACTCCCTTGTACAGCACGCTGATCCCGCCGGATTCATTACCTTCATTATCACGAGGCAACGCGCTGCCTGTGAAAATCTTTCCGCCGGAACCGTGCTTCACCGTCACCGTCCCGACGCCGTTGTGCATGACCCGGATACCGCCGGCATTTACATATTCTTGCCCGTTGGCGTGAATCTCGCCGTTGTTCGTGATCGTCACGTCGGAACGGCCGCTGATTTCTTTGCCCGTGTCTCCTATCTGAATTCCGGATCCGCCGATCACAGCGGTCCGCGTGCCGAGTTTCACCCCTTCGGCCGCGTCTATCGTGATATTGCCGTCAGTATACTGAACTGCCAAGACGCCAGAGGAGAACGATTCGGAAGCGGACAGTATCGTTCCCCCGGTGACATCGATATCGATCGGAACATCCGAACCGGCCGCCGCCTCGTAGGTCTCCGCCCGGATACCCGCCGGACTGCTATCGGCGCTTCCGCTGACGTCAATGTCGGCGGCCGACATGATCTGAATGCCTTCGCTCTCGCCGCTCTCCTTCCCCTTGTGCCGCACATAGATCCCGGCATCGAGATCAGAGCCCGTGCCGACTATCTTTCCCGCCTCATGATGGACTTTCGCAAGACCTTCGCCGCCGCGAATCAAGGTTATTCCCGCCCCTATCCAGCTGTCGTCATGGTCCGCGTAGATTTCGCCGTTGTTGACGACCGTCACGGCCTTATCCCCGGCACTTCCGGGACCGTTGGATTCGTTGATGTAAATGGCGTTCTCGTCGATCGGGGCGTCCTTCGTGCCGACCTTCACGCCCTTCTCCACGGTCAGCGTCAAACCGCCCGACAGATCCGCTCCGTCGCAGTTAATGATCACGGTCACCGACTCGCTGTAGCTGGTCACCGGAAAAGTTCCCGTTCCGGCAGGGCTGCAGTCCGCCTGCGCAGCCGCCGGCAGCATAACCGCCGCCCCGGCGGCGGTCAGTCCCGCGCAGAGGAGGCGCGCAAAACGCCCGCGCCCCGGCAGGCGGGAGTCAGCCGCGCAGCGAGACTGTGCCCCCCCCCCTATAACCGGATTGTTCAGAATATCCCATTTCCGTTCCCTTTCATCCGCTTGTCTTCAGAAACCGCAGCCGCCGAACGGCATCCCGACGGATACCGGCGCGGCCGCTCCGTGCGCCGCTTTATCACCGGCCCGCGCAGAATGCATCCCTGAAAACGCCGGTCCGCAGCGGAAACACATCCGGCGTTGCATTCATGCCACACCGCTGCAGAATATCCCGTCGACCTGCGCCTTCATCCGCCGCGGCAGCCGCGTTCAGCGGGCCGCGTCTTCGGCCGGGACCACCCCGGATGCCAGTGCCGCGGGGACTGCGCGTCTTTCACCGGTTCGGCACAGGCGGCGGGCGCAAGAGCTTCCGCCGCCGGGTCAATTGAGATTGATCCAAAATCGCGGTCTGCAAATGAAGCGATGCATTTCGCAGTTTAATCGGCGTCTTGATTATTTCAAAGCTTGCGCATATTCCCGATACGTTCCTGCCCTCCCGATCTCATGGTGATACGGATCGCAATATTGATCTGGGTTGCGTTGTTGCGTTCCAAGCATCCGCACGCAGGGATCCGGGGACCGGGCTCGCTAAGCTTGAATTCGGTTCTTGTCGGCCGATGGCCCGGCCGGGCGGGAACAGCGTTCCCGCCTGACCCCGGCAGCAGCCGGTGAAGAAAACCTGCGGCGGAATGACCGCCCCTCAGCGATGCTCATTCTTGCCGAGAGGCGATAGACGCCGCGCGGGCGGTCGTCTGCAGGGATCCGGCTTTTTGACATTTCCCGCGATTCGGTTCACTCCCGCATCGGAAACAATCGGCGGAGAAGCCCATGACTCGGATTCTTGTGATCGGCGGCGGCGGAATGGTCGGGCAAAAACTCGCCCGGAGGCTGGCTGTATCTGGACTGAGGAACCGTCCTCCGGAAAAGCTTGACCTGTTCGACCTCGCTTATCCCGACACCGGCGCGGAATTCGGAAACCGTCTGACAGGCAGCCTGACTGACGCCGGCGCACCCTCCGAAATGGCGGCGGCCCGCTATGACGTCATCTTCCACCTAGCTGCCGTCGTCTCAGGCGAAGCCGAGAAGAATTTCGGCAGAGGCTGGCAGATCAATCTTTTTTCTGTCTGGAATGTTTTGCAGGCGCTTAAAGCCGAGCATGAGACAAGCGGCGGATCCTACCGTCCGCGGCTGGTGTTCGCATCGACGACCGGAGTCTACGGCCCGCCGTTCGACGGGCCGGTCAGCGACCATAAGATCTGCGAACCCCGTTCTTCTTACGGCGCCCAGAAAGTCTGCGCGGAAATGCTTGTCAGCGACTTCAGCCGCAAAGGATTCGTCGACGGGCTGTCGCTGCGGCTGCCGACAATCTGCGTGCGGCCGGGGAAACCCAATGCCGCGGCATCGTCATTTTTTTCCAATATCATCCGTGAACCGCTGAACGGACGCGCCGCCGTCCTGCCGGTGCCGCGGAATCTCAGACATATGCACGCTTCGCCCCGGTCAGCCGCAAGGTTTTTCACCCATGCGGCTGAACTGGACACTCAACGGCTTGAAGGACGGCGGGCGCTGAACATGCCTTCGCTGACCTGCAGCGTGGAAGATCAGATCGATGCCCTGCGCACGGTAGCCGGCAGCAAGGCCGCGGGACTCATTCGCGAAGATCCGGATCCGTTCGTCCATGACATCGTTTCGTCCTGGCCGGCGGGATTCGAGGCGCGGCGGGCCCGGGAACTGGGCTTTGCCGCGGAAGAGACTTTTGAAGAGATCGTCCGGATTTATATCGAAGACGATCTTCCAGCCGATTCCGCGCGTCTGTAGCCGCGGAGCTTTCGCCGCCGCGCATCGGATTCCGAACACAGAAGGAAATCAATCATGGACGACCCGCGCCTCCCGGACAATGCCGCGCTGATCGGCCGCGTCTTCCTCCCGGAAACCGGTCCCTCTGTCGTGACTGTGCGCGATGGGGACGTCATTGATTTGACATCCCGGGACTCTCCGACGGTGAGAGACATATGTGAAATGGAAAACGCCGCAGATTATGTGAGATCAACCGCCGGCAGGCTGATCGGGCCGCTCAGCGCGGTCGCATCCCAGTCAGTCGAGGAATCAGAACACAGCCGGTCCGCGCGCCTTCTCGCGCCCTGCGACCTGCAAGTGATCAAGGCATGCGGCGTGACATTCGCGGGATCCATGGTGGAACGGGTGATTGAAGAGCAGGCCGAGGGGAATCCGGCAAAGGCGGAGGTCATCAGAAACCGGATCGGCGTCCGAATCGGACGCAGACTCAGTTCCATCGTGCCCGGGAGCCGGCACGCCGCGGATGTCAAACAGGCGTTGATCGACGAAGGGCTTTGGTCGCAGTATCTGGAAGTCGGCATCGGGCCGGACGCTGAAGTGTTCACCAAATGCCCGGTGCTCGCTGCCGTGGGGCACGGAAGCCGCGTCGGCATCCACCCGGGATCAATCTGGAACAATCCGGAACCGGAACTTGTTCTGACAGTGAATTCACGCGGATCCATTATCGGCGTGACGCTCGGGAACGACGTCAACCTGCGTGATTTCGAAGGCCGCTCCGCGCTTCTTCTCGGCAAGTCAAAAGACAACAACGCCTCAACCGCGGTCGGCCCCTTCATCCGTCTGTTCGATGAAAGATTCACGCTTGACGATGCAAGGAAACTGACTGTCGGAATGCGGATCTCCGGCGATGACGGGTTCGAACTGGAAGACCGGCATCATATGCGGGATATCAGCCGCGACTTGGCTGATCTGGCTGCGCAGACGCTGAATGACAACCACGCCTATCCGGACGGTTTCATGCTGTTTTGCGGAACAGCGTTCGCGCCTGTGAAGGACCGGGACGCGCCCGGCGCGGGTTTCACCCACCATATCGGCGACATCGTTGAAGTCGCGTCACCCGAGCTCGGCCGCCTTTGCAATACGGTCGCCCGCTGCGGCGACTGCCGCCGCTGGGATTTCTCCGTGTCACACCTTATGCGCAATCTGTCAAAGCGGCGGCTGATCTGAATCGCCGGGGGGCGGAACCATCAAAGTTCCATCAGCGCATTTTTGAGGGCGGTTCGGCTCATCCGCAGTCAGCGGCTCAGGCTGCGGAACGGTCCCAGACCGCGGCGTCCAAAAAGGCCGGCAGCGCATCCGCCGCAAATTCTGCCGGCAGAATGACAATCATCGACGGCTCTGCGAATTCCAGGAAGACGCGCCGGTCCGTTGTTTCGTTTGAAACGGCGATGTTTCCCGACGGGCTGAATTTCAAACCGTCAATCGGCCATCTGAGGCCGGACGATTTTCCCTCGGCATCCGCCATCGGAAACAATGACAGCCGGGCAGCAGGCGGAAGTTCCAGCGACAATTCGGGCGGCGCCAGAAAGCAGAAATCACTGTCCGTCAAAATGGCGATCTTTTTCCCCGCGTGACGCACAAGGACATTCAGCGACGCCAGCGAGTGGTCAATCCGCGGTGAAACCACGCCGACAGCGATAAAAAACAGAGCCTCAACCGAACAGACGCATTTTTCAAAATCAGTGGTGTCCTGTTCCTTGATTCCGATGATTCGGCCTGGAGCGATGAGGCGGGCCGCGTTCTCGGAAAGCGAATCCATGTCACCGATGACGAGATCAGGCATGCGCCGAAAACTCAATGCCGTGTCAGCCCCTCCGTCAGCACAAACCAATACCGGCGCCATCCTCACAGCCGCGCCGACAGTTTCGGCGTCTGCCTCTCCCGCGCCGAGAATCGTCACCCCCGTTCCGCCGAACATGATCACGCTTCCGGAATGAAACGCCGCCGCAAGATTCCGGTTGCCGGGACTGCGTTCCGCCGCCGTCCGCAGAGAAATGACGGCAGCATCACAGCAGATGCGACTGAACGAACGCCGCCCGGATAAAATCCGCGAACAATGGATGCGGGCTGAACGGCCGTGATTTCAGTTCGGGATGGAACTGCACCCCGATGAACCAGGGGTGGTCCGGTATCTCGACAATTTCCGGAAGTTTCCCGTCAGGCGACATGCCGGAAAATCGGACGCCATGGCGCTCGAGCTGTTCTCTGTAGCCCAGATCGACCTCATACCGGTGGCGGTGGCGCTCTGACACATCATTCGACCGGTAAATCTCCGCCGCCCGGCTCCCTTCGGAAAGGCATGCGCGATAGGCGCCCAGACGCATGGTCGCGCCCTTATCGTCATCCAGACTGCGTTGTTCCGTCAGGTTCCCGCGCTTCCACTCTCCCAGGTGGTAAACCACAGGCTCAAACCGCCGTTCCCTTTCATTCAAGTCCTGCCGTTCGTGATCAAACTCTTCCGACCCGGCGTTCTTGACTCCGACGAGACTGCGCACCATTTCGACGACCGCCATCTGCATGCCGAGGCAGATTCCGAAGAAGGGAATCTGCCGCACGCGGGCGAACCCCGCCGCCCTGATTTTGCCTTCGCTGCCCCTTTGTCCGAACCCGCCGGGAATCAGTATCGCGTTGCATCCTTCCAGATAAGGCGTCGGGTCCTCCTGTTCGAAAACCTCCGCCTGTATCCAGTCTGACCGCACCCTCACCCGGTTGGCGATGCCGCCGTGAATCAGCGCCTCGTTAATTGACTTATAGGCATCTTCAAGCCCGGTGTATTTTCCGACGATGGCCACCCTGACTTCGCCTTCGACACAGGATATGCGGCTGGCGACGTCGATCCAAGATTCCAGCGCGACAGGCGCGTCAGAGCCGAGTCCGAATCCCTCAAGCACCGCATTGTCCAGCCCCTGCCGGTGATAGAGAACCGGCGCATCATAGATTGTCGGCAGGTCGGGCGCGGAAATCACAGCCTCAGCATTGACGTTGCAGAACCGCGCGATTTTCTCGCGTTCCTTTTCCGGTATCGGCTGCTCCGACCGGCAGACCAGAACGTCCGGCGAAATGCCGATTGACCGCAGCTCCTTGACGGAGTGCTGCGTCGGCTTGGTCTTCAGTTCGCTGCAGGCGCCGATGTAGGGAACCAGCGTCACATGTATGAACAGACAATCGCCCCGCGGGCTGTCCTGCGCGAACTGCCGTATGGCCTCGTAAAACGGCAGACCTTCAATATCTCCGACGGTGCCTCCGATTTCACAAAGCATGAAGTCAGTATCTCCCTCGCCGTCCCTGATGAAGTCTTTGATTTCATCCGTGACATGCGGAATCACCTGAATGGTTTGCCCGAGATAGCCGCCCCGCCTCTCACGTTCCAGAACCATTGAGTAAATCCGCCCCGACGAGATGCAGTCCGTATTGCGGGCCGATACGCCGGTGAAACGCTCGTAATGCCCGATATCAAGATCCGTTTCGGCCCCGTCTTCGGTGACGAACACCTCGCCGTGCTCAAACGGACTCATCGTACCGGGATCGACATTCAAATACGGGTCGAGCTTGCGCAGCCGCACTGAATGGCCGCGAGCCTGCAGCAGCGCGCCTAGGGCTGCCGCGGTCAGTCCCTTCCCAAGTGACGAGACGACGCCGCCCGTGATGAATATAAATCGAGTCATTCGGCAGATATTCCCGCAATTTCGAGCGACCGCCCTGAAACGCGGCAGCCAGCCGTCCCTGGATTACGGGAGTTAAGAATGCGCCGGAACCGGCGCACATGCAAGCTTTTCTTAACGCCGGCTCCGGTCAGCCGGCATGTTTCGGCGGGAAGCCGGATTTATTCGGCTTTCGGAGGCGCTGAAGGCGCGTCAGGCAAGACCGGCGGAAGCAATCCTTCGCCCGACAGCGGATCATCGGCGTTCTGAGCCCCCGGAAGCGCATCCCCTGCCCTTTCAATCACCGAATCTCCGGCCTGCTCCCGCGCTGTAATGATGGTCAGAGCAAGTGAAACCGCCAGGAAAGCGGACGCGATGAACCAAGTCGCTTTTCCCAGAGCCGTCGCGGCCTGCCGTCCGGTCATGACTCCGCCGCCGCCGCCGATTCCCAAGCCTCCCCCTTCGGAACGCTGGAGAAGCACGATTCCGATCAGAACAAGCGCAAGAATCAACTGGATGACTAGGGTGATGTTGCTCATGGCGCCGAATCAGGTGAAGTGTTGCTTGCGCAACGGTTGCAGCCGCGCAGATATCCGCGCTTACCGCCGGTTGCAAGACTGTTCCCGCCGCCGCGGCCGGCGGAGTCTCAATCTTGGAGGCAACTGGTCAGCTGATTGCGATCCCGGTTCCGCGGGCAGGCTTCTCAAGCTCCGCATTCCAGAAACGGATCCGGACATCGTTCGATCCGCGACAGCGGGCTGCGGTCGGCAGTCGCCGCGCGCGTTGTCTGAAGACGCGGGCGGACCATCGGGCATAGTCATCGCCCGCGTCATGACCGGACGGTGTTCCTCTCAGCGAGACGCCTGCCCTGCGAAGACCGCCGAAAGATCAGGGGCGTTTATCGCCGCGTCAAACCAAGCCTCGATCTGCGGCAGTCCGGCTGAGCCGATACGCGCCCGGACATCGCGGGGCAGGGGGCCGAACCTCCGCTCCAGAAGGCGCGTCAGCGTCCCGGCCTTCCCGAGAGCTTCGCCTTTCTTGATCCCGAGAGCTTCGCCTTTCTTGATCCCGAGAGCTTCGCCCTGTTTAAGCAGCGTTTCCGCGATGGTTCCCATGAGCTCCTCCAGTTCGTTCTGTCCCTCGTTTCGCAGCAGGGTCCGCAGCGTGTCCATGTCGTCGTCGTAGACGCGCAGGATGTATTCCAGAATCTGCCGCGTCAGATCGCCGCCTCCGTACAGGCCCGCCATGACCTCCGCCGTGCGGGAAAAGGCTTCCCGCCGCATCGCGAGGAACCCCGCCCGGAGGGCGGCGTCATGCGCCAGATCGTCGATCTCCATGGCCCGCAGGTTGCGCAGGATATAGCTCTCGCCGGGCAGGAAAGCAAGACCGGGATCGTCCGCGGCGATCATCTCCCGCAGGCCCGCGGGAACCGACCAGGCGGCCTCCCCGTGATACACGACGACCGGAATGACCGGCGGCAGGGCGCGCAGCCGGGCCGCGGACGCGCCGGCGAACCGTTTCCAGATGCGCAGCATGTAGGACGCCAGCTGCAGGGGAAGACCGGGGTCCGGGGTCGATTTGTGCTCGCAGAGAATGTACACCGCGGCGTCGCCGCCGGAAGCCAACCGGACCTTCAGAAGCACGTCGCTCTGGCTGGCCGCGAGGGCCTCGTCGACGAAACTGCCGTCGACGATCTCGGGCGGGGCGTCGGCCAGCAGCCCCGACACGCCGGCCGGCAGATGCCGCCGCAGGAAATCCCGCGCCCGCTCCGGATCGGACAGCAGGGAGCGGAAAAGCGCGTCATGGGGCGTAGGCACGGCCACCGTCAGGTCCTGTTCAGCAGCATCCCGCACAGCGGATACTGACCGCCGCGGCTGCGCCGGCCGGTTTCGGACGGAATCTCCGGGATTCCGGAATTCCGTGCTATGGAGCAACAGGCCGGGCCCGCCGCCGTGCGCCGTGAACCCGGAGCCCTCGGCGGCTGCGCAGGTCGTATCAGACAATGGGCAGCACGGTTTCGGGTGTCGGCGGGTAACCGGTCAGGCGCTTTTTCAGACATTGTGAAGTCCGTTTTGTCATTTATCTGAAAAAATAAAATACATGGCGGCGCAAGCCGCGAATCATCATGCGTAAAGCATCCATGTTCTGATTCTAAGGGCGTTTCGGGAAAAATTCAGCCTTAATTTCCCGCCCGTGAAAATATGGAACGCATCACCGGGGTCAGCCGGCGGCTCTCTGTCAGAATCAAGCTGCAGCAGATGCAGAAAGCGCCCGGCAAATGCGTTTCCGAGGGCAGCCGGCCGTGAGAAGGGCGGGAATCCGGCGGGATTCAGCCGCTGCCCGGTGTCGATCGGCAGCCGGACAGTTCAGCATGCGGAACGGCATCAGCGCCGCCGGCAGCGCGGATATACCGGACCGCCGATCTCATCCGCTTCGCATCCTGATGCTTCCAGCGGTGCAGGCAAAACGTATCCGTGAATCACCCGGGCGGAAAACCCATTCATGATATCCGAAACAGTCCAAGGGCCGGCTGCGTTTCCCGGCAAGCCGCCCTTTTTGCCGCCGCGCGGCCATGTTCACTTTACGGATCTTGGATCGAAACGCCATGGCCCGGTCGTGATCCTGAATGCCGCCCTTGCCACGCTGATTGTTTGTCGCTGAACAAGGCGCCGCCACGCCTTGTTCGAACCCGTTCGTCGCTGCGCGATTCCGTGGCAGTGGAATCCGAAGGACGTCTGTCGTCAGCGGCAAGTTGCAATCGGGAGCCGCTCCGCTTATCAGGACTCCGCAGGCTGCGGATGTCATCCAGAGGCCTGCCGGCAGCCGTCGTCCGGAGAATAACAATGACCGTCGTCAGATCTTTGGTGATTAGCGCAGCCGCGACGCTTGCGCTGGTTCTTTCCGGATGCGTCAGCGGCGGTCCTGTCCAGCCGCCCCCGTCCGCCAGCCAGCCGGCGGCGCAGCAGACGTATCTGAGTGAAAGTCAGCTCGACATGGTCGGGGGAGCGGTGAAGCGGGTAGAGCCGTATGCCAGATCGGTGTGCGAGCAGACGCTGCCGCGGCGCGACTGCGATTTGACGGTCGCGCTTGCCGATGAATCCGACCGGTCGATCAACGCTTATCAGGTCGGCGACAAACCGTTGGTCGTTTTCACGCAGCCGATGGCCGCGACATTCCGCAACGAAGACGAGGTGGCGTTCGTCTACGCGCACGAAGCCGCCCATTATATCCTCCAGCACGGCAGGAAGAGACAGAGCAGGGCGGTTTTCGGCGCGCTGCTGTTCGGCGGCATCGCAATGATGCAAGGTTCCGGATCCAGCGGGCAGAATCAGAGCGCCGGAGACTGGGCCGAGATCGGATCACATGTCGCCAGCCGGATTTATTCCCCGGAGGAAGAACTCGAAGCAGACTATCTCGGCGCCGAGATCGCTGAGATGGCGGGTTTCGACCCGGTCGTCGGAGTCCGGATTTTCGACAAGACCGCAGACGGTCCGCGGAATCAAATACTGCCCTCGCATCCGCCGAACAGAAAACGGATCGAGGCGATCCGGGCCCGTTTCGAGTGATCACGGCAATCAGGACGCGGGGCCGGCTCCGCGACGCCGCCCGCTCGGCGCATCCGGATCGGACCGCCGCCTCGAATCCGCCTGCGGATCCTCGGCCGTGAACATCACAGCCGCGGGCATTCAATGGGGTGATGAAGGGAAAGGCAAGATCGTCGACTGGCTTGCGGACCGGTGTGACGCGATCGTACGGTTTCAAGGCGGCAGCAACGCCGGTCACACGCTGGTCGTCAACGGAACCACATTCAAGCTTTCGCTCATTCCCTCAGGAATTCTCCATCAAGGCAAACTGAATGTCATCGGCGGCGGGACGGTATTCGACCCTTGGGTGTTCCTTGCCGAAGTCCGAGGCCTTGCCGATGCCGGCATTGACGTCTCACCGGAAAATCTCGCGGTCGCGGACAGCGCGCCGCTGCTGCTGCCGGTTCACAGAGAACTGGACTGTCTGCGAGAACAACAGGCGGGAGACAAAAAAATCGGCACCACGCTGCGGGGAATCGGACCGGCTTACGAAGACAAGGCCGGACGGCGTTCGGTCAGGATCGCCGACCTGCGCGACCGCGGCGGACTGCGTGCGCGGCTTGACAAACTCTGTCAGCATCACAACGCGCTGCGGCGCGGAATGGGAGCCCGTCCGGCTGAACTTGACGGAATGTGCCGCGCTTTGCTGGAGATCGAACCGGAAATTTCCCGGTTCGCGCAGCCGGTATGGAAGCTGTTGGAAGAGATGAGTTCAAAGGGCGGGAAAATTCTCTTTGAAGGCGCCCAAGGCGCGCTTTTGGATATTGACCACGGCACTTATCCGTATGTCACCTCGTCTTCGACCCTGCCCGGCGGGGCGGCCGCGGGAGCGGGAATCGGTCCAGGGCGCATCGGCCATGTCCTCGGAATCTGCAAAGCCTACTGCACGCGGGTGGGGACAGGACCGTTTCCGACGGAACTGTTTGACTCAGCCGGCCGGCATCTGGCTGAAAAAGGCCGAGAGAAAGGAACCGTGACCGGCAGGGCGCGCCGTTGCGGATGGTTCGATGCGGCGCTTGCGCGGCAAGTCCGCGCAATCGCCGGGATCGACAGTCTGGCGATGACGAAAATCGACGTTCTTGACGGTCTGAGCGAAATCAAGATCGGCGTCGGCTATGAAATTGACGGCAGACGCATCAGCCATTTCCCGGCTTCCGCTTCGGAGCAGGCGCGTGCGCGGCCTGTTTGGGAATCCATGCCCGGCTGGGAAGGTGAAACCCGCTCTGTACGGCATGCGGGCGATCTGCCGGCGGGAGCGAAAGACTACATCCGGAGAATTGAGGAATTGACCGGCGCTCCGGTCAGCATCCTGTCGACGTCGCCTCGGCGCGACGACACGATTCCGCTGGCTGAGGGATGGCTCCGCTGATGGCGCTGGCGTGGAGAACCAAGCGGCGGCTGTCCGTGATTCTGCTCTGTGCGGGCCTCCCGGTCTACATTGTCGCCGCAGTCACACTGGTCGGCTATCTTGACCGTCCTCCGGCATTGGCAGAGCTGGCGATATATGCGGCGGCCGGCATCTTGTGGGCGTTTCCGTTCAAAAGCTTATTCAAGGGAGTCGGAGCGGCGGAGGAAAGGGACCGCGGACAAAGGAGCGGTTCCGCATGACGGTTGATCATGCCGATGCGCGGCCCCGGACCATGCTGGCCAGACTGTTCACGCGGCTCAGCGCAACGCGGCCTGCGCCGACGGCGGAAAACGATTCGAAACTTGCGCTCGCCGTGCTTCTCGTCAGAGCCGCCCATTCAGACGATGAATTCACTGAATCCGAAAAAGACACAATCGAACGGATACTTGCGGTCCGCTACGGTTTGACGCCGGCGCAGGCGTCCGAGCTGCGCGGCGAAGCTGAAACGGTCGAAAGCGCCGCCGCCGACAGCGTGCGGTTCACGCGGACGCTGAAAAAGGCGGTTCCGCTGGATGAGCGCGCCGGAATTCTGGAGGCGCTGTGGGAAGTTGCGCTCGCCGACGAGCGGCGGGACTATACCGAAGACGGATTCCTGCGGATTGTCTGCCGTTTGCTCGGAGTGAACGATCGGGACAGCGCCTTCGCCAGACAGCGGGTCATTTCGCGAATGAAATAGCTATCTGCCGGCGCTTTTCCGACTCGGCTGACAGCCTGAGACCGCGGACGGCCTTGCGGCGGATTGCGGAATCTCATCCGGACAATCCGCGCCGGCCCGGAAGGTCCCGCTGCCGCCATTTCGATTGCCGCTGGAAATCGGCCATGGAAGATAACTTCCAAGGCGCGGATCACATATTGGCGACCTTTGACTGCAGTTCGGCGACCATGCGCTTCAAGTCATCCAGCTCGGTTTCCATACGGGCTTCTCTGCTGTCCTCGTCTTCCGAGCGTTTCTTTTCCGGATCCGAGGTCCAGCCGTTGAGCATGCTGGCGAAGAGCGCCCGCTGATTTCTGCCGATTTCCTCGTAAGACGTCAGCGGGTTGGCGAACGCCTTAAGATTCTGCAGCGCCTTTGCCTGGTTTTCCTTGAGTATTTCGAATGACGCATCCAGAAAACGCGGCACCATTTCCCGCGCCTGATCGTTGCAAGTCCGCACGACTTCTATCAAAATATTCTGTGGAAGGACATGCTCTCCGCGGGATTCAAGATCGGCGATGATCTGAATCAGATACTGTCGGGTCAGGTCATCCCCGGTTTTCAAATCGACGATTTTCACATCCCGCCCGGACCGGATTTCATCCGAGATTTCCTGCAGCGTGACATAATCACTGGTTTCGGTGTTGTAGAGACGCCGGCTCGCATACCGCTTAATCAGCAGCGGCGTTTGATTTTGACTCATTTCAGAACCCGTCCCGAAAGACCGCGGATGCTCATGCATCCGCGCTTGCGAATTCCGGCCCCGGCCCGGCGGGGCTTCGGAGTTCGGAAGCTTGCATGACAATGCCACGAGCGCCGCTTCCGCGCAAGCGTTCTTGTCCGGACCTCGCGCGGCCGGGCGCTCTCGCGGGAACGACGCGGGAGACTGACCGCTTCACCGCAGTGAGAGGCCGCCTGTCCGCCGCGGCGCGTTGCGTTCTGGACGCGATTCGCTGTCTGCGGTAAGATTTCCGTATGAACAAGAACATACGATCCGCGGTAAAACCTCATGACCGCAAAGGAACCGCGCGGCCGCCGGACGACCGGCTGAAAGCCGCGTTGAAAGAGAATATCAGGCGCCGCCGGCAGCAGGCCCGCGCGCGGAAAGAAAACGGGCGCGGAGGAAAGGACGGCTGAATGGACTCAATTGAAATCAAAGGCGGAAAACCTCTTCACGGCACGATCAGGATCTCCGGAGCGAAAAACGCCTGCCTCGCGCTGATGCCGGCGGTCCTCCTTTCGGATCAGCCGCTGACGCTCACGAACACGCCCAGATTGTCGGATATCGCGACCATGACGCGGCTGCTGCAGTCGATCGGAGTGGAAGTGCGCTCCATGAATGACGGCCAGGTGCTGTCCATGAGCGCCCACAAACTCATCCAGCGCCGGGCCGACTACGACATCGTGCGCAAGATGCGGGCTTCGATCCTGGTTCTGGGACCGCTTCTGGCGCGGTCAGGACAGGCCATGGTGTCTCTGCCGGGCGGCTGCGCAATCGGGGCCCGGCCGGTCAATCTGCATTTGGACGCGCTGGCGAAACTCGGGGCGGACATCGATCTCCGCGACGGATATATTCATGCCAAGGTCAATTCCTCCTCATTGCGCGGCGCCGTGATCGAATTCCCTTTCGCATCCGTGGGAGCCACGGAAAACATCCTGCTCGCCGCGTCTTTGGCCAGAGGCGTGACGGAAATCCGCAATGCGGCGCGCGAGCCGGAAATCGTCGATCTCGCCGACTGCCTGCGGAGAATGGGCGCGAGAATCGCCGGAGACGGCACGCCCACGGTCGAAGTCGAAGGCGTGGACCGGCTCGGCGGCGCGACGCACGCCGTGATTCCAGACCGGATCGAGACCGGAACCTATATGCTGGCGGCCGCCGCCGCTGGCGGCGATGTGACGCTGCAGGAAGGACGCATGGACCTGGTCGGTTCGTTCGCTGAAAAACTGGACCAGGCCGATGTGCAGATTGATGCCGATGACATCGGAATCAGGATTCAAAGAAGATCTGAAAAACTGAAAGCCGTGGACGTGGTCACCGAGCCTTATCCTGGCTTCCCGACTGACCTCCAGGCCCAGATGATGGCGGCGATGACCACCGCGGAGGGAACCAGCCGGCTGGAAGAGCGGATTTTCGAGAACCGTTTCATGCATGCGCCCGAATTGATGCGCATGGGCGCTGATATCAGCATCTCGGGAGGTTCCGCCTTGGTCAAAGGCGTCCGTTCGCTGCGCGGGGCGCCGGTGATGGCGACCGACCTGCGGGCCTCGGTTTCACTGGTTCTGGCAGGCTTGACCGCTGAGGGTGTGACCACAGTCAGCCGCGTGTATCATCTCGACCGCGGCTACGAGCGCGTTGAAGACAAACTTTCGGCCTGCGGCGCCGATATCCGGAGAATCAGCTGATGGCAGATGCGCGGTTTGAAGATGCCGAAGACCGCCCGTTGCGGCTGCGGGCTTGCGATCCAGAAGATTTGAAGGTCATTTCCGCGTTCATTCAGGACGCGGTTTTCAAACGCGGCGGGATGTCCTGGAGGCGGCCGCGGCGGGAATTCTCCGTTTTGCTGAGGCGGTTCCGCTGGGAAACAAAGGTGGAAGGCAGAACAGCCCGCCGGGGAGCTGAGCGGGTTCAGTCAGTGCTCACGGTCTCTGATATTCTTGACATTTCCGCGGTTGACTTGGCTGACACCTCGGCGCCGGAGGTTTTTTCCTGCCTGGAACTCAGATTCAGGCCTGAAGACGACATAAGCGGCAGCATGAGTCTGATTCTTTCCGGCGACCGGGAGGTAGTCATGCAGGTCGAGTGCGTCGAGGTTTCACTGACCGATGTCACGTCGCCCTATCCCGCGGCGTCGAAGAACCCGCCCGACCACGGCTGACCGCCCATGCCGAAACGGCTCAATACCGCCCATTCCGGATTCGAAGCCGAATTCCGGCTGCTGCTCTCGGCCCGCCGCGACATCAGCGCGGAAATCTCCGCCCGCGCCGCCGGGATCATCCGCGAAGTCAGGGCGCGTGGCGACGCCGCTCTGTTCGAACTGACACGGGAGCTTGACGGCTGCATCATTGACGCGGACACGCTCTTCATTGACGGAGATGCCGTCGACGCGGCGTCCGCCTCGGTGTCCACGGAGCGACGTGACGCGATTGACGCCGCCGCCGAGCGGATTGACGCGTACCATCGGCGGCAGATTCCCCGCGACCATGAATTCACGACGGAGGACGGCGCGTCATTCGGCTGGCGGTGGACACCGGTCGATTCCGTGGGAATCTATGTTCCCGGCGGGTCGGCGTCTTATCCGTCTTCAGTTTTGATGAACGCGATTCCGGCCAAGGCGGCGGGCGTCGGAAGAATCACGATGGCCGTTCCCGCGCCGGGCGGGGAAATTGATTCCCTGGTTCTGTTCGCGGCGCGCCGCGCAGGCGTGGACGCGATTCTGCGGATCGGCGGCGCGCAGGCGATCGCGGCGCTGGCATACGGGACCGAGTCAGTCACACCCGTGGACAAAATCACAGGTCCCGGCAACGCATATGTCGCCGCGGCCAAGAAACTGGTCTTCGGCGATGTCGGAATTGATATGGTCGCCGGACCGTCTGAAGTCGCGGTCATCGCGGACGAAACCGCTGATCCTGCCTGGATCGCGGCTGATCTTCTGGCACAGGCAGAACACGACTCCGCAGCCCGGGCCATCTTGCTGACCACGAGTTCCAGGCTGGCTTCGGCGGCGGAAAAACATGTTGACGCGCAGCTGGCCGCCTTGCCGCGCCGGAAGATCGCCTCCGCCAGCTGGGAACGGCACGGCGCGCTCATCGTCACGCGAGGGCTGAACGAAGCGGCAGCCCTCGTTAACCGGATCGCGCCTGAACATCTGCAGATCTGCGTCGCGGACATGGAGAAAGTCTTGAACGGCGTTCGCCATGCCGGAGCGATTTTCGCCGGCTCGTGGACGCCGGAAGCGATCGGCGACTATATCGCCGGCCCCAACCATATTCTTCCGACCGCGGGAACAGCCAGATTCGCTTCGGGACTGTCGGCGCTGGACTTCATGAAAAGAACGACAATGACCAAAATGACTCCGTCGTCCTTTGCCGGCATCGCGCGCGCCGCTGAAACGCTTGCCGTTGCCGAAGGACTGGAGGCCCATGCGCGTTCGCTGCGCGCCCGGCTTGACGCGCTGAACGAGGCCGGCCGTGGCTGACACCGACAGGATCACGGAGATCGAGATCGAGAATCTCAACGAGCGCGCGGTGGCGGCGGAAATCCTGCAGGAACGCAAGGTCGCGATCTTCGATCTGTGCAGCGGAAACAGTTTCGCGATCGTGCCGCGCGGCGGGCGCCAGCCGCCGCGCGGCCCATATAAGCTGATTCTCCGTCTGAGGGACAATCACGCCGTATTTGACATCCGGGCTGAAGACGGCAGCGAGATACTGGCGATCCATCTTTCGATGGCTCAGTTCCGCGAGCCGCTGAAATCCTACGGCGCCGTCTGCCGCCAGTATTATGACGCCGTCCGGAGCCGGCCGCGCGATGCGATCGAACAGACTGACCGCATCCGCCGCATCATTCACGACCAAGGCGCACAGCAACTTCAGGAACGGCTGGAAGGCAAGATCAAGGCAGACCCGGACACTGCGCGGGGACTGTTCACGCTTCTCCACGCGGCGCAGCCGAACCGTTAGGAAACCGGTGGCGCACCGCCTGCCGACCTCAGTCCTTTTCTGCTGCGATTTCAATGCGGTCCGCTCGCCGATGGCTGAGGGAATCATGAAAAAAATGTTCGGCCAGCGGATTTATGTGCAGTCGGCGGGCGTCCGCAGCGATCTTGACATCAACGGTTACGCTGTCGCTGTTTGCCATGAGATCGGCGTTGAACTGTCCCGGCACCAAGCGCGCGCGATGCATGAAATGCGTGATTTCGGCGATGATCTGGCAAGCTTCGAGCTGATTGTCGCCTTGTCGCCCGCGGCCCAGCGGGCCGCCAGTGAACATACCCGGCTGTTCGCGCTGGATCTGGAATACTGGCCGGTTCTGGATCCGACGGGCATGGGCGAGCGGCGGGAAGACAGCCTGACGTATTTCCGCCAGACGCGCGATCAGATTCGGCAAAAGATCGCGCACCGGTTCGGTGATGGCCACGCCTGACGAGGCGATCAAGGTCTGCTCAAGGCACTCAACCAGATCCAGCGCGGTCTTCTCCATGGTCTGCGGACTTTCCGCTAACGGGGCCGAAACGCAGAGCGGCGCATTGCGGAAACTGAGGGCCACAAAACACAAGGCAAAATATCTGATGCTGTCAATCCCGGCAGAATCGCGGGCTTCCTTCAAACCGGCCGCCGGCCAGCCGCTGTTCCGGTAGTCGTCCTGATCGTCGCGCCGCTGTGATTTCGATTGCCGCCGAACACATCGCTCACGGCCTGCGGTCAGTTCAGCAAAACGAGAAAATCACGAAGCTGCGATACGGGAGTGAAAGACGCGCTGCCGGGCGGGCCGCAACAGTCACAAGAATCTTGGATTTCCCGCTGCTGATCATGCCGCCTGGAACTGAACCCCGTGAATCCCTATTGAAATGACGCAATAAGGAATTCTCATATATTCACACTTCCTGACCTGATCCCCTCTTCAGTGCCGGGAAGAGTCTCAGAAACTCCATGTTTTTCTGCTTTTCAGCGGCTTGTCTCATTTAACTGAAGGGCTTTCATGAATATTGAACAGATAACCCATGAAAAGGCGGATCCGATGCCGTCTCTTTCCCTGACACCCGTCGAAGCCGTCCCGATCAGCGGACTTTCTCCCGACAAGTCTATCATGCCGCCGCTTGACTGACTCAGCCTGCCTGGAACCCTCTGTCCGGGCAGCGGTCTCCGCCTCGTCTATCAGATCGCAGGCGCTCCGAACCCGGAAAACGGGTCAGATAATCATGCGTCAGGTCAGGAAGTCTGATATTACGGCTCCGGTCCATCGTTGCAGGCGCCGGATGTATTTCCAGCGACGGCACCGGTTCATCCAGCCAGTTCAACATGACGTTTCTGGCCTCATTGAAGGACAGCCGCACCGGGGCGGCGTCATGCGTCCGCACTTTCGCATACTCGTTTTGAATTCCGTCAGTGGCGAGTCGCATCAGGAGGGAATTTTTCCGTCCCTGACCGATCGCGCGCAGGTCGGCATCGGCCCGCAGTTCGGGCCGCAGCGCCGTCACCGCCGCAAAGTCAAACAGATTGCGTCCTGAAAACTGTGCTCCGCGCCAGTGGATCTTCGACGCCAGTATCTCGCGATCCGACATGACCTGCACTCGGCCATGCCTTGGCATATCCATGATTTCAGGTTCGAAATCAATGACAGACGGGATAGACAGCCAGTCGATATCACCGATGCCTCTGACTGTACAGCGCACATGGACGGGCTGCTCTGAATATTCATCGACTTCGGCTTCCACCTCCTCATTGAGACGCGGCGAGAGAAAGGTCAACCTTTGGTGATCGTTCAGGAAGATGTCGATATCCCAGCTAAGGCGATGCTGATGACGCAGCATCAGCACGGTGCCGCCGCCCCAGACCCAGTCCCTTCGAGTAAGACCGATATTTCCCATCCAGCGGCGGGCGCGTGTCAGCAACTCGTTCCAGCGCGGCGGCGCTTCCGTGAATTCGTCGTTCATAGCCTCAGGCAGGATGCGCCCAGTTCCTCGCCGCACAGTTCACGGGCGCGAGCCTCAAGATCCTGAAACGGAATTCCCATTTCAACGGCCAGGTCACAAGCCGCGTCAATGGACGATTCAAGCAACGCTTGGCGGATACACGGAATTTCCGCTTCTGTCGGCTCGCTGCCGAGAAGAACCGCACCCAAGCGCTCCGCGGTGATCACGCCATAGCTAATTGAGCCATGGTGTGCGTAAGCTTCCAGTATAGACATCTTTCGAGGCTTGAGGTTTTGAGCTTGGCTGACCCGCCGCGCCCGCGCCCGCTCGTTCATCTCGTTCCACATCCGCGCCATGTCATCCCTGTTCATAGGTTGATCCTTGGCTCTCTGTAATCGACCATAACGCTCGCCGTATGTTCATAACCCGTCATGAAGATGATTATGGCATGGATGGAAGCAAAATCAAGATAACTGGTCAGCATCCATGTTCCGATTCAACGGCGTTCCGGGAAAAATTCGGCCCTATTTCCTTTTTCACACAGCTTCGCCGCATTTCATCCATGGAGGGCCCGCCCGTTCAGGAGACCGGCGCAGCAGCGGCAGCTGTGACCTGGGACGGACATCAGGATGCGGCAAGCGCGGGCCTGACCGGGACCGCTCTTAATACGCTCCCCGATACCGGTTTGGAAATCCTCTTTCCGCCGCTGGGCGACTTTGATGAACCCGCTCATTTTCTTTTTGGCTCAATTTGCAAATCGTATGCATCCATACTGTAATGTATTATAACAAGGAGATAGAAGTCATAGATCAAAAACGGTTTTTCCAGATACTCCGACAACTATTCTGCAGTATTATCAGTATGTTGGGCTGAAAAAAACGACTCCTCCCGCACATTTTTCTGCCAGAACCGAAAGGTCATGCATACGATTTGCAAGGCTCAATTTGCGAATCCTATGCATGGCCTGTCGATTGCGGCGGCGAGAAACGCACGGGGATGGGCTTTCTCCAGCCCGGCGCGATGGAACCATCGCAGATATTTATCGAGATATTCGGCAGAAACACCGCGGTAACGCCGCAGGAAGCGCTTCAGGCAGCTGTGCCTGCTGTTGACCGTCTGGATGTGGAAAGCATCCCGGACCCGCTCGCCGTGTGACATGTTCAGCGCCCCGTGACGGACTCCCATCGCCGCGGCGCAGGGCGGGTAGGCGGTTCAGCCGTCGCTTACAAGGATGATGTCCCGGTCAACGACCGGTTCGATCACCTTCCGCAGCGAGCCGGCGTTGACCGCCGGAAGAACCGCGCCGACCGTCGTCCCCGCGCGGTCGGCGACTGCTGAAACCGGAACCTGCTCCTTCGACGTGCCGCGCTTTTCAGCCTTGCCGCCCCGGCGGCGGGCCTTGCGGGCCAGCTTCCTTTTTCCCTTGAAACTCTTGAGAAAACAGGTTTCGTCGGCCTCGACGATGCCCGTGAGCTTTTCCGGTTCCCGGTCTTTCGCGGCCAGGAAGCGGTGCCGCCAGCGAAACGCGGTGGTGACGTCGATCCCGCAGCGCGCGGCCGACTCGCGGACCGTGTTCCCGGCGCGGAGACAGGCCCCGAAGCCGAGCAGCCGATCCTTGTGGCGCAGGCCGGCCAGAGGCGTTCCGGTCGCCGCGTTGAACGTCCTTTTGCAGCCCTTGCACTGGCAGCGCCGCAGGCCGTTTGCCCTGCCCCGCGACACGGCGCCGGGCGTGCCGCAGCGTGGGCAACGGCGATCCTCGCCGACCCCCGCCTCAACCGCGGCCAGCGACGCCGACGCCTGGGACTGTCCACAGAGCGCCGCCTCCGCCTCTGTCCGCTGCGCGGCGGTGAGTTTCTCCATTTCCGAGAGCTGTTCCTGAAATCGTCCGTTGCCCATAGCGTTCCAACTCCTCATATGAAGGTGAACATAGCACAGACGCATAGTATTTGCAAATTGAGCCTTCTTTTTCCGCTGACGCGTCATTCCGGGATCCGCTTCTTGTCTTTCCGGAATTCGGACCGTATACGTGCGAGGATGTCCGTATCTCCCTTGAAATCTTCCGGCGGCGGATAAGCGGAACAGCTTTGCCGGCGAACAGGCATGACACGCTGTTCAGGCTGATCGTGTCCGATCCGGACCGGGCTGTCTCGCTGCTGCGCGGCTGTCTTCCGGCCGCGGACGCCGCCTGCGTCGACCAGCCCGCGCCGTCGACGCTTGTCGGAGAGGAGCTCATCGGCAGGGAAGGGAAGAACACCCGCTGCGACGCGCTTCTCCGCGCCCGCGCCGAAGGCGGCGGCGATGTGTATTTCCTGCTCGAGCACAAATCCTATCCCGATCCGAAGACGGCGGTGCAGCTGATCGGCTATGCCGCGCACATCTGGCACAGGCAGTTCCGGGGCGGCGCGGGGGCGCGTCTGCCGTTGATCGTCCCCGTGGTGTTCTATCACGGGACCGGCCGGTGGACAGCACCGCTTTCGGTGTCGGAGATGATCGCCGGCCCTGAGGGTCTGGCGGGGATCGGGCGGAGTCTGGAGCCGTTCCTGCTGGTCGATCTGCGGCGCATGGATCCGGCGCCGCTGTCGTCGGATCCGGCGGTCGAGCCGGGCGTCCTGGCCTTGGCGCTGGCCGGGCGGCGTGGCGTGGAGCAGGATCTTCTCGACCGGGTGGCCGCGGGCTTTGACAATGAGCATTACGGGGACTATCTCCTGAACTATGTCGTGGAGGTGTTCGATCTGCCGCGCGAGAGCCTCGAGGAGGCGATGCGGCGTGTCATTCCAGAGAAGATGGCAACGGTTGCGGAGCAGTTCATCAACATGGGACGGGCCGAAGGAAAGGCGGACATGCTGCTCCGGCTGCTTGAGCTGAAGTTCCGGCTGCTTGAGCTGAAGTTCAAGTCCGTTTCCCCGGCCAGGCGCGCGCAAGTGAGTTCGGCGGGAATTGAGGAGCTTGACGCATGGATCGGCTCCGTGCTGCGGGCGGGCAGCGTCGACGAGGTGTTCGGCGGTTGACCGAGGCGCGCGCCCGGCCGGGTTTTCCGGGGCCGGGTCCGTTCGCCGGCAGGGCCGCCGCTGTGTCTGTCATCAGGGCCTGACCCAGAAGCGGATCCCTTCAGGATCCAGGATAGGCGGAGGACTTCTCCGTGCGCGGATCAACTCCGGAGAGTTCGAACGTCTTGCGGACAAGACCTCGCAGGTGACCGGCCGGGAATTTTATCAAACGGGCGCCATGATGTCACAATTCCGCGGCGTACGACCCCTGCGGATAACTCCTGATGGAATTATCCAAGGAAAACGGCAGCGGACTGCCGGCTTGCAAGCAGGCCAATGGCATGGATGCGCAGCCAGAACGCGCCGTTCCCGTGCTTTGTAATTTTCACCAAGCTGTCACCGCCATGGACGGCATGACTGGCATCGCATGAGATCAAGGCTTATGCGAAGCGGGGACGCCGGCAGCTCCGTCAGTACATGAGTCCGGTCTAATGGCCGTCTGAAGGCAATTGTGTATACAGTTCCAAATGTCTTTGAATCACAATGCATCGCGCACCTTTCACGGCGGCCTGCTGATTGTCGGTTCAATGGCCGTTATCGGCCTGATTGACAATCTCATTCCGATCATCGCTGCAGAGGCCGGTCTCTGGCAGTTTCATGTTTTCCGTTCGTTTCTGTGCATACCGGCGGTCATGTTGCTGGTGCTGGCCAGAGGACGATCGCTGATACCCATACAGCCGGGAATTCTGTTCGTTCGATCTGCCGCGCTGTCAGGATCCATGTTGCTGTATTTCGGCTCACTGGCCTTGATGCCCGCAGCAGAGGCAGGCGCAGGCCTGTTCACCGCGCCGATCTTTGTGCTGCTGTTTTCAGCAGTGTTCTTTGGAATCCGCATCGGAGTCTGGCGGATCGCCGCCGTGCTGGCGGGTTTCGGAGGTGTTCTCCTCGTCCTCAGACCGGACCTTTCAGATCCGGATGCTGCATCGCTGTTCCCGTTGTTCGCGGCTGTCCTTTACGGAATCGGTCAGCTGATGACCCGTCATTACTGCTCCCGGGAAGACACGTTTGTGGTACTGCTTGTGTTCTATATCGTCATCGGACTCTGCGGGATCGCCGGGGCAGTCATTTTCACGGTTTGGCCCGCTCCAGAAACCTGGCAAAGAGCGATGCCGTTTTTCACCAAGGGCTGGATCGCGCCGACCGGCGACTTCCTGCTCTGGACCGCTGTGCAGTCAATCGGATCGCTGGTCGGCGTTGCCGGACTCATCCGGGGCTACCAGATCGCCGACCCGACCTATCTCGGCGTTTTCGAGTACAGCTTTCTGCTGTTCGCCGGGCTCTGGGGGTGGATTCTTTGGCGACACGTCCCTGATGCCATTTCATTCGCTGGAATGGCAGCCATCATTGCCTCCGGAACAGCCATTGTTCTGAGGTCGCGCGGCTCGCGGTCCATTTAGTGCCTGCCAGAATACCTATAACCAATTGACTTCAAATAGTGATTCATGGCTTTCAGGAAATGAGGATTTGCCATTCCTGACCAGATTCACGCTGATTCCAACCTGAGCGGGCAATCGTAACATCACAATTAAGGCCTGTGGACAAATCGGTTTGCGCTTCGGGCGATTCGCTGCCAGATCATTTTAAAGAGCGCCGGAGCGGCGGCGCAGGCAAGACGGGCAGAGAGATGAATGAACGCTGACAGAACCATGCTGACTGATAGAATGCAGCAGCGGATCGAACCGCTTCTTCCCGGCAAAGCGACCGACCCCGGCGCTGCCGCGGCGGATGACCGGCTTTTCGTTGAGGCGACGCTGCAGCGCATTCGGACGGGCGCTCCCCAGCGCGACCTTCCGCCGCGTTTCGGCAAACAGCACAGCGTGTGCAGGCGGTTCCGCCGCCAGCCGCTTTCAGGTGTTTTTGAACGTGGTTTCAATGCGTTATCGGAGGCGTTCGACTTCGAATACGTATTGATTGACGGTTCTGTCGTGCAGGCGCATCAGAAGGCTTCAGGGGCAAAAAAAGAGGGCCTGCCGACAGGGGGTCGGGCGTTCCCGGGGCGGTCTGACCAGTAAAATCGTCGCGGTCACGGACGCGCTCGGTTACTCAGCGCGATTCGTGATTCTTCCCGGTCAGAAGCATGATCCCGTCGGGACGCCGCGGCTTACAGCGGGTCTGCCCTTCGGGGCTTTGACAGCCGACCGGGCGTTCGACGCCGGCCGGCTGCTCAAAGAGCTTGAGGAGCGCGGCGCCGAGGCGGTGATTCCCCCGCGGAAGAATCGGCGGCAGATTCGGGATTACGACCGCGATATGTACGGCCAGTGGCATCAGATCGAGAATTTCTTTGCGAAAATCAAAGAGTTCCGTGCGATCGCGACGCGGTATGACAAGACCGATGCCAACTTCGCGGCGGCGATCTATCCAGCCGCCGGTCTGATCGCGGCAAAGTGACTGTCCACAGGCCCTAATGATTCTTCATTCCTCAGATACTGCAATTCTTCTCACATGGTCAGCATGTCATGGGTTTTCTGGCAGGCACTATTTAGTGCTTGCAAGAAAAGTGTCTTTCTTATTATTTTTCAGCATTTTGAAGTGTTTTTTCCTTTTCAAGAATCAGCGTTTTCGCTAAGAATCCGGCGATTTATCCTGAATCGCGGCAATCTTCGCCGTTTTTTTCACCGGGAGAACGATATGAGACGCTTGATCAAACCGGCCCGCCTCGGCTCGACGGCCATCGAAACCCTGAAGATCAATCCGAAGTCGCGGGACGACATCGAGAACGTTCTCAGGGGCCTGCAGCATCTTTATGTCAATCGCCAGCGCGATCTTCAGCGGATTTTCGATGAGGAGTTCTTCGCCGATGTCGACTGGCACAACGGTCGTCCGGGAATGGATTGCTGGTCGATTTTGGTGATCGGCGTTCTCAAGCAGGGGATCAACTGCGATTTCGACCGGCTTCAGAGCTTGGTGGACAACCATGCGCTGATCCGCGCGATGCTCGGCCATGACGATGTTTTCGACTGCGGCGGGTATGAGATGCAGACGCTTGTCGACAATGTTTCCCTCTTGACGCCGCGGATGCTGGCGCGTGTCGGCAAACTGCTGGCAGCGAGCGGCCATGAGGTCGCCGGAAAAAAGCCCAGTGCCGCGTTGCGCGGCCGCGTTGACAGTTTTTGCGTTGAGACGGATGTTCATTTTCCGACGGATGTGAATCTTCTCATGGATGCGGTGCGCTGCATGGTGCGGGAGACGGCGCGGGAGGCTTGCCGGCGCGGCGTTCCCGGCTGGCGGCAGAGCGCGCATCTGCAGGCCGGGCTGCGGCGGCGGTTTCACGGCGTCCGCACGCGGCGGCGGCAGACCGAGACGCGCGTCAGGGAGTATCTCATATGAATCAAAGCAAGGATAATTCCATAAGGAGTTATCCACAGGGGTTGCTCGGCGCGAGGTTGTGGAAAACTTTTATTTCACCGCTCATCCGCAGCCGTGCTATCCTGTCGCGGGTTCCCCTTGCCGGCGGCTGCCGGCAAGGGGAGGCGGGGGCGAAAGCCCCCGCCAGGCCGGGTTGGGCCGATAGTTTCTTGGTTCATGGAACCGTACCGCAGCATGGCCGGCCCGGCCTTCCCGTCCCTGCGTCCTGAATGGATGCCTGGATCAAGATCCGAATCATCTCTGAGAATAGGAGCATAGGGGCATGACGAAAATATGCGCAGGCCTGGATATAAGCAAGGACACGATCGATGCGCATGCCGCCGGCGTCGACCGCCGGTTCAAAAACGACCGTTCGGGTTTCCGGGCGATCGACGGGTTTCTGAGGAAGCACGCGGTGCGGCGGGTCGTCATCGAAGCGACCGGACGGCTGCACCGGGCGGTTCATCAGTCGCTGCACGACCGAGGTTACGAAGTCTGCATCGTCAACCCCCGCCAGGCGCGGCGCTTCGCTGAAGCGACCGGGCAGCTGGCAAAAACCGACAGGGTGGATGCGAGGGTGCTCGCCGCTTTCGCGGCGGCTTTCGCCGATCTCCCGGCGACCGAGCCGAAATCCGCGTTCCTTGACCGCCTTAATGATCTCATGGTCGCCCGCGGGCAACTGGTTGAGACCATTAAGAAATTGCGTCAGTGCCGCGATGATCTGCAGGACGCGTCAGCGAAAAAGGCCATGGGGAAAGCCGTCAAAGCCAACGAGCGGCAGAAGGAAAATCTCGAAACTGAGATCGAGGAGCATATCAAGAGCGATCCTGACCAGGCCCGCGCTTACCGCATCCTGATGTCCGTTCCCGGCATCGGACCGGTCACGGCCGCCGCTCTGCTCGGCTGGCTCCCGGAACTCGGGCAGCTCGACAGCCGGCAGGCCGCGGCTCTCGCCGGGACCGCCCCGTTCGCCCGCGACAGCGGCGCGAAGAAAGGAGCCCGGCGCATCCGCGGCGGACGCTTCCGCCCGAGGCGCGCCCTCTGCATGGCGGCTTTGACGGCTGTGCGGTTCAATAAAGATATGTCCGCATTTTATGACCGGCTCACCGGGCGGGGGAAATGTCATAAGGTCGCCCTTGTCGCCGTCATGCGCAAGCTGGCGGTCCTAGCGAACAAGCTGCTGCGCGAACGGCGCGGCTGGGAAAAACACGCCCCGTCCGCGTCCGCACGGCCGGGCTGCGCTCCGGAGCGGCCGATTCGGCGGCCCGCAACTGCTGCCGCGGCCTCCTGAACCGAAGGAGCTTCTGTGGAGAAAATGTGCGAAAGCTGTGGGAAAAAGGAAACAAGGGCTGAATTTTCCCCCGGAACGCCCTTGAAACCGAACATGGATGCTGCGGTTTTGCCGCCGCCTCGTCGCGAAAACTGCTGAGACTTTTTCGGCTTCAGCGGCGGCCGGCGCCGGCGCGTTAAAACTGTGTTTGATTGACAGCTGTCCAGCGCACGCCAGGCGGCAGATCGACCAGGTCAGCCGCCGCCTGCTCCAGGGGGAGGTGATACCGCAGAATGAGAAGGTGTTCTCGATTTTCGAGCCGCACACGCGGCAGCTCGCTGAGGGCAAGGCCGGCTCGCCCG
The DNA here is from genome assembly GCA_965116115.1 of Paracoccaceae bacterium. Taxonomy (GTDB): domain Bacteria; phylum Pseudomonadota; class Alphaproteobacteria; order Rhodobacterales; family Rhodobacteraceae; genus JAPOXR01. The sequence goes on from OZ220486.1 coordinate 4,375,336, forward strand.
CAGCGCTGGGAGTTCCGGTGGTTGTCGTCGAGGATCAGGGCTGGTTTATAATCCATCATGAGATCATGTGGGAAGACTCCGATGTTCACCATGCCGTTCCGGTCGTCGCGGCGGCGCAGGAGCGGTTTCCGGAACTCCGGGCCTGCAGTTTCGACCGCGGCTTTCACAGCCCGGAGAACCGCCGCGGTCTGGATGCGATGCTTGATCTGAACGCGCTGCCGAAGAAGGGGTATCTTTCGAAGGCGGAGCGGGAGCGGCAGTCGGAACCCGGCTTCGCCGAGGCCCGCCGTCAGCATCCGGCGGTTGAATCGGCGATCAGCTGTCTGGAGCACCGCGGTCTCGACCGGATCCGGAGCCATGGCCGCGACGGCTTCGCCCGCACCGCGGCTCTCGCGGTGCTGGCCGCGAACTGCTGCCGGCTCGGAAGGCTTCTGCTGAAAAGACGGCAGATGCGGAGCAGGAAGCGATTGCGACGACGCGCCGCCTGACCCCCCCCCCTTCATCGAAACAGCGGCTTTCTCCCGGGTCTCTCAACCCGGGAGCGGTCAGCCGTGCTCCGGCAGCTCATCAATTCAGTGTTGACGCCTGTCAATTCAGTGTCAGCAACTGATTCCCGCCGTCCGGCGTGCTTCAGAGCCCGGATCCGCCGCCGGATGGCGGCCCGGACGCGCCGAGCCGCCGCCGGAAACAGGGGTTTTCTGACAGACACTATTTAGGCTCTCCGCTTCAGTCATCGGCGGACCGTGCCGGACTTTGGACGCGCTATCGCTAATCAAGGACAGACCCTGCCGCTGTCATTGCGGACTTCTGCCGCGGAACACCGCTGAACCGCAGATTCAGTCCGCCGTTCAGGCGCCGGATTCCGCTGATTTCATTGCGGAAACGGCCATGAACATGGATATCGTGATCATGGCGGCGGAAAACAGGAACGGCGCACCGGGCGCGTACACAAACGATTCCGGTTTCACGAATTCATAGAAAATCGCGGTCATGACCAACGGAGACAACACAAACGCCAGCGAATTGACGCTGGAAATGACGCCCTGCAGTTCTCCCTGCTGGTTGTCGAAAGCGGTCCGGGACATGATTCCCTGCAAAGCCGGCATTACGACCCCGCCGACCGCGCTGACTGGAATCAGCACCCAAACCATCCATGCCTGGGTGATGAATCCATAACCGATGAATCCGACCAACTCGAAGAACAGCCCGAAAAGTAAAGTCCGGCCTTCGCCGATGCGCCGCAGCACGTACCTGATCAACCATCCTTGAGTCACTGCGATGGCGATGCCGTAGGCGGCCAGCGTCAGCCCGATCATACGCGGCTCCCAACCGAACCGTTCAGCCGAATAGAATGACCAGATGGCCGGATAGGCAGTGAACGCGATCTGCGCGAGCAGCATGACCATGAGCAGCGCCCGCAGTCCGGGAAGCCGCCCGATCTGCAGAAGTCCGCCGAGCGGATTGGCCCGTTTCCACTCGAACGGCCTCCGGATCTCATCAGTGACGGTCTCTGGCAGGACGAAATAGCCCAAAGCCATGTTGGCGAATGACAGGCCCGCGGCGGCGAAAAACGGAGCCCGGGTCCCGAATTCAGCGAAAACGGCTCCAAGCAACGGCCCCAGGATGAACCCGATGCCGAATGCGGCGCCGATCATCCCGAAATTCTGCGCCCTTTTGTCCGGATCGGATATATCCGCGATATAGGCTGCGACCGTCGCCGGCGTGGAAGCGGTGATTCCGCCGACGATTCGGCCAAGAAGCAGCAGCCACACCGTGTGGGCGAAGCCCATGACAAGATAGTCCGCCGCCATGAACAGCAGGGAGATCAGCAGAACCGGTCTGCGTCCGAACCGGTCTGAGATATTGCCGATCGTGGGACTGCAGAGAAACTGCATGACGGCAAAAACAGACGCAAGAATACCGCCCCACACGGCTGCCGACCCCAAGCTCTCCGCCTCCACTTCGAGAATCAGACTCGGCATTACAGGCGCGATGATTCCGATTCCGACGGCATCAATGACCATCGTCAACAGCACAAAAATCAAGGAAAGTCGGTTTTTCACGATGTCGGAACTGCAAAAATAAGACAGGCGGCGCTGATTGCAGCTGAATCCGCTGAAATTCAATGAAAAAGCATCTTGGCGGAACTTATGAGCGACCCCGGGAGCGCCAGCCGGCAAACAGGAAGATTCCAATGACATACTGACCATATGAGCCCCGTGGGGCTTATCCGGGATTTCAAGGCCGAACGTGATCATCCGTTCAAAACAAGATCACATTGCGCCGCGCTTTCCCTTCCGCCGTGTTCCGTATGGCCTCATTGATCCCCTCCAGCGGGTAGCGTCCCGTGATCAGCTCATCAAGCTTCAGCCGTCCTTGTTCGTAAAGGCTCAGCAGCCAAGGTATATCCCGGCGCAGCACAGTGTCTCCCATGTTCGAGCCGATAAGACTGCGGCTCATGTAAGCGAGCGCCATCGGTCCGACGCTCATCTCCGCGCCTGAAGGCGGCATGCCGACGACCACAAGCTTTCCGCCTTGGCAAAGAAAACGCATCGAATTGGAGAATGCGTCGATGGCTCCGACAGTGACCAGCGCGAAATCCACGCCGCGGCCGCCGGTGAGATTCCTGATCTGCCGGTGCGGTTTTCCGCTGTCGGCGAGAATTCCGTGGGTTGCGCCGAACTCGCGCGCATCCTCCAGTTTCTGAGGCGAAATATCCACAGCAATAATTGTCGAAGCGCCGCAGACCTTGGCGCCCTGTATCGCGTTCAGCCCGACTCCGCCCGCGCCGACAACCGCCACTGCCGAACCTGGAGGAATTCCCGCCGTGTTGACCGCCGCTCCGACCCCGGTGATCACACCGCACGACAAAAGGCATGCGGAATCAATCGGAATTGATTCCGGAATGCGGGCGATCTGCGTCTGATCAACGACAGTCCGCTCAGCGAATGCGCCTGTCTGCAGCCCTTGCGCCAAAGGCGACGCATCAGGCAAAGAGAACGGACTCCGGCAGGGATCCCTGCCGCGCTCACAGCGAGCCGGCATGCCTCGCGAGCAATTCAGGCAGTTGCCGCAGGACTTCAGCAGCGTGACTAGAACGCGATCACCTGCAGACCACCCGGTTACGCCCTCACCGGCCCGGACGATTCGCCCGGCCCCTTCATGGCCGAACACAGCCGGAACCGGCCCGCCCCAAGCTCCGTCGATATAATGGATGTCGGAATGGCAGACAGCGCAGGCATCGATTGCCACTTCGATCTGCCCCCTGCCGGGAGGCGCGAGATTGACATTTTCAATAGTGAGCGGTTTTCCGAACTCTCTGCATACAGCGGCGCGCACGATTTTCATTCCTTACTGCCGTGAAACTGTCACGAAACCCCAAATTAACAACGCGCCTGCGGCGACACACTTCCGCCGCCAGCCCGCACACGGAAACACCGGTGTTTTCAACCGCCCGAATAAAACGCTGCTTCCAGATCCAGCGCTGTATTGATGCACATTCCCGCTGAATCCCCACACTGGCCGGATGCCCTTCTGCCCCTGATCTCAAAACAGGGGCGGCTTGGTATCAAGCCCACAGCGGCGCTGGCCTGATCCGGTGGATTTGTGCCGTCTTCAGATCCGGAAATGACCCGTTTACAGTCCCGCAGAAAGGGTGCCGCGGACTCCGATTGTCCCGGCCGCACCTTCGCATCCGCAACCGAGTCGTCCATTTGATACGTATACTGCGGCGGGAATTCAAACCATGCCCGTGTCTGCCATATCAGCAGATCCGGATGCCCCACGTCCTGAAATCGGTCCTGAACGAATTTGCGGGCGCAAACGGATAACGCGACGGGCCGCCCCGATCCGCAGAATGACGATTGATTCCGTTGGCAGCCAGGAATGGCATGCCCGCCCGTACGCGGAATTGCCGGCCTTTTGGCGCCGGACAACCAGAAATCCAAGATTCGACGCCGCTTTATCGGGCAAAGATTTTGCTTCTGTTGAATGGCGGCCCCTCGAGGACTCGAACCCCGAACCTGCTGATTAGAAGTCAGCTGCTCTATCCATTGAGCTAAGGGGCCGCAGACAAATGGACTTCGGCGTGGCCGGCATCAATGAGTCCACGACTCACGCCGCTCAAAGGCGAAATTCTCACCGTATCCGCGCGGGCGTTTAACATGGCGGCGGCGATGCGGCCGCGAGACCGAATATGCCAGCCCATTGGCTTTCGCGTAAGCAACCGCCGCCTCGCAGGAGTCAAAAATCAACTGCACTTGCGATCGGGTATCACTTGAACTTATCCAACCCATCAAAGGATCAAGCTTACGTGCGGAATTCGGCGCGAATTCCATTATCCACCTGTTTGACTTGGCCGAACCGGACTGCATGGCGCTCCGGGCCGGCTGGTAAATCCGTGCGTGCATCAGTCGTTTCCTCAGCCGGAATTCAAAGTCTTATATGGACGTCTTCGGATTTTTGCGCAAGACTCGGCAGTGACCGCTGGCGATGAGCGAAGATCATCTGCGCAACCGGACCGGATCCGGATCTATCAATAGCCCATATTTGACTCTCATATTAACCAAACCAAGGATAATTCCATAAGGAGTTATCCACAGGGGTTGCTCGGCGCGAGGCTGCAGCGAACTTTCATTTCACCGCTCATCCGCAGACGTGCTATCCTGTAGCGGGTCCCTCTTGCCGGCCGCCGGGGCCGGCCGGTGTATCCTCAGTTGAAAGAACCGTAAGTAAGCATAGCCGGGCCCGGCCTGCCCGATCCCTCATATTTTAAAGGCATCACCGATCCCCGGCGCAGAAATGCCATACGGCACGATCTTCACGAAATGCTCATGACCGCGCTTCTGACCGTCATGTCGGGAGGAGAAACATGCACAGAAACAGTCGAAAACGGCGAAATCGAAAAGAAATTCCTGCTTGAGTTCATGGATCTGAAGCACGGCGCGCCGAGCTGCGACGCCTTTTCCGACCTGTTCAACAACCTGGATCCCGTCGAACCCGGCATCGTTCCCGCAGCCGGGCGGAGGGTCCGGGGACGGTGTCATCGCCGTCGACGGCAAGACCCTGCGCCGGTCATTCGCCGATGCTGCGAAGCGGCAGCCTCTGCATTTGGTGCATGCTTTCGCTTCTGAGACGCGGCGGGCTCTCGCACAGACCGCGGTCGACTGGAAGTCGAATGAGATCACGGCGATCCCTGCGCTTCTGAAGCTTCTCGACAGCCGGGGGCAGACGGCAGCGGCGGACGCGATGCATGCGCAGCAGGCGACATCTGAGCCCGTGCAGTACAACGGGCCGCCGTCTGCCATGAATCGACTGGCTGAAAGACCATCAACAGCCGGGGCTCGCCGCTGTCAGATCTGTTTCTTCGGCCCAGGGAATCAAAGGAACGCGCAGTGTCGAAACCCGGAATTACATCATGAGCGAGAAGCGCATCCGGAGCATCTTCTCAATGGCGTGCGGGAACGCTGGTCGGTCGGCAACAGTCGCGCCGGTTCCTCGACTTCACAATGAACGAATACCGTCCGTGCGACCGGACAGAACCCGGACGTGATGCGGCTGCCGGCTCTCAACCCGGGCGCGGGTTACGGAGGACAGGCAAGAGGCAGGCTGAGTCAATGCGCGGCGAAATCAAAACAGCCGGATGGCATCGCCGCCGCGCCCCCGAAGCTCATCAGCTCCGCCGGAAAATGGGAAATCTCGAAAGCGACAGCCCTGGCACCTCATTGTCAGCGCAAGGCCGGCAACGCCTGTCATGCCGCCGCGGGCGTTCTCATAACAGCGAAAGTCGGAGTTTGAATCATAATTTATGGACATTGATAAGCTATTGATATCATTTATGTTTCCGGTAATTCGGCATTCCTCGCCAGTCGGCGCTGAAAGGCGGACAACATTCAGGAAGTGACCGCCATTGGCAGCAGGCAGCGAGCATGAACTGAATGGCGTTGAACACCTCCCGGAGATCGGTGATCGGCTTGCGGCCTGTCTTTGAGGGCGGCAGCGGCGCTGCTGCCGCCTGTTCCGCATCGGCCACATCGATTTCAAACCGATCGAAAAATCGCTTACAAGGCTGCTGAGCAGTCTCGTTCCAAACTGTCTGGACGATCCTGTCATTGTTCGCAAAACGGGATTATGCCACGCAGCGGCGGGGTTGCTCAACAAATGGAACAAGCTCTCAGACTGAAATCAGCTGAAGAGCGAGTTCAAGAACATCGGATGGCCAGTATTTTGCCGGTCGCGGCTGCCCAACACCGGCCCGGCCCGCCTCAGGCTTGCAGTTGATCACGGCTCCGATCCATCTTTCAGGAACGGCGTCTCTCCCGTAGACAGACCCGAGGAGAGCTCCGCAAACCGCGGCATTAGTGCCTGTCGCGCCTCCGCGGCCGATTGTATCGACCACGCCCTCTTCCAGACTCGGCGCATGCAGCAATTGCCACAGCGCATTCTGCAGAGCCACCAAGACCCAAGCCTGTTTGCCCCCGGACCTCTCGATCCAAGTCGCTGTCTCAGCCGCCTCAATACCCTCCAGAATCTCGTTTGAAACCTCCATTTCGACCGCCCACCGGCACACTGAAGCGTAAAGTGACTGCGGATCAGACCCTTCGGTCACCGACGTCGCGACCGCGAGAACATACAACGCGTTCACATCCAGACAAACCGCATTTGGATGTGTCAGAGCGGCGTCTTCGCGCGCCCAGCCGGCAACCAGTTCCCGGTCGCGCCCGGCGCCGAAAAGCCCGAGCGGACCGGCCCTCATAAGGGCCCCGTTGCCTTGGCTGTTCCTGTCAATGTGGCCGCACAACGCGGCTGCTATCGTTTCACCGCAGTCGAAAGGGCCGGATTCAAACCAGCGCTCGTAAGCCCGCCGCACTTCAGCTTGGTCGAATCCGCCGGATTCGACAAGAGTTCTGGCGAGCGCGAGCGCCATTTCGGAATCGTCAGTCGGCTGTCCGGCCAAGGTGTTGAAGGCACCGCCGTCATGCATCTCCCTGACGCCGCCCGGAAATACCTTGCGGATTTCATCCGGACCGCTGAAGAATTCAACTTCGCTGCCCAGCGCATCTCCGCAAACCTGGCCAAGCAGACAGCCTTGCGCGCGGGACAGTTGCCACGGGCGGCTGCAGGGACGGCTTGCGCCCGTTCCAGCCGCTTGATGTTCATCACCCATATTCCTCAGTCTGCTGCGCCAGCCCATCCTGCTGCTGCGGCCCCTTACCGGACTTTCCCGCCGAAATACAGACGCGGAGACGGATTGATCTTAACGAACGGCCATTTACGCGCGTCGCCGTGTTCGCCGCAATCCGGCATTCGTCAGATTTGGCCGCCGCCCCAGCGGAAGTCCCGGACTGAACGTCATTTTCAAGCCCGGCTGTTCCACAGGCCGGCCGCGGCTGCGGCTTTACCGGTCCAGGATTTCGTTCACCCAGATCGGCACGGTTTCAGCGGCGGGCCCGATCCGGATTTCGTCAAAGGCGTCGGAAACGGCTGTTCTTTCAAGATTCAGTTCAATAGTCGACGCGCCGGAACATCCGGCCTGCACAACAAACGAATTCGCCGGGCTGACCTCGCCTGAGGTTCCGACCGCGGCGAAAATGTCGGCTGAAGACAGGAGTTCGTCAATGCGGGGCAGATGGTACGGGATTTCACCAAACCAGACGATGTCCGGCCGGACAGCTGATCCGCCGCAGCGACCGCACCTGTCGTTCACCGAAAGCGAGTCCGGCGCCGGCCAGCGGAAGCCGCATTCATCACAGAGTGCGGAAGCCAGCTCTCCGTGCATGTGAAGAACGCTGCGGCTGCCGGCGCGTTCATGCAGATCATCGACATTCTGTGTAATGACGGTCAGATCGCATTCAGATTCCAACCGCGCCAGCGCATGATGGCCCGGATTCGGCACGGCGTCCCGGAGCGCCTTGCGGCGGGCGTTGTAGAATTCGTGAACCACGTCTGGATTCCGGGCGAATCCCTGCGGGCTGGCCACCTCGCTCAGGTCATGCCTTGCCCACACGCCGTCCGGGTCGCGGAAAGTCGACAGCCCGCTTTCCGCCGACAGCCCGGCTCCCGAAAGGACGACAATCCGCGGTTCAGCGGGAACCAACCTCGGCTGCCGAATTGACGTCATGAGTCAGTTTGCCTGCCGATCAGGATCTTGTGGCGCGATCGCGCCTTTGAAACCGCTGGATTTCCGCTTCGCCGGACAATTCTGCGGGAGCCCGGCGCCGCGGCGAGTCTGCAGGGAGCTGGCCGCTGCCGGCCGAACCTTCCTGAAGGCGAAATACATTGCCGCCGCGGGCGCCGCTGCCTTTCCGACGCGCCGCCGAACAACGATTCGGCCGCCGGCAGGACATGATTTCTGAAGCCGCCGCGGACGATCCCGCAGCGATCCGCGGAACAAGCGCCTGCCCCCCCCGGGTGGCCCTCCATATCCGCATTGTCGCCGCCGCGGCTTCACAGGCTGAGCCGGTCACATCACTGACCGCCGCCGACCGCGGCAGCGGCGACATCGCGGTCGACGAACGCTTCAAAACGGCGGAAATTCTCCGCAAACAGCGACTTGACCCGGTTTGCGGAAGCATCATAGGCCGCTTGGTCCTGCCAAGATCTTTTAGGAAACAGCAGATGATGCGGGACTCCCGCCGCCGCCATCGGAATCTCCAAACCGAACGCTTCGTCCCTGCGGAACCCGCCGGCGGCCAGCTGACCTGTCAATGCTGAATTCAGCAAAGCTCTGGTGAATCCAACAGGCATGCGCTGGCCTGTTCCAAACCCGCCTCCCGTCCAGCCGGTATTGACGAGCCAGCAATGCGAACCGTTGTCCTCGATTCTTTTGCGCAGCAGCTTTCCGTAAACTTCAGGGCGCAGCGGCATGAACGGGCCGCCGAAACAGGCCGAAAAGACCGGCGCCGGATCGGATATCCCCTGCTCGGTTCCGGCGACTTTCGCTGTAAAACCGGACAAAAACTGGAACATGGCCTGAGCCGGCGTCAAACGGGCGATCGGCGGCAGGACGCCGAACGCGTCACATGTGAGCATGAACACGTTCCTGGGATGCCCGGCGGCGCCGGAGGCCGAAGCCCCGGAAATGGATTCAAGAGGGTAGGCGCAACGCGTGTTCTCGGTGATGCTGGAATCAGAGAAATCCAGCTGCCGGGTACGCGGGTCAAAGACCATATTCTCGATCACCGTGCCGAATTTCGATGCGGCGGCGAAAATTTCCGGTTCGTCGGACGGATCCAGATTCAATGTCTTGGCGTAACACCCGCCCTCGATGTTGAATATCCCTGAGTCGGACCATGCATGTTCGTCGTCGCCGACCAGGACCCGCTCGGAAACCGATGACAATGTGGTCTTGCCGGTCCCGGAAAGCCCGAAAAAAATCGCTGAATCCTCAGGGTCTCCGCGGGCGTGATTGGCAGAGCAGTGCATTGAAACCACGCCCCGTTCAGGCAGGATGCGGTTGAGCAGGGTGAATGCCGATTTCTTGATTTCCCCCGCGTAACCGGTGCCTGCGATCAGGACGATCCCGCGTTCCAGATTGACTGCGACCACGCATTCGGAACGGCATCCGTGACGGCCGGGATCAGCCCGGAAGTCAGGACAGCTGATGATCAGAAAGTCCGGTCTGAAGCCGGGGCCGGCAGGGCGCAGCAAGTGGCGAATGAACAGACTGTGCCATGCGAGTTCCGTCACCGCCCGGATATTGACCCGGTATTCGGGATCCGCTCCGGCAGTCAGATCCTGAACGAATATTTCACGGGCCGACAAATGATCGCGCATGTCCTGCCAGAGCAGATCAAAACACTCGGCCGGCATGAACTGGTTGGCTTCCCGCCAGACCACATCCGCCGCGTCAGCTGTTTCCACAATGAATTTATCCTTCGGCGAGCGGCCCGTGCGCTTGCCGGTCTTCACCATAAGAGTGCCTCCGATTCCCAGCCTCGCCTCGTTTCGCAGCAGCGCCTGTTCCATCAGATTCGGGACCGGCAGACCGTGCATCACCGCGGCAGCGGGAAGGTCCCCGAATTTATCATCTGCTTCATTGAAATCCGGCGGCATCGTCATTCAGCTCCTGTTGTTTTCCGGCTTGCCGTCCCGGCCTTCTAACGGTCCTCCGGCTGCGTCATCCGTAACGTCACGGCGCGGAAAGGCGCCAGCGCCGCAAAAGCCGCGCAGGTCTTCACCATGAAATCCGCAGCAGCCAGACTCATCCAGAACGGAGCCGCCGGCCCGAAACCGAGAAGCGCGACGGATTCATTCGCCCAAGAAACGTCATTCGACGGTTCGAGAAAGGCCAGCTGAGCGGAAAACGCGATGCCGAAAAACAGCGCGGTGTCGACCACCGATCCCGCCAAGGTCGAGACCAGCGGCGGTTTCCACCAGTCAGCGTCCCGCAGTCTGTCGAAAAGAGTGACATCAAGAAGCTGCGCGATCAGGAAGGCGGCTCCCGAAGCGACGGCGATACGTAAAGTCACCAAGGGGCCGTCGGCGCCTTCAAGAAAAGAGCCGGCGGCCGAACACAGCACGCCGGCGGCAAATCCCAGATAAACCGCGCGGCGGGCGGGCGCCGGGCCGAGCGTCCGGTTGATGACGTCTGTCACGAGAAATGCCAACGGATACACCAGCGCACCCCAAGTGAGCCAGTCTCCCAAAAGAAACTGCACCAGAATATTGGAAGATGCGACAACGGCCGCCATCGCGGCGACGCCGATGACAATCGACTGATTCACGGGCAATTCCGCCTGTCTGGAAAAGTGTATCCGTTGAGCGGATCATGCAACGGAGCGGTCGGATCCGAATAGAGCCTGCCTCAGGGAAAATCAACGGATTCCGGCGACGCCGGTTCAACCGAGGGCCGGCGGCATCCGGCTCGGACTCACAAACCGGCTTCAATCATGGCCCGCGCCAGAACCGGCGCTGAATCCTCGTTTAAACCCGCGACATTGATGCGGCTGTCGCTCACCATGTAGATCCCGGCATCCTCACGCATTTTCATAACCTGTTCTTCGCTGGCTCCCAGCAGCGAAAACATGCCGCGGTGCGCGGCGAGAAACCCGAAGCGGTCAGATCCCGACAGCCGGCGAAGCTCACCGGCCAGCAGTTCCCGCAGACCCCGCATGCCCTTTCGGACAGCTTCCAGCTCCCCTTCCCAGTCACGGCGCAGGTCCCGGTCATTCAGAATCATCGTGACCAAGCGAGCGCCGTGATCCGGAGGGAAGGAATAGTTCTGCCGGTTCAGATAAACCAGATTCGACTGGGCGAGGGCGCTCGAAGCGGGGGACTCGGCAATCGCCATAAGAACGCCCGCGCGTTCCCTGTATATGCCGAAATTCTTTGAACAGCTGGCGGCGATCAGGACCTCCGGGAGAGACCGCGCCAAGACCCGGACGCCGCGGGCGTCCGCGGCGATTCCATCTCCAAACCCCTGATAGGCGATATCGACCAAGGGCACGATTCCCTTGTTAAGCATGACGCCCGCAACTTCCTCCCATTGCTGCGGATCAAGGTCAGCGCCGGTCGGATTGTGGCAACAGCCGTGCAGCACGAGCACGTCTCCCGCTCCGGCATGCGACAGATCCTCCATCATGCCGCCGAAATCCACGGAGCGGGATTCGCTGTCAAAATAACGGTATGGACGGGAGGACAGACCCAGATGCCGGGTTATGGACAAATGATTCGGCCATGACGGATCTGAAATCCAGACGCATGCGCCGGGCGCCGCAAGCCGGACGAATTCCAATGCCTGTCTGACGGCGCCGGTTCCGCCCGGCGTGTGAACGGACGACACTCTGTCAGCCGGCGCCTGCCCGTCCAAGACAAGGGAAACCATCGCGTCCCTGAATTCAGGATCGCCGGCGATTCCCGTATAGGCTTTGGTTTTTTCGGATTCCCAGAGGATCTTTTCCGCTCTTTTGACCGCATTCATAATCGGCGTCGCGCCGGTGCGGTCGCGGTATACGCCCACGCCGAGATCGATCTTGTTTTCGCGCGGATCTTCCTTGAACTCCTGGATGAGCCTGATGATCTTGTCTTCCGGCTGCGCCGCAAGTGAATTCAGCATGGTCTGTCCTTTCATCTCACACGGGACCTGCGGGTCGCCGGCATCCGCCGCCTGTCTTCGCTCGCAACCAGGCGAAAGCCGCGCCCCTCATATAACTTTCTCGCATGCGGGTGATCCAGCGTGCAGGTATTGACCGTCATTTTCCTCACGCCTTCCGAACCCCAGCCGATATTCACAGCTTGATCGAGAAGCCAGCCGCCGAGCCCTTTTCCGACCGCCTGTTCGACCAAACCGAAACAGGAAATGCCGCAGATTCCCGCCGCGCGGGCGTCAAGCACGAAAAATCCCTGCGGCCATCCATGCCGCATCATTGTGAACATGCGCGTTTTGCTGTCGCCGAGAAAACCTTCCACTTCCCCGCGCGGCGCCAGATGCATGTCTTCCCATTCATAGTCCCGTCCTACAGCATCATACATCGCGAAGAAAAACCATGGCGGAAATTCCTCGGCTTCGGCCAGAAAAATGTCCTCGCCCGGCGGCACGGGCACAGGCGCCGATTCCGGCGGAGAGCGCATTTCGAGCCAGTCCACGCGGTAACGAAGGAACCGCCCCGGGCAGCTTCGCGTCATCCGGCGGCGAGCGGCAGATCGCCGCGCCCGCCCCATTCCGCCCAGGATCCGTCGTACAAGGAATGACTGCGGCTGCCGACGATCTCCAAAGCCAGGCCGACGGCTGCCGAGGTCACGCCTGAACCGCAGCTCGTGATGACCGCCCGCCCCGTATCAACGCCGGCGGCTCTGAACAGCGCTTCAAGCTCGGCCCGGTCCTTGAGCGTGCCGTCCGGCTTCAGGATCGCCGCATGCGGAACATTGACCGATCCGGGAATATGGCCGCTGCGCAGTCCGGGACGCGGTTCCGGCTCCCGGCCGAGAAAACGTCCGCTCGGACGGGCATCGACAATCTGCGCAAGGCCGTCAGCGCTGGCGCGCGCTGTTTCACTGACATCCCGAATCAGGCGGTTTTGCATACTGACCTTCATGTTCCGCTCAGCCGGACGCACGGATTCACGACTGACAGGCCTGCCCTCGGCGGCCCAGCGCGGCAGCCCGCCGTCCAGCACGGCGATATCGAAATGACCCATATATCTGAACAGCCACCAGACGCGGGCGGCCGAAAACAGTCCGGCGCTGTCATAAACAATCACCTGATCCCCGTTTCCGATTCCCATTTTTCCCGCCGCCGACGAGAACAGTTCCGGCGGCGGAGCCATGTGCGGAAGCGGACTGGCCGGATCGGATATCTCGTCAATGTCGAAGAATACCGCGCCGGGAATATGCCGGGCCTCGTACTCGGACCGCGCATCGCGTCCGGAATCGGGCAAGTGCCACGATCCGTCCAGAATGCGGAGGTCCGGATCGTTGATCCGCGGCTCCAGCCAGTCAGTTGACACCAGTGATTTCGGATCATCAGGATTCATGTCCGCCTCCTGTCCGCTTGTGCCGGATTTCCGCGCCGGCTAAAATCGCTGATCGGCGGCGCTTCCGTTCTCCGGGAAGCGGGTTCAATACCTGCCGCGCAGAAGCCGGGCTTTTTGCCTTTGCCAGTCGCGCTTGCGCTCAACTTCCCGTTTGTCCCCGCGCCGCTTGCCCTTGGCGACTGCCAGTTTGAGCTTCGCCAGTCCCTTGCGGTCGAAATACAGAACAAGCGGAACGAGCGTGAGACCCTCCCGGTCAGCCGCCGAGTGAAGTTTGGCCAGTTCGCGCCGGCGCACCAGCAGTTTCCGCCTGCGCCGGTCATCATGATTGAACGTCCCCGATTTCCCGTAGGGCGCGATCGAACTGTTCACAAGCCAGAGTTCGCCATCCTCGACTGATGCGTAACTTTCCACGATCGAAGCCTGCCCGCCCCTGAGAGACTTGACCTCGGAGCCTTCAAGAACCATGCCGCATTCGACTTCATCAAGGATCGAATAGTCAAACCGGGCCCGGCGGTTTTCAGCGACAACGCGGCGGTTCTTTCCGGCGTCCCGGCCAGACATGGCGCAATCCGTGAATTCCGCGGATGATCAGTTGATCAGGCCGGCATACCGCATCGCCGCGAGCATGCGGTCTTCAACCGGCTTTGTCACCGGCACGAGCGGAAGCCGCGTCTCGTTGGCGCATTTTCCGAGGACCGACAGGCCGAATTTGGCGCCGGCCAGGCCGGGCTCGGCGAATATCGCTTCGTGCAGGGGCAGCAGACGGTCTTGGTAATCAAGCGCGCGCCGGAAATCGCCGGCCAGGGAAGCCTGCTGGAACTCCGAACACAGTTTCGGCGCGACATTCGCGGTCACGGAAATGCACCCCGACCCGCCGTGGGCGTTGAATCCAAGAGCCGACGCGTCCTCGCCGGAAAGCTGAACAAAATCTTTTCCGCATTTCCCGCGCTGCTGCGAAACGCGCACGATGTCGCCGGTCGCATCCTTGACGCCGATGATCCGCGGCAGTTCCGCCAGCCGCGCCATAACCGAAGGAGTCATGTCGACGGCCGAGCGTCCGGGAATATTGTAAATGATGATGGGGATATCCGACCCGTCATGCAGGGTTTTGAAATGCTGATACATCCCTTCCTGAGTCGGTTTGTTGTAATACGGCGTCACGACCAGCGCCGCGTCGGCTCCGACTTGTTCCGCGAACACGACGAAACGCAACGCTTCACGGGTGGAGTTGGAACCCGCGCCGGCGATCACCGGCACGCGCCCGGCGGCGGCCCGGGTCACATGGCGGACGACCTGCTCATGCTCTTCATGGGACAGCGTCGGGCTTTCGCCGGTCGTTCCGACCGGCACCAGACCGTTCGATCCCTGCTCAATCTGCCAGTCGACCAAGCCTTCCAAAGCCTCGAAATCAACTGACTGGTTGCGGAATGGCGTGACAAGCGCTGGAATTGAGCCGCTGAACATGTATGGATTCCTTGATTCCGGCGACATCTGAATATTCAGCTTAACCTATCCTGCCGCAAACGGCTTGCCAAGACCCGCGCATCCGGTGCAGACGTCAAACAAAAAGCAGAGCGTTCCAAATGAACTTGAAACGATTTCGGCGCTTGGCCGCCTCGGCGCTGGCGCTGGCGCTGGCTGTCTTGCTGCCGCCCGCCGCCGCGGAAACTTGGCAGGCGGACGGCGACGCGTTCCGGAAACTGCTGACAGCGGCGCGGAGCGGCGAATGGGAACAGGCCGGCAGACTGGCGCGGGACATTCCGCTGCCGGTCGCGGCCACCGTGGTTGAATGGCTCCGCTTGCGGTCCGGAGCCGGGGACTTTCAGGACTACGTCGGCTTCCTCGACAGCCACGGCGACTGGCCCGGCCTGAAACTCCTCAGAAATTCCGGCGAACGGGCGATAACGCCGCAGACCGATCCCTTGGCCGTTGTTGAATATTTCAGCGTCCAGCCGCCGCAGACCGGCAACGGCGCGATCCGGCTCGCCGAGGCGCTGGACCGGCTGGGCCTGCATGACGGCGCGGTCCGCGCCATCCGCGACGGCTGGAAATCTCTTCCGTTCTCGGAAAGACAGCATCAAGAAGCTTTGGATACGCACGGCGATGCGCTGGCGGCCGCGCATGCGGTCAGGCTCGACAATCTCCTCTGGGAAAAGAGGTATGACGAAGCCGAAATGCTGCTGCCGGTTCTCGAAGACGGCCGCAGGCGGCTCGCTGAAGCGCGCATGGCCCTGCAGAAACGGGCCAACGGCGTGGATTCGCGCATCCGCAACATTCCCTCAAACCTTCGGAATGATCCCGGCCTTTCCTATGACCGCGTCGTCTGGAGATTGCTTAACGGCGCGGAAGACAGGGCTCTTTCGCTGTTTCTGGAAGCCGGTTCCTCGCGCGAGGATCTTGTCCGTCCTGAATACTGGGCGAAGCGGCGCCGCGGACTCGCGCACTGGCTGATGCGCGAAAAACGCTATGAAGAAGCCTACCGCGTCGCTTCCAGCCATCATTTGACTGACAAAGGGGAACTGCCGCCGCTGTCATCGGTTTCCGCGGCCCGCCGGGACAGGGCGGAGCGGACGCGGCTGAGAAATTTCGCCGACCTGGAATGGATCTGCGGCTATCTGAAACTCAGATTCCTTGACGACCCGGCCCGCGCGGCGCGGCATTTCAGCGCATTCCGGGACGTTGTCGGCTCGCCGATCAGCATCGGACGCGCGGGATACTGGCTCGGCCTCGCTCTTGAAGCCGCGGGGCAGACGGGGAAAGCGGCCGAGGCGTACGCATCCGCCGCCCGCGAGCAGACCACTTTCTACGGCCAGCTGGCCGCCGAGCGGGCGGGAGCGGCCACGGACCGCAGACTGGCCGAGCAGGATACGGCGTCGCGTCCTGACGACGGCCATCTGAGGCGGCTTCCGCTCGTGCAGGCGGCCCTTCTGTACCGCTACGCCGGAAATCACTCCCACTCCGCATGGTTCTTCGCGCATATCGCGGAAACGCTGGACGCGGAAGACAACCGGGCGCTCGCCGCGCTGGCGTTCGAACATGGAGCCTATTTCTCATCGGTTAAAATCGCCAAGGAGGGCGTGAAAAACGGCGACACCGACATCATTCATCTCTTTCCGCTGGTGGGGATCTCCAGCTACGATCTGCCGGTCCCTGCGGAAGTCGCGCTGTCGGTCGCCCGACAGGAAACCGAGTTCCGGGAAACGGCGGTGAGCCGCAAAGGAGCGGTCGGCTTCATGCAGATCAAGCCCAGCACGGGAAAGGAACTGGCGGACAAGATCGGCCTGAAGGGCGGAATCGGCCACCTTCTGCGTCAGCGGGAATACAATGTTCTGCTCGGTTCGACCTATCTGAGCGACCGCATTGACGACTACGGCGGCTCCTACATCATGGCCTTCGCCGCATACAACGCCGGGCCGGGCCGGGTGAACGGCTGGCTTCCCGAAATCGGCGATCCGCGCTCAGGAAAGATTCATCCGGTGGACTGGATCGAGCACATTCCTTTCGGAGAGACGCGCAACTACGTCATGCGGGTGATGGAGGCGGTCACGGTCTACCGCATGCGCCTGGACGGCGAGCCGAAACCGATCAGCCTGCTCAGCGATCTCGCGCGCGGACTTCCGGATCCGCCGCGACGCGCTGCCTCCATAAAGTGAAGAGTCCCGCCAGGACGACGATCACGCATCCGGCCGCGACATTCCCCGCCAAGGGTTCGCTGAAAACCGCGAGACCGATGACCGACGCGAACACGAGATGGAAATAGGCGAACGGCTGAACAACGCCGGCTTCGGATTTTTCGTAGCATTTGATCAGGCAGTAGTGCCCGCTCGCCCCGGACAGGCACAGCACGGCCATCCATGCCCAGTCCGCGCCGGCCATAGGCTCCCAGAACCAGATGCCGGCGGCGGTCGCTGCGGCCGCTCCGGCGGTTCCGGTCCAGAAAAAACTGGTTTCCGCAGTGTCCCGCCGGGCCGCGAACCGGGTGAGCAGACTGTAAAACGCGAACATCGCGGCACTGGCCAGCGCCGCGAGCGACCATGGGGAAAACACGCCGGCTCCGGGCTGAATGATGAACAGCACGCCGGCGAATCCGGCTCCGACCGCCGTCCATCTCCGCCAGCCGACTTTTTCCCCGAGAACAATTCCCGACAGCGCGGCGACCATCAGAGGGTGGCACGCGAAGAGCGCGTGCGCCTCGACAAGGCCGATCAGCGCGATGGCCCACATCATCACCATCATTTCCGCAGCGAGCAGCATGCCGCGGAAGATCTGAAGAACCGGCTGGGATGTGCGGGCCGCGGCCCGGATGCCGCCGGGACGCGACGCCGACAGCGCGATCACGAAGGCGCCGAAAAACCAGTAGCGGATCAACACGACCATCATCGGATTGTATGTGACGGACAGATATTTGGAGATACCGTCTTGGAACGCGAAAATCAGCGACGTCAGCGTCATCAGCGCGATTCCGGCGCGATGATCGGACATTGTCAGATTCCGCCCCCCAGCGCGCCTCGGCACATGTGGCGTTTGCGGCCGAATCCGGGTCTCCTTTCCACCGCGAATCCGGCCGCCGCGAGCGCCCGCCGGACCGCGCCGGCCGCGCTGTAAGTCGCAAAGCTCCCGCCGGGGACCGTATGGCCGGCCACCGACGCGAGCAGGTCAGGCTCCCAGATTTCCGGGTTCCGGGCCGGCGCGAAGCCGTCAAGGAACCAAGCGTCCGCGGCGCCTTCCCACCGGGGCACGGTATCCCGCGCGTCGCCGGGAATCACTTCGAGAGCCAGATGCGGCAGTTCCACGTCCGCGCCGCCGCTTTGCCAGGCGGTCAGGAATTCTTCCGTCAGCGGGAGGAGTTCCGGGAACCGGCTCAAGGCGCGCCGCATATCCGCGGCGGACAGGGGAAAAGCTTCGAAAGATGTGAAGCGCAGCGTCCCCGGAACTGACTTCCTCCGCCAGGAATGCAGCGCCGCCAACATGTTCAGTCCGGCGCCGAATCCGAGTTCGGCTATGTGGAATCCGGGTCTGAACCGCTCCGGAAGTCCGTTTCCGGCGAGAAACACATGCCGTGATTCCTGAAGCCCGTCCCGGCGGTCGAAATAACTGTCGCTGAACCGGAGAGAATAGGGCGTCATTCCGTCCGGCCAGCCGACCTCGGCGGGTTCTTGTTGGTCACTGAGCATGCGTCGGCCTAAAGGATTCGTCTCGGCCAACATGCGGATTCGGGCGGAAAATGGCAATTGCGGATGTTGAAGTTTTCGGCGCCGGCGTCTTCGGTCTCAGCATCGCCTACAGCTGCGCCAGACGCGGCTGCAAGGTGCGGGTGATTGAGAAACGGAGCATAGGATCGGGCGCCAGCGGCGGGCCGCTCGGCGCACTCGCGCCGCATGCCCCGGATGGATGGAACGCAAAAAAACAGTTTCAGTTCGAAAGCCTGGTCATGGCCGAGGACTGGTGGGCGGCGGCCGCGGAAGCGGGCGGCGTGCCGCCGGGCTACCGGCGGCATGGCCGCATCCAGCCGATCCCCAGCCGAAATGCCCTCGCTCTCGCCGGGAAGCGGCAGAACGCGACGCGGAAATTCTGGGGCGGGCGGGCGGAGTGGCGGATCATCAAGGCGTCCGGCAGCTGGATGCCGGCAGCTGAAACCGGATACGCAGTGTATGACACGCTTTCGGCTTCCATCCAGCCGAAAAGCGCGCTGGCATGCCTTGTCGCCGCCGTCCGCGCGCTCGGCGGCGAGATTCTCGAGGGCAGCGTCAAGGGCGGCGGCGCTGAGATGCGGGTTGACGCGACCGGACACGAAGGTCTGCGGGAATTGCGCCGGGCTTTGGGAAGCGAGGCCGGAAGAGGCGAAAAGGGCCAAGCGGCGCTGTTGGGTTTCGACGCCCGGGGCCGGGCGCAGATTTTCGCGGACGGCATCCATGTGATCCCGCACGGCGACGGAACGGTGGCGGTGGGTTCGACATCTGAAAGGCACCACAGCGGCGGATGCGGCACTGATTCAAGACTTGAAGATCTGATCGCGCGCGCCAAATGCAATGTTCCTGCCATCCGGGACGCGCCGGTGGTCGCCCGATGGGCCGGCATCCGGCCCCGCGCGGCGACCCGCGCGCCGTTACTGGGCCCCTATCCCGGCCGGCCCGGCTGTTATATCGCCAACGGCGGTTTCAAGATCGGATTCGGCATCGCCCCTTTGACCGGCGAGGCGATGGCGGATCTGATGCTGTCGGGACGCAGCCGGATTCCGTATGAATTTTCCCCGCTCGCCGTTGCTGAAAAGGGAATGTGAGGCGGGTACGAGATGCGGAACGGGCCGCTTGCAGGAATCATCTTCAGTTCGGGACATCCGGGTTAATAGCGATGTCCCGGGATGCTCGCCGATTTGACGGAAAGGCCCGGGCCGTGCGCAGACTCGATCCTGCAGCGATGCGCCGTGTTCCGGAATTTCGGGTAACGGACGCATTTTGCCGGAACCGGCAGCTGATCTGAGCGCCTGTTCCCGCGCTCCCGGAATCCGGACGCCAGCTCCGGCGGAGCTGCCGAAGCATGTGCGCAGAATGATTTCCGGATACATTCCGGATTCTTCCCGCCGGAGAATGTCAGGCCCGCGGCACGGATGATATCGGCGAGCCCGGCACATCCAAGCCGCATGCCTGTCTGTCCCGGCCGGTGCGCGGATATTTTGGACTGACAAGGAATTTCCGTGACCGGCCGGGACGGTTTGGAAAGATCCCGCCCCGGCCCGGCGGCCGGAGCGGGAACGGGACTGCCGTATCAGGTCAGAAGCGGAAGTCGAGCGTCAGCCCGCCGCCGAACTCGGAGTTGCCGCCGCCGGCGGTCGCGTAGTACGCTTCCCCGGACAGCATCGTCCCGCCGTCGTCCGAAAGGCTCAGTTCGCCGCCGAGGCCGAGCCGGCCCCAGGTCGCCTTCGGTTCCGAAGCGAGTTTCGTTCCCGACGCCGTCATGCCGCGGTCCGACGAGAATTCGTGCTCCACATCCAGGGAGGCGTACACCGCCGCGTCCGCGGCGACCTCGCCGATCTCCGCCGTCACGCCGAGGCGGGCCTTGAGGCTTTTGCCCGAACCCGACACCTTGCCGCTGCCGGCGACACCCTCCAAGTCGCTGAACTCGTCGACCTTGACCGACGAAGAGACGAGACCGCCGCGCGGCGTCAGCGTCATTCCCTCCAGCTCCGTCCGCATGCCGGCCTCCACGCCGAGCGCGTGCCCCGAACCGGACACATCCGATCTGGACAGGTTCCCGCTGCCGGGCATGTCATCGGACGACATCAGCTCGATGCCGCTGAACTTCGAATACGAGAACCAGCCCCTGACATACACGGCGTCCGCGCTGCCGTAGGTCACCGACGCCCCGACGCCCGTGCCCGACGCCTTAACCGTGCCGCCGTGCTTCACCGTCGCCTTGCCCCGCCGGTGATGCGCGCTCACTCCGACCGTCAGATCCTCCCCGGCGGGAAAATCAAACCCGGAAGCGACGCCCCAGCGCGTGAAGTCCCAGGCCAGCGCCCGCCCGGCCGTGCCCTCGGAAGTCGTCGAACCCGACGCCTGCCGCTCGCCTTCGCCGCCGTCGAACGCGGCCCAGGCGCTGTTGCCCCCGGACGCATCGCGGCGCAGGCGGGGCGCGGGCGCGTTCAGATCCACAAGCACCGACGGCAGAGCCTCGTAAACACGCGCCCGCGCGTGGTACTGCTTCTCTTCCGCACCGGTCGTCTTGAACTCATAGCCGACCTTCGAACCGCCCTCGTTCATGGTCTCTTTCAGAACCGACGTCCGCACGGCGCGGTAAACGCCCTTCGTCCCGCCGTCCGACTTCACCGCGACGCCCGCCGTCAGAGCCGTTTCCATGCCGGAAGCGTCGCGGATCCTGAAAGACGTCTTCGCGGTATTGCGGATATCGCCGTCGACCGTGCCGACGAGCCCATGGCCGTCCTTCACCAGGACAATGACCATGTCGCCCTCGGCGTTCGCCTTGACCGCGACGCCGGACACCGCGCTCACATGCGCCCGCGGGCCGATCACCACCGTGCCGCCCTTGACCATGTGCACCCCGGCGTATTTTTCGCCGCCGCCCGCGACCGTGCCGTGAACCTCGACCGTCTGCGCCCGCATCCCGTCCTTGAGCAAAGCCCCGTCAACATAGACGCCGTCCTGCCGGGACTTCACTTCCGCCCCTTCGTCAACCGTGACTTTGATCATCCCGTCCGCGGTCGTGAAACCGTTCATCGCGTAAATCCCGTGATCCCGGGCATCGATGACGCCGCCCTTCACATGAACCGTTATCGGTATGCTCTTGGCATCATCGCCAAGAGTCTTGGCGTAAATGCCGAAGGAGCCCGAATCGATCATGCCCGACGACTCGATCACGACGGCCCGCGGCTTCCCGTCCTTATCGTCCGAGTCCAGGGTCTTTCCCTCGTATGTCACGCGGATTCCGGCTATGCTTCCCCGCCGCCCGTCAACTTCCACGAAAATCTTCCCGCCGGAGCCGTGCTTCACCCTCGCCGTCCCGACTCCCGCATGTTTGACTCCGATTCCCGCGCTGTCGTTGAATCCGCCCTTGATGTGGATCTCGCCGTTGTTCGTGATCATCACGTCGGAGTCGCCAAAAGCTTCGAAAACCTGGAGTCCGGCCCCGCCCAGTGGAGCAGTCCGCGTACCGAGTTTCACGCCTTGGGCTGCGTCTATCGTGATATCGCCGTCTGCATGTTGACGCACCTGAACTCCCCTGCCTGCTTTTGGGCTGCCTGCTTGGGACGCGTTGGCCAGTATCTCTCCTCCGGTGACATCTATGTCGATGGGAATCACCGAATCGGTCGCCGCGTTTTTTGAGTCCGCCAAGATACCCGCAGTAACATCCTTACTGCTTTCGGACAGATCAATGTCGGCAGCCGAGATGATATGAATGCCTTCGGCGGTCTCGCCGGTCTCACCGAGGTGGGCCACAGTGATGCCGGAACCTACTCCAGTCCCCTTGCCGACTATCTTTCCCGCTCGGTGCTCGACTTTCGCGAGGCCTTTGCCCGCGCGTTTCAAAAATATACCGAGATCCGTTCCGGAGCCGGTGACGTAGATTTCGCCGTTGTTGATGACCGTCACAGCCTTGTCTCCGGCGGCATTCACGTCGCCGTTCGGGTTGCTGTCGTCAACCCAGATGCCGTTATCAGCAATCGGATCCGCGCTCGTGCCGATCTTCCCGTCCTTCTCCAAAGTCAGCGTCAAACCGGTCGACAGAACCAGTGAGTCGCAGTCGATAGCAGATTTGTATTGCTTGCCGTAGCTGAGATCGGGCAAGGTGCCCGTACCAAGCTCTGTGGGAGCGGTGCCGCTTGTGGTGGAAAGCACCGACTTGCATTTCGTCTGCTGCGCAGCCGCCGGAAGCGGCATCGCAAATCCGGCGGCGATCAGCCCGGCGCAGCAGAGGAACCGGGCGAAACGCCCGTGCCCCGGCAGGCGGGAGTCAGCCGCGCACCGAGACTGTGTGCCCCCCCCCCAAGGTGACCGGACGCCGCAGGCATCATCTGACGCACGGCGAACTGTAACAGAATATCCCATTTTCTTTTCCTTCATTCACATGTCTTCAGACATGCGGACTCCGACCGGCGCCCGGACGAATATCGGCAGGTCTGTTCCACGCTCCGCGATATCAAAGTCCGCGCAGTATGCAAACCTGAAGCCGCGGATCTGCAGCAGAAATCAATTCGGTGTTGCATTCAAGCCACACCGCCGGGCGCAACATCCACGCATTCATCCACCGCGGCAGGTCAGGCAGGTCGGCGCGGCAGCCCGGCTCAGAAACCCGCTTTCCATGAGCCTGTCCCTCCGGCCCCGGGGAACCGCGCGTCTTTCACCAGCCCGGCGAAGACCGCCGGAAACACAACGCCGACCGGGCGGCGGCATGCCCAAGAATTTTCTCCGCCGCGGCATGCCGGTGCCCGGCATTCTTTGCCCCGCGCTTGAATAGACCGGCAAAACCATGCCAACCCGTCCTCATTCGCAATTTGATTTGATTTTTATGGACTCGGCGGTATTTTCGTCCTTCAGGTGCGCGGTATGGCTTCCGTGCCGCGGCGGATGTCCGGAAGGCAGTGACGGGTGACGGAAATGCGGACGAAAACCACCGGAGGCTGGCGGCAGAACGGCGCACGGAGACAGCGGCGAACCGGAACAGTCCACGGTTGCGGCAGGACTAAGCGCGGAACTGACACCGCCGAGAAGTGTCCCAGTACAGAAACGGTCTTCGGCGATCTGCTAAGCGGCGGCGGTTGGATGAGGACAAGGCGGTCGCGACGCTGTAATTCAGGCGCCGCGGCTCCGGCCCGCTGGAGCAGTATGCGAAGAACCGGCTGCGGATTGCCGTCAGCAGCCGCAGCGCCGCCGGTACTCGGCAGTTTGGCGTGCCGGCCGGAGATTGCCGAGTTCAAAAGCATCACCGCTGACAACCCGCGCCTTAAACTGTCAGCCGGGTGAGAGCCGGAGTGGCGGTTCGGACAAAGGATACGGCGGCTCTAGAGGCTCTGCGGCGCGCTTGCGAACGGAGCCTCGAACAGTGGCCGGCTGCCCGGGCGGCCCTGCTTTACGGCAGCCGGGCGCGCGGCGACTGCCGCCCGGGCAGCGACTGGGACGTGATACTGCTGACGAACGGCGCCGGATATGACGATATGCCAGACAGCCTGCCACTGCGGGAATATGCTGCCGGGAGGGAAACCGAAGTCAATGTCTGCGTCTACAACGCGGGACGGATGCGCCGACGGGCGGCGCTGATCGGCAGCTTCGACCGCAGCGTTGCCCGTGACGGCGTGCTGCTGGCGGGCGACTGGACGCGCCCGGAATTGGATAAAGAGACCCGAATGGATATCGATGGCTGGAGACGGCACATGTTCCGCGCGACGGTCGACGCGGCAAACGCGGGTGACTGCTACATCAGGGCGCTGAGAGAGTCCATACTCCTGAATGCCTTCGAAGAGTATGTCGGATTCATTGCGGACAGCGCCGCCGCCGCCGAACGTCTGGCCAAGGCGGCGCTCATGCGCCGGAACATCACGCCCAGGACTGTGCACGATGTCGCGGCGCTGGCCGATCAGCTGCGGACGGAGCGGCCGGGCGATGCCGAAACCGTCGCCTTGGCGGAGAAGCTGCATCGGCTGAACGGCGACACTAAGACGCTTCATGTCGCAATCTATCACGGCGATGTCGACGCAGGCGACGGAGTCCGGGCGGTGCGGCGGATCGGCGCCGTGCTTGATCTCTTGGCCGACGAGTTGACAACGGCGCTCGCGGGCGGCGGAGATTCCCGCCTTTCCGAACCGGCGGAGGATCTCGCCAAGACCGCGCTGGAGAGGGGCTGTCGGCAGGCAAACAGATCTTGGGCGGCACCGGACCGGGCGAAGCCCGCCGGCGACGTGTCGTCGGGATGGCGGGCGGACGTCTTCAAGATGGACGGGATGGCGGGCGAACTGCGCAGGCACTGGGAAGGCTTCACTGAACGCATGCGGGCACTGCGGCCGGCGACGCGGGAGCCGGATGACAACGATCCATTGCCTTCCTGACCAGCGGGAGTTCCGTAAAAGGAGCTGTTTCCCGGGATGTCGTTCCGCCTTTGCGATTTGTTTTTCCGCTCGCGGCTCGATGTTTCTGGATCGGGATTTTGATTTCCGCCTCTTCTGCCGGTGTGCGCTGAGCCGGAAAATTTCATTCGGAACTCCGCAGCGGAAGCGGCCCGCAGCCCGGGGCGGATATATTTGGAGCGGTGAAATCGGCGTGTCTTTTCAGGATGATCCGCAGAACCGCTCCGGCGTTGCCGGGCCCGCGGACGTGCCGGGGCCTGGTGCTTCCGGCAGGACGGATCCGGAAAATCACGCCGAGCGGGGAAACTGCCCGTCCATAGGCGCGGGAGCAGGACGCGGGCCGGCTGCGTCTCCCGGCAGTCGCCCTGCTTGCTCACATCGAGATTGACAATGGCTCGGCGGACGGTTCATATCGCACGGCACGCCGAGGCCGAATGCGGCCAGGATCAACCTCGCCCGAACTGTTCACGGCGGTCTCCGGCGACATGCGCGGACAAAACGGAACATGGATAAAATCACCGCGCCGAAAGGCGTTTACGCGGCTGTGGCCACACCGGTTGACAGCGGACTGCGCCCGGACCGCGCCCGCTATCTGGACCACTGCCGCTGGCTTCTGGACAACGGATGCAGCGGACTGGCGCCGCTCGGCACGACCGGCGAGGCGGCTTCGCTGGGCCTTGCCGTTAAAACAGAACTCATCGACGTTCTGCACGGCAGCGGGCTGCCGATGGACCGGATGATCATCGGAACCGGGTCGACGTCAATCGATGACACCGTCACCTTGTCTGAAACAGCGCTGGAGGCCGGGACAGCCGGTCTGCTGATGCTTCCGCCGTTTTACTACAGCGACCCGTCCGAGGACGGACTGTTCCGGTATTTCGTATCCATCGCCGACCGGCTGTCTCACCGTCGTCCGCAGATTTTCCTGTATCACATTCCGATGTACACGGGCGTTGCCGTCACCACACGGCTCACCGCCCGGCTGAGAGCGGCGTTTCCCGGCATCTTCGTCGGTCTCAAGGACAGCGGCGGCGATTTCGCCTGCACGCTGAAATTCCTGAAGGCATTTCCGGGATTCGCCGCGTTTTCCGGAACGGAAGTCTTCGCGATGCGGAATCTCATCGCAGGCGGATGGGGCTGCATTTCCGCCACCGCCAACTTCACCGCGCCCGCGGTCGCCCGCCGCATCAGCGGAACTTCGGGAGACGCGGCGGCGCTGGACAGGACAATCGAGGAACTGAGAAACCGGGTGTCGGCGAAAGGAACGGTCAGCGGCACCAAGGCCTATCTCGCGCTTCACAAAAACGACCCGGAATGGCGGCGGACATTGCCGCCGAACACCGCGGCTGTCGACGGAATTCTGCCGCTGCCGGAACTGTTTGACCGTCTCCAGCCGATTGATGAGCTCCGCAAACTGTACGGCGATGCGATCATTCACTGAAGCGCGCCGACAGCTGCGTGAATCCGCCGGCAGGTTTCTTCAAGCGTCTCTTCTGAAACGGCAAAACTCAGCCGGAAATATCCTTCGCCGCCGAATTCCGAGCCGGGAACGGCCGACACGCGGGCATGGCGCAGCAGAAACTCGCAGAAATCGGCGTCATTCTTCAGAACACCGCCGCCGGGGGCTGATCTGCCGAAAAGGCCCGCACAGGACACGAACGCGTAAAAAGCGCCCTGCGGCGGATCGCATCGCAATCCGCGGATACCGGCGAGTCTCTCCATAAGAAAATCGCGCCGCCTCTGGTAAGCGGCGACGCAGCCGGATACGAATTTCCGGGACTGCTCCCCTTGAGTCAGCGCGGCCAGCGCCGCTTCCTGGCCGATTGACGAGGCGTTTGTCGTCGACTGGCTCTGCAGTTTGATCATCGCGGAGATCAAATCACGCGGGCCCGCCGCATAGCCGATGCGCCAGCCGGTCATGGCATGTGATTTCGAAACGCCGTTGACTGTCAGAATCCGGCCGCTAAGATCGGGTGCGATTTCAGCCATCGTGGCGAATTCCGCGCCGTCAAACACGATTTTCTCGTAAATGTCGTCGGACAGCGCCGCGGCCTGCGGGAAAGGTCTCAACGCATCCGCCAGATCTCTCAGCTCACCGGCGGAATAGACGGCTCCGGTCGGATTGCACGGAGAGTTCAGAATAACCCAGCGCGTACGGTCGCTGAGCGCGGCCGCCAGCCGCGGCGCCGTCAGCTTGAATCCTGTCTCTCTGCCGCAGGGGACAATCACCGGCCGCGCGCCGGCGATGGCCGCCATGTCCGGATAGCTCACCCAGGACGGAGCCGGAATGACCACCTCGTCTCCTGTCTCGACTGTCGCCATAAGCGCGTTGAAAATCAACTGTTTGGCTCCGGTCCCGATGATGATCTGATCCATTGCGCATTCGATGCCGTTCTCTGTGCGGAACTTTTCGGCGGCGGCGCGGCGCAGGGCAGGCGTTCCGGCGACATCCGTGTAGCGCGTTTTTCCCTCTTTGACGGCGCGGCGCGCAGCGTCGGCGATGAATTCGGGCGTGCCGAAATCCGGCTCGCCGACATTGAGTTTCAGGATCCGCTCCCCGTGCGCTTCCTTTTTGGCCGTAATGCGGGCGATCCGCGCCGTTCCGGACTCCCGCGCCCGGTCGATTCTTCCGGCGATGCGCATGTTTTGACACTCCGTTATCCTGATCCGGTCCGGATATACATGCAGTCCGGCACAGGCGCCCCAATTTCTTGTCGAAACCGCCGATGAAGCGGGCGGGAGCGTTTCCCGGCCGGGACAGGGCCCGCTCGCCGGTTTCAGCGCAGGTCCGGCAGGCGAAGCTTTTGCCGTTCCGCATATTCGAACAGCGGCAGGGCGGCTGTTTCCCGGACGCGGAGCGTCTGATTCGGCGAGCCGCCTCGCTATGCGCGATTTGACACGGGCCTGTCTCCGGACAGTCAGCTCGCCAAGGAACCGGGCGGCTTGATCCTGAAAATCAGGTAGCGGTTGTAGCGGCGGAACATCTCGGCGTTTCTGGAATCTCCGAACAAACGCCGCTCCAGCCGCGCCCGCCGACGCCTGCTGACCGCCGCGCGCAGCGCGAGTTTAATCATCTTCCGCCTGAAAGGATAGACGACGGCCAGATCCCGGTCTGCCCGATTCAGCGCCGCGCCCAGCATGTTGTAAAGGTTCTGTTCAAGGTCGACGGA
Source organism: Paracoccaceae bacterium (assembly GCA_965116115.1). Classification (GTDB taxonomy): domain Bacteria; phylum Pseudomonadota; class Alphaproteobacteria; order Rhodobacterales; family Rhodobacteraceae; genus JAPOXR01. The sequence continues at coordinate 4,403,553 of OZ220486.1, forward strand.
AGGGGCGACCGCGTCGGTGATATCTTCCTCATGAAGCGTTTCAAAACCGCCGGCGGCCAGCGCTTTGCGGAATTCCTCCAGCGAATGTCCTCCTCCGACGATCCCGACATCTTCAAATTCTTCGTAGAATCTGCCGGTCCTGAAACAGTCGGAAATCACGATCTCGCCGTCCTGAGCCAGAAGATTCCCGGCATTGGCCAACGCCGCGGCAACCGGAATGTACTGCAGGCTCTCGGAGAAGAGGCACAGGTCAAAGCGCGGTTCGGCGCGGAAATCCTCAAAACGCGTCATATGAACAGGCACCGCCGGACCGGCGTTGGCCCGGCAGCGGGCAGCCAGAACGTCGCTCGGGACGACGATTTCGACATCATGGCCGGCCTTCGCCAAGTCCTTGGCGAATTCTCCGCAGCCGCCGCCGATATCAAGAATTCTCAGCCGGCCTGCCGGAAAGCAGCTCTTGATTTTCTCTGTGTAGGCTTCCTGCGCCCGCAGCAAATTTCCGGCGCAGACCTCGACGCCGGGGCGCCAATATCCATAGTGAAGATTCTCGCGTCCGGTCACGAACCGGACGAGACTGAGACCAAGATCCAGGCCCAGCGCCCGTGTGTCGATCTTGTTCCGCCGGGGCGCTGTCATTCCCGGCGCCGGACATGCGCCGGGCTGCGATCTCTGGCGCAAAGCGGGAACCGGCGCCCGGGACCCGCCGCCGCGACATCAAAGCCGGTCAGCGAACCGGCGCACGACCTGACGGTAAATGTCAGTCTTGAACCATACGGCATTCTGAACGATTTCATCGCCACTCATCCACCTCCATGCGGAAAATTCCGGGCGGGCAGTGCTGATATTGATATCCGTATCCTGTCCTTTGAAACGGAACAGAAACCATTTCTGCCGCTGGCCGCGGAATCTCCCGCCCCAGATGTTCGGCGCCAGATCGCCGGGCAGATCATAGTCGAGCCAGCCGGGGAATTCGTCCTCAGGATCCGCCAGTTCCGCGGCGATTCCTGTTTCCTCGCGGAGTTCGCGGCGGGCCGCCGCGAGCGGCGTTTCGCCGTCATCGATTCCGCCTTGCGGCATCTGCCAGGCTTCAAATTCGCTGTCGATCCGCCGGCCGGCGAAAATTCTTCCCCGCCGGCAGACGAGAACGATGCCGGCGCAAAGCCGGTAAGGCAGACTGTCCACGCGGCGCGCCCGTCAGCGGTCAGAGCCGCTCAAGAGCGTTGACGGCCGAAATCATGTCTATGGCGTAGGCCAGCTGCGGGTCCCGGCGCCGCAGCTCCTCAAGGATCTCCTGCCGCCGCAGCATGTTCTCTTCATCATCTTCATCTTCGGTATTCATGAGGCTGTCATTTTCCAGACTGCCCCTCAGATCGGCTTCCGACATAAATTCGCGTTCCTCCGGCTCTTCCTGCGGCAGCTGAGATGAACGCCCCTTGTAATGGATGTCAGGCACAATGCCTTGCGCTTGGATGGAGCGCCCCGACGGCGTGTAGTAACGGGCCGTCGTGATCCGGATTCCGCCTTTTTCCGTGCCGAGATCAATGATGGTCTGCACGGAGCCTTTGCCGAAACTTTTGGTTCCGACCACCACGGCGCGTTTGTGATCCTGCAGGGCGCCGGCGACGATTTCGGAGGCCGAAGCCGAGCCGCCGTTGATCAAAACCACGATCGGCTTGCCCTCGGCGAGGTCGCCGGGTTCGGCGGTGAAATTCTGGGTTCCGGAAATATCGCGCCCGCGCACCGAGACGATGTCCCCCTGATCAAGAAACGCATCCGCGATTTCCACAGCCGTATCCAGCAGTCCGCCCGGATTGTTCCGGAGATCCAGCACCACTCCGGCGAAATTGTCCATGCCTCCCGCCGCCTCGGCCTGTTCTTTGATTCCCTCGGTCACATTGCCCAGCGACTGGCGGTTGAATGTCTTGACCCGGACCACAAGCGCGTCCGCCTCGCGGCGGACTTCGGCGGAAGCGATTTTGATGATGTCCCGCGTGATTGTGACTTCAAGCGGCGCGCCGGCTTCTTCGCGCTCGACGGTCAGGACGATCTCCGATCCCACCGGCCCGCGCATTTTCTTGACGGCCTCGTCAAGAGTCATCCCGAGAACGGTTTCGCCGTCAATCGCGGTGATGAAATCGCCGGCCTGCATGCCTGCCTTCGCGGCCGGCGTGTCGTCTATGGGAGAAACCACCTTCACCCAGCCGTTCTCCATCGTGACCTCGATTCCAAGCCCGCCGAACTGGCCGCTTGTCTGTTCCTCGGTCTGATCCATCTGTTCCGGAGACATATAACCGGAATGCGGATCAAGAGTCGCCAGCATTCCCTGGACCGCGCCCTGAATCAGATCGGCGTCATCCACCGGTTCGACATATTTCGTGCGCACGATCTGCAGGGCCTCGCTGAACAGATCAAGAAGCTCATAGACGTTGGGCCCGGATTGCTCTTCCTCGGCTTTGCCCGCCGAAATCAGCCAGACGGCGGAAAAAAACGCAGCAACAGCGAAAAGGGCGGCGGGCGCAAGTTTTCTTCTCATCGTTTTCGTCTTCCTTGACACTGCTCGGCGGGCCGCGCTGGAACGTGGATATCCGCCGGAATCATCGTTCAGCATGGTGTTTAGCGGACCGGCGGCGGAATTGCCACTTTTCGACTGCGGACCGGCAGCGGCGCATTGTCATGCCAACAGGCTTTTTCCGGTCATTTCACCGGGTTTGTCAATGCCCATGAGATACAGAATCGTCGGCGCGAGATCAGACAATGTTCCCGGCCTCAGTTCCGCGCCGCCGGAGCCGCCGACGAGAATCACCGGAACCGGGTTCGTGGTGTGGGCGGTATGCGGCGCTCCGGTCCGCGGGTCGATCATTGTCTCGCAATTTCCGTGATCCGCGGTCACGACCATGACACCTCCCGCCTCGCGGATTGCCGCTTCCGCCCGGCCGAGGCCTTTGTCGACCGCTTCGCAGGCTCTGACCGCCGCGGACAGGCTGCCCGTGTGCCCCACCATGTCGGGATTGGCGAAGTTCGCCACAATGAGGTCATAGCCGGCCCGCACGGCCCGCACGAACTCATCAGCGACCTCTTCCGCCGCCATTTCGGGCGCAAGATCGTAAGTCGGAACCTTCGGGCTTTGCGCCATGTGCCGGTCTTCGCCGGTCTCAGGCCTTTCTTTGCCGCCGTTCAGGAAATACGTGACGTGCGGATATTTTTCCGTCTCGGCCAGCCGGAACTGCGTCAAGCCGCGGGCCGCGACGCACTCCCCCAGCGTGTTCGGCACGCCGGGCTTGTGATACATGGAATCGATCCAAGGCTGCGGTTCCCCGAAATAGGGAACCATGCCGAGAGCCGCCGACAGCCGGGGCCTGGAGGACACGTCGAATGAACCGAATTCCGGATCGGCGAGCGACGCCGCCAGCTGCCGCATCCGGTCGGATCTGAAATTCACGAGGAAAACGCCGTCGCCTTCCCGCATGCCGTCATATCCGTCGACAACGCTCGGGAGAATGAATTCATCGGTTTCGCCTTGCAGAGCCGCCAGTTCCAGCGCGTGCCGGGCGCTTTCCGCCCGTCTCCCCTGACCGGCTGCGATGGCGCGCTGCGCTTTCCGCACCCGGTCCCATCGTTGGTCCCGGTCCATGGCGTAGTAGCGGCCGCAGACCGTTTCAACGCGGGCGCCGGATCCGATCAGACTCCCGAGCCGGGACAGATGCCGCCGCGCCAGTCCGGGGGCCGAGTCCCGCCCGTCCGTGAAAACATGCACGGCGGTCCGCAGACCGAGCCCCGTGAGCGCCCGGACGGCGGCGGCCATGTGATCGAGAAGCGCGTGCACGCCGGCATCCGTCGCCAATCCGGCGACGTGCGCTCTGCCGCCCCGCGCGGTGACCCGGCCGGCGAAATCCAGCAGCGCGGGTTCGGCAAAGAAGGATCCGTCATCAATGGCGGCGGTAATGCGCTGCATTTCCATCAGCATGACGCGGCCGGCGCCGATATGGAGATGGCCGACCTCGGAATTGCCTATGTTTCCGGCGGGCAGCCCCACGGCTTCGCCGCAGGCGGTCAAAGTCGAAGACGGGCACTCGGCGAACAATCTGTCGAAATTGGGCGTGCGCGCCTGAGCGACGGCATTGCCGGCCGTGCTGCCAGAAATGCCCCATCCGTCCAGAATGCACAGCGCAACCGTCCGGCGGCCGTCCGAGACGCGGTTCATCCGTTCATGCCCTGTGATAGGGTTCCCCGCGCAGAATCGAAACTGCCCGGTAGAGCTGCTCAGCCAGCAATACGCGGGCGATCATGTGGGGAAACGTCATGCGGCCGAGGGAAATCCGCCTCTCGGCGTTCTCCGCGAGAGGAGCCGGCGCGCCGTCCGGGCCGCCGATCAGAAACGCGGCCTCCCGCAGACCGCTGTCGCGCCAACGGGCCAGAATGCCGGCGAAATCAATGCTGGTTTCGAGCCGCGCCCTTTCGTCCAAGACGCACAGGGCCGTGCCTTCGCGCTCGACAGCTGAACGCAGCCAGTTCGGCGGACTCCGGGCAGGATCGTATTCCCTCACGACGGCGGGTCCGAGTCCGATTCCCGGTCCGCGGCGGCAGATCCTGTCAACGAACCGTTCCGTCAGTTCGCGTTCGGGGCCCGGGCGCGCTTTGCCGGCGGCGAGAAGACTGAGCCGCATTCAGCCGCCGCCGGAAAGCGCCGGCATCCAGAGTTTTTCCAGTTGGTAGAATTCGCGGACCTCCGGGCGGAAAACATGGACGATCACATCACCGGCATCGATCAGCACCCAGTCACCGTGCTCTTTGCCTTCCACGCTTGCCGGCAGATTTCTTTCGTGTTTCAGCCGCTCGATCAAATTCTCACTGATGGAGATGACCTGCCGCACGGACCGGCCGGACGCGATGACCATATGGTCCGCCATATCGGACTTGCCCGCTAGTTCTATGCAGACGATGTCTTCAGCTTTATCGCGGTCGAGTGAGTTGAGAATGAAGTCAACCAGCTGATTCTCCGCTGGGACTGCAGGAGCGTCGCCGGCAACGGCTTCTCCGACGGCCGGAAAATCGGCGGCGCGCGCATTTTGCGACAGAATGCTTCCCTCCTTGCTGCCATCATGCGCGCCATCGGGCCGCGCATTCACGCTTCTTGGAAAGATATAAGGATCCGGCGTTCAGGCTTCAACTTGATTCATCGAGGGCTTTTTGTCCTGCCTGACAGGAAATGCTTGCGCGCGACGAACCAAAGATCTCCGAATAACGGCTCCGGATTTTCATCACCGCGTCAGACTGCGAAGCGCGTCAGGCAAGCGGTCGAAGAGCCCTGATGTCCCGTATACATGAAAACAGTTCCAGACGGTGCTGAACGGCGGAACACACTTCGGAACCGTGCGATGCCGGCACCCGGTTCCAAGCATGAACCGGTCGGCGTTGAATGCTTCCCGGCAATCCGTGACGGGCTTCCGCTCTGTCTTCGGCAGCGGGGGAAGAAGCGGTGCGGTCACCGCCTGTCGTTCATCGCTCACGCCGGTTTCAATACCGCCCGAAGGCCGCTTGCACGGCTCCGAGCAGATTCTTGTTCCAAACCATGCGGCTGCCCGCATTGAGGAAAAATGCGCGCTGCCGCTGAACGGGATCGCCGTAGACGGTCCGCGCGCCCGCCGCCGGTCGCGCTCGGCCGGTCATCGGACGGCGCCGAATGCTCTTTTGCCCATGGCTTTCTGCAACTCGTAAATCGAACCCTGCCTCGGCGGGTCGGGGAACGCGATTCGCATCGGACATGCAACGACACGCGGTTCAATCGTTGAACCGCCGCAGAGCAGCCGGCTGTCGAACTCTTCTATGCCGTCCCAGTTTCCGCGCCCGCCGACCACCGGGAAGGCGTCCGCGGCCATGATTTCGTAGAAGATTATCCGGCGGTCCATCGTCGAGGTGTTCAACGCGGAACCGTGAACGATCCGCGCGTGGTGGATGGAGATCGAGCCGGCCGGCCCCATGAGCGGCACCGCATCCTTCAGGTCCAGCCCGGATGCGTCAAGATCCATCGCCCCGGCAAACACGCCGTCATGGTGATGGTTGAAGACACCCATCCTGTGAGTGCCGGGGAATACCATCAGAGGGCCGTTCTCCAAGCCCATGTCGTCAATGATCAGACCCGCCGCCAGCACGTCGTCGTTCGTATAAGGATAGAAGGCCCAATCCTGGTGCCACTCGACCGCAGCTCCGTATCCCGCCGATTTCATGTTGAGCTTGGTGGTCTGCAGGCGAAGATCCGGCCCGATCAGGTCGCGTATCGGCGCAAGCAGGTGGTCTGAGCGCATCAAGTCGCTGATGACCTGCGACTGCGTGTGCGGCAGCTTGACTCGGCGGATCCGCGGGCTGCCGGGCGTGTGGCTGTCCTCCAAGTCGATCCTGTCGTCGGATTCCGTCATGTCCTGCGCCATGTCCTGGAATCGGCCGATTTCGGCGCGGATCTCGTCAATGGCTTCCTCGGGCATCCGACCCTCAAGGATCAGGTAGCCCTGCTCCCTGTAGAAATCGATCTGGGATCTCGTCAGAACTTCAGGCATTGTCGTTCTCGGGAGACAGCCTCCGGACTTCAGGTCAGAAGCACGGTAACCTCAGAATCCTGCAGGCGCAATACAATTGCGCATGCCCGGCAATTCTCATTCTGAGATATGACCGGTCACCCCGCGACAGGACGCACGTTTGCGGATCAGCAAGGAAATGAAAGTCTGCTGCAGCCTCGCGACGGGCCCGCGTCTGTGGATGACTCCTGACGGAATGATCCTTGGTTTGATTCATTCAAGGTGTCCGGCAAACTGTTCTTGACCGGTCGCCGCTTTCGAACTGATACGGACCGAGCGGCTGCTGGCCAGCGCCGGGAGCAGAACTTATCAGGGGAGAGGCTTTCCTTCCACCGACAGCCGTCGATCCCCGGCGAAGCCCCGGATACGCGCAGCGGTTCGCCGGCCGAGGTCAGACAGGCCAGCGCACGATGATGCCGAGCAGAATGACACCCAGACCGATGGCGGCGACGATCCAGCGCGTGTTGTCCCTTTCGCGTCTCGCCTGCTCCGCACCCCAATCACTGATTTTCGCCAAAAGCTCTGAGATCGCCGCTTTCTGCTCTGAGATCGCCGCTTCCTGCTTCGCTGCCTGCTTCGCTTCCCTTTCCGCCGCATTGTGCTCCATGCGCTCGACAGCGGCTTTGATGGTCTCGACATGCGTGTTCATCCGCTCCTCCAGCACCGCTCCCTGAGTCTCAAGGGCGGACATCCGTTTCCTCAACTCTTCCAGTTCTGAGTCCATGTGCGGACACATAGCCCGGCCGCGGCCGGAAATCAAACAGCGCCGAACCGCCGCCGAAAGGAATTCTCCCTGTCGCGGACGGTTCCGCGGGCCGGGCCGGGGCTTTCGGGGCACGGCAGGCGCCCTGAACAGCGCGGCCGTGTTCCAAGGAATGATTCCGGCCGTGCCTGACAGGCGCCGACAGGTTTCCCGCCTTCGCCGGGCATGTCCGGCGCCGCGGCGGTGCGGCTGCAACCGGCACCGCGATGCGCGGCTTTCAGCGATTATACTGAATATCAAGCATTCGAACCATAGTGACTGGCCAGCATCCATGTTTCGATTCAATGGCGTTTCGGAAAATTCAACCCTTGTTCCGCGCCGTTCAAACTCTCTCTGATTTCGCTGCCGGACTTCATCCCGACCTCCGGTGTCGGGGAGCTTTCCTGAAATGGTATGATACGGGCGAATCGAACGGCATCTGAGTCAAAGAACGGGCGCTGCGTGAACAACTCCGATCTGAACGGGATCGCGAACTACATCTGGAGCATAGCGAACGATGTGCTGCGCGACCTCTACGTGCGCGGCAAATACCGCGACGTGATCCTTCCCATGTCCGTTTTGTGCCGTCTTGATGCGGTGCTTGAAGACGGCAAGCAGCCGGTTTTAGAAATGAGGGCTGCGCTTGATAATGCCGGCGTGGTTGATCAGGATGCCGCCCTGCGCCGGGCCGCGGGACAGGCTTTCTACAACACCTCGCCGTTCACGCTGCGATCGCTTCGCGCCCGGTCCAATCCGCAGCAGCTCAGGGCTGATTTCGAGGCTTGGCTTGACGGGTTTTCGCCCAATATTCAGGACATCCTCGACAACTTTGAGTTCCGCAACCAGATTCCGCGCCTTGCGAAGTCCGATGCGCTTGGAGCGTTGATCGAAAAATTCGCCTCTCCCGACATCAACCTGAGCCCCGACCCGGTCAGGAACAGCAACGGCTCCATCCGGAGTCCCGGCCTTGACAACCACGGCATGGGCACGATCTTCGAGGAGTTGGTGCGTCGCTTCAACGAGGAAAACAACGAGGAAGCCGGGGAACACTGGACCCCGAGAGACGCCGTGCGCCTTATGGCGAAACTCGTGTTCCAGCCTATCGCCGACCGTATCGAGTCGGGAACCTATTTGCTCTACGATGGAGCCTGCGGCACAGGCGGCATGCTGACCCTTGCCGAGGACATCCTGCGGGAACTCGCTGCCGAGCGCGGCAAACGGGTGTCCACGCATCTGTTCGGCCAGGAAATCAATGCCGAGACTTGCGCCATCTGCAAGGCTGACCTGCTGCTCAAGGGGGGGGGTGAGGCAGCCGACAACATTGCGGGCGGTCCGGAGTATTCCACGCTCGCCAACGACGCCTTTCCGAACCGGGAATTCGATTTCATGCTGTCCAATCCCCCCTACGGTAAAAGCTGGAAGACCGATCTTGAGCGCATGGGCGGCAAAAAAGGAATGCGCGATCCTCGTTTTCTAATCGAACACGGCGGCGATCCGGAATACTCCTTGGTCACGCGCGTGAGCGACGGCCAGATGCTTTTTCTCGCCAGCAAGCTTGCCAAGATGAAGAGACACACGCCGCTCGGCAGCCGTATCGCCGAGGTGCACAACGGCAGCTCGCTTTTCACCGGCGACGCTGGACAAGGCGAAAGCAACATCCGCCGCTGGATCATTGAGAATGACTGGCTGGAAGCGATCGTCGCGCTGCCGCTCAACCTGTTCTACAACACCAGCATCGGCACGTATATATGGGTGCTGACCAACCGCAAACCCGAACACCGGCGCGGCAAGGTGCAGTTGATCGACGCCACGGGATGGCACCGTCCGCTGCGGAAGAACCTCGGCAAGAAGAACTGCGAACTCGGCGAGGACGACATCGCCCGCATCTGTGAAACTTTCCTAGCTTTCGAGGAGAGAGAACAGAGCAAGATTTTCGACAACGCCGCCTTCGGCTACTGGAAAGTAACGGTCGAAAGGCCGCTGCGCATCGCGGAGGCGGATGCGAACCGCGCCTACACGGCCGCAGAGATAAAGCGGCTTAAGGAAAACGGCGCGCGGAGCGGAGACGCGCCGCCCGTGATCAGGCGGATTCACAAACGGGGAACGGAGGCCGATCCGCTGCGCGGCATGTTCGAAACGACGATCTCCGGAAAGCCGGCCGTCGTGGAGTACGAACCGGACAGCGACCTGCGCGACACGGAGCAAATTCCGCTAAAGGAAGAAGGTGGAATCGGGGCTTTCCTGCGCCGTGAAGTGCTGCCTTACGCGCCCGATGCCTGGCACAGCCAAGACAGCGTCAAAATCGGCTACGAGATCAGCTTCAACCGCTGTTTCTACAAGCCGCAGCCGCTGCGGTCACTGGACAAGATTCGAACGGACATTCTGGCGGCGGAGGGGGAAATCAAGGGACTGCTGGACGAGATCATCGGCATTGTCAACACGGAGGAGATGATATCATGACCGAAATTATTTTTGAAGTGACCGAAGACGAAGCAGACGGTGGTTATTCAGCCAGCGCGCTCGGTTACGGCATCCATACCCAAGGCGAATCTCTTGAGGATATCCGCAGCAACGTCAGAGAGGCTGTCGATTGCTACTTTGATAATACATTGCCGCGTCCGAAGCTTATCCGGCTGTACTTCGTGCGCGATTAGGTTCTCGCAGCATGAAGCTTCCCCGCAATGTGAGCGGGGCGAGACTGCAAGCGTCTCTTCAACGTTTGGGGTATAACGCCGTGAGAAACAGAAGCTCCCACATACGGATCACCACTCAGGTTAACGGAGAGCATCATAAGGTGATACCGCTGGACACTCCGATCAAGACCAGGACGCAGTCAAGCATCCCCAAGAGGATTGCTCGGCATCACCATATGACCGTTGAAGAACTTTTTCGTGAACTTGGTCTGTGAAAGCGAAGCTGTCATGAGTCCGATCGACATAGGTGCAGCCAAGCCCTACCCGGCCTACAAGGCTTCGGGCGTCGAGTGGCTGGGAGATGTGCCTGCGCATTGGGATATTACAGCGGTGAAACGCCATTACGCCATTCAGCTTGGAAAGATGCTCCAAAATGGTCAAAACGCCCCTAATGACACCGAAGTTCTCTATCTCAAGGCTCAGCACATTCAATGGTTTCGCGTGCGAACTAATGGCCTCCCAACCATGTGGGCGAGTCCAAGTGATCTTGTTCAGTTCGGTGTTGCGCCCGGCGACCTTTTGGTCTGTGAAGGAGGAGAAGGAGGGCGGTGCGGTATACTGAAACAGGGAGGACACGGATACATTATCCAAAACGCGCTGCATCGCGTACGATCTCGCACTCACAGTCAGAATGAGTTCCTACAATATGCGCTGAGTGCGGCTGCCGCGACCGGTTGGCTTGCTGCGCTTAACGAAAAAGCAACAATTGCTCACTTTACCAATGAGCGCTTTGGAATTCTGAAGGTGTCACTTCCACCTTTCTCAGAACAACCCGCCATCGCCCGCTTTCTCGACTATATGGACCGACGCATCACCCGCTGCATCGAGGCCAAGGAAAAACTGATCGCGCTTCTGGAGGAGTACCGGCAGGTCGTGATCAGCGACGCCGTGACAGGCCGGTTCAACGTGCGCACCGGCAAACCCTATCCGGCCTACAAGGCTTCGGGCGTCGAGTGGCTGGGAGATGTGCCTGCGCATTGGGATATTACAGCGGTGAAACGCCATTACGCCATTCAGCTTGGAAAGATGCTCCAAAATGGTCAAAACGCCCCTAATGACACCGAAGTTCTCTATCTCAAGGCTCAGCACGTTCAATGGTTTCGCGTGCGAACTAATGGCCTCCCAACCATGTGGGCGAGTCCAAGTGATCTTGTTCAGTTCGGTGTTGCGCCCGGCGACCTTTTGGTCTGTGAAGGAGGAGAAGGAGGGCGGTGCGGTATACTGAAACAGGGAGGACACGGATACATTATCCAAAACGCGCTGCATCGCGTACGATCTCGCACTCACAGTCAGAATGAGTTCCTACAATATGCGCTGAGTGCGGCTGCCGCGACCGGTTGGCTTGCTGCGCTTAACGAAAAAGCAACAATTGCTCACTTTACCAATGAGCGCTTTGGAATTCTGAAGGTGTCATTTCCACCTTTCTCAGAACAATCTGCCATCGCCCGCTTTCTTGATAGTAAGACCGAAAAGATTGCAGAAGGCATCCTTCAGGCACAAAATGGGATCGACCTGCTCCACGAATACCGCACACGGCTCATTTCAGATGTTGTCACCGGTAAGCTTGACGTGCGCGAGGCGGCGGCCGAACTGCCGGAAACGGAATCAATCGGCGGATTCGGTTTCGGCAAAAGCGAAGTCGTCTGAGAGCTTGTTCCTAAAGTCAACTTCATATACCATATATAGTACAAACAAACGTGATTTGAGCGAATTCATATACTGCATAGAGCATTATGGAACAAGCTCTGAGTGAAAGCCAGCATGCCATTACCGGCAACGCCATGCGAAAGGAGAATATCCTATGACGAACTGAACCACCTGTCCTGAGGTGGAACGCGGTCCCCCGCAAGATCAGCGGAGCTTGGGCCCTCACAGGAACCAAGGTTCCGGTTTATGCGCAGTTCGGAAACCTTGTCGTGGCCGAGGGGCGGCATCGCATCGCGGAAATGCAGGCGGCGATTGATGACGTACGGCTACCGCATGTGCGGGAATTTCTGATATAAGGACTTATTCTGTTCTGAAAATTGAGTGGAAAAAACTGGAATGGCGGCAAAGTGGACGCCGAATATGATCAACGGCGCAGGGGAATTTACTGCTATAAGAATCAATCCCTTTGTCTGCTTTGAGGGATCACTTTCCGGTACCGTACCGTGAAGTTCTCCGATTCTGCCGAATGGTTCCCTGCCGCCGATGAGAAACAAGTTCGCGCAGCATTTGCACACGAAGATAGAGGGCCGAGAACGGCGCTGACGTTTTGAATCTTATGTTCGATCAAGGAACTCCCGTGACGCGGGGGCATTATTTTCCAACGCATTCAATGTACTAATGTGCGCTACGTCGGCGAAAAACCGGGCCGGCCAAGGCAGGGGTGCGCCGGTCGGGCGCGTTCAACGGAAGGACACGAAATTATTGTGCCTAAAAACTCTGTGATGGATGGCCAGCGTCAGTCGGCGGCCTCTCTGTCGATATCATGCCATAGCAGATTTCGCAATCATCCTGCAAAAGCCTTTTCGGAGGTCAGCCGTCGTGCACAGAAAACTGCCCAAACTATCGTGAAAAGGCTGCCCTGCGAGACCGCCGAGGCGCTGGTTTGGACCGAGTGACGTGGCAACCGATACCAGCGAACGAGGCCTTGAACGCCTGATCTGCGCAGCGCTCGCGGGCGACCCATGTGATCCGCCGGCAGCGAAAACCGTGGGCGAACCGGCCGCCGGTTACGGCGGTGCAGGCTGGTGCGGCGGTAACTGGCACGACTACGACCGCGAATACTGTGTGGATCTGCCCCAACTCGCTTCTTTTCTACGCGCCACCCAACCGGAAACCGCCAAGGCCTTGGGTCTGGAGGAAGACAGCCCGGCCCGGCGCAAGTTTCTCAAACGTCTGCGGAACGAAATCACGAAGCGGGGTACGTCTGACGTGCTTCGACGAGGCATTCAGCACGGCCCGCATGAAGTCAGGCTGTTCTTCGGCACGCCGTCGCCCGGCAACATAATGGCGCAGGAACGGTTCAAGCAAAATCGTTTCACCGTCACCCGTCAGCTTCGCTACAGCCTCAGCGAGCCGCAGCGGGCGCTGGACATCGCGCTCTTCGTTAACGGCTTGCCGGTCATCACTTTCGAACTCAAGAATAATCTTACCAAACAGACTGTGAGCGATGCGGTCGAGCAATACCGGAATGTCCGCAACCCGCGCGATAAGCTGTTTGAATTCGGGCGCTGCATCGCGCACTTCGCAGTGGACGAATCCGAGGTGCGTTTCTGCACCCACATCAAGGGCAAGGAGTCGTGGTTCCTGCCATTTAACCGCGGCTGGAACGACGGCGCCGGCAATCCGCCCGACCCCAGCGGAGTGAAGACCGCTTACCTGTGGCGCGAGGTGTTGACCCGCGACAGCCTGACCGACATCCTCGAAAACTACGTCCAGATCGTGGAGAAATCCAACAGGAACTCCGGCCGCAGGAAGCGGCAGCAGATATGGCCCCGTTTTCATCAGCTTGAAGCCGTACGTCGGCTGCTTGCGGATGTGGCGGAGCGCGGGGCGGGCCGGCGCTATCTGATTCAGCACTCAGCCGGCAGCGGCAAGAGTAACTCAATCGCTTGGCTGGCGCACCAAATGATCGCGCTGAGCCAAGACGGTGACGCGATTTTCGATTCCGTTATCGTTGTGACTGATCGTCGCATTCTTGACCGGCAGATCACCGACACCATTCGGCACTACGCCCACATCAGTTCCACCGTGGGCCACGCCGAGCAGTCCGGCGACCTGCGCCGCTTCATCGAGTCCGGCAAGAAGATCATCATCTCGACGGTGCAGAAGTTTCCGTTCATTCTTGACGAAATCGGCGATACGCAGCGCGGCCGCTGCTTCGCCATCATAATTGATGAGGCGCATTCCAGCCAAGGCGGCCGCACCAGCGCGGCTATCGCGCAGGCGCTCTCTGCAGCGGGCACGAAGGAATTGGAAGAGACATTTGAAGACAAGATCAACCGGTTGATGGAGTCGCGCAAGCTGCTGCCCAATGCCAGTTATTTCGCATTCACAGCCACGCCCAAGAACAAGACGCTTGAGTTGTTCGGATATCCGGATCCTCAGCCCGACGGTACGGTCAAGCACCGTGTTTTGCACAGCTACACCATGAAACAGGCGATCCAAGAAGGCTTCATCTTGGATGTGCTGACGCATTACACGCCGGTTCTGAGTTACTACAGGCTTATCAAGACCATTGAAAATGACCCGGAGTTCGACACGAAGAAAGCGCAGAAGAAACTTCGTCGTTTTGTCGAGGGCCATGACCGCGCCATCCGCCTAAAAGCCGAAATCATAGCGGACCACTTTCACGACCAGGTGATTGACCGTGGTAAAGTCGGCGGAGAAGCCCGGGCAATGGTCGTCGCTGACGGAGTTGAGCGCACCATTCGGTATTTCCACGCTATTAACGATTATATGAAGGAACGCAAGAGCCCGTTCCGGGCCATAGTCGCGTTCTCCGACGAGCACAAATACGGCGACGCGATGGTCAGCGAGGCATCTTTGAACGGTTTCCCGGCCAGCTGGATCACCGAAAAGATACGGGAGCGACCCTACCGATTCCTCGTTTGCGCCGAAAAATTCCAAACCGGGTACGACGAGCCGCTGTTGCATACGATGTACGTGGACAAGCGACTTTCCGGAATCCACGCGGTGCAAACGCTCTCACGCCTCAACCGGGCGTATCCGAAAAAGCATGATGCCTTTGTGCTGGATTTCATGAACGACTCAGAGATCATCAGCGACGCGTTCGCCGACTACTATCGCACGACGATCCTGTCCGACGAGACCGACCCCGACAAGCTGCATGACCTGCAGGCGGCTCTGGACGGCGCCCAGGTCTATTCGCCCGGTCAGGTCGAAGGCTTCACGCGCCGCTATCTCAACGACTGCGGACGCGACCAGCTTGATCCGATCCTTGACGAATGCGTGGAGATCTACCTGCGCGAACTTGACGAGGACGGTCAGGCCGACTTCAAAGGCAAGGCCGAGGCGTTCGTGCGAAACTACAACTTCCTCGCTTGCATCTTGCCCTACGTCAACGCCGCTTGGGAAACGCGGTCAATTTTTCTCAACTTCCTGATTCCCAAACTGCCGTCTCCGCGTGAGGACGACCTGTCCAAGGGCATTCTCGAAGTCATCGACATGGACAGCTATCGGATTGAGAAACAGGCGGCCCTGAAAATCTCTCTTCCCGATGAGGATGCCGAAATCGAACCGGTGCCGCCAAGCGGCGGAGGCGGCCGGCCTGAACCCGATATGGACCGGCTCTCCAGCATCCTGAAGCAGTTCAACGATCTGTTCGCGGATATACAGTGGGAGAACAGGGACCGCGTGGAAAAGCTCATCACCCGAACGATTCCCAAGCGTGTCGCCGCTGACGAGGCGTACAGAAACGCACTGAACAATTCAGACACGGAAAACACCCGGATCGAGTTCGAGAAAACCCTTCAAAAGGAGATCGTTTCGCTGATCAATGACGACAGTCAATTGTACAAACAGTTCATGGATAACAACGATTTCAGACACTGGATAACGAACGTGACATTGGAACTGACGACGCAAGAGGCTGAAGCCTCGCGCCGCACAACCCCTGTGGACAGCTGCTAGTAGTCCGTCATTGTTGAATTGACAGTTACAGGGAATGCAGTTTAATGTGCGCGTCTTGGGCGGTGAACCGCTGCTTGACCGGGGCCGGGTCGGCGTTGCGCGCTTTCTGCCATGCCGAAACCTCGCGGCAGAGCGTCTCCCGGTCCGGGATGCGCCGGGACAGGCGCTGACGGCTCAGCACGCTGATTCCGCTCTCGGCGATGTTCAGCCGGGTGCCGTATTTCGGCGTGCAGTGAACCTCGAAACGGTCGCAGATCCTGCCGGCCTGGTCCGGCGGGAAAGCACAGTAAAGACTCCCTGGCTTGTGCGTGTTAAGGTTGCCCATGCCCAGCACTGATTTTTTTGCCGGGGAAGTGAACATCGGCGATGTCCCTGAGGAGTCCGGCGAAATCTTTCTTCGTCCGGCGGTCGGTGATCTTGACGTGCCCTGGCCTGAAAGCGGCGCATGAACCATGAACAAGTTCGCCATCCCGTTGCGCTCGTATTCGCAGTCGAAGCGCACCGGGCGGCCGGGAACGGTCGGCAAAGCCGTGCGGATCTCCTTCGTCCGTTTTCTCAAAGCCTCGGCTGTGCACGCTGAGACCTCGTCCTCGCCGAACTTCCGCTGACAGACATCAAGCACATCCTCCATCGGGCATACGAAGTCGCCGCTTTTCTCCGCCGGAATGCGCCGGCACCGCGTAAGATGCGGTTTCAAATCGTTTTTTAACGCCCGTCTAACCGTCTCCCGGGAAATGCCGTCAACGACATTCAACGCGACCAGCCGCTCGCCGAGCAGTGCCGGCGGAGCCGCTTGACCGTCGCCGTGCCGACCCCGACGGAGTCGGCGACGTCGGCATCGGTGCGCGCGCCGCTCTTCCGGTTCTCATCTGTGAGAAGAAGGACATGCGCCCGCCGCTCGGCCTAATCCCGGCCGGATGAGACGATCTCCGCTGGTTCGGCCCGTTCATGATCTTCGAGCCGAATTCGCTGTGTCTTAGTCCGATCTATTCCTGTCAGTCCGTCATCGCTTCCCGCCTTTTGAATCGCCCCCGGCGCGAAGCAGACCGCAACTGCCGGATTCCTGACCAAGCCCGCGCTTACCGCATCCTGATGTCCGTTCCCGGCATCGGACCGGTCAAGGCCGCCGCTTTGCTCTGCCGGTTGCCGGAACCCGGGCGGATGGACAGCCGGCAGGCGGCGGCGCCCGGCGTGTTCAGGGCGGACGCTTCCGCCCGAGGCGCGCCCTCTGCATGGCGGTTTTGACGGCTGTGCGTGTCTACGAGGATATGTCCGAATGCTGCAGCCGGCTCACCGAGCGGGGGAAATGCTGTAAGGTCGCCCTTATCGCCGTCATGCGCAAGCCAGCAGTCTTGGCGAACACGCTGCTGCGCGGCCGGTGCGGCTGGCAAAAACGGGATCCGTCCGCGGCTGGAACGCCGGGCTGCGCTCCGGATCAGCCGATTCGGCGGCCAGCGGCTGCTCCGCCAGCCTCCTGAACGGGTGGATGCTCTGTGGATGAAATGTAGCGAATCTGTGTGAAAAAGGAAATAGGGACTGAATTTTTCCCGGAACGCCGTTGAATTGAAGCATGGATGCTGACCAGTCAACGGGCGCCGCCGAAGCCGGCGAGCAGGTTGACATCGTCCCGAACATCCTTGAGCACACCGGCCATCTCTTGGTGGGCCGGGCCGTAGAAGCTGCCCCTCACCCTGCCATCGGCATCGGTAAAATCGTTGCCGGTGACGTTGATATCATAGCTGAGTCCAGACTTTCGGAAGGGTTTGTTGCTGCCGCGGGGGGACTGAACGCTGTTGCCGTTGACATGCACGGTGAGGTCGCTGAAGCTGGCTGTACCGGCCATCGTGCCAAGGTCGACGCTCAATTTCGCGTTGCCCACCACCGGGGGCAGGCGGGCTCTGCCAAGGTCGACGCCGATCAGGCTTCCCTTCCACACGGCAGTGCCTGTGAGATCCGGGTTGTCAGAGAGAGTTGTGGCAGGGGCGTTGCCGAACGCCTCGGCA
This sequence comes from Paracoccaceae bacterium, assembly GCA_965116115.1. Classification (GTDB taxonomy): domain Bacteria; phylum Pseudomonadota; class Alphaproteobacteria; order Rhodobacterales; family Rhodobacteraceae; genus JAPOXR01. Next base: position 4,421,197 of record OZ220486.1, read on the forward strand.
TGGGCCTGCGTGAAGTCGTGAGGATTTTCATGATAGTTATTCTTCAGATCGCGCCCTACGCTGGCGCCCCATACGGCCCATTCGCCCCAGGAGAGATGCCCGTAGCGTTCGGTCTCGGCAGCGGCTTTCTCATCGATAACCGTGACGCCGATATCGGCAAGGAAGGCGAAGTCAAGCTCTGACGGGGAGCCTCCGATGTACCGGTTGTTGCAGTAGGCCATTATGGAGACACAAAGGCCGATATGCCCTAGGTCGCGCCTTGCGCCCTCGGCGTGCGGTTCCATGACCGTCGACCAACTTTTTTCGCTCACCCATTGCATAGGGACCGGCTTGCCGCCGTTTGCGCGCATCGCATTCGGCCCCCTCCAGGTATGGGTCTTAGAGTGGTAATATTTCTTGAAGAGTTCCGTGCCTTTGCGCGCCACCCCGAGGACATGTCCGATCTCGTGAGCGACCGTCTGGAGCATGCCGTCATGGAGATTGTCGTGCAACCTGATCGGTATTCGGATTCTTCCATTGTAGACCCTGTAGACCTTCTTACTCTTATCCGCACCGCGGTCATAACGCAGTACTCTCGCACTCGCTGCCCCGTGATCGTTGTGAAGCCGGGTCTGAATGACGATCCCGTGGACGTTCCTGACTTTTGTGCCGTCCTCAAGCTTAACGTTGTGTCTTCGGCCATCGTCAACCAACCGCTTCGACCAAATTTTCGCAGAGCGGCGCAGAGCAGCCTTGAAATCCTTGGAAACTCCGGATCTGGACTCAAGATCGTGCGCTTTGGTGTAGTTCCTGACGGGCAGGGTCCCGGCCGGGCCGGCCTTCCAAGTGCCGTAAGCAATGCCGTTGCGCTCACCCAGTACGACGATGGACCCGTCGGGAATGTCATGCAGCGGCGTCTTCGATACTTCGGTGCCGGCATGGGCGGCACGCAACTGCAAAAGGGTGTTTTTCCTCGCCTCCCCGGCCTGCGCCGTTTCCAGCGGCACGAACCCAGCCTCTGCGGCCAAGAGGTTCAGGCCGCTCCAACTTGGCTGCAGGTCGGCGGCGGTCATGTTTCTCTTCCGTTCGCTGTTCTGCCGCAGATAACGCCCGGCGACCACGGCCTGCCCAGCCTCATCGTCGGATTGTGCAGCGGCAGCCAGCCTGCTGCCCATCCGTTCGCTGTCCTGCCGCAGATACCGCCCGGCACGCGGCAGCCCAACCTCATCGTCGGATTGCGCAGCGGCAGCCAGCCTGCCCAAACAGGGAGACAGCAGGTCGTCAGGTTGCGCCGCCACAGCCTGTTCGCTCAGGCAAGCCGGAGGGAGAAGGGATTCCGCCGATGCGCTTGTTGCAAGCATCAGCGTACTCGCCAGCAGGCTGCACCGAACGACCTGTAGCGTACCGTATAACATCGCATTCTCAATGATTGAAATGCCTTCGCGGCATGACGTGCCCGGTTCTTTCTGCGTCATTTCCGACTCCAATTCGTGATTCCTCTCGCCCGTACAACTATGAAATGCATCACCGGGTTCAGCCGGCGGCTCTCTGTCAGAATCAAGCTTTAGCAGAGGCCGCAGATGCCCCACAACTGCGTTTCCGGAAGGCGCCGGTCGTGAGAAGGGCGGGAATCCGGTGGGATCCAGCCGCTGCCCGGGGTTGAGCGGCAGCTGGATCAGTTGTTCAGCTCCGCCGGTTTCAAGCGATCCTCAGGCGGTTCAGCGCGGGAGGAGGGGCAGTCCTAGCCGCCGCCCGGGGCCGGAAATTTTTCGAGGACGCCCCTGCCCGGCTTTCAGCGCGCGCTGAAAGCCGGGGGCCGGTAACCAGGCAGCGGCGGGGGCGGTCATTGAGCGCGTCCCGCACCCTCCGGATCTCGGCCGGAACTGTCGTCCGGAAGTCCGTCGGTTTCGGAAGCTGCTCCCTTGCCGGGCCGTTCGTACGCCCGCTCACCCCCGCTGCTGTCAACGGGGCGGGCGAAGTGAAAGTCGGCGCCGAGACCCCGGGAGATCTCCGCATGCCCGGGGATTCCTTGCCGTCATCAGCCGTGATCACATGCGTCATGCCGGATACCGGCCGCAGATGCTCGATGACCGCGGCCCCGGCGGTTCCGCTTCCGCCCCCGCCGGCGGAGACGGCGGAACAGGCTCCCCCCCCCCCCGCCCGGTCCGCATGGACGCAACGGTGAATCCATGTCGGACTCACCGTCATGATCCCCGCTTCCGTTGAGCGGCCCGAAGTCTGCCGCGGGCCTGTCCGCATATCAGACACATCCCGATGATCCCCGGCGCATCAGCGGCATCCTGCGGGGAACCGACGAGGCCTTCCGCCGCCGGGCTTCGGCCAGCCGCTGCGCCTGGCGGCAGCCCCGCAGCCCGATGTCGCGGGCGGGTCCGCGGACTGCCGTCGACTGCGGGCAGCCGATCTCCGCCGCGACGGCTCTCTGCGGGAAACCGCTTTTCTTCAGCGCCTGAAGCCGGCAACGATCAAACCAGGTCAAGCAGCTAAAGCCTGACGGCATGCGATTCCCTCCTTTTTCATCATAGAGATTATCGCACCCGCTTGATCCGCGTATGACATGTAGATCCGCCTCAACCGCGGTCTGCGAATGAAGCGATGCATTTCGGAGTTTGATCGGCGCTTCGTTCAAGTTCTGTCTCCATGAAAAAGGCGCAAGATATTTGTCGTTCATATTGAGCTTGAGACAGAACGAATGTTATATCCCTGCATGAAAAACGGCATGCTTACATTATCAGACATTGAAGACGCAGCAGTCTTGGTGGGCCGCCATCTTCCGCCGACACCGCAGATCGCTTGGCCTCTGCTTGACAGGGAAGCCGGCGCCGACGTGCTTGTCAAACATGAAAACCATACGCCGACGGGCGCGTTCAAAGTGCGCGGTGGCATCACATTCATCAACGCGCTGCAAAAGAACCGCCCTGATGCGAAAGGCATTGTCACCGCGACCCGAGGCAATCACGGCCAAAGCATCGCACGGGCGGCGACCGCCGCCGGCCTCGTCGCCAAGATTCTCGTTCCGTTCGGAAATTCAGTGGAAAAAAATGAGGCGATGCGGGCCTTCGGCGCAGAACTCATTGAGCACGGGGATGATTTCGACGAGGCGAGGCTGGAAGCTGACAGGATCGCCGAGGAAGAACAGCTCGTCCTCGTTCCGCCGTTTCACCGCGATCTGGTAAGAGGCGTGGCCAGCTATGCGATGGAACTGCTGACCGCAGCGCCTGATCTGCACACTGTCTATGTTCCGGTCGGCTGCGGTTCCGGAATCTGCGGCCTTATCGAAACCCGCGACGCGCTCGGACTCAAAACGCGCATCGTCGGCGTAGTGACGGAAAACGCGCCGTCACTCAAACTGTCTTTCGATTCAGGCAGAATGATCTCGACAAACTCCGCCAAGACCTTTGCGGACGGGGTCGCCACTCGGGTGCCGGTACCGGAGGCGTTTGACATCTATTCGCGCGGCACGGAACGTTTCGTCACCGTGTCGGAAGATGCCGTGGCCGATGCGATCCGCCTTTATTTCCGCGCTGCTCATAACCTTGCCGAAGGGGCCGGCGCAGCTCCGCTGGCCGCGCTGATTCAGGAAAGGAGAAAAATGCGCGGAAAGTCCGTCGGACTTGTATTGTCCGGTGGAAACATTGACACTGCTTGGTTCCGGGAGGTGCTCAAGGGCGCCACGCCGCAAGTGAGTTAGTGCTTGCAAGAAAAGTGTCTTTCTTATTATTTTTCAGCATTTTGAAGTGTTTTTTCCTTTTCAAGAATCAGCGTTTTCGCTAAGAATCCGGCGATTTATCCTGAATCGCGGCAATCTTCGCCGTTTTTTTCACCGGGAGAACGATATGAGACGCTTGATCAAACCGGCCCGCCTCGGCTCGACGGCCATCGAAACCCTGAAGATCAATCCGAAGTCGCGGGACGACATCGAGAACGTTCTCAGGGGCCTGCAGCATCTTTATGTCAATCGCTGGAGCGATCTTCAGCGGATTTTCGATGAGGAGTTCTTCGCCGATGTCGACTGGCACAACGGTCGTCCGGGAACAGCTTGCCGGTCGATTTTGGTGATCGGCGTTCTCAAGCAGGGGACTGACTGCGATTTCGACCGGCTTCAGAGCTTGGCAGACAACCATGCGCTGATCCGCGCGATGCTCGGCCATGACGATGTTTTCGACTGCGGCGGGTATGAGATGCAGACGCTTGTCGACAATGTTTCCCTCTTGACGCCGCGGATGCTGGCGCGTGTCGGCAAACTGCTGGCAGCGAGCGGCCATGAGGTCGCCGGAAAAAAGCCTGGCGCCGCGTTGCGCGGCCGCGTTGACAGTTTTTGCGTTGAGACGGATGTTCATTTTCCGACGGATGTGAATCTTCTCATGGATGCGGTGCGCTGCATGGTGCGGGAGACGGCGCGGGAGGCTTGCCGGCGCGGCGTTCCCGGCCAGCGGCAGAGCGCGCATCTGCAGGCCGGGCTGCGGCGGCGGTTTCACGGCGTCCGCACGCGGCGGCGGCAGACCGAGAAGGCCGTCAGGGAGTATCTGCGGTTTTGCCGCCGCCTCGTCGCGAAAACTGCTGAGACTTTTTCGGCTTTGGCAGCGGCCGGCGCCAGCGCGTTAAAACTGTGTTTGATTGACAGCTGTCCAGCGCACGCCAGGCGGCAGATCGACCAGGTCAGCCGCCGCCTGCTCCAGGGGGAGGTGATACCGCAGAATGAGAAGGTGTTCTCGATTTTCGAGCCGCACACGCGGTGGATCGCCAAGGGCAAGGCCGGCTCGCCCGTGGAGCTGGGAGTTCCGGTGGTTGTCGTCGAGGATCAGGGCTGGTTTATAATCCATCATGAGATCATGTGGGAAGACTCCGATGTTCACCATGCCGTTCCGGTCGTCGCGGCGGCGCAGGAGCGGTTTCCGGAACTCCGGGCCTGCAGTTTCGACCGCGGCTTTCACAGCCCGGAGAACCGCCGCGGTCTGGATGCGATGCTTGATCTGAACGCGCTGCCGAAGAAGGGGTATCTTTCGAAGGCGGAGCGGGAGCGGCAGTCGGAACCCGGCTTCGCCGAGGCCCGCCGTCAGCATCCGGCGGTTGAATCGGCGATCAACCATCTGGAGCACCGCGGTCTCGACCGGATCCGGAGCCATGGCCGCGACGGCTTCGCCCGCACCGCGGCTCTCGCGGTGCTGGCCGCGAACTGCTGCCGGCTCGGAAGGCTTCTGCTGAAAAGACGGCAGATGCGGAGCAGGAAGCGATTGCGACGACGCGCCGCCTGACCCCCCCCCCTTCATCGAAACAGCGGCTTTCTCCCGGGTCTCTCAACCCGGGAGCGGTCAGCCGTGCTCCGGCAGCTCATCAATTCAGTGTTGACGCCTGTCAATTCAGTGTCAGCAACTGATTCCCGCCGTCCGGCGTGCTTCAGAGCCCGGATCCGCCGCCGGATGGCGGCCCGGACGCGCCGAGCCGCCGCCGGACGCCGCCGGAAACAGGGGTTTTCTGACAGACACGAGTTAGCTCCGCGCCCTCATTCGCGCACTTTCTTTTCGTAGTCCCGGACGATGGCGCGGGTGAGTTCGCCGACCTCAAAATTGTAATCTCCGATCTGGCCGACCGGGGTCACTTCGGCGGCCGTTCCCGTCAGCCAGCACTGTTCAAACTCCTCCAGCTCCGACGGCAGAATATGGCGTTCGTGGATTATGATCCGGCGATCGCGGAGAAGACCGAGAACCGTCTGCCGGGTGATGCCGTTCAGGAAACAATCCGGCAGCGGCGTGTGAATTTCTCCGCCCTTGACAAAGAACACATTCGCGCCGGTGGCTTCAGCGACATAGCCCCGGTAGTCCATCATCATTGAATCCGAACAACCCTTGGCCTCGGCGTCATGTTTGGAAATCGTGCAGATCATATAGAGGCCGGCCGCCTTGGCGTGACTCGGGATCGTCTCAGGACTCGGACGTTTCCACTTGGAGATGTCCAGTTTCGCGCCTTTGAACTTGGCATCGTCGCCGTAATACGCGCCCCATTCCCAAACCGCGATGGCCATCCGGCTGGGATTGCGGGCTGCCGCCACTCCCATATCCTCGCCCGAAGCGCGCCAGATCAGCGGCCGGACATATGCGTCTTTCAGGCCGTTGGCCTTCATAACGGCCCGCTTCGCGTTTTCAATCTCTTCAATCGAATAATCGACTGGAATCTGTATCGCCTCGGCCGAAGAGATCAGTCTCTCGGTGTGTCTGCGGCTTTCGAATATCTTTCCGCCGTAGGATCTCTCTCCTTCAAAGACAGAAGAAGCATAGTGCATGGCATGCGTGAGGATATGCACCTGCGCGCCGCGCCACGGAATCAATTCGCCGTCCAGCCAGATAAATCCGTCGCGGTCATCATACGGTTCTGCCATCATTTTCCCTTCCCGAATCTTCGCCGATTCCATCCGCCGAGCCTGATCTCCGGCGCCTCGGCAATCAGCGGGCAAAAAGATACCGTAACCGATTCGGCCAAGTAACGTCAACAAGGTTGACATATTTTTCCTAGGATTTTATTGACGGCGGCATGCGCAGCGAATCAAAATCCGGCGGCGACACGCTGCTGTTCCTCAAGGACGAGCAGCTGCGGAACGGCATTGAGGCGATGTTTTTCGCCTACCGGGGATTCACCGCGGATCCCGACCGCATTCTGCGGGAACACGACTACGGCCGCGCCCACCACCGGGCCGTCCATTTCATTGAACGGCATCCGGGCATTACGGTGAGCAGACTGATCATGATTCTCGGCGTGTCAAAACAGTCTTTGAACCGGGTGCTGCGGAAACTGATCGCCGACGGTTTGGTAGAAGCACGCCCCGGAACTGAAGACCGGAGAACCAGACAGCTGCATCTGACCGAGTCCGGCATGCGGCTGGAGAAACGTCTGTCAGAAGCCCAGCGCAAACGGATGCGCGCCGCATACCGGGCAGCCGGACCGGAAGCCGTGGCCGGATTCAGATCGGTTCTTGAGCAGATCATGGATCCGCGATTCCGGAACGGCGGGGCCGGAGTCCCCCGTTGATGTCTGTTCCGGACTCCAACCGCAGCCATCTGCTGGTTGTCGATGACGATGAGAGACTGCGCACCTTGCTCCAGCGTTATCTGGTCCGGAACGGCTACTGGTGCTCGTGCGCGCATGACGCCGCGCACGCATTGAAACTGCTGGAGATGCTGAGGTTTAACCTTATCGTTATCGACGTCATGATGCCGGGCGTCGATGGAATCGGGCTGACCTGCCAGATCCGCAGAACCAGAGATATTCCCATCATCATTCTATCGGCGAAGACCGGGCTGGATGACCGGATGTCGGGGTTTAAGGCGGGAGCGGACGACTATGTGAAGAAGCCCTACGAACCGCCTGAGTTGGTTGCGCGGATCGAGGCCGTTCTGCGGCGCGCGAAATCCGATGAGCGGGACAACGTCCCGCCGGCCGTCAAACTGGGCGAATATGAGTTCGACTCTTACCGGGGTCAGCTCCGCAAGGGCGGCGAGACCATACATTTGACGGAATTCGAGCTGAGACTGATGCGGCGCCTGTCGCAGACGCCGAACCGGGCGGTGAGCCGCGAAGAGTTCATGGCCGGCGCCGGCGGGTCTGACGCGCTGGTGCCGGCCCGCGCCGTCGATGTCCGGGTGTCCCGGCTCCGGCAAAAGCTTGAAGCTGACGCAAGGCGGCCGCGTTTTCTTCTCACGGTGCGCAATGAAGGTTACATGCTGGTTCCAAACTGACCAGCCGCCGGAGAATGAAGAACTGAAAGCAAAACATGACCACTGCCCTCATCACCCACAGCGACTGCCTGAACCATGTGACGCCTGCGGGACATCCCGAACGGGCGGACCGCCTGAAAACGCTCCTGCAGCTGTTCGAGTCGCCTGAGTTCGACAGTTTGCAGCGCCGGGAGGCGCCGCTGTGCGGCATCGACAGAATCGAGCGCGCCCATCCGCGGCGGCATTATGACCGGATCGCCCGGTCACGGCCGGCCCGGGGGAGCGCGAGCCTTGATCCGGACACGCATATGTCTCCCGGATCTCTGGACGCGGCGCGGCGGGCCGCGGGCGCCAATGTGCTCGCGGTTGATCTGGTGCTCGGCGGTCAGGCGGACAATGCGTTCTGCGCGGTGCGCCCTCCCGGCCATCACGCCGAAGCGGAAAGGGCAATGGGCTTTTGCCTGTTTTCAAACGTCATCATCGGAGCCTTGCACGCTTTGGAGGAACACGGTCTGGAACGGGTGGGAATCGTTGACTTCGATGTTCATCACGGCAACGGCAGCAGTGCGCTGGCTTGGGATGACGGGCGCATTTTCTTCGCTTCCAGCCATGAGATGCCGCTGTTTCCCGGCACGGGCTGCAAATCGGAAACCGGCGCCTGCGGGCAGATCGTGAACGTCCCGCTCGGAAGCGGATCAGGAGGCGCGGAGTTCCGGCGCGCCATGGAAGGCGAAATCTTGCCGGCTCTTGCGAATCATGGGCCTCAGTGCGTGTTTATTTCAGCGGGGTTTGACGCGCATATGCGCGACCCGCTCGCGACATTGACGTGGTCCGAAAACGACTTCGCCTGGGCCACCGGCGCCATCTGCGATGTCGCCGACGAATGTTGCGGCGGACGCGTGGTGTCAACTCTCGAAGGCGGTTATGATCTCACCGGACTGCGGAACTCAGCCGCGGCTCACGTGCGCGCGCTGATGAGCAGAAGCCGCTGATCGGTACGGACCGCAAGGCTCGGCGACCTGCGGGTCCGCAAACGGATTTCGCGGCAATCGCCGGACAAGTCAACGCCGGCCCGCAGTTCGCAGTGTTCCGCGGATTGCGGCGGCAGGATTGCGTCAGCCGCCCGGCGCAAATAGACTGCGCAAGGCAGAATGCGAAAGGGGCCTCCATGCAGCACGATCAAGAAATCGCTTCCATGTCATTCGAAGAGGCTCTTGAGCAGCTCGAATCAATTGTCGGCTGCCTCGAAAAGGGCGACACTCCGCTGAAGGAAGCGATCCGGCTTTATCAGCGCGGCAACCGCCTCAAACAGCATTGTGAAAAAACCCTGAAAGACGCCGAAGAGCGCGTGGAAAAAATCACCTTGGATGCGCAGGGCATCCCGGCAGGCGTTGAGACCATCGGTTGAAGTTCGAAAACAGGCTCAGATCGGTCCGAAAGCGCATCAACGCCCAGCTGGAATCCATTCTCTCAAAATATCCGCGAAGCGAACTGCTCGCGGCGATGAAATACGCTCTTGCCGGAGGGAAACGCGTACGCGGTTTCCTGGTCATCGAAAGCGCCGGGATTTTCGGTATTAGCGGAACCGGACCGCTTCGGGCGGCGTCCGCGATCGAATGCATGCATGCCTATTCGCTCGTCCATGACGATCTTCCGTGCATGGATGACGATGACACGCGCCGCGAACGGCCTTCGCTGCATATGGCGTTCAGCGAGACCATGGCGGTTCTGGCGGGCGATGCGCTGCAATCGGCGGCGTTTGAGATCATCGCCGATCCCGAGACCTCTGCCGACCCGGAAATCCGCGCCGGACTGACGCTTGGACTCGCATCCGCCGCAGGCGCGGGCGGAATGGCTCTGGGCCAGAAATTGGATCTTGACGCCAGCGCGGATAAAAAAGCGCTCACAGTTGACGAGATTCTTCATCTGCAGTCGAAAAAAACCGGCGCGCTGCTGTCCTGGTCCGCTCAAGCGGGCGCGATTCTGGCAGGCCGGGATCCTGCTCCGCTGAAAAATTACGCAGAAAAAATCGGATACGCATATCAGATATCCGACGATCTGCTGGACGCGGAAAAAAAAGAAACCGAGGGCGCGAATCTCTTGAATGCTCTCGGCGCGGATGAAGCCGCACGGATGGCTGAAACGCAGGCCGCGCGCGCTTGCGCCGCTCTTGAACCGTATGGAGGACGCGCTGAAACGCTTCGGGATCTGGCAAGGTTCGCACTGGAACGCGACAACTGACGGCACGGCCAGACCGCTTCATGATTCATTTCGCGGCCTCACCGGCGGCGCGTGGCTCCGCTTTATCCGGCGGCGGGAAAGCGCTCCGCCACGGGCGCGCCGCTGTCACACGACTGAAGCCGGCACAGGGTCACTGTCCATCCGAAATCGCTGTCGGCGTCCGAAGCGACGCGTTTCAGGATTCATTCGGGAACCGCAAGCGCCCGGCCGCGCGAGCCGGCGGACGCATCGCCGTCGCCGCGGAACCCGGCCGGCCCGAACCGCCGGGCGGGAATCACAGGAAAGTTGCGATGGCTGCTGCCGTCTTGTATGAGCTTGCAGGAACAGGTATGATAGTGATTCGAATCAGATTATCTGAAAGATGTTGATGTCACACGGCCGGCGACTGCGCATGTTCAGACACGCGCAGTCAGCCCAGAGCAGCAATTGCCTGAAGGCTCGGCGGTTTTCGACTGCCGCTTCGGATGGTCAACAATTAAGGAAATATACATATGACGACGCACACGATCGACAACGAAAAACCAGTTGACCGGTCCAAAGACACCGGGCCGAACGAATTCCGGCGCGAAAGCGGGTACGACGGACCGGTTAATGTCGTCGGAGGGGCAGGCAGAGACACTTTCACCGGCGGGCCGGGCAACGACTATTTCAAGGATTCCGGCGGCGGCAGCACCGCGAGCGGCGGCGGCGGGCGCGACTATCTCGAAGGCGGCAACGGCCTGAACATCCTGCGCGGAGGCTGGGGCAACGACATCCTGGTCGGGAACCAGCGCGACCAGATCGCCGACCGTCTCTACGGCGGGACCGGAAACGACTATCTGGTTGCGGGCAAGCTCAAGGACAGCAACCGGCAGGACGACGGCACCGGCGCGCTGACCGACTCGACGTTTGGCCGGGGCCCGACCTCCAGCGGGCACGTGGATCCGAAAGGAACCGTCCTTGAGGGCGGTCAGGGGGGGGACTTCTTCATTCTGAATCCCGACAGCTATGTCTATATCGAGGACTGGCGGCCCCACAAAGACGTCATCTACGTGACCGGCATCCGGGACGGGGCGGAGATCACCATCGTCCACCATCCCGCCGGCTACTACGGGGACGCCCACTTCCGGATCATGCTCGGCAACAAGGTTCTCGCCGAGGTCAACTACGGGTCGGATGTCGATCCCGATGACGCAAGCGCCGTCGCCGCGGCGAAAGCGGCGATCGACACGGACACGCACACCGCGAGCGGGGACTGGATCAACGGCGACCACGAAGGCAACGCCATTCAGGGCACCGCGCATGACGACCACCTCTACGGTCACGGCGGCGGCGACACTCTCGACGGCGGCGCTGGGAACGACGCTCTCATCGGCGGCCAGGGCAACGATGTTCTCCACGGCCAGGACGGCCACGACCGGCTGCTCGGCGGCAACGGCAACGACACGCTTGACGGCGGCGCGGGCATGGACTTACTGGACGGCGACGGCGGCAACGACCTGCTCTACGGCGGCGACGGCGACGACGATCTCAGCGGCGGCGACGGCCACGACCGGCTCGACGGCGGCGACGGCCGCGACTTGCTCACCGGCGGCGCGGGCCGGGACATTTTCGTGATCAGCGATGGCAGAAGCAGCGACGGGGCCGCGGACATCATCATGGACTTCAATGTCGATGAGGACTACATCCGGCTGCCGTGGGGCATCTCGTGGGACGATGTCCGCTTCATCCGGAGCACGGATACGAGCGGGCCGACCACCCACTTGGTCATGGGCACGGGCAATTCGCAGAAGGTGCTGGCCCGGTTCGACGGTTTCGAGAACTATACCCTCCAGCAGCTGCGGGAGCTCAAGGGCAAGGTCGAGTTCATCTGGGACTTCGATCCGAACGAGGAGCTGCCGGATCCGAAAACCGGGGAGACGCTTAACGGCACGGCCAAGAAGGACCTGCTCATCGGCGACAGCGGCAACGACACCATCCAGGGTTTCGGCGCGATGGACGTGCTCTACGGCCGCGGCGGCGACGACACGCTCTATGGCGGCAAGGGCAAGGACACGCTCTATGGCGGCAGCGGCGACGACTCCCTCCACGGGGACCGCAACAGCGACATCCTCCACGGCGGCGCCGGCAACGACACGCTCAACGGCGGGAACAGCGCCGACCGGCTGTACGGCGAAGACGGCGGCGATGAGCTCAACGGCGGCAAGGGCAAGGACACGCTCTATGGCGGCAAGGGCAGCGACAAGCTGGACGGCGGCGACGGCAACGACCGGCTGGAAGGCGGCGAGGGCGTGCTTGATATTCTGGCCGGCGGCGCCGGCGAAGACCGGCTGTTCGGCGACGGCGGCAACGACCGGCTGGAGGGCGGCGAGGGATCCGACCGTCTTCGCGGCGGTGAAGGCGCCGACCAGTTCCTCTTCCGCGCGGGCGACGGCGTCGATGTCATCCGTGACTTCGAAGACGGGGGCGACACCATCATCTTCCTGGCGCAGACCGACGCAAATGCCGGGACCGAAACAAAGTTCCTTTCGTTCTCCGACCTGACGCTGATCGACAGCGAGGAGGCGGGCGGCGTCGTCATCAGTTCGAACAAGCTTGAAGGCAACGAAATCATTGTCAAGGGCGTGACTTCCGAGCAACTGACGGCCGAAGACTTCGATTTCCTGACGGTCGATGAGTACAACTTACTTCTCGCTTAATCGGGCCAACCGGAAGATTGCGGCCGTTCCTCGTTGAGGGGCGGCCGCCGTCATGCCGACAGGAAACATTAGCCGCCGGACCGACGGACAAAGGCAATGCTGAAGGGGCTGTTTCGTCCGTGAAGCCGCCCCGCCGCCTGCAGAGCCGTTATTGAAGCCGGATGTGGCGGTTTTCCGTAGCGGAAGCCGTAGCGGAAGCCGCCGCCTTGCTGCCGCGATACTCCTCCCGTCCGGAATTACCGACACTGACGGTTCCTGCCCGGCTCGGCAGGCCGCTCAGACGCATTCTGCCGCAGGAATGACCGGGTCCGCCGGGAGCGGAATCCGCGCCTTGAGCCGCCGATGCCCGAACCGCCGCATCCAGTGCCGGAGGACTCTCGTCGCGGAGATTCCTTCGGCAGGGGGAACACAATGCCGGCCCGGCATCGGTGACGCAGCGTTTCATTGCCGAAGATACGCGCGCCAAACCGCGCCCCGCTCATCCGTTGTTCAAATGACGGCGGATTGCCGGGATGTTCCCTTTCCGGTTTGAAGCGCACCCCCGTTTCCGGCATGCTGCGGCCTGCGGGAAAGCGGCGGCGTCCGGGCAGTTGTGAACATCCAGTCCGGCGGGCGGCGGACACGCGGGCCTCAACCTTCCGGACTTGGGAATACTCATGCCGGGCGAATTCCTTCCCGTTGCCGGCGGCGGAACGCCGACCCCCGCGGACGGACTGACGATGCGCAGCCGCCTCATTGAAAGTGCCTTTCTGATCCTGTCCGGGCGGCTTCATCAGACTTCATGAACAGCTTGCCGGCAGGCATTTTCCGCGCGGTATATGTCAGCGTTCAGCCAGTTCCAAAAGCTGACAGCGGTCCAGACCGAATTCTGAATCCAACCATTTCTTCTCAAGCCGTTTCAGCGCTTTCCCCAGTTCCGGTCCCTGCCGCTCTTGATTCAGATCGGATGCCCGGACCGGAAACCGCTGCCTCGCCGACCGTTTCAGCAGGTCGCGCATACAGGGATCCGGCGCGCGGCCGGAAACCGCCGCCCGCGCCAGAACGACGTCAAGCGCGTCACGCTCACCGAGACGGTAAGCCAGCTCGGACACGGGCGCGGCCCGTCGAATCCAGCGGCAGAGCCTGTCCAGACGGAGCCCTGACCGCCGGTCCAGACGCAGACGCCGCTTCGGACTGTCGCCGCCGAGCGCCGCAAGCCGGCGCACGGGATCAGGCGCAGCTTCAAACGTCTTCTCCAACTTTTCAAGATCCCTGATCCGGGAAATCTCCGATCCAGGGAGACAGAGCGGCAGGACCCCGCAGTCGAGCATATCGGCAAGCGTCGGATAAATGACTTCCGCGCCCAGTAATTTGAGAAATTCGCTCCCGACCCGTTCGCGCGGCACTTCCCTGAGGCGGCCGGCATGCCGGCTTATGGCTTCAAGAGTTTCGGGATCAGCCGGACGGTTCAAATCGGCGAATCCGGCCCGGATGCGGAAATACCGGAGAATCCGGAATGGATCTTCCCTGATCCGGAAATCCGGGCAGCCGATGAAACGCACGATCCGGTCACCCAGATCGGCCAAGCCGTCAAGCGGGTCGTGCAGCCGCCCCTCGCAGTCGGCGTAGATCGCATTGACCGTGAAATCCCGCCGCAGAGCATCCTCGCTCAGGGAGCGTGTGAACGAGACCGTTGTGTTCCGTCCGTCGAATCTGTCGCGCCGAAATGTCGTCACGACAACCGGGGACTGCCCGAAATGCAGTTTCACCGCGCCGAACCGCGCCCCGTGAAGCGAGGTTCTGATATGATTCCGCTCCGCCAGCTCCTGAACCCGCGGCGGCAGGGCGTCAGTGGCCAGATCCGCATCGCCCGGCTCAATTCGGGACAGGACGTCACGCACGGACCCGCCGACGAAAAACGCTCTGTGGCCTGATCTGTTCAGCAGCCGGCAGAATCTGGCCGCCGCGCCGTATTGAGCGGGCAGATGACCGATACGGCGCGCTGTCCCTCCGATGCCGCGCCGGTGTTTCATGCGCAGTTCAGTCCTGACAGCGGACACGGGGTTCAGCATCGGACCGCGCTGCCGGATCAGTGCTTGGCAAAGTTGAGCCTCACCTGATCCCATGCGTATGCCAAATGCCGCTCCAGAGCATCTTCCGCCGCGTCCGGGTCCCGCATGAGAATGGCCTCGAATATCCGCTGGTGAAACTCGAAATTCACGGCGTTGCTCTCCGGCCGGCGCGGCATTTCGGACCAGTGCGGCAAAAGCCACGCGGTGAAGGCCTTGTGTATCGCGGGAAACAGCGGATTTTCAGGAACACGGTAGAGCGCGGCGTGGAAATCGACGTCCGTGCGGTCAAACAGGCGGCTGTCCGCGACCGCGGCCCGGTTGGCTTCAAGCGCGGTCTTCATGGCGGCGATGTGGCGCTTGTCCGCCGCCTTGGCGGCCTGACGCGCCAGCGCGGCCTCGATCATCACCCTTGCGTCAAACAGATTCCTGACCTCTTGCGGTTCCCTCAGCAAACGGTTGACGACAGTTTCAATTACATTGAACGCGGTCTCAAATCCCGGTTCGCGCACCACCGGACGGCAACGCGGCTTTGCCTCGACCAGCCCCTTGCTCGCAAGCGCCTGCACCGCTTCGCGGGCCACGGTGCGGCTGACACCGTGCATCTTGATGATTTCCCTTTCCGGCGGCAGCAGGTCGCCGTGAGCCAGATCGCCGGAAGAAATGCGGCCCGCAAGCGCGCGGAAAACCGCATCTGCTGCCCTCGACTGGCCGCGGCGCTGACCGTCGCAATGTGCGGGATGTTGTTTCATCTGGGCGGAATCGTGTCTTTCGCAGCTTGAGACGGTTTCATTTTCATCATACTAAAACACCGAATCAACAAAGCGCAAGGATTGCCGGCCTGTGCGCGGAAGCGGTTTTTCGCGGGGGAAAATGAGCATTATCCGCAAGGTTGAAGCCAGGCACTTCCGCGTGCCGCTGGCGGAGGTGCTGGCTGACGCCGTCCATGGCGATCACACCCACTTCGAACTGATCACCGCCACAGTCAGTCTCGATGACGGCAGCGAAGGCACCGGATACACCTATACAGGGGGATTCGGCGGGCACGCCGTGCGCGCTGTGATCAAGCATGATCTGGCTCCCATGCTGTGCGGCAGAAATGCCGAGGAAGTCGAAGATATTCACGACGCGATGCAGATGCGCATCCACTACGTGGCCCGCGGCGGCATCGCTTCCTTTGCGATTTCCGCGCTTGACATCGCCCTCTGGGACATCCGGTGCAGGAAAGCCGGACAGCCTCTGTGGCGGCTCGCCGGCGGCGCATCCGACAGATGCAGAGCCTATGTCGGGGGAATCGATCTCAATTTCTCTTTGCCCAGACTCCTCGAGTCGGTGCGAACGAATCTCGACAGCGGTTTCAACGGCGTGAAAATCAAGGTCGGACAGCCGGATCTGGCCGAAGACACCGAGCGGGTGGCGGCGGTGCGCGATCTCGTCGGCCCGGACACCGCCTTCATGGTCGATGCGAATTTCTCAATGACCGTCCCGGAAGCGATCGCCGCGGCGGAGGCCTTTTCGCCCTACCGGCTTCTGTGGTTCGAAGAGCCGGTTGATCCCGATGACTACAAAGGATACGCGGAAATCGCCGAAGCGACCGGAATGCCGCTGGCGATGGGCGAGAACCTGCACACCGTCCACGAATTCGGAATCGCCTTCGAACAGTCGCGCCTGTCCTATATCCAGCCTGACGCATCGAACTGCGGCGGCATCACGGGATGGCTGCGCGTCGCGGAAATGGCCCGCCGGCGCGGGATTCCGGTGTGCAGCCACGGAATGCAGGAGCTGCATGTCAGTCTGGTCTCCTCGCAGCCGGACTCCGGCTGGATGGAAGTTCATTCATTTCCGATCGATCAGTACACGAAACGCCCGCTGATTGTCGCCGATGCCATGGCCGTGGCTCCGTCCGAGCCGGGAACCGGCGTTGAATTCCTGTGGGATAAACTTGCCGGAACTGAAGTGGGAAACGGCTGAACAGGGCGGCCGCGGCCGCAGCGGATCCCGCGGCGGGAATCAGGTTGTCAAAGCTGTTCGGACGGTTTATTCTGGTCATATCAAAGTCCGTCCGCGCGGGAAAATTCTTTGCCGGACAAAACAGGGGAGAGAAAAAGAAAACAATGGCTTATATCAGAAAAACATCAATCCCGGCCGCGCTGGGAATCGCTTTTGCCGCCGGCACGGTTCTTTCGGCGGCGGCTGAAACCACCCAGCTCCGCATACAGACGCATTTTTCGCAGGAAACGCTGTCGGGCCAGATGGCCGGCGAATTCGTCGATGATGTCACCGCCATGTCGAACGGCGAAATCCAAATCGAAATGTTCTACGGCAGCGCCGTCGTCAAATCGGCCGAAGTCTTCGACGCCGCGGCCACGGGAATTCTGGACTGCGACATGACCGGCGGATCCTACCAGACAGGCAAAAACCCGGCATTCCAGTTCACCGGCGATCTGGCGGGCGGCTACACGAATCCCTACCAGCAGCTCGCCTGGCTTCTCCACAACGGCGGCTACGAAAAGCTCAATGAACTGTACAACGCGCACGGCATGGAATTCATCGGCTGGTGGATCCCCGGACCTGAATCGCTGTCTTCGACCAGACCGATCCGGGGCGTGGATGATTTCAAAGACTGGAAATTCCGTTCGCCGCCCGGCATGATGACGCTTATCTTCAAGAATCTCGGCGCCAATCCGATAGTGATCGACTTCAACGAAGTGTTCACCTCTCTCGAAACGGGCATCATCGACGGAGCCGACGCGGCCAATATCACCAACAATAGCGGAATGGGCATCTATGAGATCGCCAAACATACGAACTATCCTGGCTTCCATTCCATGCCGGCCGACCACCTGACCTGCCGCAAGGATGCTTGGGACGCCATGCCGGATCACCATAAGGCGATCATGAAGATCGGCATGCAGGCCCTGGCTCTCCGCAACGCGACCATAAACGAAGTGAAGAACGCCCGTACAGCGAAAATACTGCGCGAAGAAGGCATCAATCTGTACGAATGGTCCGAAGAAGAGTTGAACAAATACCGTGACGCGGTCAAGGCCGGCTGGACGGAATTCGCCACCACGCCGGAAGCGAAGTCACTCTTGGAAAGCCATATCAGCTTCCTGACCGACCTCGGCCTGATGAGATAACGCCCCTCGGTGCGGGATCCAAAACAGTCCGCGCGGCGGAGCCGAGGTTCCGCCGCGCGCTCTGCGCCGGCAATGAAATCGGCATCCGAGGAGCGGCGGCGAATGAACCGGTCCGGCACGCTGCGCGGAAGGCTCGGAGCTGTCCGCAACTGGCTGCTGCCCGCGGCCTTCGTCCTGTGCGCGGGATGGACGATCTGGCACGCTCCCGCCTTCATCCTGGACTTGCTTCCGCCGGAAAATCAAAGCCAGTTCGATCAAACCAGCGAACTGCACCTGCGCAAGGATTTTCTGCCAGGTCTTCCGGGGGTGTTCGGGGGATTCTCGGACCCGGTTGACTGGCTGGCCTTGATACTGATCCCCGCCATTCTCGTGTTCGGCGCCCGCGGCGTCGAAGTGGAACCGATGGAGTTTCAGCAGTGGCGGAGAGTGGACAGGCTCGGCATGTTTCTCGGCCGCGTGACGATGGTCCTTATCATCACAATGACGCTGATCATGCTGTGGGAAGTGTTTCTGCGCTACGCGGTCGAATCACCGACGCTCTGGGCCAACGAACTCACATTGTGGATCGCGGGTTTCGTGTTTTTGCTGTCCGGCTACTACGCGATGCAGCAGCGTTGCCATATCCGCATCTTCATGCTGTACGATGTCGTGCCGCGCCGGATTCAGCGCGCATTCGACACCATCTGGACTCTGTTGATCGTGGTTTTCGTCCTGTTCGTCATTTACGGCAGCTACCAGCAGGTGTTCGTCGTTAAATTCTACAGATGGGAGATGTTCGGAACTGCGTTCGACCCGCCGATTCCGGCTACCCTGCAGCCCGCCATTTTGATCGTGACCGTGCTGATCGCCTTTCAGGCGGTGGCCAATCTGATCGCCGACTGGAATCTCGAACCGACGGTTCACGGCGTCGCCGATGACTTGGACGAAGACGAGATCGCCGCCATCAAGCGGACCTTGGAGGATTAAGCGGTGGATCCCGGCACGATTTCGCTGATCCTCGTTCTGGGGCTGGTGGCCCTGCTGGCCATAGGCATGCCGCTCGGCTTCGCGTCAGCAGTGCTGGCGCTGCTGGTGATGATCCTGAAATTCGAGCCCGGACTGCTGCTGAATCCGCTCAGCTTCGGGGACGGGATGCTCACCGGCCGGCCCGGCACCGGTCCTCTGTACATACTGACGCAGAGGGTGTTCGACCTGCTGACGGAGTATGTGCTCATATCCGTGCCGCTGTTCATCTTCATGGCGGCTCTGCTGGAACGTTCGGGCATCGCCAAACAAATGTACGACTCCCTGGACTTCTGGCTGTCCAGAGTGCGCGGCGGAATCGCGATCGTGACATCCCTGATGGCGGTGATCATGGCGGCGATGTCCGGCATCATCGGCGGAGAGGTGGTGCTTCTCGGCTTGATCGCGCTGCCGCAGATGCTGCGCCTCGGCTACAGCCAGAATCTGGCGATCGGCACGATCTGCGCTTCGGGAAGCCTGGGAACCATGATCCCCCCGTCGATCGTTCTGATCATTTACGGTCTGATCACGGAAACATCGATCAAGGCCCTGTTCACGGGAGCTTTTGTCCCCGGATTCATGCTGGCGGCGTTCATCATACTCTACATCGTCATCCGCACGCAGCTGAATCCGTCCCTCGCGCCCCTGCCCGATCCCCGGCCCGACGATCCGCCGACTCCTGAAAAGCTGGGCATGTTCGGCGCTTTTCTGTCGATACTGCTGGCGGGGGTCTCCGCGCTGCTGCTGCTGCGGGCGCTGTATTTCACCGTCACCGGGCAGAATGCCGGCCTGGAGGAAACGGTGGAACCGATCTATCTCGGGATGAGGTATCACCTGCCTTATATATGCGCCGCCCTGGCCGCGGCGCTGGTCTTGGTTTTTCTGGCATTCGGCAAGAACCGGGCCAGACGCGGCTGGGAGGCCGGAAAAGGCCTGGTGCCGCCTTTCACCGTCATCGCCGTGGTCATGGGTTCGAT
Source organism: Paracoccaceae bacterium (assembly GCA_965116115.1). Taxonomy (GTDB): domain Bacteria; phylum Pseudomonadota; class Alphaproteobacteria; order Rhodobacterales; family Rhodobacteraceae; genus JAPOXR01. The sequence goes on from OZ220486.1 coordinate 4,440,989, forward strand.
CTACGGCGGCATCTCCGGGATCACCGAAGCCGCCGGCATGGGCGCGTTCGCCGTCTTTCTGATCGCTTTGTTCCGCGGCGAGGCGTCGTTCGGGCTGGTCTGGGAAAGTCTGATGCGCACTCTCCGGTCAACCGGCACCATTCTCTGGGTGACGGTCGGAGCCACGATGCTGGCAGGCGCTTACACCCTCGCCGGCGGACCTGTCTATATCGCCAATCTGATTGTCGGGAGCGAACTGCCGACCATGGCTATTCTGCTGGTGATGATGGTCGTGCTGCTTTTCATGGGCGCGTTCATGGACTGGGTCGGAATCGTGCTGCTGATCATCCCGGTGTTCCTGCCGATCGTGAAACGTCTGCCGATTGAAGAAATCGGCATCTTCGGCGAGCTGCAGCCGAAATATGTCGCGGTGTGGTTCGGCGTGCTGTTCTGCATGAACATGCAGGTCAGTTTCCTGTCGCCGCCTTTCGGCCCGGCCGCCTTTTATCTCAAGTCCGTGGCTCCGCCTCATATCTCGCTTATTGACATATTCCGAGGCTTCCTGCCCTTTATCTGCGTCCAGCTGGCGGCTCTTGCCGTGATGCTGATCTGGCCGCCGATTGTTGAGATACTGCTGCCGTAGAGAGGAAACGCGATGCTTACCGAAACGCAGATCGGAATTTTCCGCAGAAACGGCTATGTCGCTGTCGAGGGGCTGATTGATGACGCCGCCCTGGAAGCGGTCAGGAACGAATACGCCCGCCGCCTCGACGCGCTTTACGAAGACTGGTTTGAACGGGGTTCCGTGCGCGCGGCGCCGCAGGGACTGTCGTTCTGGGACAAGCTGACCCGCTGTTATAAGAGCGAAATCGACTGGTTCCAGCATCTGGACATCAGCCTCCCTCACGACGGCATCCGTGAAGACACGCCGATGCATTTCGGCCCCGCGGTGTTTGATCTGGTGACTCATCCGCGCCTGCTGGACGCGGTTGAACAGCTGATCGGACCTGAGATCACGTCAAATCCCATACAGCATGTGCGGATCAAGCCGCCCGAACACGCTTTGCCGGAATCGGAAACCCGGGCCCACGTCACCAGGACGGACTGGCATCAGGATATGGGCGTGACGCTGCCCGCCGCCGACAACACGACCATGGTGACCGTCTGGCTGGCCGTCACAGACGCGACGGTCGAGAACGGATGTCTGCAGGTCGCGCCCGGCGCCCGCGGAGATCTGCTTCCGCACTGCACCGGAACGCAGGTCGGAATCGCCGACGTTTTCAGGAAAGATCTGACGCCCGTGCCGGTGCCGGTGAATGCCGGCGGCGCGGTGATTCTCGATCCCTACACGCCGCACGCGTCGCTTCCCAACCGCAGCTCGGATTTCCGGTGGTCATTCGATCTCCGTTACAATGTGACAGGCCATCCGACCGGGCGAAGCCAGTTTCCGGACTTCACAGCCCGTTCGCGCTCGCGTCCGTCCGCGGAAATGCGTGACTGGCGGCTCTGGCTGCGCAGCTGGCAGAACGCCCGGCGGACCTTGGCGAATTCACCGCACATTCCGCAACATCGCTGGGGAAACGACGCCCCTTACTGCGCCTGACTCTGTCTGCCCGCGCGGTCACGCGCCGCGTTGCTTCCGCAGCCGGCGCGCCAGTCCGAACAGGATGGCGGCGGTCGCGCCCCAAATGAAACGCGTCTCGTACCGCACGGCATAGTAACGCCTCCCCGTCCCCCTCCAGCCGGCGGTCTCAATTCGGTAATTTTCCGGTTCAGCCAGAAAATCAAACGGAACTTCAAACACGTCCGCCACTTCTTCCTTCTGCAGGACAGGCCGGAATTCTCCGGTCACCGATGCGGCGAACGGATGAACATTGAATCCGGTCACGGTTCTGCAGCGCGGGCATTGTCCAAGAATATCCGTCTGACCAGGATGAAGTCCGATCTCTTCGCGGGCTTCCCGAAGCGCTGTTTCCAACAGTCCGGAATCGCCGGGAGCGGCCCGCCCGCCGGGAAAAGCGACCTGTCCCGCGTGATGAGAGAGATTTGCGGCACGCTCCGTGAGAATGACGTTCAGTCCGGTCGGCCGCTCGATCAGCGGGACGAGAACAGCGGCATCTACCCACGTCCCGGAGGCCGGATCCCCGTCATCGGCATTGAGGTCGAAATCCGGGCTTGAACCGCCGCCAACGGCGAGCGCGGCCCTGATATGGCTGAAATCAATCGACGGCGGCATGACTTGGCCGCGCCCCAAAGCCGAGACCGGTCGGATTGAATTCGTGCCTGCGTCCGCAGAACCGGCAGTCCGCGGTCTCCTTTCCTCCGTGAGCAGTCATCGCTGCGATGTCTTTGGCTGAATGAACTGAAACCCCCTGCCGAACCTTTTCCGATGGCATGCACAGCTGAACTCAACCGGTTGAAACCTGCCTGCGCGCGGATGCTGCCGGCGAAACAGCCGGGGAAGAGTCTGCGGCATGGAACGTGACGGGCCGGTCAGCTCAAGCGGATCCACGGGTGCCAAACGTTCGGCCGCATCGACCCAGCCGTCGGGATTTCGTCCGGTTTCCAGAGGAATCCGGCCGCTTGGCCGGGTCTTTCCATCCGCTGTTCCCTGAATGACGATTCCACTGCCCCGCCAATCCTGCGAACCCGGCTCGACGGACCGGCTTGCGGGATCTCCCGGCTCCGCGGGCGCGAGGCAATCAGCGGCGAACAAACCGAGCGGGCCTCCGCTCCGAATCTCGGTCGGGAATTTCAATCCCGGGTGAATCAACTGTCCGACCAGCGCGGCCAATGCCGAAGCTTCCGCGATCACCGGCTCAACTGCCGGCGGATGACCGCGTTTTTCCAGAAGCCGCCGGAGCGTTTCGGACAGCCTGGCGGCGCGGCCGCGGACCGGTGAGCGAACGAACTGAAACGGCCGGACTCGGTCGCCGTCAGAAACGTCTGCGCATTGAGGCATCTGACTGCTCTCCTCCTGCGGTCCCGATGCTGTATCGCCTTGATCATCAGCCTGTGTTTCAGTTTACGCCCGAATTGAACGTCGCACCAGTTCGCCCGCTGCGTTGCGCGGCGGAAAAAATATCGCTAGATCACGCCGTGAACCCGCATGGAACGCCCGGATGAATCCAATCAAGAAAATCGTTCTCGCCTATTCGGGAGGTCTGGACACATCCATCATCTTGAAATGGCTGCAGACGGAATACGGCGCCGAAGTGGTGACGTTTACCGCTGACCTCGGTCAGGGCGAGGAACTGGAACCGGCGCGCAGAAAAGCTGAACTGCTGGGAATCCGCGACATCCGCATTGAAGATCTGCGTGAGGAATTCGCCCGCGAATATATATTCCCCATGTTCCGCGCCAATGCGGTTTATGAGGGACTCTACCTGCTCGGCACCTCGATCGCGCGGCCCCTGATCGCCAAACGGCTGATCGAAATCGCCGAGGAAACCGGGGCTGACGCGATCGCACACGGCGCCACGGGAAAGGGCAACGATCAGGTGCGGTTTGAACTGGCCGCCTATTCTCTGAACCCGTCCATTCGGGTGGTTGCGCCTTGGCGCGAATGGGATTTGACGAGCCGCACGCGCCTCCTGGACTTTGCCGGGAGACATCAGATTCCCATCTCGAAAGACCATCGCGGCGAAGCGCCGTTTTCAGTTGACGCCAATCTGCTGCACACGTCGTCAGAGGGAAAAATTCTCGAAGATCCCGCAGTATCCGCGCCCGGGCACGTGTATCAGCGCACGGTCGATCCGGAATCGGCGCCGGACAGGGCCGAACATATCGAGGTGACGTTTGAAACCGGTGACGCGGTCGCGCTGAACGGCAGTCCCATGACGCCCGCGGCGCTTCTCGCTGAACTGAACGCGGCCGGAGGACGTCACGGCATAGGACGGCTTGACCTTGTGGAAAACCGTTTTGTCGGCATGAAATCGCGCGGCATCTACGAAACCCCGGGCGGGACCATTTTGCTGGAAGCCCACCGGGGCATTGAACAGATCACGCTCGACGGAGGCTCGGCGCATCTCAAAGACCAATTGATGCCGCGGTATTCAGAATTGATTTACAACGGATTCTGGTTCAGCCCGGAACGCGAAATGCTGCAGGCTCTCATTGACCGCAGCCAGCGCCATGTCACCGGAACGGTCCGCCTCATGCTCTACAAAGGCAGCGTCCGCGCGGTCGGGAGGTGGTCGGATCACTCTCTGTATTCGGAAGACCATGTCACGTTCGAGGACGACGCGGGCGCGTACGACCAGCAGGACGCCGCCGGATTCATCCGCTTGAATGCGCTCAGACTGCGGCTTGTCGGAGAGCGGCGGCGGAGACTAAGCGGAAACAACGCTGGAAAGGAGTTGAAACATGATGAAAGACCTTGAATCACCGGGTCCCGGATCGGCAGTTCCGCGTTTGCGCCGGCTTCGTTTTTCCTCAGGAGACGCGACGAAATTTCTGGCCGCCGCGGCCTTGGCGCTGTTTTCCGGAGCCGCGCAGGCCGCGACCGAGTCGATTATATTCGCCGGCGGCTGTTTTTGGTGTGTTGAATCTGACTTCGACAGCGTGAACGGCGTGACCGCCACCACTTCCGGCTATACCGGCGGCACGACGGCCAATCCAACATACAAATCCGTGTCTTCGGGCCGCGGCGGCCATTACGAAGCTGTAAAGGTTGATTTTGACCCGTCTGTCGTGTCGCTGCGCACGCTTCTGGACAAATTCTGGCGGAGCGTGGATGTCACCGATGACGGCGGCCAGTTCTGCGACCGCGGACACAGCTACAGGACGGCGGTTTTCGTCAGCGGCGATGATCAGCGCAGACAGGCATCGGCTTCCAAGGCTGAGGCGGAACAGGCTTTGGGACTGCCGTTTGCGACCCCGATCCTGGATTCAGGAACATTCCACAGAGCCGAAGACCGTCACCAGGACTATTATCTGGGAACAAACAGAGTGATCACCCGTTTCGGTGTCATCAAACAGTCCGAAGCCTACAAACGTTACCGCAAAGCTTGCGGCCGCGACAAAAGAGTGAAGGAGCTCTGGGGAGACGAAGCCGCATTCGTCCGCTGACCGCCTCCGAGGTTTGCCGCCGCCGCCGCGACGCCTCTCAAAAGTTGTTGCTGATAAGTATCCGCAAAATGACGATACCGAAAAACAGTGCCAGCGGGGCAAGATCCAGTGCGCCGGTATCGGGCAGATACCGGCGGATCCGCGAATAGAATGGATCAAGCAGTCTGTTCAGGCCGTCCCAGACAGCCGCGACAATCGGCTGACGCGTATTCAGCACGCCGAAACCGACCAACCAGCTCATAATGATATGCGCGACAATAATATACGTCAGCACATCAAGCAGCAAATGAATGATTTGCACGATCGACTGCATCTCTGACTCCGGCTTTGCCTGTCAAGAACAATTAAGCTGACGCGTCCAAATCTTCAAGTATCCGGATCAGGATCCGGCGAACTGTGACAATCTTCCTCAGTGGTGAAAAACGCCTTCGCCGCTGAAACAGCCGTGATGCTGGTTTCAAAACACCGTGAAGGGCGGCTCATCTGTGATTGCTGACCGGTTACCCGTTATATTGAATCCCTTCACGGCGGCTGGCCGGGCCGAAGCCGGGGTTTGACATAACGGCGCGGACATGGTTCGGTCGCCGGCGGGCATGCGCGGAACGGCGCGGGCCGCGGATCCGCGGGGAACGGATATTGATCAGTCTTCCAGATGACATGCCGCCGGGGCAGGATGCGGGCCGGGCGGCGGCGCTGCGGCGTGTCCGGTGCGGTTCAGCCCGCACGGCCCGGGTCGCTCCGGCGTGACCCTGCCGCCCGCCCGGCATGACGCTCTCTTCCGTCTGCTGGTCTCCGATCCCGCCCGCGCCGGTCATATACTGCGGGAATGTCTTCCGGCGGACGTGCTCGATCTGCTGGACCCTGATCATCCGCCCGAGCATGTGGAAGGCACGGCTGTCGACGCCGAGGGCCGCAGAACGCAGGCGGACGCGATTTTCCGCATCCGTCTCAAGGGCGGCGGCCGGGCCTTGGTCTACGCTTTGCTGGAGCATAAGGCGCGCGCCGATCCGCTCGCGCCGCTCCAGCTCCTGCGTTACATGGTCAGGCTCTGGACCAAGGAGACGGACGGCGGCGGCTCCGCCGGGCGGCTGCCGCTGATCATTCCGGTGGTTTTCTATCACGGGCGCGAGCCGTGGAGCGCGCCGCTGTCGGTTCAGGAGATGATCGATGCTCCGGAGGGGCTGGAACGGCTGGCCCGCTCTTTCGGAAGTTACACGCTGCGGGATCTCGGGCGGACCGCGCCCGAAAAGTTGTCGCTGGACGTCAGGATCCGTTCGGTTTTTCTCGCCCTCGCGCTGTCGAACCGGGAGAGTTCCGGCGATGACGAGGACGACATGCTCGTCGCGGGCATTGCCGTTGACGATTTAGGGCGTTATATTTCCGCTTATGTCGTTGAACAGGTCAGCCTGCCGCCTGAGCGCATCGAAGCCGCGCTCAGGCGGGCGGGAAAGGACCCTTGCGAAGTGGAGGAAATCATGGGAACCGCCGCGCAGATCTGGAAGGAACAGGGCCGGGAAGAAGGGCTGGCTGAGGGAAAAGCCGAAACGTTTCTGCGGCAGGCGCGGGTGAAGTTCGGCGGCGTGCCTCCCGCAAGCGCCGAAAAGGTCCGCGCAGCCGCGGCGGGGGAGCTTGACGCATGGCTTGAAGCCCTGATCACGGCGGACGATATTGAAGCCGTTTTCGCTGTGCGCCGCGGGCATTGACGGGACGATCCCCCTCGGGGCCGACGCTTTTGAACTTTCGGCCAAAACGGCAGGCAGCCGGCAGGCATTACTGGAAACAGGCCCGCTTGCCCGCGGGCGGGGAACGCCGGCAGCCTCAGAGGCGCGAGGCCGAAATCAGATCATGACGATGAAGGCAAGCTGTCGATCGCAAAATTCACGTCGGACCGTGATGCCATGCCGATGATGACCGCCTGAAAAACCACGGAATCTTGTGCGCCGGCGACAATATCCAGTTTCTTTCTCCGGCCTTAGACGTGAATCCCCAGCCTCAGCGACATCGGAGCTTGGAAACCAGCATCAGCCCGCTCAGCGGCCGCGCGGCTTCAACGGAAGCTGCGATTGAGGCGGTGCCTTTTTCGACATTCCTGAGGACGATACCCGCGCCCGAACTGCGGAAATGGCCGGGCAAATTACCGACGAATGGCAGGCGCGCTGCGAAAATGCCGGCATGACATCAGCTGATATCGGGAATTATGCCCCGGCATTTGAAAACGAGGAAATGAAACTCGCGCTGAGCAAGCTTCGCCCCCGGCCCGGCGCGACCGGGCCCTCACCTGATCATCGCTGAATCCGCATTCATTATGAGCCGAGTGTAATAGGGACTGTTTTATTGGCGCGTAAATCGAGATTCGCGTTGACAAAGACCGCCGCCGAAGCTTCAGTTGTGCCGTTTCGTATCCATGCCGGAAAGGCGCGATGACCGGATTCAACAGACGCATCTGGGGCTGGATGTTTTTTGACTGGGCCAGCCAGCCGTACTTCACGCTTCTTCTGACATTCATTTTCGGCCCGTATTTCATATCCGCCGTGGTCGGCGACGGCGCGCTCGGCCAGCAGTACTGGGGATGGATGTTGACCATAGTCGGCGTGTCCACCGCGGCGCTCGCTCCTATTCTGGGTGCTGTGGCCGACGGAACCAGTTCGAGAAAACCCTGGATCATCGTCTTTTCGGCGATGACCGCGGCAGGATCATTCGCGCTCTGGTGGGCGACGCCGGGAGGTCCGGTTTACTGGCCTCTGATCGCGTTCGGAATCGGTTTGCTCGGCGCGGAACTCGCCACGATTTTTGTCAATGCGATGCTGCCCGGCCTCGGAACGGAGCGGGAAGTGGGGGTCATATCCGGCTCCGGGTGGGCTTTCGGCTATGCCGGAGGCATAATCGCGCTGGCCGTTATGCTGTTCCTGCTGGCCGAAAACGACGCCGGCAGAACACTGCTCGGCAATGCTCCCTCATTCGGACTTAATCCGGAAGCGCACGAAGGAACCCGTTCAGCCGGTCCGTTCACCGCGGTTTGGTTCGTGATTTTCATGCTCCCTTTTTATTTCTGGGCGTGCGACCGGCCGGAAACGACCGCCGGCGCCGCTGCGATCAAGGGCCTGATCGACACGCTCCGGAAACTCCCGGAAGAACGGAGCCTGCTCGCTTTTCTCGCTTCATCAATGTTCTACCGGGATGCGCTTAACGGATTGTTCGCCTTCGGGGGGATTTACGCCGCGGGGGTTCTGCAATGGTCCGTTGTGGAAATCGGCGTGTTCGGTGTCGCGAGCCTGATCTGCGGCGCCGCCTGCGCTTGGATGGGCGGATTTGCGGATCGGCAATGGGGGCCGAAAGTCGTCATCACCGCCGCATCTCTCGCTCTGGTCCTTGTCTGCACGGCAATCTTCACGACCAGCCGCACCATGGTCATATTTATTCCCGTCGGCCCCGGTTCATCGCTCCCGGACACTGTTTTCCTGATCTGCGGCGGCGTGATCGGCGGGGCGGGCGCGGTCCTGCAGGCCGCGTCGCGCACCATGGTGGTGCGGCTGGCCAATCCTGAAAGAATGACCGAGGCTTTCGGCCTTTACGCTTTCGCCGGCAAGGCGACATCGTTCCTGGCGCCGTTCCTGATCGCCCTGTTCACAGGATTGACCGACGACCAACGTCTGGGCATCACTCCGCTGATCCTGCTGTTTGCCATCGGACTCATCCTGCTGCATTGGGTCAAGCCCGAAAGACGGGTGTCATGATGCGCAATCTGATGTTCAGCGCGGCGCTTGCCGCAGCCTGCGCCGTATCCGGATCCCGGACGGCCGCCGATGAGCCGAAAGCCAGCCAACTGTTCGGAGCGCTGCCGACTCCTTCGTCACAACCGCCCGCCGCCGTAGGGAGCTACGCCAAAGGCTGCGCCGCGGGATTGACCGGCCTCCCTGAAACAGGTCCGACCTGGCAGGCGATGAGACTCAGCCGCAACCGAAACTGGGGACACCCGGAAATGATTGATTATCTGATCAGCCTGAGCCGTCGGGCGAAGGAATTCGGATGGGCCGGTCTGTATATCGGAGACATTTCCCAACCGCGCGGCGGCCCGATGACATCGGGCCACCGTTCGCACCAGATCGGTCTGGACGCCGATATCTGGATGCTTCCGCCCGTCCGGCTGGATCTGACCCGCGGGGAACGCGAAGAGCTGTCATCGGTTTCCGTCCGCACTGAAGATCAGACCGGCATCAGCGGCAATTGGACCGAAACGCATATGAAGATTCTCAAAGCCGCCGCCGAAGACCCCCGCACCGACCGTGTTTTTGTCGCTGCGGCGGTCAAAATCGAATTGTGCGAAAAGGCGAAGGGCGACCGTTCCTGGCTGCAGCGGATCCGTCCCATTTACGGCCACAACTACCATTTTCATGTCCGCCTGAAGTGCCCCGCGGATTCTCCTTCCTGCATCGCTCAGACACCGACAGTCGCGGAACTTTCAAAGGGCGGCGACGGCTGCGATGAAACCCTGACCTGGTGGGTGACCGGCTACCTGGAACAACTCAAGAAACCGCCGCCTCCCGCTCCCGGGCCGAAACGCCGAGGCGTCCGGGACTATGACATGACTGACCTGCCGGCTGAATGCGCTGCCGTTCTCGCCTCCGACTGACTGCGGACGGATCGGATTGCCGCTCCCGCGCCGGGCTGGTAAAGAGCCGGGCGCAAACTCCGCGGCAAGCCTGCAGAAAGGCCATGCATGTCCGATTCCGACCTCGCGAACGTCATCGAGTCCGCTTGGAAACAACGCGATTCAATCACGCCGGATACCGGCGGCTCCATCAGAGATTCAGTCAGCACCGCCCTCGGCGCGCTGGACAGCGGGCGGCTGCGGGTCGCCGAAAGACGGGAAGACGGGACTTGGATCGTCAATCAATGGGCCAAAAAGGCGGTCCTTCTGGGTTTCCGCCTCCGCGATATGGAGATGCAGGAAGGCGGACCGCAAGGCGGCGGCTGGTGGGACAAAGTGGACAGCAAGTTCGCCGGCTGGGGGGCCGGAGACTGGAAAAAAGCTGGATTCAGGGCGGTGCCGAACTGTGTCGTCAGACGGTCCGCCTATGTCGCCCCGGGAGCCGTCCTGATGCCGTGTTTCGTCAACCTGGGCGCCTATGTCAGCGAAGGCGCCATGATTGACACTTGGGCGACTGTCGGATCCTGCGCCCAGATCGGCCGCGGCGTCCACCTGTCGGGAGGGGCGGGAATCGGCGGCGTCCTTGAACCGATGCAGGCCGGACCGACCATCATTGAGGACAACTGCTTCATCGGCGCCCGGTCGGAAGTCGTCGAAGGCGTGATAGTCCGCGAGGGATCCGTGCTCGGCATGGGCGTGTTCATCGGACAGTCCACCAAGATCGTGGACCGGGCCAGCGGCAGAGTCATGCATGGCGAAGTGCCCCCCTATTCCGTCGTGGTCGCGGGATCCATGCCTTCGTCAGGCGGCGTTCACTTGAATTGCGCGGTGATCGTGAAGCGGGTTGACGAACGGACCCGCGGCAAGACCGCGATCAACGAACTGCTGCGCGACTGACGGCGGCAGATGCGGTTCCGCCGGCATGGCTGACTTCATCCCCGTGGACCCTGTCGCGCTGACGGCCGGCCTGATACGCTGCCGCTCTGTCACGCCTGAAGAGGGCGGCGCGCTGGCGATGCTGGAAAAGCTGCTGGAGTCCGCCGGATTTCACTGCGCGCGCACGGACAGGAACGGGGTGCCGAATCTGTTCGCGAAATTCCAAGGTCCGAAGGACCGGCCGGCATTCGGCTTCAACGGCCACACCGACGTCGTACCCCCCGGAGATATCTCCGCCTGGAGCCGCGATCCGTTCGGCGGAGACATCGCTGACGGCTGGGTCTGGGGACGCGGCGCGGCGGACATGAAATCAGGAGTCGCGGCTTTCGTCGCCGCAAGCGCCGATTTCGTGCACAGGTTCCCTGAAGCCGGAACCGTCGTCATCACCGTGACCGGCGATGAAGAGGGGGACGCGGACGACGGAACCGCAGCCATACTGGACTGGATGCGTGACAACGGCGAAACCATGGACGCCTGCCTTGTCGGAGAGCCGACTTGCCCGTCCGGGATCGGCGACATGATCAAGATCGGGCGGCGCGGCTCCATGACGGCGAAGTTCAACGCCCACGGACGGCAGGGGCATTCGGCGTATCCGGAAAAGGCCCGCAATCCCGTCGAGGCCATCGCCTTCCTGGCGCACAGGCTCAACGACTCCAGGCTCGACGACGGTTCGGAGAATTTCCCGGCTTCGACGCTGGCAGTGACCAGTATCGACACAGGTAATCCGGCCGGCAACGTGATTCCCGGCCGCTGCCGGGCGACGGTGAATATCCGGTTCAATGATCTTCACAACTCCGCAGGCCTCGCCGAACGGCTCCGCAGGGAGGCGGATGCGGCCGGAAATAAATTCGGCGTCTCAATCGACATGGAAAAAAAGGTGACAGGAGAGTGTTTTTTGACTCCGCCGGGTCCGTTGTCGGATCTCGTCGCCGACGCCGTGGAAACGGAATGCGGCCGCCGCCCGGAGCTTTCGACATCCGGCGGCACTTCCGACGCCCGGTTCATCAAGAATTTATGCCCGGTGGTGGAATTCGGCCTTGTCGGCGAAACCATCCACCAAACCGACGAACGGGTCCGCGTTGACGACATCAATCTGCTCAAGGCCGTTTATTTCCGTGTCCTGCAGGGATTCTTCGCCTGATCCCCCTTGCCAGCGGCGGCTGGCGGTCATGGTCAAGGAACCCCGTCCCGGAACGGTCAAAGCCCGTCTTGCCGAGGGAATCGGCGCCGTTCCCGCCGCCGCTTGGTACCGGCGCTGCTCCCTGCGCGTGATCCGGCGGGTCACTGACCCGAGATGGCAGACTTTCCTTGCCGTCACACCGGACATTTCCGCCGACACAGGCGCGTTCTGGCCCTTCCAAGTTCCCCGCATTCCGCAAGGCGGCGGGGATCTCGGCGACCGGATGGGCCGCATATTCAAGACCCTCCCGCCCGGGCCTGCCGTGATCATCGGCTCCGACATCCCGGATGTGACAGCCGGCGGAATCCTGCGCGCGTTTCGTCTGCTTGACGGGCACGGCGCCGTTTTCGGCCCCTCGCCGGACGGCGGCTACTGGCTGGTCGGACTTGGCCGTCACCGGCGGAATTCAGCCGGAATGTTCAAAAATGTCCGCTGGTCCGGCAGGCACGCTCTCGCCGACTCGGTCAAGTCGCTCGGAGGCGTCAGCGTCCGGTTTGCCGAAACGCTCGCCGATGTCGATACGAGCGGCGACATCTGACCGGCGTCAGCCGGCTGTCTTCAGGCTCTCCTCCAGATACAGATCGCGAAGCCGCCGCGCCACGGGCCCGGGCTTGCCGCCGCCGATTTCAATACCGTCGATTTCAACCACCGGCATGACGTAATTCGACGCCGAGGTGATGAAAGCTTCCGCCGCGTCCTGCGCCTCCTTCACCGTGAAGGGCCGCTCTTCGACAGCCATTTGCGCTTCGGCGGCGCAGCGCATGACCGCGGCCCGGGTGATTCCGTGGAGAATGTCCCGGGAGAGTTGCCGGGTGACGATAGACCCCGACTTGGTGACAATGAACGCGTTGCTTGCCGTTCCTTCCGTCACGAAGCCGTCCTGAACCAGAAAGGCGTCGTCAGCGCCCGCTTTCAAGGCCGCCGTCTTGGCCATTGACGGATACAGAAGCTGCACGGTCTTGATGTCGCGGCGCCCCCAGCGGAGGTCGTCAGCGGAAATGACCCGTATGCCTTCGGCAGGGTCAGATGTCTTGACGCTTTCACGGGTCTGGGTGAACATCAGCGTCGTCGGTTCCGCATCGGGGCCGGGAAATTTGAAACTGCGGTCTGCGGCGCCCCGGGAAATCTGGAGATAGACCACCCCCTCGTCGATTTCGTTGATTCTGACCAGTTCGCGCTGGATCCGCAGCATGTCCGGGCGATCGACGGCGTAAGGCAGTTCCAATTCGCGGAGCGACCGCTCCAGCCGGTCCATATGGCCGTCAAAATCCAGCAGACGACCATTCAGCACGGATGTCACTTCGTAGACGGCGTCGGCGAAGAGGAAACCGCGGTCGAACACCGAAATTGCAGCGTCTTCCTCTTTGACGAAATCGCCGTTCAGAAAAACAGTGCGGCTCATAAGCTGGCTCCTCTGATCTGCGCCCCGGGCCGGAACGCCCTCATTCATCCCCACAGCTCCCGGCTGGCGGGATAGACTATTCCCCTGTCATAGCAAAGCGGAACATTCCGGTCTTCCGCGAGCAGCAACGGCCCGTCAAGATCGACAATCTGAGATCCCTGGGCGGCCAGCAGCGCGGGCGCCATCGCCAAGGACGAACCGACCATGCTGCCCGTCATGATCCGGTAGCCGAGATCTCCGGCCCGCGCCCTGAGCTGAAGCGCCTCGGTCAGGCCGCCGGTCTTGTCAAGCTTGATGTTGATCATTGAATAACCCGCGGCCAAGCCAGGCAGCGATGCGGCCCCGTGGCAGCTTTCGTCAGCGCAGACGGGAAGCGGACAGTTTTTCTCTGACAGTTCCCGGTCGGCCCCGGCCGGCAGCGGCTGTTCGACCATTTCCACGCCGAGCTGTCTGAGATTCTCAGCCAGATGCCTGAATTCACTGTCACTCCAGCCTTCATTCGCGTCAACGATCAGCCGCGCGTCCGGGGCGCCGTCACGCACCGCCGCCGCCCGGTCGAGATCTTCCGGACCGCCGCCGAGCTTTATTTTCAGAAGCGGCCAGTCAGAACGCTCGGCCGCCGCCGCCTTCATCGCCTCCGGCTTGTCCAAGGAAATCGTGCAGGCGGTCGTCAAGGGTTCAGGAGGCGGAAGACCGGCGATCTCCCAGACAGGCCTGCCGGACTGCTTGGCTTCCAGATCCCACAACGCGCAGTCAACCGCGTTGCGGGCCGCGCCGGGAGGCAGCAGAGACTGGAGTTCGGTCCGGTCAAACGGCGGCTGAAGCGACTGGATCATTCCGCGCACCGAGTCCGATGTTTCACCGTAGCGGGCATACGGAACGCACTCGCCGAAACCTGTCACGCCGTCCTGTTCGGCGATTGCCACAAGCACATACGCGACGCTGCGGGAGCCGCGTGAAATCGTGAACGGTTTCTTGAGCGGAAACCGCTGTTGCTCGACCGACAACTTCACGCCGCCGCTCCGGAAACGTCCCGGATCTTGCGGATCAGAGCGTCAGAAGCGCGTCAACGAGCGGCCCGGCGCCGTAGCGGATCGGGTCCGTCGCCGGAAGTCCGGTTTCCTCACCGGCCGCCGCCAGACACCTTCCGGCATCGTCGTCAGACATCCGGGACGTATTGATCGAAACGCCGATCACCTCGCAGGAAGGATTGACAATCCGGGCCATCATCAGCGCCGCATCACGCAGCTGAACGAGAGACGGCGGCTGAAACGTCGGCAGGCCGCGCATATGCGGGCGTCCCGGCTCGTGGCACAGGACCAAAGCATCCGGCTGGCCGCCGTGCACCAGAGCGAGGGTCACGCCGGAATACGACGCATGGAACAGCGAACCCTGGCCTTCAATCAAATCCCAGTGGTCATCGTCATTGCCGGGAGTCAGATATTCCACGGCTCCAGACATGAAATCGGCCACCACCGCATCCAGCGGCACACCGCTGCCTTCAATAAGAATGCCGGTCTGGCCGGTCGCCCTGAAAGTCGCCTTGAGGCCTCGCCGCTGCATTTCGCGCTGCATCGCCAGCGAGACGTACATTTTGCCGACCGACACATCGGTCCCCACGGCAAGGAGCCGTTTGCCGGCGCGTTTACGGCCATTGGCGACCGGATATTCGACTGCGGGGGTTCTGATGTCATGGAGCGTGCGGCCGCAGCGCTCCGCAGCCTCGGCCAGCCTCGGCTCATCACGCAGTTTTTCATGAAGACCGCTGGCGATATCCATGCCCGCTTCCAAGGCTTCAATCAGCACGTCCTTCCAATGATCCCCGATTACCCCGCCCCGGTTCGCGACACCTATCACCAGAGTCCCGGCTCCGGCATCCACGGCCTCTGCAATCGACAGGTCAGGGATTTTCATGTCGGCCTCGCATCCCTCCAATCGAAACTGGCCGATTGCGTCCGCCGGCCGCCAGTCACGGATGCCGGTCGCCACCTTTGCCGCCAGATGATCATGCGCATCACCGAGAAAGAGAAGATAAGGCTTCCTGATCATTACATTGTTCCCAGATGAACAGCCTCATGAAAACAGAACTGATTACAGAAAATTCCCGCCGACTCCACCAGAAACTCACTGTCCGGCACAACCGGCCCCGACCAATAGACAGAGGCGGTTTCTTCAGTCAGACGTTCCGCTTCTCGGCAGCGGAACTTGAGACCGCTTCATTCCTGAAACGGATTGGAACCGCCGCACGTTTCAATATAGTCGTTTACGGCGTTATGAAAGGCTGCCCTCAGATCCTGTTTTATTATAGAGAGTATCGCACCCGCTTGACGCGCATACAACATATAGATCCGCCTGAATCGCGGTCTGCAAATGAAGCGATGCGTTTCTGCGTTTAATGAAAAATGCTGACAATCAGTCCAAAAATGAGGCTCGGCGCCACCTTGACCGCCGCGCTTGTGACACTCAACGCATGCGGCGGGGATGTCAATATACCGGCACAATCCCCTCCAAGCGCACCTGCTCAACCCGCTGCAATACCCGCGGCTATCGTGGAAAACGATCAGAACAACAAACCTGCGCCCAACACGCGGTCAGGATCGAACATTCAGCCAAACCTGGCCGCAAAGTTTCCGGAACCCGCCCATCCACGGCCTGATGCTTCGCTGACCCCTGCCATGGAATTCGGGAGCGAACTTCATATCGGCGCGATTCCCCCGCCCGGTCCCCTTAGCCAAATACAAAACGCCCATGGCGAGGCGACCGTACGCTACGGCAGAATGAATGACGGAATCGGAAAATCCGAACTCGCTGAATACTTTAAAAATCCAGCGGAGATTCCTCTTGATCAATTTGACAGATCCATCGGCACATTTTCGATCAGCCCTGTCGTGCGCATTGTCAACGGAGCGACACAAAATCAGATCGATGACGTCGTGTTGGCTATACAGATACTTAACGCGAACCTGCCTGGAAATTTTCAGATCCTGATCGACAGCGATTTCATGCCTGAACACGAGAACAGGGAATTAATCAGGAGGTGCATAAGCTTCAGGTGCACACCCGGTTCTGTCAGCGTTTGGAAACAAAACCAGATCGTCGTGAGTTTCATCGACCAGTGGCCCGAAGCTTTCGGAGCCGGCGCAAGAACGCTGGGTATCGCATACTCTTGGACTTCTTGGACAAGCGGCGAGCAACATCACGGACCATCCTATGTCGTGATCAAAGAGTCAGGAGATCGAATACGACTGAACATAATCCTTCACGAACTGCTGCACACATTCGGCCGCAAACACCCGGCTGATAAATTCAAAAGCCGGACGGTTATGAATATGTATGTGAACAAGGTGGTGCCGTACGGCCTCAAGCCGCTGGACCGTGAAGCCCTGCTCGCGGCTTACACCGTCCTGTTTCCAGGAGCGGGGGCCAGCGACATAGTTACCGCTCTGGATTCTTGGGAGAGAGAGTCCCTCCATGTGCATGGCGAAATCAATGATGACCTCACCTTCGGCGCCGCGCTTCGCAACGGACTTGTCCGGCCTTGGGCGCGAGGCCCCAAGCCCGGCGATGTCGCTTTGGCGGACAATCCGCAGCTTTCAGGAACCGCAACTTGGAACGGGCGCATCCTCGGACTTACCCCGAGCGGCAACACCGTCGCAGGCGCGACCGGGTTTGAGGTCGACCTCCAGAACTTGCGCGGCGATCTTGATTTCACGGACATGGAACAATGGACCGGCGCACCCGGCGCCGTCGGAAGCGGCGACATTTGGGGCGACGGCGACCTCGGCTACGATATCGCGGTCCAAGGCAACACCTTCTCACGAGTGGGAGGCGATTCGGGAATCATCTCGGGATCATTCTTCGGCACCGATCATCAAGGGATGGGCGGCACGCTTGTGCGTGACGACTTGAGCGCCGGCTTCGCCGGCCAACGGTGACGCGCCTGAATTCCATGCGGATGTTTATCCGTAACGTCTCCCTGCGGTTCGCCGAACAGCAGGCAATCCCGAGTGGTCTCATGGCTGGCTTCCGGCCGCCAGCTCCAAACCGGAATCGCTTGGCCGCGTCATTCAGCAAGCAAGGATTGACTTCTCTTGCGCACACCCGGAAAAGTTATCAACAGGGCAGTCTGAAACACGCCCCGACTTCAGCCGGGGGGGGGGGGTAATGTCCCGATACCGGATATCCGCCCGGCCAATCAATTGTCTAGATAGTGCTTGCCCGAAAACCTATAACCAATTGAATTCAAATAATGATTCACCGCTTTCAGTGAACGAATATTTTCCTCTCTTGACCAGATTCACGCTGATTCCAACTGAACGGGCAACCACAGCATCACAATTGATGATTCTTCGTAAGTGGTCAGGTATCCGGCAAGCGTTCCCGGAAACGGGATCATTCGCCGCGGGCGGCAATTGAAATGTCTGTCGAAAGCACGCGGTTCAGGAGCGGAGTTCCCTGTCCCGACAGAGAGGCCGCCGGCTGGCCCCGGCGATGCGTTTCATAGCCGCACGGCCCTGCATCTGACTGACCGAACCGCCGCCTTTCACGGATTCCGCGGATATCCGGCATCTATATCGTGTCATGCCGCTCAGGAATATAATCGCTGAAAAGAAGAAGCCGACGGTCCCGGCAACCCGGTTCTCGATGACCGTGCGGCGCGCGCGGCGGCCAGCCGGGCCGGGGGATCATCCGGCCGCCGAGGAAGAGAACGGGACCGCCGCGCCCGAGCCCGGGGACGGCTCTCCGCCGCCCCCGGAACTGTCTGTTTCCCGGTTCAGAAACTCACGTTCAGGGCCAGAGAGCCGCCGAGATCCTTGTTGCCCCCGCCGGCCATGGCGTAGAAGGCGCTGCCCGACACCGTCATCATGCCGCTCAGCCTGAACTCGCCGCCGAACCCGAGCCGGCCCCAGGTCGGCTTCATCTCCGCCTTGAGGACGGCCCCGGGAACCGTGACGCTGGTTTCGTCCTTCAAATCGTGCTCCGCGTCCGCCGAGGCCCAGAACGTCCCGCTCTCACCGGCCGCCATGTCGATCCTCGCCCCCAGCGTCACTTTCAGGCCCTGCGCGGTGATTTCCGACACTTCGCCGGCCCCTTCGACCGCCGCCGGCTCCGTGAAGCCGCCGGTCTTCACCGAAGACCATTCAAGCCCGGCCCGCGGCGTCACTTTCATCCCTTGGAATTCCGTCTCCGTGCCGGCGGAAACGCCGACCGACAGGCCGCTGCCGCCGGCCGCTTTGATCACCGCGCCGCCGCCCGCGGGGCTGAGTTCGATGCCGTTCACAGCCGCATACGACAGACGCCCGTCGACATGGAAACCGCCGTCCGGAGGACGCCAGCCCAGCGTCAGCGCCCCGCCGGTCGCCTTCGCCTTGATGTCCCCGCCGCGCGTGACCGCCGCTTTCACCGTGCGCTGCCCGGCGCTGAAACCGATGCGCAGCGCCTCGTCAGCCGGGAAATCATAGCCGATCTCCAGGCCCTGCCGCTTCACGCCCCAGCCGAGCGCATGGCCGTGCCGGCCCGCGCCGGTCGTCGAACTCCCCGCTGTGCGCTCGCCGTCGCTCATGAATACCTTCGCCCAGCCGCCGGAACCGTCGCGCGTCACGGTTCCGCTCCCGGAACCGGCGGTCAGACCCAGCAGCGCCGAAGGCAACGCCTCGTACAGCCGCGCACGCGGGCTGTAGATCCGCCCCGCTCCGCCCGCGTCCTTGAACTCATAACCTTGCTCGTCAGCAAGCGTCGTCAGCTTGAAACTCTGAACGGGAACATAAACCCCCGCGCGCGCGCCACGCCGTTCAAGTACGCTCGTGCCCGGGGTCAGCGCCGTCAGATCGCCGTCCGCGCCCGCACGGGTATGGAAGGTCAGCGCGGACCGGCCGGCCGTTCCCCCGTCCTTGCCCGGATTGAGGATCCTGCCGTCGATATGACCGGCGAAACCCTCGTCGTCCTGTTCAAGGATCACTCTCACCGGACCCGCGTAGGGGTCGACCCTGACAGCGACGCCGGAAGCCGAAACATGACCCCCGGAACCGACCGTGATCGTGCCGCCGCCCCCGGCCGCCGGGTCCGATCCCTTGATCAGCTCCGCCGCGGTCGCGATATGAACGCCGGCGTATTCATCGCCGCCCGTGACCTTGCCGCGGACGGCGACATCGAACATCCCGGAACCGTTGTGCCACACCTGAATCCCGTGGCGGACGGCGGTGATCACGCTGCCGTTTCCGGCCGTGACCTTGACCGCGCCGGCGCTTTCCGCATCTCTCGAATCAGTTGACACGAGATCGGCAGTGCCGCCTCTGACCGACGCATGAATGCCGGTCCCCGTCGCGCTGATCACGCCATTGTGGGTGACAGTGACGCCGCTTTCGACCTCTGCGCCCGCATCATGCCTCAAGGACGCGTTGACGCCGTCAGTGCTGCCCCCTGCCGTTGTGATCGAACTCTTTTCCCCGGTCGCGACCGTCACGCCGCCGGTTCCGCGGTGATCAAGATATATGCCTGCATCTGCTGCAGCGCTTATCATCCCGTTGTGAGTGACCGTGACAGCGCCCTTGTTCGCGGCCGCGGGATTTTCGGCATGGATATGGACGCCTTTGTCATTCACTTGGATCACGCTTTTCTCCCCCGTCGTGACGGCGGCGCCGCCCGTGCTGTCGCTCTCTATATGTATCCCGTCCGCGACCGCCAGCAGCCTGCCCTTGTGGTTGACCGTCGCGGCGGCCTTGCTGTCGCCGTCCTCGCCGGCCGCATCGCTGTCGATCCAGATATATATGGCGGTTCTTGCCTCATTCGTACTCACGGCGCCGAAATCTCTTACCTCAATCATGCTGTCTTCCGCCGTGTTGACCGCGACAGGACCCAGCCCGTCATGGACCGCGGAGATCGCACGATTTTCCGAGACGATCTTGCCGTTGTGGGTGACCGTGAGGCCGTCCGTGCTTGCCGTGTTCTGGATATAGGCATTGATGCCGCGCCCGTCATTCGCCCTGGTGGAGTCCGCGTAAATCCCGCCGTTGTTGATAATTGTGATGGCGCCGTTAGCCGCGTCACCGGCGGTACTGACCCCGATGCCGATGCCTCCGACAGCATCGTCTTTCTCGCCGATCGTTCCGCCGAAGGTCAGCTTCACGCCGTCTTCATGGTCAATGTTGAGGCAATGGATCGCATATTCGACGCCTGGGCTTGAGGCTGATTCGCCCGGCGTATCTGTGAAGGCACCGCTGTAGGTGAGGGGCCCGGAGTAGACGGACTCGGAACCCCCGGTAACGGAGGGCACGCAATTGTCGTCCGTGGTCTGTGCGCCGAGCGGCGGGGCGGACGGAAGCGCCGTCAGCAATGCGAGAGCCGGCCCGGCGGCAAAGAACCGGGCGCATGAAATGATGCCCCCCCCCCGGCAGCGAGGGCTTTCGCCGGTGTCCGTTCCGGAATCCATTTAAATGATGTCGTCATGGTATATTTCCTTTCTTGAAGCCGGAAACCGCATTCTAACTCCTCCCGGCGCGCTGCGCAAATGCCGGCGGCAGTTTTTCAGAATGTGTTGCATTCTTACACAACAGCGCATGCCGCCGCCTCAATGCTCCGCGAATCAGCGCCTGCCGGAAAAACCGTAACACGCTGATTATGTGAGAAGAATTGCAGTATCCGAGCAACGAAGAATCATCAATTGTGATGTTGTGATTGCCCGTTCAGGTTAGAATCAGCGTCAATCTGGTCAAGACAGGAAAATCTCCGTTCACTGAAAGCGGTGAATCACTATTTGAATTCAATCGGTTATGGGTTTTCTGGCAGACACTATATACAGAATCAAGGAACAGTCATGGTGGCCCAAGACTACAAGATTGCATTCATGCGCAATCTTCTGTTATTCAAGGGGTTGTCGGAAGGCTGCCTTCGCAGTTTGCTGGAGGAAGCGGACATTCTCAGCCTCCCTAAACGAGCCTCTCTCTTCGAGCGCGGCGATGCCGTTACCCATTTCTACGGAATTCTGTCCGGCTGGGTGAAGCTGTTTCGCTTGCAGCCGGACGGCGCCGAAGTGGTGATCGAGGTTTTCGGACCAAGTGAATCCTTCGCGGAAGGCGCGATCCGCATGGACGGATATCCGGTCAGCGCCGAGATCGTCGAGGACGCGCAGCTTCTGGCAATACCTGTGTCCGCCTATATTGAGCGCCTGAGAACAGATCCGGAAATGGCCATGAGAACCTGCGCCATCCTCGCCGACCACCTGAACAGGCTAGTCAGAAGAATCGAACTCGACGCCGGCTGTTCGTCAACACAGCGTGTCTGCGCGTTTCTGTTTAAATTCCACGAACCGGCGCAAGGCGGGATCGGCTCCGCCCGTGTGAAGCTGCCCTACGAAAAGAGTCTCGTCGCGGGGCGGCTCGGCATGCGAGCCGAAACCTTCTCACGCGCTTTGAACAGCCTTCAGAATCTCGGCGTGACTGTTAACCGCCGCGAAATCCGGATCGCCGACCCGGAACTGCTCCGCCGCCATGCCGGCTTCTCCTGACGCCGTGCGTATCCGAACCCGGCGACATGACCCCGGCCGTGTCGGGAATACTGTTTGAAACTTGCAGGCAGCGGGCAGACCGGTATCAGCGGCAGCAAGCTCGCGGATCATGGAAAAGAATATCAAAGAAGTCTTTCGTCCCGTCGGCGATACATCACCATGGTGTACGGAATCGCTGCGGGTAACCCACTGCTTGCAGAAAGACCTCTGCAGCATTCAGAGCAAGGCGATGCCAAGACGCTTCGACAAACTGCCAAAGCGGTTGACAGGCAGGGATGAATTTTCGCACGTGCGCGGCTGTCCCTCCCCGCGCCGCTTCAATCCGCCGCCGCCGGGCATGGTATCGAAGTCCATGCCACCCGGCGTATGGTCTCGCTCAGAATCCACAGCGGCAGAGAATGCGCGGCCCGGATTGTCAATCCTCTAGGACAGAATCTGAATTCCCCGGCGCGGTCGGGATACAGGAATTCACAGTGAACAGCCGACCGGCATTCAAAGCAGAACCAAATGCACGGCGATGAAAGCGACGGCGGCGGACATGACAATCCGGTGCGTCCGGTTGATCAGACGTATGACGCTGTCAATGTCCGCAGCCTCCAATTGCCGGCGTCCGTTCTCATTGAAATAAGGCAAATCGACGCGCACGCCCTGATATGTCCGCGGGCCGCCCAAAGTTAAATCCAGAGCATACGCCGCCGCCGATTCAGGCCAGCCCGCATTGGGTGAGATATGCGCCGCCGCATCGCCGGCGACAGCTCCCATCCGGTTAAGTGACCCGTGCGCGGCCAGAATGAAAACCGCTGACAGGCGGGCCGGAATCCAATTCAGCAAATCGTCAAAACGCGCCGCCGCCCAGCCGAATTCGGCGAACCGTTCATCGCGAAAGCCGATCATGCTGTCCGCCGTGTTGACGAACTTATAAACCAGAATGCCCGGCAGACCGAATATCAGGAACCAGAAACACGGCGCCGCGACCCCGTCCGAGAATCCCTCGGCGGCGCTCTCCACCGCGGCCTTGGCGACTTCGCTGGAATCCAGTCCGCTGACATCTCTGCCGACGATCTTCGCGACCGCTGCACGTCCTAAACCGAGGCTGATCCGCAGCTGCGATGCGACCTCTTTCAGATGGTCCGTCAGATTCTTGTGCGCCAGAAGAACCGCGGCCAGCAGGATGTCGATCACTTCACCGCCCGTCGCAAATCCGCTGAAACTGCCGAATGCAGCCAGAAACACGCAGCTGACAAAAAGAAA
Organism: Paracoccaceae bacterium; assembly: GCA_965116115.1. Taxonomy (GTDB): domain Bacteria; phylum Pseudomonadota; class Alphaproteobacteria; order Rhodobacterales; family Rhodobacteraceae; genus JAPOXR01. The sequence goes on from OZ220486.1 coordinate 4,463,958, forward strand.
CGCGCCCCCCTTCCATCGTCTGCCGCCGCCCACGTTCAAAGTCCGCTCGGCGAAACCGATCCACTTTCCGAACAGTTCCACAGGGTGGGGAAACCGGGACCAGATGTTCTCCGGATCGCCGAAGCGCCTGTCGAGTTCCATGGCGGCCAGAAGACAGATGACCGTGAGAATCGACATGGAAACCCGACTCCGTGATTCACTGAAGCCGCAGGGACGCCGCTTCGCGCACCGGAGCGAAATCGCCGCGGTGATGCGGAGTCGGGCCGAAATCCCGGAGCGCGGCGAGATGTTCCGCCGTCGCGTAGCCGGCATTCCGGTTCCAGCCGAATTGAGGATATTTGACCGCGAGGCCGGCCATGATGCGGTCGCGCTCGACTTTCGCAATTATGCTCGCGGCGGCGATCGACACCGACTTCGCATCTCCTTTGATGACGGCGGTGGCCGGCGCATTCAGCCCGGGCGGCAGCCGGTCACCGTCGATCAAAATATGGTCCGGCGATGCCGGCAGACCCTCAACGGCCATCCGCATCGCCAGCAGCGCCGCATGCAGGATATTCAGCCTGTCGATCTCCCCGACACCGCCCGACGCCGCTGATACCATGGAGACCCTGCTGATTTCAGCGGCCAGCCTGCGCCGCCGCGCCGGACTTATACGTTTGGAATCGTTGATGTCCTTCGGAACTCCGTTCGGCGGCAGCACAACCGCGGCAGCGACTACCGGTCCTGCCAAAGCCCCCCTTCCGGCCTCGTCCACGCCGGCCACGCGCTCGGCGCCGCGCCGCCGGAGCGCCGCTTCCAGATGATCGTCAGGAAACTCTGCCAATGATCGCCGAACCGGGAGCCAACGATGCCGTTCAATATCGGCGGCTCAGGCGGAATCCCTCGCTCCACATGCATTCATATTCGAAGGTCACGAAACTCCGGCCCGGCCGGCTGGTTTCGCGCATGCAGACTTCCGGCGTGGGAAGGCAAATTCTGCCGTCATCATTCCGCCAGTTCCCGCCGTCACGGTAAGGCGTTCGGCAGATCGGCGGCGCTTTTCTTTTTTCAGCGTCTTTTTCAGCAGCTTCAGCGGCGGCTCTCGCGGCGGCCGCCTTCGCCTGTTTGCCTTTTTTCACTTCATTTGCGATGATCGCAATCGCCGTCAGACCGATGACCGCCTTGACAAGATCGTCCCCGCTGTCTCCGGCGGCGGGCTGCGGAACGACTTGAACAGCCGCAAATACCAGCGCGGCCGCCGCGCCGGCAATCTTTAGAGACATTGAACCGCCCTTTCCGTGGAATATCTCTGGACTTGACCCTGTTATGGCATCGAACCGCCGGAAAAGTCAAGAGTCCGCGCCTTCCGGCTCCAAGGCTTTGCCGACTTGAATCCGCAGAAATCGGCATGTCAAGAACCAGCCCTGCTGACACGGTATCACACTTAAATCCTCTGATTCGCCATAGATCCTTTCGGCTTGGGCGGCTTCTTTTGCGGTCATGAGAATTTTCATTCCCTGTCATAATAATTTTCCGTTCCCGGTAGCGGCTGCCGTTTCGACCGGGTGAACCCGGACGGGCGGATAACGGGATGCGGCGGTATGCGAACATCCATGGACAGGGACCGGATTTCTTCCATAGACATGACTTCATCCGCCGGATGCGGCGGACCGGATCGAAAGGGACAACGATCAGCGGCGGCAGGGACGCGATCTTCGGCAAAGGCGGCGGCGAGAACGGCTGGATGGAGTTGCCGTCTTGGAAATCGATGACGCACTCCTAAAACCGGAACCGACCTCTGAATATGCCCGCGCCGTCTCTCGCCGGACAAAACGAGCCGTTTTCGGCCGCGGGCGGCGGCAGGCGCGAATCCAGGCTCACCCGGCCGAGCCCGCGGCGCCGGCCTCAAATCCGGACTTGCGGAAGCCGCCGCTGAAGAGAGGCCAGAAAACTCCTGCAGCCGCGGTTTTCAATCTGAATCTCAGTCACCCCCAAGGACGCCAGGTCCAGATTCTCCCGGCTGTCTTCCACCTGTGCGTCTCTGACGGGAGCGATCCGAATATGCAGCGCCAGCGGACTTCCCACCGCATCGATCACAGGCATGATTTCTTCAAGAAAGCCGACTCCTGACACAACCGATACCCGCTCCTTGGCCCGGTTTGCCGCAACCCGCTTCTTCCCCGCCTGCCCCAGACAGTCGCTGCCGCGCTGCGGTTTAAGTATTGTTTCGCTGTACATGATATAAGCTTCGCGCGGCGACAGTCCTCCGAATTCCCTCATAGGCATGTCTTTTCGATCCTCAAACGCGAGCGGCGGCCGATCCGGCCCCAGCCCGAAATGATCATGCGTCAGGCGTTTGAGCATATTTGACAGGGCGAAATGGTCGGCTTTGAGCCTTTCCGCCAGACAAATGCCGGCGCGGTTCTTGCCTGAACGGGGCGGCCCTGAGATCAGCACCAGCCAATAGGGAAAGCCGCCGCCCGTCATGCCGCGCCTGAAGGGGGCGCCGGAACGCGCGGCCGCGCGGGCTGCAGGCCGCGGCGGAATATGGCGGACATATGTCCGCCGCATTCACTCAGGAGCGGCTTCATGCCGTATGCGGAATCTGTTCAGCCGCGGCTTGCCGGCGAATCTCAGCCTGAATTCTCGTCATCAGTTTTCTATGTCTCCCTTCAACCCGCAGCTTTGCGGCGCCCTCTTCCACGAATGGCCCGAAATTGGTCAAAAACTCGACAAGCGCCGGCGCGGCGCCGGGCAAGCCGTGGCTCCGGTCCGGAAGATTGAACCTGTCCGGCTCGATATCTGAATTGGATTCGATGAACTCTCTGAAATCAAAACTCTTTTTGATCCAGAAATTCGCCGGAACCTGGCTGGTGGCTCTGCGGAGATTTATGTCGAACAGCCATTTCGGCTTTGAATCTTTGTTTTCAGCGGCAGTGCAGGAAATCGAAACGCTGGTTTCCAACTCATTGTTGTTAAGCAGATCGAGAATCGCCATCACGATCCGCACGGATGGAACAGCCATGGGAACATAATCAAGATTAACGTTTTTGCGGGTGATGACGATTCCGCGCTGCAACTGTCCGGTGGCTTCCCGATAGATCGACATCGATCCGAGCCCGTGCCGGCGCGCGGCGGCTATCGCCTCCAGCAGATTCCCGTTCAGGATCTGAACCGGATAACGGCGCTCGACCGCGGCTTGCCGGTTGAACGTCTGGAGGTGCCGGACATTGGTCCCGAGTTCCAAACCGGGAAGAAAACGGATCCGTTCGGGAGCGTATTTCAGAAGTTGATTCACGGAAACGGTTTCAGGACTGCTGTGCCCCGGGGTCACGGTCCGCAACTTGTACGACTGAGGAAGCAGCGCATGCCGCCTGCGCGGCCTGGTCAGCTTGACAATGGTGCGCAGCCGGCCGTCTCTTGATCCGTCTTCGCCGTCAATCTGCAGAACCCGCCCGGGCTTGATGCCGCGGAGAATTTCCGCAAGCCGCCGGAGCCTGGAAAGGCGGATGCGGAACATATACGGCTGCGTGTCCGGCTGCGCGATTGCATCTTGAACAGGAACGCCGGGCCGCGCCAGATGGCTGACCGACACCGGAACGAGCGACTCCACATGGGCGGCAAGCGGCGCGAATCCTTCCGATCCGTCGGTGACCAGAGACTCGTTGACCATCTGCAGCAATTCATCGCCGTCTATCGGCTCGTCCCTGAGGTGATGCGTTCCAGTGGAAATGTACAAGGGAGCGGAAAAAGCAGAACGGTCCTGATCGCTTTCGCCGTATGCCAGCCCGGAGAACAGCATCGTCGATTTGATGTCGATTTCCCCCGGGAATTCCTTGGGTTTCAGCGGATTGGCGTTGCGGCTCTCCAGCTCTTCCACGATCGCTTCAAACTCAATCCGTATAAGATCGATCAGATCCGTCTGTTCCGGGGCGGTAAGAACCAGAGAACGCGTCAGCACGCGGTTTGCCAGCGAATTGGACACTGAGCCGGCAGCGCCGGAATCGGTCACGTTCAAACGCGTCCAAGCGGGATCTTCTTCGTCTTCTTCCTCAGCCAAACCGGCGAATCCAAGCCGGCGGGCCAGATCCGGACTGGTCTTCAGAACATGGCGGGCCGCCAGATCTCCGACCTTGTTGAGAAAATCCGGGACGTCATCAAGCAGCAGCGGATGAGACCGGTTCCCGTCAATGCTCGCCCCCATCGCCCGGAGTTTCCGGTTGCGCTGCTGCAGAATCCGCATTTCCGGAATCAGTCCGGTCATCACCGAAACGATGCGGGGCCGAGCCACTTGGCCGAAGCGGTTGCTCCGCCCCTGAGCCTGAATGTATTTGATGATGTCCAGCGGAGTCTCCATTTCGATCAGGGACCTCGGACGCTGGTCGCGGAACTCCGGCGAAGCATGATATGAACCGCCGGTCGCGCCCGCGCGGTTGAAAATCAAAACATCGATCTTGCCGTCGTTGTAGTTTTGCACGGTCTGCCGCCGGTCGGTGTCAGCGCGCCGGACGATGCTGCCGTTCCGGTAGGCGAGCGAGCGGCCGGAAATCTCTCCGACTGTCAGCCCGCCGGCTTCAAGCCCTTCGATCACCGCGTCCAGCGGCGAAGCCGGAAGGTCCTCCGGCAGTTCGTCAATGCGGCGTTGGATTTCACGGTCCGACGCCTCGATCTGCGGATCCATCTCACGCGCATCCCGCCGTTCACCGTTGATCAGCACGCGGAACAGCTGCTCTGAAACCCGTTTCACCTGGTTTCGGAAATTCAGCGGAATCTCCAGCTCCCGCCCGCCGTTGGTGACGCACTCGCTGAACAGGGAGCCATAGGTCGAGTGGAATGTGATCTGAGGCTTGCGCCCCTCCCTGACCTCATTCAGCGTTTCTTCCACGACCTGATCGACCTTTATGGCATTGATGGTCAGTCTGGCGAGACCGGCAAGCGGGCCGCCCGCCATCGCCGAATGCTGGAACAACACGTTCGTGCGGGCCCGGGCCGAACGTTCATCCAGTCCTTCATCAAGCATGCGCTGGTAATGCAGGGCATGACTCCTGCCGACCAGCGATCCGACCCGCAGCGCCGCCTCCAGCATGAATTCGCTGAGCGGCGCGAACAGATTCATCAAATTCTGATAGCGGGCGATGCGCGCGTCGTCGGGCAGGCGCACCAGAAATTCAATGTTCGAGAGGCTGTGGTCACGTCTTAGGAACACGCCGTCTTCGGCCAGCATCGTGGTGAAACATTCCTGCGCGGTTTCGCCGCCCGATGCCACGCTTTCAAGAATCGAATTGATTCCGCCGCGGCCCTTCGCCGGCAGCAGAGGCCGGTAAAGGTCGGCGCCCGACGGGTCGCGCATGGGCGTCGCGGTCGCGTAAATCACCCCGGCGCCGCCGGCCCGCTTGACAACAGACCGCACGGCTTGGCCGGTGTTTGATTTCTTGTTGATCGCATTGTGCGATTCATCCAAGATCACGAGCGTGCCGCTGTCGGGCGCCGATTCAGCCCATTGGCGGCTCGCGCGCGTCGCCGGCCCGTTGAACTGCGAATAGTTGGTGATCACCAGATTCCTGCCCGTCGGCCATGCGCCGGACTCATAGATTCTCTTCCGCGACGCGGCGGACTCGGTTTTGTGAATCACGCCGTCGCTGCCGTTCGGCCCGGGCGACGCAAGCCGGACCGGCCGGGATGCCAAAATGCATGGGCGGGCCTCTTCATGAGCCCCGACGGCAAGAAAGTCCCGCCAGATATCCGGGATGTTGATCTCCGCGTTTTCCGTGAAATAAAGGACTTTCCCGCCGCCGCGCAGATGCCGACGCGCCATCGCCGCGAGAGATCTCCCCTTGCCGATTCCGGTCTGATCGGCCAGCAGGAAACCGCGCCCGCGTCTGGCCGCCAGCTCTCTCATGGCGACAGCGTCAACCTGCTCTGAACTGAGCGCCGATCCCAGTTCTCCCCGGGTCAGGCCCAGAGCGGCGGCGGCATGCGCGTCGACTCCGCCTTCGCCGTCAAATTCGGCCGCGGCGCGGCGCAGCGCCCTCGCGGTGGCTCCCTCCAGCGACTTCGGAATCATGGTCACGGAAGCCGACGCCCGCGACAGGGGAACATAGGGACGCTGACGGGCGTTTTCCCCGAAGTCAGCTTCGCCCGCGGCGCCCTCGCCGATCCCGCGGTGCCACTCGGCGATGCGCCGCCGGGTCCGGAGCAGTTCAGTGTGCAGTTTGTCGAGATCGTTCCAGATTTCGACCTTGAAAGTCCGGCGCGCGGCCTCAGGCAGGCTTTCTTCGGGCCTCGGCCGCCGTTCGCCGACAATGAACGCCGTGACCGGCGGACTGCCGTGCGCGCCGGTCGCGACCTCCTGCGAAATCTCCGCCACCGCTTCCAAGGCGTAGGCGCGTCCCGCGGCCTGCCGGACAGCCGCGGCATCATCCCCTTCGGCAGATCCTTCGACCAGCAGAATGCTGTTGCCTTTCCCGTTCCGGCCGGCCAGCGCATTGGCGGCGCGCTCAGCCGCCCCTCCCGGGGCGGCGGTCGTCAGATCAAGAAGCTGATGCGAGGCGGCGCCTTCGCTGCGGAGCGCAGGAGCCGCCAGTTCAAGCCGGGAATTGCCGGAAAACTCGATTTCGGAGGCTCTCAGGGTAAGCCGCCTGAGAAACACCAGAAATCCGGGTGTCGGCGTCAAGCCGGCGATGTCCTCCGGCTCCCGGACCGCCTCGGCGGCGTGCTCCGCGAGTTTCATCGCGCGGTGGTAACTGTCGCGCGAACCGCCCTTCTCAACCACAGCCGCGACCAGCTGTCTCAGCAATTCGGAGCGCAGCGTCTCCTCCGCCGACCGCGGATTCAGAGACGGTTCTCCGCCTCCGAAAGGCTCGCATGCGGCCGCTGCCACCGAAGCCAGCGCATCTTTGCCGACGGCGCCGCGCTCAGCCATCATGACCAGTCCGGCCGCGATTTTAGGCAGCTGGCCGGCGTCAGCCGCGCGCAGAAACTCCGCCGGATCCGAGTCTTCGGACTCCTGCACGGTCCGAGCGCGCCCTTCCGCGCCGGCCACGCGCTTTTTCCGCTCTCCCGATCTCGCGCGGTACACTCTTTCACCGAGATAATTCCGGCCGATCTCCGTCAGTTCGGGCTGGGTGTGATCCACCGTCCAAGGATGGGACACCAGTTTCCCGCGCGGCACATCGAATACTGCTCCGCCCAACAGATCGGCCAGTATTCCGGCATCGAAAAGGCTCGGCGAAGGAGGTTTGTAGACAACGGCGCGGACGTTCGGAATCTCAATGAATCCGTTGTCTACGGCGCGTTTTCGGATCCGGTCGGCTTCCTTCCGGTCCGAAAAACTCAGCATCAGCCCTTTCGAGCCGCTCGGAAAAATGATACGTTTCAGAACGGCGCTGTCATCCGGGAACCTGACCCATTTGACCGTCTTGCTTTTTTCCGGATTTCTCTGCCCCAATCCCGGCCTCCTTACACATGGACGCCAGGCGCGCCGCCCGCCGGTTTCAGCGGGCAAACGCAAGAATCCAACCAAGCGTCAGAAATTCATAAGCTCGTCGGTTCCGGGCTCGCACCGGCGTCGGCCGCCGGCTGCGAAAGCGGCTCCGGTCCCGCTTTCACCGGGATTCACTTCCGCCTCTACACCACTTCGGTTTTGAAGGGAAGCATCCAGTTTCGCTTTCGCGGCGCGGCTTTCCCGTTCGGTTGACGGACTGTCCGGCAGTAATTCGGCAAGGCGCGAGACAGCTTCATGCACGGCCTCGTAATACCGATCGCGGGCCTTCGGATCAGACGGCGTCGGCACGGCGTCGCGCGGCAGCGCCGCCGACAACGGTCTGGCCTTGGCGAGATACAGATCGCCGCTGCCGGCGGCATAGGGCCTGAGAAAAGCCGTAGTGACCGCGAAGCCGTATCGCCGCACGCTTGGCAACTCAATGCCCGCCGCGGCGAAAAACTGCGCGACATCGCTGTTCCAGACGCCCTTCCAGCCCGCCGCAGCGAAGGATTCCTTGGCGCGCCGACGGGCTTGCGCAAGGAACGCGGTTTCCAGCTTTTCCGCAACGACCGGTCCGGTCCGCCGAAGCGACGATTCGATGCGCGCGCCGAGACCTCCCGTCATATATCTCGAAACCGGCACCGAGTGTTTCCCGCCCGCATCAATCGACTCGCAGACCCTGGAACCCAGCCGGACGATTTCCAGAGGAATGACATCGGCCGGCGCGCCGGAATCGAAATGCGGCCGCAGGGTTTCCTCCCCATGCCGCGCAAGGAAGCAGTCCGCGGCCTCCCCGGCCGGGATCCGGTTTCCGTCCCTCCATCCGGCGACCGCCATAAGCGTCCGCCTGCTCCTGCGGCCGGCATCGGCGCTCCCGCCGGGCGCCAGCGCGACCAGCGCGGATCCTTTGTCTTCCATCGCTTTCACAAGGACGGATTGAAGACCGGTCTCGCCGTCAGACGTCTCGCTTCGGGACATATGCAGAATATAAGCATTGTAGACGGTCGCGCCGTTCACCTTGAAACGGCGGACATTGCCTTCCCGGTCGTATGACGGCGCGATCTGCGCCGGCATCCCCGAGCGTACCACGGAATCAGGATCGCCCATGCGGTTCAGCCACTGCGCTGTAAGCATTCCGCTTTCCTGACGGACTCCTTCGAAGGCGAGGTAGCCCCCCGGCAGGGTGCGGCACAGTTTGTCTTCATTCTGAAGATCGGCGATCTGCGGGACTCTCTGGTTTGTCAAAGTCCTGCGAAGGGCGATTGAAACGGCGCGGCCGTTCATCAGCCCTCCCATTATCTGTCCGTTGACCACACCCGGATAACAGCCCTCGCCCGCCGTTCCGCCGCCGTAACTCTCGACTTTCAGAACCACGTAACCCATATGCCGGGGACCGACCCCGGCCGTTTCGCTCACAGATCGCATGTGGAAGTTCCCCGGCCGTTCCGCCGCTGGTCCGGATTCGGAATCCAGCCCGGCCATACTCGGCGCAGCCTGTGAAACTTCCCAAACGCGTTTTCGCCCGCCGCCGGTCATGCCGGAACATATGCGCCTTTGACAGGACAGCGTTCTTATGGGGACGCAGAAGATTCCGGGGACTGTTTTCCGGAGCCTTGACAGACGACCGTGTGTTTGACGCCGGATGCAGGGTTATCGCTTTTGAGCCTCCTCGCTTTCCGGCAGGAGTCCAGCGGAGCTGATGAGCTTCAGGGCGCAGCGGTGATCCCGGCCGGCACTCCCGCGCGCCCTTGAGAAGATGCTCCGGATCCCGTTTTTCGCTCATGATGAAATACCGGGTTCCGGAACTGCGCTTTCCCCGGATTTCCCGGGGCGACCAGACGGATCCGACAGCGGCGAGACCCGGCTGTCGGTGTGTTTCCAGCCAGCCGGCATCACAGCGGACGGCGGCCCATAAGCGTTAACTTGTTTGGTGAATGAGACTCCTGCAGCATTGGACCGGTGGGCGATGCCTGGGAGATCTTGAGATGGATGATGACCGGGACCTTCGGGCAACATTTTTGCCGCCTGAGCGGCGGGATTCAGCGTCGCGGCACGGCGCGTTGAAGGGTTTGCGCAAGCACAAGCCGGCTGAGAATCTGTTGCGCATGCTGTTGCCGCATGTCGGGTGCGGGCATTCGCTGCGGGAGACGGCGGTTCGGGCGAAGAAGGCGGGGCCGGGCGATTTCCCGGCGGTGTCGCTGATGAAACGGCTGAAGAAGTCGGGAGACCGGCTTCAGGCGCTGTGCGCCGCGCTTTTCCGGGAACGGGGGCTTGCGCTTGCGGCAGACGGCGGGTTTCAGGTTCGGGCCTTTGATGCGACGACGGTGAAGGAGCCGGGCAAGACCGGTTCTTTATGGCGCATCCGCTACAGCGTGAGCCTTCCGTCTCTGATTTGCGATTTCTTCAGGATCACGGCGACGGCGGGTCCGGACACCGGCGAATCGTTCTTGCGGTTTCCGATCCGCGACGGCGACCGCATTCTTGCCGACCGCGGTTATTCGATCGGCAACGGCATCCGCCATGTGGTTTGCGAGGGTGGGGGATGCGTCACCGTGCGGGTGAACACCGGCCCGCTTGTTCTGAAGACGCCGGAAGGAGCGCCCTTCGACCTGCCCGCCGCGGTCGGGTCGCTGATGCGGGCAGGGTCGATCAGGTCATGGCAGGTCAAGGCCGCTGTCAAGGGCGATGCCGCCGTGCCGGGCCGCATCCGCGCGCTGCGCAAGACCCGGGAAGCGATCAGGATCGCCGAGGGCAAGCTGAAGAGGGACGCATCGCGAAAGGGCAATCAGGTTCAGCCTGACACTGTGATCTTCGCGCGCTGCGTCATCCTCTTCACGACCTTCCCCGAACCCGACTTTTCGGCCCGTGACGTCCTGGAGCGGTATCGGGTCAGATGGCAGGTCGAACCGGTCTTCAAGCGGTTCAAGTCGCTGGCGCAGTCGGGCCGCCTTCCCAAATACGATGACGAAAGCGCCAGGGCGTGGCTCTATGGAAAAATTCTTGTCGCCCTGCCGACCGAAAAGCTGATCCATCACGCAAGCGCTGTTTTCCCCTGGGGTACGACTTGGAAGCGCAAGCGCAGCGTCTGGTGCGACTTCAAATTCGCCTGCAGTCAGATCATGAGAGTGATCGAACCCGCCCTGCCGCTGGCGCGGATGATCGCCGAATGGAACGATATCTCCGGATCACTGGCGGAACCCCTGCGCCAACGCCAGTGCCAGATCTCCGGCCTTTTCAATAACGGAAACCAAACAAGTTAACGCTTATGGGACGGCGGCCCGCCGGGGTTCTCCATATACCGCTTCACATCCCCGCCGCCGTCCGGCCTTACGCGTTATTTTCATCTGGCCATGCGACGGTCAGTCAAACGCCTAGCCCGCGGCCTTGCGTTCACGGCTGCGCGGGCGCCCGGCCTATCAATATCTCATACTTCACTTTTACTTGATTGCGTGTCCCGAACCGAAACATGTGAATCCGCCTTCCATATCTTGAAGTTCGGTTGAAATTCACTCTCTGTGCCACGATTCACGTTTGATTGAAACATCGTGCCAGCCGAAGGCGCGCTTGCCGCGAAATGCGATCCGCAGCGCCTGAGATTTCCATGTTCATGAAAACAAAGGGTTTCCTCACCCGGGGATAAATCCCGGCTGGCCGGAGATCCAGTCACGGTAACACCAAGATATCAAGTGTGATAAGTTGATAGGTGCCCGTCGCCGCGGCAGGGAGGCGTAACGCTTCGCTTGGCATGGACGGGGATATATTCAATTTGTTCAGCACACCGAATGCGATGCTTCATTCGGACTTATGCCATATATGTGCGGTCACATCCCGGGTGCAGGGCCGTCGTCATCCCAAGGTTCCGCCGACGGGGTCGGCGCGATGTCGTTCTCCGGCGGCGATTGCTCCGGCTGCGGCGATAAAACCGTCCAGGCCGGAACGCTTCTCTTCGGATTTCCCCGCCAGACATTCGGACTCCGCTACCGCGGCGTCCTCCCTCACCGCCGGCCAGCGGTCCTGAACCCGGCCGACCGGAAACAACGCGTCATAGAAGAGGCCCAGAGGCCGCAGTTCTCCGGGATCGTCCTTATCCGGGTTCCAGACCGGAAAGTCGCGGATGCGCCGCGCCGGACATTCCGCGCCGGGAACGAAACTGGCCGCGGCCACGACAAACAGCCTGCCGGCCCGCTTCATCCCCGGCCGGGTTATCAGACGCCCCTCACGGACCAGCCGGGCCGCGGTCCTTCCGCGCCGCCGGCGCCTCGGCGGCAGGATTGATGCCGAGACGCTTCAGAACCTGTTCGGCCAGCAGCGGGGCGGCGAGTCTGAACTTTCCGTCTTCTTTCGCGATAAACAGGCCCTGCTGACAAAGCACGCTCAGGTAATCCGCCGCAAGACCGTCGGCCCCCGCCGCCGCCAGCGCCCGGGTCAGGGCCTCGGGCGTCGCCGCCCCCTCCGCCTTGAGCAGCCGCGCCGCCGCCGCCAGCGACGGACTGACAGCGGCCTCAGGGATGCAGGACAGCACCGCCGCTTCGACGACATGCCCGGCGAGGCTCGGAATGCCGTATTCCCATTCCCCGGGTTCCGCCTCCCAGATGAATCCAGTATGCAGCAGCGAACGGCGCGCCGCGGTCCTGTCGCCGTCGCCCCGGGCGGCGATCCTGTCCGCTGTCCAATTGAAATTAAGCGCGGTCGGGTGCCGGCCCTTTCCGATTTCCAGCGCCGTCTCGGCAGCCGGGATCAGCGCGCCGGCGCGGAACATCTCGTCCGCCCGCCCGCTGTAGAGCTCCTGCCGCACCCTGTCAGCCGCCGCGGCGGCGGCCTCGACCTGCGGCATGCCGATGCGGGCGGCGCCGGATCCGGCGACCGTGTTCCAGAGCGCCTCTCCCCACAGCTGGATGAAGTAAGGGTAGCCCTGCGCTTCGTCGAGGACGGCAGACAGGGCCCGATCCTCGAAACATGCCCGCTCCCCGAAGGGTTCGGTCAGCGCCCGGGCGGCATCCTCCCGGGCCAGCCGGCCGATCCGCCGGATATTGATCCGTTCCATGAAGCTCGAACCCGAACTGCGGAGAACCATCGACAGATCCGGCGTGCCGGCGACTACCAGCAACATCGGGCGTCTCCGCGCCGCGGCTTGGAAGGCATCGAACCAAGGCCGGGCTGTTTCGGACGGCAAACCGTGGGCTTCGTCGATCAGAACAAGCAACCGACGGCGGCGGCGGGCGAGAGCATCCAGATGCCGGGCAACGGTCGCCGCCGCCCTGTCCGCCGGACCGCCGCCGATCCCTGCGGAGCCGGACAACCCGGGAATCCCGTCGATGCCGGCTCCTATGCGCAGGTCGCCTTTGCCGAAGCCGAACACGCCCCCTTTCAGAAACCTCAGCACACCGACAAGCGTATCAATGCCGGCGAAAGCCTCTATGGACAAAAAAACGGATTCAATCCTCTTTTTCTCAGCCTCTTTCTCAAGCCAAGCGAGCATGGCCGTCTTGCCGCAGCCGCGCGGACCCATGAGCTGAAGCGTGGTCGGATTTAGACTCCCGGCGGCCAGATCCGCGAGCCGTCCGTGGAACTCGCTCTTCAGCGCCTCGCGTCCGGCCAGCACCGGCGGAATGACGCCGTAACCGGGGCGGAAAGGATTCCGGTCCATACCGCGCGCCGCCATCTTCTTCTCCTGCTGAAAACCGGAACCACGGCGATGCCGGCTTTAATACCGATCGCTTATGTCATGTGAGACAATGCCGGATTTTCACGGTGTCAGCCCTTGTGAAAAGCTTCCAGTTTTTGAGAGTATCGTCCCCATATGAAAAATCCAAATGATTTTTCAACCCGTCCATGCGATTCTGAAGCGCACAGCCAGACGGCTGGCAGCGAAACATTACGGGATTGACGGCAAGGGTGTGTTTAGAGCAGGAACCGGCAGCGGATCGTGTTATGCCGGCAGTGTATCCGGCAGCTGCGGAAATGACGGCGCACTGCCGAAGGCGAACATATCAAACCGCATTCACCCTTAATCTATCATTCCAATGATGGCAGACTGTCAGCAGCCTCTCAGATCCGCCGGCTCCGTTGGAAGTGCGTTAAGAACCGGCTGTCCCTGCTTGCGGGCCGTCTCGATCAGCATCCGCAGCACCGGCAGCAGCCGTATGCCTTTTGATGCGGTTTCAGCATCCGCATACCTCTCCCGGCCTGATCATTCGTCGCCGGCACCGCCGGATTCCGCGTGAACATCTGGATGCCCCGTGATGATCCCGCAGCCGCAAGGCGAGGTTCAGCACTTGCGGTTTCCGTAGGGCTTTCGCTTTTGAATTTTTCTGCTTTCCAATCAGCGCATTTTGTTTCATCAATGCCTTAACGATGCAAACAGAGGCACGAACACAGCTGATTCATCTCATATTTTCAACGGCATAACCGATCCCCCGCGCAGCAACGCTGTCGGCACGACCTTTACGAAATGCTCATGACCGCTCTTCTGACCATCATGTCGGGAGGATAAACATGCGCCGATACAGTCGAATACGGCAAAATCAAGAGGAAATTCCTGCTTGAGTTCATGGAACTGAAACACGGCGCGCCGAGCTGCGGCGCCTTTTCCGACCTGTTCAACAGCACTAATCCTCTTGTTGTTGAGCTCGGCATCGTTCTTGCGCGTCTTTCCCGCAGCTTGTCGGAGGTTCCGGCGGCGGAATACGGGGACGGCGTCATCGCCGTCGACGGCAAGACCCTGCGCCGGTCATTCGCCGGCGCTTCGAAGCGGCAGCCTCTGCATCCCGCGCGCGCTTTCGCCTCTGAGACGCGGCGGGCTTTCGCACATACCGCGGTCGACCGGAAATCGAATGAGATCACGGCAATCCCTGCGCTTCTGAAGCTTCTCGACATCCGGGGGCGGACGGCAGCGGCGGACGCGATGCACGCGCAGCGGGCGATATCGGAGGCCGTGAAGGACGGCGGGGGCGGGTATATCCTCGCCTTGAAGGGCAATCCGCGCAAGGAAGTGGAACGGCATATGGAGAACCATGATGATATTGAAAACATTCAGTTTTCCGAGACGCATAAGGAGAAGGGGCACGGCTGGATCGAACCCCGGCGGGCGCCGTCCGCTGTGATGCCGGCTGGCTGGAAAAACACTGACAGCCGGGGCTCGCCGCTGTCGGATCCGTATCTTCGACCCGGGAAACCGGGGGAAAACGCAGTGCCGAAACCCGGTATTTCATCATGAGCGGGAAGCGGGATCCGGAGCGTTTTCTCAAGGGCGTGCGAGAGCGCTGGTCGGCAGCGAACAGTCTGCATTGGGTACTCGATGTCACGATGAATGAAGGTCATCTGCGAAACCGGACAGGACCCGGGCCCGAAAACCTGGCCGTGATGCGGCGGCTGGCTCTCAACTTGGCGCGGGTCACGTAGGACAAACAGACTGAGTCAATGCGCGGCAAACTCAAGAAGGCCGGATGGGATCACCGCTGCGCCCTGAAACTCATCAGCTCCGCCGGACTGCTGCCGGAAAACAGGAAATCCCAAAAGCTACAGCCCTGCGCCGGATGGCTGCTCAATGAGTTTGAAGAGCGGAGAGCCGAGTCTCCGGCCGGGCAGTTTGAGCCGTTATTCGTTGTCCCGGGGACAGCTGTCCCAGATGTCATAGACGGCGCATGCAAGCACGGCTAATGAAATCAGCCAAAACGGAAGCCCGCCCCAGAAACCGGCGAATCCAGACGAAATTCCCTGCGCGAGACCCAGCGTGAAAGCCGCCATGAGCAGCAGCGAGGAGAACGCCAGTATCAGGTTGGTGGTTCGGCTGAGCATTTTTGTTCTTTCCCTGTTCGCGGAGAGCTATGCGGCAAGCGTCTTCAGAATCCAGTTCGCCGAGCGCAGAAGCCTGTCGTCTTCTTCAGGGCCGCCGACAAGCTGCACACCGGCCGGCAGTCCCGCGGCACTGTTCAGGACTGGCATCGTGATACACGGTAAGCCGCACAATGTCCAGACCGTGCTGCAGACGGGATCGCCGGTGCCGCAGTCAATCGGCGGCGCCTCGCCGAGCGAAGCGGGCGTGATGACAGCATCGAAATCTCTGAAAAATTTCGCAAAATAGTTTTCTGCGGCCGCCATTTCCCGCAATGCGACCGCATATGCCCCGCGGTCGATCCTGAGCCCGTTCTCGATCGTGTCAAGAATCTGGGGACTCAGGTGTCCGCCGCGGTCTGCGGCCAGACGTTTCAGGCTGCGGGCGATCTCGTAATCCTGAATGGTCCTGTGCGTTTCCAGCAGACCCTCAAACCCGCCCGGAGCCGGCAGCCGCTCCACTCGCGGCGCAAGCAGAGCGGTGACATCTTCAAGTCCCTGCCGCACATCGTCCGCCACTCTTTCGTTGTAAGGCGCGTCAATCCAAGCCAGAGACGGCTCGATCGGCGGCTCGCTGCGGCAGCCTTCGAACATGCGCGGCCGGGGCCGGGAGTAGGTGCCGGAATCGGAGGAGTCGCGGGCCGCGACCGCATCGGCAAGCGCCGCCGCGTCTTCCAAGGTCCGGGCAAACACGCCGATCTGATCAAGCGACCGGCTGGTGCGGAGCACTCCCGCCCGGGAAATCGAGCCGCGCGACGGTTTGAATCCGAAAACTCCGCAATAGGATGCCGGGCGGATGACCGATCCGTTGGTTTGAGAGCCGATTCCCAGCGGCGCCTGAAATGCGGCGACCGACGCCGCGGAACCGCTTGACGAACCTCCCGGGGTGCGCCCCGGATCATGCGGATTGACCGTTCCGCCCGGACACATGAAGGCAAGTTCGGTCGTAACGGTCTTGCCGAGGATGACCGCGCCGGCATCGCGGAGTCTGTCGATCACGAACGCGTCTTTGCGGGGAACGCGCCCGGCGCAGGCAGCCGTGCCCCATTCAGTGGGGACACCCTTGGTGTCGATGATGTCCTTGATCCCGACAGGCACGCCGTGCAGTGCGCCGACAGGACGACCGAACCATCGGATCCGGTCCATTTCTCTCGCTTGGCGCAGCGCTGCGTCGGCGTCGAACCATGCCCAGGCGCCGAGATCTCCGTCGGTGGCTTGAATGCGGTCCGCGCATGCCTGCACAAGCGTTTCCGATTTCAGACTGCCCGCGCGTATCAGCTCTGCCGCCTGCATGGCCGACATTGCCGTGAATTCGCATGGATTGACGGATCGGGATGTCATGCGGGACAAACTTAAGGAATGTACTCGCCGAAGAGATAGTCAGGGAACCAAAGCGCCAGTTCCGGGAACTGGTACATGAGGAACATCGCGAAAATGACGATGGCAAGATAAGGCAGTATGCCTTTGAAAATGTCGGCCAACTCAATCCGCGACCGGAGCACCCCCTTGAGATAATAGGCGGACATGGCCATCGGCGGAGTCAGGAAAGACGTCTGCAGATTAAGAGCCACGAGCATCGCGAAGAAATACGGATTGACGCCGAACGTATCCAGCATCGGAAGAAAAATCGGCACGAATATGATCAGAATTTCCGTCCATTCAAGCGGCCACCCAAGCAGAAAAATGATCAACTGAACCAGCACGAGAAACTGCCACGGCTCGAGACTGAGACCGAAGATCCAGTGCTCGATGACATCGTGGCCGCCGAGATATGAAAACACGGACGCGAAAGTCCACGATCCGACAAACAGCCAGCAGACCATCGCCGTCGCTTTCGCGGTCAGGAACACGCTTTCTTTCAGGCGCCGCCAAGTCAGGGACCGGTATATCACGGCAAGCGTCAGGCCGCCCAAAGCACCCATCGCCGCCGCCTCCGCGGGTGTGGCGAGTCCGCCGAGGATCGAACCGAGAACCAGCATGATCAACACCGTCAGCGGAACGAACGAAACCAGAAGATTCCAGTAGACTTCACGCCGCGGCGGAATTTCATCATGTTTCGGCTTCGGCGCGATTTCAGGATTCAGAAATGCGCGGGCTGCCACATAGAGAATGTAGAGACCCGCGAGGAGCAGACCGGGGAACACCGCCGCCGCGTAGAGCCGCAGCGGAGACAGTTCCGCGATCGCCGCGTAAACGATGAGCATGATCGACGGCGGAATCAGGATGCCCAGCGTTCCGCCGGCGCAGATCACTCCTGATGCGAACTGTCGGTTGTAGGATGCGTTCGCCATGGCAGGGAATGCCAAGAGACCCATCAGGGTGACCACAGCGCCGACAATACCGGATGCGGTTGAAAACACGGTGCAGGTGATCAGCGCCGCGATGGCCATGGATCCCGGCAAATTATGGGCGGCCTGCTGCAGCGAATAGAACAGCCGGTCGATGATGCTTGCCCGTTCGACGACGTAACCCATGAACAGAAACAGCGGAATCGCGACCAGCGTGTCATTCTCCATTACCGAGTAGGTATTCTGGTTAAGGAGGTAGAATATGTTGTTGTTTATCAGGTCGGAAAAGCTGTCGATGCCGCCTTGGTAGTAGGCGAAATAACCGAATGCGACGCCCATGGCGATCAGTGTGAAGGCGATGGGAAAGCCCAAAAGCACCATCACGATGAACAGGCAGAGCATCAGGATCGCGACTTCTGGATTGGTCATTTCAAATTTCCGAAAAATGGATTCCGCAGGCCAGACTTCATTCCGGTCAATTGGCTTCCTGCCGGGCCGTGAGAACGTCTTCTGTCTCGCGGACATCTTCCAGACGCTCCATCCAGACGCCGTTACGCATGGCGTGCCAGCAGCGCAGCATTTCCGCGGCTCCCTGGATAATCAAGAGGGCTCCAGCGACGGGAATCAGGGATTTGAAAAAATAGATCTGGATGCGTGCCGGACTGTTCCAGCTCACTTCCTGATAGCGCCAGCTGTCCTTGGCGATTTCGTAACCGAACCAAAAGAGAGCCAGCATTCCCGGAAAGAAAAACAGAATATACAGAACAAAATCGATGCGCGCCTGCCAGCGGACCGGGAAAAGGCGGTACAGAACATCCCCGCGCACATGCGCATCCTGCGCCAGAGCGTACGGGCCGGCCATCAGGAAAAGCGCCCCGTACATTTGAACCATCATGTCAAACGCCCAGACAGTCGGAGCGTTGAAAACATACCTTACAACAACCTCATATGAGACTGACAAGGTCAAAATCAGAATGCACCAGCCGAACGCGCGGCCAATCCATACGCTCAGACCTTCGATTGTCTGGACGATACGCTGCATTTGTTGAGACCTATCATCCGGGAGCCGTCAACGGCTCCCGGATTCTATGGATCAAGAGAAGTGATGGTCGTAAGCCAGCCTGTAATCCGGCTGGTTAAGGTTGAGATAATTCATCACATTCTTGGCGTAAGCCTTCTGGCTCTCGATAACTTTGGCGAAGAAGGGATCTTCCGCTGAAATTCTGTCGACCACGGCATCCCAGGCTTCCAGCTGTCCTTTCATCACCGAATCCGGTGTCCGGTAGACATTCACGCCCTGCTCATCGCGCAGGGTCACCAAATCGTCCGCGTAACGTTTCGTGTTGTGCCAGTAGAAGTTCGAATTCTCCGCTTCCGACGCATACTTGATGATTGCCTGCAGTTCGGGCGAAAGCGACTCGTATTTTTCGCGGTTGAAGGACACCTCAAAGAACTCTTGGCTTTGGTGGAATGAAGCCAGATGGTAATGTTTGGAGACATCCTGCATGCCGAAGTCGCGGTCCGACGTCGGGTTGTTGAACTCGGCAGCGTCAATCAGCCCGGATTTCATGGCCGGCTGGATTTCGCCTCCCGGCAGCTGCACCACCGACATGCCCATTTCCAGCAGCACATCCGCAGCGAGTCCGACGGTGCGGTATTTGAGCCCGTCCATTTGCGCGGCATCTGTGATCTGCTCCTTGAACCAGCCCAAGGGCTGCGCCGGCATCGGGCTGTTGAAAAACGAAACGATGTTGAGTTGGAGCTGTTCCATCAATTCATCGAACAGTTCCTGACCGCCGCCGTAATGGACCCATCCCAGAACTTCCTGGCTTGACCATCCGAAACAGGGTCCTGTTCCGAAAAGCGACGCGGTCGGCGATTTGGAATACCAGTATGCGGGAACATAATGGCACGCGTCTAAAATGCCCCGGTGAACCGCATCCTGCATCTGGCTGGTTTTAACGACGGCATTGACGGGAAGGAGCTCAATGGTCAGCGCCCCTCCGGACATTTCATTGACGCGGTCGACATAGGCTTGGGCATTCTCTAAAAAGATACCCCCCCCCCATGCCGCTTGCATCTTCAAAGTCGTTCCATTCGACTGCGCCAAGGCAGGAGCTGCAAGCCCTCCCGCCGAGGCGGTTGCCGCCAACGCGGCACCGCCAAGAAACTTTCTGCGGCCAATACTGTTTTCCATTGTGACTCTCCTCTCATGTCTGCCTTTTGAGGCTATGGATGGATCCACTGCTAACGAACATTATTATGCCGCGCAACCTGTTCCCGATTTAACTCCGAAATGCATCGCTTCATTTGTAGACCGCGATTGATGTAGATCTACATGTTGTATGCGAATCAAGCGGGTGCGATACTCTCTATGACGCCCGTACAACTATGAAATGCATCACCGAGGTCAGCCGGCGGCTCTTTGTCAGAATCAAGCTGCAGCAGATGCGGCAAGCGCCCGGCAAATACGTTTCCGACCGCCGCCGGTCGTGAGAAGGGCGGGAATCCGGCGGGATCCAGCCGCTGGGGGTGGAGTGAGCGGCAGCCGGATCAGTTCAGCTCCGCCTCTTTCAAGCGGCCCTCAGGCGGTTTCAGCGGGGGGCGTCATTGAGCGCGTTCCGCACCCTCCGGACCTCGGACGGAGCTGTCGTCCGGAAGTTGTTCCCTTACCAGGCCGTTCGTATGTTCATTCAAGCGCCGAGATCTCGGGAGATCTCCGCATGCCCCGCGAATTCCTTGCCGTCATCAGCCGTGATCACATGCGTCATGCCGGACACCGGCCGCGGATGCTTGATGACCGCAGCCCCGACCAGAGACGACGTCCTTCTCTCAACCCGTTGAAGCGGCGTGAATCATCACCGCCCGGTCGACAAGCGGAACCAGAGTTCCCCCGGCGCCGGACGCCGATGATCGTGTCCGCTTGCCGGTCTCCCGCTCGGGTCTTTTCCTCGACGATCGCGGGCCGCTCGGATATGTCCCGCCGCCGGGCTTCGGCCAGCTGCTGCGGCAGCCCCGCAACCCGGTGTTGCGGGCGAGTTCGCGGCTCACCGTTGACTGCGAGCAGCTGATCTCAGCCGCGATGCCCCTTTGCGGGAAACCGCTTTTCTTCAGCGCCTGAAGCTGGCAACGGTCAAACTGGATCAAGCAGTTAAAGTCTGACGGCATGCGATTCCCTCCTTTTTCGTTACAGAGAGTATCGCACCCGCTTGATCCGCATACAACATATAGATTCGCCTCAATCGCGGTCTACAAATGAAGCGATGCATTTCGGAGTTTAATCGGCGGGGAAAGGCTGCAGCCGGGCACTGGAAAATCCGCCGGACACGTCATACTGTCAATCCTGCTGTGTCAGACTGCCAGGGGACGGCGTGCGCACGGCTGTGATTTATCCGTTTCGCTTACACTCTCGCCGCAGATCGCGCGCTGTTTCCATGTCAAATGGAATTTACGCCGCCGGGACGGCGCCTGACTGCGCGGTCCGCTATTGACGGATTCCGCCGGCTCCCGTTGAACGAAGGGCCTGAACCGAAACCTGTCCCGCCTTGGAAACGCCGCTGCCGAATGCGGACGTCGCACTGTGAAGACCGCTTCGAAAACGGTTTTCGCCGAAGCCGTCAGCAAGATGCGCTTCCGAACCGATCCAGCGAAGGACCCTTCCGGGAAAAACCGAGATCAAGGAAAAACTCCGCTCCAGAATGACCACATAAGCGAACACGATGAGAAACCCCGAAGCGATCAGCCCGGACACCGCGACGATCGGCGAGGCTTCGGCAAGCGCGCTCATCGCATAGAACATTCCGGCATCGAACAGCCTTGCCGTTACCCGGAACAGGATCATTCCGGCAAAATATCCGAGGATCATCAATGACGGCGTCAGCATCAGACCCAACAGCATGAGCCAGCCGTAACGACCCGCTTCACCGGATATGCCCTCGCCGTCGAGGCGCATGTGGGCAACCGCCCAGAGACTGACAGCCGCCACCGCCTCAATGACAAGAAGGAAATAGCCCGAGACCGCCAGAACCCAGTAAAGAAACGGCAATACCGGCAGGATGAAAGACTGCGTCATGCCGACCGCGGCCAGCGGAGCGGCGACCATGAACACCACCGCGGTTCCGAACCCGCCTGTCAGAAGCGAAGCCGCCGCTCCGCCGAAAATCAGCGCGCCGGCGACATCAAGATACCAGTTCCCCATCCGCACCACGCCGACTATCGGATCGTCGGCCCAGTTAGCCGGAGAAAACGACTCGATCACAGCGCCGGCGGCATCGGCGAAACCGATCTGCCATATCCTTTCCAGGAGTCCGGAATGGCCGACCGGAACCGCATCCCGCAGAATTTTGCCGGAGATCCGCATATTCGATGCGCTCAACCTGACAGCGGCGCGTTCAAACTGCCCCGTAGCCGCCTGCCAGATCCGGCCAGCTTCGCCGATATGCAGATATTTGCTGGCGTCGGTTCCGCCGAATACCCGCCTCAGCCAGCCCGGCTCGTCAGCCGCAAGCACAACCTGCCTATTCAGGCGGTCGAATCCGGCCGACAGGTATCTTGATTCCGCAGCCGTCGGGCGGGCGTTGAGAAGGCCCGTCAATTCGGCGTTGAAACGGGCAATCGTCATATGCCAGTTTCCGGCTCCGATCCAGCCGCCGCCGCACGACGCCGGACCGCCCGATGATTCGATGCCGCAGCCGGCGCCTGTGACGCGCTCCATCAACAGCCTGCGGGCATCGTCCGACGCGTTCACTGAGCCGGAAACGGCGGCGAACAGAACTGCGCTTCCTTCGGCCAATCTCAGATTCGCGCCGTTGACAGCGGCGGCGATCGAGTCCGATACAGGCGGCAGCCGACCCTCATTCGCTATAAGAACCGGCCATTGACGGGCAATTATGCCGTCGGCGGCTTCAATGATGTCCTGCAGAATTTCCGCATGCATATTGCGGAAACGGCTTTCGACAATTGAAGCTGACGGTCCGAGACGCCTGATATATGCGGGTGTTTCCGGCAGACGGTAGGATCCGCAGATTTCCCCGCGACTGCCGTCCACGAAGGACATGATAAGGGGCGGATCGGCCGCCGCGTCAGCCTTGAACCGTACCCTCAGCGGGCTGCCCGCGACTGCAAACTGGTGATTTGCCAGCCACAGACAAAGCTGATTCCGGTAGACCGCGCCGAAAAGTTCACCGTCGAGCCTCGGGGCCGCGCCGGTCAGCGGAATCTCGCCCGACAGGATTACCGCCGATCCCTGTGACCAGAGTTCACTGGCCAGCAAGGTTGCTCCGCGGACGATCCAAGCGACCCCGCCTTGGATCACATTGTAACCGCCGAGGCCGGGCACGGGAATCAGCAAGGCGACCGCGAACAAAACCCGCAGCGGCGCCCATAGAGACGACCAGCGCCGGCCGAGAATTTCCCCCTCGTGCGCCGACTGGAGAAGGCCGGCCGTGATATTGTACGCCAGCAGCAGTCCTCCCACTGCCAGAAAGGCGAGGTTGACGAAACCGGTCAGGACCGAGAACGCGGTCGCATGGGCGCCGCCGCCCGCCGCCGGATACAATGGTCCAAAGATCTGATTGAGTAGGGCTGCGCTGCGGATATCTCCGAATTCGGTCGCAAAGAACGCGAATATGCCGCCGGCGATGTCCTGTGAAAGGGTCTCTTGCGCCTGCGCGGAGTTTGCGTGCGCCGACGAGACAATCCAGATTCCGGCTGAAATGAGCTGCTTCCGCCTCATCTGACCAGCATACCGCCGGGACGGCGAAAAACCGCATGATCTCCGGAAGAGACTCAGAAAAATCCGGTGGGAAACAAGCGCCGGAACCCGAATCACTCTATGCCGGCGGCAAGCAAAGCGGCCTCGACCCGCTCAATGTCATCGGGATTGTTCACTTCCCAGAAATCCCGGCCCTTTCCGTCAACTTCGACACACAGAACCGGTTCGCCGTATTCCAGAAAACGCAGCTGTTCCAGCCCTTCCTGCCGTTCGAGATCAGACGGGCTGCAGTCTGCATAGAAATGAAGCTTATCGGCGGTGTAGCCGTAAATGCCGACATGGTGATAGACCGGAGTCAGTCCTTCTGGAAAGCGGCTGTCATCAGTCCAGGGAATGATCTGTTTGGAAAAATACAGTGCCCGCCGGCCGGCATCGAAAACCGCCGTCGTGGCGCCGGCCAGTCCTTTTCTGTTGTCTTCCTTGAACCTTTTGAGAACTGCGCCGTCACACCGGATGACCGGCGTGGCCACGCCGATATCCGGTGAGTTTCGTATCGCCGCCACCAAATCGTCCACAAACCAAGGCGGAGTCAGCGGGGCATCGCCTTGGACGTTGATGACAATGTCAAAGTAACCGCCGAAATGATTCAACGCATCGGCGCACCGCTCTGTTCCGTTGCCGCAGGCCGAAGACGTCATGACGCATTTGCCGCCGAATGATTCAACCTCTTCACGGATTCGGATATCGTCAGTCGCGACGACTAGGCTGTCAATGCTGCCGGCCCCGGAAACGGCCTCCCAAGTGCGCCGGATCAGGGATTTTTCAATGCCCGTGCTGCCGGTCAGCGGCTCAAGCGGTTTGCCGGGAAATCTCGAAGACGCAAACCGGGCCGGAATCACCCCCAGAACAGGCATTCACGTTTTCTTCGGGAGATTCACGCCGGGCACGGAGGCAACAAAATCCGGGTTGACATATCCAGGTTTTCCGTAGGCGAGCGGCTCCAGGCCGTTAAGCTCCAGCACCTTTCCGCCCGCTGCCTGCAGAACGGCATGACCCGCCGCGGTGTCCCACTCCATCGTCCTGCCGATGCGCGGGTACAGATCCGCTTCGCCGGCCGCAAGAAGGCAGAATTTAAGGGACGAAGAAACATACTCGCACGTGGCGACATCAGTGTCCGAGAGATAATTCTTAAGCGATCTCCGGGAGCTGTGAGACCGGGACGCCACGACCCGCAGCCCACCGGATGCGGCGCGCAAACTGCCGCGCACCTTCGTCCGGGAGCCGTTCGTTTCCGTGAGGCGACCGGGGCAAGAGGTCACAAACATGCGGTCAAGGGCCGGCGCAAAGACAACTCCCGCGCACGGCGCGCCGTCCAGCACAAGCGCAATATTGACGGTGAATTCGTTTCCGCCCAGGCGGAATCCGTTGGTGCCGTCAATCGGATCGATGATGAAGAATGACCCGTGTCCGGTGTCATGCTTTTCCGGCGATTCTTCACTGATTACTGGAATGCCGGGAAATTCGGCCTCCAGTCGGCAGCGGATGATTCTGTCAACCTCTAGATCGGCCATCGTCACCGGCGTTCCATCCGTTTTCCAATCAGTTTCCACATTGCCCGCTGACAAATATTTCATCACGGCGGCGCCTGAGCGCGCCGCCAGATCCGTCAGGCAATTCTCAAGCTTGGCTGAGAACTGCGCATCTGAAGTTGAAACCATCTCATTTGACCCTTTTGACCGGCGACGCCATTCTCATTACCGGGCATGATTTTGAATTCCAGGATCCAGCTAACGAAAATGCGGTCATAGAACTGATGGAGTTAATGCACTTGGCTGAAAACCGCCATCGTCAGCGGACTCGGCATTTGACTTCGCGGCGTCCCGAAGCGGGCAGCGGCTGGGACGACATCAGCCGTCGACCGCCGGTTCAGAAACGACCGTTCGGGCTTCCGCGCGATCAACGGGTTTCTGAAAAAACACGCGGTGCTGCGCGTCGTCATTGAAGCGGCCGGACTGTTCATCAGTCGCTGCATGACAAGGGTTACGAAGTCGGCGCAGCTTGATCCCCGCCAACCCCGGCGCTTCGCTGAAACGACCGGCCAGCCAGTTAAAGCCGACAAAGCGGAGGCGCAATCGGTGCGCATTTTCACGCAACCGCACCGAGGCTTTTCTTCGCTGCCAGCGTCAGCAGCTTCAGCGAGGCTCCCCGCGGCCGCTTCTCACCGCGCTCCCACTGGCTCACCAGTTCGGTCGTCACATTGAGGCAGCGGACGAACACCGCCTGGTTCGCGTTCTAACGCAGCCGGAGCGCGTGGATGTCCTCCAGCGCCACCTCCTAGACCGACGTCAGACGCATCTCGTCAAACGCCCGCATCATCCGCTTCTATATCTGGCTGGCCTCGGCTGATCCGAGCACCGCCGCGAGGCCCGCCCGAGCGCAAGATACTCGTCCGGGCACAGGTTCTCCCTGCAGTTCTTGGCGAACCCGTAGACGAAAAACGTCGGCGCGCCCCGGCGAAACAGCACGATCGTGCGAAACCCGCCGGATCGCCCGCCACCCTTGCGGGCCGATCCGTTGCTTGATCATGCCGCCGCCCGGATCGGCACCGACCACTCCGCCCCGGGCGCGATCCATGAACCCGCACAACGCGGTATCGTCGATTCCCCCGCGACCGGCGAACCGGGCGAACGCCTTGGTAATGGCAGGCGCCGCAGAAAGAGTTAAGTACGAGATATTTGCAGTCATCGGACCAGCTCCTCTGATAGCTGATTCAATCCCGTCGCCTGTTGTTCCGCGGCTTGCCCCGCCCTGCCCATTGTTAATTCTTATTTAAGGGATTCAATCAAACGGACTGCGCAAAATCAAGCGAAAAACATATCTGACCGCTTACCAAAATTATTTTCTTTTTGCGTGCGCAGGATTCCGCTAACCTCCCGGCAACGATTCAGGAGGTAAAATCATGAACACCAGAACTCAACAAGCGAATCCGAGTCGCCGTCATGTCCTTCGCTGCGGCGCCGCTTTCGGAACCGGTTCCCTGATGTCATCATTGTTCATTGGCGTGAATTCCGCCGGAGCGATGGGAGCCAAGGTCGACATGCAACTCGGCTGGCTTGCCGGCAACGGCATCTTGGGCGAAGTGGCGGCAAAGCGGTTGGGTTATTATGAAGAAGAGGGTATCGAACTGAATGTGACTCCGGGCGGACCCGGAGTTGACGGTGTGGCATCAGTCGCCGCAGGACATGCCGGTCTTGGGCAGCTTTCATCCAGCCCGTCGCTGATGCTGGCAAGATCGGCCGGCATCCCGGTCAAAGCATTCGCGGCCGGTTACCAGAAACACCCGTTCACTTATTTCTCACTTGAGGATAATCCGATCCGAGTCCCGGCGGACATGGTCGGCAAGACGATTGCGACCCAGCCGACGGCGGTAATTCTCCTGAGGGCCCTGCTCGCAAAGAACGGCATCAGCGAGGATGATGTCGAAATTATCAATATGGGCAGTGATATGAACGCCCTGCTTACCGGCCAGGCACAAGCAGTCACCGGCTGGATGACGAACACCAACGCCCTGAAAATTCTCGGTGACCGGCGTGTTGACATGATGTTGTGGGATACGGGCATCCAGCTTTATGCCAATGTCTACTACAGCACCGGCAAAATGCTGGCCGATCATGCGGATGTACTGGCACGTTTCCTCACAGGTTCTGCAAGAGGATGGGGTTTCGCGAAAGAGAACCCGGAAACCGCGGTTGACCACCTGGTCGCGGAATATCCGAATCTGGATCGCGCCAGCGAGCTTGAAGCTGTCAATCCGGTTCTGGGATTTTCATTTAACGATGTCACCGCCCAAAACGGCTGGGCGGCGATGAATGCGGCGAACTGGCAGGCCCAGATCGACATTTACGATCAGTTGGGCCAGTTCGAAGGAATGACGCCAGCGCTCGGGGATGTGATGACAACGGACATTCTTGCCGCAACGGAGTCAATCCGCAAGCAGGTCGGTTGAACGCGATGAATCCCGCGGCGGCCGCCGCGATTTCAGCAAAAAACGTCGCCGTTCATTTCGGTGAAGGAGAAGAATGTGTGACAGCGCTGGAAGGGGTCGCTTTCGACGTCCCCGAATCCAGCCTCATAACCATTGTCGGCCCGTCCGGGTGCGGCAAGTCGACGCTTCTCAGGGCGGTGGCGGATCTGGTCACCATCAGCAACGGAAGCATTGAGGTCTTCGGGCGCAGCCCCGAACAGGCCCGGCTGGCGCGCGACTTCTCCTTCGTCTTCCAGGACGCGACCCTTCTGCCGTGGCGCACGGCAATCGATAATGTATGCCTGCCAATGGAAATCGGACGCGGGCGCGGCGCACCCACACAGCACGCTGAGCCTGGAGAATTGCTTGAACTGGTTGGTCTCGGGGGCCGCGAAAAGGCATTGCCGCATGAGCTTTCCGGCGGAATGCAGCAGAGGGTTTCAATCGCGCGCGCGTTGGTCTGCAAACCCCGGGTGCTGCTGATGGACGAACCTTTCGGAGCACTGGATGAAATAACGCGCGACAAGCTCAATGAAGAGCTGTTGCGCATCTGGACCGAAACCGGAACGACAATTCTGTTTGTCACGCATTCGGTTCCAGAAGCGGTATTCCTCGGCCGGAAATGCCTTGTGCTTTCAGCCAATCCGGGGCGGGTGCTGGAATATGTCGACATTGACCTCCCATTGTCGAGACAGCTTCCCATCCGCGATACCTACGAGTTCGTCCAGATCACAGGCCGACTCCGGCAATTGCTGGGGCAGGCCGGCAGCGGAGGCCAGTAGTGCCTGCGACAGTGCAAGCACACCAGCGCGCTCGCTGCTCGGCGGCTACCGCCGTCAAGTGGCGGAATCGGCTTCCTGCGATCTGTGCTGCCCTGTCGATAATCCTCCTCTGGCAATTGGTCGTGGTCATCTTCGGGATTCCGACCTACATTGCGCCGAGCCCGGCGCAGGTTGCAGCCGTGTTCGCCGAAAAAGGCGACATTCTCTGGCTTAACTTCTGGCCCACGTTCATGGAAGCGGCCGCCGGATTCGCTCTCGGCAACGCGGTTGCCGTCATTCTTGCCGTATGGTTCGTCCACAGCCAGTTCGCTGAACGGGCATTCTATCCCATTGCGGTTTTCATCAACACGATCCCGATCATCGCGATCGCTCCCATTCTTGTTCTGATTCTCGGCAACGGCTACACGCCGAAAATTGTTATCGCCGCCCTGATTTGCTTTTTCCCGACACTCGTCAACATGGTGCGCGGCCTCAAGGCGGTGAGTCCGCAGATGATGGAACTGCTGCGCGTGCTGTCGGCGAACAACCAAGAAATTCTGTGGAAGATCCGAATCCAGAGCTCACTGCCGTTTCTGTTCGCGGCATTGAAAATCGCTTCCACAACCTGCGTGATCGGTGCCATCGTCGGCGAGTGGATCGGCTCGAATTACGGCCTCGGCTCGCTGATTATCGAGGCCACATACAATTTCCGGTCGCCTATGCTGTATGCAACAGTGATCCTCGGCGCGAGCCTCGCAGTGTTCGGTTTCGCCGCGACATCATTTTTCGAGCGGCGGATCGTGACATGGAAAACCAACGCCGTCTTCTGATCTGAAAGGAATGGAATTGACATACCTTGTTGCGCAAACCCTTTGACTCAATTGCAGTCTCATTGGTATGATCACGGAAAATGGCCGTTTCCCTTCGCACATCGACTCGTCGAGTCGTCCCGGTGTCTCCAAGGATGTTCTCATATCACATGTCGCCGGGTTGCCGGGACGGGACACGGAACGGTATGCGGCTGCGCAGCTAAGTATATAATTCCCGAAGGAATATCAAATGACCCCCCATGGAATCGTCAAGAGACCCGCCGCGAGCGTGCCAGTCGTTGCCAGTTCCGATGTTTTGGTTGTCGGGGGCGGGCCCGCCGGAATTTCGGCTGCGGTTTCGGCTGCTAGGAACGGCGCTTCGGTCACCCTCGTCGAGCGTTACCCCTATCTGGGCGGGCTCGCTTCAGGCGGCATGGTGCTGGTGCTGGACGACATGCACAACGATCTTGAGATCACGGTGCGCGGACTGGCGCTCGAGATCATTGACCGTATGCACTCCAAAGGACTTTGCGTCTACCCGCCCGAAACGGACCGCGCTCCAGAGGTGCGGGAAACCCAGGAAAGCTGGCAGAAATGGTCGCGATGGGGCGTGTTCGACTTTCACACTCAAACGAAACCGCATCCTGTCGTATTCGCCGCATCCTTTGATCCTGACGGCTTCAAGCAGGCTGCTCTCGACATGGTCGGAGAAGCTGGGGTCAACCTTCGGCTCCACAGCTGGTTTCAGTCAGCGATTGTCGAGGATGGCGCCGCGGCAGGCGTGATTGTCGAGACCAAGGAAGGCGCGCAAGCTCTGCGCGGGCAAGTCGTCATCGATGCCACAGGCGATCTGGATGTCGCTGCCAGCGCCGGCGCTCCCTTTCGGGAGGGATCCTACATCGTGACCACGGTATCACGAATCGGCGGGGTTGACACGGATGCCGCCGAACGATTCCAATATGACGATCCTGCGCGCTTTCTCGAACTCGAGAGGGAAGCCAAGAAGATCATCCGCGGCTGTTGGGAGTATTGGTGGCTGAAAACACCGCTCCCCGGTGTCGTATGGTGCAACTGCCCGCATATGTCCGGATTTAATGGAATGAAGGTCGAAGACCTGACTGCCGCGGAGTTCGAGGGGCGGAAACGGATGCAGGCTTTGCTTGAATTCGCCCGCGCTAATGTCCCTGGTTTCGAACAGGCCTACTTCGTGGATTTTGCCCCGCAGACCGGCGTCCGCCAGACCCGGCTTCTGGATGGCGAATATGTCGTGACCAAACCGGATGTGATTAACAGGGCGCATTTCCCCGATACGGTTTGCAGAGGCCGCGATTACTACACGCCCTACCGCGCCCTGCTGCCGCGATCGGTCGAACAACTGCTGGTCGCCGGACGGCACTACTCTGCCACGTCTCAGGCTCAAAAGCTGAGCCGGGAAATCCCTCCCTGCATGGCGATGGGCGAAGCGACCGGCATAGCCGCGGCGCTTGCCTTGGAAGAAGGCACCACGGTGCGTGAGGTCAGCCCGCGGGCTATACAGGCGAAAATGAAAGCCCAAGGCGCGGATCCGGGCGAT
The DNA here is from genome assembly GCA_965116115.1 of Paracoccaceae bacterium. Taxonomy (GTDB): domain Bacteria; phylum Pseudomonadota; class Alphaproteobacteria; order Rhodobacterales; family Rhodobacteraceae; genus JAPOXR01. The sequence continues at coordinate 4,494,421 of OZ220486.1, forward strand.
ATTCCATCGCCGAACGCACTCAACATGGAGGCGGCGTGATGCTTGACGGCAAGAACGATTCGCCTGGAGTTCCGCTGCCGCTTGCCGGCGTTCGCGTGCTTGATTTCACACAGGTCATGCTTGGTCCCTGCTGCACGCAAATGCTTGGCGACTATGGCGCCGATGTCATCAAGGTCGAGCGCGCCGAACTTGGCGACCTCTCCCGTTGGAGCGTCGGCGAGGATGCCGACGGCTTCAACAACCCGGTCTTTTCCAGCCTGAACCGGAACAAACGCAGCATTACCTTGGATCTCAAATCGGACGTGGACAAAGGCAAGGTTCGAGAGATGATCGACTCGATTGATGTCGTGGTCAACAACTTCCGGCCCGGCGTCATGGAACGCATGGGATTCGGATATGAAGATCTCCGCCGCATCAATTCCCGAATTATCTATGCTGTCGGAACCGGGTTCGGCATTGACGGGCCTTATGCTCACAAGGGTGGCCAGGACGTCCTTGCCCAAGCGATGAGCGGAGCCATGCATCGCAGGGCGGACAGCAGTATTCCCATGTCGATCTATCCCACCGCTCTGGCGGATTATTCTGCGGGAATGCACTTGGTCCAGGGAATATTGCTCGCACTGCTGCAGAGGGAAAAAACCGGCACAGGCCAACAGGTTTCCGTGTCGCTTTTCAACTCCATGCTTGCCATGCAGATGCAGGAAGCGGCTATGTGGATGATGCGGGGAAAAGAACTGAACTGGGCCGCCATGCCGCTGTGCGGCGTGTTTAAGACGGCGGACGGCGCCATCGTCATGGTCGGGGCGTTCAAGAAGAACCCTCTGCGCGACATTTGCGTCGCGCTCGGCATCAAGGATCTGTCTTTGGATAAAAAGTTTTCCAATCTTGAGCAGCAGTTCAAGCATCGCTCCGAACTGCAGGAGATATTCCGGCTCTCATTCGCTGGCGGCACAAGCTCTCACTGGCTGCAGAGGCTGGAAGATGTCGACATCCTCTGCGCACCGGTGAATACGCTCAGCGAGGCGCTTGATGACCCCCAGACCCGATGTAATCGCATGATTGTGGAACTTGAGCCGACCGCAGCCGGCCCTGTCCGTCTGGTTGCTTCGCCAATCGAGATGTCTGATGCGCCGTTCGAAGTTCGCCTGCCGCCCCCTCGTCTTGGCCAGCATACCGACGATGTGCTTTCCGAATATCTGAAAAGCGCGGGCATGGCATGAGCGTAGACTATGAAGTGACGGATGCCGCCGTTGCCAAGATAAGGCTGAACCGGCCGGACAGACTGAACGCGATCGGCCCGTCGAGCGAAGCCGAACTCGGCAGGATCTGGTCGGATATTGAAGGCGACCCGGCCATCCGGTGCGTCATTATAACCGGCGCGGGACGGGCGTTCTGCGCCGGAGCCGACATGAAGGAAGACGGCCCGGACGGTGTTGATTACTGGGAACATACGCGTGAGTTTGGCTTTGGCGGAATCGCCTTGAGCGGCAGATTGTCTGTTCCTGTCATCGCACAGGTCAACGGGTTGGCGTTGGGAGGAGGATTCGAAATCGTTCTGGGCTGTGATCTTGCCATTGCCGCCAATACGGCGAGCTTCGGATTTCCTGAACCGCGCGTCGGCCGTGTTCCAATTGACGGGATGAACATGCTGCCACGGATGATCCCGCGCACACGGGCCTTGGGAATGCTACTTACCGGGCGCAGAATAAGCGCCGCGGACGCCCTCGCTTGGGGAATTCTGAACCAAGTTGTTTCGCTGGAGGAATTGGACTCTGCCGTCGATGCCTGGGTCAGGGACATACTTGCCGGCGCTCCGTTGAGCATCAAGGCCGTAAAGCGAACTGTTTACGACGGCGCCGCGAAATCCGCGCGCGAGGTGCGCGACACGTTTTCCGAGAGCCTCAGGGCTGCTATGCAAAGCCGCGATGCGAACGAGGGTGTTCAGGCCTTCATTGAGAAACGCCCGCCTGTCTGGACGGGAAGTTGAGGAACAGATGACTTATGTAATCGCTGAGGCCTGCCTCGACATAAAGGACGGTATTTGTGCGGATGTCTGTCCTGTAGATTGCATTTACGAGGGCGGCCGGATGTTTTACATTCAACCGGATGAGTGCATCAACTGTGCCATCTGCGAATCCGTCTGTCCCGTTGACGCGATTTGGCACGAGGACGATCTTCCCGCGGCGTCAGCGGAATTCACCCGGATAAATTCCGAATTCTTCGGAGATGCCATAACCGGATGGGGAGAGCCCGGCGGTCTGACAGCGGAATTCAGGACTGAAATCGATCATCCCGATGTCGCCCGCTGGCTTAAGCCGCAGGAATAATTCCTTCTCATGCATGCCTCGGCGTTCCGCTATTTTGCCGCAGTAGCGGAATGCGGTTCGATCAGACGGGGGCGGCGGATCACCTGAACATCTCCGCGTCTGCTGTCAACCGGCAGGTTCTCGGTCTCGAAGCCGAATTCAGCACAAGACTTTTCGAACGGAACCGGAACGGGATGCGTCTGACGGAGGCCGACAGGCCGGTCCTTGAACATAAGCACGAGACGCTCGACAATTTCGAGCGATTGAAGAAGCAGGTCTAAAAAACTTCGCGGCTTGGCAAGCGGCACAGCCAGAATTTCCACGTTGAACAGCCTCAATGTCCAGTTCCTGCCTGATTTCATTGAGGGATTTGTCAGGGACTTCCCGGCAACCGAACTCAGAATCAGTTCGGACGATATTGTTGAGACCTTGATGAAACAAAATGCGCTGAGTGGAAAACAGAAAAATTCAAAAGCGAAAGTCCTGGGGTTTTAAGTAGGGCACACCCTCTCGGAGGTCCTTTCCGGACCTCTGCGGGCGTGCCGCGACTGGCTGGCGGTTTTTGCAGGACTGCCCTGATAGAATTGCAATCCTATCCAGAATACGTTACATGTAGCAAGAAAGGAAACCGCTGTGCCGGCCCCTGTTTCAGAACGCGTTCAGAAGCACCGGGACGCCCTGCGGGGCGCAGGTCTGCGTCCGGTGCAAATCTGGGTGCCGGACACCCGCCGTCCTGGCTTTGCCGCAGAGTGCCGACGCCAAGCCGCACTTGTGGCCGCAGCAGATCAACACGATGCCGAGCTGTCGGACTTCATGGACACCGCTCTGGCTGATCTGGATGACTGGCAGTGAGGCGTGGCAATCTGGTGACGGTCACCCTGCAGGGCGACAAGCCACGGCCTGCGCTCGTCGTCTAGGCCAATCAGTTTTCCGGGCTGGGATCGGTTGTGATCCTGCCGCTTATTTCCGTGGCGGTCGATGCGCCATTGCTGCGCTTGCCCGTGGAGCCATCCCCCGAAAATGGGTTGCGCGCACATTCACAGATCATGCTGGTCAAATCCATGGCCGTGAAGGCCGACAAGATCGGCGCGGCCTTCGGCCATCTCGATGACACCACCATGGTCAGCGTGAATCGCTCTCTGGCACTGTCCTTGGGGCTGGCCGGATGACTCGCGAAATGGGATAGAACAACAGACGCGCTGAAAGATACTGGATAGCTTGCGCGACCTGATCGGCGCGGATGATCCTGAGCTGGTGTTTCTGCCCGGCGAGCGGTTCCTGTTCCGCTGACTGCCGGGTCGAGTGTCCTAGGTTGCGGGCTCAATCATCGGCTTTGCGGCATTCCGCAGCAGGCGACGGATGACGGCGGCGGCGAAGTTGCGCACCCGCTTGTCAAAGCGGGTCGCGACCGCCGGAACTCTCATATGAATCAAACCAAGGATAATTCCATACGGCCTCGGCATCGTAAGCCTTGTCGGCGATCAGGACGCAACCGGCTTCAAGGCCGTCAAGAAGGGCCGCCGCCTCGGCGCGGTCGGCGGCCTGCCCCGGCGACAGACGCATGCGGCGCAACCCGCCCTTGCCGTCGGCCATGGCATGGATCTTCGTCAGCTGTCCGCCCCGGGAACGCCCGATCTCCTGCGGCTCGCCGTCCTTGCGCGGAGGCCCCGGCAGGCCTTTCGGCATCACACGCTTCATCGCTGCTGTTGTTCATTCGTCATGTCATGCCGGCTGCCGATCATTTCAAATCTCCTTTGAGCACTCTCACCGCTGGTTGCGCGGCACTGTGCCGCAACCGGCCCGGTATATCAAATATTTGGGTACACACCTAACAGCCCTGATCTGAGAAACTTTCTGGGCCAGTCATTTGAGACGGCCAATCGCCTTGTTTTATGGACGCGGATTCCGAGGCCCTCCCTGTTCGCTGGACGATGGTCTATCGTAACTCATATAAATCAAACCAAGGATAATTCCATCAGGAGTTATCCATAGGGTTGTTCGGCGCGAGGCTGCAGCAAACTTTTTTCATCGCTCATCCGCAGCCGTGCTGTCCTGTCGCGGGAATCATGTCCTCGTGGAGCAGTTTGCCCGGATGCGCCGGGCAACGGACCACCTGCTGCCTCCTGATGATATTGCTTGAAATCCAGCGAGAAAGCGCCGCCGCGGAACCCGCAGGTGATTCGCCACGGACCGTTCACATGGACCGTGCAGCGGATCGGGCTGCAGCAAAGGACGCAGGTTTTGGTCTCTGAGCATCTTTAGGTTGACAGTCGATCAGGAAACTCATCATCTCGGCCGCGTCTCTCCTTGCGAAGAAACGCACCATCTTTTCATTGAACTCTTCCGCTCGCGTGGCTGGAACAGAAATCGCGTCGATTCCATGTGACATGAGGATACCGTTCATCATAAAGCGCGAGGTGCGTTTGTTCCCATCGAAATAGAACTGCTGCAGCGCACCGAACAAAAAGAATGCCATGCCTCGTTCGCGCGGATCGGCAATTTCCGCGCCTAGAGCTTCGACACCTTCGGCAAATACTCTGTTAAGTTCCGGCGCTCCTTTGATAGTCGCCAGCGGCGTATACGGCTCATGAAGACCTAGAGACACGGACGGAGTATAATGAGTTTCTTGCCCCTCCCCTCGAAAATGCCCCCATTCAAGGGCTTCGTCTTTGGCTACCAGAGCGTGAAGGTGATCAAACGATGCCTTGTCCAATCTGAATTCACGGCTTTTTATCAGAATGAACAATTCCTTGGCTGCAGCTGCGAGATTCAAAACCTGTTGTTCGTCGGAGACCTTGTGACCGCCGACCGTCACGCCATCCAGCAGGGTTTTAACCTGTGGGAAAGTAAAGGGGTTCCCCTCAAGATGGCTGGCATCAAAGACAAACTGCGGCAGCATCTGCTTATAGCGGAACGCAGAGCGATCAACCGATGCGGACACGCCGGCCGGAACCACTGACCGATTCCATGAAAAGCCTAATTTCTCAAAAAGTCGCATCGGACGCCTCAGCCGCGAAATAATGGGAATTATATATCCCCCACGCAACAATGAAATGCATTACCGGGTTCAGCCGGCAACCTCTCTGTCGGGATCAAGCTGTAGAAAATGTCGTAGATGCCCCGCAAATGCGTTTCCGAATGCCGTCCGTCAGTGAAAAGGGCGGAAAATTCGCCGCATGCGGTCGCATGCCGCGCGGCTCCGTCTCTTCTAGGCGGCCTCAGGCGATTTCAGCGGGGGAGCCGCCGTCCTTTTCCGTCGCTCAGAGGTAGAATTTTTCGGAGGGCAGAGGGCCATCAAGGCTCATCCGCTCAGGGCCGCCGCCAAGCCTATCAGGGTTCCATACTTGAACTCTCATCTGATTGCGCGATGAGAAAATCGCAGCTTGCAAACAGGTTTTCGACATTTTTCGGCAGCACGATTGAGCAATCTTCCCACACGCCCGTTCCCGTCAAGAAATGGGCGAATAGTCTTGAACTGCATATACGTGGACCCCGCCCGGATCAGCATTAGGAATATCCTCTTCGCCGGCATGCAGAAAGCGTCAGAGTGCGGCCATGCAGTCAGGCACGGCCGTAATAGCAAATTACTGGGATTACAGCCTTTTTACTCAGGAAGTACCGGCTGTCAAAACCAATCAACGCGTTCTGGGAACGCTAACGCAGGTTCTTCGGGTCCGCTTCCTGCTCCGGTAGGCCGCCCCCTGTCACGGAGAATCGAATATCGGCCGAATCTGCTTTTGCCATCAATCACCCATGTCCGGCTGCCGGAGCATTGAATCGAATCGCAATTTGCGAACTACAGGCCGGCTTCGCCGCGCACGCGGCCATTGCCTTTCTGTTTTCGGAAAAAACAGTTTGGCTTTCCGCCGAGGCTACGGTAGAGATTTATTGTCAAAAATAGTCGCGGACGACTGCGGCGGTCGATTTAACATGCTGGGATTTATGATGAAATCCAGCCAAAAACTCTTTCAATGGGGCTTTTACGCATAACCAGCCAAGCCGCGTCATCAACTGGACACGACGCCAGAACAGGTCGTGCGGGACATGTCCTCCACCGTCAAGCCGTCCGATCCGTCGCTCTGCAAGACGCTGCGCAAACTGCCAGCCGCGTCAACGGCTTGGGCGCGGCTTGTCTGGTTATGCGTAAAAGCCCCCTTTCAATCGTAGCCCTTCGGCTTAGGGCAGCCTTGCCGAATGGACACTTCAATGAAGAGATATGTGAATGACTGGAGATAGACTCGAAGCGACCGAAAGACAATTTCGGGGCTTTCTGGTGCCGTGCGGCTTGGCTGCCGCATCTTCGCTCGCGGCGACACCGTGAAAACCCGCGGCCCGCGACAACAGCTTCTAGGTCGGTCTGAACGTGCCGGTGATGTTCATTGATACAATGATGATTGACTCCCGAACCACGGCCATCAATGGGTTTTGAAACCATGAATTTCTCGAAAACCATTTTCAACGCCATCATCGCCGGCGCGCTTACACTTCTGACTGCTTGCAGCGGAACGATGGACGGCATGATAAGAGGCGAAGGTACTCGCGTAACATTTCTGTACAGTCAGGGAATGGTCCGCGACTTCTACGAAACGACAATCGACGGCGAGCATTTCAAAGGACAGGCAGTCTACGCTGATGCCCGAACCGGTCTAGGCGCAGGATTTGCCGACGGAACGACAATTTCCACCATTTCCTCATCAACCAGCGGCAATATCGTTGCTGTCTTGTTCGGCGACAGAGGACAAACGATGCGCTGCCATATGAATTACGCTGACAGTTCCGGCATCACTTCGGCGGGAGGAGTCGGCATTTGTCAGCACAGCGACGGCCGCGTAATTGATGTGATGTGGTAAGGGCATGGGCCAGCGGTCCGGAACCGCATGCCGCGGTGTACCGAGGGTGCCCGAGACTGCGCGGCATGGCAGCGACCGGCTTCGGACGGATTGAATTGAACCGGTCCTTGAGACCGGCGCCGAATCACGGTAGTCTCGGGATTCGCGTGAATCATGCGGAGACGGCAAAATTTTGGTCATTTTTCGTGCAGAACCATCGTCAGATGAGGAGGATTTGGCACCGTATGCGCCGTCGCGGACTCGTATCTGCGGGAATCTGAAAAATCATTGACCAGCGGATTTCAAAGCCAGCGGCTTCCACGCCCGGATGTGCCTTGAGCGGAACCCGGGACAACGTGATGCGACGGGAAGCAATCCTGTCAATGACCGGAATCAACAAGTCGTTCGGCGGCCTGCGGGCGCTCATTAATGTCGATCTGGAACTCTTTGAAAACGAAATTCTGGCGATCGTCGGAGATAACGGCGCAGGCAAGACCACGCTCATCAAGGTGTTGACCGGCGTATACTTGGCGGACTCGGGCGAGATCAAGGTCGCCGGAAGGCCTGCCGATGTTCGTTCACGCCACGACTCGCTGTCTGCCGGCATCGCGGCCGTGTACCAGGATCTGGGATTGGTCGACACCCTGCCGGCTCCGCACAATGTGTTTCTGGGCGACGAACCCGTCCGCCGGATTGCCGGGCTTCCGTTCATCGACAACCGGAAAATGCAGCGGGACGCCGTCAGAATACTGCGTGAACGGGTGGGCGTCGAACTGCCGGACATTCAGGAGCCGACCCGGAATTTTTCGGGCGGGCAGCGGCAGGCGGTCGCGATTGCCCGGGCTGTCCACAGAACGGACATGAAGATACTCGTCATGGACGAACCGACAGCGTCGCTGGGACCCGAAGAAACCAGAAACACTCTGAACCTCATCGAGTCGGTGCGCAGCAGGGGAACGCCCATCATACTGATCAGCCATAATCTGGACCATGTGTTCAAGGTCGCCGACCGCATTCTGGTAATGCGCGGCGGCAGGAACGCGGGCGTGGTCAATACCGGCGACGCGACGCGCAGCGACGTTCTCGGACTGATTGTCGGATCCGGCTCGCCGGCGGCGGAAGCCTGAGTCCGGCTTCGGCAGACTTGAGGGAACAGATGTCCGTGACAAACGACGCCGACCGGACGTTCCGGCTGCCTTGGCTTCGCCGCTACATCAATCTGGCCGGCCCGCTGGTCATGATACTCTCGCTGTCGCTGGCAATGCTGTTCCTGCAGCCCCGCTTCTTCGAAATCGACAACCTGATGATCATTCTTCAGGATGCCGCGATATATATGGTGCTTGGCATGGCCATGACGCTGGTCATTACCGGCAAGGGAATCGACCTTTCCATTGGCGCGGTCGCGGTGCTGTCGGCCATCACCATGGCCATGCTTGTCAAAGACGCAGGCTGGAACGTCTATCCGGCGATGGCCGCGGGGCTTATGGTCGGACTGTCCTGCGGCGTGATTAACGGTCTGGTTATCACCCGGCTGCACGTGCCTGATTTGCTGGCCACTCTTGCCATGGATCAGGTCTATCGCGGGATTGTCCTCGTCATAGCCGCAGGAACGGTTCTGGCCCGGTTTCCGGAACCGGTGCCGTTTCTCGGGCGCGGGCGAATCGGGGATGTGTTTCCGACGGCGGCGATCGTAGGCCTTGCCGCTCTTGGAATCGGATATCTGATTTACCACAGGACCTGGGTGGGGCGGTACGCGATCGCCATCGGCGCGAACCGGGAAGCCGCTGTCCTGACCGGCATCAATGTGAACCGGCAGAAAATCTATCACTACGCGATAATGGGGTTTTGCGCGGCAATTGCGGGCATACTCCTGACAGGCCGCCTGAACGCCATACAGTCCACTGCAGCCGCTGGATTCGCACTGCACACCATAGCTGCCGTGGTTGTCGGCGGGACGCTCTTATTCGGCGGGCGCGGCACCATGTTCGGCACGCTCATCGGCGTTCTTCTGCTGTCGATGGTTACCAATGCGCTCGTCATTCTGCGTTTTCAGTTTTTTTGGCAGCTTGTGGCGGCAGGCGTGATCATTATCGCCTCGATCGGCTTCTATTCGTATCTGCAACGAGGCTCAAACCGCGACGACAGGTCGGAAGGATAGTTGAAGTTTCCGGGCTTCAGGCCCGAATCGGCGCGCGCCGCGCATATGGCATGCTTGGCAGCGCACAAACCATAAAGGGAGGTATATAAGACCATGAACAACCGAAGACTACTGGCCGCCGCCGCGTTATGCCTGGCTGCAACCGGGTCATTCGCCGAGACGCTGCCGCTGACGGCATTGCCGGACGATGACGAACGGTATTTCTGGTGGTACCATCAGGTTCAGACCGACGAGGTATTGGCGGACATGCAGGCCGTTGTCGCGCAGCCAGCGGCGCCTGTGGAAAATCTGCCCGAAGAGCCGCTGCAGATAGCCGTGATCTATCCGAGTCAGGACGTGTCGGATTTCTGGCTGCGTTCGTATCTGGCGATGGAAGCTCGTTTCATGGAAATGGGCATGCCCTTCGAAGCGGTGCAGTTCGCATCCGAGATGGGGGACAACCTGTTGCAGTCGACCTACGCGGAACAGGTGGCGCGGGACGATTTCGAATACGTGATTTTCGGCCCGTCCGAATTGCAGCTGCAGCAAGACGACATCAAGAAACTCATGGATGCCGGCAAGAAGGTCATTGTATTGAACTTTGATACGGTGCTTCAGGAATGGGGTGATGATCAGCCGATGATGTACACCACTTTCTCGCACCTGTTCGGGGCTAAGAACATCTGCAACTGGATTCTCGAGAATCTCGGAACCGAGGGCACCTATGCAATGATCCGAGGCTTCCCCGGAGGGGTCGATGATCAGAGGTCCGGCGGCTTTCGGGAGTGCCTGGAGGCAAACTCGAACTGGACGATGGCCTATGAGCACTATGGCGACTTCATGCGCGAGGGCGGTTTCAACGGCGCTCAGCTGATACTTTCCGGCTATCCCGAGGTCACCTACATTCACAACGCCAATACGGCGATGGGAATGGGAGCGATTTCCGCTGTGCAGGCTGCCGGCAAGGGCGACAAAGTCATGTTGTCGGCCTGGGGCGGCACCGGCGACGAACTGGAAGCGCTTCGCAACGGCGAGCTTATGGCCACTCCTATGCGGATGAGCGACGATGTCGGGGTCGCCATGGCCGAGGCGATACGCGCCGACTACGAAGGCCGCAGCGACGATATCCCCTTGGTCTTCCTCGGACGGATTGACATCGTGTCGTCGGCTTCCGGCCCGGAGGTTGTCGACGCATTTGAAAAAGAGGCGTTCCGTTACACCGGAATAGGCACGCTCGAGCGCTGATCCAGCGAATATTCGGGGCAGCGTCCGGCCGCGCAGGCGCGCGATGCTGCCCCGTTCGGTCTGCGGGCGATACCGTCCGGCTTAGTTGAGACCGCTGCAGCAGACGGCCTTTCCGGCAGGCAAGGAGTCATCCGTGCGGCTTACGGCGGACAGCTTGGATTCCCGTTCCACGACGGCGCGAATTGTCCCGGCGGCCTTATCCCGGTTCCCGCGAACCGGAGCCGCACGCCGCGGCGTTTCTTGTCAGTTCCCGGCCAGTTTCTCGAACAAAACCGCGACCGCTTCAGCTCCGGGGTCATTGTGTCCAGCGAGACTCGCTTCGGCCAGGTAGCTTGCCCGGCCGGCTTTGGCGCGTGTGATAGAAGCTGTCGCATCGGCTCCCCGGCGCGCTTCGGCTGCGGCCCGTTCGAAGCCGTCGTCCAATACCGCCAGCGCCGGTTCCAGCGCATCGATCATGGTCCGGTCCCCGGCCTTGGCCCCGCCGACCTGTTTGATCCGTTCCAGCCCGGCCGCCAGTGACTGGCTGATGCCGCTTCCGCCCGCCGACGCATCTCCGGCGGCCGCAAAAAAGATCGCCATCAGAACTCCCGACGATCCGCCCATCGACTCGCTGAGTTCCTGACCGACCGCACGGAACAGATCGGCCGGAACAGCAAGCGGCAATCGGTCAAGACCCGCGGTCAAGGCTTTCGACGCAGCCGCCAAAGTGCTTCCCGTGTCCCCGTCTCCCGATTTGGCGTCCAATTCATTCAGTTCCGCCTCGGCCGCGATCAGAACGCGGCAGCATTTCTCTACGAGCGCCCGGACCGGCGCATTGTCCGACGGCGCCTGCCTGGTCGGACGAAGCCCGTCGGGAAGTTCCAGGATTTCGGCAGGCTTCATGGCCGGACAGCCGGGCCAGGCGCGGGGACCGACCGCGGACTGAAGCGCCGCGAGATCTTCATCCGTCGGCGGATACAGAGACACCGAAAAACCCCGCATATCGAGAGAAGTCATAAGCGGGGCGGGGCCGATCATGCACTGAATTCTGCCGCCGATCCCCGACCGCGCCAGCGCATCCGCGAGAATTCCCATCTCAAGCGGCGTGCAGCCGCCGAGATTGTTGAGCAGCGCGATAAGTCTGCCCGGCCCGGCGCGCTGAGACAGCCGGTCCGCGACAAGATTCATCGCCGAGCCGGCCGTTGAATACGGCACCTGCTCGATTCCGGGCTCGCCATGAATCCCCAGACCCAATTCCGCCATTCCGGGACCGATCCGGTTCTCCTTCGGCGATCCCGGCACGGCGCACGTATCAAGGGACATGCCGATGGAAACAGTCCGGCCCGCGACCCTTTCGGCTGCATCGGCGACCGCGTCGAGGTCCGCGCCGGAGGCCGCCATGGCGCCGGCGATCTTGTGCACGAACAGCGTGCCGGCGACGCCGCGCGGCTGAGGAATATCCGGCAAAGCAGCATCGTCGCCGACGACAACCATCCGGACCTTCAGGCCCAGCGCCCTGGCGCGCTCCGCCGCAAGGCCGAAATTCAGGCGGTCGCCGGTGTAGTTCTTGACGATGAGGAGGCAGCCGGATCCGCCGGTCACAGCGAGGATTCCGGCCAGAACCGCATCGACGGACGGGGAAGCGAAAACCTCGCCGCAGACAGCCGCGGTCAGCATCCCTTCGCCGACGAACCCGGCATGGCTCGGCTCATGGCCGGAGCCGCCGCCGGAAACCAGAGCGACCCGCGACCTGTCCCAGTCGGTCCGCGCCACGACCTTGATATAGGGATATCCGTCAAGGCGCCCCAGCCGGGATTCCGGAGCCCTGAGCATGCCGTCTATCGCCTGGGTGACGATTTCGTCGCGGTCATTGATGAATTGTTTCATGGTTCTGACTCCTCATCGGACGCGGTTGCCGGACGCGTCGAAATACAACGGATTCCGCGGCTGAATGAGAACGGTGTCACCGGATCTCAGCCGCGAGTGAATGTCCGTCAAGGCGACGATCCTGTGCCCTTCGATCTCAAGATGCAGTTGGGTCTGGTCGCCGAGATGCTCCAGCCGGAGCACCTCGGCGGCCCTGCCTCCGCCCTGTTCGATATGCTCCGGCCTCAGCCCGGCCACCGCCGCTCCCGGCGGCGCCCCGGGAAACAAGCCGGCGGGCACGGAATTGATGCGCGGAAGACCCAGCCTTCCGCCGACGTAAAGGCTGACCGGATTCTCGTAGATCTCGCGCGGAGAACCGATCTGCGCCAAACGTCCGTTCTCAAGCACGCCGATCCGATCCGCCATCGTCATGGCCTCGGTCTGGTCATGCGTGACATAAAGGAGCGTCGCGCCGAGATGTGACTGAATCCGCTTCAGTTCGACCCGCAGATCCGCCCGCAGTTTGGCGTCCAGCGAACTCAGCGGCTCGTCCATCAGATAAACCGCCGGGTCGCGGACCAGCGCCCGGCCGATTGAAACCCGCTGCATCTCGCCGCCCGACAGCGCCGTGGTCCGGTTGTCGAGTTTGCGGTAAATCTGCAGAACATCCGCGATCTCGGCGATCTTGCGGGCGATTGAATCCTCGGACATTCCGAGCCGCGGCGAGCGCAGAGGAAATGACAGGTTTTCGCGCACCGTCATATGCGGATAAAGCGAGTATTGCTGGAACACCATCGCCACGTCGCGCACGGCCGGAATCTCGCGCGTCATGTCTCTGCCGCCGATGAACACGCTCCCGGCATCGGGGCGCTCGAGTCCGGAAATCAGCCTCAGCGTCGTGGTTTTCCCGGCCCCGGTCGGCCCCAGAAGAACCACGAATTCCTCGTCGGCGACGGTCATGGAGAGATCTTCGACCGCCCGGATCCGGCCGAATGACTTCGAAACGCCGCGCAGTTCGACTTCAGCCACCGCCGGGGGCCTCCGCGCCGCGGTCGGACCGCAGGGCCCGGCCCGACTCCCGGTCAAACAGCGTCACCATGTCGCCCCGGAAAGCGAGTCCCGCCGTTTCGCCTTCCTTGACCGGAAAGTCAGCCGCGAGGCGCGCTTTGACCGGGCCGTTCGGCGCCGTCAGCGTCACGATCTGCGTGGTGCCGAGATATTCGACCGCCGTGACCCTGCCGCGGTAGCCTGACTCGTCGGAGATGCTGACATGCTCCGGTCGCACCCCCAGCGCCAGCGACCCTGACGCCGCCTCCCGCAGGGCGCGGATTCCGATGCCGCAGCCGTCAAGCGTCACGCGGCTCGAACCCGGCGGCAGACTGCCCTCGAAATTCAGAAAATTCATCGGCGGAGAGCCGATGAACCCGGCGACGAACATCGTCGACGGATAATCGTAGATTTCCTGCGGCGCGCCGAACTGTTCGATGACCCCGTGATTCATCACCACGATCCGGTCGCCCATCTGCATCGCTTCCCGCTGGTCATGCGTGACATAAACCGTCGTCGCGCCCATCCGGTCGTGCAGCCCGCGCAACTCGCCCGCCATATGCTCCCGGAACTCGGCGTCCAGGGCACCGAGCGGCTCGTCCATGAGGAAACATTTGGGATTGCGGACGATCGCCCTGCCGAGGGCCACCCGCTGCCGGTCGCCGCCCGACAGCCCGCTCACGGGACGGTCCAGTATGTCTTCGATGCCGAGAATGCGGGCCGCTTCCGCGACTTTTTTCCTCGCCTCGGCGCGTCCCATGCCCTGGCTCGCCAGCGGGTAACTGATATTTTTCCGGACATTCATATGCGGGTACAGGGCGAACATCTGAAACACGAAGGCGATGTCGCGCCGGCTCGCCGGTTTCTGCCCGACCTCCTCGCCGTCGATGTGAATTTCTCCCGATGTCGGCAGTTCCAGTCCGGCGATCATCCGGAGGGTCGTGGTTTTTCCGCAGCCTGACGGCCCGAGAAGCATGAAGAACTCTCCGTCGCCGACCGTGAATGAAGAGGATTCGACCGCGACAAAGTCGCCGAAAGTTTTGCGGAGACCGCGGACGATGATCTCTGCCATTCCGCCGCCGCCTCAGATGCCGGCCGCGGCCGGGAACGGCCGACCGGAACGATCACACCTGACCGCGAAGTCAGCGGCGGCCCGAAAAGAGCATGGCATGAGACGTCCGTCATGCTCTCCGGCCCGGGACGCTGTTTCGTCCTTCGTCCCGTCATGCGCAGCCGGGGCGGTGTCCGTTATGCCGTTCATTCGCCGAATGCCCCGAGCACGCCTATTCGGGAAAATGGCTGACGATGATGAACATCACGGTGCCCGTCAGCGTGACCGGGAAGGACCACATGTAGGCCCAGAGTTCGTATGGCTGCATCAGCATCACCACGCCGGCGGCGATGATGACCGAAGCCGCCATCTCCCACGCGCCCCGGCGGAGCCGCGCCAGGTCTTTCAGAAACCGCATCATCTGCGGACGGCTCCGAAGGTGATTCCGCGCAGCAGGTGGCGGCGCAGGAGAATCGTGAACACCATGACCGGAACCAGAAACAGGGTCGCGCCGGCAGCGACCGCCGGCCAGTCCTGTCCGCCGACGCCGATGATGGTCGGGATGAACGGCGGGGCCGTCTGCGCCGTCCCGGAAGTCAGCAGCACCGCGAAGGCATACTCGTTCCAGGCGAAGATCAGACAGAAAACCGCCGTGGACGCCACCCCGGCGGCCGCCTGCGGCAGCACCACTTTGATGAACGCCTGCAGCCGGGTGTAGCCGTCGATCAGCGCCGCTTCTTCGTATTCCAAAGGAATTTCATCGATGAATCCCTTGAGCAGCCAGACCGCCAGAGACAGATTCACCGCCGTGTAAAGCAGGATCATGCCGGCATGCGTGTCCGACAGGCCCATCGACCGGAACATGAGGAAAATCGGGATGGCGACCGCGATCGGCGGCATCATCCGGGTCGACAGGATGAAAAACAGAAGATCATCCTTCAACGGCACCCGGTAGCGCGAAAACGCATAGGCGGCGAGCGTGCCGAGAAAGACCGACAGAAAGGTCGATCCGAATCCGATGATGACGGAATTGAAGAACCGCTCGCCGAACCGGGACGGCCCCGCGATGACCATGCCCTTGCCGTGCACCAGCCGTTCGTACCAATTTCCGGGCGGGTTGGCGGCCAGATATTCCTCGGTCTGCCGGGTCTGCGTGGTGAACAGGTTCACGTAGCCTTCAAGGGTCGGCTCGAACACCAGTTTCGGAGGATACGCGATCGAGTCGGCGGGCGATTTGAAGCCGGTCGACAGAATCCAGAGCAGCGGCAGCAGCGTGATCAGCGCGTAGCCCGCGACGAGAACTCCGGCCAGCCGTTTCCAGGCCGGGCTCGGCTCTGTCAACGGCCTGTTCGTCACCGGTCCTTCACTCTGTTCAGGGCCTTGACGTAAATCGAGGCCAGTCCGAAGATGGTCACGAAAAGAATGACGGCGTATGCGGACGCATAGCCCGTGCGCCATTTTTCGAACGCTTCGCGCTTCAGGTTAATGGACGTGAGCTCGGTGGTCGATCCCGGACCGCCGCCGGTGAGCAGGACCACGAGATCGAACATTTTGAAATTCTCAATGCCGCGGAACAGCACCGCCAGCATCAGGAACGGCAGGACCATGGGAACGGTGATGGTCCGGAACTGGCGCCATTTGGAGGCCCTGTCGCATTCCGCCGCCTCATAGATGTAATCGGGAATCGACCTCAGCCCCGCCAGACAGATCAGCATCACGAACGGCGTCCACATCCACGTGTCAACGATGACAATGGCCCAAGGCGCCAGCCTGACTTCGCCGATCATCGTGAAACTGCTCGGATCGGCCCCGGTCAGAAATGAGATCAGATAATTGAACAGCCCGATCTGCGGCTGGTAAAGAAATGTCCAGAAATTGCCGACGACAGCCGGTGACAGCATCATCGGCAGAACGATGATCGTGGTCCACAGGTCGTTGCCCTTGAATTTGCGGTTGATCAGCCACGCCAGCGCGAAGCCGATGACCACCTGAAGCAGCAGAGTCCAGAACAGGAAATGCGCCGTGGCCTGCATCGTCTGCCAGACGTCGCTGTCGGTCAGGATGCGCTCGTAGTTCCGCAGCCCTATGAATTTGATGTCGGCGTTCGGGCGGTTGGCGCGGTAATTGGTGAAACTCAGCCTGATCGTCCAGATCAGCGGAAAGATGTTGATCGCCAGCAGCAGAAAGATCGTCGGGGCCACGAAAATCCATGCGATCGCGCGGTCTGACAGACCCCTGACGCTCCATCCCGGCGGCGGAGGCGCGGCCCCGGCCGGCCGGTCAGAGGCCGGGCCGCCCATGGAAACCTTCCGCTTCATGCCGCGCCTGCGGCGCGGCCGCCGGCTCCGTCCGGCGGTCCGCGGTCACGTGCGCGGTGCGCCGCCGGGGCTCAGAGTTTGCCTTCGTCTTCAAAGACTTCGATCCAGTCTTCGACCAAACCGTCAAGCGCCTCCTTCGCTGTTCCCTGGCCGGCGATGACGTATTTGTGAACCCTGTCCTGCATCGAAAGCAGAAGCGACGCATAGGCCGGCTCGGCCCAGAAATCCTTCACGATCGCCATCGAATCAAGGAATGTCTGCGCATAGGGCTGGCTGGTGGCGAATCCGGGATCCTCGACCACGGCCCGCAGAGCGGAATAACCGCCGAGCGCCCACCACTGTTTCTGGATCTCGGGCTGCGCGAACCATTTGATGTATTCAAGCGCCGCGTCCCGGTTTTCCGAGTAGGTGACGACTGAGATTCCCTGCCCGCCGAGCTGGGCGAAATGGCCTCCCGGTCCGGCCGGATTCGGAAAATAGCCCGAACGGTCGCCGCCGACATTCGGATCGGCGTGAACGCCCGGCCAGATAAAGGCAAAATTCATCTGCAGAGCGACGAGGCCCGACTTGAAGGCGTCGATCGACTCCGACATGTACCAGTCGGAAGAGCCCGGAGGCGTGCAGCAGTCGTAGAGGGATTTGTAGAATTCAAGGCCTTCAACGGCGCCCGGTGAGTTGACGTATCCTTCCAGCTCATAGGGGCTGTCCGGATTGCCGTATTCGAATCCGAAATTGTAGAGGGCGTTCGTCACGCCCATGGTGATGCCTTCCGAGCCGCGCTCGGTGTATATGGCGGCGCCGTAGACGGTCTTGCCGTCGATCTCCCGCCCTTGGAAAAACTCGGCGATGTCCTTGAGTTCCGCGAGCGTCTGCGGCGCGCCGAGGTCGCGGCCGTAAGTTTCCCTGTACTCCGCCCGGAGTTCGGGTATCCCGAACCAGTCTTTGCGGTAAGTCCAGCCGACGACATCGCCGAAAGCCGGCAGAGCCCAGTAGTTCGGTGTTCCTTTGGGCCATTCCGCGTAGCCGGTGACGGTCGCGGGGATGAAGTCATCCATGGAGATGCCTTCAGCGTCAAAGAAGTCATTCAGTTTCACGTAATGTCCGGCTTCGGCGGAGCCTCCGATCCATTGGCTGTCGCCGATCATCAGATCGCAAAGCTTGCCGCCGGAATTGAGCTCATTGAGCATGCGGTCCGCGAAATTCGGCCACGGAACGAACTCGAAGCTCATATTGTGGCCGCTTTCCGCTTCAAAATCCTTCGACAGCTCAACCAGCGCGTTGGCCGGATCCCATGCGGCCCAGCACAGCGTCAAGTCAGCTGAATCGGCGGAGGCCGCGACAACTGAAGCGAGCAGCGCCGCCGCGGCGATTCGGGTCTTTCTCATGATGTCCTCTCCCTATTATGAGATAATTTGCCCGGCCTTGAAGCGGCTTGTTCGCCGCGGCGGCGCGGACATGCGCGGACTATAGCCGCAATCCGGGAACAATGTCCAACGCTGTTCACAAAGATCCGGGCCCGCCCGGCATTCCGCCGGATACCGGGACGCCGCGGCGGTCCGGATCAGCCGGCGACCCGCAGGGTCAGGTTCAGGCGGCCGCCGTTCCGCAGCAGCTCCGAGCTGCCGAAGCGGATTCGGTCGATTCCGTGGTAACGGAGGCGGGCGTCTCCGCCCATGACAACCACGTCGCCCGACCGAAGCCAGATCGACTCCGTCTTGCCGCCCCTCTGCAAGTTGCCGATGCGGAACAGCGCATCGTCGCCGAGCGACACCGAAACCACCGGCCACCGGAAGTCGGCTTCGTCCGCGTCGCGGTGCATGCCCATCTTCGCGCCTTCAAGATAAAGGTTGATCAGGCAGGTGTCCGGCTCCCGGACGCACCCGGACACCTGCCGCCAGACATCAAACGCCGTGCCCGGGATAGGCGGCCAGCGTCCGCCGCCGGGCTGTCTTGTTTCGTAACGGTAGCCCTTCGCGTCAGTGATCCATCCGAGCCGGCCGGCGGATGTCATCCTGACGGACATCCGGCGGCCCGACGGCGTCACCGGCGTCCGCATCGGAGCGGCGAGCGCCACTCCGCGCATTTCCGCGGCCATCGCAGTCTGGCTGTCCGGTCCGAGCAGGCTTCGGTAAATCCTGAATCCCCGGATTTCATATGTCGGGATCGGCATTGCGTTCGGAGGTTTTCGACATAATTGACGCGGTATTCTTGTCGGCGCGGAATGGCGCCCTATATAAATCACTGGGTTGGCGAGGACCAAATCCGGGAGACGCCGCCGCGGGCGGCCTTCAGGCAGCGGTCCGCAGAATCTGGCAACATACATTATCAGGGTAATCACAGACATGAGCAAGGTTATCGGAATCGATCTCGGCACCACCAACTCCTGCGTGGCCATAATGGACGGGTCGCGGCCCCGGGTCGTGGAAAACTCCGAGGGCGCGAGAACCACGCCGTCCATCGTCGCCTTCACCGACAGCGAACAACTGGTCGGCCAGGCCGCGAAACGCCAAGCCGTCACCAACGCGGACAGCACCGTTTTCGCCGTCAAAAGGCTGATCGGCCGCCGTTACGACGACAAGGTCATCGCGCGCGACAAGGACAAGCTTCCTTACGCCGTGGTCGACGGCGGCAACGGCGACGCTTGGGCCAGAGTACGCGGCAGGAACTATTCGCCGGCGGAAATCTCCGCCGCCATTCTTCAGAAAATGAAAGAAACCGCGGAAAACTATCTGGGCGAGAGCGTGTCGCAGGCCGTCATCACCGTGCCCGCCTATTTCAACGACGCTCAGCGCCAGGCGACGAAGGACGCCGGCAAGATCGCCGGTCTGGAAGTGATGCGGATCATCAACGAGCCGACCGCCGCTGCCCTGGCCTACGGTCTGGACAAACAGGAATCCAAGACCATCGCCGTTTACGATCTCGGCGGCGGCACGTTCGACATCACGATTCTCGAGATCGACGAAGGTGTGTTCGAGGTCAAATCAACCAACGGCGACACCTATCTCGGCGGGGAAGATTTCGACATGCGCATCGTCGACCATCTCGCCGGAGAATTCAAGAAATCGAACGGCGTTGACCTGACCAAGGACGTAATGGCTCTGCAACGGCTGAAGGAAGCCGCGGAAAAGGCGAAAATCGAACTGTCCTCAAGCCAGGAGACCGAAATCAACCAGCCGTTCATTTCGATGGATCCGAACAGCGGCCGGCCGCTGCACCTCGTCACCAAACTGACCCGGGCCAAGCTGGAAAATCTGGTGGGCGGGCTGATCAAACAGTCCCTCAAACCCTGCGCCGCGGCGCTCAAAGACGCCGGCGTGAAGAAATCGGACATAGACGAAGTGGTCCTGGTCGGCGGCATGACGCGCATGCCCAAGGTTCTGGAGGAGGTGTCCGGTTTCTTTGACCGCAAACCGCACAAAGGAGTCAATCCCGACGAAGTGGTGGCCATGGGCGCGGCCATCCAGGCCGGCGTGCTGCGCGGCGATGTCAAGGACGTCGTTCTGCTGGACGTCACGCCTCTGTCGCTCGGCATTGAAACGCTGGGCGGCGTGTTCACGCGTCTGATTGACCGCAACACGACCATTCCGACGAAGAAATCCCAGATTTTCTCGACCGCCGAAGACAACCAGGGGGCCGTCACCATCCGCGTGTTCCAAGGCGAGCGCGGGATGGCGGAGCACAACAAAATGCTCGGCCAGTTCAACCTGGAAGACATTCCGCCGGCTCCGCGCGGCGTACCTCAGATCGAGGTCTCGTTCGACATCGACGCGAACGGAATCGTATCGGTCACGGCCAAAGACAAAGGCACCGGCAAAGAGCATCGGATCACGATTCAGGCATCCGGCGGGCTTTCCGAAGAAGACATCGAAAAAATGGTGGCCGACGCGGAAGCGAACGCCGAAGCCGACCGCGAGCGTAAAGAGCTCGTGGAGACCCGCAACCATGGCGAGACGCTGGTTCATTCGACCCGCAAATCCATCGAGGAACACGGCGACAAAGTCGATCCGTCAACCATCGAAGCGATCGAACTTGCGCTGGGCGCGCTCGAAAAGGAACTGGAATCCGACAGCGCCGAAAAGATCAAGGCCGCCATTCAGAACGTCACTGACGCCGCGATGAAGCTCGGACAGGCCGTCTATGAGGCGCAGATGGCGAAAGACGACGATCCGGAAGACACGGCCGGACCGCCGGACGGCGAAGGCGACATCGTCGATGCGGATTTCGAAGACGTCGACGACCGCAAAACGAACGGCAAAGGTTGATCCGTCGCGGCGTGATTCCGCGGCAGACCGGTCCGGGCGCTTAAAATGGCGGGCGGCGACCATTATTCCACTCTGGGGGTGACCCGCGCCGCCTCCGCCGATGAGATAAAGAAAGCCTACCGCCGCAAGGCGCGCGAACTTCATCCGGACCAGAACAAGGACAATCCCGAAGCCGAGGCGGAGTTCAAGCGGGTCAACGAAGCCTATGATGTTCTGAAGGATCAGGAAAAGAAAAATCTGTACGACCGCCTGGGCCATGCGGCATTCACTTCGGCGGGAAGCGGCGGACAGGGATTTTCGCAGGAGGCCGGCCAGTTCAGCTCAGCCTTCTCCGATGTCTTCGAAGATCTGTTCGGCGACATCATGGGCGCGTCAGGGCGGCGCGGCGGACGCCCCCACTCCCGCGGCTCGGATCTGCGCTATAATATGACTCTCGACCTTGAAGAAGCGTACGAGGGCGCGCGAAAGCGTATCACCGTTCCGACGTCAGTCGCGTGCGGCGCCTGCGGCGGACAGGGAACGGAGGGCGGCGCAGTGCCCACGTCCTGTCCGACCTGCTCCGGAGCCGGCAAAGTGCGCGTCCAGCAGGGATTCTTCACGCTTGAACGGACCTGCCATACCTGCGGCGGCCAAGGGCAGGTCATCAGGAATCCCTGCAGAAGCTGCGCCGGCGCCGGACGGGTTAACAAGGATCAGATACTGGACGTCGACATTCCCCCGGGGGTCGAAACCGGCTCCCGCATCCGGCTGAGCGGAAAAGGCGAAGCCGGCACGCGGGGCGGCGATGCCGGCGACCTTTATGTTTTCGTGAATGTCCGGGAGCACGACGTCTTCGCGCGCGACGGACAAAATCTGACCTGCACGATTCCCGTCTCAATGGCTGTCGCGGCGCTCGGCGGCGAAATTGAGATCCCGACGATCAACGGCAGCCGGGCTAAATTCAAGATACCGGCAGGCAGCCAGTCGGGAAAGCGGTTCAGGCTTTCGGGAAAGGGCATGCCCTCGGTCCGCGGCCCGGTCCGCGGCAAAGGCGATCTTTTCATCAAACTTTTCGTTGAGACGCCCGTCAATCTCTCGGACGAGCAAAAGACGCTCCTGCGGAAATTCGAGGAACTGTCGGCCGGAAACGACAAACCCAGACAGGGGCTGGAGGGAATGTTCAAGGGCTTCTGGGAGGATATGAAAAATTGACGCCGTAAACATGGACGGACGGCTCCGGCCGCCGAACCGGCGCATTCTGAGATCAGGCGGCGGGCCGAGGCGGCGGACAGCCGTCAACCCATGATCCTGATCCCGGAATTCATGGACGAGCGGGCTGTGAAAAAGCTGCGGCGACGGCACAAAGTGT
This sequence comes from Paracoccaceae bacterium, assembly GCA_965116115.1. Classification (GTDB taxonomy): domain Bacteria; phylum Pseudomonadota; class Alphaproteobacteria; order Rhodobacterales; family Rhodobacteraceae; genus JAPOXR01. The sequence goes on from OZ220486.1 coordinate 4,516,809, forward strand.
GCTACCGGCCCGGCCTCGCTGACCGTCGGGAAGAGCTGCTTTCGCTGACAGGAAGCTGCCGCGCCCTGATTGTGCGCAACCGAACCCGGGTCAGCCGGTCCCTGCTTGAAGCCGCGCCGGGCCTCGCCTGCGTCGGACGTCTGGGTGTCGGCCTCGACAATATCGATCTGGCGGAATGCGAATCGCGCGGCATCGCCGTCTATCCGGCGGCCGGGGCCAATAGCCGGAGCGTCGCCGAATACGTGGTCTGCTCCGCGATGATGCTGCTGCGCGGCGCCTATTCGATGAACCGCCGGATGATCGGCGGCGAATGGCCGCGCGGCGAATGCGCGGGCTCCGAAACGTTCGGAAAAATACTGGGCTTGATCGGTTTCGGCTCCATCGGTCAGCAGACGGCGCGGCTGGCCGCTGCCGCAGGCATGATTCCCGTCGCATTCGATCCGTTTCTGCCGGACAGCTCCGATGTCTGGAACTTGGCGGACAATGTCAGCATGGCTGAACTGCTTGCCGAGTCGGATGCGGCCAGCGTGCATGTTCCCCTGAGCGAAGCGACCCGGAATCTGCTCGGAAAAAAAGAGCTGGAACAAATGAGACCGGGCGCGGTCGTCATCAACACATCCCGGGGCGGAGTGGTCGACGAAGACGCGCTGGCGGATGCGATGCGGCGCGGACGTATCGGCGGCTGTGCGCTCGACGTGTTTGAAAGAGAGCCGCTGAGCGCCGCCGGGGGACAGAAATTCGTAGGACTGGACAATCTGATTCTTACCCCGCATATCGCCGGCGTCACGATCGAGTCCAATCAGCGCGTCAGCGACATGGTCGCCGGCAAAGTGGCGGCTCACCTGAAGACCATGGACGGAAGCGGTCCAGCCTGAGCCGGAGCGGACATGCCGACACTGACTGACAAACGGATCATCGACAGCCTGATCGACAGCGGCATCAGCTTCGTGACATCCGTTCCCTGCAAGCAGCTCGCCGGGGTAATTGAACTGGCGGACAGATCCCGACGGTTGACGCATGTTCCCTGCAACAAAGAAGACGAGGGAATGGGCCTCTGCGCCGGCGCGTACATGGGCGGCAAGCAGACATGCATCATCATGCAGAACACCGCTCTGGGAGTCGCAGTCAATGCCCTTGCCACCCTGATCCAGTATTACCACATCCCTTTGCCGATGCTGATCAGCTACCGCGGCGGGCCCGGCGAAAAAGTGGCCTGCCAGGTTGAGATGGCTCTGCACACGAAGCCGATACTGGATCAGCTGCACATCCCGTCCTACCATTTTTCGCATTGTGACGATGTCAGCCGCCTGAGCGGCATACTATCGCACGCTCAGACGGCCCGGAAGCCCGCCGCCGTGCTGGCGGACGCGTCATTCTGGAGTTCGGCGCAGTGATCCGGCACGAATTGCTGAAGACCATCATCCCGGTCCTCCGGAATCATCTCGTGGTCTGCAATATCGGCGCGCCTTCACAGGAGCTGTGCGATCTGTGCGACCAAGACTCCAACTTCTACATGCTCGGCACCATGGGACTGTGTTCCTCAATCGGGTTCGGTCTGGCGCTGGCTCAGGACAACACCGTCATCGCGATCGACGGCGACGGATCGGTTTTGACCAACCTCGCGACACTGAGCACCATCGGCAACAACCGGGCCGATAATTTCATCCTGCTGATCATCGACAACGGAAGCTACGGCTCCACCGGGGATCAGCCGACATATGCCGGCGGGCGGACCTCTCTCGCCGGAGTCGCCAGAGCCTGCGGGTGCGATCATGTCGTCGAGACCGCGGCGGGCGGAACGGCATCCGCACTGAAACGCGCGATCGCAGACAAGCGGCAGACGGTCATCGTGGCCAAGTGCGAGTCCGGCAACACCGACGTGCCCGTCATCAAATTGGATCCGGTCGCAATAATAGAAAGATTCAAAGCGAGCGTCGGCGGAAACCCTGCCTGACAATTTCCCGCATTCAACCGGGAACTCGGGGCGGAATCTCGTTAACCATGATCGAAGAAATCCAAGTCTCCGTGAAAGGAAACTCCGCCCGCAGCCTCCCGGAAGCTTTCAAAGTCAAAGCTTCGCAGCCGCACGGGCATATCGCCGCGACGCACAGAAAACTCAGAGATCCGCGTATTGTGAGAAACTCATCGCATCACGCAGGTCGCGCGACCGTGACCCAGCCCCTGCCATGATCACGGTGCGCATCTCAGCCCCGGAGCCGAGTCAGCTGTCGCTCAGGGGCTGTCTCCCGAGAGCGGCGCCGGCAGCCTCGGGGATATGCCCGGTTTCGGCAAGACCGATGCCGTCGAACTCTATGCCGCGGTGGACCGGCTTCCAGCCCGTCAAGGCCGGATCGAAACCCGCCCAGCAGTCTGACACAGCGGGAACGATGGCAACAGGTATTCAGCGGACACTCTGGTTTTCGGCTGTAGACTTTCCATTGAGATTGCGGTAGCGGTTTCAGTCTGAGCAAAGACAAAAAGCTGTCAGCCGGGCATTTCAGCCGGATTCCAGTCAGGAATCCAAGCGTCTGCGGACTGCTCCGCGCCGGCGGCGTTCAGACAGGCGGGAAGCGATGAAGGATCAACAGGAACAGACCGGCCGCAAGATATGGCGTGTGCGGCTTGAAGATCATGAACGGGCCGAGCTGGAGGAGATCGTTTCTTCCGGCCGGGGTCCGGCCGAGCGGCGGCGGCGGGCGCACATTCTTCTTCTCACGGACGAGAACCGGGAGAGCGGGGCGCGCACCGATGCCGACGCCGCTGATTCCGTCGGGGTCGGCACGGCGACGGTCGAGCGGCTCCGCCGGCGTTTCGTCGAGGAGGGGATGGCGGCCTTGGAGCGCAGGCCGCAGTTGAACCGCGCTCCCCCCAAGCTTGACGGCGAGAGCGAGGCGAAGCTGAAGATGATCGCCCGCTCGCAACCTCCCGAAGGGCGTTCCTCGTGGACGCTTCAGCTGCTCGGCGAGCGGCTGGTCGCACTGAATGTCGTTGACAGCATTTCCCGGGAGACGGTCAGGCGGACATTGAAAAAATGATTTGACACCGCACCTTGACGAGATGCCGGCGCATTCCGGTGGGGAAAAGCGGCGATTTCGCATGTTTGATGAAGTATGTGCTTGATGTCTGTCAGCGGCATTCGACGAGGACGAGATCCCGGCCTGCACAGCCGAGGCTTTGAGACAGCGGACGAAGGAGGTACGCGCGGCTTCTCCGACCGCTCCCGGCCGGCGCGCTTCGGCCGCGGATACGAGCGCAACGGGACGGCGGACCTGTTCATGATCCATGCGCCGTTTTCAGCCCAGCGGCATGTCAAGATCGCCGACCGCCGGACGAAGAAAGATTTCGCCGGACTTCTCAGGGACATCGCCGATGTCTGCTTCCCCGGCAAAAAGATCGTGCCGGCTGCAGCTGACCTCAATGCGCATGAGCTGTCGAGCCTTTACCATGCTTTCCCGCTGGAGCAGGCCGGCAGGCTCCGCAAACGTTTTGAGATCCATATGCGCCGAAACACGGCAGCCGGCTGAACATCACCAAGAGCGGAATCAGCGTGCTGAGCCGCCAGTGCCTGTCCCGGCGCATCCCGGACCGGGAGACGCTCTGCCGCGAGGTCTCGGCGCAGCGGAAAGCGCGCAATGCCGACCCGGCGCCGGTCAAACAGCGGTTCACCGCCGAAGACGCGCGTACTGAACTGCACTCTCTGTATAACCTCAGTTCTGTTTAAGCGGTCGCTTTCATTTTCGGCTTGTTCGGGGTGAGCTGGTATGCAGCGACAGCTGAGAGGATGTGCACCATTGCGTTAGTCGGCGAGCGATGGCGGGTATGGACGAGACCGAGCTGCGATTTGAGCGCGTCAAAGACGGTTTCGACGATGAATCGTCTGCGCAGCAGGAGCTTGTCGATCATCGGCATGAGATAGTTCTTCATGTTCTTTCGGATGCCGGTGATCAGCTGCAGCCCGCGCTGCCGCAGCTTCATGAACAGCTTTTTCGAGATATAACCCTTGTCCGCGAAGATTTCGCCTTTCAAACCGCGGCTCACAGCGTCGAGCACGGCGCGGTCATCGACATTGCCCGGCGTGATCTTCAGCGCTGTGATCTCACTCTTGTCATTGATGATGACATGCAGCTTGAAGCCGTAAAACCAGACTGTGGAAGTGCGCCCGCGCGCGGCCAGTCCGGCGAATGCCTTGTTGCGGCTGATCCTGCGGTTACAGCAGACCGGTATATGGCTGCTGTCAGCGATGTAGACGCCGGTCTTTTCACCCGAAAGGCAGTGCATCAGCAGGCACAGCGGCATGAACAGGCGCGGCTGCAGCGTCACGAAACGGCCATAGCTCGGCAACTCGCCGAACAGGCCGCGGCAGCGCTGGCATACGCCGTACAGGTAGAACAGCTTGAAGCAGCGAAACCCGCTCAAATGAAAAAACACCATGATGAACAGCATCTCCGACATGGAGAGCTTCCTGGTCCTGCGCCGCTTCGCGGAGCTGGTGATCAGGCAGTGTTTTTACTGTTCTTCGTAGACTTTCATGAAATCATCGAGACAGGTGAACAAGGCTTCTTTATGAATGTGCACGGGGGATCTCCAGTTTGATAAACTACTGAAACCGTGAATCATTTTTCAAGAGATTTGAGAATCCCCTGACTGAAACCTTAAACAGAACTGGGGTTAAGATACAGCATGTGCGGCTCGAAGATCATGAAAGGGCCGAATCAGCGCAGATCGTCTCATCCGGTCGGGGTTCGGCCGAGCGGCGGCGGGCGCATGTCCTTCTTCTCACGGATGAGAACCGGGAGAGCGGCGGGCGCACTGATGCTGACGCCGCCGATTCCGTCGGGGTCGGCACGGCGACGGTCGAGCGGCTCCGCCGGCGTTTCGTCGAGGAGGGTACAGCAGCTTCAGGCACAGGCCGCAGTTGAACCGCGCTCCTCCGAAGCTTGACGGCGAGGGCGAGGCGAAGCTGACGATGATCGCCTGTTCGGAACCTCCCGAAGGGCGTTCCTCACAGCCGCCAGCGCTGCTCGGCGAGCGGCTGGTCGCGTTGAATGTCGTCGATTGCATTTCCCGGGAAACGGTCAGGAGGACATTAAAAAAACGATTTGAAACCGCATCTTACGCGGTGCCGGCGCATTCCTGCGGAGAACAGCGGCGACTTCGCATGCTCGATGGAGGATGTGCTCAGGGTCTGTCAGCGGAAATTCAGCGAGGACGAGGTCCTGGTCTGCACAGCCGAGGCTCTGGAAAGCGGATGAAGGAGGTCCGCACGGCTTTGCCGACCGCTCCCGGCCGGCCGGCGCGCTTCGACTGCGAATACGAGCGCAACGGGACAGCGAATCTGTTCATGGTTCATGCGCCGCTTTCAGGCCAGGGCATGTCAAAATCACCGACCGCCGGACGAAGAAAGATTTGGGGATTATACCAAACCAAAAAAGTAATCACCGATGGGCCTTGCTGTTCTGTTTCAGATTTTTGCCTGATCGCGCTTGGTGATACGCATGATCTCCTCGGTTTCGCAGGTGAAGTCTTCCTGCACTTGCGTTACGGTTTCCCTGACATGCCCGGCGCTCTCGAACACCCGGTTCGCAAAGTGTCGATGCTTCAGAACAGAGAAGACCGTCTCGACCGGATTCAGTTCCGGACCGCAGGGCGGCAGCCGGAGCAGCGAGACGTTCGACGGGATTTCGATATCCTTCGACCTGTGCCGGCCTGCCCCGTCCAAGGCTGTCACGGCGTGTTTGCCTTCGGGAAGCTCCCTGCCGACATCCTGCGGATGACGGTTCATTTCCTCGGTGTTCGCCTTGTCGCACACATGTCCGACCGCATTTCCGGTCTCCGGACAGGCTGCCGGGAACAGGCAGACATAGCCGTACCGGTAATCCCGCCGGATGCGCGGACGCGTTCCCTTCCGGGCCTGAATGCGTGACAGCATCCCCTTCTGACCGATCCGGGCCTCGTCTTGGAAGTACATGAGAACATCCTCGCTTGATACGTTCCCGGGGAGGACCGTCCAGCCTGACTCACTGAATTCATCACGGAATTTCTTCTGAGCCTCGGGGTTCGTCTCAGGATGAATCGGCCGCGGGGACACATGCCGGAAACCGGGACGGTGAAGCATCCGGCGCACGCCTTCCGCAGTGAAATCCGCGGCGAAACAGCGCTTTATCCACTCTTGGACCGCAGCAACTGTCCAGCGGGATGCTTCATCCGTTTCAGGGTCCGGGCCGGCATCAATCCACGATGCGAGTCGCGCAGTCCGGCTTTCGTTCAGCTTCGGCGAACGGCCCGGGCGTGCCGCATCGCGCAAGCCGTCAATACCGGATCGATTGCAGCGGACAAACTGTTCACGCAGGGTCTGAGCATCAACGCCGGCACGACGCGATATCTCGGCGCGGGACAAGACGTCTTCGATCGTCAGCGCTGTCGCCCGCAAACGATGCCGGCAGTCTCGCAACTTGTAAGATGACGCTGATCGGCGCAGGTTTTCAGGGGTGCGGCCGGTGCGCGTAACGGCGATTTTCGCAGGCATACATTCCTCCTTCCGCGTTCTCGACAAACATGGAATAGAGGACAAACGCGCCGATCACATCTGACATATAGGATGAGAATGCGACTCATCCCTATGAGTCATCTATTGGTTGCTTTGGTATTATCAGGCACGATCAGGTGAAAATCTGAAACAGAACAGCAAGGCCCATCGGTGATTACTTTTTTGGTTTGGTATTATATACTTGATCGAGCAGCCGACAATCCTTGATATGAATCAAAGAAAGCATTAAGAACCAGAGGTGATTAACCTCCGCTATAAGGACGCAACGCCAGAGATAGTGGCCAGCGCGCTCTTGCGTCCGGTGCGGTACGAGAAGACCGAGGATGACGAACCATCCCCGACTACAGCCAACTCTAATGTTCGGTTAAGTATGTAATCCCCAAAGATTTCGCCGAGCTCCTCAGGGATATCGCCGATGTTCACTTCCCCGGCAAAAAAATCGTGCCAGCCATGGACAACGCATGAGCTGTCGAGTCTTTACCATGCTTTCCCGCCGGAGCAGGCCAGCAGGCTCTGCGAGCGTTTCGAAGTCCATCATGCGCCGAAACACGGCAGCTGGCTGAACATCGCCGAGAGCGAAATCAGCGTGTTGAACCGTCAATGCCTGTCCCGGCGTATCGCGGATCGGGAGACGCTCTGCCGGGAGGTCGCGGCGCAGCAGGAAGTGCGCAATACCGACCCGGCCCCGGTCAAACAGCGGTTCACTGCCGAAGATGCGCGTATCAAACTGCACTCGCTGTAGCTGTCAATACAACAATGACAGACTGCTAGGCTCCTGATCTCAAACAAAGATGATACGGATCTCGATCCAGGCAGCTGTTCAGGACGCTGGGACCGGGAAAACCGGGCCGGCCATGCTAACGGTTCCATAAACCACGTTAAATTCGGCCCGACCCGGCTCAGCGGGGACGAAAGTCCTCGCCTCCCCTTGCCGGCAACCGCCGGCAAGGGGAGGCCGCGACAGGATAGCACGGCGGCGGGAACGATGAAATAAAAGTTTGCTGCAGCCTCGCGCCGCATGCACCCCTGTGGATAACTCCTGACGGAATTATCCTTGGTTTGATTCATATGAGTTGAAAAACCCCTGACCGGGATGGACGGGCCGCAAGCCGCCCCTGCCGCCGAATGGTGGGGTCAGTTCACCGACGCCGAACGCGACGAATGGCGCGACAAGGTGGGCCGGTTCATGGTCGGGAAAAATGGCGAAGAAGTGCGGATTCGCGGGAAACGAACCGAGCGCAGGGATAGTGACATTGCCAAAGATGCCTATGACCACACGGTCACCCACGTTCACTGACCGGTCAGTGACCGTGGATACCCCGGAAACGCTGGCGAAACTGGCAGCAGAAGCTCGTGCGGACGCGGCGGAACGGGCGCGGGATCAGGCTGAGACCGACCGGAATCATTGGCGTGACATGGCTGAAAAACCGGCAGAGCGTCGCCGAAGCCGGTGGCCGTGGCAATGCTTGCATTTTTTGCAAGCATGTCTTATCTGACCTCATGCACAACAAACACCGCAAAACCCTTGCGACGGTTTTCACCGACCCGGTGTCAGCAACGGTCGAATGATCCGCTATCGAAAATCTGCTGATCGCAGCCGGGGCGCGGGTGATCGAAGGCAGCGGCTCACGGGTCCGCTTCGAGAAGGACGGCGAAGTCGAAACCTTCCACCGCCCGCACCCGGCCAAGGAAGCCAAGCGGTATCAGGTCCGCGCCGCCCGCACGTTTTTGGAAAGGATCGGAGTCACACCACGATGACGAACACCATGACCTACAAAGGCTATTCTGCCCGCATCGAATACGACGACGAGGACGGCATTCTGACCGGCCAGATCGCGGGCATCCGCGACGGGATAGGTTTCCACGCTGACAACGTGGAGGAGCTGCGCGCCGCATTTCACGAGGCCGTGGATGACTACATCGAAACCTGTGCCAAGATCAGCAAGGACCCCCAGAAGCCCTATTCTGGCCGGGTCATGTTCCGCGTCGATCCCGATGTTCACCGAAAAGCCGCTCTGGCGGCGGAACTGGCGGGCAAAAGCCTCAACCAATGGGCCGAGGACGTGCTGGACCGCGCTGCACGTGAGACGGTCTAGTAGTATGTCATTGTTATATTGACAGCTACAGGGAATGCAGTTTGATGCGCGCATCTTCGGCGGTGAACCGCTGTTTGACCGGGGCCGGGTCGGCGTTGCGCGCTTTTTCCCATGCCGAAACCTCGCGGCAGAGCGTCTCCCGGTCGGGGATGCGCCGGGACAGGCGCTGACGGCTCAGCACGCTGATTCCGCTCTCGGCGATGTTCAGCCGGGTGCCGTGTTTCGGCGTGTGATGAACTTCGAAGCGCTCGTAGAGCCTGCCCGCCTGCTCCGGCGGAAAAGCATGGTAAAGACTCGACAGCTTGTGCGTGTTAAGGTTGGCTGTCACCAGCACGATTTTTTTGCCGGGGAAGTGAATATCGGCGATATCCCTGAGGAGCTCGGCGAAATCTTTCTTCGTCCGGCGGTCGGTGATTTTGACATGCCCTGGCCCGCAAGCGGCGCATGAACCATGAACAGATTCGCCGTCCCGTTGCGCTCGTATTCGCAGTCGAAGCGCGCCGGTCGGCCGGGAGCGGTCGGCAAAGCCGTGCGGACCTCCTTCGTCCGCTTTCTCAGAGCCTCGGCTGTGCAGACCAGGACCTCGTCCCCGCTGAACTTCCGCTGATAAACCCTGAGCACATCCTCCATCGAGCATGCGAAGTCGCCGCTGTTCTCCGCCGGAATGCACTGACACCGCGTAAGGTGCGGTTTCAAATCGTTTTTTTAATGTCCTCCTGACCGTCTCCCGGGAAATGCTGTCAACGACATTCAACGCGGCTGACCGCTCGCCGAGCAGGGCCGGCGGCTGTGAGGAACGCCCCTCGGGAGGTTCCGAACAGGCGATCATCATCAGCTTCGCCTTGCCCTCGCCGTTAAGCTTCGGAGGAACGCGGTTCAACCGCGGCCTGCGCCTGAGGCCGCTATACCCTCCTCGACAAAACACCGGCGGAGCCGCTCGACCGTCGCCGTGCCGACCCCGACGGAATCGGCGGCGTCGGCATCGGTGCGCGCGCCGCTCTTCCGGTTCTGATCCGTGAGAAGAAGGACATGCGCCCGCCGCCGCTCGGCTGAACCCTGGCCGGATGAGACGATCTCCGCTGGTTCGGCCCGTTCATGGTCTTCGAGCCGCACATGCTGTATCTTGCGTCCGGTTTGTTCCTGTCAGTCCGTCATAGCTTCCCGCCTCTTTTGAATCGCCGTCCGCGCGAAACAGGCTTCAGCCGCTGGATTCCTGCTCAGAATCCAGCTGAAATGCCCGGCCGACAGCATTTGTCTTCGTTCAGACTGAAGCTGCTGCTGCAATTTCAACGAAGAGTCAATAGCCGGGGTCAGGCCGTCTGCCGAACACTGATTAGCATCATTCCCGCTGTGTCAGACTGCTAGGTTCGGTTCGACAGCCTTATTCTACTGGCAAAACGAAGGCGCTGTACTCCGCGCAAGATCGCGTCGGTAAAGGCCGGACTGAACGATCCGCGGGCCGAGCGCTCTTCGAGTATATAGGAAGCCTCGAGAATGTCGGCATTCAGTTCGTCCAGAATGACCCAGAGCTGCAGATTGGTGTCGAGGCTTGCACGCCGGGCCTCGGTCTCCGGTATTTCCAAGGCAACCCGCCCCCGATCCGGGGCTTTGCTGGTGATCGGCGCGATGAACATGACGTGATGACCGGTCTCGTTCTTGACAACGATCACCACGCAGCTTGGCCTTTTCTTCCGTCCTTCTGTCTCTCCAAGATCCGCCTGCCACTTCCAAAGATAATGGTAGTCGAATACCTGTCCGGCGACAGGGAAATCAGCGGTCACGGAAATGATCCTCAAGTCCCTTGTCCAAGAGGTTGCTCAAATTTTCGGGCATGTCGGCGACACCCAGTGCAACCTGAGACCCCCGTCCCATTGTGAGTGCCTCGAACCGCTCTATCGACATGATCACGAAGCGCGGTTTACGGTGCTTTGTGATGGCAACTGGAGAAACGGTTGCGCCTCGAAGAGATCGCCGGTGTTGCGGGTCAAATCGCCTGCTGCAAATTGTTTCATCTTGGCTCTCCGCATGTTTTCTGTCTTAGTCAGAATATACGTATTTTCTCAATATTCTGCAAGAGACGAAAAGAGAGGCCGACAACAAGCGGCGATCCGGTTCTCTTCGTCTTGAAGAGACCAATGGCAACGCGTATCGTGCGCTTGACCCTAAATCACTCAGTCCCCCCCCCCCGCTCCGCCGGAAACTCGGCCAGGATCGGGTTCGCCTTGCCCTTTGCGGGGCTGACGAGCTTCGATCCGGTCAGGCATGGGCATAGCACTCCCGATCCTTGAGTTCGTACGGCAAGGCCGGGAGGCAGAGCGGTGCCCGGACTGGCGGTTTGGATCCGCTCCTCTTTCTAGGCCTTGTACCCAAAAAAATTGAAGGCCTTGGCGATATCTGGTATCAGCCAAGGAATCGGCAACAAGATGATGTTAAAATCCCTTGTTGCCCTTTAGATGTGAATGCCCGGCCACATGTCATAAACCAGCCTGACAAGTCAATTTTTTGGGTACAGATCCTAAGGGTCACTCATTGCCGGATAAACGACATTCACTGTAGCGGCGGACTCTGAATTGCCTTATGATTGATTGAAGCGGCATTCGTACGCTGTAAATTGAGGAGAACTGACCCATAGGTCCGGCAGTCGACAGCCCGATGATGGCACAGTACCGGAAGATCAAGGATCAGCATCCGGATTCCTTGCTGTTTTTCAGAATGGGCGATTTTTACGAGCTGTTCTTTGAAGACGCCGTGACCGCCTCAGAAGCTTTGGACATCGTTCTGGCAAAACGCGGCAAAAGACTGGGACGTGACATCCCGATGTGCGGCGTACCCGCGCACAGCGCCGACGGATATCTGCAGACACTGATACGCAAAGGGTTCCGCGTGGCCGTTTGCGAACAGACCGAGGATCCCGCAGAGGCCAGACGGCGGGGATCTAAGACCGTTGTGGCAAGAGAAGTTGTCCGCGTGCTGACGCCCGGAACACTGACCGAAGATGAACTTCTCGATGCGCGCTCACATAATTTTCTGGCGGCGGTCGCGCTGGTCAGAGGAGAGGCCGCGGTCGCCTGGACCGACATCTCGGTTGGCAGCTTCCGTGTGATTCCCTGCCTTGCTGACGAACTGCCGGTCCATCTGGCCCGCATTGCGCCGAATGAAGTCCTTCATTCCGAAACCGCGGACTCCATGATTCAGGGAATTTTCGAATCCTGCGAGGCTGCGGCCATGCCGCTGGCTCCGGTCCATTTTGACAGCACGGCGGCGGAACGCCGGCTTTGCGAAATTTTCTCAGTGCGCGCCTTGTCGGCATTCGGAGACTTCTCGCGACCGGAACTGGGCGCTCTAGGCGCCATCGTTTCATATCTGGATCTCACTCAAAAGGGCCAACGCCCGATGCTGCGGCCGCCTGTCCGGGAGCGCGCCGGGGAAACCGTTCATATTGATTCCGCCACCCGGCGCAGTCTCGAGATATCAAGGGATTTTTCCGGGCGCCGGGAAACCTCTCTCTTGGGCGCCGTTGACCGCACGCTGACGGCAGCCGGGGCCCGCCTGCTTGAACTGCGGATCTGCGCGCCGTCCACGAAGTTCGAAGAAGTCCTGCGCCGGCAGCAGGCAGTGGCTTTTTTCAGGGAGCAGTCAGGACTGCGCCGCGATGTCCGCAAACAGCTGCGCAGGCTGCCTGATCTCAACAGATCGCTGTCCCGGCTTTCGCTGCGCCGGGGAGGCCCGCGCGATCTGGGAGCGCTGAGGAACGGTCTCGGAAGGGCAAAAGCCATTCTCGGTCTGCTGAATTCCAGCGGCGCGGATGACACGGAAAACACCCGGCCCCGGCCGCGCCTGATCGGAAACGCGGAGAATGAACCCGCGCTGCAGGCAACAAGAGCCAAACTGACCGGTTTTGACGGCCTGCTGTCGGAGCTCGAAGCCGCCGTGGCCCGAGAACCTCCCGCATTCCTCCGGGACGGGGGATTCGTACGCGGCGGCTACAACAAAGAACTCGACGAAACACGCGCACTGCGCGATCAAGGGCGAAGCCTCATCTCCGGAATGCAAACCGAATTCGCAAGAGAAACAGGAATCACGGCACTGAAAGTCAAACACAACAATGTTCTGGGCTATTTCATTGAAGTGCCGACCTCACATTCGGCGAAATTGCTGGCGCCGCCGCACGCCGAGAAATTCATTCACCGGCACACAGTGGTTAACGCGATGCGGTTCACGACTGAAAGTCTGGCTTCAGCGGAATCGCGCCTGCTGAATTCCGCCGTCCGCGCATTGGAGATCGAGAGCGGAATCTTCAACGAACTGAGCGACATGGCCCTGTGTGCGACGGCATCGATTTCAGAGACGGCTGACGGACTGGCGGAAATCGACGTCGCGTCGGCATTGGCTGAACTCTCGGAAGAACTGGATTGGCGGCAGCCCCGGATCGACCGCAGCGGAGCTCTGGATATCCGCGGCGGCCGGCATCCGGTGGTTGAACAGTCGCTTCAATCGATTGCCGAGCATCCCTTTGTGGCCAATGACTGCCGGCTCGCCGATCAGGGCCAAAGCCCCCGCATCCGTCTGGTGACCGGTCCCAACATGTCAGGAAAATCCACCTATCTGAGGCAGAACGCTTTGATTGTCCTTCTTGCTCAGGCCGGTTCGTTCGTCCCCGCGGAATCGGCGCATATCGGCTTGATCTCTCAGCTTTTTTCACGGGTCGGCGCTTCAGATGAGCTTTCAAAAGGACGATCGACTTTCATGGTCGAGATGGTGGAAACCGCAGCGATATTGAACCGGGCGGAACCGAATGCGTTTGTCATCCTGGACGAAATCGGACGCGGAACGGCGACTTACGACGGGCTGTCAATCGCTTGGGCAACGCTGGAACATCTGCACGACGTCAACCGATGCCGAGTGCTGTTCGCCACCCACTATCACGAACTGACCCAGCTCACCGGCCGGCTTCCCCGGCTCGCCAACTCGACCGTCTCGGTGCGTGAATGGCAAAATGAAATCGTGTTTCTTTACGAGATCAAGGACGGCGCGGCCGAACGCTCGTACGGCGTTCAGGTGGCGAAACTGGCGGGGATGCCGGAATCGGCCGTCGAGAGAGCGGGTGAGATACTCGAATGTCTTGAAACCGACGAACGCGATGCCGTCGGGAAAACCGCATCGCTTCTGGACGAACTTCCGCTGTTTGCCGCCGCGCGCCGACCGGCGCCGAGTCAAACGCCGCCTGAGACGAAGGCGCTGCAGGAACGGCTGAGAAGCCTGAACCCCGATGACCTTAGTCCGCGCGACGCTTTGGCCTTGATTTACGAATTCAAGAACATGACCGACGGTCCTTAAATCAGGGAACGTCATTCTTCCCCGGCAGTTTCAGTTCCGGCCTCGCACGAGCCGGCGGACGGCCCGGAGGACACGCTGACTTGGGCCGGCCGCAACAGCCGGTCATGGATCGTGAAACCTTCGGTCATGACGCTCACGATGTTACCTGCCGGCACATCGTTTGCCGGAACCTGAAACATGGCTTCGTGCAGTTTGGAATCGAACGGATCCCCCGCCTCCGGAGCAACGATCTCAACGCCGTGTCTGCTGAACGCCTTCAGGAACTCCCGCAGGGTCAGTTCGATTCCCTCAATGACGCCCGCCGGCGCGGCGTCTCCATTTTCCTTGTTTATGCTGGACAGAGCGCCTTTGAGATAGTCATGGATCGGCAGGAGGTCACGGGCCAGGGCGGTCGAACGGAATCTGGCGGCTTCTCTCATATCCCGATCAGCGCGCCGCCGTATATTTTCGGCTTCCGCCAGAGCTCTCATATATTTGTCATTGAGCCCGTCATATTCCTCGCGGGTCGGCGCCGCCCCGGCTCCACCCGTTGACGGTTCTTTGTCATCCGGGACGTCTGAACCGCTGGTCTCTCCGTCATCGCCGCTGCCGTTCCGACTGTCCGGCTCTTCTTCCGGAACGTCATTTGATTCCGGAGCAACTGCTCCGTCGTCTGCGCAGGGCCGGAACGATGTTTCCTCTTCGCCGCTTGTCTCTGTCCGCGGCTTGTCCGCACTCGAATCCTGCATCTCCCGATCGCTCTCCCATCACTGCCTTTCCGCCACCAATTTGCCGACCAGCTGCGCCGTGTAATCAACGATCGGCACAACGCGGCCGTAATTCAGCCGCTTCGGCCCGATGACTCCGACGGCGCCGACGATTCTGCGGTCATTGCTCATATATGGTGAAATGACGAGAGTTGAACCCGTCAGCGAGAAAAGTTTGTTTTCCGCCCCGATGAATATCCTGACGCCTTCGCTGTCCTCCACGAACTTCAGGAAATCGGCGATGTCGCGCTTGCGCTCCAGATCGTCGAAAAGCTCGCGTATCAGGTCCGTGTCGATTTTGGCCTCATCGCCGTCCAGCAGGTTGGATCTGCCCCGCACAATGAGCCTTTCGCCCTGGTTCTGGCCGGAGACGTTTTCCCACACGGCAAGGCCTTCTTTCACCAGCTGCGACGCTAGCCTGTCAATTTCGGCTTTTCTGACTTCGATTTCTTTTTCCACGACCGTCTTGAGTTCGCTGATTGACTGGCCGGCCGCGATGGAATTCACGAAATTCGCCGCTTGACGCATGGAAGACGGCGTCTGACCCTCCGGCGGACGGAACACGCGGTTTTCAACTCCGCCGTCCGACGTCACGAGGACGACCAGCGCCCGGTCGGGAGACAGCGACACGAACTCCACATGTCTGATCGGCAATTGACATTTCGGCGCAAGAACCAAGCTCGCGCTGTGGGTCAGTCTGGACAGCAGTGTGCCTGCCCGGTCCAGCTGTTCGGAGACTTCGGCGTTCCCGTCAACGGCAATGGCATCCAGCAGGCTGCGATCATCCTCGTCGACTTTGCTGATTTCAAGATACTCGTCCACGAACAGTCTCAGGCCGAGTTCCGTGGGAATCCGCCCGGCTGATACGTGCGGACTCTTCAACAGGCCCAGATACTCCAAGTCCTGCATCGCGTTGCGGATCGTGGCCGAGGACAGCTTGACGTCGAGTTCCCGGGACAGTGAGCGCGATCCCACCGGCGTTCCGTTCTGCAGGTACATCTCAACAAGCGCCTGGAACACGTCACGGTTCCGCGCACTCAGCTCCACAGTTCCGGTGAGGTCGTCACTCATATCTGACGGCGGATGATATCAAATGCGTCATCAGCTGGCAATTCGCCGGTATCACGGGTTGCCGCCTCGTCGGATCCGCGGCCGGCTTGCCGCCCGTGCGGCTGAACGCCCCTTCGATTCACCCGGCAGCGGCACGGCGACGCGCTCTCCTCTTTCACCGCGGAATCGCCTGAGCGGTCGCGTTCAGCAAAAACCAGAACAGCAAGCCGGCGGCAACGGCGCGGTCAGAGGAGTCCCGCGCGGATTCCGCGGATCTCCGCAGTTGACGGAAGCCGAAGGCCGGTTTTCGTGAATTGCCCCGCCGCGCCGCCTCGCGTAAGGTCGAACCTCAGTCATAGGAGATTTGATTTGCGACCTTCCGGAAGACGTCCCGATGAGATTCGGCCGGTTTCGATTGAAACCGGCATACTGACACATGCTGAAGGCTCGTGTCTGATTTCCTGCGGGGACACCCGCGTCATATGCGCCGCCTCGATCGGGCAGCGTGTGCCGGTCTTTCGGCGCAACACGGGCCTCGGCTGGATCACGGCCGAGTATTCGATGCTTCCCCGGGCGACCAGCACGCGCAACAGGCGCGAGAGCATGGACGGGAGGCCGTCCGGGCGCACCTTTGAGATCCAGCGGCTGATCGGACGGACGCTTCGAAGCTGCGTTCATGCGGCGTCCTTGGGCGAGCGGCAGATCACCGTCGACTGCGATGTGATCAACGCGGACGGAGGAACGCGGTGCGCCGCGATCACCGGCGCATGGGCAGCCCTCAGGATCGCGGTGAATCAGCTGATCCGGGACGGCGCGGTCGCGAGCGACCCATTGACCGGCCAAGTTGCCGCCGTCTCGTGCGGGATTTTCGGGGGAACGCCGATTCTCGACCTCGAATTCAGCGAAGACTCGGAGGCCGAAGTGGATGCCAATTTCGTGATCAACAGCGCCGGCGGTCTGATCGAAGTCCAGTGCTCTTCAGAACGCGCCCCTTTCCGCAACGAGTCGCTGGACCGGATGCTGGAACTGGCCCGCAAAGGGACCGGCGAGCTGTTTCGCTGCCAAAGCGCGGCGGCAGGCTGACGGGATGCGCACGCTCCGGGGGAGCCGGGTCGTGCTCGCCACCGGTAACGAGGGGAAGGCCCGTGAATACGCCGCGCTTCTGGGGAAACATCTGATCACCGTCATACCGTCTGACGTGATCGACATTCCGGCGCCCCCCGAAACAGAAAACACCTTCGAGGGAAACGCCCGGATCAAAGCGGAACATGCCATGCGGCGAACAGGCTTGGCTGCCTTGGCCGAAGACAGCGGTTTGGAAGTGGAGGCTCTCGGCAATGCACCCGGAGTCGCCACGGCCGACTGGGCGCAGGGATCCGATGGCAGGGACTATATGTCTGCCATGGAGAGGATCCGGGCCGAACTTGAAGCCGCGGAGGCGCCCTGTCCACAGCGGGCGCGGTTCCGCGCAGTCATCTGCGTCGCATGGCCTGACGGCGAATCAGCGGCGTTCGAAGGAACGGCGAACGGCCGCGTCATCTGGCCGCCGCGCGGCCGGGACGGATTCGGCTTCGATCCGATGTTCGTTCCGGACGGAAGCGCGAAGACATTCGCGGAAATGACCGTATGGGAAAAATCCGCGCGCAGCCACAGGGCGGAGGCGCTGAAATCTCTGGCAAGGAACTGCCTTGAGCTCCGCGGCTGATTCAAATCCGGCATTCGGCATCTACCTGCACTGGCCTTTCTGTGAATCCCGCTGCCCGTACTGCGACTTCAACGCGTATGCGACCGCTGATTACGATATGGACGAGTGGTCGGAAGCCTACCTGCGGCAGCTTGAAACAGCCGCTCAGGAGACCGGCGGAAGGATCTGTGAATCGGTTTTTTTCGGAGGCGGAACTCCAAGCCTTATGCGGCCGTCAATGGTCGCCGCCGTTTTGGAGCGCATCAACGGGCTTTGGCATTTGCCCGGTGACGCTGAAATCACTTTGGAGGCGAATCCGTCATCTTCGGAAGCGCACAGGTTCGCCGGATACAGACGGGCCGGGGTAAACCGTCTGTCGATCGGCGTTCAGTCATTGCGCCGCGCCGATCTCGCATCGCTCGGGCGGCTGCACACCGCAGATGAGGCCCGCGCCGCGTTTGAGACCGCTGCCGGCATATTCAATAGAGTCAGCGTTGATCTCATCTTCGGACGCCAGGATCAGTCACTCTCCAGCTGGCAGGCTGAACTCGGAGAGGCCGTTCAGTGGGGCGCGGAACATCTGTCTCTGTATCAACTGACCGTGGAGCCGGGAACCGCTTTCGGCCGGCGGCGGGAGGCGGGCCGGCTTCACGGACTTCCTGACGAAGACCTGGCCGTTGAAATGCAGACGGCGGCAGAGGAGATCTGCAGCCGGTCAGGCTACCGCCGTTATGAAATCTCAAATTACGCCCGGCCCGGATGCGAATGCCGCCACAATCTCCTTTACTGGCGGTGCCGGGATTTCCTTGGAATCGGCCCGGGCGCACATGGACGAATCACAGTTTCCGGACGCCGCGCGGCGACCGAAACCCGCCTGTCACCCGAGGATTGGCTGAGGGCGGTGTCTGAAAGCGGAAGCGGCGAGAGCGAACGCGCCTGGCTTTCCGCGGAAGAACAGGCGAGCGAGTATCTCATGATGTCGCTCCGGCTGGCCGAAGGAACGGATCTGCGAAGGCTCAGGAAATTGTCCGGAAACAGACTCCGCTCTGACCGGCTTGACCAGCTGCGGTCAGGCGGGCTTGTGGAAACAGCCGGCGGGCGACTCACGGCCACGGGCCGGGGCAGTCTGCTGCTGAATTCGATAGCCGCTGCGCTTCTGTCATGATGAACCCGGATGCAGGAATCCGCCGCTGATATCCGGCATGTCTCTCACTGTCAGGATGCCGGCGACTCCATGGCGTTGAGGTCGCACACGAGAAACACCCGCCCCGATTCCTCACACGCTTTCATAACCGAAAAACTGCCAGCGGCGGGATCCAGCACCATAGAGCCGGTTTCGGTGACCGCTTCAATCAGTCTTTTCTGCATATGATTCTAGCCGAGGAGCTTCAGCAAACGGCCGCGGATTGGTTCGATCTTAACCAGCTCGGACAGCAGGAACTCCACGTTGTCGGAACCGTCGGCCTGCCGTGCACGCACAATAGAATCATAGTCGATTTCCAAAAGTTCGCAGAATTCCCGGCCCGTCATCACTTCTTCGAGGGCGATGCGCTTCTTGAAGCCCTCCCATATCGCTTGTCGGTCTTCTTGATTGAAGGCGCAGAAGTGTGAACGGAACCGATACTGGATATGCTTGGCGTTGCTTTGGATAAACCCGTGCATGGCATCTCGCTCTGCATTAGCCTTCTTGGTGTCGAAGACATGGCCGTCTTTCAACTCGACAATGTGGCAGGTCTGCTGACCTTCACGACGTTTGAACACCATGAAATCCGGTTCCGCTCCGGCAAAATCCAATGTGCGGCTCTGCTTGATCTGACGCTTGCGGGCAAGCATTACACCCTCAGGCATGATTTCTTGTTCCAGAAAGGCGTCCAAGTCGGGAATATTGGGAACCGCGTCAACGATCATTGCTTCGAGTTCAGAACCCGACGAGATAACGGCGGATTGGATCTTGCTAACCAACTCGCCCAATGCCTCGTTACCGAAAAGCCGGACATATGAACCGGACGTGTTCTTGGGCGTGGCGTTCCGCATACGAGCCATTAGCCTAACCGTTCAGGTCGCAGCCGAGGAATCTGCGGTGTCGGTTCTTGGCTGCTTTCAAGACCGAGAACGACCCCGCAGCCGGATCAATTACGAAATCACCCTCATGACTAACGGCAGCCATGAGTTCGCCTTGCAGGTCTACCGGTTTCGCGTGCGGATGGTCACGCTGGGATGCCTGCTCCTGAATTACATCAGGAATGTTGTGTATCCTCCACACGCCCTTGGCCTTGCGCGGTTGCTTCTGCAGCACAATACAGTATTCTGCTCGGCGACGGGTACGATAACCCATGCCGAACGTGCCCTTGTCCCATGTAACAAGGTCCACAATGTCGAGGCTGGTTCCACCGAGCCACCGGTGCACACCTTGGCACAGGTGGAACTTGTCCACCCACAGGAACAGGTGACCAGACGGAATCAATGCGCGGTCGATGCCACGCACAAAACGCCCAATCACCGCCTCGTTCATCTGTTCCAAAGCACACCGGCGCTTGCTACGATCCTTGCCCTCATTACCATAGGCGAGCTTTTCGAGCACTCCGCGATATTGCGGATCAAAGAAAGCCACTGGGATAGCATCTGCCTGTAACTTGGCCAAGAATTCAAGCCCGTCCATCTTGAGCCGCGTATTCGGCTTAAGCGAATCGGAGAGTACTAGCTGCGGCGCATGAACTGTTCGCTGGCCGGAGAACACCGTCGCAGAGGAGACATTCATCGTCGTGTCAGTAAGTGCCACAAGTCGTTGGGCGTTGCGCGGCATGGTGTCCTCCTAATTTGTGTCTGCCAAAAAACCTATAACATGCCGGCTATGTGAAAAGAACTAGTAGTCTGTCTTTGTTGTATTGATGGATGAAAATAAGTAGACGCGCCAAAACATGTAAGGATTTTAAGGCTTCCGGCTGCTGCTCCTAGCCCGTCCGTGTCATCAATCCTGCCATGTTAGACTACTAGTGTCTGCCAGAAAATCCGTGTTTTCGGCGGCGTCCGGCGGAAATTAATTGCTGACACTGAATTTACAAGCCGCCAGAGCACGGCTTTCTCCCGAGTTGAGAGATCCGGAAGAAAGCCGCTGTTTCGATGAAGGGGGGGGGGAGGTCAGCGAAAAGTTCGAAGCAGTCAAGATATCCTCGCACCTTGGTGATCATCCGCACGCGCTCTGTCAATAATCGAAACTAAGACCGGTCAATGCCGGGCCTCCACCTGTCCGAATCTGTTGCCGTGAATAAACCGCGCGGCATCTTTCCGCCAATTCGTTGGACATTGTGTTCCGGCATGTTTACACGGTTCTCCATCACTCCGAAACGGCAGCAAGGGGAACGAGGTGTTCAAACCGGACGGCCTGCCGACCGCTCTCAATCTTCCGCCGGTCGACCCGCTGCCCGAGGCGACCGCGAAGTATTTCAAGATCTGCGAGGACAAGCTCGGACTGGTGCCGAATGTGCTCGCAGCCTACGCCTTCGACATCTACAAGCTGAACGCTTTCACGGCCATGTACAATGACCTGATGCTCGGCGACAGCGGATTGTCGCAGCTGGAGCGGGAAATGATTGCAGTCGTCGTGTCATCTGTCAACCGGTGCTACTACTGCCTTGTCGCGCACGGCGCCGCTGTCCGCAGGCTTTCAGGCGATCCGGAACTCGGAGAAATGCTGGTCATGAACCACCGCATCTGCGATTTGGATCCGCGGCGGCGCGCGATGGTCGATTTCGCTGAAAAAATAACGGCCGAAAGCGGCAGGATCACCGAGAGCGACAGATCCGCATTGCGGGACGCAGGCTTCACCGACCGTGACATCTGGGACATCGCCGCCGTCACCGGCTTTTTCAACATGACCAACAGGGTTGCTTCCGCAGTCGGAATGACGCCCAATCCTGAATACCATTCGGCTTCGCGTTGAAACAGGCCGCCGTGATCGCCGCGACGTTTTCGGCGTTTGCGGCCGGGCCGGTTGCCGGACTCGAAGAAATTTCCGTCCCTTGGCCCGTGGAAGAGATCCGGCGGGAAATATCGGAAGCGGTCAGCTATCTGCTTCCTGTCGCCCCGTTCCGGAACGGGGCGGCGCCGTCGCTCTCCATAGACGGCCGGCTCGAACGCATCGTCCTCAGAATTGACAGCGGAGCGCCGACTTTTGAGTTGGCGCGGATATTCAGGGATCTCCTGCGAAGACAGGGCTATTCGGAACTTCTGCATTGCAGCGCCCGCGGCTGCGGCGGGTTCGATTTCCGGGCCGGGCTCGATGTCGTGCCCGCCCCGGACATTTACATCGATCTCCGCGACTTTCATTTCGTGGCCGCGGAAAGATACGGCGAGCAAACACATTACGCGGCTCTTCTGATCAGCCGCAGCGCAGCGGCCGGTTTCGCGCAGATCGACGTCGTCAGCGGCGCGGCGCGGCTGCCTCCGGCCGCAGTCGCCGCCGGGCCGGCGTCCGGTTCCCCGGCCTCAGTCCGGCAGCAACTGGAAAGCGAGGGCCGCGCGGTTCTGGAATCGCTTGAATTCGCATCAGGATCCCCGGATCTGAGCCCGGATCAATATGACCAGCTGAGCGAGCTTGCCGCCTATCTGGAGGCGAATCCCGATTCCCGCATCCTGCTCGTCGGCCATACCGATTCAAAAGGGTCCCGTGATGTGAATGTGGAGCTTTCGAGGCTTCGGGCCGAATCCGTCGTGGCCCGCCTGACGGAGCGGCACGGGGTCGATCCGGAGCGGATTTCAGCACAGGGAATCGGCTTTTTCGCGCCTCGGGCGACCAACAGCACCGCAGAAGGCCGGCAACTGAACAGGCGGGTTGAAGCGGTATTGATCACCGGCGAGTAGCGCCGGAACGACCGTATCCGAAGTCGGCGGCAGCGGGATCAGCGCACGACCGCAGCAGCATCGCTTTTACAGAGGGAATGACAGCAGGCCGTGCTCAGCGGACGCCCTGATTCCCGGCTGCAACCTTTCCGTCAGGATTGCGGTAACGGTTCCAGTCTGAACAATAGTGAAACGCTGTCGGCGGTGTATTTCAGCCGGATTCTGATCAGGAATCCGGCGGCGGCCTGTTTCGCGCCAGCGGCGTTTTTTAAGAGGCGGGAAGCGATGGCGGATCAACAGGAACAGACCGGACGTAAGAGCTTGTTCCATAATGCTGTATGTAAGTCCGCTTAAATCACGATGTGTATTCTATATTTGGTATGTGAAATTGACCTTAGGAACAGGCTCCAAGATACAGCGAATGCGGCTTGAATATCATGAACGGGCCGAGTCAGCGGAAATCGTCTCCTTTGGCCGGGGTTCGGCCGAGCCGCGGCGGCGGGCGCATGTTTTTCTTCTCACGGACGGGAACCGGGAGAGCGGCGCGTGAGCCGATGCCGCTGATTGCGCCGAGGTCGGCACGGCGACGGTCGAACGGCTCCGCCGACGTTTCGTCGAGGAGGAAATGGCGGCACGCTGGCCGCGGTTGAACCGCGGCCCTCCGAGGCTTGATGGCGAGGCGAAACGGACGATAATCGCCTGCCCGGGGAGCGGCGTTGAATGTCATCGACAGTATTTCCCAAGAGACCGTCAGGCGGACATTAAAAACGATTTGAAACCGCGCTTTACGCGGTGCCAGCGCACTCCGGCGGGAAAAACGCCGACTTCGCGTGCTTAATGAAAATGTGTTGACGTCTATCAGTTCCCGATCAAGCGTATCGAATGTCGACAAAAGCCGGACAGCGATTTTCCTTGTTTTCACAGGTTCACTGACATCCGGAAAGCGGATTTGAACTGTACTTTGGCTGCGAAAGAAAACGCCCGTTTTCGCGGAGGTAGCGGATCAGCTGCCAGACTTGGTGAGTGACAGCAGTTCGGCTAGCCACGGCAGGATGAGAACTGCGAGTATGGCTCCGCCGATTAGCTTTCATCTTGGCTTCCAGCTGCGCAAGGTCAGCCTTGGTGGCGATCCCGCCGGTGATGCCCTCGCGGACCACAGCGGTGATCGCTTCAGCTTTTTCCGCGCTGAAACCGTTGTCTTCAAGCCGCCGGACGGCCGACAGTGTATCGAAGGGCATGTCTGCCATGCTGTTTTCCTGCCGTTTTCAGCCGGGCGCGGGTTTGAAGCGGGGGCTGGAAGATCCGCGCGACGTCGAGGCGACTCGTGACGGTTTCGTGGAATATCTCGCTCACCGTGCCTTATTAACCCCGCGGCAAGTGAAGTTCAGGGGCTCGATCAGCGGGTATCTGCAGAACCCGTGCGACATTCATATCTACGGATGTCTTGTCCGCTTTGAGCCGAATCAAGACGACTTTCGAGCGCGGATTTGCTTAGGTCGCGGACTCAATTATCCCCTTTGCGTCATTCCGCAGCAGGCGGCGGATGACGGTGAGGATGACAGCGGCGGCGAAGTTCTGCGTCCGCTTGTCAAAGCGAGCCGCGATTCGATGTAAATTTTTGATTTTTCATAATAAATGCTTAATGATATTGTACGCCGCACAGGCGTCTTCATCCAGCGGCCGCTGCCGCCCGCGGTACGACTTTGATGGAATGACAGCCCCGCAGCCGGCTTCAAAACCGTCAAGAAGGGCCGCCGCCTCGGCGCGGTCGGCGGCCTGCCCCGGCGACAGGCGCATGCGGCGCAGCCCGCCCTTGCCGTCGACCATGGCATGGATCTTCGTCGTCCGCCCGCCCCGGGAGCGCCTGATCTCCTGCGGCTCGCTGTCCTTGCGCGACCCGGCGGCACAGCGGTGAGCGCGGACTGACGACGAGTCGATCATCCGTTTCCGCGGCCCCGGATCGCCGTCGTTTTTTCGTCCGCGGCTTCTTCAAGCTTTTGAAGATCATCAAGAATCTTCTGCTGTCGACCTGATTTTCTTCATCAGTTACAGCAGGTCGCATCCGGCCCGTAACGCTCAGGCATATCCCGCCATGTCATGCCGGCTGCCGATCAGCCGCTTGGCAGAGACGGAGCCGGGCTCCGGCTGCCGTTGAACTCAGGCATGCGCCGGATTTCCGTCCTTGTCATGACCAACGGTATTCGGAAACACATTTGCAGGGCATCTGCTACAGTCTGATCCGAACAAAGAGGCTGCCGGCTGACCATGGTGATGCATTTCATCATTGCATGGGTGGGAAATAAGGGCTGAATTTTTCCCCGGAACGCCCTTGAAACCGAACATGGATGCTGCGTCCCGAGCACAGGCCAGCGTTTCGACGGATGAAAGCCGGCGGTCAGGATGACGAAAGTTCTGATGCCGGTATCAGGCGGCGCGCGCGGGATCGTCCGGGCGGTCGCGGGCGTGAAAGGTCAGGTTCCGGACCCGGAAAGCCGTCACGGCGTCGAAAGCCAGGCGCTTGCGGAGGTCGTCGACTTCGTTCAGTCTGCGGCCTTCAATCCGCGTTCCGGTTTTCAGGGCGTGGAAGAAACGTTCGATCCGCCAGCGGAGTCCGTACCAGCGGAGCACGGCGCGGGCATTCTCCAGGCCGGGCTTTGCCTCAGCCGGTCAGCAGAAGCCGGTCGAGGGCTCAGCCCTTTCTTTTGACAGCCGGCGGCGGGTTCTCCTCCCTGGCCGAGACCGCGGGCATGCGCAGCGGCGTCCCTCGGCGGCATCAGGTCGACCTCCAGGAAGCGCAGCGTCAGACCGACCCTGCGCCCGGCCTGCCTGACATGCTCATGCGGATCCCGGACTTCCCCGTCTTCGGCGATGACGCGCCGCCGCGCGGATCTGCCCGCCCGTGCCGGCATCCCGACTTCTTTCTCCCGGGCGCGGTTGAGGAGGTCCTGGAAGCCGCCTTCCCGGTCGCAGACGGAAATGACGCGGGTTCCGGGGCAGGCCGCCTCAAGCTACTTCGCCCGATCCAGCCCTTACAGCCAGCGGGCGCTGTCTTTTTCATCGTCCCGCCGGAAGTCGGCGTTCAGCGGGAACATCCCCATCGGACGACCGGCGGCGTTGACCGCTGTCCCGACATGGGCGGGAATTCCCTTCGCGCCCTTGCCGCCGCCCTGCAAATTGCCGTGTCCGATTTACAATCCGAGCCCTCGGGTGTATCATCGGAAGGTTGAACGCTCCGGCGTGATCTGCACTACATTCGGGATTCCGGTCCCCGACCTGTCCACGGATGATACGGTCGGGCACGTTTCTGCCGCGCGAAGACGCTGGGAAAAATGGTGAAGGAAGACGATGCTCGTGTGGAACCAATGCTCCGCTGTCGAACGAAGCCCCGACAAGGTGAGCGGGGCGTGGCTGTTTTGCGGCACCCGGGTGCCGGTCGCCTCGCTGTTCGAGAACCTCAAGGACGGCGCGACGGTAGAACAGTTCCTCGACTGGTTTCCCGGCGTCGAGCGCTGGCAGGTCGAGAGCGTGCTGGATCATGAGATGCGGGACCTGCGAGACGCCGCGGCTTCATGAGGGCGCTGTTCGACCAGGGCATGCCGCTTCCGCTTCGCAGACACCTGCCGGATCATCGCGTCGAGACCGCTTACGAGCGGGGATGGTCGAACCTTCGCAACAGCGCACTGCTCGACCGCGCCGAGGCGGAGGGCTTCGAGTTGCTGTTCACGATGGACCAGAGCCTGCGTCACCAGCAGAATCTCGCAGCAAGGCGGCTGTCGGTGCTGGTGCTGATGTCCACGTCCTGGCCGCGCATTGAGGTGCGCATGGACCGGATCGCGGCCACCATCGAAGGGATCGCACCCGGAGAGTGCGTTGAGGTTACGATCTGAGAGTTGATTCGTGCGGCCTCGGGCGGCACTTTCCACTTGTGCAGTGCAGGCGGTCGGAGTTCGGTTCCGTTGTCTTGCTGGAAAATCCCAGCCGCAGTGCTCAGAACACACGCGCGTATAGCGCAGAGCCGCAACCACAGCCCATCAGCTAATGCGAACGCAGCGCCATCGGTGAACGCGTGCGCTCGCCAATCCACCGGTCAGTATCAGTAAAGGTCGAGGTCGAGGAAAACCGGGAAATGGTCGGACGCGTCAAGAAGCTCTTTCTTAATCCGCTTGGCCTCCTTGAGTTGGTCTTGATGCGGATTACAAATCCGATGGTTGGACACATTGAGCCGGGGTGAGTGCCGCACATGATCAGCATCCATGTTCCGATTTAAGAGCGTTCCGGGAGAAAATTCAGCCTTTATTTCCTTTTTCACACAGCTTTTCTGCATTTCATCCATGGAAGGTCCACCTGTTCAGGAGGCCAGCGCAGCCTGGCCTATGTCCCTAACCTGTCGTTTGACCATTCTCGCGGGGTGGCGGACCGCTGCGCATCGCGGCTGAAAGCGGGTTCATGTCCGGCGGCCGGCGCGTCCCGCCGGGCCGGAAAGGCATATGGCGGGGCGGTAACGCCATTCCGCCGCGGCCGGCGGCCGGGAAGTCGGCGCATACGTTTTTCGAAGGCCTTTCCGCAGCGCGAACCAGGACATCCGCGCTGCCGGCAGCGGGAAAGCGGGCGCGCGCCGGCGGGCCATCCGTCAGCGGCGGTCCGCGCAGAGGCCGGCAGGGGCTTTCAAGGTTTCAGCGTCGTTTTCAGCGGTCTCCGTCCTTCTTGTCCGGGCGGAGACTGCGGTAATCGGGGTCAAGCCGCCCGTTCTCCACGAGCATTTCGAGGAAAGCGGCGTTCGCGGCCAGCCGGGCATAACCTCTCCAGAGGGTTTTATGTCCGGGCGGCGGGGCTTTCGGGCGGTCGATGTAACCGCCTTTGATAACCATGATCCGCACGGCTTGTTGGTGCCTTGATGAAACAAAATGCGCTGATTGGAAAGCAAAAATTCAAAAGCGAACGCCCTGGCCTTGAACTGTACTTTGGCTGCGAAAGAAAACGTCCGGTTTCCCGGCGGGAGCGGATCAGCCGCCAGGCATGGTGAGGGGTAGCAGTTCCGCCAGCCACGGCAGGATGAGCGCCGCGAGTATGGCACCGCCGATCAGTTTCATCCATTTGAGATCGGCTTCCAAACGGTCGATCCGTCCGTCAATCTTGGCTTCCAGCTGCGCAAGGTCAGCCTTGGTCGCGATCCCGCCGGTGATGCCCTCGCGGACCACAGCGGTGATCGCCTCAGCTTTTTCCGCGCTGAAACCGTTGTCTTCGAGCCGCCGGACGGCCGACAGTGATGTCTGCCATGCTGTTCTCCTGTCGTTGTCAACCGGGCGCGGGTTTGAAGCGGCGGCTGGAAGATCCGTGCGACGTCGAGGCGACCCGTGACGGTTTCGTGGAATATCACGCTAACCGCGCTTGATTAACGCCGCGGCAAGTGAAGTTCAAGGGCTCGATTAGCAGATATCTGCAGAACCCATGCGACATTCAGATCTACGGATGTTTTGTCCGCGTTGAGCCGAATCAAGACGACTTTCGAACGCGGATTTTCTAGCCTTGGCACCGCCGGTCCCAGGCTGTGGACTCAATCATCGGCTTTGCGGCATTCCGCAGCAGACGGCGGCGAAGTTGCGCATCCGCTTGTCAAAGCGGGCCGCGACCTGCCGGAACTGATTCTTCCGAAGAAACGCTCAATGACATTGCGACATTGCGCGTTGCACAGGCGCCTTCATCCAGCAGCCGCTGCCGCTCGCGGTTCGACTTTTACGGAATGACAGCCCGGCAGCCGGCTTCCGCTATACGCTTGAGAACGGCGTCAGTGTCGTAAGCCTTGTCGGCGATCAGGACGCAGCCGGCTTTAAGACCGTCAAGAAGGGCTGCCGCATCGGCGCGGTCGGCGGCCTGCCCCGGCGACAGGCGCATGCGGCGCAGCCCGCCTTTGCCGTCGACCATGGCATGGATCTTCGTCGTCCGCCCGCCCCGAGAGCACCCGATCTCCTGCGGCCCGCTGTCCTTGCGCGACCCGGCGGCACAGCGGTGAGCGCGGACTGACGACGAGTCGATCATCCGTTTCCGCGGCCCCGGATCGCCGTCGTTTTTTCGTCCGCGGCTTCTTCAAGCTTTTGAAGATCATCAAGAATCTTCTGCTGCCGGCCCGATTTTCTCCATCAGTTACAGCGGGTCGCATCCGGCCTGTAACGCTCAGGCTGATCCCGCCATGTCATGCCGGCTGCCGATCATTTCAAATCTCCTTCGAGCATTCTCACCTCTGGTTGTCTGGCACTGTGCCGCGGCCGGCCCGGCATATCAAATAGCTGGGTCCGGCACCCTTAGGTTGCCGGACCCCGTCGAAAGCTTTCCATGAGATATTGACAGCGGTGGGGCCGAGCGGATGAGCCTTGACGCCCCCCCCCCCACCCTACTGAAACTGCCGATCAGCCGCTTGGCAGAGACGGAGCCGGGCTCCGGCTGCCGTTGAACTCCGGCATGCGCCGGATTTCCGTCCTTGTCATGACCAACGGTATTCGGAAACACATTTGCAGGGCATCTGCAACATCTGCTACAGTCTGATCCGAACAAAGAGGCTGCCGGCTGACCATGGTGATGCATTTGATCATTGCATGGGTGGAGATAAGAACG
This sequence comes from Paracoccaceae bacterium, assembly GCA_965116115.1. GTDB lineage: Bacteria > Pseudomonadota > Alphaproteobacteria > Rhodobacterales > Rhodobacteraceae > JAPOXR01. The sequence goes on from OZ220486.1 coordinate 4,545,717, forward strand.
GCTTCTCTCTGGAAATAATCGGCAACACGGCTCGTGCGCCGCCTCGCTGCGCGGCCTTGGCTAAAAGCGACAATCAAAGTGACCGTCAGCGCGTAATGAAGCTTGATCAACTGCCATGACTAACGATGGATTCCTGACCGACCTGCTCTCCCGACCATGGCAGTTGAAAGACGTAGATGGACTGCAGCCTGAGAAATTGATTCTCGGCCAAGGCACGAACGCCATTGAGGTGGCACAGGCCCGATCCTTCGAGCGACCCGACACGGTCCGCACTTCTCGAAGCTTGGAAGTCCCGGCGGGGCGGGCGCGTGGCGCCCGTCCTGCTCGTCGTCACCTATAACGGAGGTGCGGCGTTTTGTGGAGCGTCAGGCGAAGAACCGCCCGTCCATATCGGCCTTGATGCGGGACTCGTTGAACGGATTTGCCGTGAAGCTCTTGAACAGCCTAACCGGCACGCGGCGTTGCGTTTCCTTTCGCAAGCCCTGCCTTCTTTGGAAACAACCCTGCCCGGCCTTAACAATGAAGGCTTGCTTGCACTGCATGAACTGGAGACCGGCGTCCGCAATCGCCCCGATTGGCACACGGCAGGCAAACGGGCGGAAGCGGCACTCGGAAAGCGCGGCGACGGCCTCCTGAAGGCACTGGGCTTTCGAATTGAGCGTATTGACAATCTTACCAGCCTGTTGCGCGCTGCCTATTACACACAAGTTCTGTCTTGACAAAGATATCGCCGCCGACCGGCGTTTCAAACAGACGTTCAATAACTTGGCCATGCGGCGCTGGTCATGGCGATCATCGGCGGCTGTCTGAACCGCCGCGGAGACCCGACGCCCGGACACCGGATCATCCGGCGGGGCTGCACGAATCCAGCCTGTTGACTGAAAATTACGAGCGCCTGCCGAGACTGGACCGCGCTGGCCTGCTGTATCACCGGCGGCGTCAAGACAAACTTGTGTGTAATAGGCAGGTTGCGCGGGGGCGCCCGCCGTACGGCGCTTGCAGTCATGCTCCGGGATAACGAATCTCCCGAGGCGGGCAGCGACCGCTTCAACAGGCTGTCGCCCGTTTCATATGCGCTGAAAAAGGCTGACGACGAAAATCTTCCATGGGTGGTTGTCACCCAAGGAAACCGGCTGCGCATCTATGCGACAGCCACTGACGAAGGGGTGGGCAGGCGCGGGCGCACCGAAACTTATCTCGAGTGCCAGCCATCTCTGCTGACCGATGACCGTCTTCCTTATCTTTGGCTGCTCTGCTCGGCCGATGCCTTGGTGCCCGATGGCAGCCTGCGCCGGATTCTTGAGGATTCGCGGCGTTTCTGGGTGATCTGGCAGATCGTCTCCGCGAAAGGATTTACGATCATGTCATCCCAAGACTGGCGCAGGGGATCGCCACGGCCCGGGGAATCGACGGGCCTGCGGCTGAAGATCTCGCAAATACGTACGAGATGGCGCTGACAGTGTTATTCCGTATGTTGTTCATCGCCTACGCCGAAGATCGGGATCTTCTGCCTTACCGCTCCAATGATGCCTACCGGCGCCGTTCGCTGAAAACAAAAGTTCAGGAACTCGCCGAGCGTGTTGCCAATTCAACACCGGTTGCCGAAGGCGATTTCCATTGGAACGAGGCGAAGTTGCTTTGGCAGGCAGTGGCTGCAGGCAATCCCGAATGGAACGTCCCGGCCTATAACGGCGGCCTGTTCTCCGATGATCCCGGAATTTCTCGCGCCGGAGCCGAACTGTCGACGATCACGCTGCCGGATGAGACGTTCAAGACCGCGCTTCGTCACCTTCTGGTGATCGACACTCCGGAAGGGGCACCGGGTCCGGTGGATTTCCGATCGCTCGGCGTCCGCGAATTCGGGACTGTGTATGAAGGTCTGCTGGAATCCGGACTCGCGCTGGCAGATACCGATCTGGCGCTCGGCAAGAACGGCTCCTATGCCCCCGCGCACGGCAAGCAAAAGATCTCAGTCCCTCGCGGCGCGGTATACCTGCACAACCGCTCCGGCGCAGGCAAATCCTCGGGCAGTTACTACACCAAGCCCTTCGCTGTGGATCATCTGCTGGACGGCGCGCTTGAACCCGCGCTTGATGAGCATTTCACACGGCTGGACGCGATGGACGATGCCGGCGCAGAAGACGCGTTCCTTGATTTCCGCGTTGCCGACATCGCGATGGGTTCGGGTCATTTTCTCATCGGCGCCATCGACCGGATCGAAAAACGCATGGCCGGCTGGCTGGCGGGACGGCCAATTGCTGCGGCGGCTGATCGCGCGGCATTGCGTTTACGGCACAGACCTCAACGGGTTGTCCGTTCAGCTTGCGAGACCTGCGGTCTGGATTCATACCTTCGTGCCGGGGCTGCCACTGTCATTCCTTGACCACAATCTGGTTCACGGCAACGCGTTGATCGGCGTCGGCAGTATCGACGAGATCAGAGGGAAATTCTTGGGCACGCAAGCGCCGCTGTTTGTCAATTCGGAGGAACTGCTCGGCGCGGCGAAGAAGCCGTTGCAGCGGTTGGCCAATCTCAATGACGCGACGCTTGCTGATATCGACGCCGCGCGTTCAGCAGAGTTGGAAGCGCATAAGGCGGTCGCTGATACCAAAGCGCTTTGTGACCTCATTTCGGCGCAAGCGATCTCTGATGACCGAAGGGTTACCGAATTTCCGATCGAAGATGGGGGGGGGTAAGCCGGAATCCTGAAACAATGTCGGCAGTCAATCAGGCATTGAAACATACGCACGTCCTGCATTTTCCCGTGGCATTCCCGGAAGTTTTCCTGCGCGACCGTCCGGGTTTTGACGTGATTCTTGGAAACCCGCCTTGGAAGGAAGCGACGGTTGAGGAGCATGCCTTCTGGGCTCGGCACTTCCCTGGACTGCGCGGATTGTCCCAGCGTGAACAGGAAGCGGAGAAGGCACGGTTCCGTAAGGAGCGGCCTGATCTCGTAAATGCCTTTGAAACAGAAACTCAGGAGATGAACCGGTTACGCAAGGCTCTTGTCGGCGGCGTTTATCCTGGCATTGGAACAGGGGACCCCGACCTCTACAAGGCGTTCTGCTGGCGTTTCTGGCACCTGACCGCAGCCGATGGCGGGCGAATCGGCGTTGTGTTGCCGCGCAGCGCCCTTGCCGCCAAGGGATCAATGGAGTTCCGGCAGGCGATTTTCGGCGAGTCGGAACAGGTAGACATTGTGGTGTTAAAGAACAAAAGGGGGTGGGTTTTTGACAGTGTAACGCCCCAATACACGGTCGGTCTTGCGTGCATTGCCCGCGGCACACCAAAAGAGAAATCGATAAGCCTGCGCGGTCCCTACGCCTCCGAATCTGCATTCACGGAGGGAATTAGATTGCCGGCTGCACGGTTCAACCGGGAGGATGTGCTGAAATGGAACGACACCGCCTCCCTGCCGCTCCTGCCCGATCCAGATTCGATTGCCGTGTTCGCGCAAATTCGTAAATCGCCCCGCCTTGATCTGAACGAACGGGGGGGGGTAAGGTGGCGCGCCCGTCCGGACCGCGAGATCGACGCCACGAATCAGAAGGCGTTCATGACCTTCGACCGACCACACAGCGATGGCACGCGCGACCCGACAGCGAACTCCACGCGACGGCGCAGAAACATCTGATGACATTCGAGGATAAAGACCGCAAGGACGGCTACTGGCCTGTCTACAAAGGAGAATCCTTCGATATCTGGAATCCCGATACCGGCATTTACTACGCTTGGGCGGATCCGAAACCGTTACAGGATTGGATTCAGAGTAAGCGTCTGCGGGCTGGAAAAGCTGCCGCGACAGCGCTCACCGTGAATTTTCGCTGGAACATCTGAGAAACTGGGCTACTTTGCCGTGTTTCCAGCCAAGGATCGCTTTTCGGGATGTGGCGCGTGCAACAGATCGCAGGACGATCATCGCCTGCCTTGTGCCGCCCGAGGTATTCATAACTAATAAGGGTCCATATTTCTTGTGGCCGTGCGGTGATGCAAAGGATGAAGCCTATCTGCTCGGCATTCTTTGTTCGATACCTCTCGACTGGTATGCGCGGCGCTTCGTTGAAATCAATGTCAATTTCTTCATCATCAACCCCTTCCCGATCCCGCGTCTGCCGCGCGAAGATCCGCTGTGGCAACGCGCCGTTTCGCTCGCAGGGCGTCTCGCTTCCCCGGACAAACGCTTCGCCGCGTGGGCGGAAGCGGTCGGCGTAACCTTTGGTCCGCTGGCGGCGGATGAGAAAGAGGATATGGTTCACGAGCTTGATGCCGTAGCTGCCCATCTCTACGGCCTTGGGAAACGGCAGTTCGCGCACGTATTCGAAACCTTTCACGAGGGATGGGACTACAGTGCCCGGCTCGAAGGTGCGCTTCGGCATTTCCGTGAGTGGGAACGCCGATAATGCGGACCGATCTCGATCCAGAGAATTTCCGTGGGACTCACGGGCTGGCGGGTATGGATATTGAGGATATGACCCGCCGGTTCCTGAATTGCGCCGATTGGCAATCAGGCGCCGCGCGGCCGACCCTGAAACAGCTTGAGGAGCCTGCCCGGGCCGTTCACGCCTTGACAGGATATTTCTTCCTTGCCGACCCGCTCGAAGAACCTCTTCCTGTCCCGGATTTCCGCACTGTCGGGAACAGACCTCCGCCACAGTCAAGTCCGGATATCCCGGATACGGTTTATTTGTGCCGGCAGCGTCAAGCCTGGTATCATAAATTCGTGTGCACAGAGAGAGGGAGACCGTTCGCCTTCATTATCTCTGCCGGGTTCGGTGACGATGTCGAGGCGTCCGTGCACAGGGTCAGTATCCCGGATGTCCGCATTTCTCTCGAAATCGGCAGCCTGACGCCTTCCGGTATATTTCGCCGGGAAGACGCCCGGTCTGTTCCCGCAGAGGCGGTATGACAACGCGCCCGGATTTTATTGACAACCGGAACGGCAACGATCTGGCGCGGGCTCTGGGTAATATTCTGAACGTCAAGGCAGACCGGGAGGCGGCGGAATCGAATGCCCCGCTTGAAGAGGTCTGCATCGCCACAGCGTTTTTCAGTCCCACGGGCTTCGGCTTGATCGCGGACCGGTTGCAGTCCGTGCCCGCGGTGCGGCTTCTTATCGGAGCCGACTTTTCAGTTAACGCAGCCGGCGGGCGCAAGAAGCCGGATGAAACGCCGGCAGCGTTCGAACAGCGGCGGATGGCGTCCGGCCTGCGCCGCATGGACGATGCGCTCCGCCAAGAGCGGGACCATCTCCGTTTCACCCTTGCGAACGCGCATGCTCTCGGCAAGTTGGTTGCTGCGCTGCGCGCGGGCAATATGGAAGTGCGACGTTACGAAAAGTCGTTCATGCACGCCAAGGCTTATATCTTCGCCGCATCGGACGGCGCTTATGGAAAGCCGAGTGTCATCGTCGGATCCTCCAATCTCACCGGGGCGGGGCTGACCCAAAATCTGGAGTTGAATCTGGCTCGCTATGAACGGCCCGTCGTGGCGCAAGCAAAACAATGGTTCGATGACCTGTGGAATGAAGCTGAGCCCTACGATCTGGCAGCAATATTCGAAACGGCGCTTGAGCCGCGCAAGCCTTGGGAGATCTTCGTCCGGACGCTCTGGCAGCTCTATGGGAAAGAGGTCGAGGAAGATCAAGCAACGGACGATAACCTTCCTCTGACCAGTTTCCAGAAACACGGGGCCGCGCGGGCGTTGCGGCTGATTGAGGAATTGGGCGGTGTCATCGTCGCCGACGAGGTAGGTCTGGGAAAAACATTCATCGCCGGGGAGATTCTTCAACTCTACCGTTCCCGGCACCAGCGCGCCCTTCTGATCTGCCCGGCGTCGCTTCGCGACAGCACTTGGAAGCGGTTTCTCAACAATTATCAACTGTTCGCCGAGTGCCTGTCCTTCGAGCAGCTGGCGAAGGCCGTCCGGCTGCGCCTGCCCGGAACACAGAACAGCGGCGGCATGCAGCTCCAACGCCCGCTGGAAGAGTATCAGCTTGTCATTGTCGACGAGGCCCACAATTATCGCAATCCCGATGCACCTACCCGCGCAGGGACGTTGCGGCGGCTCATGTTCGGGCAGAAGCGTGATCTCCTGTTGTTAACGGCCACTCCGGTAAACAACTCGTTATGGGATCTTTATCATCTTTTGCGTTTTTTCCTTCGTCAGGATACGCATCTTGCCGGGCGGGGCATTCTATCTATCCGTGAGCGGTTCGACCACGCAATGCGGGAGGATCCGTCCAGCTTGAGCCCAGATGTGCTTTACCCTGTCATTGATGCGACAACCGTCAAACGGACGCGCCAGTTCGTGAAGAAACATTATGCGAACGACACTATTTCCGGACCCGACGGCATTCCGCGGCCGATCGTCTTTCCACAGCCCACGGCGCTCAGTGTCCGTTACAATCTCGACGACCTGCTTCCCGGCTTTTTTGACCGTTTGGAACGGGCGCTTGATCCGAATGACAGCGGGAGCATCTTATTCGCCCGCTATATGCCCCAAGTTTATCTTCTGGAACAGGATAATGAGGAGAACGCCCGGGCCAGCACCCTCGCAGGGCTGCTGCGTTCGGGTTTGCTCAAGCGTTTCGAGTCCTCAGCATACGCCTTTCGCCGTACTGTGCGGAAGATGATGCGTGAACATGACTTATTTCTGGATGCGCTTGATGCCGGCTATGTCGTTACCACCGCTTTCATGAAGGAGTTGTCGGCGGACGATGACGCCGTATTTGAAGACGTTTTAGGACGCACGGAGCATCAGAACGACGCAATGCTATACGATACTGAATGCCTGCGCGCCGCGGTCGAGCGTGACCGTTTAATTTTACGGGAGTTGGCCGAACGGGCGGAAACTATCACGCCGGTTCGTGATACTAAGCTTCAAGCATTGGCGAATGCGCTGGCCGAAATCGCCGAACAGACTGAACGTGAGGCCAGCGACGCCTATGACGAAACGCAGAAGCGCAAGGTCCTTGTGTTTTCCTTTTTCGAGGATACCGTCAAATGGATTTACGATTATCTGGAGAGCGAGATCAAGAGGCGGGAGGCGCTGCGGCCTTATCGTTGCCGCGTCGCTGTCGTCAGCGGATCGGACTCACTCGGCCCGGTATCCCGGGAGGCGGCGGTTCTGGGATTCGCGCCGGCCTCAATGGAAGCGCCGGCGGGCAAGAACGATGATCGTTACGATATTCTGATTACTACTGATATTCTTGCGGAAGGCGTCAATCTCCAGCAGTGCCGGAATATCATCAATTTCGATATGCCGTGGAACCCGATGCGACTCGTGCAGCGGCACGGCCGGATCGACAGGATCGGCAGTCCCTACAGGCGTGTATTCATGCGGACGATCTTCCCGGTCGACCGCCTTGACCGTCTTCTCAAACTTGAGAAGCGCATTCTCGACAAGCTGGCCATGGCCGCGGCCAGTGTCGGCGTGGCCGCGCCGATAGAGGGAGGCGCCTACGGCGCGCAAGTGTTCACGGAAACCCGTGAGGAGATTGAAAAGCTCCTTGCCAATGACCCCTCGCTCTACGAACGCGGCGGCACGGCCGGCGCGGCGCAGACCGGCGAGGAATACCGTCAGACCCTGCGCAAGGCGCTTGCGGAGGATCGTGAACGGATCCTCCGCATGCCGTGGAAATCCGGTTCCGGCATGACCGCAGGCGCACGGCGCGGAGTCTTCTTCTGCGCAGTTATCGCCAGGGAGAGCAGCTTCGAACGAACATGTCTGCGGTTCGTAGCCGCTGCCGACGACTGGAGCCCGCTAACGGATGAAAACACCATCCAAGACGAGGTCGGAGCCTGCCTGCGCCTCGTCGAATGCACGCCCGATACGCCGACTTGGTATCCAGACGCATTGCGGGAGCGGGTTTACGATTTCTGGGAGGCTGCACGGGATCACATCCTGACAGCCTGGATGCGCGAAACCGATCCCGCTAACCTGCAACCTGCAATACGGCGCTTGAACCACCGCGTCGCCGGCTTCATCCGTGCGAATGTCCCGCTCGGCATGGGTGAGGAACGCGTAATGCGAGCGTTGGATATTTTGGAATCACCATGGCCACGGCGGGAAGAAACCATGCTGCGCGGCTGGTTCGAGACTAGCGGGCATAAGGGCCAGACTCTTTCTCGCTTCCTTGTCGAACGTATTATCGAGACTGGACTTGAGCCGGCGGAACCGCCTCTGCCGCTGCCGCCGATCAGCTTGGAAGACATCGAACTGCTTTGTTGGATAGGAATCGAGCCGCAAAGGCCATCAAACATCACGCACGAAACGAACAGAGTAAAATGAAGGTAACCGCTTGTTATCGATGAATGGATGGATATAGCGACCGCGATTTGGCATGTGTGTCTTGTTAGTGAAGCGCTGTTTCACCAAAATGAATTGTGCGCCTCCTGCCTTGCGGACAACTCACGGCAGAGAGTTTCCCGTTCCGGAATGCGCCGGGACAGGCACTGGATGCTCAAGACGCATACGGTTTCCTTTCTGCGCGAACAGTTTGCTGCATAGGGTGTTCTTTCGGCCTCTGCGGCAATGCTATGAAGCCGAACATGTCCTTGCGGTTATTTCACGACATCGACCTTGCTGCGGTTGAGCGAGATCGCAATTGCCGCGATCAGAAGCACGCCCAAGGCGATTTGACTCCAAGACGGCGGCACGCCCGCAATTGTCAGCCCGTTTCGCACAATCGTCAAAGTCAGAGCGCCGATGATGGTCTTCACGACACTGCCGTGTCCGCCGGTCAGCGGGGTGCCCCCCAACGCCACTGCAGCGATCGCGTCGAGTTCGATCATCAGGCCTGCCTGCGGCGTGGCGGCGCCTGCGCGAGCAAGGTTGACGCAGGCAGCGATGCCTACCATCACGCCGGCGGCCGCGAAGACATTGATCTTGAAGGCGGTCACGTTGATTCCCACCAACCGCAGCACTTTCTCGTTGCCGCCGACGGCCTTCAACTGCTGGCCGAAATGAGTCTTTTCGTAAAATATCCACATAATCGCTGCGACGGCCGCGGCGATGATGAAGATCGCCGGGAACTTGCCCATGGACAGAAGCCAAGGCGCGGTCACGGAAGAAATGTTGGTGCCGCCCGAAACGCTGCCGTCCGTCAGGTAGATCGAGGTGCCGTCGGAGATGATGATGACGGCGGCGCGTGCCATTATCAGCATTGCCAGCGTAGTGATGAAGGAAGGGATCTTCAGCAACGAGATCACCAACCCGTTTATCATGCCGACGAGGGCTCCGGCAACGATCCCCAGCACCAGTCCCGCGTCGCCGAACCACAACATCCCAAGCGCGCCCATGAAAGCGCTGAAGGCGAGGCTGGAACCAACGGAGATGTCGATCGACCCGGTTGTCACCACCATCAGTTGTGCGAATGCCAATAGCATAAGAACCGGAGTTTGCTGCGCGATGAAGGTCCAGTTCCGGACCGACATGAAACGGTCACCGCTGATCACCCAGAACAGCAGAACCATCAGCGTGATCGCGACGAACGGGACATAATCGCGGATCTTCTCCTTCTGGCGAGGTGTCAGACGAATGCCGGCTGCGTTCGTGTCGGTCATGGATTCGCTCCTCATACTCCGGCGGTGATCGCCTTGACCAAGCGGTCGCTGGTGACCCTGTCACGCCTGAACTCCTGCGAGGTGACACCGTGATGGATCACGATTATGCGGTCGGCCAGCCGCTGCACTTGGTCGAGGTTGTGGCTGATCAGAATGAAGGAGGTGCCGTGTCTGTCGCGCACCTCTTCGACCATGCGCTCCACCTCGGCGGTTTCGCTGGGGCCGAGCGCGGCCGTGGGTTCGTCAAGGATCACGATCTCCTTGCCCCAAGCGATCGCGCGCCCGATGGCGATGGATTGCTGCTGTCCGCCGGATAGGTTCGAGACCGGCCGCGAGAGATCCTGCACCGTCTTGACGTTCAGTTGTTCAAGCACCGCCTCGGTTCTCGCCCGCATGGATTTGCCATCAATGAATATTCCCCATTTCCGGGGTGTCCGGCCGAGAAACAGATTGTAGGGCGCGGACATGTTCGGAACCAGCGCCAGATCCTGATAGACAACCTCGATGCCGCGATCGCGCATCCGGCTGACGCTGTGGTCGTGCAGATCAATTGTTTCGCCCCTGATCCGGATTTCGCCGGAATCAGGCTGATAGACTCCGACAACGGTTTTGATCAGAGTCGATTTCCCGGCGCCATTGGCGCCGACAATTGCGATCACCTCGCGCCGGTCCAGCTTGAACGATCCGGATCGCAGCGCCTGAACGCCGCCGAAGGACTTGGAGACGTTCGCCACCTCCAGAAGTGGAGGTTCGGGGATACTTTCGGCCACGTCCACGTCCTTTTGAATCAATGTTCAGAGACAGCGGTTCGCATCGGCGGAGGCCTCTCATCCCGGCGGTTAGTGAGATAGATCTGCGACAGCACGTCGAGATAAGTGCCCTTGAGAACAGGGTCGCCCTTGATCTGCGACAATTCCAACCGGATGCCTTGGAATATGCTGGGCAGCAACGACCCCTTGACATGCTTTTCGATCGCCGCGCGGAACGACTCGCCAAACGCCGCATATTCGTCGCCTATGACCACGATGTCGGGATTCACCAAATTGATGCAGTTGGTGATGCCTTGGGCGAGGTGCAGTGCCACCCGGCCGACTTCGGCCACCGCCAGTTTGTCATTGGCCCGGTAGGCGGCGGCAACGTCGGCAAAGCGCGCTTCCGGGGTGAGCACGGTATCCGGGTTCCCGCCCGCAGTTTCGCGAACCGCCCGAAGGAGCACGATCCGGGATGTGAAGAGTTCGAGACAACCGCGATTGCCGCATTCGCAACGGGGGCCGTTGACGTTGATCGATGTATGGCCGAGTTCCCCGGCAAGCCCGAGGCTGCCCCGATAGATCTCGCCGTCGGCAACCAGTGCCGAACCGATGCCCTGACCGGCTGAGATGTAGAGCAGGACCCTGGCGCCGGACGGCTTCGCCTGCGCTCTCCAGACTGTCAACCCTGCCGCCTTGGCGTCGTGTATCGAAAACACCGGGACCGTGCAGTAACGCTCTCGGAGAGCGTGGACAAGATCAAAGGCCTGCCAGTCGGGACTCTCCGTCATCAGAATGACGCGCTCATCACGCTCGAGAAACGGGCCCGGAACGGCGACGCCCATTCCGTCCACCTGAGGATGTCTGGCCAAATGCCGGTTCACGTAGGCGGCTATCTGGCTGAATTTCTGGGAAGAAGGCTGATTCTTTGTGATCCGCCCCTCGGATTCGTCCAGAAGTTCGCCGGCAAGACTGTAAACTCCAACCGAAAAGTTGCGTCGCTGCAGACGGACGCAGACAATCACGCGTCCTCTGCGGGAGAAGCTCAGATTGATCGAGCGGCGTCCGCGACCGCCCTTCACGGGGCCCACCTCCTCAACGACACCGCTCTCAATAAGCAGATTGATTGCGCGGGTGACTGTGGCTTGGTCAAGCCCGGTGGCGACGCTGATTTCCTTGCGGGAACAAAGCCCGAGTTCCAGCATCGCCGACAGAATCACACGGCGGTTGAACCCTTGCACATCGCCGATGGACAAGCCCATTTGCCCGAAACTCATCTGCGTTCTCCGTTTCAACGCCCGAAGTCAAGGGTAGCGGGCTTTTTTGCAGCTTGCAAGCAAGTTGCTCCTTCCGGTCAACGGCAATGTGCGCCATCGACAACGAATTCCGCGGCATGTTTCGTGGCCCGGATTTTTCCGGCGTTCGGCAAATCGGTTTCGAAGATCTTGGCATGGGCCCTGACCGGGCCGCGGCCGCCGGCAAGATGCCGGGCACGAAGTCGCTCTTGCAGAACCGCGTCTGGCGCGTCGACGAAGATCCGGAGCCGAAATTGGCGGGCTACGTCGTTCCAGACCGGTGTTTCGGCGAACAGATAGTTTCCCTCGACAATGCAGACATCCTCCTGGCCGGTGATCCAGAGTCCGTCCGCCACCGGTTCGTGCTTGGTGCGGGAATAAGTCGGCCACCAAAAGGCCTTTCTCGCCGTCAGGCTCTGCACCGCCGCAAGCAGCGCATCCGCATTGAAGGTGTCGATCCGGCCTTTCGCCGTCCTTAATCCCAGCACTTCGAGGCGTGCGGTGGAAAGATGAAACCCGTCCATTGGACAGTGCCTTGCCAAAAAACCGCATTCCTTCGAGAGTTCATCGGCGAGATGCTGCGAGAGAGTCGATTTGCCCGATGCCGGCGGACCGGCGATGCCGAGGAGAAACGGGCGCACCTGTTCTCTCCGCATGAGTCCGGCCACGAGATCCGGCAGATCAGCGTGCGGAATCGGAACGGGTTCAGCCATCGAGAAAACGCCGTGTGCCGGGAGAAACGCAGGAGTGTCCGGCAACCTGATTTGCGTGTTGGAGCGCAACGACGAACTCTCCGGTCTTCAAGAATGCGTGGCAGAATGCCCCGTGAAAGATGTCGCCGGCGCCAAGCGTGTCGACAGCCGGAACAGATAGCGCAGGGATTTCTCCTCTCGTACCGCAGTTCTCCCAGATCACCCCGCGCGCTCCTCGCGTAATTGCCCAGCGCTTGATTCCGAGATTCGCGCATTCCACAGCGAAGGCGTCCGGACCGCCTGGGAAGAATTTTTCGGAAACGATGGGAATGTCTGCCATGCCGAGATATTCGGGAGACCAGTCCTTCCAGCCGCCGCCGTCGAGCACCACCGGTCCGTCGAAAGCCTGGATCGCCTCGGCATGGCGTGTCACGAATGGACGTTCGTACTGGTCGATCTGGATCAAGTCGTATCCGGCATTGATCAGGCCGGGCAACTCCCTTGGCCGCGCACACTCCCCGCCGCCAGCGTTGACGATCAATCGGTCGCCGCTGGCGCGGGTCGAAATGACGGTGGAAATCGGGACACGGTAGTCCGGGTCGGCGCAGATGTCGATCAGTTCCACGCCATGCCGGCGAAGGTCGTCGCAGAGAAACGTCCGAAAAGGTTCGTTTCGTCCCAAGGAAGAGACCAGATGCGCCTCGCCGCCCAGACGGGCGAAGGTCACGGCGGCATTCAGTGCCGAACCGCCGGGAATAATGTCGTTAAAGACTGCCTGGACTTTGGTATCCGGCTCGGGGAATTCGTCAACCAGGCTGATCAAGTCGATCACCGAACGTCCGATGAAGAGTGCGCGGCTCACGCGGTCTCAATGTGCGGACTGAGCGCACCTCCACCGTTACGAAAAGCCATCATCGGCAACGGGACGGCCTGTATCGATGCAATGCGCGCGGCACCGCCGGAACACTCGGGACGGCAACGGGCCGGAGCTTTTTTGAAGCTTGTGTCCCAGCCGGCCATGCGTCTCGCGCCAGTGCGGATTCGGAGATTGGTCCCGCCTGCATTCATGCCCGGCATACGGCGTTGCCCGCCGCAATTCCCGTTGTCCGATTCCTGCCGGGGCAATGCGGGCAGACAACGCCTTATGTCAAAGTTACAGGGCAATCCTTCGCTAATCACCTTGGTTCGGCAGGTTGCGCCGATGCCGCGGCTCACTTGCGGCGGAATCGTCCGCAGATCCGGAAACACGACTGGATGACGCCGGTCCGGCGGCATTTGCGGCGGCGATTCATCCGTTTGCCAGCGCGGCCGCAGCCAAACGATTGTGAACAGGCTCAAAGGTTCGTATAAATCAGAGGCTTCCGAATTCTGGAACGTGTGATGCAGGAGCATTTTGTCCAAAGACTTCATCGCGTCTTGGCAACGCGGGTATCAAATGATTGAAACACAAAACGAGCGCAGCGATGGCGGCATTGAAGGCATGCCTCGCCGGCCTTCCGCAGTTGACCTTGGGCATTCCGGTCACAAGCTCCGGAACAGAACCGCAGGGACCGCTGCGAAGCGTTCGTTCACGGTTTCTTTGCAGTGTGTGTGCCGATTGATTCGCATGTCGGCGCAATGTCCTGCCGGCACCGTGAAAGTTCCGTTGATCATTTCACCGCTGGCCTTGTCCATGCCGCCTGGCATGTGACGCCGCCCGCAAAGCGGGCATCTGCGTCGCTTTCACGGCCGCGGTTCCAGCCCCATGTTCAATACGCAAACGACCGTTCCGCTTGACCGTTGCCCGACCGGGCTGTCCAAGCGCCGCCATTGCGGGATCAGTGTGTTGCGGTCGTTCCATGGTTCCTCAGCGGCGAAACGCAAGGTCCTGGAAACGTGCCGCGCCCTCCTGAACGAACAGACCCCATGCAACGTCGGAAACTTCGTAAACGCGATAGCTCGCCACGACCTGCTCGGCGACAAAGCATTCCACAGCCGATCCCTTGCGCAGGATTTGAACGCGATAGCGATCATTTTTCGGGATATGAGACAGCGGACGTTCGACCAAGGGAGTTTCGATTTCAAGAGCGACCTCAATGCCGTGGCGCTCGCGCAGCACGAGGTTGTCCCAAAGCGGATCCATCGTGGTGGGCCAGCGGTCGAAAAGGACGCGTGCCTTCATCGGTTCGATCGCAAGCATATAGCCGCTGTCCAAACAATCGCCGCCTTGCGGCTCGATCAGCACGCCCACGGCTTCTGTAGACATACTTGGTTCAATCACCGCGTCGAGAAGCACGTCGTCGCGCCCAGGCCCTTCGAGAAAGGCGTAGCCGTAGGCCCCGGTGGCATCGCAAACGAGCGCTCCGTCGTTCCGCCAAGCGCCGGCTCTCGGATCGAGTCCGAACGGGACCGGATCGGCGTAGCTTTCTGCAACCTCGGGCGGAAGGCGACAATTCAGAGTTCCGTCAGGCAGGGAGATCAGCTCGCGGGGCGATCCGAGTTCGCCGCCCCAGACCCAAGGCTGTTTAGGATCATGGTGTTTGCGGAATGGAATCCAAGCGAAGGTCACTCTGCGCTTGCCGTCGCTCGCCGATTTTGCGGCATAGAAGCGGCGGCCGTCGAGACTGTCAAGCTTGCGGCTTTCCCAAGGTCCCTCAGGTGCGGACGCGACGCGATAGACTGTTTGCATCCGCTCGGAATAGCGGCTTTCCACCAGATACCACCAGTCGCCGAGTTGGAAGGTTTCGGGACATTCCGGACAATGCGTCAGCATTGACGACGCAAGCGGCGGGCCGACCTCCCAATTGTCCAGATCGGTCGAAACGGCCACCGCCACGCAGCCTCGCCGAAATTGCGGCCCTTCGGCCATTCGCGCCGAAATCAGCATCTTGAACATGCCTGTCACGGGTTCACGGAAGACGAACGGGTCGCGCCAATCGACAGATTCGTACCAACGCGTATCCGGCGTTATCAGCGGGTTGCAGTCAGCTTTTTCCCAAGCGACAAGATCCGTCGAGGTCGCTTTGCAGATTGTCTGCGGCGAGGCCGCCTGCCGATTGTAGCCCGTGTAGAAAAAATGGAACACGCCGTCGTGCTCGATCACCGAACCGGTCCAGATGCCGTCGCCGTCGCATTCTCCGGGCTCGCCGGGCCCGAAGGCATCCGGCATCGCCTCCCAGTGCACCAAATCGGTCGAACGCAGATAGGCGGTCGAGACCCGCGCACGTTCGACATACTCCCATGCCCCAACCGGGGGCTGGGAAAAAAACAGATGCCAGAAACCGCCGTGAAAAAAGGGAATGGTGTCGCCTGCAGCTGCTCCGCGCTCCGGTGCGTAACCGAATAGCCTCATGGCGAATTCCATCTCGTTACCATTAAAGCTCCACCCTCCGGCCTCGAGTGCCGGAGGGCAGGTCATAGTGCTACTTTACATATTCTTCCCAGTTCTTCGAGAAGCTGTCGATGAAGCCGGGCAGGTCGGCGTCCGGGTTGTGCACGCGGCTTAGGCTGCGCACATCCTCTTCCGACAGAATGCAGCCCTGCAAGAGGCCGTTGGCGTATGTGTCCACGTTTGCGGCTGTCACCGGAATCAGGCTGAAGAGAGGCTGCGTGTCCTCCACCGGATGCCCGTGCAGGTAGTCATAGAGCTGGATCAATCCGAAACCGCCAACCATCCAGTGGCCGCCGATTGAGAAATCGAGCTTGCCGTCCCTGATGAACTGCGCCACCTGCTCATCGATGTCCGTGGTGATGATGGCAATGTCGTCCCGGCCGGCTTGGTCCACGGCGAACTGGCTGCCGAGCCCGGCTACCGCGCCGAGCACGATAATCGCGTCGATCTCGCCTGGAGCGAAGCGCGCAATAAATTGTTCCGCGTACTTCTGGCCGTTCTCGCGATTGAGCCGGTCCCAGGCCTCGGCGATCAGTTCAACGTCGTCGTGCCGATCAAGAACGCTCAGAACGCCGTCCCAGATCTCCTCGGCTGAAGTGACCCCCTTCTGGTTCCAGATCATCGCCACCTTTCTGTGGCCGAGTTCAACCGTGGTTTGGCCGATCGCTTCGCCCCAACTTGTGTTGTTCTGGGTCACTTGGGCAATGAAGTTCTTTCCTTGGTAATCGGTGTCGTAGTTCGACACCACCAGCCGGCCGACAGCGACACCGGGGATGTCATTGGCTTCCAGAAGCCGCGCCACCTGAATTCCGGCGGGCGACGTCAGCGGGTTGAAGATCAAACCGTCAGGCTGGCTGGCGATGATCGATTCCGCCTGTGCGACGTGCTGCTCTTCCGAGTTTTGATCGTCAAACTCCTTCAACTCGACATCAAGCGCCTCCGCGACGCAGCGCTCGAACCGGTGGCGATTGATTACCCACGGATTGGTCTCGGGCTGGCCGAGATCGGCGATGACCAAGTCCGTGCGCACATGGCCGTCGGCAGCGGCGGCGCCGCCGGCGATCGGCAGCATAGCTGCAATTGCAATGGACTTCAGGGTCATTTTGTTCATTTTCCTCTCCTTCCTCTCCTTGAATGGCCTAGGCGCACATTGCGCGTTTCGTTGGCTCCGAACGAATCGCCATATTTATTTGTATGCATCAATTAAATGTTAAGCGCAATTAATTTTTTGCCTGCATGCTGAACCCGATTCGTGGAGCATGGGGCGGACAGCGAAGACAATCGAAGCATCCGCCGCCGGCCGATCAGGTTCAAGCACTGCACTTCTCGGGCCGACAGCAGAAGATTCTTGATGATCTTCAAAGGCTTGAAGGAGCGGATCAAGAAAGCCTCGGACGAAAAAGACAACGGCGATCCGGTGCCGCGGAGCCGGATGATCGACTCGTCGTCGGTCCGCGCTCACCGCTGTGCCGCCGGGTCGCTTAAGGACAGCGAGCCGCGGGAGACCGGGCGTTCCCGGGGCGAGCGGCCAACAAAAACCCATGCCATGGCCGACGGCAAGGGCGGGTTGCGCCGCAGGCGCATGCGCCTTTCGCCGGGACAGGCCGCCGACCGCGCTGGGGCGGCGGCCCTTCTTGACGGTCTTGCAGCCGGGGGCGTCCTGATCGCTGGCAAGGCTTACGATGCTGACGCCGTTCTCAAACGTATAGCAACGTATAGCGGAAGCGGGCTTCCGGGCCGTCATTCCGTCAAAACCGAACCGCAGGCGGCAGCGGCCGCTGGATGAAGCCGCCTGTGCGACGCGTGATGTCATTGAGCGTTTCTTCTTAAGAATCAAAGAATTCCGGCGGATCGCGGCCCGCTTTGACAAGCGGGCGCGCGACTTCGCCGCCGCTGTCATCCTCACCGTCGTCCGCCGCCTGCTGCGGAATGCCGCAAAGCTGATGATTGAGTCCGCAACCGGGAATCGGGAAATGGTTGAGACCATGAATAAGGCGGTCAATGCTGTCTGGACAGACTTCGCCGCCGACCCCGATCAAGTCATCTTGGTTGTCAACCGGCCGGGCGCGGACTGAGTTGACCGGCGGAATCGCCGCTTCAGCCAAGCCGGGCCGGTGATTGATCCAGCAATGCCCCGATACTTGACGACACGACCTGGTTTCGAACAAGATTGACGGAGGCGCCGCGCAAAGCAGCGACGCCGTTGACGGTGTTCCTGCCCGCCGCTATTCTATTTAATCCATATGGATCCGCAAGTTATGAACAACTGGACTGTCTCAGCGGAAACGACATCCCGCAAGGCGACGTATCAGGACGTGCTCGGCGCGCCGCCCCACATGACCGCCGAAGTGCTCGCGGGCACGCTTTACACCCATCCCAGACCGGCTATGCGGCATGCGTGGGCGAGTTCAATATTAGGTGGAGAACTGGTTTTGCCGTTCGGCCGCGGGCGCGGCGGCCCCGGCGGCTGGTGGATCGTGTTCGAGCCGGAATTGCATCTCGGCCCCGACGGGGAAGACATCGCCGTGCCGGACCTGGCCGGCTGGCGGCGGGAGACCATGCCTGAATATCCAGATACCGCCTATTGCCCTGTCCCGCCCGACTGGGTATGCGAAGTGCTGTCGCCCTCCACCCGGCGGATTGACCGGCACGAAAAGGCGGCGATTTATGCCCGCGAGGGCGTCTCCCATATGTGGTTCGTCGATCCCGATGTGAAGACACTGGAAGCGTTCGAACTCCGCGGGGGCTTCTGGTTGTTGCTTGCCGCGCTGGCCGATGACGCGCCAGTCTCGCTCCCGCCTTTCGACGCCGTCACTTTTCCGCTCGATGCGCTTTGGCCGGAAAGCGCCGCCGGTGACAGCGGCGCGGCAGAGAAGAAAAACGCCGTCACCGGGCCATAGTATGACGTTGCCTGACGACGAAGTGCGTCGCCGAAGATATCCGCCTGAATCACGACCCACGGCTGAATCGATGCATTTCGGATTCTAGCCGGGGATATTGGGGCAATTCAATCCGCGCCCATCCCGGACCGAAATCCAACAACCAACCGCCGGGACTACTTGGGCAAAACGCAGTGGTCCGTAAACAAACCAACGACAATCAGGCCGCGCTCTAATTCCGAGCCGTCTGCAGCGGGCGGTTCGTAGAGAAAGTGAATCCTGTCCACATGCGGCTGCAATTTGATGTGCCACCAGAATACCTTGTTCTTTCCGCGATGCCTTCGGGTTCGATCCGCCGCGGATGGTTTGTGTCTTTTGGTACGGCCGTTTTCATCCGATATCTGAGCACCGACCTTGGCTGACAATGCGACCGGAAGCCCCTGAAGACTGCCGACCTGAAATTCGCTGAAACACAGTGCGCCGAAATCGTTAAGCCCGCCGAGGCACCGCGACAATTCATCGCGCACATCGGCATACGGACGACTGAATCTTTTCAGTCCATTCCAGACGTCATCGGCCCACTCCAGTGCCGGAAAGGCTGAAACCGCGAGACTTTGGAACTTCTGCGTATCAGCATTCTCCAGTTTGATCACTGATCTGAAAAAGGCTGTATGTTCAGCCTCGTCCGTAACGAAGGCGACTTCAACAACCGTGTCGGTGACTGATACCGGAACCCGTTCTCTATACACGCCGTCAAGGGGCAGAGGTAACACCGCCACTTGCATCTGTTGCATGCAACATGCGTGCGCGAATGCCACGCCCGGGGCACAGCGAGTGCCGTCCCTGAGCACGACATCATAATCTTTCAGGCAGGAATCGTTTAAATCTTCGATCCGATCCAAAGCAATTCTCAGCCGCTCAGCAGTATCACGTTCAAAATTGACAGCACAATCACCCGGGAATAACGCGGAATACAACTTTTCACCGTTGCCAAGGTCTGAGTCCCGGTAGTCAGAGTGCTTAACAACTCGTTCGTTACGCTCCCGCGCAGTGTCAATCCTGTCAAGAAGCCTGTGAATCGCGTCTGAAAGCAGTTCGGCGCTGGTATCGCAGGCCTTAAACCACGAACTCTCATCCAACACAAAACGAATAGTCATGTCCGGCGGCGCCGAGCCGCGGCCAGACCTCCGAGATCAATTTGCGATTGATCGAAAAAACCGGCCGGCCAAGCAGAGAGCTGTCCGTTGCTGCGCAATTCCATGGTTTGATGGATGGGGCCGTCATCGTCAGAATGCAAATAGTGAATCAATACCTGCTCCGGCCGAATCGGCGAGTCGCCGCTGGCGACTGCTAACCGGATGCCATTCAACACATGGTCGCTGTGAGTCTCGACGAAGACTTGCACGCCGTCAGCTGCAACCTGCGAAAGGAACCCGCCGATCCTCGACTGGCCGGCCGGATGCAGATGCGCCTCAGGATTCTCGACTATGAGCAGCCCTTCGGATTCAGCGCGCAACGCTGCGACGACTATCGGGAGCGCGTATGAAATACCGAAGCCTGAATTCGGCGCCCGGGTCCACTCTGATGCCAAGCCGGGTTTCTTGAAAAGCAGTCTTGTGACGGATGTGTTCGGGAACCGCTCAGCTTCAATTCTGACCGGCCCGACAATTTTTGTCATCCAGCTTTCGGTCTGATGTCGCAAATCTCCGAATCGAGAATCATTCGATGAACGTTCCACTCGGCCCGGACTGACTCTGGCCCGATCGAACTGAGCCAAGACTTGCGCCACGAACTCTCCCCTTGGTCCGACATCCAGTTCATCAACCGCAACGGCGCTCGCACCAAGCACATCGCGCGGGCCCAGCCGTTCGGCGCAAAGATAGCTGAAACGGGGGGCGGGACGAGCAAGCGCGCCGTCAATGGCTCCCGGCCTTTCGTCAATGATTGCGTTCAGCGCCTGTGTTCCGCCAATGTCCGCCGCATGGAATGACCAGAGGTTGCAATCGCCACGCGAGTCGGTCAGTTCAATTGCGGCGGACTCGTTGCCTGCATCACGATGAATGACTTCCGCGGCGCTTCCCAGTTCCAGCGTTTCGACGCCGTTAAATTCCACATGATTCCTTTCCGGATGCAGGGTCATTTGACGGGCAAGCAAAAGCGAATGGATGATGGATGTCTTTCCGGCACCATTGGCTCCGGTCAGAATCGTAAGGTCCGCCGCCCCCAGTTTTAAGTCCTGAAACCGCTTGAAATTTGAAAGACGGATTTCCGAAATCACTGGAGCGCCTCGCGTACCAAACCTCGGACTCTTTCAAACCGGGTTTGGACATTCCTGACCGTGCCGGTGCTGCTGCTGATGGAATTTATGAATTCAGCGTCATCGGCCATCATCTTGCGCGCTCTTGTCCGGATAACTTCGGCTGCCCGTAGGACTGAGGTTGAATCATAATCTGCTAAAACGGTGCCCCAACTCTCAAATAAACCCCGGTTTATCGGATTTTTAGTTTCAATGTCCGCCGGCCACTTCCGGAACGCATACTCGCCGAAAACCTGCCGGCAATTGATCATGCCGCAGTTGAAGTCCGCTCGCAGCTTCTCATGTATGCCGTCATCCCGCCGGTCCAGCTCTATGCTGACTTCGCTCAGAAATTCGTCGAATCCATCATGCTTCGCATAGTCGTCCAAAGCAAACATGCGGAAAGCGATGAATCGAAGTATCACCTCGCGGTCTGCCATGCGCGGATGCTCTACAAGCACTCCTCCGGTGGCTTCGACAAATGCCGGTTCGGATGCCAGTTCCGTGAGGAACCGCCGAGATGTTTTTCCACTCATGCAATGCCGGATTTCCTGTGCGCTGAGCGGCGTTCCGCCCGTGTTGATACGGCGAAAAATATCAAACTTGACACGGTAAGGGGTTTGCGGGTCGATTACGTGGGCCACAATCTGCGAATTCTTGAGGCGGCGGCGGAAAACCGGCGGCAACTCATCAAAGCACAGCCCCTTGAGGTCATCAAGATAAGTCATGAATCTCAGCCTCTCGTTCTGATAACTCATGAAGTTGAAAATCGTGTTCAGGCGCTGGACGCCGTCAACGACCTGCAGTTTTCCTTCGTTGTCTTCATTGAAGTAAAATGACGGCAGCGGAATCCCCAGCAGCAGCGATTCTATGAGTCCCGATCGCTGCTTTTTTTTCCACACGAATTTTCTCTGGAAATCCGGAGTGAGATCAATGTCATTGTCAGCAATCATATCAATCACTTGCCGGATCGAATAGTGTTTTGTTGAGACTCGGATCTGGTCGGGGTCCCATGGGTCAACTCCGGCCTCTGGATCCTCGCCGGTTTTTTCAATCTCTATTCCTGTCGGGTCGTTTTCAAAATATTCCTCGGAAACCGCACGGGTGGTCTCGAATGAGTTCTCGTCTGTCAGCATGCTCTCCTCCGGTATGCCCTCATGCACGAGCGGAAAATACTCATGCGGGTAGAATTCAAACAGGTTCGTTGTCCCGACAGCAAACGATATTCATTTATCTGGCCCGTGCAACTATGAAGGACATTACCGTGGTCAGCCGGCAGCTTCTATCCCGCCATTTCCAAGCCAAACGGTCCTTCGGCGGATTCAGCGGCAAGGGGCTGCCGAAGCCGTCGGCCGGCGACAGAAATTTTTTGATAACGGCCGGGTTGCGTCAAGGCTTATCCGTCCGGGGTCGCCTCTGGAGCTTCATGGAAAGCCTCCGACCGGGAGTCATGCCCGGGAATGTCGTGGCCCTGGCGGTTCCGCTTCCGCACGACATTAATCCTCCTGCCAAAAAACTTATGAATCATGTCTGAAAAACGTTCAGAGCCGGCGTCGCGGAACTTACCCAGAATCCCGGAATATATTGTCTCTATGCCACTTCAGGTATTCTGGTCCGGGATGATAGTCACTGTTACGCGGACTTCTTAATGACTTTCCATGGAATGCAGTCAACCACTCCTTTTGACTCCTTCCCACTGCGTTCTTGCACGCGACCAAGCTTTTGTTTTCTTGGACGGTGAAGGCGCCGATGTCAAACGCCTTATGGTGCATTAGACAAAGAGCAAGTCCATTGATAACTTTGTCCGGGCCACCGGCCGCATGCCACTTAATATGCGCAGCCTCCAGGAAAGCATTCTGGTTGCCTATCAATAAATCGAATCCACATACACAACATTGTCCATCGTAGGCATGCAGAACTTTTTCACGGAATGCCCGGTCCCGCTCGGATCGTTTTGTGAATTGTGCTGTGAGGTCAAGGCCGACTGCATCAAGGATGTCTTGGTGTAATGTCCCGGGGAAGTTCGAATCGAGAATTTGTCTTGCCACGATTCTGATGTTCTCCCCTTGTGAAGCTTCCAGGACACTTAAGAATTCATCGGGAAAGCGGCCGATTGCATTCTTATTCACCAGCTCCCTGTCACTGACGCCGCCGCTCTTGTTCTTTTTCAATTTCTTGTCTGCAGTCACACGCCACAATTCATCATGTTCAAGCCTCACAAAGGGATCTTCAGGGTGATGATTGCTTCTTGTCGGGCCGAAGTTCTCCAACAATTCATTAAACTTTTTCTTGTAGATGCTATTGTATGGAATCTGTTTGCGTCCGAGGCTCAACTCGCCAAGCGCAAAAAGCATGAGCAGGGGTTTATGGGGCGCGGATTGTTTCTTCCGTTTCCACCTGCGGATTTTCTCCATTTTGCCTAACAGTGACGTTAGTTCATTCATCCGAACGATTCACATGTCCATTGGCGGGTTGTGCGACAGTAGCTGAATTGTGGACGCATGGAAAGGATTTTCTCAGTTTGATATTGACCGCACAATGGCCGTTTGATTGAATCGCTGAAAACTAACCGGCAGGGCGGCCTGCGGTTGCTGCAGTGCAATGTACGCCGGCCGCTTTATGGAAAACACGGCGAAGGCCTCCGTCAAACATATGGCTGGGACCGGCGTCGACAGCAGGCTCAGGCAGCTTTACGTAACTGCAATATCCCGGGCGTGAACCATGCGCACTGCGCCGCTCACATTCTGCGTGGACTCAACGGCCTGACGGAGTTTCACGGCGCAGCATGGTCCGGGCAGATGCCGGTACGGGGAAAGATCCGCGCCGGCGGCCCGCAGAGAGCGCAGACATGCAGGCGGGTATTTTCCGCCTGCCGCGTCCGGACAGTTGAGCCGGACCGCACTTGGTGAGAACACATCCGCTCAATCGCTGACGGACGAAATCCTGGACATGCTTTTCAAAAGCCGGAGCAAGCCGGCCATCGCCGCGGGAGTGAAATCCTGCGGATGAGCGGACGCCCCGCGCTTTTTCACAGAGACAGAGCTTGAAAAAATGATAGGTCAGACAGCATGATGTACATACCCTTTGACACTCATCCCGAAGTCAGAAAACTTGAGATCAAAGGTTTCACCTTGGAACAGCCCGAAGCCATAACCGACACCGTGCGGACAGGAATCATGGGAGGAGTCACGACTAAGGCAGACCTTGTGGAAGTGAGGTCCGATATTGCCCGGCTTGAGACCGCCATCGGACCGCTGACGAAAACAGGCTGAATTCTTGTCGTTTTGTCGGGACGGCAGTTGCGTTGATCCTGCCTTGGATGTTAGAGTAGATTCACTGTTCGGCACCGTCGGCGGCCGGTCCATTCAGCGGGCAGCAAACGCCGGGGCGCCGACTCCTGATGATCTTTACAGGGGCGAATTATCGCGCAGCGCTGTCTGGATAAAGCGCCGCCGCGCCGGCCGGCATTAAAACTGTTTGTGCTCAATTCGGGCCGGCAGGGATAAGCATTTCGCGCACATAAGCGGCATGTGCGGTTTCTTCAATCAACTCAACGACATATTGCGCGGCCATCAGCGTCCGGCCGACGCCGATCGTGCCGTGGCTGTGCAAAAGGGCGCCCTTCACTTCACTGTCGCGCATGAACGGCACGACCTCGGCCGCTCCTTGCGGGCCTGAATTCGCTGACAGCGGAATCAAAGGGATCCTCTTGAGTTTGTCCGCGGTCTGCACGGTCAGGCACGGTATTTCCCTGCCGGCGCATGCCCAGCCTGTCGCCCAGGGCGAGTGGACATGAATAATGGCTTCGACATCAGGCCGCGCCTCATAGATCCCCGCATGAAAATCCAGATCCTTTGACGGACGGCCCTCGCCTGCCAAGATATTCCGGCGGAGATCACAGACCATCAGATTTTCCGGAGCGCATTCGCTGAAGCCGACTCCGCTGGGCTTGATGACAATCCTGTCCCCGCAGGCAAGGCGCACAGACAGATTGCCTCCGGAATTTGTCTGCAGCCCCCTTTCAAAACATCGCCGCGCGATCCGCGACAGCGACAGTTTTTTCTCGGCTGCGTCTCTGATATCCAAATCTTCGGTCATGGCACCGCCTTACCCTTTCCGGCCTGCAGGAATTCCAAGAGCTTTCCGGCAGCCCGTCCAGCTGTTTCCTTGTCGTTAATGTGGTTCGGGATGCGCAGGATTTCAACAGACTTTCCGCACGCGCGCCGGACCGCGCCGGCGAACGCTTCTCTACCCGCGCTGTTCTCAATGGCGCCGCCGGGCCTGTCCTCCGAGGAAAAACCCGCCATCGGCAGGATCACCGCCGTCCGCGCAGACCGCTTGGCCAGTTCGTATCCGACAAGCCGTCCGGCCAGAGCCATTTCCTGTTCCGTGAGACCTACATGTCTGAATGCCGGGCTGTGCGTATAGCTCAGCCGGCCGGTGTCATCGACCGGCGGTGTCCTGCTCCTTTCAAATGTGAAAAAATTCACGCCTCCGGGCAAAACGACGCGCGGCACGCGGCCCGTCGCCGTGAACCGTTCCCGGCTGACCGCCGTATGCGGGTCCAGAAACAGACTGACGGCCTCATGGATCGTGAAGTCGATCACGCCTGCCAGCCTGTCTGACCGCGCCCATTCGGCCATCGCGCCGCCGCCGAATCCATTCGCATGGAACGAGACCGCTTCGAATCCGCACGCCCGGATTTCCGCGGCCGCCGCTTCCGCACCGGAACCGGTCACCCCGAGCGTGGATATGCCGATCAAGGGCCCGCCCGCTTCCCGCCCGGCGCTCTCTTCAGCCCGCACAAGAGCGCTGACGACTGCCGCGGCCTTTCTCAATGTTCCGCGGGTAACCTGATTGAGCCCCGTCAGATCCGTCACGGAAGGCACCAGCACGATGCCCGATACCGCCGCCGCAGGGCGCGGGTCGGCGGCCATGGTCGTGACCAGCGCCTTCGGCACCGTCCATTCCGGTCCGGACATCACTTCGGAGGCCAGTTGGGTTCCGGTGCCGCCGCCCAGACCGGCGATCGCTTGAAGTCTTCCGCCGTACGACAATTGCAGAAGCTCGGACCGCGCCCGGATGACTGCGGCTTTCATCGCCGCCGGCTTTTTTTCGCCGGCTGAACGGTCCGCCGCCCGCAGACTGGTGTCGATATGCGTGATGGAAAACCCTTCCGCCGACAGAATTCCGCCGAGAAATTCCGCCTCCGCGCGTTTGGTCGCGAGCGTCGACACGACTGCGACTTCCGGACTGCGGACGCTCATTCCCTCAGCCCCCGACAGGTCAAAAGCGGCCCGCTGTTTGGAACTTTCAGACTACACGATGTATTGATCATGCGATTCATAAAGCATCAATACATTTTGATTGGAGACGTTGCATGGACATTCCGGAAATGAAAATTCACCCCATAAACACCGGCTGGCTTGAAGCCGATCTCGGAACTTATGTGTTCTGGAAAGGCTCCGCGGGGCAGAAAATCTGGAATCCGGTCTATTGTTTTCTCGTTGATGCCGGAGAGCGGAAAATCCTCATCGACACGGGGCTGTGTAATGAAAAAAGAGCCACGCGCTATCACCACAAGTGCCAGAAACGCGGCTGTCTGGAGGTCCACGACCATCTCCGGAAGGTTCTGTCCACTGAGCCGGATGAAATCGACGCCGTCATTTTCACCCACCTGCATTGGGATCATGTCCAAAACATGAAGCGGTTCCGCCGGGCCCGCTACATTTGTCCGGCGACGGAGATTCAATGGGCCTATAATCCGCTTCCGCTCTATTACCGCACCTACGAATCCCCCGTTCTGGGCATCGAACCCGCTTACTACGGATGCAGTTTCGAACTTGTGCACGGAGAAACAGAAATCTTTCCGGGCATCACCATGTTTGA
The DNA here is from genome assembly GCA_965116115.1 of Paracoccaceae bacterium. Lineage (GTDB taxonomy): Bacteria > Pseudomonadota > Alphaproteobacteria > Rhodobacterales > Rhodobacteraceae > JAPOXR01. The sequence goes on from OZ220486.1 coordinate 4,572,450, forward strand.
TACGCCCGGCCACTCTCCGGGCCATATGGCGGTCACCGTGAAAACCGCGGCAGGCGATATCGTCATCGCCGGCGATGCCGTGTTTCAGGCGCGGAACATGGAGCCGAACGAAGATGAAAAATGGCGCTACTGGGTGCCCGCCAGGTTCGTGAATTCAATCGAGGGATGGCGTTCGGTCGAGGAAATCGACAAACGGGCGGACTATATTCTGCCGTGCCACGATGAGGCTGTCGGCGAACATGATATATATCCGTTTCCGGGCATGAAACTGCGCGAGCGCCGTAAGGTCATTCCCGGCCTGCCCTTTTATTTCGCCGGACTCCAGCCTGAATGACGCGCCTCATCCGCAGCCTCGACGAAATCGCTTCTCATTTCGATGTGGCGGTCCTCGACCAGTATGGCGTGCTGCACAATGGCGCCGCGCCCTACGACGGCGTCGCGGACGCTTTGCGCCGGCTTGCGGAATCCGGAAAATCCACGGCCATTCTGTCGAATTCCGGGAAAAGGTCCGAACTTAACAGGCGCCGTATTGAAAGCATGGGCATCGAACTGGCGCCGGATGCGTTTGTGGAGACGTCCGGCGAGACGGCTTGGAGGGAACTCGCATCCGCCGCTCAGCAGCCGGTCCGGCTTTTTCCGGTTGAAGCGCGGCCCGGAGATGCAGAGGCTTGGGCGCGGGGCAGCGGCAACATCAGCATCGTCCGCCGCATCGGCGATGCCTCGGCGCTTCTGCTCATGGGGATGCCGCCGAACGGAACCGCCGGAGATACCCGGTCTCTTCTGGCAAAGGCCAAACAGGCCGGAATTCCCCTGATCTGCACAAATCCGGACCGCACATCGCCAGCCGGAGACGACTATGTTCTGTCGCCCGGCGTCCTGGCCGACCAGTACGAGTGCAGCGGCGGAAAAGTCATTTGGTACGGCAAGCCCCACCGCAAAGTGTTCAGCAGCGTGCGGCGCCGATTTCCCCGGTCTCCGGCTGAGCGTTTCCTCTTGGTCGGCGACTCACTGCTGCATGACATATGCGGCGGATCCGCCGCCGGATTCACGACGTGTTTCATCCGGTCCGGAATTCATAGATTCAACTTTTCAAACGCCGCGTCTGACAAGGAAATCCTGAGCGGGATCCAGCGTCTCTGCGCAGATTCCCGGCTGCCGGCTCCTGATTATTCTCTTGATGCGCTGGTGTGACGCCATGCCGAGCCTGCCGGACATCCCTGATGAATTTTTCGCCGCATCGCGCGAAATCGGGTCGGATCCGATGCTTGTTCAGGGGGCCGGAGGCAACACATCCTGCAAACAGAACAGCGTGATGTGGATCAAATCCTCCGGCGCTGAACTGAGCTGCGCCGGAATCGATGATATTTTTGCGGCGGTGGATGTGCCGCGCGCGCTGGCGGAGCTGGAAGGCGGCGGAGACGGGACATGCCGCACGGCGCTGATGGATCGCTCTCGGAATCTCAGGCCGTCAATCGAGACGACCTTCCATGCCCTGCTTCCCCATAAGTTTGTGTTTCACTATCATTCGGTGCGGTCTCTGGCTCATTCGATCACCATTGAAGGAAGACAATCGCTCCATGACAAACTCAGCGGCCTGAACTGGGCGGCTGTGCCTTATGCCCGTCCCGGTGTGCCGCTGTCTAAAGAGATACGCAGCTCAGCCGCCGAAACCGGCGCGGACATCTTCGTGCTGCAGAATCACGGGATCATCGTCGCCGGAGAAGACTGCGCCGAAATCGCCGGAACGATTTCTGAATTGGAGCGCAGACTGGAAATGTCCAAAAGACCCGGCGTGGATTTGCCCGCCCGCGGCGAATCCGTTCAGGGCTGGAATCCGTGCCGCCAGGCCGGCCCGCTCGCCATGGACGGCATCACGAGCGAGCGGGCGTCCGCAGGCAGCTATTACCCTGATCATGTCGTCTTTCTCGGCCCCGCTTTAGCCATGCCGTCACTGGAACGGCTGGCATCAGATCCTGACGCATACGGCCCCGCGGCCGTCGTCCCGGGGGTCGGCGCTTACCTGCGCGAGGGCGCGGTTCCCGCTGAGAAGGCAATGCTGATCTGCCTCAGCGAAGTTCTCTCCCTTGTTCCCGACGATTGGAGTCTGCAGGCGATCGGCTATGAGGCGGAAGCGGAACTGTTGGGCTGGGACGCGGAAAAGCACCGCCGGAAACTGGCGGGAGAGGCCTGACTTTGCGGCTCTTTCTGGGGATCGACATCGGGACGTCCGGCGTTCGGACTTCGGTCATCGACAAGAACAAATCCGAGCTGTCATGTTCCAGAGTGTTCATGGATCCGCCGGAATTAATGGACGGCCGCCCGGTCCAGGATCCGATGCTCTGGCAGCGCTCGGTGGACAACTGCCTTAAAAAACAGGCTGCCGCAGTTTCCGAAGCCGGTCTTGACATGCGGCTTGTGGATGCTGTCGCGGCAGCCGGGACATCCGGCACTCTGCTTCTAACCGACAGCGGTCTCGAGCCGGTCACATGCGGCTTCATGTATAATTCAGCGGATTTCCACGACGAGGCCCGGGAAATCGCGCGGGCCGCGCCGGCCGACAGCATTGCCCGCGGCCCGTCCTCCGCGCTAGCGAGGCTGCTTTTCGCTCAAAAACTTCCCGGAGCCGCGCATGCGGCGTTCGCGCTGCATCAGGCAGACTGGATTTCCGCGAAACTGCTGGGGCGGGGCGGTTTCTCGGATGAGAACAATGTCCTCAAGCTTGGCTACGACCTGATGTCGGACTCGTGGCCGGACTGGTATAAGAGCATAGGCGTGCGGCGGGACCTGCTTCCCAAGGTCAGTCCTGTTGGCTGTGATATCGGATTGATTGATCCGGGGATGGCAGAAAGATATGGATTCAGCGAGGGTGTCCGCATCGTCGCCGGAACGACGGACAGCAATGCCTCCTTTCTGGCTTCGGGCGCGTCTTGCGTCGGTGAGGGGTCGACTTCACTCGGCACCACGCTCGCCGTCAAACTGGTTTCTGACCGTCCGGTCTTCAGTCCGGCCCACGGAGTTTACAGCCACCGGCTGTTCGGCAGGTGGATGGCTGGCGGCGCTTCGAATTCAGGCGGCGGCGCGCTTCTGGCTCATTTCAGCCGGGATGAAATCATGCGTCTGCAAACGGAATTGCAGCCTGAAACCGACACCGGACTGAACTACTACCCTCTTTCCGGAACCGGCGAGCGGTTTCCGCAGGCCGATCCCGGTCTCAGATCCCGGATAACGCCGAGGCCGGAGAATGACGCTGAGTTTCTGCAGGGTCTGCTGGAAGGAATTGCTTCAGTGGAGCTCCAGGCATATGAAACACTTGCGGAATTGGGAGCACCGCGCGTCCGGTCGATAAAAACCACAGGCGGCGGCGCGAACAACGATGCCTGGACCAAAATTCGCCGAAGGATCATGGGCTGCCCTGTGTCAGCGGCCCGAGCCGATGCCGCTTATGGCGCCGCGCTTGTCGCCCTGTCATCGGCACACTGACTACGGGTGTGAATTCCGTTCAAATCCGGTCCCTGCAACCACTTTTGTTATAACTTCATAGAATGCGAGATATAACAAGCGCTTAGGCCATTGAAAGGTGGCCTTTGTTGTTTTCCCTCATCCATGACTGCTGCGTCCGCCGCGAGCGGCCTCATCTGTCCGGCGATCTTGGCAGCAAGAGCAGTTCCGGCCACGCCATAGGTCGGACCATTGTTGGAGCATGTTTGGTCAACTCCGGTTCGATAAAGCGCGTTAATCTCTTCACGATAGAAACGGCTTCACTGGTATTCGCAGCCTGTCGGAGTTCAGCCGGGATCCGAGCGCTGAGGGAGTTCAATAGTTGGAGAAGCTCCCAATCCCGCAATGCTATGTCGGGGCCATCTCGCTCCATGACACCAAAAACCATCCGATGGACCGACGCGCCTGTGCCTGTGACTTCATCCTCAACAGAAACAATCAGCAGAAGAGCGGAGAGGCCATCAAGCGCCGCTATGCATTCCGGCAGACCGCGAGCCTCATCTAGGGCGATGTCAAAAAGGATATGCCCAACACCGAGTACGCGGGATACCACATTGGTTCCACGTAGGCTGCGATCGAAAAGTAGTGGATGCGCCATAAAGAACCGGTCTTGCCCGGCTCCTTCACCGTCGTCGCATCGAAGGCCCGAACCTGAAACCCGCCATCTGCCGCAAGCGCAAGCCCCCCGTTCCCGGAAAAGCGCGGCGCACAGCGCCTGAAGCTAGTCTCCCGACTTCTTCAGCCGTTTCATCAGCGACACCGCCGAGAAATCGCCCGGCCCCGCCTTCTTCGCCCGAACCGCCGTCTCCCGCAGCGAATGCCCGCACCCGACATGCGGCAACAGCATGCGCAACAGATTCTCAGCCGGCTTGTGCTTGCGCAAACCCTTCAACGCGCCGTGCCGCGACGCTGAATCCCGCTGCTCAGGCGGCAAAAATGTCGCCAGAAGGTCCCGGTCATCATCCATCGCAAGATCTCCCAGGCACCGCCCATATCAAAGTTCAACACCAAGTGGGACATTCCCGGCCTTGGCTGGTATTGCGCTAGGCGACTTACTGAAGGGCTGATCCAATGAATGATCGCATTGACCAGGGGAAAATCAATCAGGCTGTTTGGGAGGCGTGTGACAGCTTCCGGGGCGTCGTCGACCCGAGCATTTATAAGGATTATGTCCTGACCATGCTGTTCCTGAAATACATTTCGGATGTCTGGCAGGATCATTACGATCAATACAGACAAGAACATGGCGATCATCCGGAACTCATCGAGGAGCTCCTGAAGAACGAGCGCTTCGTTCTTCCCAAGGAAGCCAGTTTCTACGCCCTGCATGGACGCCGTTTCGAGGCAGGGAACGGCGAACGCATCGACAAAGCGCTGCATGCCATCGAAGAGGCGAACATCCATAAGCTTCGGGATGTTTTTCAGGACATTACTTTCAACAGCACGCGCCTGGGTGACAAGGCGCAGAAAAACGACATTCTGCGGCATGTGCTGGAGGACTTTAACAAGGCTGACCTGAACCTGCGCCCGAGCCGGATCGGTAAGCTTGATGTCATCGGCAATGCTTATGAGTATCTGATCAAGAATTTTGCGGCGACGAGCGGCAAGAAGGCCGGTGAATTTTATACCCCGCCGGAAGTTTCCGAGTTGATGGCCGAGCTTGTCGCGCCGGAAGAAGGTTACGAGATTTGCGACCCCACCTGCGGGTTCGGCTCGCTGCTCATGAAATGCGGGCGCCAGGTTCAGGCGAAGCACAACGGCTCTCGCAAATATGCCCTGTATGGGCAGGAGGCGATTGGCAGCATCTGGGCGCTCGCCAAGATGAACATGTTCCTGCACGGCGAGGACAATCACCACATCGAATGGGGCGACACCATCCGCAACCCCAAGCTGCTGGGTAGCGAAGATACCCTTAAGCATTTCGACGTAGTGGTCGCCAATCCGCCGTTCAGCCTTGAAAAATAGGACCGTGAGAAGGCGGAAGGTGACAAATTCGGTCGGTTCCGTCGCGGCATTCCGCCAAAAACCAAGGGCGATTACGCCTTCGTCCTGCACATGGTCGAAACGATGAAACCAAAGGCCGGACGCATGGCGGTTGTTGCGCCGCACGGCGTCCTGTTCCGTGGCGCGGCGGAGGGAAAAATCCGTCAGAATCTGGTTGAGGAGAACCTGATCGACGCGGTGGATCGGATTGCCGGAGAAGCTTTTTTACGGAACCGGTATCCCGGCCGCCATTCTGGTGCTCCGTCGGAACAAGGCGGATAAGAACATTCTCTTCATCGATGCTGCCCGTGAGTTCCTGTCGGGAAAGAAGCAGAACCAGCTTTCAGATGAGAACACCAAGAAGATTATCGAGATATATCAGGGTCGCAAGCGTGTCGATAAGTACGCCTATCTCGCGACCCCGCAGGAACTCAAGGAGAACGATTTCAATCTCAACATCCCCCGCTATAAAGAACTGGGGTATACCGTATGAGCATCGATCCCCAGAAAGGCGAGATGATCCTCTACCAGACCGAAGACGGCAAGGCCGGGATCGGTTTGCGCGCCATCGGTGGAACGGTGTGGCTTTCACAGATGGAACTGGCTGAGCTTTTCGACACGTCCAAGCAGAACGTCAGCCTGCATCTCAAAAACATATTCGAAGATAATGAGTTGGAGGAAGGCACAGTTGTCAAGGAATCCTTGACAACTGCCTCGGACGGCAAGCGCTACAATACCAAGATCTATAATCTCGACGCGATCCTCGCCATCGGCTACCGCGTGCGGTCGCCGCGCGGTGTCCAGTTCCGCCGTTGGGCAAATACCGTTCTCAAAGAGTATCTCGTCAAGGGTTTTGCCATGGACGACGTGCGGCTGAAACAGGCAGAGCCTTGGGACTATTTCGACGAATGGCTGGCCCGCATCCGCGACATCCGCGCATCGGAAAAGCGATTTTACCAAAAGGTCAAAGACCTCTACGCAACGGCTGTCGATTACGACCCCAAGGCCGAAGCGGCGCAGGTGTTTTTCAAAAAGGTGCAGAACAAGATGCTTTGGGCCGTCACCGGCCATACGGCGGCGGAGCTGATCGCCGCGCGCGCCGACGCGGACAAGCCGAATATGGGCGTCATGTCCTGGAAAGATGCGATCGTGCGCAAGGGCGATGTCGGCACGGCCAAGAATTACCTGAATGCGGAGGAAGTAGAAGAGCTGAACCGCATCGTCACAATGTATCTCGACTACGCGGAGGATCAGGCCAGACGCCACTCGCTCGTCACTATGGCGCAATGGGCGGATAAGCTTGACGCCTTCCTATCCTTCAACGAACGTGACCTTCTCACCTAGTAGTCTGACACAGTGATAATGATGGTAATCGTGGTTTGGCGGACGTCCTGATTTCCAGTGTTGACGCTCCGTTGAAGTTGCAGCAGCAGCCTCAGTCTGAACGAAGACAAATGCTGTCGGCCGGGTATTTCAGCCGGATTCTGAGCAGGAATCCAGCGGCTGAGGCCTGTTTCGCGCCGGCGGCGATTACAAGAGGCGGGAAGCTATGACGGATCAGCAGGAACAAATCGGACGCAAGATATGGCATGTGCGGCTCGAAGATCATGAACGGGCTGAATTAGAGGAGATCGTTTCATCCGGCCGCGGTTCGGCCGAGCGGCGGCGGCGGGCGCATATTCTTCTTCTCACGGATGAGAACCGGAAGAGCGGTGCGCGCGCCGATGCCGACGCCGCCGATTCCGTCGGGGTCGGCACGGCGACGGTCGAGCGGCTCCGCCGGCGTTTCGTCGAGGAGGGTATGACGGCCTTGGAGCGCAAGCCGCATTCGAACCGCGTTCCTCCGAAGCTTGACGGCGAGGGCGAGGCGAAGCTGACGATGATCGCCTGTTCGGAACCTCCCGAAGGGCGTTCCTCATGGACGCTGGAGCTGCTCGGCGAGCGGCTGGTCGCGTTGAATGTCGTTGACAGCATTTCCCGGGAGACGGTCAGGAGGACATTAAAAAAAACGATTTGAAACCGCATCTTACGCGGTGTTGGTGCATTCCGGCGGAGAACAGCGGCGACTTCGCATGCTTGATGGAGGATGTGCTCAGGGTCTATCAGAGGAAATTCAGCGAGGACGAGGTCCTGGTCTGCATGGACGAGGCGAGCAAGCAACAGACGAAGGAGGTCCGCACGGCTTTGCCGACCGCTCCCGGCCGGCCGGCGCGCTTCGACTGCGAATACGAGCGCAACGGGACGGCGAATCTGTTCATGGTTCATGCGCCGCTTGCGGGCTGGCGGCATGTCAAAATCACCGACCGCCGGACGAAGAAAGATTTCGCCGAGCTCCTCAGGGACATCGCCGATGTTCACTTCCCCGGCAAAAAAATCGTGCTGGTGATGGACAACCTTAACACGCATAAGCTGTCGAGTCTTTACCATGCTTTTCCGCCGGAGCAGGCGGGCAGGCTCTACGAGCGCTTCGAAGTTCATCACACGCCGAAACACGGCAGCTGGCTGAACATCGCCGAGAGCGAAATCAGCGTGCTGAGCCGTCAGTGCCTGTCCCGGCGCATTCCCGACCGGAAGACGCTCTGCTGCGAGGTTTCGGCATGGGAAAAAGCGCGCAACGCCGACCTGGCCCCGGTCAAATGGCGGTTCACCGCCGAAGACGCGCGCATCAAACTGCATTCCCTTTATCCATCAATATAACAATGACAGACTACTAGGGCTATCGCTTTTGAATTTTTTTTGCTTCCAATCACCGCATTTTGTTCCATCAAGGCCTCAACAACATGAACAGAAGCAGGAAGACAGCTGATTTATCTTGTATTTTCAATGATATCACATATCCCCGGCGCGGGAACGATGCCGAGCTCGAGAGGATCAATGCTGTTGAACAGGCCGGAAAAGGCGTCGCAGTTCGGCGTGCCGTGCTTCAGATACATGAACCCAAGCAGGAATTTCTTCTTGATTTCAGCATATTCGACTGTATCGGCGCATGTTTCGCCTCCCGACATGACGGTCAGAAGAGCGGTCATGAGCATTTCGTGAAGGTCATGCCGCATGGCGTTGCTGCGCCGGGGATCGGTTATGCCGTTGAAAATATGAAATAAATCAATCATGTTTCTGCCTCTGTTTGCATTGTTAAGGCATTGCTGGAACAAAATGCGCTGATTCGAGAGCAGAAAAATTCAAAAGCGATAGCCCTACCTTCTCACCCATGCCGGCAAGATCAAAATGAAAGTGGCGCAAAAGCTTGCCGCTGAGCGGTACGAAGCATTCGACGCCAAGCGGAAACAGGCAGAGGCGTTACGGGCCGATGAAGAAGATATCGCTGCTCTTGAACAGATAGCCAAGGAGCTTGAGAGGAAGAAGGGGGGCGAGGAATGAACAATTGGATCGAGAAGAACCTTGGCGACCTGTTCTCCTTTAAGGACGGTATGAACGCCGAAAAAGCGGCGTACGGCGATGGAGTTCCATTCGTAAACGTTATGGATGTCTTTGGCACGGATATCCTCACATCCGACATTGTGCGGGGGGGCGGCATGTATCAGCCTAGTAGTCTGACACAGTGATAATGATGGTAATCGTGGTTTGGCGGACGTCCTGATTTCCAGTGTTGACGCTCCGTTGAAGTTGTGGTAGTAGCCTCAGTCTGAACGAAGACAAATGCTGTCGGCCGGGTATTTCAGCCGGATTCTGAGCAGGAATCCAGCGGCTGAGGCCTGTTTCGCGCCGGCGGCGATTACAAGAGGCGGGAAGCTATGACGGATCAGCAGGAACAAATCGGACGCAAGATATGGCATGTGCGGCTCGAAGATCATGAACGGGCTGAATTAGAGGAGATCGTTTCATCCGGCCGCGGTTCGGCCGAGCGGCGGCGGCGGGCGCATATTCTTCTTCTCACGGATGAGAACCGGAAGAGCGGTGCGCGCGCCGATGCCGACGCCGCCGATTCCGTCGGGGTCGGCACGGCGACGGTCGAGCGGCTCCGCCGGCGTTTCGTCGAGGAGGGTATGGCGGCCTTGGAGCGCAAGCCGCATTCGAACCGCGTTCCTCCGAAGCTTGACGGCGAGGGCGAGGCGAAGCTGACGATGATCGCCTGTTCGGAACCTCCCGAAGGGCGTTCCTCATGGACGCTGGAGCTGCTCGGCGAGCGGCTGGTCGCGTTGAATGTCGTTGACAGCATTTCCCGGGAGACGGTCAGGAGGACATTAAAAAAAACGATTTGAAACCGCATCTTACGCGGTGTTGGTGCATTCCGGCGGAGAACAGCGGCGACTTCGCATGCTTGATGGAGGATGTGCTCAGGGTCTATCAGAGGAAATTCAGCGAGGACGAGGTCCTGGTCTGCATGGACGAGGCGAGCAAGCAACAGACGAAGGAGGTCCGCACGGCTTTGCCGACCGCTCCCGGCCGGCCGGCGCGCTTCGACTGCGAATACGAGCGCAACGGGACGGCGAATCTGTTCATGGTTCATGCGCCGCTTGCGGGCTGGCGGCATGTCAAAATCACCGACCGCCGGACGAAGAAAGATTTCGCCGAGCTCCTCAGGGACATCGCTGATGTTCACTTCCCCGGCAAAAAAATCGTGCTGGTGATGGACAACCTTAACACGCATAAGCTGTCGAGTCTTTACCATGCTTTTCCGCCGGAGCAGGCGGGCAGGCTCTACGAGTGCTTCGAAGTTCATCACACGCCGAAACACGGCAGCTGGCTGAACATCGCCGAGAGCGAAATCAGCGTGCTGAGCCGTCAGTGCCTGTCCCGGCGCATTCCCGACCGGAAGACGCTCTGCTGCGAGGTTTCGGCATGGGAAAAAGCGCGCAACGCCGACCCGGCCCCGGTCAAATGGCGGTTCACCGCCGAAGACGCGCGCATCAAACTGCATTCCCTTTATCCATCAATATAACAATGACAGACTACTAGCATGAAGACGCGAATGGATGATATGGAGCAGCAGAAAACGGAAATCCTGGCGCGCATGGCGGACGTCCCTACGGATGTGCCGGATATCAATCCGAATATTGCCGAAATCTACAAGACCAAGGTGATCCAGTTAAGTGATGGGCTGCCCGATCCCGAACTGCATGATCAGGCCGCCGAGGCGATCCGCGCGTTGGTGAAAGAAGTCGTACTGACGCCCGGTAACAAGCGTGGTAAGGTGAAGGCTACCCTACGCGGCGAGTTGATGGGCATTCTCGACATCGCGGCAGGGCGCAAAACCCGAAAACGCCTCCAAGTTATAACGAAAGAAGTTGCGAGCCCCTGAAATGGACAGTCAAACTGCAATGCGTGAACAGAGGCCCGCGGAGCTGATCTGATGTCGAACATGAAAACCGTTGAAAACAATGCGAACGTCGCCGATTTCCTGAATTCGGTTGAAAACGCGCGGCGCCGCGAAGACACGAAACGGGTCGCGGGCATGATGTCCGAGGTCACCGGCGAAACTCCGAAAATGTGGGGTGACAGCATCGTGGGATTTGGCCGCTACGCCTACCGCCGGTCTGACGGTTCCCTCCACAGATGGATGCTCACAGCGGTGTCCCCGCGCAAAGCCGCGCTGACAGTCTACATCATGCCCGGCTTCAAACTCTATGGCGACCTTCTCAAGAAACTGGGCAAACACCGCTGTTCCATATCCTGCTTGTATATCACGCGGCTTGAAAATGTGGATTTCGATGTGCTCACTGAACTCGTCCGGAGATCAGTTTCAGATATGCGCAAAAAGTCTCTCACGACATCCGGCAACTAGGTAGTGGACTCAATTATCCCCTTTGCGTCATTCCGCAGCAGGCAGCGGATGACGGTCAGGATGACAGCGGCGGCGAAGTTGCGGGCTCGCTTGTCAAAGCGGGTCGCGACCCGCCGGAACTCTTTGATTCTTCCGAAGAAACGCTCAATGACATTGCGCTTCGCATAGACAGCTTTATCCAGCGGCCGCTGCCGCCTGCGGTTCGACTTCGACGGAATGACGGCCCGGCAGCCGGCTTCCGCCGTTTGCTTGAGAACGGCCTCGGCATCGTAAGCCTTGTCGGCGATCAGGACGCAGCCGGCTTCAAGGCCGTCAAGAAGGGGCGCCGCCTCGGCGCAGTCGGCGGCCTGCCCGGGCGACAGGCGCATGCGGCGCAGCCCGCCCTTGCCGTCGACCATGGCATGGATTTTTGTTGTCCAGCCGCCCCGGGAACGCCCGATCTCCTGCGGCACGCCGTCCTTACGCGACCCGGCGGCATGGCGGTGAGCTCGGATCGACGACGAGTCGATCATCCGGCTCCGCGGCGCCGGATCGCCGTCGTCCTTTTCGTCCGCGGCTTCTTCTTCCGCTTCTTCAAGTCGTTGAATATCATCAAGAATCTTCTGCCAGCGGCCCGATTTGCTCCAGCGGTTAAAGCGGTTGTGACAGGTCGTGTAAGGCCCGTAACGCTCAGGCAGATCCCGCCATGGCATGCCGGTGCGCAGCACGAAGCATATCCCGTCTATTACCTTACGATCGTCCTTGCGCGGAGGTCCCGGCAGACCTTTCGGCATCACACGCTCCATCCGCTGCCATTGCTCGTTCGTCATATCATGCCGGCTGCCGATCATTTCAAATCTCCTTCAAGCATTCTCACCGCTGGTCGCGCGGCACTGTGCCGCAACCCGCTCGGCATGTCAAATGTTTGGGTACACAACCTAAGCGCTCGAAGAGTCTCCGAACATACTGAAACCGGCTGTGTCCTGATCGCCGACAAAGCTTATGATGATGACGCCGTTCTCAAGCGGGCGGCGGAAGCCGGCTGCCGGGCCGTCATTCTGTCAAAGTCGAACCTCAAGGGGTGTCGGCCGCCCGATGCAGCCACCTATGCGGCGCGTGATGTTATTGAGCGTTTATTCAGAAGAATGAAAAGTTCCGACGGATCGTGACCTGCTTTGACAAGCGGACGTGCAACTTCGCCGCCGCTGTCATCCTCACCGTCGTCCGCCGCCTGCTGCGGAATGCCGCAAAGCTGATGATTGAGTCCACGGCCTGGCCCTTCAATTTTTTGGATGCAGAACCAAACAAACCCTCCCCACCCTTCGCAAGGTCCGGATCGGAAAAACAGGAAAAATCCGCGATTATGGCATTTCCGCAACACGCCGACAAACAGCCCCTTCCCTCGGGGTGACACCGCGGCCGGCGGGATGTGGAATTCGTCATGCGCGACATCGCGTATCAAGCGCTGGATACCCGGCCGCGGGATCGTGCTGACCCCGGGTCGCGGCATCCTCATGGGAACCGACGATTTCCTACCGTTCTTGAGCAGCGCGTTCGCAGCACAGCCAGAACGGATCCTCAATCAATACCTCGCTCTGATTGCCGGGGGAACAGCGGGCGCAAAAGGCAGCGCGGATTATGGTTGATCTCCTGTCTTCGCCCCGAATATGTTTTCTACAGGGTGTAAGGTTTGCGCACCCCGGGATCGTCAGGCGAAAAATCCTTGGTGTTGCGGGTCACGAGCAGACGTCCGGTGGTCTGCGCCGTGGCCCAGATCACCGCATCAGGCAGTTTGATACGCTGTGCGCGACGCAATTCCACTGCATATTTGGCGATCTCATCGTCTAATGCGATAACTTTGAAGCCATCAAGGAATCGCCGGGTCGGCTCAACCAAATCGTCTTTTGCCCCGGCCATCACTTCCATCCAGGTGATGATGCTGACGGCACGGCTTTCGAAGCGCCCGATTTCCTCACGGGCGTGAGGAATGGCGTTCAGATGATCGATGAGGATATTGGTATCGAAAAGCGCACCTACCATTCACTGCGCGCCTTTTCCTGATAGGCCAGCCCATCGACCTTGCGCTTCCCCCACAGGCCGAATCCATCTTCGACCTGTTCGCGGTGATGGCGGGCAAGATAATCGTTTATAGCCGCTCTGATGAGGGCAGCACGCGATTGACGCACGCGTTTGGCAAGAATGTCCAACGCATCGACCTGCGCATCGTTCATATCGACAAGGGTTCGCATCGCAGTCTCCACTAGATATATTGTATGCATATCATATAACACGCCGCGAAGGAAAGGCCTTCTCGGCGCATGCATCATTCCTCCGATCCACTCATTTCTTGTCATCCCCATCCACCATAGTTCATGTCAGCCGAAAATATACCAACCGCTTGACTCCATATGTTTTCAATGTTGCCGGGGTTCTCCATATGCCGTTTCACATCCTCGCACAGCTTGCCTTGATTGCCCTTCAGCGCAAGAATGTACCTTGCCCCCGCCGGCCTTCACGGCTTTTGATATCGCCAGTTGCGCGTGCATCGCATCCGCCGCTGCCGTCGGGCCTTGGATATCGGGGAGATTCAGAAGAGCGGGGATCGCCGCGACCTTATCCGGCTTCCCGTCGACGGACGTCCGCGCGGAATGCGGAAGCTGCCGTTGCGAAGCGTCAGCGGATGACCGGCGCAATGAATAATTCCCTTTTCTGCCGGAAATCCGGTGATTCAGGCCTGATCGCGGTAATCTTCGATACGACTTGAAATATGAGAGCAACCGGTCAGATAGCCGGCGGCGTGTTCAGATTCAGCATGCCGGCTGAGCCCCGGCGATTCCCCGGATTGTTAAACCCGCGGTCGAAACAGCAGGCCCGGAGATCCGGAAACTGCTCCTGCGCCGCCGCGACGATGGAAACGGCATGATGAACGTCGGAACTTTCCCACATGATCTCATGGCAGATAATGAACTGATACCAGCCCTCAACGACAAAGACCGGAACTGCTGGTTCTACGGTCGGGCCAGCCTTGCCTTAGCGATCCACCGCGTATGCGGCCCGAAAATCGAAAACACTTTGTAACCGGCCATTATGTCGAGCAAAAAAGAACCTGACTAAGGCCTGTGGACAATCACTTTGCCGCGATCAGACCGGCGGCTGGATAGATCGCCGCCGCGAAACTTGCATCGGTCTTATCATACCGCGTCGTGATCGTGCGGAACTCCTGATTTTCGAAAAGAAATTCTCGATCCAGTGCCGCCAGCGGTACATACCGCGGTCGTAATCCCGAACCTGCCGCCGATTCTTCCGCGGAGGAATCACCGCCTCGGAGCCGCGCTCCTCAAGCTCCTTAAGCAGCTGGTCGGCGTCGAAAGCCCGGTCGGCTATCAAAGCCCCGAAGGACAGACCCTTCATAAGCCGCGGCGTTCCGACAAGATCATGCTTCTGACCGGGAACAATCACGAACCGCACCAAAGTAACCGAGCGCGTCCGTGACCGCGACGGTCTTGCCAGCCAAGCCGCCCAAGGAACGCCCGATACCCTGTCGGCAGGGCCCCTTTTTCCCCCCGAAGCCTTCGGATGCGCCCGCACGATATAACCGTCAATGAATACTTATTCGAAATCGAACGACTCGAATAACGTATTGAAAACAAGCTCAAAAACACCCGAAATTGCCAGCCGCGGAACCGCTTGCACACGTTGTGCTGCTTGCCGAACCGTGGCGGAAGATCGCGCCAGGGAGCGCCCGTCCGGATGCGCTGGAGCACCGCCTCAACGAAAAGCCGGTCATCCGCCGCGGCAGTGCCGGGGTCGGTTGCTTTGCCGGGAAGAAGCGGTTCGGTCCGCTGCTGCATTTTATCATTCAGCATGGTTCTGTCAGCGTTCATTCATCTCTCTGACTGTCTCGCGTGCGGCGCCGCCGGTGCTCGTTAAGATGATGCTGGCAGCGAATCGCCCGAAGCGCAACCCCATTTGTCCACAGGCCTTAGTCATCGCTGAACTTATTTCCGGCGGAAAAGCCGGCAATACAATGCGGGGAAACGCCTCAATCGTTCAAGTTTCAGAAGACGAAACCCTGTCGCTGCGGATTATGCGTTTTGCAGCCGGATGGCGGCCGAAGTCGCCGAAGAACGGATCATGATCCACCCGGTTACAACCGATGACCGTCCGGGCCGAACAAGAACTGATCGCATTCTTCCCAGACAATACCGCATTCGCTGCCTTCGTCCGGAATAACTCCGGACCCGTGCTGCCTCAGCGTGAAAAGCGTTCCGTCCGCCAGCCGCATGTGCAGGAGCGTCTCGGCCCCCAGTGCCTCGGCGAACGTCATTCGGGCACGGATACGACCGGTTTCGGGCGGGCAAAGGTGCGCATGTTCGGGCCGGATTCCCAGAGTCGACTCCCCGGTGCCGTCCGCGCCGACGGCACTGGAAGGCAGGAAGTTCGTGGCCGGGGATCCAATGAAGCCGGCGACAAACTTGGTCTTCGGATTCGAGTAAACCGCTAACGGCTCACCCACTTGATCGGCGACACCGGCATTCATGATCATCATTTGATCGGCGAGTGTCATCGCCTCCACCTGATCGTGGGTCACATAAAGCGAAGTGATTCCCAGCTCCTTTTGCAGATTCTTGATGTCCAAGCGCATCTGAACCCTGAGCTTCGCGTCCAGATTGCTGAGCGGCTCATCAAATAGGAACGCCTTGGGCTTGCGCACGATAGCTCGTCCCATCGCGACCCTCTGCCGCTGGCCGCCGGATAGTTCGCGTGGTCTTCTGTCCAGCAGCGAGGTCAGCTGCAGCATTTCAGCCGCTGTCGTCACGCGTCTCTTGATCTCGCTCCGGGGCACGCGCGCGATCTTCAATCCGTAGGCCATGTTGGCGAAAACCGACATATGCGGGTAGAGTGCGTAATTCTGGAACACCATGGCGATATCGCGGTCCATGGGTTCGATTCCGTTCACGCGCCTGCCGTCGATGCGAACTTCGCCTTCGGTTATCGTCTCGAGCCCCGCCACCATCCTCAGCAACGTCGATTTTCCGCAGCCGGACGGACCGACAATGACAATGAATGCACCGTCATCGATTTCGATGGACACCCCGTGTATGATTTCGGCCTTGCCGAAACTCTTGCGGACATTATCAAGCTTGATCGCTGCCATATTCTATTTCTCGCTTTCCATGAGACCGCGGACGAATAGTTTCTGCATCAAGATGACGACAAGGACCGGTGGAATCATGGCGAGAATTGAAGTCGCCATGATAACCGGCCAGTCCGCCACATCATCACCGGAGGGAAACATCTGCTTGATGCCCATCACAATGGTGTTCATCTGCGGATCGGTGGTAATGAGCAACGGCCAGAGATACTGGTTCCATCCGTAAATAAACAGAATAACGAACAACGCGGCGATGGTGGTCCGGCTCATCGGCAACAGAATGTCCAAGAAGAAGCGCATTGGGCGGGAGCCATCGACCCGCGCCGCCTCGGCCAGTTCGTCAGGGACCGTCAGAAAGAACTGCCGAAACAGGAAGGTAGCGGTGGCTGAAGCGATCAGCGGAAAAATCAAACCGGAATACGAATTCAGCATTCCGAAATCGGCGACCACTTCATAGGTGGGAACGATCCGGACTTCCACCGGCAGCATAAGTGTCAGGAAGATCAGCCAGAAGGCAACACGGCGGCCGGGAAAACGGAAATAAACGATCGCGAACGCCGACAGCAGGGAGATAATGATTTTCCCTAAAGCGATCCCCGCCGCCATGACCGCTGAATTCAACAGCATCCGCGCCACCGGAGCGTTGATTCCGGAGACGAGCGCACGGGTATAATTTTCCAGAAGCTGGTCGCCGGGCCATAGCGGCATGGGAGGTTTCACGATTTCCGGTTGGGTGACCGTTGATGCCACGAACGCCAACCAGATAGGAAAGAAAATCAGCAGAACACCGGATATCAGTCCGACATGGATCATCCAGTAAGACCATCCGCGTTTTTCCACCATGCCCGACATCAATAGTGGACCTTTCGCTCAATATACTTGAATTGTATGATCGTGAGCAGGCCGACCACAACCAGCAATATAACCGACTGCGCGGCGGATGATCCCAGATCCTGGCCGACAAAGCCATCGGCAAAAACCTTGTAAACCAAGATGTTGGTGTCTTGGCGGGGACCGCCGGCGGTGATGGTGTGAATGACTCCGAATGTTTCGAAAAACGCGTAGACGACATTCACCACCAGCAGAAAGAACGTGGTCGGCGACAGGAGAGGAAAGACGATCGTCCGGAACCTTTTCCAGAACCGCGCGCCGTCGATCGCCGCGGCTTCGATTACGGATTTCGGAATCGCTTGCAGCCCGGCAAGGAAGAACAGGAAATTATAGCTGATTCGCCCCCAGCTGGAGGCGATCACAACAAGTGCCATTGCCTCGTTGCCGTTCAGCACATGGTTCCAGTCGTAACCCAATAGGCCCAGATACCATGAAACCAAGCCGACGCGCGTGTTGAACATGAACAGCCACAACACGCCCGCTACGGCCGGGGCGACCGCGTAAGGCCAAATCAGCAATGTGCGATACGTTCCGGAACCCTTTATCAGGCGGTCCGCAAGGACGGCAAGCCACAACGCCGCTCCCATTGAAATAAGCGTGACAAGCGATGAAAAGACAGCAGTTGTCAGGAAGCTCGCGCGATAAAAGGGATCCGTCAGCAGGAAAGTAAAATTGTCGACGCCGACGAATTGAGATTTCAGCCCGAACGGATCCGGGATAAACAAAGACTGCCAGACCGCCTGTCCGGCCGGGTAGAAGAAAAAAACGGCAGTGACGACAAGCTGCGGCAGAATGAGGACTGCCGGCAGAGCCCAGCCGCGGAATATCACGCGCTTTTCCATCTGTTCAACCGCAATAAACGGCGGGATAAGTTTTCACGCTGATTCCCGACACCGCTTAGGCTCAATTAGTAGTTTGACATTGTTGTATTGATTGACGAGACGATTGAAGTAGACGCCCCGATATGTGACTTGCTTGCTGTTTCCGGTTTCTGCTCTCAGCCTGCTTTTACCATCAATCTTGCTGTGTCTGACTGCTAGGCTCTGTGCCCAAAAAATTGACTTATCAAGCTGGGTTGTGATACGCGGCCGGGCATTCATGTCTACCGGGCAGCAAGGAGCTTTAGCATCATCTTGTTGCCGATTCCTTAGCCGATACCAAATATCGGCCAAACCGGTCAATTGTCTGGGTGTAAATCCTAGTATGCCGACCGGGTGCCATGGATCACCGGGGCACCCGGCATGGAAGCCAGCGGGCCTCCTTGTAAAACAGCGTCGGAACATTCGTTCCGCCAACCGCTGTTTTGATTTAATCCGTGCCGGAGTCAGCGGTTCGCGCGCTCGAAACGCCGAAGCAAAACATTGCCGCGCTGAACCGCGCTGTCGAGTGCGTCCTGCGCGGTCTTTTCGCCGCTCCAGACCGCTTCAAGTTCCTCGTCTATAATGCCCCGGATCTGATCGAAACTGCCCAACCGCAGTCCTTTCGAGTTGGACGTCGGTGTTTTGGCCGTCATTTGGATTCCCGCGATTTCCGTTCCTGGATTGGCCTCATAAAAACCTTCGGCGCGGGTTTGCTCGGCTGCCGCCAGCGTAATCGGGAGATACCCTGTGTCCTGATGCCATTTGGCTTGGATATCCGCCGTCGAGAGAAAGCTCAGGAATTCTGCGACTCCGTCGTAGTCCTCGCTCTCATGGCCGGAAAGCACCCAAAGCGACGATCCGCCGATTATTGTGTTCTGCGGCGCTCCTTCTACCCCCCCCCAATAGGGAAGCGGCCTGATCTGGAAAGCGAATTCCGCCTCAGACTTAACGCCTGCATAGCCGGCGGAACTCTCGGTGAACAATGCGCATTCCCCGGAGCGGAAATTGGCGCCGCCCTCATTCCGTCTGCCAGCATAGATGAACTTTCCGTCCTTCGCCCAGTTCCCCATGGCTGCCACATGCGCCACCTGCGCCGGACCGTTGAAGACCAGTTCGGTGTCAAGACCGGCAAAGCCGTTTTCCATCGTGGCGAAGGGAACGTCATGGTAGGCCGAGAAATTCTCCAGATGGACCCAACTCTGCCAAGCGGTGGTCAGCGGACAATCCACGCCGCCGTCCTTAAGAGCGGTGAGAGCTGCGTCAACTTGCTGCCAAGTCGACAGATCCATGTCCGGATCCAGCCCGGCAGCCGTAAAGAGGTCCCGGTTTACATATATCACCGGGGTCGACGAGTTGTAGGGGAGGGAAAGCATGTCCCCCGCCGAGGTTGTGTAATAGCCCTTGACCGCGGCGAGATAGCCGTCAGGATCGAATTCAGCGTTTCCCTCCGCCATAACTTCGTAGACAGGCTTGATTGCGCCTTCCGCAGCCATCATGGTTGCTGTTCCGACTTCGTATACCATCAGGATATGAGGTTGCTCGCCGGCACGGAAAGCAGCAATCCCCGCATTCAGGTTTTCCGAATAGTTGCCCTTGCGCTGCGCAATCACCGTGTAATCACTTTGCGAGGCGTTGAACTGGTTAACCTGTTCCGCCAGCAAATTGCCGAGTCTCCCGGTAAACGCGTGCCACCAGTGGATTTCAGTCTGTGCGGTTGCGGCAGGTGCCCATACGAGGCCGGATGCGACCACGCCGGCAAGAAGGAATGTTCTTCTATGCAATTCCATTATCATTGACCATCTCCCAAAATTTGTGATTCTGTCTATCCCTTCCGGGAAACAGACGCCTGAGGCAAAGTTACAAGATGCAACTTTACAGGTTCACTTTACGCTCGTTGCCGCGCATTGCAAGTTTACAAACGCTGTTCGGGGAAGGCGGCCGCTTTCAGGTTTCGTACCCAATTATTTGACATGCCGGGCCAGTTACGGCACGGTGCCGGGCAACCAGCGGTGAGAGAACGCGAAGAAGATTTGAAAGGACAGGCAATCGGTATGACATGACGGACGATGAACAGCAGCGGTTGGAGAGCGTGATGCCGAAAGGCCGGTCAGTGCCGCGGCACAAGGATGGCCGTAAGTTGACAGCCGGGATATTTTTCGTGTCGCGCACCGGCATGCCATGGCGGGCGTCCGCCCGGACGCTGCGGGCCGAATGCGACCTGCTGTAATCGCTGTGACCGACAGGGCAAGTGGGCATACATCGGAAAAGTCAGAGAGTTCTGACGGGTCGCGACCCGCTTTGACAAGCGTGCGCAACTTCGCCGCCGCCGTTATCCTTACCGCCGTCCGTAGTCTGCTGCGGGATGACGCAAAGCGAATAGTTGAGTGCGCAGCCTAGCAGTAAAACATGGCAGAATCGATGGCACAGGCGGGTTGGGGGGGATGTCCCGCTTGGTGTTGAAACCCGCATGAGCGATGCTGCCTGTCAGTTATCTACGCGGCGTCCTTGAGCCGGTCAAGCCGATCCTTTCGACGATGTTCGATGAGAGCCTGTTTGAGAACGGGCAGCTGCCTGTAGGCCTTGATGCGGCGGAAACCCTTCTCGGCCGCTGTCATGCCGGCGGCGGTCCATCGCAGAGCCATCCCGGCGTTTCTCCAGCGTTTCACGTTGCGGCAGACCTGCCGGACCGTGCTGTTCATCGATTCGATGATGTTCGTGCTCGCCAGCGACCGCCGCAGCTCTAACGGCAGGCCGAGCCGGGAAACGGTCAGGACCTCGTCCAGGCCCTCAAGTATCGACCGGGAGACGTCCGGAGCCTCCTGTTCGAACCGCTGAGCCAGGCTGCGCATCAGCCGCTCGGCCTTGTCGGCGTCATCAAGTTCCCAGGCCTGTCTGAGCGTCCGCCGCACGGCGGCGTGATGCTTCGCGGCGAGACGGTCGGTGATGTTGCGGCCCTTGTGAACCTGACAGCGCTGAATAGGGATGTCCGAGCCGAAAGTGCGCCGGATCGCCTTGCTGAGCGCCCTGGCTCCGTCGACGATGAACAGATAACAGCCCTCCGGATCAAGCCCGCGCCCGATCAGATCATCAAGCAGAGCCTGCACCGCCGCGGTATTCTCCGTCGCGCCTTCGATGACGCCCAGGGGACGCTTACGCCCCGACGCGTCAATGCCGACCGCCCCGATCATCAGCAGGCGGTCGCTCAGGTGCAGCCCGTCGATCTGAACCGCGACGAGATCAAGTTCCGATGGATCGGAAGTCATCCATTCATCAAACTTCGCCTGCGTCAGAGCCTTGAACCGGCGGGACACGGCTGATTTCGACAGGCCGCAGCCCGCCCCGCACGGAACCCCGGCCTCCGGAATCCTCACCGCCCGGCGGAACTTGCGGGTCGCTACGCTCGCGGTCATCAGGTTCACCGACTGTTGATCAAGATAACCGTCCGCGGAGATCTCTTCCCAGCTCGGCAGAGACATCTCCTTGCCCGCAGCTTTGCAGCGGAGCCGGGGGCGGTCGATGCCGACCTTGCCGCCGTGGAACCCGACCTGGGAACGCGTGTGTCCCCAGCGGTGCCCCGGCTTGTCGGGAGAATGACTGTAACGCTTCCCGGCAAGCCGCTCGGCGTCCTCGTCCATCATCTGCCGCAGATACGCGATGCCCGTCGTCAGACAGAATTTCTCGAAACTCTCGGTCACGTCTTCGTACGCCTCTTCAATGAGCGCGTTGATGTTCGAAGCGCTGGCGGAGGCGCCGGGAATGTGCTGATGGTCTTCATGGCATTGCTTCCTTTTCTTCATTAAATCCCCGAGCTGATGCGCGGGGGAGAGGCAACACCGCCCATATCAAATTCAACACCAAGCGGGACATCCCCGAAAAACATGGAGTTTCTGAGACTCTTCCCGGCACTGAATGAGGGGATCAGGTCAGGGAGTCTGAAATTACGGGCGATTATCAACCGACATTGGAACATAACGGCTCTCTTCGCGGGAATTGCAGCGCGCGACCCGTTGTTACGGCCGCCCGCGGTCAGGGCGGCTGGTCGGCCCCGGCCATATCGGTCAGGATTTTGGCCTTGTCGAAATCGGGATAAGCGTAACTGCCGATCTCGCGCCCGTGATACATTGTGATGACCCGGTCGGCGAGCATCGTGACCTCGTCCACCTCGTAGCTGACGATCAGTATGCCGACACCGCGTTCGGCCAGACCCTCGATGATGCGGTAGATGTCGGCCTTGGCGTGCACGTCAATCCCGCGGGTCGGCTCAAGCAGGATCAAAAGCTCGATATCGTCGTCAAGCCAGCGGGAAAAGCAGATCTTCTGCTTGTTGCCGCCGGAGAGAAACCGGATTTCCTGATCGGGCGAGGATGTTTTGGTGGATGTCCGACGGATTGCGCTGTCGACCAGCGCGTTGATTGAACCGGCATCGATCAACACTCCGCGCCCGCTCTTTTCCAGAAACGGCAGCGCGATATTGTCACGCACGGAAAGCGGCGCAAGAATCCCGTTCTTATCGCGGTTTTCCGTCACCAGTCCCATTCCGTCGCGCACTGACGCCGCCGGTCCGCGCCCTGGTTTCAGCATCTTGCCGCGATAGCGGATGTCACCGGAATAATCGCCGTCCAGGCCGAAAACCGCTTTCACCGCCTCCGACGCGCCGCAGCCGCGAAGACCGGTAAGCACAACGATCTCGCCGCGTTTCACATCAAAGGAAACATCGTCGAACCCGTGCTCCTTGGACAGGTTGTCGACCGAAAGCAGAATATCGCCGGAAAGCTCCTTGTGCGGCTTGACGAAGTCCTCGAGTTCCCGACCGGTCATCGCACGGATCACGGCGTCTTCCGTCGTATCGGACGTTGTTTCGGAAAGCACGATCTCACCATCGCGCATCACGGTGACGCGTTCGGCGATGCCGAAAATTTCCGGCATATGGTGCGAGATATAGATGATCGATACGCCCTCGGACTTCATCCGGTCGATGAAGGCGAAGAGACGCAGCTTGTCCTCTTCGGACAATGCCGAGGTCGGCTCGTCCATGACGATGAGCCAGCTGTCCGACATGAGCGCGCGAATGATCTCGACGATCTGCCTTTCGCCGGAATCAAGCTCACGCACACGAATGCGTGGATCGATGTCCAACGCGAACCGGTCGAGTTGTTCCTTCACCCGGCGCGCCATCTCGGCCTTGTCCAGGAAGGGCGTGCGCCCCTTTTTCAGTTCACGTCCGAGAAAGATGTTCCCGGCAACCGTCAGTTCGTTGATCAACGAATATTCCTGGTGGATCATGCTGATCCCGGCCGCCGCGGCATCGGCGGGGTTGGAGATGTCGACCGGCCTGCCGTTGATCGTGATCACGCCTTCATCGGCGCGATAGACGCCGCCGAGAATTTTCATCAGCGTCGACTTGCCGGCGCCGTTGAGGCCGACCAGCGCATGGACCTCTCCCGACCGGCAGGCGAAATTGACCTTGTTGAGCGCCCGGGTTTCAAAAAAACTCTTGCCGATGCCGGTCATCTCGATCCGGTCACTCATTGTGCGGTCTTCCGCTGCATCCAGGCATCAAGCAGAACGACGCCGAGCAGGATCATGCCCTTGATCAGACTTTGCAGGAACGGGTTGGTGCCGGTGAGGATCAGTCCGTTGATGATGATCCCGTAAAGCAGGACGCCGAGGATCGTGCCCAAAAGCCTGCCACGCCCTCCGAATAGGCTGGTGCCGCCGAGGATGACTGCGGTGATCGCGTCGAATTCGAGGTAAAGCCCGGCCCAGGGCTGGCCGGAGGACACCCGGCCGACCGTGATGATGGCGCTGAGGCCGGACAGCAATCCGGTGAGCACATAGACGAGGATCAGAGTCCTGTCCGGCCGCCGTCCAAGCACGTAAGCCGTGTTGACGTTGCTGCCGGCGGCGTAGACATCGCGACCGAACGTGGTGCGGTAAAGCAGGATGCAAAGCGCCAGGAACACAAACGCGACAAAGGGAACGACGACCGGAAAATTCCCGATGGACGTCGCGCCAAGCCACAGAAAGACAGGATTTTCGACGTTGATCGGCGTTGCATCATAAAGCACGAGCGCCAGACCGCGCGCCAGCGCGAATGTCGCCAGCGTCACCATGAATGCGCTGAGCTTCAGATATCCGATGAAAACACCGTTCAAAAGGCCGATGGCCATGCCGCCGAGCATACAGGCCAGGAACCCGAGCAGCGGACTGCCGACCGCCAGCAGCGTCAAGACCCCCACGCCGCCGGAAAAGGCCACATTGGAGCCGACCGACAGGTCGATGCCGCCGGTCAGCATGATAAAGGTCATTCCCATCGATAACAGGAACAGGACCGATACCGAGCGAAGCAGAATGCCGATATTGGTCAGGGAAAAGAAGTTTTCGTTGGCAATGCCGAACCCGACTGAGGCGACGAGAATCAGACCGGCCAAAACGAGATAGCGCAGGCCCATCCCTTCAAACAGGGACTGGCCGCCGAGCGTTTTGTTTTCTGCGGGAATGGTCATGCGCGTACCCGGACTGATTTGCGCGTTGCTGCCGGCGGATGGAGAAACGCCGGCAGCGTTGTTCGCCTAGCGGTCACTTCACCGAATCTGGCCCGAATTCTAGATAACCCTTCTCGGCGACTTCCAGAGCTTGGTCGACATAGTAGACCTGCACATCGGCCGGAAAGCCGTTTTCAAGCGCTTTCTTGTGGTTCGCTTCGCTCAGCACCAGCGGTGTGAAAAAGTCGTAGACTTTCTCGGGTTTCTCGCCTTGGCTGATCCGGTAGGCCATCTGAACGAAGTTCCAGCCTTCCCGCGTGCCGCTGAGCAGGATGTCGGCCATGACCGGGCCGTCCTTCATCTGCTGAAGAATCGGAATATCGCCGTCATAGCCGTAGAACTGAAGATCGCGGCCGCTGTTCTGTGCGATTGCGATCGACGGGTACATATAGGCATCGGTCACTCCTGATATGGCGTCGAGATCAGGGAACTGGGTCAGCCAGTTTTCGGCGATCGACTGCGCCTTGACGGTATCCCAGTCAGCCGGCTGTTCGGCCACGACCTCGACATTGTCACAGGCTTTCAGACCTTCCAGAATACCGGCCCTGCGAGCCTCGCCGGAAGGGTTGCCGGCCTGGCCGAGCATGATGCCCACTTGGAAGGGCTCGCCGCCCGATAGCGCACACATGGCCAGCCCCTGATTGCGTCCGTTCACAACGTCGCCCAGCGTGAAGCTGTAGTCGGCCGATTCCATCGGGCTGTGGACGGCGATCCAAATAATGCCCGCTGCCTGTGCCTTGGCGACTAAGGGCTCGAAGGCTTCGGTATTGATCGCGTTGACGAACATGACGTCCGGCTTTTCGTTGATCGTCGCCTCGGCCTGCTGGATCATTTTTTCCAAGCTGCCTTCGGCGCTGAGCCAGCGACCGCTCACATTGCCGAATTCCTTGTCGTAGGCTTCGATCGCGTCCTCGAAACCGCCGAGCCAAGCGACGTGGTAGGGCGCGACATGCCCATCGTTGATAAAGACGATATCCAAGGCCGATACGGTGGTTGCGGTCATTGCAAATGTCGCAGCCGCCGCCGTTGAAGCCAGATATATTTTCAGTTTACCCATGATGTTTCTCCTTATTCGGGTATATTCCGCGTTTCGAATTTCATTCCTGTCGCGTTCCGGCAGGCCGGTATCGTGCTGCCTGATCCGCGACGGGCCACAGAATTACTTCATTGCGCCTCCCGTTGCCGTGACTGCCAAAGAACCCAGTTGGCCCCCAGCGCGACCAGGATGACCAACCCCTTGAAAACCTGATGCCAGACGTCTTCCACGTTGAGCAGGTTCAGGCTGTTGTTGACGATACCGATGAACAGGAGCCCGCAGAACGCGCCTCCGACGGTGCCGCGTCCCCCAAGGATGAGGGTTCCGCCGATGATGATCGCCGCGATTCCGTCGAGCAGAAGTCCGTTGCCATCCAAGCCCGGTTGCACGAAGCCCATGCGCGGGGTCAGCATGATTCCGGCAAAGCCGCTGCAAAGGGCCGAAAACACGAAGACACCGATCTTGACCCGGTCGACATTGATGCCGGCGAGTTTGGCATTCTCTTCGCTGTTGCCGATAGCGACGATGTAGGCGCCGATCCGTGTGTGGTTGTAGACGATATAGGCAAGCGCGAAGAACGCCGCGAGAAAAAGGAAAGACCAGTAAATGCCCATGAATTTCCCGGCTCCGACAAACTTGAAAAAGTCACCCATCAGGAAGATTTGCCGGCGCGGCACAATCAAGCCGGAGAGACCCTGCGCCATGAAAAGCGTGGAAAGCGTCACGATGAAGGCCGGCAACCGCATCCTGGCTACCAGAACGCCGTTGAAAAAGCCGAGCGCCAGCGAACCGATGACCACAGCGGCGATGCCGGCCTCGACACCGCCGGTCATGCCGAAAAAAACGCCGAGGACAATCGCGAACAACACCGATCCCATACCCATGCTGAGGTCGATATTGCCGGACACCACGACAAAAAACTGTCCAAGCGCGATGAGCCCGATCGGCACGATCTGACGAGAGATCGCCGACATGTTGTCGAGGCTGAGGAATCGCGGGCTGACCAGATAGAAGATAATGCAGAGCACAATGGTCACGAAGATGATGTTGTGTTCCCGGATCAGCCGTCCGGCTTTGATTGCCCGGGCGGCCACGCTCACAGTTCTCCCATGACAAGATCCGCGCAGCGGTCACCCAGCATCATGGCCGGCGCGTTGGTGTTGCCGGCGGGAATCTCTGGAACAGCGGACATGTCGCAAACCCGCAGCCCTTTGACGCCACGGACCTGCATACGTGCATCGAGCACAGCCATCCGATCACCGTCCGCTCCCATTTTGGCGGTCCCAGCCGGATGAAAATTGGTCTTCACTACTTTCCGGCAATGTTCGGTCAACGCCGCATCCGAATAATCCAGCGGTGCGATGATCTCGCTGATTTTGTCGGCGAGCGGCTTTGTTTCCATTGTCCGCTTGAAATAGCGAAGGCCGACACGCATCGCCTCCATGTCGCGCTCATCCTTCAGGAAGTTTGGAGACACCAGCGGCCGGTCGTCCGGATTGGCTGAAGCCAGCCGCACATCGCCGACGGAATGGGGCTGCAGCAGCACCATCTGGATTGAAACGCCATAACCATCGCCGACTTCCTTGAGTTTCTCGTCGTCGAGATAAAGGATCGGAATGCAATAGGCTTCATGCGTCGGCGGCGCTTCGGAATCCACCGGGTTGACAAAACAGGCGGCTTCAAGGCCGGTAGTCGTGATGCGGCCTCGGCCGAAGAGCTTGAATTCCAAGCCGTTGCGGATCATGTTCCAGCCACGGTCCTGCTTCCAGTAGCCGTAAGGCCCGTTGACGCGCGCGACCACCGAAACATCGGGATGATCCTTAAGGTTCTGCCCGACACCCGGCAGATCCTCGACCACTTTGATACCGTGTTCGCGCAGGTGATCCGCGGGTCCAAGGCCGGAGTGCATCAATATCTTCGGCGTAACGAAGGCGCCCGCCGACAGGAGAATGTCTCCTTCCGACCGCACTTCATGGGTCCCGCTCTTGTTCTTGTAGATAGCCCCCACAGCACGGCCGTTCTCGACGATGATCTTCTGCACCGCCGCTTCAAGCCGGACGGTGAGTTTTGCGTTCTTCGCCTTCATCAACGGCTCGATGAAAGCGTAAGCAGCGGATTGACGTTGCCCCTTCAGATAGGTGAACTGGAAATACCCGACGCCGCGCTGGGATTTGCCGTTGAAATCCGGATTGAAAGGCTCGCCCTGCGCCTGAAGCGCTTGGACGAACCATCGGCCCATGTCATCGATATAGCCGGGATCGGAGACAATCAGCTTGCCCTCGGTCCCGTGCAGATCGTCATTGAATTTCTGGTTCGCCTCAAGACGCTTGAAATGCGGCAGCACATCCTGCCATTTCCAACTCAGGGAATCGTTGTTGCCCCGCAGGATCTCTTGCCAGTTGTCATAGTCGCTCGGACGGCCGCGGACATAGGCTTGGCCGTTGACCGTCGATCCGCCGCCCAGGACGTTGCCCTGCGGAATTTCAGCCTTCCGTCCGCCGAGTTGTTCCTGTGGAACGGATTCGTACATGGTGAAGAATTTCGATCCGTTCTTGAGCAGCTTGAAAACGCCCGGGGGCCTGTCCAGCAGGGGATGCCGGTGATGGCGGCCCGCCTCCAGAAGCAGAATCTTTCGACCGCCTTTCTCGACCAGACCGCTGGCCGCGATACAACCAGCGGAACCGCCGCCAATGACGATGTTGTCAAAAGTCTCTGCCATTTCTCCTCCTAAACGCTGTGCCGTACAAACGACACATGTCTCAATCCGGCTTGACCTTTCCAAGCAGGACAGTCTTTCCGCAAGCCTCGCCGGAGGCCGTAAAATCGATTCTTCCAGACTCGATCAGATTCATCACCTCCTCGAATTCGCGATTGAATTTGGAACGAACCGACAACCTCCTTCCTTGTCAGCATGACCGGATGCAGTGTGAACTCTGCCGTGGCAAACTGAATATTGCTGAAAATCGCCACGCGCTGCCGGCTTCCACGACAATATCGAAGGAATCGGCAATCTCGACCGCGCCGGCTAATGTCTGCAACGGCCTTTCAGCCTGTTCAACCCGTACACCCGTTCCGGCCGCACAGATCCCCGAGGGAGCCATAACGCAGCCGCAACCACAAGGATGATCGCACGTTGTTCTTTTCAGTCGCACGCAACGGCTCCCTGATTTCCGGCAATTCAGCAGTCACACATTATTTCGTTGTTTGCAATTATGCAAACAACTTTTATATTTGCAAACCGTGCGCTGGTTACGCTCCGGTTGTCAAAGCGTTTGACGCGCGTCGACCGGATTTGAATCTGGAAAGGAAGAAAGCCGTGTCAGGCGGAAAAAGCAGCGATGGCCGGGTTTGGATCTAAGGAAGGCGGTTCCGTCGCCGAACTTGTTCTAGACCGCCCTGAAAAGCACAACGCGCTTACACCGAAAATGCACCGCGAGATCGCCGAGTGCTGTGACTTTGCCAACCGAACCGGCTGTGTGCATGCAGTCGCCATCCGGGGCGCCGGGGATCACGCCTTTTGCGCCGGCTCGGACATCAAGGCTCTTGGTCACTACGAGGATTTCCGGGCTTGGAGGAACCGGGCTGATTACGCACCGGCTATTCTCGGATTGCGCAAACCGGCCATTGCCGCGCTGAAAAGCCGGACACTGGGCGGCGGCCTTGAAAACGCACTTGCCTGCGGCTTGCGCGTGGCTGCGCGTTCGACCGTATTCGCGGCTCCGGCAACGACTCTCGGATGGACCTGCGGCGGCGGAGCAGCCCCGCACATGACCCGTCTATGCGGCTATGACAGGCATTGAAACACCTCCGACAGGCCAGCGATTTGATGCGGAAGAAGCAAAAAGAATCGGGCTTATCGAGATTTTGACCGTTGAAGGCGCGGAATTGTCGGCAGCGCGTGAGCTTGCGAAAAAGATCACGGCCAATTTCACTGTCGCAAAACAGGCCGTCAAAGCCGCCGTGCGATCCGCGCTCGACCTTTCCGTTATGCAGGGACTTGCAATGGAAAGTCAACTTATATCTCTATGTTTCGTCAAGGCGGACTTGGACAGGCTGCGCTTAAAGGCAGAGTAGGCCCGGGGTAAACGGCAAATGCCAGACAAGAAGCAAAAGTCTTCGGTTCCATCCGTTCAGAAGGCATTCGACATTCTTGAACTGCTCGCCGGTTCCGAAGACGGTCTGACCATGAACGAAATGGTCGAGGCGCTCGATCGCACGATGGGAGAACTCTATCGTATCGTGATTTACCTGACGGAACGGCGTTATCTCGTACAAAATCCCGATTCCGGCCGCTATGCGCTGACACTCAAACTTTTTGAACTTTCACACCGGCACGATCCGACTGAACGCCTGATCAGGCGCGCGCAGCCGATACTGGAGAAATTCGCCGCACGCACTGAGCAATCCTGCCATCTCGGCGTACTGAACCGTAACAACGTGCTGGTCCTGACATCGGTCCAGAGCCCCCGGCCGGCGGGTTATGCGGTCCGCACAGGCGCATTGTTTCCCGTCAATCGGACCAGTTCGGGGCACGTGATCCTTGCCTTCTCCAGCGGAGATGCGCAGCGCCGCTATCTGGGACGCCGCCCGGAGGAACAGCGGCGGGAAATCGCCGAGCGTTTCGCAATAATCAAATCGCGCGGCTTTGAAGACACGCCGAGCACGTTAATCGAGGGCGTACGCAACCTTTGCGCACCCGTTTTTGACAACCGGGGCATTGCGGCCGCCATTACATCGGGATTTATTTCGCAGGCCGATCAGTCGCAATCAGCGGGAGACGTTCTGTCGTTTCTGCGCGCTTCAGCGCTTGAACTGTCAGAGGCGCTCGGTTTCCGCTCGGCGGAGACTCGAATTCTGCCCGTTACTGATCCGACGAAACAAGGTGCGGCTGCAAAATGAGCGAAACCGATCTGCCATTGAAGGGCTTACGGATTCTGGACTTCATCCAGTTCCGGCAGGTCCGGCCGCGGCATTGCGACCGTCAGATCCAGACACCGAAATCATCAAAACAGAACACTCTGCGGGCGGATATCCGTCCCGGTCGATGGTGGTGAACGACCAGCCAAACGAATGGAAATTCAAGCTGGCTGCGCTTTCCGGCGCGAGAGGCTGAGCATCTGTGCGTTCGTCGAGACAAGACTTCCTGAGGCAGCCGGTCGATCTGCGGTTCTATCTTCGTGGCGCTGTCGCCTGCCGGATATCATCGCGGCACTGACTCATTCTTTATCAAAGTCTCAACTGTTTGCCCTCAAGCGGCTGTCAAATCATTGAGACGGTTGAGGGACCCGGATTTCGGCTTGACTGCCGTAAAGGCGGCGAGCATCCTCGCATCCGCCTTGTCGGTCTTCACTGGCGGGCCAGTCGCTTCAGCGAAGCGCCGTGCCTGGCGAGGGTTAACGATGCAGACTTCGCAGCCCCTGACCGCTTATTGGCGGAAAAACATACGCAAAGCCGGATGTCGCACGGGTTCTGCGGATACCCGCTCATCAAGCGTTTGAACTTCAGTCGCCGCGGCGTTAATAAAGCGCGGTGAGCGAGAAATTCCACGTAACCGTCACGGGCCGCCTCGACGCCGCGCGGATCTTCCAGGTTCCGCTCCAGGCCCGCGCACCCGGACATTTTCCGGGAGGATGTCCGTGTTCGCTTGACGTTTTGGCTTCGACGAACGCGAAACAGTTTCTGTATTCGTCATTTCTGAAGCCGGCCAGACCCGCGCCCGGCTGACAACGACAGGAGAACAGCATGGAAGACATACCTTTCGATACACTTTCGGCCGTCCGGCGGCTCGAAGACAACGGCTTCAGCGCGGAAAAAGCTGAAGCGATCACCGCTGTGGTCCGAGAGGGCATCACCGGCGGGATCGCCACCAAGGCTGACCTTGCGCAGCTGGAAGCCAAGATGGACGGCCGGATCGACCGCTTGGAAGCCAAGATGGACGGCCGGATCGACCGCTTGGAAGCCGATCTCAAATGGATGAAACTGATCGGCGGGGCCATACTCGCAGTGCTCATCCTGCCGTGGCTGGCCGAACTTCTTCCCTTCCATATGTCTGGCGGCTGATCTGCTCCCGCCGGGAAAACGGGTGTTTTCTTTCGCAGCCAAAGTACAGTTCAAGGCCGCCTCCCGGATGTCAGTGAACCCGTAAAAGCAAAGAAGATCGCTGCCCGGGTTTTGTCGACATTCGAGACGCTTGATCGGCGACATTTGCGGCAGATCCGCCTCTGCGGATCAGAAATGAAAGTTTGCCGCAGCGTTTCTGTATTCGTCATTTCTGAAGCCGGCCAGACCCGCGCCCGGCTGACAACGACAGGAGAACAGCATGGAAGACATACCTTTCGATACACTTTCGGCCGTCCGGCGGCTCGAAGACAACGGCTTCAGCGCGGAAAAAGCTGAAGCGATCACCGCTGTGGTCCGAGAGGGCATCACCGGCGGGATCGCCACCAAGGCTGACCTTGCGCAGCTGGAAGCCAAGATGGACGGCCGGATCGACCGCTTGGAAGCCAAGATGGACGGCCGGATCGACCGTTTTGAAGCCAAGATGGACGGCCGGATCGACCGCTTGGAAGCCAAGATGGACGGCCGGATCGACCGCTTGGAAGCCGATCTCAAATGGATGAAACTGATCGGCGGGGCCATACTCGCAGTGCTCATCCTGCCGTGGCTGGCCGAACTTCTTCCCTTCTATATGTCTAGCGGCTGATCTGCTCCCGCCGGGAAAACGGGTGTTTTCTTTCGCAGCCAAAGTACAGTTCAAGGCCGCCTCCCGGATGTCAGTGAACCCGTAAAAGCAAAAAAGATCGCTGCCCGGGTTTTGTCGACATTCGAGACGCTTGATCGGCGACATTTGCGGCAGATCCGCCTCTGCGGATCAGAAATGAAAGTTTGCCGCAGCCTCGCGTCGTACACCTCTGTGGACAACTTCTGGTGGAATTATCCTTGGTTTGATTCATATGAGATACCCGGCAAGCGTTCCCGCAAACGGGATCATTTGCCGCAGGAGGTCACTGAAATGTCTGTCGGAAGCGCAGGATTCAGAAGCGGCGATCGCTCAAGAATCGGCTAGCCTCGATTCCCAACGGCCATAATTGATGTGAATCCCGGGATCGCGCGCGCCCCGTTCACAGGAAGCTGATCCGCAGCCTGCGGTTCCCGAGCCATGGGACGGCGATGTCGGTTTCGTCGTATGAGGCGTTGAGGAGGAACGGGTTATTCGCCCGCCGTCCGATCCGGACGTCGATGCTGTCTTTTCCGATCGTGATGTCCGCCGGCGCCTTGACGAAGTTACGGAACAGCGTGCGCGGCTTCGCGTTCCTCTTGCCGTTTCCGATGCGGACGGCCGGCAGCCGGTACAGGCCGCCGGCCATGAGGGTGAGCTGAAGATCAAGATCGATCTTCATCGGGACCGCGGCGGACAGCGCGTCCATATGGAAGAAGTCGATCGCGTCGGCGATGGCGTTTTCGATCACCATCCGCCGGGCGTAACGGTCGACGGGCCGGCTCGCGGAGGTCTTCATCCAGTCAGTGAGCGGCAGGGTCGGCCGTTCGCAGCCCAGGCCGCGCACTGCCAACTGGCGGATGTCGCCCGGACAGCCGGAGATCCGGACGCGCCGGTCGAGAACACCGGGCGTGCCGCAGATGCGTCCGACATCAGTCAAGCGCACTTGCTTCCAGTCGCTTTCCGGGGCGTCAGCGACAGCGTCGAGAAGTGATCCGGAGCGCCTGCGAAGGGTGAGGAAGTCGAGGACGCCCTTCTGCCTGCGGCTCCGCTTGGAGACATAGTGTCGCTCGACGGGCGCCTCCGGATCTTTCCCGTGCCAGGGTATGGCATGGAAATCGAGGTCGAAGGAGCCGTCCCCGCCGAGGTCCGTCTCCAAGCCGTTCAGCGCACGGCGCCGGCGGTCCATGAGGCCGGCGCACAGCTTCGGGTCGACGCGCCCGGAATACTCGGTCAAGCTCGACCGTTCAGGCATGACGTTCAGCCCGGCGAAAAGGGCTGTGCCGGGATCGAGGATGTCGGCCATGACGCGCGGCGGCCGCCCGACTCACTGGAGCTTCAGCACTGGCAGGGCCCGGAAAGCATGGCCGGCGGGGATCATCCCGCTGCCCGGCATGCCGCTGTCGGCGGCGATCCGGTCGAGATCGAGCCGGACAAGGTCGGGGACGAACAGGAACAGCCCGCCGAACCCGGTGCGCAGGCGCCGCGGCGAAAGGTCGAGCTCCCGGGCGTCGGCGACCGGGGCGGTGAGCGGCCGGAGGGCGGCTTCGCGCTCGCCGGGCGACCGGCACCGCAGCTTGCCGACGCCGTGCCTGCGGAGCGTGGGCTGCACGGTCGTCGTTCCCGCGGGCATCCCTTCCTCCCCGAGCTTCCGGCTGATCTCGCCGACCGAGAGACCGGCGGTCCTGCGAAGCGCTGGGATGCGCCGGTCCCGCCGCAGCCTGAGAGGCTCGCCGGGATTCGGCTTCGGACCCGGCCTGCGCTCGGCGAAGAAGGAAGACAGATCCGGGTTCCCGCGCAGCTTCGTGCACAGGTTGCGGAAGGACCCGAGGCTGTATCCGAAGCGCCTCGCGGCCTCCGCGGCCTCTGCGCCGTCGAGGAAGCAGGCCCGGAGGGCCTCGTACTGGAGACAGGTCCGGAACCGCGGCTTGCGGAAGAGTTCGGCCAAGTCAGTCATAGCAATGCATGTAGTTCAGATACTGTTGCTGCTGTTTACATGATGGATGCCGCCGCAAGCCGGAATTGCGCGGAACCGCGCCGCGCGTCGAGACGGGATGCATGAAAGAAAGTCTGGAAAGGCCTCCGAAGGCGGGTGTTGAATCTGGAAGCCGCGCCTGTCCTCATCCTGATACCGTGCCGCGGCTCTGAATGACAGCGTGATAATCAGTGCTGAAAACCTTAAATGAGATGATTACATGCCGACGGCGGCAAGACCGACATCCATCGGATCCAGGCGGGAAGCACGGCAAACGCCGCCTGTCGAACGATAACGGATCCAGCCGGCGATCCACGGCCGCCGCTCGATTCACTCAATTATGGCCGTTGGGAATCGAGGCTAGCAAGAGTTTCAGATCAGCCGGTCCTGCCCGAAGCGCGTCAAGGACGGACTGTCCTCATATGTCTCAAATCAAGGCCGGCGGAGCGTCAGGTTCTTGCCGCCTCGAATTTCGTCCAGACTTCTTCGAGTTTTTCGATGTCGAACCCAGGTTCCCTCGCGGAACCGAGAACGATGGATTCGCTGGCAATCACCGTTTCGATCGCTGGTCTGAGGCTGGGAACGACGTCGGCCGGAATGACCAAAGCCCCGTGCCGGTCGGCGTGCACCAGTTCACCCTGCGTCACGCGCATGTCCAGTATTTTGACGGGCGTGCCGATCTCGACGACATGGACAAAACCGTGGCTCGGCCCGATGGATCCGGCCAGAACCGGAAAACCGTCGTCCATCATGTCCAGATCACGCATCACGCCGTTGGTGACGGCGCCGGAAAGCCCAAGCCCCTTGTGGACAGCGACATTGACTTCGCCCCACCACCCGGCGATACAGTTCGGATAGTCCAAGTCTTCGATAACCGCTGCGGCCTGTCCGCCGCCCGCCGCCATGGAGCGGAAATAATCCATGCGCCGCGCGCGGATCACTTCAGCCGGTTCCGCCGGCGGCGCAAGACCTGCGATCTTCGCGGTGCGGGCAAACCCCACGATTGCCGGATCGCCGGGTTTGGAATGCTGCATGGTTCCGCGCGTGAACCGATCGAAGCCCCGTTTGCCTTGGCAGACCTCGATCGCATTGCAGACGGTGGGAGTATCGACCGACCGGAGAAGCGTCAGCAGGTCTTCGAGGATTTCGTTCTCAACCATTGTTCCAAAGCTCTGTTCGTGCGTTGAGGTTGTTCAAGCGTCGGCAGATGGCCGGCACCCGCGATGATTTCCAGACGGGAACGGTTGATCAGGACGTGCATCAGTCTGTGCCGTTCAATCGGACAAAGCCGGTCCTCTTCACCGCATAGCACCAGCGTCGGAACCGATATAGACCGCAGCGTATCTCGTTGATCGGGCCTGGTCTGGACCGCGCGGGACTGATCCGCAAACACCTCCGCTCCAAGCTCCTCGGCCATCGACATGCAGAGAACAAGCAAATCCGCCCTCGCTTTCCCGTCCGCCAGATAGTGCGGCTTCATCTCGTCCCGCATTACGCTGCGCAGACCGCCGGCTTCAACCTTTCTGACTTGGGCTTCACGCGTTGCCGCCCGCTCCGCCGGATCCGGGAGCGGGTTCGTGTCCATCAGGGCGAGACGGGTCACTCGTTCAGGCGCCTGTCTTATTATTTCCATGGCGACGATCCCGCCCATGGAGAGACCGGCGAGCGCGAATTCGGGCGGTGCGATGTTAAGAATGCGCCGCGCAAGGCCCGACATGGTGTCGTCTCCTATGGGCGGCGCCGTCAATACGGGACGCTGCGCGGAAAAAACCTCAGCCTGCGGGGTAAAGAGCCGCCCGTCGCACATCATGCCCGGGATGAGTACAAGCGGTTCCTTCATGAGCAGGGTCGCATCGTCTTTCCGGCTGGGTCATCTACGCGCCGCAGGCGGCACATGCTGACCCCGCTGGCCATTAACGAGCCGGCAAACCGCGCCAAGCCTTCCGGAAGCAAACAAGTGCCGCCCGGATTGAGCGCCGTGGCGCTGCAACTCCGTTCGAACCTCCGGTGACCGCCGAACGGCATGAATATCCCGGGAATGTCGTAGGCATGGCAATCGGCCGGAATTGGATTCCAAGCGATAGAATCCGCTTTGAAGCCGCGACGCTCCCGCAATTTCGTGTCCGGACCGCTGGCCTTGGCCGGCTGTCGGTCAGCCGAAACCGCAGATTGACATCGGAACGCGGCGGCGTTCGGAACCGCTTCAGCGACAGCCGGTTCGCCGCACTTGGCGGGTTCCTCTTCAGGCATCAACGGCAAAAGGGACACGTTCTGCCGTTTTCGCCCGGGACGATCCGGTGATCTTCGGCCTCTTCGATTACCTGCGAAACCCACGCCGCGCTTCCGCCCGTCGCCGCCCGGAAGTGCCATTACCACGCCGCAACCGGGGTCGATATTCCTGAAACCGCGGACAATGCCCGTGGGGATGTTGAAGATCCCGCCATCTTCCAGAACCGCTTCGCCGTAACCGCCCCAGCGGCCCCAAGAGGACCGCCGGCGCTCCTTCAGGACAACAAACGCCTCGGCTGGGTTGCGGCCATGCAGAGAGTTTTGGCATTCTGCCGGCTGACCAGCCGCGCTGATGCGGACGCCGGACGTATCGCGGAAATGAACGCGCTGGCCGGGGCTGCCGCTGGCTCCGTCGCCAATGATTGTACAATTTTCCGTTTGATGCGAACCGGACGCATGGGCACCGATGAAAGCCGTCTTGCAAAAAATGATGCCGCCATAGCGTGCGGTTCTTTCGTTCGTTTCTTGAGGTATCATTGCCGGCTGCGTCGTTGTACTGGACTCGCTTGAGTCTTTCCGGAAACGCCCGGCCAGTTCTCGGGGATGCGCGCGCTGCCGCGGATGACGAGCACCTTCGATTTCCATTCGACCGGAAGGCTCAATGCCGTTCTCGATCATACCGAGAAGCATTTGAACAGTCTCGTCCACCATTCGGTCAATGGGCTGGCGCAAGGTTGTCAGGTCGAAAATCTTCCAAGCCGACATCGCGACATCGTCGTAGCCGACCAGAGACACATCGGCGGGCACGCGCAGCCCCAGTTCACAGCGCAGTGTCTCGAAAACCGCAAAAGCCGTATGGTCGTTAACGACGAAGATCGCGGCGGGAACCTCGTTTCCCTTGAATAATTCCCGGGTCGCGTCGACAGCCATTTCGCGGCGGAAACGGCTGTCGGTCACGTGAAAGGGCTCCATGCCGCACTCTGCGAGCCCCGCGGCAAAACCCGCCCGACGATCTCGGCCATTGAGCGATTTCGCCCATCCGGCGATATGAGCGATCCTCATGTGGCCGACTGCAGCGAGGAACCGTCCCGCTGTCCTTCCTCCCTCGAAACTGGCAGCCGTGACCGAAGGCAACGTCCGGTTTTCCTGACCCCGGTTGAACACAACGAAAGGCATGTTCAGTTCGCACAGCTGAGCGGTCAACTGGTTCGACATGCTGACCGAAGCCAAGATGATCCCGTCGACCTGGTGGGCCAGCAGGTTGTTAACCACTCCGTCGACTTCTTCGGCGAGATTCGCGGCTAGGAAGATCATGACATGATAGCCGCTTTAGCCCGGGCGTTCCGAAAACTTTTGCAGCGCCTCGGCATAGAAAGGATTGTTCAGATAGGGGAGAACCCCGCCGATCGTGAACGACCGGCCGGTGTTCAGCGACCGGGCGAGCGTATTGGGCCGGCAACCGAATTCGTGTGCCGCGGCTTTGACGCGCTTGACCTTATCCGGCGAAACGCGCAGCTCAAGTGTGAACACGCGGCTGACCGTGGACTGGCTCACGCCCGCCCGTCTTGCCACATCCGCGGTGGTAATCCGTGCCTCAGCCACCATCGGCGCCGCCTCTGTCGCTTACCAGCAGGATGCGCCGCGCCCGCCATGGAGGCACACGCGGATACGGCATTGCCCGGCACGGCCGGTAAAGCCCTCTGGCATGCCCAAGCGCGAACCGCATTCGACGACCATCGCCGCCGCTCCGTCGGTGATGATTTTCCAATAGGAACCGGTCTTCAGAAACTTGCCCGCCCGGAGCCCGCGGGCGCCCCGTCCTGCCTCTTTCGCCGGCAACGCGCGGCTGGAATCGATCACGTCGCCGCCTTTTGCAAAGCCGGCGCGCGGTCCGGGAAAGCGAGCGCTGTAGGCGCTCGTGCCTTCCAGGAACCAAACGTCACCGCCCGTCATAACCTGCACGCGGCCGCAGGCCTCATTTTTGGCCGCCGCGAACATCTCCTCGCGACTGTCGCACAGCGCTGCGTCGCCATGGTCATGCCACAAGACGCTGGCGGTCCCGGCCATAGAGGCCTCGGCCGGTTTACGGAATTGGGGGGCGAGCGGGGCCTTTGCGGCCCGTGCCTTGGGCAGCAAGCATGAACAGACCCGGTCTTTCGGTCCCGAGAGCCATCGCGTCCGCCGCGCGGCCAACACCTTGATATCGGACAATGCCGCCTCAATCACGGCGCACACCCTGATGTCTTCCTCGGCCTCCGGTTCAGAGCGTTGGAGACAGTCTGCCGCCATGCCTCACCTGCTGATCCGGTTTCCGGTTGCCGGGTCAAACAGATATAAATGGTCAGGGTTCAGCGATATGCTGACCATGTCGTCCTGTTCCTTGCGAAGATGGCGATCGCCCTTGGCGATCACTCTCTGCCGGCCCCATTGCACGGTCAGGAGCGTGGCCTCCCCCGTATTCTCGAAGGCGTAGATGCGCACGTCGATGCCTCCCTGTCCCTCTTCGGCCACCCGCATGTCGTCGGCGCGGACGCCTAGGACAACCCTGTCGCGGTCCGGCCCGCCGACGGGGATCAGCCGAGTGCCGCCGGTGGTGACGAAATGGCGCTCTCGGATTGAGCCGTTGATCAAGTTCATCGCCGGCGAACCGATAAAACCGGCGACGAACAGGTTCGCGGGATCGTTGTAAATCTCATCAGGCGCGCCGAGTTGCTGAATGATGCCGTTCTTCATGACGGCCACCCGGTCGGCGAGCGTCATTGCCTCGATCTGGTCATGGGTAACATAGATCGTCGTGGTCTTGAGTTCACGGCTGAGATGTTTCAGTTCGGCCCGCATGGTGACGCGCAGCTTGGCGTCGAGGTTCGACAGCGGCTCGTCCATCAGGAACACTTTGGGCGTGCGCACGATGGCGCGCGCCAGCGCCACGCGCTGACGTTGCCCGCCGGACAATGCCTTGGGCTTTCGGCCGAGAAACTCGGTCAGCTCGACCTGCTCCGCCGCCTTTCTGACCCGGGGCGCGATCTCCGACTTCGGCGTGCCGCGCACCTTCAGCGGATAGGCGATATTGTTGAAGATGGTCATGTGCGGATAGAGGCCGTAATTCTGGAACACCATCGCCACGTCGCGTTCCTTGGGCAGATCGTCGTTGACCATCCTCTCGCCGATCCAGATCTCGCCCTCTGTCGGCTCTTCCAGTCCCGCGATCATCCGCATCGTCGTTGTCTTGCCGCAGCCGGACGGCCCCAGAAGAACAAGGAATTCCCTGTCCCGGACCTCCAGCGACTGGTTATCGACGCCGATGAAGTCACCCCAGCGTTTGGTCAGATTCCTGAGCACGACCTTCGCCATCAGCGCACGGCTCCCATGGTCATGCCTTGCACGAAGTATTTCCGGATGATCAGCGCGAGAATGAACATCGGCACCATGATGATGATACCGGCCGCGCTCAGAAGGTTCCACAGATCACCCTCTTCGGCCTTGAACAGCGCAAGCCCGATCGGCAGCGTCACGGCGTCCTTGTTGGTGAGGATCAAAGCGAAGAGAAATTCGTTCCAGGCAATGATGAAGCAAAAGATGCCGGCGGTCAGCAGCCCCGGCGCCGCCATCGGCAGAACGATGTTGCGGATCACCTGAAGGCGGCCCGACCCGTCGACCATGGCGGCCTCTTCTGTGTCCAGCGGAATGCCGTCGATGAAACCCTTGATCATCCATATGGCGAAGGGCATGACAATGGCCAGGTTGACCAGGATCAGGCCGATTCTGGTGTCCAGAAGCCCGATATCGCGAAACATGACGAAGAACGGCAGGATGATGACCACCGCCGGCACGAATTGGGTGGCGAGGACGGTGACCAGCATGGCCGTTTTGCCCCGCAACCGGAACCGGCTGAAGGAATAGGCCGCCATGGTAGCGATCGGAATCGCGAAAAGAACGGTTACGAAGGCGACGATTGTCGAGTTCAGAAGCTTGTCGCCGAGGTCGTAGGGGGCTTCGAAGACCGCTCCGAAATTCTCGAAAGTGGGCGTGAAGAAAAGCTTCAGCTGGAACACGTCTATATGGTTCTTGAAAGCGGCCATGAAAATCCAGGCGATCGGCACCAGCATCGTCAGGATCGCGACCGCGATCAGCAGCGTCTGAACCGCATTCGCGGCTTGCCTTCGTTGTCTTCCGGTCATCGGGTCAGCCTTTCCGGAACACGAACCTGGCGTAGACGTAGGTCAGGAAGATCATCGGAACGACCATCAGCCAGGCGACCGACGCGGCATAGCCGATCTGACCGTATTTCATGCCGTTGAAATAGATGTAATGACTCAGCGTCTGCGTCGCTGTGCCGGGTCCGCCGTTCGTGAGCATGAAAATCTGGTCGAAGGTTTTCAGGCTGAATACAGACTTCAGGATCACGACGACGGCAAGCACGGGGGCAAGCTGCGGCAGCGTCACGTCGCGAAAGACACGCCAGCCGGAGGCGCCGTCGACCTGGGCGGCCTCGACCGTGTCCTGAGGCACGCTGGCCAGTCCGCCGATCAGCACCAGCGTCAGGAACGGAATCCAGCCCCAGACATCGGCCATCACGCAGACTGCGAAGGCGAGAACCGGATCGGCGAGCCAGCTCACATCGGCAAGCGGCGGGATCAGCACGCCGAAAAAAGCGTCGAACAGGCCGAATTCGGGATTGAACATGAAACGGAAGCTGACGCCGATCAATGCCGGACTCATGGCAAAGGGCAGGATGAGAAGTGTCTGCACGCCCACGCGGAAACGGCCGCCCGGGGCCAGCAGCAATGCAAGCCCGAGCGCCAGCAGCGTGGTCAGACCCACGGTCAGGACCGTGTAGGCCGCAGTCACCCAGACCGAATTCCAGAACGCTGGATCGTAAAGAAACGCCCAAATGTAGTTTTCGAAGCCGAGATACTGTTCCAGCGAGCCGGGCCGGCTGAGGCGCCCTACGGTAAAAGACAATCTGAGACTCTCGATCAGAGGCCAGATTGCCGTGGCAAAGACCACTGCGACCGCCGGAAGAACCAGCAGATATTTAAGCGTCCTGTCGCGCATTGAGCGTCCTGATCCGGAACCATCCCGCGATGCCGCGGGATGGTTCGCTTTTTGCCGGGCTGAATTCGGTCCGGCGAGAGCCGGACTAGTCGATACGGCCGGCGCGGCGCAAGACCCGGTCAGCCTGTTCGGCGGCATCAAGCATCAACTGGCGCGTATTCCCGCCTGCCGCCGCTTCGGCGATGGCCGCGGACAGGATGTCGCCGACTTCCGACCATTCGGGAATCTGCGGCATGATGTCCGATTCCTTGAGCGATTCCCAAGCTGCCATCTGAATCCCGTCATTGGCCGCATTGACCTCATCGTCGGTCAGCGACGTGATGTGAGTCACCACGTTGTTGACGATCTTCTGGCCTTTGACCTCGCGCACGGTGGCGTTCGCCTTGTCCATCTCGGGGTTCGACAGCCATTTCAGGAATTCCCAAGCCGCGCCCTTGTTCTTTGAATACTCGGAAATCGCGAACGGCATGGAGATGGCGTAGGTCTTCGTGGTGCCGTCATAAGAAGGCATCCCCGTGAACCCGACCTGATCCTTGGTGAGCGTCGATGTTTCGGGATTCAAAAACGCCGAGTAGAACCACCACCAGCCGGGTACCATCGCCGATTTGCCCTGCATGAAAGACTGCCGGGCATCCTGTTCGACGAAAGCCACCGAATTCGGGTTGGCAACGCCGGCTTCAGTCAGAAGCCCGACGTAATCCTCGGTTGCCTTCAGCGCGGCTTCGGTGGTCCATCCGGCCGAGCCGTCGTCGTTGAACACGTCTTCGCCCGCGCCCCACAGGAAGTTCAGCCAGATGAAAAGCGCCTGACGGTTTCCGTCGTTATTATAGTAAAGCGCGATCGGCGAGATGTCCTCATGATCCCAGTTTTCGCCCATTGCGGCGATTTCCTCCCAAGACGCCGGCGGGTTCGGTATCAGATCCTTGCGGTAGAACAGAACCTGCGGGTGCGCGCGCAGCGGAAAACCGAGAGTCCTGCCCTCGAACTGCGCCGAGCGCGCGAAGGCCGCAGGGTAGCGGTCCATCGAAATCCCGTCGCGCGCCATCAGATCGTCGATGGGCATCAGCCAGTGGGCATTCGGCGGTCCCCAACTGTCGAGGTAATTGACCACGTCGAAAGCGCCGTTCGCGGCGATGCCTTCGGCATTGATTTTTTCCTGCAGAGAGGCGAAGGGAATGAAGGTCCATTCGGTCTCAATTCCGGTAAGGTCGGCGAACTCGTCCGCCCGCAGCATCAAACCGTCGAATTGGGGCGTCACGACGCTGAGAATATTCAGCTTGGTTCCGTCATGGGGCTTTCCCGCCAAAAGATTGTAAGGCATGTCCTGTGCCGCGGCAGTC
This sequence comes from Paracoccaceae bacterium, assembly GCA_965116115.1. Lineage (GTDB taxonomy): Bacteria > Pseudomonadota > Alphaproteobacteria > Rhodobacterales > Rhodobacteraceae > JAPOXR01. The sequence goes on from OZ220486.1 coordinate 4,615,457, forward strand.
AACGGCGCGAGCATCAAGCTCGCCGCCGCCGCTCCCGCCCTCAGAAAAGTCCGTTTGCGCATTTCTTCCTCCTTCTTGGTGAATCGCGTCACGCGAGATGCGCCCTATCGCAGTATGAATGCGTATTCAAGTAAAGAGCATTCCGGGGCCTGACCGAGAGACGCGATGTCGGAGGTTGGCTGCGTTCCGGGCGACCCGGACAGCGTCCGAACGCGCGGAGAAGGCCGGAACTGACCGGCGCTGCTTCGCGGAACGCCGTTTTCCGGCTCGCTTTCAGCGATGATGAAAAAACGCGGGCGCGTCCGGCGCCACGTCACCGACATCAGCCGGGATGACCGGTTCCGGCCCGCAGGAGGAATCGCTGGAGCAGGAACAGACGGCAGGGACCGAACCAGACCGGCCTGCATATCGGCCGAAGCGTTGAGAACGGACGCCAACAGAGCCGGCGCGCGCGGAGCCGGAAAGCGAACGCGGCGAACCGAAGGACATGCGGGAACCGGAAACCGCAGAGCTTTCATATCACCGCGGCTGCGCCTGACTCAGCGAACGCGCCGGCGTCCGTCCATAATCCTTTGTCGGACGCCGACACCGCGACATCGACGCAAAGGTCCGCTCAACCGCCCAGCGACGATATAGGCCGGTGAAACCCTTTGTTTCTCCGGCATGCGCACGATTTCAATCAGCGGTCCCAGTACCGGAATCCGCCGGAGCCGAGGCCGGCTTCGGTCCCTGACAGCCGCCGTCCGCAGGATCACCTCCGGAACGCCGTCTTGATCCTGAATCGACGTCTCATGGATCAGGACAGTGATCGGCGAGCCGCCGGCAGTTGCCGCGATGCAGCGCTTGCGGCCCTTGATCTTCTTGCCGGCACCATGTCCGGAAGGGCTCCCGCTTTCCGTCGTCTTCACCGGCTGGCTGTTGTCCGCCGGCAGCGAGCATGAACCGGATGGCGTTGAACAACTCCCGGAGGTCAATGACCGGCTTGCGGCCTGTCTTTGAGGGCGGCAGCGGTGCCGCTGCGGCCTGTTCCACATCGGTCACATCGGTTTCAAAACGATCGAAGGATCGCCTATAAAGGGGGATTATATACTTGATCGAGCAGCCGACAATCCTTGATATGAATCAAAGAAAGCATTAAGAACCAGAGGTGATTAACCTCCGCTATAAGGACGCAAAGCCAGAGATGGTGGCCAGCGCGCTCTTGCGTCCGGTGCGGTACGAGAAGACCGAGGATGACGAACCATCCCCGACTACAGCCAACTCTAATGTTCGGTCAAGTATGTAATCCCCCTATAAAGGTGCTCAGCAGTCTCGTTCCAAACTGTGTGGATGCTCCTGTTGTTTGCCGACAAAACGGGATTATGCCACAATCCCGGCGACGGGGCTGCTCAACAAATGGAATAAGCTCTGGGAGCGGCTGGAATCACTGATCCGAAGCGGTCTGGCCAAACTGAGGATCCACAAGGAACTCATGCCTTATGCGAGAAGGCAATGAGGATTGCCAGGGGCGGCATGAAGAGTGCCGAGCCGACGGCTTGCCGGCAGGGTCGGCGGATTATGAAGGAGGTTGCATGCCCGTGATTTGCGCCCGAATGCAAAAAGCCCGCGCCCGTTGTTCCGAAACGGGCGGCAGCGGAATCATGGCGCTGCTCTGCTGCGCGCCTGACAGGGACAGCCTCCATGATCGAATGGAAGCCCGCGGACCGTCAGCGAAATTATCCGGATACACCCGGGAATGCTTGAAACAAGCCGCGGAGTTGAGCAGACGCTGCTTCGCGGCCCTGCTGCTTGCCATATCCTGGCAGATACCCGCCCTGTCGGCATCCGGCCCGCAAGAAGCGGCTTCCTGCATGTCGGCACCGAAACCGAGCGAATGCGTGTTCGGCCGGGCAATCGCCGTCGCCGCGACAATCCCGGACCTGTACGAACGCGCCGTCGCCTTTGGGCGTATCGCCGAGGGACAGGCCCTTGCCGGTCGAACAAAGGACGCGGAAGCGGCCTTTTCTCAAGCCGTGTTGAATGCCGCGGCTATCGGCAGCGGCGGCGACATCGACCGTCCCTTGACGACCAAGCTCACCGACGATGAAATTCCCTATCTTCGCGGGGAAGCCCTGACCATGGTCGCAAGCTTGCAGTCAGACGCAGGCCAACAGGACGCTGCCCGGGAGACGCTTGCCAAGGCGGTTGCCGAGATTGACTCAATCACGCAAAAATACTGGCGGGATGAAATGCTGATCCTGCTCTCCCGGGTTCAGGCGAAAGCCGGCGAAATCAAGGCGGCACGCGCCAGTGTTGCCAGAGCGACTGCTGATGCGTCGGTTTCCTGGCTTGACGGCCAGCTCCGGGAAACTGCCTTGGCACAGGCGCGCGCCGGTGATTTCAAAGGCGCCCTCGTCACCGCCCAAACCATTGTGACAGAACATTTTCGCGGCTTGGCGTTCTCCGGCATTGCCGGTGAGCAAGCGCGGGCCGGGGACGAGACAGGCGCGAACTTCACCGCGAATCGAATTCAGGGCGCTCACGAACGCATGATCGCGATGCACTTTATGGGCAGTGCATGGGCAGAAGCAGGTGAAATCAACCGCGCGATGAACGCCGCTGAAAAAATCCGGGAAATCCAGGATGAGAGCGCTTGCTGCAGCCGCGAGATGGAAATTCTCTACTCGGACACTCTCGGGATGATCGCCGAGGCTCATGCGGCGGCCGGCTCGTACGGGAAGGCTCTGTCTCTGACCGCCAAGATGCTGGACCCGTTGCCCATCGTCAGCACGCACGCAGCGGTCGCGGAGGCACAGATATCGGATGGCGACCTGGAAACGGCCCGGGACACTGTGGAGACGATTTGCGAGAACTGGTTTCTTTCCCACGGCGATTATTGCGTAGAGGCGCTCACCGGTCTTGTCCTGGCATACGCGGCGGCGGGCGATTCCGAAACAGCTTCGGCAGTGATGGCGGAGTCAATGCGGACCGCCGATCAACTCGTCTACGATTCGGATCGTGAAACTGCATTCGCCGCCATCTGGAAAGCGCAGATACGCATCGGCAATGCCGACGAAATACCCCGAATATTCTATACTGCCCTCGCCGCTGCCGCCGCCGGCGGCGATAAGAAGGAGCGCGCACGGGATTACACCTTTCTCGCATTGACCGCGATGCAGGCGGCAAGCCATAGAAAGGCTGTTCATAAAGAGGCGGCGCACGCGTTTTCTCTGGCTTTGGAAGCAGCCGAGCAGATCGAATATCCGGCGCTGAAGGCTGAAACATTGGCCGAGACGGCTGTCGGGCTCGCACGGGCGGAGAAATTGAAGAGGGCGCGGCAAGGGATCCGGGATTGAACGCGACTCCGGCGGTTGAAGCTCACGAACGCCTTTCAGGCGAGAACAATCTGTTTCCGGGGTCGGCTTCAGCGCTCGTACGCGGCTTCTCAGGGGCAGTCATTGCCCTTTCCGGTTTCGTGCCTGTGAAGACGACTCTCGAACGCTCCGGGCGGGATCCGGCCTCAGCTGTTGCGGTCGCTCAACTTGCGGGGATTTCGTACCGTGCGGAAGAAACCGACGGTTGGCCGCCTCGCGCCGCACGAATCCTGATGGAATTTTCCTTGGTTTGATTCGTAGGAGTCACAGAAACTCCGGGATAACGGAAGAGTGAAAACCGGCAACCCCGGATTTCCGTTCCGGACGGCTTGCAAATCGCGCCGAGGTGTTTATATGATTGCCGGGCAAAGGCGGTGCGGCTTCCAAACCCGCAACCTCCACCGGGCATCAACGGACGGGCCGCGGCCCGTTTTTTTGTGGGTATTTCATGCAGGATCTCGTTGCCGTAACGGCGGGTGAATCAAAGGTTGCCGCGATCATCGGACCCTTGATCGCGCAGATGGGCTTCGACTTGGTGCGCGTGCGGATCGGCGGCGGACAGCGGAAACGGCTGCAGATCATGGCGGAACGCGAAAACGGCGGCATGGAAATCGGCGACTGCGCTGACATCTCGAAGGCGGTTTCCGCGACTCTGGATGTCGAGGATCCGATTTCCGGCGCCTATACGCTCGAAGTGTCGTCGCCCGGCATTGACCGGCCGCTGACCAAACTGAGCGACTTTGAAACTTGGAAGGGACATCTCGCCAAAGTTGACATGGCCGAACCCGTCGAAGGGCGGCGGCGTTTCAAAGGCGTGATTTTGGGCGCGCGGAACACATTGGTACGCATACGCTCTGAAGATACGGAAGCCGAATTGGAATTCACCTCGATCGCGAGCGCGAGACTCGTGCTCACCGACGAACTTCTGGAGGCCGCGGCGAAAACAGCGCCCGCCCCTCAGGCGGGATAAAAAGAGGAATGACATGAGTATATCGGGGGCGAACACGCTCGAACTGATTCAGATCGCGGAATCAGTCGCTCAGGAAAAAATGATCGACCGGTCTCTGGTCATCGAAGCGATTGAAGAATCGCTCGGCAAAGCGGCGCGCATGAAATACGGAATCGAGCGCGACATCCGCGTCAGCGTGGATCCGGATTCCGGCCAGCAGACGGTCAGGCGCGTCCACACCGTCGTCGATGATGTTGAAGACGGCAACGTTGAAATATCGCTGAGCGATGCCAGAGAGGAGAATCCGGACGCGGAGATCGGCGACGAAATCGTCGAGGAGCTGGAGCCGTTCGGTATGGGACGGATCGTCGCGCAGTCCTCGAAACAGGTTCTTCTGCAGAAGGTGCGGGAAGCGGAGCGCGAACGGCAGTATGAAGAGTTCAAGGACCGCATCGGGACCCTGATTGTCGGCACGGTCAAGCGGGAAGAATACGGACATATCATTGTCGACCTGACCCGCGGAGAAGCGATTCTGCGGCGTGACCAGAAAATCGGCCGTGAAAGCTACGCCAACGGCGAACGGCTGCGCGCCTACATCACGGATGTGAGGAAAGAAACCCGCGGACCTCAGATCTTCCTGTCCAGATCGGCGAATGAATTCATGGTGGAACTGTTCCGCAACGAAGTTCCGGAAATCTATGAGGGGTCGATAGAAATACGCAGCGTCGCCCGCGATCCCGGATCCAGAGCCAAAATCGCCGTCGTGTCGTATGACGCCAGCATTGATCCGGTCGGCGCCTGCGTCGGCATGCGCGGCTCGCGAGTCCAGACCGTGGTCAACGAACTGCAGGGAGAGCGCATTGATGTCATCCCGTGGACCGACAATCCCGTGGACTTCATCGTCAGTTCGCTTCAGCCGGCGAGAGTTTCCAAGGTCATGCTTGACGAAAACAACATCCCGAAACAGGTTGTGGTTCCCGATGAGCAATTGTCGCTGGCGATCGGACGCAGAGGCCAGAATGTGCGGCTTGCCTGCCAGCTGACCGGCTTCGATATCTCGATCATCACGGAAACCAAGGAAATGGAAGACCGCCAGGCGGAATCCGCGAGGCTGACGGAACATCTCATGGAGGCCATAGGAATTGACGAGGTTTCCGCCCAGCATTTGGTGGCGGAAGGCTTCGACCAAGTCGAGATTCTCGCGTCCTGCGCATTGGAGGAGCTGTGTTCGCTGGACGGCGTCGACGACGAGATCGCCGCGGCGCTTCAGAAGCGGGCCCAGGAATTCGTGCGCGCCGAAAACGAGGAATTCATGCGTCAGGCGCGTGAGCGCGGGCTCCAGGACGACTTGGCCGGGTTCGGATTCCTGTCGCCGAGGATGCTTTTGGCGCTGGTAAGCGCGGAAGGTGAGAAAAAGGTCGCCGGCCTCAGTGAATTCGCCTCCTGCGATATGTATGAGCTAGTCGGCGAATATGTGACAGAGAACGGCAGACGGACATGGGAAAAGGGCCTTCTGGAAGATTGCGACGTGACGCTTGAAGAGGCGCGTCAGTTGATCATCCGCGCCCGGCTGGCCGCCGGTTTTCTGGAACGCGACGAAGCGGAACAGCTGCTGGAGGATCAGGAGTCCCCTGCAGGGACTGAAGCGGAGACTGAAAGGGAAGGCTGAAGGATTGGGCAGAGCCAGGCGGCGGACATCCCGTCCCGAAACGCCCGAAAGGCGCTGCATCGCGTCCCGGGAGTCGCTTCCCAAAGCGGCTATGGTCAGGTTCGCGGTCAGCCCGGACGGACTGATGACGCCGGATATCGAAGAAAAACTTCCCGGCAGAGGCTGCTGGGTCAAATCCGACCGGCAGTCTCTTGATGCCGCGGAGCGGAGGAATCTGTTTTCCCGTTCTGTCAGATCGCCGGTGAGAACGCCGCGGAATCTCGCCGGATTGGTGGAGGAGGGCCTGCTGGCCAGAATCACCCGTCTCTTGGCCTTGGCGCGAAAATCAGGAAATGCGGTCGCCGGATTCGAAAAAGCCCGGGAGAAGATTCTCGCGGGCCGCGTCAGGCTTCTCTTGCAGGCCAGCGACGGTTCGGAACGCCAGCGGGCGAAACTGGACCGTTGCCTGTCCGTGCCGGAAACCCATATTTGCCTTAAGGGATGTGAATTGGGTGTGGCATTCGGCCGCGATGCTGTAATACATGTCGCAGTCCAGAGAGGAAGGCTGGCGGCCGGAATGTCCCGGGAGCTTTGCCGGCTGGCCTGTCTGAGAGGAAGGCCGCACCCGGGCCGCGAACTGATCTTGGAAACAGCCATGTCGTGATTCAGACCGAGAAGGAACAGCACCGCGATGGAAAAGAAAACCCTCAGTCTGAATTTAGGAAACAGATCCGGCGGGCCGGCCATACCCCGGACCGGCCGCGGCAGAAGCAAGGGTCTGACTGAAGTCGTCGTTGAAACGGCGGCCCGGCGGCGTGTCGTGCCGCAGAAGCCGCCGGCGAAAATCGTCAAGCCCGCCTCCGAAGCCGAATTCACCGTGGAATCGGGTCCCAAGGTCCGTCGCGCAGGCGCGAAGATCCGCGCCGTGCAGGCTTTCACGCAGCAGGAAATCAAGAGGCGCAGACAAGCTGAGGCCGAAGAACTGCATCTGAGGGAAGCCGAGGCGGAGCGGCTGAGACAGGAACAGGAAGATGCGAAGCCGGATCCGGCCGAGAGAACGGCGCAGCCGCCGGCGGAAACCGCGGAGCAGCCGGAAACGACCGAAGCCGCGCAAGAGACAGCTGCGGCCCCGGCTTCGCCCGGACCGGCGAAGCAGCGCGCCGCGCCGGCGAAACGTCCGGAAAAGAAACAAAGACGAGAAGCCGAGCAGCGGACCGGCGGAAAACTGCAGGCTGAACGGCGCCGCAGCGCGAAAATCGATGTCGCCAAGGCCCTCAGCGACGAGGTCAGGCAGCGGTCGCATGCGGCGTATCTGCGCAGCCAGGAACGCAAGAAAAGAAAAGCCCGGGAATCGTCGCCGGTCCGGGAAAAAGTCGTGCGCGAAGTCCAGCTTCCTGAGTCGATCATTGTTCAGGAACTCGCCAACCGCATGGCCGAAAGGGTCGCCGATGTGGTGAAAACGCTGATGAAAAACGGCGTCTTCGTCAATCAGAACCAAACGATCGATGCCGACACCGCGGAATTGATCATCGCCGAATTCGGCCACAAAACTTCGCGCGTATCCGCGGCTGATGTCGAAGATGTCATAGAGACGAAAGAGGACTCGCCGGAGGAGTTGAAACCGCGTTCGGCGATCATTTCGGTCATGGGGCACGTTGACCACGGCAAAACATCTCTTCTCGACGCGATAAGGAAAACCAATGTCGTCTCCGGGGAAGCCGGAGGGATCACCCAGCATATAGGAGCCTACCAAGTGGCGCTCGAGGGCGGCAAAACCCTGACGTTTCTGGACACGCCGGGACACGCGGCCTTCACCGCGATGCGCGCCCGCGGCGCCCAGGTCACGGACATTGTGGTCCTTGTCGTCGCGGCGGACGATGCCGTGATGCCCCAGACGGTCGAAGCCATCAATCACTCTCAGGCGGCCGGCGTTCCGATGATCGTCGCGATCAACAAGGTCGACTTGCCGGGCGCGGATGCCGACAGGGTGCGCAACGATCTGCTCCGCCACAATGTCGTCGTCGAAAAACACTCGGGAGACGTGCTTGACGTCGAAATCTCCGCCTTGACCGGACAGGGAGTCGACAAGCTTCTTGAAGCCATCGGGCTTCAGGCGGAACTCCTTGAACTGACCGCCAATCCTGACCGGCAGGCTGTCGGCGCGGTTATCGAGTCGAGCCTTGACATCGGCCGCGGCTCGGTCGCCACCATCCTCGTGCAAAAAGGAACTTTGCGGAAAGGCGATGTGTTCGTCGTCGGCGACCACTGGGGCAAAGTCCGGGCTCTTGTTGACGACACCGGAGAGAGAACAGCCTCTGCAGGGCCGGCAACGCCGATTGAAGTGATCGGCCTGAACGGAACGCCGCTGGCCGGCGATATCCTGAATGTCGTTGAGAACGAAGGTCAGGCCAAGGAAATCTCGCGCTACCGGCATTCCCTGGCCAAGGGCAAACGCTTGGCCGCTGGAGCCGCGGTGCCGCTTGATCAGCTGATGAGGCTCCGAAGCGGCGAAGACGCGAAGCAGGTTAACAACCTTCAGCTCGTGGTGAAGGCGGATGTGCAGGGTTCCGCGGAGGCGATTGTCCAAGCTGTGGAAAAGATCGGCAACGAAGAAGTCCATGTCCGGGTTCTGCATTCAGGCGTCGGCGCCATTACCGAGACGGACATCAGCCTCGCGGAAGCGTCAGCCGCGCATGTCATCGGATTCAATGTCCGCGCCAACGCGCCTGCCCGGACCGCCGCCGCGCAGAAGGAAATCGACATCCGTTATTATTCGGTGATTTACGCGCTTGTTGACGACATCCGCGCCGCCGCTTCGAATCTGCTGAGCGCTGAGGTCAAAGAGACCTTTATCGGATCCGCTGAGATCCTGGAAATCTTCAAGATAACCGGCGCCGGAACGGTCGCCGGCTGCCGGGTGACCGACGGAACCGTCCGGCGGTCCGCCGGCGTGCGGCTGCTGCGCGACGATATCGTCATCCACGAAGGGAAGCTGAAAACGCTCAAACGGTTCAAAGATGAAGTCAGCGAAGTGATGTCCGGTCAGGAATGCGGAATGGCTTTCGAAAACTACGCCAATATACGGAAAGGAGATTTCATCGAAGTGTTTGAACGCGAGGAGATTCAGCGCTCACTGTGATTCCATGCCCTGAACGGCGGAAGGCGCAGCGCCGTCGGCTGAAAGCTGAACCAGCCTGAACCGCCTTGGGCGGAAGCTGTCCGGCTGTGGCGGGATTTGGCGCGGTTCCCTTGCGGCGTCCCCCGCCTATCAACTCATCTCCTGGTATCTTTTTCCGGCATTTCTTCCCTACAGTCGGCGGCGGTACGGCTGATGCCGTCGTCGGGCGGCGGCAGCGTCGGCCAGCTTGGCGGGTATTCCGCGGGCGGAGCCGAGGCTCGGCTTTCCGGCGAAATAATGCTGACCTCAGCGCACGCACAGTTCGCGGGCGAGCGATGGCCGAGAGCGGCCGCCGTCAACGCAAGCCGTCTTGAACCACCCGACTGTCTCGGCCGAAAAATGACGAAGTCCGATTCTCATGCATGGAAAACATCAGACGCCGCAGCGGGATTCAAATATGGAACCCCGGCCAAACTCCGAAATGCATCGCTTCATCTGTAGACCGCGATTGAGGCAGATCTACATGTTGTATGCGGGTCAAGCGGGTGCGATACTCTCTATGATGAAAACGGAGGGAATCGCATGCCGTCGGGCTTTAACCACTTGACCTGGTTTGACCGTTACCAGCTTCAGGCGCTGAAGAAAAGCGGTTTCTCGCAAAGAGGCATCGCGGCGGAGATCGGCTGCTCGCAGTCGACGGTGAGCCGCGAACTCGCCCGCAACACCGGGCTGCGGGGCTGCCGCTGCCGCCAGGCGCAGCGGCTGGCCGAAACCCGGCGGCGGGAAGCCTCGTCGGTTCCCCGCAAGATGTCGCCGATGAGCTGGAAGATCATCGAAATATGTCTGATGTCTGGATGGAGCCCGCAGCAGATTTCGGGCCGCTCAGCGATGACGGGTGTCATGACGGTGAGTCCGACCTGGATTTACCGTCACATCTATGCGGACCGGGCGGCGGGGGGAAGCCTGTTCCGCTGTCTCCGCCGCCGGGGGCGGAAGCGCTGCCGCCGAGGCCGGAACGGCTCCGGGCGGGGCGTGATTCCGGGCCGTAGGGACATATCCGAGCGGCCCGCGATCGTCGAGGAGAAGACCCGGGCGGGAGACTGGGAAGCGGACACGATCATCGGCGTCCGGCACCGGGGAGCCCTGGTTTCGCTTGTCGACCGGGCGACGAAATTGACTTTGCTTCAACAGGTTGAGAGAAGGACGTCGTCCTCAGCCAGGGCCGCGGTCATCAAGTGTCTTCAGCCTGTGTCCGACATGACTCACACGATCACGGCTGACAACGGCAAGGAATTCGCGGAGCATGCGGAGGTCTCGCGGGCTCTCGACGCGGACTTTTACTTCGCCCGCCCGTACCGTTCATGCGACCGGGGTTTGAACGAGCATACGAACGGCCTGGTGAGAGAACAGCTTCCGAAGTCGACGGACTTCCGGACGATAGATCCCGCCGAGGTCCGGAGGGTGCAGGACGCGCTTGATAACCGCCCCCGCCGCTGCCTGGGTTACCGGACCCCGGCGGAGGCTTTCCGTGAGGCTGCGGAGGCGGCCGCGGGCGGATGAAGCCTTGACGCCCCTGCCCGGCTTCCAGCGCGCGCTGGAAGCCGGGCAGGGGCGTCCTCGAAAAATTTCCGGTCCCGTGCGGCGGCTCAGCGGCGGCTCGGGCCAGCCCCCCCGCTGAAACCGCCTGCGGACCGCTTGGAAGAGGCGGAGCTGAACTTTCCGGCTGCCGGCTGACCCCGGCCAGCGGCTGGATCACGACGGATTCCCGCCGCTCTCATGACCCGCGGCCGCCGGAAACGCATTTGCGGGGCGGCCGCGGCATCTGCTACAGCTTGATTCTGACAGAGAGCCGCCGGCTGAACCCGGTGATGCATTTCATTGTTGTACGGGCGGAATATTGACAGGATCCAGCGGGCCGGATCCGCCCGCGCCGTCAGCGCGACTGTACCTTCATACGGCGGTCCGGTCTGCGCAGCAGCACATAATAGGCCCCGGAACCGCCGTGTCTGGGATGGGCGTGGCAATAGTGCAGCACTTTGTCGGCGTGCGGGCCGGTTGTCAGCCATTGCGGCAGCATCCGGTTCAACACTCCGCCTGATGCGCCGAACTCAGACCGCGATCCGCGTCCTTTCCCGGTGATGACGAGCAGAAGTCCGGCTCCGGAACCGGCTGCCGCGGCAAAGAAACGGCTCAGCTCTTCCTTCGCTTCGCTGACAGTCATTCCATGCAGATCCGCGCGGCGCTCCGGCTTGATTTTACCGCTGTTAAGACGCCGGAGAATCTTCGGCTCCGGACACTGTTTGACCAGCGCGGTTTTCGCCGCCGTTCTCCGGATCGCCGCGGGCCTTGCGAGAGCCTCCGGCGGGCCGGCCTCCTCGCCGCCCGCGGCGGCGTGAGGAAGCGCACCGTTCTCGGTCCACAACTCCCAATCGCGGATTTCGCGCACCCGCGGATGCCGCCCGCGGCGCCGGTCTGTTGCAAGGCCGGTCAATGTTCCGGCGGGCCGGTTCTGTCTCAGGACTTCCGGCTCGCCGATCAGGCTGTGCCAGTCTCTCAGTTCTTCTTCACGAACTGCGCGTCCTTCACGCCGGTTCGCCACGGCTCTGTCAGCGGGTCGTCGGCCTTGGACCGATTCGGAACATTCTCATTCGCCGGTCGCCACCAAACGCCAGTTCGGGTCTCTTCCTCCCATGTCGCGGGCGAATGTCCATACGTCCCGCTGACGCCTGACCGCCTTGTCGTCTCCTTGGATGATTTCATCTTTTTCATCAACGGCATAGGAAATCAGTTCGGCAACGAATTCGACGGTGATTTCGGCATCGTTCTGTTCGTTAAGGCTGGCATCCCGGATGCCGGATTCGCGCAGACCGACGAAACGGGCCACATGGGAAACTCCTTCTTGCGCGCGTTCACGAACCGTATCGCTGAATGACTCGTGCACTTCTTCGGAAATGAACGGCGAAATGTCTCTCAGCCTGCCCTCCGCGAATGCCAGCAGGATCATTTCATAGGCGCGGGCCGCGCCGTCAAGGAAGTCCGCGACCTTGAAATCGCCGTCGGCCTGTTTCATTCGCGCCAAGACCTTCGCCAATCGGGAGTCCCCGTCCACGAATTTGCTGATATCACGGTCGACGGCCGGCTCCTCGGGTTCGATCACTTTCGGCTGGAATCCCGCTGAACGGCTTTGGGTTCTGTCCGGGTTTTCAAAACCGTCCCGCGTTCCAAGCGTCCGCCGCAGCTTGAAGATCAAGAAAATCGCCACTGCCGCGAGCGCAATGAGCTGTAAGAGTGAATTTCCCATTGAATTCTCCTGTGCGCTTGGAAGCTTCTCAAGCGGAATGACAGACTGCATGTAATGGCTTCCCTGCCGCACGTCCAGATGAGAGCCTGAAGAGGCAGGACCATTTTATTGTCGGGCTTGGAGCGCTGATACGGCGGGGAACGGGCATGCTTGAGGCTTCCCGGTTCCTGCGCGCCGGTTTCAGCAGCCGCTGCCGGCGCATCAGGGCTGTCCAGGCGCGCTTTCCGGAGTGTCCGGGCGCAGCCGCGCCGTCCGGCGGCGCGTTTCCGCGGCATCGCGCGGGGTCAGGAGCGGCGGTTCATCCGCCGGGCGTGATAAGGATCGCGTTGAGCGCGTACGGGTCTCGGGCGGCGTAATGCCGGTCAGCCGCGGGCATGCAGCTGAAGCGTCCGCCGCGGCGCGCGATGGCTACAGCGGCGTTCGTCAGGCAGGAGAGGCTGCGCGGCATATGGCGCGCGCGGCGGAAGCTCCTCGGGTCCGGCGCGTTCGGGACCGGGCGAAGCAAGGCGCCGGGCCGCTTCGACGCTGCGCTTCCCGGTCTTGAGGATCCCGCGTTCGCGCTCGATGCGGACAGCTTGGCGGTGGCCGTGGAGAGCGGCGCTGCCTGGGTGGGACCGGAGAGGCCGGCTGCGGCGCAGCGGCGGCGCTCGATGCGCCCGTGTCCCTTTTCGAAGGTCCCGAACCAGGGCGCGTCCTTGAAGTCGATGGCCCTGAGGTCGTCGAGAACAGTCTCCCGGTTCTCTTTGACAGCAGTGACGACATAGCCGGCGCACCGCCCGGGAAGCCGGCGGGCGGTTTCATGCTGAGCGCACATCGCGTCCATAGTGACGATGGGCCCGCGGCGTCGACGCTGCCGGCGGGGATCCCGCAGGTCCTCAGTCTGCCCGGAGGCGCTGCAGATGTCCTTGCCGTCCATGGCGGGCGGCGTGTCCGCGCCGGGCTCGCGGACGCCTCCGCAGGGAAGGCCGGATATCCATGCGCGGCTTCGATGCCGGCGGACAGCCGGGCGCGCCTTCACCCCGCAAAGGTCGATGAAGGAATCCGGGGGGGGCGGAAGAATCATAACAGCCGGAAGATCGCCGCATCGGAAACGGAATGGCCGGCCCGAAAATCAGCATACGCCTGTCGCCGGGCCGACAATAAGACAGTCCTGACTATCTGATCTTCAGCCGAAGGGCCGCCGCCGGGCATCAGGACATCGGCTGAACCCTTCTTGCTGTCATTCCCGCTGTGTCCGGCTGCAGCCTTGCGAAACATGCGGAAAGGCTCTATCCGGGGCTTCGCCGTCTGGATGACGGGCGGCGGCGACAGCGACAACAGAGAATTCGATGAACCCATGACGATGATTTCCATACGCAAGGCCGCGGAGGCGAATCCCCCCCCCCCCCCCCCCTCACACAGGATTCCCCGTAACCTGCCGGCCGCGGCGGTCCTGGCGGTCCTGGCGGCCCCGCCGGCCGCCGCCGCGCAGAACTGCACGGCCGGCTACGGGGGCGATATGCCCGACCCCGTTTACAGCAGCGCCGTCCCGGGCGGCATCGTCTGCGACGAACTTACCGGCGGCCTGACGCTGACCGTGGAGAAAGGAGTGATGATCGGCACCGAAACCGACCTGCCCAATCCCGGCATCTACGTCGACGGCAAAGACTTCTTCGACGCGGCATACGGCACCATCGACGCGGACGACGTCGGCGACACGGACAGCGCCGGCGACAATGACATCACGGTCATTAACAGCGGGACGGTTTACGGAACCACACGCGGCATCTCCGCCGTGCGCGACGGGACCGGCAAGCTGAGGATAGAGCACAGGGCCGGCAAGATCGTCCTCATCACCGGTCAGAGGAGCAGAGGCATCAACGCCTATCACGGGGGCAAAGCCGGCCTGGGGACCAAGGGCATTGAGATCGTCTCGGCCGCCGACATCGACCTCTCGGCCGCCACCGGCGACGTCAACGCCATTTTCACCAATACAGTTTCGTCGCCGGCCGGAACGACGATCCCGGTCACGATCAATGTGACTGACGGAACCATCAAGACCGGCGGCAACAAGGGCAGCAGCATTTATGCGAACCAACACGCCAAGGGCAAGGTCGCCGTCAACATCGCCGGCGGCGTGACGATCGATTCAACCCGCAGCGGCATCCGCGTGGAGCGCTGTTCCAACTTCAGAAGCTGCGAGGCCAAGGCGGGCGACATCGAGGTCACGGCGGCGAAGGGCAGCGTCATCAAGGCCCGGCAGGCGAGCTACCAGGCGCCGGGCCACGGCATCTATCTCCGGCAGAGGGGCAGCGGCGACATCAAGGTCGAAGCCGGCGGCCGGATCGAAGCGGAAGACGAGGCGGTCTTTGTCCGGCACCTCCTCGGAACGTCAACAGGCGATGTCACGGTCACCCTGACGAAGGACAGCGTCATCGAGGCCAGAAAAGGCATCGATGCCCTCACCATCGCCGACGGCGACATTACGATCACCAACAGCGGCGAGATCGTCGCCGAACTTTTCGGCATGCAGTTCGAACAGCGGACCGCCGGCAAGATGAGGGCGGTGCACAACGCCGGCGGCCGGATCGTCGTGAAAGGCACCGGCGCCGCCGGCCCGACGATCACATGGGAGGCCGGCATCGCCGTCTTCTATCTCGGAACGGCGCGCGCCGACGAAGAGGGAGATGCCCGCAGCATCGAGATCGTTTCGGCCGGCGACATCGAGTCGAAGGCCCTCGGCATTGTCGCCCGGGCGTACAACAGCGCCGGGGCGGACAAGAAAATCCCGGTCACGATCGAGGTGACGGGGGGCGCGGTCAACGCCGGGGAACACGGCGTTTACGCCCAGACGCGGCGCTACGATTCCGGCGAAAGCGGCGAACACTCGGAGCATGCCGGCGGCAAGATCACGGTAACGGTCGGCCACGGCGCGGCGGTAACGGCCGGAAAGGACGGCATCTATGTCGACGGCGCCCTGCTCGAGGGCGGAACGCGGGCCCAGACGGTGACCGTGCGCGGCACGGTCACGGGCGGCGGCGAGGACGACGACGGCAACAAGTACGCCGGCGTGCACATGGTCAAGGGCGGCGCCGTCGTCGTCGGACCGGCGGCCCGTGTGAGCGCGGCATCCGGCACCGCGATCAAAGCCAACGACGAAGGCGGCATGACCGTCATCCTGGAGAAGGACAAGGACGGTTTCGTCGGTCATATCGACGGCACCGTCATCAATGCCGGAACCACGGTTTTCAAGACCCGCGCCGGCGGCGCGGACACGGCCCTGCCCGCGGGCGGAAGGGTGGAAAGACGCATCAAGGAGGAAGAAAGCGTCTACGACACCGTGCTCCGGCTGGATCTCGTGAAAATCGAAGGCGGCCACGAGTTCAGAGAGGACAAGGATTCGCGGATCCGGCTTTACCATCCCCGGGCGCGGCTGTACGAGGCCCTTCCTTCGGTGCTTCTGGATCTGAACGCCCGGGCCGGGAGCGGGACCGCCGCGCGGGACGGCAGCGGCGGCTGGGCGAGGGTTTTCACGAACGACGGCGAACGCGCGGCTGAGAGTTCGACGACCGCCGCGGGCTGGCGGGGACATGCCCTCGTCTGGGACATCAAGCGGCAGGGTGTGGAAATCGGTTACGGTTTCCCGGTCGATGAAACGCTGAACATCGGGTTCAGCCTCGGGCGGCGCACGGTGAAAGCCGCGGTCACGCGCGGCGGCGGCATCAAGGCCGAGGCGGCCGGCGGAACAGTGACGCTGGGCTGGCGGCTGGACAGCGGCGTTCATGCGGGCGGGCATCTGTCATATTCGCGTCTGAACGGCATCGAACTCAGCCCCGCGGGCAGCGGCGCGGTGATTGAAACCGGCGGCGGCACCGGTATCTCCACGGGCGCCGCCGCCGGCATACGGACGGAATTCCGGGGCATGACGATCACGCCGCGGGCCGGGCTTGAATGGTCGTCCGTGAAAACCGGCGGTTTCGCCGAACCGGCGGCGGTCGAAGGGGCCGGCGAAGTGCCGGAGGTCGCCGCGAAAAGCCTGAAAGGGACGCTGGGGGCGAGGATCGACATGGCGGTCGGGGAGGCCGGCACGTTCTGGGCCGCGGCCGATCTGGAGCATGATTTCAAGGACCGGACCGGCGTCACGGCTCCCGGCGCCGTCCTCGAGACCGGGATGAAACCGACCCGGGCCAGACTCGGACTCGGCGGCGAGTTCAGGCTCAGCGGCAGAATGACGGTGTCGGGCAGCGCCTTCTACGCCGGCGGCGGCGGCAATAAGGATATCGGCGGCTCTCTGGCTCTGAATGCGGATTTCTGAACGCCCGTTCCTGAAAAAGCTCCGGGGCGGAAAAATACCGCCCCGGAACGGACGGAGGCGGCTTGCCGGTCTGGGGAACCGTGCCGTCCAGCCGGCGGGATGCCGGGATCAAACCGCGGCGCCGGGAATGATGCGCGGTTTCATAATCTCCGACGGCCCCCCCCCGGGATCTATCAATTTAACATACTTATCTCCGTGTCTTCTTCTCCTTCCGGCCAGCCTCCTTCCCAGTCCCGCACAGCCCGGACAGCGATGACGGCCTGAGACAGGAACCTGACGCCTTCCCACAGCTTCTGCGTGCCGGGCAGCGGCTGACGTTTCGAAGGATGAAAGCCGGCCAGCCCGCCGGTGAGCACGGCGAAGCCCTTGACGGTCATATCCGGCGGCGCCCGGGGAACCTTGAAGCCGTGCCGGGCGGCGAGGGCGCAAAGGACCGTGATGTCTTCCCGGGCGACATACCGTTCGGCCGGGTCGTCCGGCTTCTCGCGGGCCAGGAGGGAAAGATCCCAGACCCGGAAGGCGGTGACCGCGTCGAAGGCGAAGCACTTGCGGAGGTCGTCGGCGTCGTCAAGGCGGCGGTCTTCGATCCGCGTTCCGACCTTCAGGGCGTGGAAGAAACGTTCGATCCGCCAACGCAGTTCGTACCAGCGCAGAGCGGTGCGGGCGGTCTCGAGACCGGCTTCGCCCTCCGTAGTCAGCAGCATCCAGTGCAGCGGCGCGCTCTTTTTCCCCTTCAAGGGGCGGCGGGGCGGGTTTTCCTCGAGGGCGGAGACGGCGGTCATGCGAACCGGCGCCTCGCCCGCCCGGTCTTTCGGGGGGAGCAGGTCGACCGGCGCGCAGCGCAGCGTCAGCTTCGCCGTACGGCCCTTCCTGCGGTTCGGGCCGCCGCAGGCGGGAACCTCGATTTTCTTTGTTCCCACAGGTTCCGTTGCCAGCACGAAGTCCCATAGATCGGCGTCGCCGCCCGAGGGCAGGGCTGCCCGGCGCTTCGATCCCCGGCTCGCCCGGATCAGCAAGGCCGCCCCTGTCTCCCCGGCGCGCGAAATCAGCTCCTGGAAGTCGCCCTCCCGGTCGCAGACCGTCACCACGCGGGTGTCCGGGCAGGCGCGCGCGAGTTCCTGCGCCCGGTCGAGACCGGCGAGCCAGCGGACGCTGTCCTTCTCCTCCGCCCGGCGGAATTCCGCGTCCGCCTCGAACATCCCGAGCGGCCGTCCGGCCGCGTTCACCGCGACGCCGACATGAGCGAGGATACCCGACGCTCCCTTGCCGCCGCCGCCGATGTCGTCGAGGCCCGACGTCGCCGACAGGCCGTCATAGTTCAGCGCGGTCGTGTCCTGAACAGCCAGCACGAGCCGCTCGGCGCGGCACCTCTCGACCGTCTGCTCGAAATGCGAATGCAGTATGTGCTCCATCTTCACCGCCTTGTTCGACAGCAGCCGGTAAGCCGCCGCCTGTTCCGCCTGTCCCGGGAAGATCGCCGGCAGACCCTCGCCGAGGCGCCGCGTCCAGGCCGCGCCCATGCGCGCGATCCGGCGCCTGACCCTGCCGTCCGGGTGCGTGCTGCGCCCGTACTCCCGTTCGGCCCAGCCCCCCTCGCTGTACAGCGATCCGGACCAGCCGAGAACCCGTTCCGGCACGCGGCTCAGAACCTCGCGCCAGCCCTCCGAAAGCGGTTTGAGCCAGACCGCGCGGCGCACGCCCGAACGGCGCCCCGAAGTCAGTTCCGGGCAGCGCTGCCATCCCGCGGCCCTGTAGCTCAGGCCGGACATCTCCGGCCCCGTGAAGGTCTGCGCCAGGACAGGACGCTCACCGCAGGCGGCCGCCCAGTCGCCGGCGATCCGCTCCGCCGCCAGGCGGAGGACCCGGGACGCCAGCCCGCGCACCCGGACGCCGGGCAGCAGGAGGAACCGGTTGTTGCACACGACTTTGCCGATATTAGCGACGCGGGCATCGGCAGACCAGCCGATCAAGCCGTCGCGGGGACCGAGCTGGATCCCGGCCGCGGAGAAACCGATGCCGCCCAGGACCCCGAAACGTTCAGAACGGATCCAGCACCGGACCTGGCCGCCCGGCGAGCGGCGCATTCCTTCCGGATGAAAGGCCTCGATCATCGACTCCCAGCGGCGGCGGTCATCCGCGTCCGTCACGAGTTCGAGCGACAGGGCGCCGAGGTCGCTGAGCGCGCACGCGACAGAGGTGTCGGGAAAGTCGGCCGCAGGACGCGCCCGCGGGTCGAGCCCCGTCTCCTTCGCCTCCGGCAGGCGCGCGCCCAGCCTCTCCGCAAGCGTCGGCAAGAGCTTGCGCGCCGACGCGAGGCACAGCTTGCCGGTGCGGCCGCGCCAGCTCTCACGCTCGCACAGTCCGCGGGCGAGCGCGGTCCGCGTCAGGTCCCCGCTCTTGCAGGCCCTGTCGAACCATTCCACCGTCTCCGAAGAAATTTGACGCATACCGATCTGCATGGCCGCATGATTCGCACGGAAGCATGCTGGAAGTCAAGTGTGTATTGTTGATAGCCCCGGGATCGGTCCGCGCCAGCGGCGGACATCGGGATCATGATCCCCGACCCTGCCCGGGACCGCGGAGCGTCGCATCACCGTCCCCTTATGACCGCTGCGGCTGCTCACCGCCGGACGCCGCCCTTACCCGAAAACGCCGACCTGTCAAGGTTTCATGCTCGCGGCCTGCCGGAAACCCTTTTTTCAGCGACGGCCGGCAGCGGTTCCGGTCTCGCCGTGCGGAGCCGCATAGCGCAGACCCTTTCCGATAATGCCGTGAAACCGCAGGCAGCGCCGCTCCTCTGCAAGACGGCCCCGGAGCCGGCGCTCACGGGCGAAGCGGGCCGGGCGCGCCGTCACCCCGCGAAGGTCGATGGAGGAACCCGGGGGCGGAAGAATCATAACAGCCGGAAGATCACCGCATCGGAAACGGAATGGCCGGCCCGAAAATCAGCATACGCCTGTCGCCGGGCCGACAATAAAACAGCCCTGACTGAAGCGGACGGGCCGGATTCGCACGGCCTGCCTGCGCCGCGAGGTGGAATCGCGCCGGCCGTTCCGTTTCCGGCGCGGCAACGCACCGGATCCATGTGATCTCCGCGCTCACGGCCCGAGGAACGCGGAAGCGGCGGAACCGTCTCCCCCTGCCGTTCTACGGGATCGCCGGCAAGGATCTGCGCCATGCCGCAGCGGGACTCGGCCTGTCTGGCCGACTGGCAGCCGGGTGCAGCCTTCGGAAGGACGGAAACAGCGGATTCCCGGCGTGGATCACAGGCGCCGCGACGGACGGCGTTGAACATTCGAACGGAATCGCGGTAACGTTATTTCTGAGCGAAAAAGCAGTCGGCCGGTCATCATGGCCGGGTTTGGAGCGGGAAACAGCGCGGACGGCTCCTGTCATGCCGAATGCGCATCTGAAGGCCGCGGAATATGGAGCAGACCGGGCGGAAGAAACGGTTTCCGCGGTTCGACCTGCGGGGGCGGGACCGTCTGAAGGACACAGCTCTCTGCCGAACAGCGGGCGCACCGATGCGGACAACGCGTCGCCTTCGATGCCTGACCGGAAAGCGCTGCTTCCCCGGATCAATCCCGTCCGGATCCGTATTCATGGTCTTTGGGCGGTATTCCGGATGAAACGCATGACTGATGACTTGCCGGCCGTCGCGGCGTGACACTGCGATTCCGGGCAAGAGTGCAGCAAACATTCGCCGCAGCTGTGTCCCGGCAAGCATCGAGGTGCCTTCCCGGGCGCGTTCAAACAAGGGGAATTTCCCATGATAATCAGCGATGAAGACATTCGCCGGCAACTGCGGCTGGGTGAATACAGCCTCTGGGAATTCAAGCAGTTCGAATTCAACGGCGACAAACCTGTCAGCCCCCGCAGAAACGATCTTGCCGACGAACTGGGAGCTTTCGCCAACGCTGATGGCGGCGCTCTCCTATGCGGCGTTTCTGACGACGGGCAGATCCAAGGAATGTCGCGCGCGCAGATGGATTCACTTGACCGCCTGCTGACGGAAATCAGCACCGACTCTATCGAACCCGCTCTGCGTATTCAGGTTTATCGTCGGGAACTTGACGACAAAGCCTTCTTGCTCGCGGAAGTTCCACGGGGCGATGGCCTTCATGAGCGGGACGGACGGGCGTTCATCCGGGTCGGTTCGACCAAGCGACGATTGGAAAGCAGTGAGCGCCTGAGGCTGACTCAGAACCGGGCGCAGAACCGCTTCTTATGGTTCGACAAACAGATCGTGCCGCAGACTGGCTTCGAGACGCTCAGTGAACGACTGTGGGAGCCCCTTCTCAGCGTGTCCGGCGCAGCGGATCCTCGCCGAGGCCTGTTGAATGCCCGCCTGTTGGCGAATGATGCGGCCGGTGCGCTCAAGGCGACAGTCGCCGGCGTGCTGCTTTGTGCGCGGGCGCCGCAGGAATTGCTGCCGCAAGCCGCCATTGCGGCAACGCACTATCGGGGAGAGGACCGGGCCTCCGGCCAGCTGGACGCGCAGGAAATTTTCGGTCCTCTGCCGGTTCAGATCGCCGACACGGTGAAGTTCGTCATGCGGAACATGCGCGTTGCGGCGCGCAAGACTCCGCAACGCGAAGATATGCCGCAGTACAGCGCGGCGGCGGTCTTTGAAGCCGTGGTGAACGCTGTGTCTCACCGCGACTACTCCATATCCTCACGGCGGATCAGACTGTCAATGTTCAAGACCCGCTTGGAGATCGACTCGCCCGGTAACCTTCCCAACGGCATGACCTTGGAAGGGATGGAAACGAGCCAGGCAACCCGTAATGAAGTGATCGCTTCTCTTTTCGGAAGAATTCCAGTCGGCGATGTTCCCGGATCTGACCGCCGCGTATTCCTGATGGAACGCCGGGGAGACGGTGTCTCTATAATCCGCAAAGAAACCTGGAAAACCGCCGGAGAGCTGCCGGAATACAAGATAGTGGACGGATCCAACGTCGTGCTGAGCATCCCCGCTGCCGTACTCGAACTTTCCCCCGCCGATGCAACGGTCACGGTGCATTCCGGCGGAATGCCTCTTTCGGGAGTCGAAGTCCTCGCGCTCTTTCCGAATAAGACATGGCATCAAGCAACCACCGATGAAGCCGGCGAAGCGGTTTTCAATCTGTACACGACTAAACTTCCGATGACCGTGTACGCCGCAGCGCCAAGGCATTCCGCAGGTCTCGAACGGGAGTGGCTCCCGCATGCGGGAGGTCTCCTTCTGGAAATCAACCCGCTGCCGACCGGAGGCGCGGTAATCTTTCCCCAGGCTTCCGGACATCTTCCCGGCTTGCGCGGACGGCTGAATCCGATACGCGACGCGTCTGACCGGACCTATCTCTACGCAGACAACATCGCCATTGAAGAAGGGCGGCAGCAGCCCGTGCCCTTTCGACTAGGCAAGGCATTCCGGCTTACGGATGCGCACGGCGCTGAGTTGTCCGCCACCGTGGTTGACATCATCGGAAGATCCGCTTTGATCGAATACCGGTCGGACAGACTTTGAACGGCCCAAGCCCGGCGCCGGAGGCGCGCAAGCGCACCTTACCGCCCTGCGAAATGCAGGCGCCGGACATTTCCAAGAAGACCGGAGACGCCGTGTGATATGGTTTTCGGCCTGATTCATGGATCCAAGAGACGCTTCGCCGGGCGGAGAAATCGTCACTTCCGGCAGTTTCCATGCCTGCGCATCGAATCGCTCAAACCCACCGCCTGTCAGGGACGGTTCCCGAGCGGAATATCAAGCTGATGCCGAACAAGCGGAGGTGTTTCTGAACCACAACCGCAGGGATTGGCCCGCACGGTCTGCAGGAACTCGAACTGACAGCCCCGGCCTACATGCATCAGCCGGAAACGGGCGCATTCAGCGATAATCAGGGTGAAGGCCGGAACAACGGCAGACAGAGCGGAAAATGTTCCTGAACGAGACCGGTTTCAGGCTGGATTGTTCGCGGCATGTGGTTTAAGATTCCGGGATTCCGAGCGGAGGCCGCGCGGTCCCTTGACAGCTGCCGGTTTCGTTGTGCCGGGCTCAGTTTTTCGCTGTGTGATATACAAATGCGTCTGTTTCTAGTGTTTTTGATCGTGCCCTTGGTTGAAATCGCCCTGTTCGTGCAGATCGGCGGGGCAATCGGACTGCTGGGCACGTTGGCGGTCGTCGTTGTCACCGGCATTCTTGGCGCAGCGCTTCTTCGCTCCCAAGGACGGGCGATTTTATCCGATGTCAGAAACGCTGTTTCAGGCGGCGGAGACGTTTCAGCGCCGGTTGTGCAAGGTGCACTGATCGGCATCTCCGGTCTGCTTCTACTGACTCCCGGCTTTTTCACTGACGCCGCAGGATTCGCGCTCTTGATCCCGAAAGTCCGCCGCGACCTGATTCGATGGTGCGCGCGGGTGATTGTTCCGGATATCACCGCGCGGCATCGGTTCCCGGAAAGAGGGCCTGATGACAGCGTAATTGACGGCGTTGCGCATGTTGTCGGTCAGAACAAACCGCACGGTCCGGGACAACCCGAAGACTGAACGTCTTTTTGTCAACCGTGTTGGGAACGCGATCAAACACCCGAAGTAACTAGTCAGGTACCCGGCAGGCGTCCCTGAAGGGGGGCATCCGCCGCCGGCGGTCATTGGAATGTTTTTCAGAGGAACGGGATTCAGGAGCGGAGCTCCCTCAGGAATCGGCCAGCCGGAGTTTCAGGTCCTCCGGATCCGCCCGGAGCGCGTCAAGGACGGGCCGGCCCTGCTTGCGGGCGGTCTCGATCAGCGTCCGCAGGACCGCATGGTTGCGGGCGCCGCGCTCGCTCCGATAGCAGCCGGATATTTTCAGATATGCTTTCAGCATCCGCAGGTCCCGCTCGGCTTGCTCATTCGTCGCCGGCACCGCCGGGTTCCGCGTGAACATCAGGACGCCCGCCCGATGATCCCGCAGCCGCAGGACGAGGTTGAGGCCTTTGCGCTTTTTCCGTCTCCCGCGCCGCTTCCCGCCGCCCAGCGGCGGCAGCGCCTCGTGCCAGGCGACGGCGTCGGCGACGATCCTGTCATATTCTTTTTCGATCCGGTCCGCCGCCTCCGCGGACAGCGGTTTCCCGGCGCGGGCCGCCTCGTTGTCCTCATGCACGGCGCTTTGAAGCAGCTTGCTCATCTCCGCCGACCAGGCCTCGCCGTGAAACTCCGTCAGAGCTTCAAGTTCCCTCAGGATGTGAGGGATACAGTGCGCATGGCTCACCCCGGCTATATTCCAGCAGGGTTTCCAAAAATCATGAACCGCGATGCCGGTCGCGCCCATGGCTGCATCGCCGCGGCTTTCGCCGAGACGGAAAAAACTGAGAAGCTCCGTGCAGACGACGTGTATCCAGCGGAGCTTGCCGTCGACGCGGACCCCGGTCTCAGCTGTGTGCTTGACGGCGGCCCTCGCCGCCGCCGCGCCGACATGCCCGGCGAAGCCGGAAAATTTCCCGGCGCCGCTGTCAAGCAAAGCGGAAACCGTTCCCGGAGACAAGGATGCGCCGAACAGGTCTCTCATCGTCCCGGCCAGCCGCCGGCGCGGGATCATCTGCGCCGCCGACAGGTAACGCACCGTCGAACGCACCCCCGGACCGTACTGCGCCGGGGCCTTCACGCCCTCCGGAAAGCGGCCCGCGCTCACCGCCCCGCAGCCGGAGCAGACCGCCCTGTGAACCCGGTGTTCAACGATCTCAAGCGCAACCGGCGGGATGTCCGCGACCTGCCGCCGGACATACCCCTCCGATGCCGCACCGGCGAGGGACGCGCCGCATCCGCGGCAGGTATCGGGATGATGATCCTCGACCCTGTCCGGGGTCTCGACAAGACTCATCGTCGTTCCCTTATGACCGGGCTGCCCGCCCGGCCTCCGCCCCGACGAAGCTTTTCTCTTCGGCGCCGGCTTGGAAAACCCGTCGCTCGACGGCGGCTTATGACTGTTGCCGCTGTTCGTTAACAGCCGCCGCTCAAGCTCGGAAACGCGGCCCTGCGCAGCCGCAAGCGCCGCGGCGGCTTCATCACGCTCGTCAGCGATCGCGTCACGCTCGGCAACGGCAGCATCACGCTCGGCGGCAATCGCGTCACGGTCGGCGACAGCCGCGGCAAGTCTCGCCTTGAGACCGGCTCGGCCGAAAAACGGATCGGCGGTCCTGTCCCGCGCCGCCGCCGGAATGCCGCCGGTCATCGGACCCGCTCCGCTGAAAAATGATCTGAACTCATACCCTGCGTATCCGCGGCTTGCGCCGTTCCGCTCAATGTCGTTTCTTAATTTCTTGACGAAGGATTCAATCACACGGACAAAACAGAATCAAGCGAAAAAATCTACCTGACTAGTTACCACCCGAAGCCAGTGACCGGAGGCCGAGTTATCGAGTTCAGCGTCCGCAGATCCGGCAAATGGACGATCGAACGAGAGGAACTCGCCTGCCGACGCTGAGATCGCCCTTCCAACACACCTAGCCGGACTGGGCACCCTCAGCCTGCCTATGGCCGTTAACCTGCCGCCAGCAGTCGAACATGGCAGGATTGATGGCACAGGCGGGTTGGGAGCAGAAACCGGAAGCATTAAAATCGCTATATGTCGGCAAGTCTACTTCATCTTTTTAATCCATCAATACAACAAAGACAGACTACTAGTCCTTTTCCTGCGGGACAGAGGATCGCGGCGGAGTAAGCATTTTCACGGCATCGGACGCTTGTCCGCTTGCGGTAACCGACCGGTGTGCCGGTGGAAGCTTTCCAAGGTCTCCGCGGCGCTCTTCAGCGGAATTCGTCTTTCTCGTCGGTACGATAATTGCCGATGGAAGGGTTTCATCTGAACCACAAGCGTCTGAAGCAGATAAGTGGTCAGGTAGATTTTTTCGCTTGATTCTGTTTTGTCCGTGTGATTGAATCTCTTATCAATAAATTAAAAGGCTCAATTTACAAATCGTATGCATCCATACTGTAATGTAGTTGTATACAAGGAGATAGAGGTCATAGATGATAAGTGGTTTTGCCAGATACTTCGGTAACTATTCTGCAGTATTATCAGTATGTTGGGCTGAAAAATGCCTCCTCCTGCACATTTTTTCTGCCGGAACCGAAAAGCTATGCATACGATTTGTAAATTGAGCCAATTAAAAACGACATAGAGCAGAGCGGGCAAGCCGCGGCGACGTGACCGGCATCGCGGCGCATGACTTTCAGAGACGTGCGGGAATATCGTCGGCGTGCGCCATGGGAGCTGCGTTGCTCACATCCTGCGCGAACTTGACAGTCTGACGGAGTATCACGGCGGGGCCTGGCCGGCGGAGATGAGGAAACTGCTTCACAGGGGCCGTGCACGATGTCAACGAGACGGCCCGCTCCGGGGAACCGCTGTCCGAAGAAGCGGCGGGCCGGATCGAAAGGGAGTACGATGAGATCATCGCCGTCGCCGGGCGCGGGGAACTGCCGCTGCCGGACGGCGGAAAGCGGCGCGGGAGACGGAGAAAACGCAAGTGCTCAACCTCGCCCTGCGGCTGCGCGACTATCGGGAGGGCGTCCAGATGTTCACGCGGAATCCGGCGACGAATAATCAGGCCGAGCGGAACCTGCGGATGCTGAAAATGCATCAGAAAGCATACGGCGGTTATCGGAGCGGTGCGGTGCTGCGGACCCTGATCGAGACCGCCCGCAAGCAGGATCAGCCCGTCCTTGACGTGCTCCGGACGGATCCGGCGGATCTGAATCTCCGCCCAGCCGATTCCTGAGGGAGTTCCGCTCCTGAGCCCCGCGCTTCCGAAAAACATCTCAATGACCGGCGGCGGCGGATGATCCCGCCTCCGGGAACGTTTGCCGGATACCTGAACAGTTACGATTTCGGAACCGGCCAAGGAAGGGTTTCCGCTGGTATCCCGCTCTACTCAAGCTCCCTCCGGAAATCTCCCTTCCGGAGTTAACAACTTGAGAGTTGTCCCGGCTCTCTGGAACTTCAAGCTGTCCTAAACGGCTCGGGCGGCTGATCCGGACTCGTCTTTCCAAGGACCTCCATCCGACAGCGACAGAAGCTTCCAAGGGCACGGTTCGCCAGTCGAAGAACATCGCCAGTGTCCGCGGAACCGGCGCCCGAAGAAAAACCTCGGCTGGAACCGGACTTACTCGCTCAGTGATGTTGCCCATTATCCGGCGGCCAACGCTTCGCTGTCCCGAAATTCCGACCCAAACAGTCACAAAACAAGGACAGTATCAAAAATCCGGCGATTCACTTAGAAATCCGAAAATGAACCATGAACATGAATCATCGATTCAGAGTCTGCCAATGAAACGAACACGACATCCGTCATGGACATTCCGGGCCGCCGCAGCCTCAGCCCGGATCTGCTCTGCCGCCGTCGGGAAATGAACCGGCTTTCGCCGCCGCCTGCACGGAAGTGACCGCGATCAGGGACAGGATGTCATCGGCCGAACAGCCGCGCGACAGATCGTTCGCCGGTTTCGCCAATCCCTGCAGCACCGGCCCCACCGCCGTCATTCCGCCGATCCGCTGAGCGATTTTGTAGCCGATATTCGCCGCGTCAAGGCCGGGAAACACAAACACGTTCGGCATGCCCCGCAGCCGGCTGCCAGGCGCTTTCCTTGCCCGGACGGCGGCGTCGACCGCGGCGTCAAACTGGATTTCACCGTCGATTTCGAGCTCAGGCCAGCGGCGCCGCGCCATGTCGGCCGCTTTCCGCACGGTCTCCGCCCTTGGGTGGGAGGCGCTGCCCGCGGTCGAAAAAGACAGCATCGCGACCCGGGGCGCCTCGTCAATGAACGCCGAAGCTGAACGCGCCGAATTCACGGCGATGTCGGCCAGCTCATGTTCATCGGGATCAACAACCAAAGCGCAGTCGGCGAACAGGACCGGGCCGCCGAAAGACCCGTCAGAGTCGGCCGAAGACATGAGAAAAAAGGATGACACCATTCTCGCATCGGCGGCTTTGCCGATAATTGTCAGCGCCGCCCGGATGGTGTCGGCGGTCGTCGACACGGCCCCCGCGACCGTGCCGTCGGCATCCCCCCGCCGGACCATCATGGCCGCGAATCCAAGCGGCGCCGAAATCGCCGCCCGCGCCTCGTCCGGCGCGCTCAGCCGGCCGCCGCGGATTTCACGGTAATGTTCGATATAGGATTCAAGCCGACGGTCCAGCGCCGGATCGATCACCGTGATCTCATCCCGGATACCGCGCTGACGCAGCAGCGCCGGAACCGCTGTTCCGCAGCCGAGAAGAGTGATGTCGGCGATGCGCCGTCTGGCGGCGGAAACAGCCGCGTCAAGAACACGCGGATCCGCGCCCTCCGCCAGCACGATTCGGCCGGGAGCGCGGGCGGCCGCGGCCATGACATCCGCCGGAAACGCCACCGCCGGCCCCGTTCACGCCGGAAGCGGCGGCCGTCTCATATCGGCGCGGTCGATGCCCGCGACTTTTACCGGGGCTTTCATGGCGTCGCGCCGGAACGGCTCGCCGAGTTCCTGATTCAGAATCACTTCGACAAGCGTCGTGACATTGTCATTCATCTGCGCGTCGACCGCGGACCGGAGAATGTCGGTGACCTCGTCCATGGTGCGGGCCTGCGCGCCCGCCAGCCCGCAGGCTTCCGCGATGGCCGCGAAGCTGACTTTTTCATTGAGTTCGGTGCCCACGAAATTGTCCTCGTACCAGAGAGTCGTGTTGCGTTTTTCCGCTCCCCACTGGAAATTCCTGAACACCGTCATGGTGACCGCGGGCCATTCGCCGCGGCCGATCGCGGTCAGTTCGTTCATCGAAATTCCGAAAGCGCCGTCTCCGGCGAATCCTACGACCGGCGTGTCGGGGCAGCCGATCTTGGCGCCGATGATCGCGGGCAGGCCGTATCCGCAGGGACCGAACAGTCCGGGCGCAAGATACTTACGGCCGGTCTCGAACATCGGATAGGCATTGCCGATGGCGCAGTTGTTGCCGATGTCCGACGAAATGATCGCATCCCGCGGCAGCGCCGACTGCACGGCCCGCCAGGCCATGCGCGGACTCATCCGGTCCGGCTGACGGCGGCGGGCGCGCTCGTTCCAAGTGGTTCCTGGATCGTCGTCCTCATGGTCCATCGACGCCAGCATCTGCAGCCAGCGGGATTTGACCGCCGCGATGATTCCGCGCCGTTCCCGGCGCCCCTCGTCGCCGGCGGTGTCCGACAGGGCGGCCAGCAGCTGCTCGGCGACATCGCGGGCATCTCCCTGAATGCCGACAGCGATGCGCTTGGTCAGGCCTATCCGGTCGGAATTCATGTCCACCTGGATGATTTCCGCGTCTTTCGGCCAGTAGTCGATGCCGTAGCCGGGCAAGGTCGAAAACGGATTCAGCCGCGTCCCGAGAGCGAGCACCACATCGGCCTTTGAAATCAGTTCCATAGCCGCTCTGGAACCGTTGTAGCCCAGCGGTCCGGCCGACAGCGGATGCGATCCCGGAAACGCGTCATTGTGCTGATATCCGCAGCATACCGGCGCATCCAGCCGTTCGGCCAGCGCCGCGGACGCCGGTATGGCGCCGCCGATCACGACGCCGGCTCCGTTCACAATGACGGGAAACGCCGCCCCGGACAGAAGCCGGGCCGCCTCTTCGATCGCCCGCCGCCCGCCTCTCGGCCGTTCGAGCCGGACGATCTGCGGCAGTTCGACATCAATCACCCGCGTCCAAAGATCGCGCGGTATGTTGATCTGCGCCGGAGCGCAGCCGCGCCGGGCCTTTTCTATCACTCTGTTCAGAACTTCGGCCATGCGCGCCGGATCCCGGACCTCTTCCTGATAGCACACCATGTCCTCAAACATTTTCATCTGTTCGATTTCCTGGAATCCGCCTTGTCCGATGGTCTTGTTGGCCGCCTGCGGCGTCACCAGCAGAATCGGCGAATGATTCCAGTAGGCGGTTTTCACCGGGGTGACGAAATTCGTGACGCCCGGTCCGTTCTGCGCGATCATCATCGACATTCTCCCGGTGGCCCGGGTGTAGCCGTCCGCGCTCATGCCGGCGTTGCATTCGTGGGCGCAGTCCCAGAACGTTATCCCGGCCGCCGGGAACAGGTCCGAGACCGGCATCATGGCCGATCCTATGATCCCGAACGCGTGTTCAATTCCGTGCATTTGCAGCACTTTCAAGAATGCTTCTTCTGTCGTCATTTTCATGGCATTTCACCTCTGTTGTCGTCTCGCCCGCGGCGGCCGGCGCATTGAAATTTCCGGAAACATTCCCCGGGCCCGGCCTGAATTCTCCTGCGGCCCTGTCTGAAGTCCGCCCGCAAGCGGCGGTCCCCGCGCGATTCTCACGGCTCTTAGCATATTCCTGCGGTCGTCTCCGCGGACGGACAGTTCAGCCGGATCCTCGGACGGACACGCGGATTTCCGGAAACCGCCGCCATCCCGCCGCGGCTTTCCGGCCTCAGGCGGCGGAAAAAAGAAATGAAGGCGGCAAAGCGCCGGACGCCGTTTCCGATGCCGTCCGCGGACCAAGGACGCATACGGAAACGAATACCGGGGGCCCGCTGCATGATCTCCTGTCCGCAGGAAACCGGCCGCGATGCCCGCGTCCGTGCTCATCGGGCCGGTGCGGAACTTCGCCTGTTCAAACGACGGCGCCGGACGGCTCGGCATGCCGTCCCTCCGTTCGGCGCGACCCGGCGGAACGGGATTGAACCCGTAGCGGCCGGCGGAACCGGCCCGGCAAAAACTCCGTCCACGGATCAGAAAGCCGGAAACCAGCCGGTTTCGCTCTTCCAATGCAGCGCCGCGGCGAATTTATCGATGACGCCCATCTGTCTCCTCCCATTCAAATTCAAACGGTTCACTTTCGCGGAATGCCGTCGCCGGCGAAAGCAGATTCCGGACTTGCGCGGGCATGTCAAGGCGGCCCGGACACCAAGCCCGCGGATATCTTGCCGTCAGAGCTCGTTCCATAATGCTGTATGGAGTATATAGTTTTGCTGAAACACGATATATATACTATACGAATTGACTTCAGGAACAGGCTCTCAACCTTAAGCGACGTTCTGAAAGGTGTATTCGCTGTCTTTCGGGGCTCGGCGCGGGACAGCAGCATGGAGCGGCGTTTCGTGCCGTTTTCAGTTGGCACGATCTGCAAATCGTGTGCGCGGTTTTCCGGCGCCGGAAGAAAGAAATATGCGGGTGGAAACGATTTCCGGCTCGGCATGCTGATATCATTTCAGAGTATGTGTCGATGTTTCCGGCAGAGCCGCTTGTGATGTATCGTCATCTATCTCTTTGTATATAAAGACATTACAGCATGGGCGCATACTGGTTGCGAATTGAGCCGTTCTGTTTCCGGCGGCTGACGTTTTACGAGATGCGCCGCGGACCGGACCCGGTTCTTGTCGTCTGAGTTCAAATGTTCAATAATGGCTGTTCTTTCGCCGCAGCCTGGTCCGCCGGGCCAGACTTTTCAGGAGGTTGTTTATCTTGGAACAATATTCCGCTGCTGCGGCTCGGCGGCGACCCCGTTCCGGCGACAGGCTGCCGTGATCGAAGCGGAAGCCGTTTCTCACGTTCAGGCAGGATCCGCCGCCGGCTTCACCGAGGCGATTCTCTGCGGCATGGGAATCGCCGGCTGTAATGACATCGGCACCGCGCTGCTCAAAATCGGCCAGATCATCATTGCCGACATAATTCTGTCCGGCGACAATGCACTTGTGATCGCCATGGCCGCCGCCGGACTCCCTCTCCGCCAGCGCCGCATAGCGATCATCAGCGGCCTCGCGCTCGCCGCCGTCATGCGGATCGTCTTTGCCGTCATCGCGACGATTCTGCTGAAAATTCCCGGCATTCTGTTTCTCGGCGGGCTGCTGCTCTCTTGGGTCTGCCTGCGCCTTTACAAGGACCTGGGGAATTTCAACAACAAACCCGGCGTCAGCCTTGCGCCGGCGGCTGAGTCCTCTGCCGCGGAAACGCCTGCCGCAGGTGGCGTCCGGCCCCTGATGCGGGCCTTGGCGACGATCACTCTCGCCGACGTATCCATGTCACTCGACAACGTTATCGCGGTCGCGGCGATTGCGCGTGAAGATACGGCCATGCTGATCATGGGGCTGGCTCTGGCAATATGCCTGATGGCTTTCTGCGCTGCCATCATCATGAAAGTCCTGGCGCGGTTTCCGGCCCTTTCATGGGCCGGTCTGGCCTTCCTGTGCTACCTGACCGCAGTCCTGTTGTATGACGGCGCGATCGACATTGCCGTCATTCTGGGATTGATGTGAACGGCGGCGCAGCGGTTCACTCGCGCGGATCGGCATGTGGCGGTTCCGTGCCGGAACGGCGTGTCCCGGAGACCTGCGCAAACGGCGGCTGGCTGTCCGCGCGGGCTGCGGAAACGTGTCCGCCGGAGACGCGTTTCCTTGATTCCCGTGACATTCCGCAACCGGCAACGGTGAAATGCGGCCCCGGCCTGCGGCTCTCCCCCCCCCTCCATGCGCGCGGACAAACCGCCGATTTCCGCAGCCGGATATCTGAAATGACCGGCATGAAAGCGCTCTTGAATGTAGCCCCGCGCGGCGCCACATTCACATAAAGAGGAACACGGCACGGCGTATTTCCATGGCGAAGAGCAAGAGCAACGGACACGCGGCACAGAACGAACAGACATTCACGGTTTCCGTGTGCGGCCAGTTCATCCGTGACATGTCGTTTGAGAATTTCGCCGCCCAGCGGAAAAAATGGCCGTCTGCGGAATTAGGACACGAACTCAAGCTGACGCTTGATATGGGCGCGCGGGAGGCGGGCATTTTCGAGGTTTCGATCAAAGTGAATCTGGAAGCCAAAGAGGGCGAAAAACCGGTTTACCTGCTGGAAATCGACTATTGCGGACTTTTCAGGATCGAAAATCTGCCGGAAAGCCAGCTCCAGCCGTATCTGGCCGTTCAATGCCCGCATCTGATGTTTCCGTTCATCAGGCGCATCGTGGCCGATGTCACCCGTGACGGCGGTTTTCCGTCCTACGATATGGAACTCATCAATTTCGCCGCCATTTACCAGCAGGAGCTTCTCCGCCAGCGCGCGGCCGGAGGATCAGAAACCGGCGGCTGAAACTCAGAGCCAGCGCTTCCAGAGGGCGCGGTCTCCGAGTTCAAGGATTTTTCCAGTGTGCGCCTTTGTTTCCGCGTCGCTGAGCAGCGGGGGCAGGCGGACCGGGCGCCGCGGAGCGGCGCGCCGTTCCCGCGCCGCGCTCCCGCCGGCCGCCGAGACCGCTCCGTCGAACTCCGCGAACAGATCTTTACCGCCGCCGATCAGTCTGAAATACACATCAGCCAGCAGTTCCGCATCCAGAAGCGCGCCGTGCTTCTCCCTGCCCGAAATGCTGATTTTGAAATGGCGGCACAAAGCGTTCAGACTGTAACGGCTGATCTGCGGCAGTTCACGGCGGGCCAGTTCAAGCGTGTCCAGGATCCGGTCGCCGGCTATTTTCGCGTGTCCCGACAGAACAAGCTCGGCATTCAGGAATCCCAAGTCGAATTTCGCGTTATGCGCCAGAAGGCGGCAGTCGCCGATGAAATCGAGAATTTCGCCGGAAATTTCCTGAAACGAAGGTTTGTCCATCAGGAAATCATCGTCGAGACCGTGCACTTCGCGGGCTTCCGCCGTCATTCTGCGCCCTGGATTCACATATTTGTGATATCTCCGCCCGGTCCGCTGCAAGCGGGATTCATCCAGTTCCAGCATGCCGATTTCAACGATCCGGTGGCCCTCCTCCGGCTCCAGTCCGGTCGTCTCGACATCAAAGGCGATGGACGTCATCCGGCTGAGCCTTCAATATCCCTCAATATGGCGAGGACATCCTCGCGCACGGAATCCATGCTGCAGGAACGGATGATGTAATCGGCCCGCCGGCGTTTTTCCGCATCCGCCATCTGGCGGCTGCGCAGGATTTCAAACCTTTCACGGGTCATGCCGGGGCGTTTCATCACTCTCGATTCCTGCTGCTCCGCCGGAGCGGCGACCACGGCCACCGCGTCAAATTCCGAATCGGCTCCCGACTCAAATAGCAGCGGCACTTCCGCGACGGCCAGCTTCGCGCCCGACGCGGCGGCATCTTTCAGAAACGATTCTCTGTCGCGCCGTACGAGCGGATGGACGGCGTTCTCAATTTCGCCGAGAATCTCCGGATCGGCATCCACCCGCATTTTCAATCTGTCCTTCAGAACCGCCCCGTCGGGATCCGGCGCCGCTTCCGGGACGATTACCGCAAGCGCCCGGCCGCCGCCGCCGCGGCAGCCGTAAATTTTCGCGACCGCGTCATCCGCGCTCCAAGTCGGTATGCCCCGGTAAGCGAAAACCGCCGCCGCCGTCGATTTTCCCATGCCTATGGATCCCGTCAGGCCCAAGGCGAACAGGCGTCCGCTCATTTCGACAAGGCGGCGCGGCGGACCGCGTCGCCGACGACCGGCTGGATGTCGAACCAGTGGTGGAAAGACTGCGCCGCCTGATGCAGCAGCATGCCGAGTCCGTCGATCGCGGTGCAGCCGCGGGACCGGGCTTCACGGAGAAGTTCCGTTTCCAGAGGCGAGTAGACCAGGTCCAGAACCGCCGTTCCCCGGCTCAGACATTGATAGGGGAACGCCAGCGGCGGTTTGCCTTCCATGCCGAGTGACGTGGCATTGATCACCGTTCCCATTTTCGGCGCCAGTTCTCTGAGGGAACCCAAACCGTGCGCTGTCACCCGGACCCCGAATTCGTTCTTCAGCAAATCAGCCTTTTCCCGCGTCCGGTTGACGATGTGAACTTCCTGGGCGCCCTCAGAAATCAGCGCGTAGACGACCCCCCTTGCCGCGCCGCCGGCTCCGAGAACGAGGATCGGACCGTCGCCGGCCCGCCAGTCGGGCTTGCTTTCGCCCAGACTCCGCAGCAGCCCGTAGGCATCGGTGTTATCACCGCGGATTTTGCCGTTTTCGGAAACCGTCAGCGTATTCACCGCGCCGATCAGCGCCGCCTGGTCGGAAACCGAGTCGCATATCCGCAGAGCGGTTTCTTTATGCGGCACCGTGATGTTGACGCCCCGGAATCCCATTTTCGGCAAAGCCCGAATGACCTCCGTCAGATCCCCGCCCGAAACTTCGATCGGAATGTAATGCGCGTTGATGCCGAGCTTCCGCAGCCAGAAACCGTGCACGGCCGGCGACAGGGAATGGCCGATCGGAAATCCGATCACTCCGGCCAGAAGCGGCTTTCCTGCGTTCATCATCCTCACAATGCTCCCCGGCCCTCAAGATATCCGAGAAGCGCGATCATGGGCAATCCATACACTGCGTAAATGTCTCCTGACAATCGCGCAATCAGCCTGATTCCTTCTTTCTCAATGCGGTAACAGCCGACGCTGTCCAGAAGTCCCGGGCCGCCGCGCCGCAGATAGAGGTCGAGATAACTGTCCGAAAAAGACCGGAATGTCACCTCCGCGCTGGAAACGCCTCGCCAGACCGGCCGGCCGCTCTCACATACGACAGTGCCGGCATGCAGTTTGTGGGTCCGGCCCCGCAGCCGCAGCAGCAGTTCTCTGGCCGCCTCCATGTCAGCGGCCTTCGCATGCGCTTTTCCCTCAAATTCAAGAATCTGATCACATCCGACCGTCAGTTTTCCGTCCGACGGACGCGACACGCGGCGGGCCTTCAGTTCGGCCAGGGCCGTCGCCGTCTCCAGAGGAGACGCGCCTTCCGACCGGAGTGACCGCCGGGCGGATTCTTCATCAATGACAGCGGGAACGACATGCAGCGGAACCATGGCCTCCTTCAGCAGCCGTTTCCTGATCTCCGAGGAGGATGCGAGGACGACAGCCCGTGTCAATTCAACAACCCTGTTAACAAGTCATGAAAAAACCCTTGATTCATTCCGCAAAACTCCGGCAGGTCCGCGCCGTCGGCAGATTCTGCATATATTTATCCTGAATCATACATTTTTCTTCGTTTTCATCCAGCCGGACCGCCTTTATCAATGGATTGAAAATTAAAAATAAAATCAGTCGGTTACGGAAGAAAACAGAGACAGACACGGTGTCCGACGGATGCGCGGCCGGCAGTTATTCCCGATATCCACAGGCATTAACAACAACCTTATTGTCTTTTATTACCATTTATTTGATTAAAGGCCGTACGGCGTTCCACGAAAAGAGAAACTTTCTGATGCATTTTTTGGCCGCGGCCTATCCTTGGATCAAGGCTGCGCATATTGTTTCCGTGATCGCATGGATGGCCGCGATTTTTTATTTGCCCCGTCTCTTCGCGTACCATGCGGGAACCGGCGGAACGGAATCGGCTTCGCATGAGGTCTTTACGGTTATGGAGGGCCGCCTGCTGCGGATTATCGCGACACCGGCGATGGCGCTGACATGGCTGTTCGGTCTGATGTTGCTGATGATTCCGGGAACAGCGGACTGGAGCGATTTCTGGCCGTGGATCAAGGCGGTGTCCGTTTTGGCCATGTCAGGATTTCATTTCTGGCTGGCGGGGAAGCGGCGGGAGCTTCTGGCGGGAACCTGCAATGTCACCGAGAGGCGGTTCCGGCTGATGAATGAGGCGCCGACTGTCTTGATGGTTGTGATTATCGTGATGGTGATTGTCAGACCGTTCTGAAAAACACGAATCGAACGCGCGGCCGCGTAAAATGATACGAATATCATGAAATCATGGCCTGATGTGATTTTCCCGGACCGCGGCAACGGAGAATTTCCCCTTGACGAAACCCTGCGCGGGCGTTAGCAGGCCCCTGTGGCCGGCCGGCCAGATTTCGCTCCCCTGAAATGACAAGTCGGATACCGCGTTGCCGGCATTGGCTGCGGTGACAAAGAGGTTAACTGAATGTCTGAAGAACGAATTTCGCTTTCTGATCTGAAAACCATGAAGCCGAAACAGCTCGTGGCAATGGCTGAAGACCTGAAGATCGAGGGCGCGTCTTCAATGGACAAAGGCACGATGATGTATGAGATTATGCGTGTCCGCGCCCAGGACGGCTGGGAAACCTACGGTGACGGCGTTGCCAAGATTCTTCCTGACGGCTTCGCGATGCTGCGGGCTCCGGAATCCAACTATCTGCCGGGTCCTGACGATATCTATGTGCATCCCAATATTATCAGGAAATTCGGACTGCGGACCGGGGCTACGGTCGGGGGGTTCATAACCGCGCCCAACAGAGGCGACCATCAATCGAAGGAAGAACGATATTTCAGCCTGAGCGGGGTTTCGCGGATCAACTTCCTCAAACCGGAATCCGCGCGTCATCTTGTCGCTTTTGACAATTTGACGCCGCTTTACCCTGAAGAACGGTTGAATATGGAGGTCCACAAACCGGATG
The DNA here is from genome assembly GCA_965116115.1 of Paracoccaceae bacterium. GTDB lineage: Bacteria > Pseudomonadota > Alphaproteobacteria > Rhodobacterales > Rhodobacteraceae > JAPOXR01. The sequence goes on from OZ220486.1 coordinate 4,652,437, forward strand.
TTCAGGACTGGTCGGCTCGGGTCATTGATCTGGTGGCTCCGCTCGGCAAAGGGCAGCGGGCTCTGATCGTGGCTCCGCCGCGCACGGGAAAGACCGTTCTGCTGCAGAATATCGCTCACTCAATCGCCGAAAATCACCCGGAGTGTTTCCTGATCGTTCTGCTTATCGACGAACGCCCTGAGGAAGTCACCGACATGCAGCGCAGCGTCAACGGCGAAGTGATCGCTTCCACTTTTGATGAACGGGCCGAACGGCATGTGGAAGTCTCGGAAATGGTGATAGAAAAAGCCAAGAGGCTGGTTGAAAACAAACGCGATGTCGTGATCCTTCTCGATTCCATCACGCGCTTGGGGAGGGCGTTCAACGCCGTGGTTCCGTCTTCCGGAAAAGTTTTGAGCGGCGGAGTCGATGCCAATGCCCTGCAGCGTCCGAAACGGTTCTTCGGAGCGGCCCGGAACATTGAGGAAGGCGGCTCCTTGACAATCATCGCTACGGCCTTGATCGACACAGGCAGCCGAATGGACGAAGTGATTTTCGAAGAATTCAAAGGCACCGGAAATTCTGAGATCGTCCTTGACCGGAAAATCGCCGACAAGCGGATGTTCCCGGCGATCGATATCCTGAAATCCGGAACGCGGAAAGAAGATCTTCTGGTAGGAAAGCAGGAACTTCATAAGATGTACATTCTCCGCCGTATCCTGAATCCCATGGGAACCACCGAGGCGATCGAGTTTCTGCTTCCGAGAATCAAAGCCACGAAAACAAACGCGGACTTTTTCAATTCGATGAAAAACTGATCGGATTCCAGACATTCGGCGGATTCACGGAGATTCCGGCCTGCGAAGATGGAGACGATATTCGCGCTGTCATCGGCCAGAGGAAGGGCCGGCGTGGCCGTCATACGGGTTTCAGGTCCGGCCGCCGCGGCTGCCGCGCTCAGCTTGGCCGGAAGTCTTCCGCGGCCGAGACAGGCGGCTTTGCGGAAACTGCGGGCACCCGGCGGCGGCCACCTTGATACCGCGCTGATTCTATATCTGCCCGAAGGATCCAGCTACACTGGAGAAGATACGGTCGAACTGCATGTCCATGGCGGCGGCGCGACTGTCAAATCGGTTCTCGGCGCACTGGGTTCTCTTGACGGTCTGCGGATGGCGGAAGCCGGCGAATTCACGCTTCAGGCGCTGATGAACGGCCGATTGGATCTGTCTGAAGTCGAGGGACTGGGAGATCTAATTCAGGCGGAAACAGAGGCGCAGCGGCGGCAGGCGCTGCGGCTGCTGAGCGGGGACTTGGGCCGGCGTGTGGATCAGTGGCGCTCGGAACTGTTGAAATGCGCGGCGCTTCTGGAAGCGTCGCTCGATTTTTCCGACGAAGATCTCCCGGAGGATATACTGTCCGATGCGCGGGATTCTCTGACACGCTCGGTCCGGTCTCTGGAAAAGGAAGCCCGCGGCGTCAATGCAGCTGAGCGTATCCGTGAGGGATTCGAGGTGGCGATCGTCGGTGCCCCCAACACCGGAAAATCAACCCTGCTGAACTTCCTGGCCGGGCGGGAGGCGGCGATCACTTCCGAGAGGGCGGGAACGACCCGCGACGTGATCGAGGTCCGCATGGATCTGGCGGGACTTCCGGTGACAGTTCTGGACCTGGCGGGAATCCGTGAAACGGCGGATCCCTTGGAGAAAATCGGCGTGGAGCGCGCCCGGAACCGCGCCAGGGATGCGGATCTGCGGGTGTTCCTAGCCGACAGCGACGGCATTCCGGCGACCGGACCGGACTTCAGGGACGGTGATTTGATTAGGCGCGCGAAGGCGGATCTGTTCGACCGGCTGCCGGCTGACGGGATTTCAGGCGCGACCGGCTACGGCGTTGGCGCGCTGACAGATGCGGTCGCGCGCGAACTGGAGACCAGGTCCGGCGCAGCCATGACGGCCGCCCGCGCGCGCCACCGGAAGGCGATTGAGACAGCCGTTAAGCATCTGCGGTCGGGAATCGGCCGTCTGCATGCGCCGCTGCAGCCCGAACTGGCGGCTGAAGATGTCCGGCTGGCCCTGCGGGGGCTTGAATCATTGGTCGGACATGTTGATACAGAGCATGTGCTGGACGAGGTCTTCGCCGGATTCTGCATTGGCAAATAGGATTGTTTCACGTGAAACATTTTGATTTCGATGTGATCGTGATCGGCGGCGGCCATGCGGGCGCCGAGGCGGCGGCGGCGGCGGCCAGGGTCGGCGCGCGCGCGGCGCTGGTCACCATGCGTCTGGACCGGATCGGCGCGATGTCCTGCAATCCTGCGATCGGCGGGGTCGGAAAAGGGCATCTTGTCAGGGAAATAGACGCGCTTGACGGTTTGATGGCGCGCGCCGGGGACCAGGCCGGAATCCATTACCGGCTGCTGAACAGAAGCAAGGGCCCGGCTGTGCAGGGACCGCGGGCGCAGATGGACCGGAATCTGTACTGCCGGGCCGTTCAGAAAAGTCTGGCCGCCCAGCCCGGCATCACGTTGATTCAGGGAGAAGCGGCTGATTTCCGTATGCGGGGAGAATCCGTAGCCGGCGCGGTATTGGCCGACGGATCGGAAATATCCGCCGCCGCGCTGGTGCTGACGACGGGGACGTTTCTGCGCGGCGTAATCCGGATCGGCAGCGAATCCAGGCCGGCCGGCCGTGTCGGCGATCCGGCAAGCGTGCGGCTGGCTGAGCGCATGGAATCGTTCGGTCTGCCGATGGGGAGGCTGAAAACCGGCACGCCTCCGCGCTTGGACAGGCGCAGCATCAGATGGGACAAGCTTGAATCCCAGCCGGGCGATGAGTATCCGGTGATGTTGTCATTCCTGTCGGAATCGCCGGCTGTCAGGCAGGTCGCCTGCGCGGTCACCCACACCTGCGGAGCGACGCACGACATCATTAGGGAGAATCTCCGGCGGTCCGCCATCTACGGCGGCTATTTTAACAGTGCCGGTCCCCGGTACTGTCCCTCTGTGGAAGACAAGATTGTGCGTTTCGCGAAAAAAGACTCGCATCAGGTGTTTCTGGAGCCTGAAGGTCTGGATAATGATACGGTTTACCCGAACGGAATATCCACATCCCTGCCCGCTGATATCCAGGATGAATTCGTCCGCACGATCCCGGGATTGGAAGATGCCGTCATTCTGCAGCCCGGGTATGCGATTGAATATGACTACGTGGATCCGCGGTCACTGCGTCCTTCGCTCGAGTTCAAAGCCGCGCCCGGACTGTTTCTCGCCGGGCAGATCAACGGAACGACGGGATACGAGGAAGCCGCCGGACAGGGTCTGGCCGCCGGTTTGAACGCGGCCCGGCGGGCCGCGGGAGAAGAAGAGGCGGTTTTTTCGCGTTCGCGGTCTTATATCGGCGTCATGATCGATGATCTGGTGACGAAAGGCGTCAGCGAGCCGTACCGGATGTTCACCTCCAGAGCTGAATTCCGGCTGTCCCTCCGCGCTGACAACGCGGACCAGCGTATGACCCCGTTCGGCCGGCGGCTCGGAATCGTCGGGGCGGACAGAGCCGGGCGGCTGCTCGGAAAACTCGCTGAGATCGAAGCGGGCCGGAAGATTCTGAATGAATGCTCGCTGACGCCGTCCGAAGCCGAAAGCCATGGTATCCGCATCGGCGGGAGCGGCGCCCGCCGCAGCGGCGAGGAACTGCTGCAGACGGCAGGCGTGGACATGGCGGCGCTGCGCCGGATCTGGCCGGAACTGGCGCGGATCCGGCCGGAGGCGGCGGCGCAGATCGAACGGTGCGCCATGTATGCGAACTATATTGACCGCCAGAGACTCGATGCGGAAATTCTGCGGCGGGAGGAAGCGCGCGGAATTCCTGAAACGCTGGATTACCGCGCCATCGCCGGCCTGTCCGGAGAAATTCAGGAGAAACTCCGCCGCATCCGGCCGCGGACTCTCGGGCAGGCGCGCCGGATCGAGGGGATGACGCCGTCCGCCCTGGCGCTGCTTCTCGCGGCGTCCAGGCGCGCTGAATGCCGGACCGGCGCATGACGGCGCCGCCGTGCGGCGGCTTGGCGGAAAATGTTTCACGTGAAACATTCGAGCGGCTCCGCATTTACGAGTCGCTTCTTGTCAGATGGAACCGGGCTGTCAGTCTGGTGGCGGAATCAACGGTTCCGCATCTGTGGGACCGGCATTTCCTCGATTCGGCCCAGCTGCTTGACTGCGCGCCTTCGGCCCTCAGGTGGCTGGACATCGGATCAGGAGGCGGTTTTCCCGGAATGGTTCTGGCGATTCTGGCGGCTGAGGACAGGCCCGGAGCGCGTTTCACGCTGATGGAAGCGTCGTCGAGGAAATGTGAATTCCTGCGCCGCGCTGTCCGGGAAACCGGACTGCGGGTGAAAGTTACGGAGGCGCGGTGCGAAAACGCCCGGCCCCAGAACGCGGATGCGGTGACGGCGCGGGCAGTCGCGCCGCTGCCGAAACTTCTTGAACTGGCGGCCCCGCACCTGTCCGCCGACGGAATCCTGATATTCCCGAAGGGCCGGTCAAGAGCGGCGGAAATCCGCGCGGCGCGCGGCGAATGGACGTTCGATCTGCAGGAAACATCAAGTATAACCGATCCAGGCGCCGCCGTTCTTGTCATTCGGAGAGCAGGACGTGACTGAAAGCCCAGGACCGGCCGGCTTAAAGCCGGACGGAAAACCCGGAATCATTGCCGTCGCCAACCAGAAAGGGGGCGTCGGCAAGACCACGACAGCGGTCAATCTCGGCGCCGCCTTGGCGGAAGCCGGGGCCAAGACCGTTGTCATTGATTTGGATCCGCAGGGAAACGCCTCGACGGGGCTGGGTTTTGACCCGGAGGACCGTGAACTTTCGATCCATGACGTCATAGCCGGCCGGGCGCCGTTGCGCGATGCCGTCCGCGCCGCCGGAATGGATGAGTTGTTTCTGGCTCCGTCGTGTCACCAGCTCAGTTCGGCCGACATCGCAATGGCGAATGAAGAGCGCCGGCTGTGGTTTCTCGCGGACGCGCTGTCCGGCGATGATCTTGAGAATCTGAATGCGGAATATGTGTTGATTGACTGCCCGCCGTCGCTGAGTCTGCTGACTTTGAACGCGATGGTGGCGGCGCATTCAGTCCTGGCACCGCTTCAGGCGGAATTCTATGCGCTTGAAGGGCTGTCGCAGTTGATCTCGTCAATGCGCGAAGTGAGAAAGTCGGCCAATCCGCGGATACATCTGGAGGGGGTACTGTTGACAATGGTCGACCGGCGCAACAACCTGAGCCGGCAGGTTGAGAAAGACGCCAGAAAGCATCTCGGGAAACTGGTGTTCGAAACGGTGATTCCAAGGACAGTGAGGCTCAGCGAAGCGCCGTCGCACGGCTTGCCCGTCCTGCTCTATGACAGGAGGTCGGCAGGCAGCGCCGCCTACCGCCGCCTCGCGGGCGAAATTCTCAGAAACCGGGCGAAACACTGAAGGAGGCTGGAGCATGGCGGCAGGCGGAAAACAGAAACCGAGCCTCGGCAGAGGACTGTCCACACTGCTGGGGGATGTCCGGACGCCGGGGGCGGACAGCGGCAGGCTGCCAGAGCAGACCGTTCCGATCGAGAGAGTCCGGCCTAACCCGCTGCAGCCGCGTACCGATTTTGACGACGACCAGCTGCGCGAACTGACTGATTCCGTGCGTGAGAAAGGCATTCTCCAGCCTTTGATCGTGCGCCCTGACCCGGAAAACGCGGACGGTTTCATGATCGTCGCCGGCGAAAGACGGTGGCGGGCGGCGCAGGGCGCCCGTCTGCATGAAATCCCTGTCATATCGAGAGACTTGTCGGACAGCGAGTGTCTGGAAATCGGCTTGATCGAAAATATTCAGCGCAGCGACCTGAACCCTATAGAGGAAGCCCGCGCCTACCGGCAGCTGATGGATAAGTTCGGCCATACACAGGAACGGCTGTCCGCCGTCATCGGAAAGTCCAGGAGTTTCATCGCCAACCGGCTGCGCCTGCTCAATCTGCCGGAGGAAGTGCGGAGCCTTGTGCGCTCAGGCCTGCTGTCCGCGGGACATGCCCGGGCGCTTGCCGCGGCATCCGATCCGGGCGCGCTGGCGCGCAAAGCCGTTAATCTGCGCCTGTCGGTGAGGCAGACCGAAGAGCTGGTGAAGAAAACCCTTGAAACGCCGCCGCCGGACGCCGGCGCGCGGCGGCCGGGAAAAGACCCCGGCACAAGGGTTCTGGAGGCGGCGCTGTCGGCGGCCCTCAAGACCACCGTCAAAATCGAAATGTCGGGAAAGGGAGGGGCGGGACGCATGCTGGTGGGGTATTCCGACCTCGATCAGCTACAATCGCTCTGTAGTCTGCTGCGTCGCGCGGGCATCGACTCAGATCCGGGCGAATGAATCAGCGGGCGGAACGGAACGGTGCCGTCCTTGGCCGTCGTCATCGCCATGTCAGCGTATCCCGACAGGAAGACCTGATCCTCGTCGCCGCGGCTTTCGAATGGCCGGAAGCGGCTCAGAAGCTCTGCGCGGATAACATGAAACTGCCGCAGATTGCCGTCTGTCCGGATGCCGGCGTCACGTCTGTCCGGTCCCGGTCGGCGCTCAGGACCCGAAACACGGTCCTGCAAAGCCGCAGCTTCCGCAACCGCCCTGCACGGCAAGTCTTGCCTCAAGCGCGGCGGTGGCAATGGTCTTTTGCCGCTGCGCCGCCACCTGTCATCGGCTCGTTTCCATTAATGTTAAGGCTCAATTTACAAATCGTATGCACGGTCTTTCGGTTCCCGCAGAAAATAATGTGCGGGAGGGGGCATTTTTCAGCCCAACATACTGATAATACTGCAGAATAATTGTCGAAGTATCTGGCAAAACCGCTTGTGATCTATGACATCTATCCCCTTGTATATAAATGCATTACAGTATGGATGCATACGATTTGTAAAGGGGATGTCCCGATTGATGTTGAAACCCGCATGAGCGATGCTGCCTGTCGACCATCTACGCGGCTTCCTTGAGCCGGTCAAGCCGATTCTTTCGACGATGTTCGATGAGAGCCTGTTTGAGAACGGGCAGCTGCCTGTACGCCTTGACGCGGCGGAAACCCTTCTCGGCCTCCATCATGCCGGCAGCGGGCTGCCGCAGAGCCATCCCGGCGTTCCTCCAGCGCTTCACGTTGCGGCAGACCTGCCGGACCGTGCTGTTCATCGATTCGATGATGTCCGTGCTCGCCAGCGACCGCCGCAGCTCTAACGGCAGGCCGAGCCGGGAGACGGTCAGGACCTCGTCCAGGCCTTCAAGTATCGACCGGGAGACGTCCGGAGCCTCCTGTTCGAACCGCTGAGCCAGGCTGCGCATCAGCCGCTCGGCCTTGTCGGCGTCATCAAGTTCCCAGGCCTGTCTGAGCGTCCGCCGCACGCCGGCGTGATGCTTCGCGGCGAGACGTTCGGTGATGTTGCGGCCCTTGTGAACCTGACAGCGCTGAACAGGGATGTCCGCGCCGAAAGTGCGCCGGACCGCCTTGCTGAGCGCCTCAGCTCCGTCGACGATGAACAGATAACAGCCCTCCGGATCAAGCCCGCGCTCGATCAGATCATCAAGCAGAGCCTGCACCGTCGCAGCATTCTCCGTCGCGCCCTCGATGACGCCCAAGGGACGCTTACGCCCCGACGCGTCAATGCCGACCGCCCCGATCATCAGCAGGCGGTCGCTCAGATGCAGCCCGTCGATCTGAACCGCGACGAGATCAAGTTCCGACAGATCGGAAGTCATCCACTCATCAAACTTCGCCTGCGTCAGAGCCTTGAACCGGCGGGACACGGCTGATTTCGACAGCCCGCAGCCCGCCCCGCACGGAACCCCGGCCTCCGGAATCCTCACCGCCCGGCGGAACTTGCGGGTCGCTACATTCGCGGTCATCAGGTTCACTGCCCATTGATCAAGATAGCCGTCCGCGGAGATCTCTTCCCAGCTCGGCAGAGACATCTCCTTGCCCGCAGCCTTGCAGCGGAGCCGCGGACGGTCGATGCCGACCTTGCCGCCGTGAAACCCGACCTGGGATCGCGCATGGCACTGGCGGTGCCCCGGCTTGTCGGGAGAATGACTGTAACGCTTCCCGGCCAGCCGTTCGGCGTCCTCGTCCATCATCTGCCGCAGATACGCGATGCCCGTCGTCAGGCAGAATTTCTCGAAACTCTCGGTCACGTCTTCGTACGCCTCTTCGACGAGCGCGTTGATGTTCGAAACGCTGGCGGAGGCGCAGGGGAATGTGCTAATGGTCTTCATGGCATTGCTTCCTTTTCTTCAAAAAATCCCCGGGCTGATGCTCGGGGCAGAGGCAACACCGCCTGTATCAAATTCAACACCAAGTGGGACATCCCCTTTGTAAATTGAGCCAATGTTAATGTCCGCTCGAAATCTGAGTGCACTGAATGACCGCCCCCGCCCGGCTAAGGCCGCCTTAGTGCCGCTTGGAAAAGGCGGAGCGGGCTCCGGCTGCCGCTGAACCCTTGCCAAGCTCTGTACCTGAAAACTGAGGGCTTGGCCGGTATGTGGTATCGGCCAAGGAATCGGCACAAAATGATGCTAAAGTCCCTTGCTCTCCTTTAGGCATGAATGCTTGGCCACATGTCATAACCCGGCTGAAGGCTGAACAGGTCAATTTGTTGGGTACATGGCCTGACGGCTGGATCATGCCGGATTCCTGCCCTTCTCACGACCGGCGGCCTCCGAAACGCATTGCGGGGAATCAATGACATCTGCTACAGCTTGATTCCGACAGCGAGGCTGCCGGCTGACCCCGGTGATGCATTGCACGGTTTCTTCATGGGCGCAGTTTAATCGGTGTGGTGATAGTGATTCACCGCTTTCAGCGCTGGCAGGCACCGCATGATTCCTTGAACAAAGGCTAAAGATGAACAACGCGTCCCTGCAATGCACCGCCCCGCCCCGCATCAGGCGACTCAAAGTACAAAATTTTCGTGCGTTGCGGGACATCGAATTGAAGGATCTGACACCACTTACCGTGCTGCTCGGTCCAAACGGCAGCGGGAAGTCCACGGTGTTTGATGTGTTCGCCTTTCTGGCAGAATGCTTCGAGAGCGGTTTGCGCAGGGCGTGGGAGAAGCGGGGCAAGGCCCGGGAATTAATGTCCCGTGAGGGAGAGGGTTCTGTCCTGATTGAAATCGCATACCGTGAACAACCCGATAAGTCTTTAATCACCTATCATCTGGAGGTGAACGAAAGCAAAGGCCGGCCATTGGTAACGAGGGAATGGCTGCGCTTGAAGCGGCAGCGTTATGGGGCGCCTTTCAGGTTCCTCGACTATACCAACGGAAATGGCCGGGTCACATCAGGAGAATGGCCGGACAAGCAGGATCAACGAATCGAAGTGCCGCTGAGTTCTCCCGATACTCTAGCGGTCAACGCACTGGGCCAGTTGGCCGAGAATCCCCGCGTCGTCGCACTGCGCAATTTCATCATGGGCTGGCATATGTCCTGCCTTTCCTCCGATGATGCGAGAGGACAGCCCGAGGCGGGTCCGCAGGACTGGCCAACGTGATCCAGTACCTGTCCGAGGAGCACCCCGGACGTTTGAAATTAATTTTCGACAAGCTCCGGGAAAGGGTTCCCAAGATCGAGAAAGTGACTGCGCACCCGATGCCGGACGGCAGGCTGTTGCTGCAAATCAAGGACGCGCCGTTCGCCAAGCCAGTCATGGCCCGTTTCGCATCCCATGGCACACTGAAGATGCTCGCCTATCTGGCCTTACTGCATGATCCTGCTCCACCTCCGTTTATCGGCATTGAGGAACCGGAAAACTTCCTGCATCCGCGGCTGCTACACGACCTTGCGGAAGACTGTCGAGGGGCGGCCGATTCTACACAAATCGTCGTGACCACCCATTCCCCGTTTTTCCTCGACGCGCTGCGGCCCGAGGAAGTGCGGGTTCTGTGGCGCGACGAGTCCGGCTATACCCAGTGCCATTCTCTGAACCAGAACGAAAAAGTGGAGGCATTCATGGACGCCGGTGCCCAATTGGGCGACCTATGGATGGAAGGACACTTCGAAGTAGGGGACCCGCTGACCGCCGGCGGAATGTCAACGCGGAAAGCGAAAGGCAGCTGATTATGTCTGCCTCCCATCTCGAATTTCATGTGGAAGAACGTTCCATGGAAGCATTTCTCAATGCCTGGTTATCGAGATTCCTGCCGATGGGTTGCGATTTCAGAGTTTTATCCTCAGACTTCCTGACCTGATCTCCTGTTCAGGGCCGGGAAAAGTCGCAAAAACTCCATGTTTTTCTGCGTTTCAGCGGCTTTTCTCACTTAACAGAGGGGCTTCCATGAATATTGAATAGATGACCCATGAAAAGGCGGATCCGATGCTGTCTCTTCCCTTGGCACCCGTCGAAACCGTCCCGATCAGCGGACTTTCTCCCGACAAGTCTATCATGCCGCCGCTTGACTGACTCAGCCGGTCCGGAATCCTCTGTCCGGGGAGCGGTCTCCGCTTCGTCTGTCAGATCGCAGGCGCTCGGAACCCAAAAAATGGGTCAGATAATCATGCGTCAGGTCAGGAAGTCTGATCCTATGCAGTCAAGCCTGCGCTATTGCGAAAGATCGGAAGTCGTCTCAAAGGATATTCCAAATGGATGCCGCCCGATTGCCGCATCGTGATAGTGATGGACTGCGATCAGGACGATTGCAAGGAACTCAAGGCCAGGCTGGAGAGTATCTGCCGGCAGGCCGGACTTGAATCCAGGCGGGCCGCTATGGGTGCGGACTGGCAGGTCGTAACAAGGATCGTGATTGAAGAGCTTGAAGCTTGGTATTTCGGCGACTGGTCGGCAGTGCGCACGGCATATCCCAAGGTATCTTCGAATATTCCAAGGCGGTCCATTTGCCGGGATCCCGACGCAATCAGGGGCGGGACTTGGGAGGCATTCAAAAAAATCCTGCGGAATCACGGCTATTTCAAGCAAGGGCCGGCGAAGGCTGACGCTGCCGCTGCAATCGGCGAGAACTTCAATCCAGATCTCAATAAATCTCACAGTTTCAGCGTGTTTCGTGATGCTATCGTCGAGGCTGCCACTTGAAATTCAATGAGTTCGAACTCGAGGTGTCCGCCTTCGAATGGCTTTCAAGTCTTGGCTAGCAGTCAAACACAGCGGAATTGATGACAAAAGCATATAGGAGCAGAAACAGGAAGCTTAAGCCGGTTAGATGCCGGAAGCACCTAACGCCTTTTTATATCCAAAACCCGTTGCAGGGGATCACGTAAAACACGCGATTGATGACGCGCCGCGACATCAAGGCTGTCATCTTGCCGGTCGTGCCGCTGTCAGTTCAATTGTCGTTAGAAAGCGTAAGCCATGCGCGCTGCATCGCTCATATCCTGAGCGAACTTGGCAATGTGATGGAATTCGATGGCGAGGAGCAGTGCGGGAAGATGTAAGGAGTCGTTTCAAAGGGCCGTGCGCGAAGTCAATGAAGTGCCTGGCACGAGGCGCGGCCGCCGGAGTCCGGAAGAGAAGCGGGAGATGCAAAAAGCACAGAGGTTTCAATTCTGCGCGAGGCGCTGGTTTTCACTTGCAATTGGCAGGATAATCGTTTCAAAAAGTATGAAACGAAAACGTGTCATCAAGAACAATCCGCCTGTATCAAACCGATAATCGTTTCACTTCATCAAGAAATCGTTTCATGGCTCCTTCATATCAAGGCATCCTTGATTTTGTTGCCGAGAACCCGGGCGCAGGCCGCGATGCCATCCGCAAGGGCGCAGCGCAGGACGTAAGTGAAACGACCGTATGGCGGGCTCTCAGACGGCTCGTGGACGAGGGTCGCCTCGAAGTCTGCGGCAGGGGCAGGGCAACAGGTTACCAGATCGCCGGTTCGGCTGTTGTGCGCGCCCATCTCTCGGTCCCCTGGAACCGACGTCCACCGGCTGCATATCAAGCGGGATTTCTTGACGCCTACGTTCCCGGAAAAACCCAGTACCTGTCGCATGCTGACCGCGGCCGTTTGTTGAAGGCGGGTAGGCCCCAGGGCGGTTTAATCCATGCAGGCGCCCACGACCGGCGTATTCTGGAACAGTTTTTGGTCGATCTCAGCTGGGCGTCTTCGCGCATGGAGGGCAACACCTACGATATTCTGCAGACAGAGCGTCTGATCCGATTCGGGGAGGAGGCTGAAGGCAAGGACAGAAAGGAAGCCTTGATGATCCTGAACCATAAAGAGGCCATCCAGTATGTGATCGAAAACCTCGACGAGATAAGTCTTCGCCGCCCCGACCTTTTCTCGATTCACGCGCTTTTGTCCGATGGTCTCCTCGCTGATCCGGCTATGTCCGGACGTTTGCGCGCAGTGCAGGCCGGAATTTCGCATTCGAGCTATCGGCCGCTCGACGACGCGGTCACGATTGAAGAGGAATTCGATATCCTGATCCACAAGGCTGCGCGGATCACGGATCCCTTCGAGCAGTCTTTCTTCCTGCTCGTTCATATCCCGTATTTTCAGGCATTCGCGGATGTCAACAAGCGGACCTCACGCGTAGCCTCCAACATCCCGCTTCTAAAATCAGGTCTCGCGCCTATGTCTTTCACGACCATGGATGACCGGAATTACATCGACGGGCTTATCGGCGTCTATGAGTTGAACAACGTGTCCCTGCTTCGTGAAGTATACATCGACGCTTACCCGGCATCAGCGGAAAAATACGGGGTTATGCGCGCCGAGGTGGAAAGTCCGGAAAAAGCGGCGCTGGCATACCGGGATTTTGTCCGTGCCGCTGTCCGCCGCTGTGTTCTGGAGTTCAAAGGTTTTCATCACGGAGAGGTCTTGACGATTGCCGCTGAGTTCAGCGTGCCTGAAGCAGACAGGGAAGGGGCCGTCGAATATGTCAAAGAACAGCTGGCAGGCCTTCACGAAGGCAACGTCATTCGATACCGGCTGGAAGCTGAAGATCTCGCAGGCGTGGCCTTGCGCTAGCAGCCGAACACAGCGGGACAGACAGCAAGGGAGAGTCCGGCTGACGCTCTGGCGATCGGCTGCGGTCTTTCGTCTGAAATTACTGTAACGGCGTAAGGCTGTCGGCCGGGCGTTTCAGCCGGGTTCCAAACAGGAATCCAGCGGCGGCTGTCTGTTTGGCACCGGCAGCGTTTCTAAAGAGCATGAGCAGGCCGGATTGAAGGACATCGTTTCGCCCGGCCGGTTCCGTATGCGCGATGGGCGATGCTTTTGGTGTTTATCGTCAGGACTTCGGCAAGGGCCGGGTTCTGGTCCGCACGGCCGCGCCGACCGCTCTCGGACAGCCGGCGCCATGAAAATCACCGGTCGTCGGGCCGGAGACGGAAGATCAGCGCGGCGGTGACGCGCACCGACGACCGTATCTGCCGTCCAGTCCGCAGCCCGCCGTTTCTCCCCGGATGCGCGCCCGTCTGTCCGGCTTTCGTCCCTCCTGCGCAAGTGTTGGAACAGTCTGCCTGCCCGTACGGAGAAAATCAGACTGATGCCGTGCGCCGCATGTGATCCGGCTTCCAGTTGGCGGGGTAGAAACGGCCCGAAGGAGACAGAGTGAAAATCTCGCAGCCCTCACGGGTAACTCCGACGGAATGTTCAAACTGGGCCGACAGTGATCTGTCGCATGTCACCGCGGTCCAGCTGTCAGACAGAATTCGGGTTTCCGGCCGGCCGAGATTGATCATCGGCTCGATGGTGAAAAACATTCCCTCGCGGAGCACAGGCCCCTCGCCGCGACGTCCGACATGCAGAACGTTGGGCGGCAAGTGGAATTCCCGTCCCAGCCCGTGCCCGCAGAATTCGCGCACCACGGACATCCGCTGCGACTCGGCGCAGCCTTGGATGGCGGCGCCGATATCGCCGAATGTCGCTCCCGGGCGCACTTGCCCGATCGCCAGCATCAGGGCGTCATGGGCCGTTTTGATGAGACGCCCGGCCCGTCTGGCGGGTTCGCCTGCGGCATACATGCGTGAAGAGTCGCCGTACCAGCCGTCAACGACCACCGTGACGTCAATGTTGAGGATATCGCCCTTCCGGAGCCTTTTGCGGCTTGGAATTCCGTGGCAGACCACATGATTGACGGAAATGCAGGTGGCGTGGCTGTAGCCTCTGTAACCGATTGTCGCCGACCGGGCGCCGTGGCTCGATATCAGCTCCATGGCGCGGCGGTCGATTTCCGCCGTGCTCACCCCCGGTTCAACCGTATCCGCCAGATCATCCAGAATCGCGGCGGCCGTCGCTCCGGCGGCCCGCATGCCGTCGAAATCGGCGGGATCGTGAAGCCGGATGTTGTCTGCCGTGCATCTGTTCAATTTCAGGCTCCGCCGGACCGGGATTTGGATTTGCCGTTCAGGGACCGGGGCGCTGACTACACGATGTCCGCCGTGAAATCCAGAAGCGGCTGATGAACTCCTCCGCGGGCTTGTTCCGGACTTCACATCCGCCGCCGTCTGCGAAGGTCAGTCGTCCGGAATCGGAGAGCCGGAGTCGGGACGGAGCGGGCAACGGCTTGACAACGGGAACGGTTCTGCGCTTTAATGGTCGAATAAGCTTGCATTGATCTGGAGTCCTTCTTGCCCGGCATGGCCCTGTATCACGAATTCAGCAATATCGGTTTCGCGGGCCGACGCCGCACATTCCCAGGGTTTCCGAAAAGGTCCGACGCGATCCGGCGAACGCTTCCGCCGCGCGGGGCCGTGAGCTTCGATCTCAAGACGGACGACATCCTTTCGATTCGCCCGCTCGGCAAGGGACAGTCGCTGGATTTGCTGGTGTTCGGCGGCGGCGGACGGCTTTGCCCGCGGCTGCTCGGACTGGAGCAGGATTCCATGGTCGGAACCGCTTCCTTCGACAGCGCGGCCTTGCGCGGCTGGCTCGAGCGGAAAGGCGCCGCCGCGCCGGAGACGTTCGCGTCCGCGGAGGTTGAGATTGATGATCTCGTCGCGCTGAAAGCCCGGAAGGCCTGCGCCGTTTGGGCCGTTCGCCCGGTGGATGCTGAAATGCTCGTCGCCGCAGCCTCCGCCGGCCTGATCGAAGTCTCGCACAAACCGGCGTCTTCCGGTTGCCGCGCGCCGCTGCCGCCGCCGCTCGGCGACATCCGCGAGGAGTTCACGGTGCGCCGCGGCACCGCCGAGGCTTACGAGGTGAGCGCCCGGGAGTTCGTTCAGATCATCGACGTCGAGGGGCAGCAGTGTTCGGACTTCCAGGCCTTCCGGAGCGAGCCTCTGGACGCGGGCGTCGAATTGAGGATCGACGGCACTGCGACAAGGACGATGGTGCGCTGCGCCTATCCCGGCCCGGGATTGCTGGACAAGTTCTTTGACCGGGAGCTTCGGCCGATGATGCGGCTTGTTCATGACACATGCGGAAAACACGACACTTTCGGGATGGCCTGCACGGCGCGCGGATACGAGGAACGCGGCTTTCCCGGACATCTGAACTGTTCTGACAACATCTCCGCCGAACTCGGACCTTACGGCGTCGCATGTCGCCCTGCCTGGCCCGCGGTCAATTTTTTTTGGAGCACATGGGTCGACCGGAACTCGCACCGGCTGATGACCGAGGAGAGCCGCTCGCGCCCCGGCGACTACGTTGCGCTTGAGGCTCTGGACGACCTGGTCTGCGTCAGCACCGCCTGCCCGGACGACATTGATCCCATCAACGGCTGGAACCCGACGGACGTTCATGTCAGGATTTACCGCCCGGACGCGCCGATCCGCCGCGCCGCGGCATACCGTGAAAGGGAAGATGCGCCGATGTCGCTGACCTGTGAAAGCGCCTTTCATCCGGCGACGTCGAAACTGACCGGCCACTTCGCCCCCTCCCGGGACGTCTGGACGGCGGTCACCTACCCCTCGGTCGGAACCATCGGCGAATACTGGGCGTGCCGACGGAAGGTGACGCTGCAGGACATGTCCAGCCTCAGAAAATACGATATCATCGGGCCCGACGCCGAGCGCCTTCTCCAGCGGACGCTGACCAGAGATATCGCGCGGATCGCTGTCTGGCGCGGCGCCTATGCGCTGATATGCGACGAAACCGGATCGGTGATTGACGACGGAACGCTGTTTCGTCTCGGTCAGGAACTGTTCCGGTGGTGCTGCGGATCGGAGGAGAGCGCGCGCGCTCTCAAGCGGACCGCCGACGCGGAAGGTTTTCAGGCGCGGATACACGGAATGGGCGGCGCGTTGCCGAATCTCGCGCTGCAAGGCCCGTTCTCCCGCGACGCGCTGCGCAAGATCGTGTTCACCCAGCCGACCGTCCCCGCTCTTGATGATCTGAAACGGTTCGGCGTCACCACGGCACGCCTCGGCGACCGCGACGGCATACCCTTCATGCTGGCCAGGTCGGGCTACACCGGGGAACTCGGATACGAACTCTTCTGCTCCGTTTCGGACGCGCCGAAGCTCTGGGACGCTGTCATGGCGGCGGGCAGGGAGTTCGGCATCGTTCCGATGGGTTCGGCAGCGCTCGAGATCCTTCGCATCGAGGCGGGCTTCGCTGCCCGGGACGCCGAATTCTCTCCGGGGGTCGACGCCCATGAGGCCGGTCTCAGCTTCGCCGTCAATCTCGGAAAGAGCGACTTCATCGGCAGGGCGGCGCTTGAGCGCAATGCGCGGGAACCGCGCAAAGCGCTCAGAGGGTTGATTTTCGAGAGCTGTGAAGCGCCGCTTTCCGGATCCGCCGTATATTCGGGCGAGCGGCCCGTCGGCGTCGTGACCTCGGCGACCTCGTCTCCGATGCGCGAGCGCGCGATCGCCATGGCGCGGATCGCGGTCGAGTCCGCCGCCGCCGGCGCGGAACTGGAAGTCGGACAGCTTGACGGGCGGATGAAGCGCCTGCCCGCGACCGTATGCGATCTTCCCTTCTACGATCCGGAAAGAGAAAGGGCGCGCGCATGAACGGCCCCGTGATTGAACTGGAAGGCGTATGGAAGGTCTTCGGGGACCGCGCCGCCGAAGCCATGGCGGCGATCCGGTCCGAGGGTTTGAGCAAGGCCGACGCGCTGGAACGGTATGAAGCCGTGGTGGGCGTTCGCGACGCGGGTTTTTCGGTCAGCGAAGGAGAGATTTTTTGCCTGATGGGTCTGTCCGGCTCGGGCAAATCGACGCTTGTCCGCCATATCAACCGGCTGATCGAACCTTCGGCAGGAACGATCCGCATCCTCGGAGAGGACATCGGCGCGATGCCGCCGGACGAACTCCGGGCGCTCCGGGGCGAAAAGATCGGAATGGTCTTTCAGAATATGGCCCTGCTGCCCCACCGGTCGGTGCGCGACAATATCGCCTTCGGCCTCGAACTCCGGGGAATGGACGCCTTCAGCCGCGCCCGGATCGCCGGCCGCACGCTTGAGACCGTTTCGCTCCACGGTTACGGCGACAGGCTGCCGTCCGAACTTTCCGGCGGCATGCAGCAGCGGGTCGGTTTGGCGCGGGCGCTTGCCGCCGATCCCGACATCCTGTTGATGGACGAGCCGTTCTCGGCGCTTGATCCGCTGATCCGCCGCAACCTTCAGGACGAGTTCCTGAATCTCTCTTCAGACATGAACAAAACCACGGTGTTCATCACCCATGATCTGGACGAGGCGATCCGGATGGGCGACAGGGTCGGGATCATGAAAGACGGCGAGATTGTCCAGATAGGAACGGCCGAAGACATCGTGACTTCCCCCGTCGATGACTACGTGGCGGATTTCGTGGCGGGGATTTCCCGGCTGAAGCTTGTTTCCGCCGCCAAAATCATGGTTCCGCTTGAAGAATTCGAAGCGCGGAACGGACCTCTCGACCAGGCGGCGGCGCATCCGTCGGCATGTCCTGAGGACGACCTCGATACCCTCGTCGGACTGAGCGCCCATGCGGACCAGCCGGTTCTGATAAAGGCTGACGGCGGAATCCGCGGCGTGGTCGACAAGTCCGCGCTTTTGCTCGGTCTGCGGGGGAGTTCCGCCGCATGATGGAGTCTCCGGCCACAGACGCCGCCGGGGAACGCGACACTTCGGTCCGGGCATTCGCAGGCGGCGGCGCACTTTACTACGTCCAGACCTTCGAGAAAATCGAGAAAAACGCTCTCCCTGCATGGCACATGAACCGGTGGGCACTGCTGATTCCGTGGTTCTGGGCGGGTCTGCGGGGAATCTGGCTGGTTTTCTGGACTTCCCTGGCGATTGATCTTCTGGGCGTCGTCTGTCTGATGCAGGTGGTGAAGTTCAGCCCGCTTCTTGCCGAGGCGCAGGCCAACGCAGCCGAAAACACCACGCTCATCGAGCGCTATTCGCGCTGGATTTTCAATTTCGGCGCCGCCGGCGTCGTGATCCTGGCGGCGGGCCGGCTGTGTATCGGCGCCTTCGCGGACCGCTGGTACTACCGGCAATATACGCGCTGGCGCATTGATCCGAAGGCTGCGAACGGGGTCGACGCGCGGCGTCTCGTTCTCGCCGGTCTGATTCTGCTTCTTATCGTGCCGCTGACCGTTTACCGTGCGGCTCAGCAGCGTTTGGACGGACGCGCCTGTCTGAATCTGATCCGCGCCGAGGAAGCGACCGATGCCCTCCTGCTGCGGACAGGAACCGCCGATTACGTCCGCCTCACAGCCGTTCTGCAGTCCCGATTTGACTCCCTTGCCGATGAGGCCGCCGCACTGGAGTCCATTGACGGCCGGACGGCGGAACAGAACTCCCGGAGAGTCGAGCTGCGCAGGCTCCTTCGGGATGCCGGCCGCGAGTTGGACACCGTGCGGACCGCGGCCGCTGTCGGTGCGCGTGAAAAATTCGACTGCTGGTTCATCGACGATTTCCCGACTTTGGCCCGTCTGGATCCGCCTGAAGACGTGGTCTACCGCCGGGCTCCCGACGAAGAAGCCA
Organism: Paracoccaceae bacterium; assembly: GCA_965116115.1. Classification (GTDB taxonomy): domain Bacteria; phylum Pseudomonadota; class Alphaproteobacteria; order Rhodobacterales; family Rhodobacteraceae; genus JAPOXR01. The sequence continues at coordinate 4,671,279 of OZ220486.1, forward strand.
TCGCCGCCGGAAATGAAGGCGCGACGAAAGTCGTGCGGATCGTCAAGGATCCGGTCGAGGGGCGCAAAGTCAATGTTTTCACCTATTCCGCCGAGTCGATCGATATTTCGATCAACCGTCTGCGGGCCGGTTTCGCCGGCGTTTTCGATGCCATGACCAACATCCTCAGACAATCGCTGATCCGGGTCGAAATCGTGTTCATGCAGACGCCGTGGCCGGTCATTTCCTTCGTTTTTCTCGCTCTCGCCTGGCGGTACACCGGCAGAGCGACGATGATCTTCGTCGGAGGATGCCTCGCGTTTCTTGCGGTTTTCGAACTGTGGCAGGTGGCCATGCAGACGATGGCCCTGGTGGTGGTCTCGACGGCGCTCTGCATTCTCGCGGGTCTTCCCGTCGGCATCTGGATGGCCAAGAACAAATGGGCCAAATGGATCACAGAACCCATTCTGGATGTGATGCAGACGATCCCGTCGCTGAGTTATCTCGTGCCGGCGGTGGCGTTTTTCGGGATTTCGCAGCCTCCGGCGGTTCTCGCCACGGTCGTTTTCGCGATGCCGCCGATGATCAAGCTGACGGCTCTCGGCATTCTGCAGGTTCCCGAAAGCACGAAAGAGGCGGGCCTGGCTTTCGGCGCGTCAGAACGCCAGCTGCTGACCAAAATCGAATTGCCGATGGCCGTTCCATCCATTATGGCGGGACTGAACCAGACCATCATGCTTGCGCTCAGCATGGCGACGATCTCGGCCTTTATCGGGGCTGAGGGACTCGGAGCCATCGTTACGGCTGCGCTGGGCGACGCTCAGGCGGGAAAGGGACTTCTTGCGGGCGTCGCCATCGCTCTTGTCGCGATGATGATTGACCGCATTCTGAAGGGGATCCGGGCTTCATTCAGCCGGATCTGAACACAACCACAGCCTACAAGGAGGCAAAAAATGAACGATCTGCTCAAAATGAGCGCGGTCTGCGCCGCTCTGGCGGCCGGATCGGCCGCTTGCGCGCAGGAGAAAGTGTCGGTCGCCGAACCCAGCTGGAACGGCGCCCGCGCGATCGCGCACGTGATGACAGCGGTCATCAACGGTCCGCTGGGTTCTGAGGCGGAAATACTGACAGGCATGAATCAGCAGCCTGTCATCTTCGCGGGAATGGACAAGGGCGACGGCTCGGTCGATGTCCATCCGGACATGTGGATGCCCAACTGGCAGTCCGCTTGGGACGAATATATCGAGGACAAGCAGACCGTTGATCACAACAATCCCTACAAGGGCACCTCGAACATTTATGTTCCGAGCTATATGGCCGACAAAGTCCAGTCCATCGAGGACCTGAGAAATCCTGAGATCGCCGCAATGTTCGACACTGACGGCGACGGCCTCGGCGAATACTGGGCCGGAGACGTGACCTGGGCGTCGACCAAGCGCTGGCAGATCAAGTTCAAGTCTTACGGGCTCGACGGCCTGTGGGAACCGAATATCGTCTCTGCCGACACCTTCAAGGCGGGCCTCGCCGCGGCGTACGCATCATCGAAACCGCAGCTGTTCTATTACTGGACTCCGGAAGCGCTGCACGTTCAGTATGACCTGTCGATTGTCGAAGAACCGGAGCGTTTTGAAGGCTGCGAGGAGGTCGATCTCGGAGCCGAAAACTGGCTGGAGGTGTCTCACTTCGAGTGCGTTATCGCTCCGAACGACGTCTACATCGCCTTCTCGAAGTCGCTGTGGGAGCGCAATCCGGCGGCGGCGTGGATGTTGATGAACGTCCAGTTCACCGGCGATGAGGTCAACACCTGGATCGTCGAGATGTTCGAGAACAAGCGTGATCCCCAAGAGGTCGCGGAAGAGTGGATCGCCGATAATCCGGACACCGTGAACGCTTGGATCAACAGTTGACGGGATACGGAGCCCGAGACCGCGGCTAAGCCGCGGCGGTCCCGGGCTCCGCCGTCCGGTCCGGATCGCGGACAGGCGGCGATCCCGCTGTTGACGACGGCTTTCCAAAGGCGTCGGGCCGGGCGGAAACCGGAAAAGCGCTTTGCGCGGCCGGTTCTGAATGTTGATGTCCGTTCCGGGAACAGCGGATGTAACGGGTGCGCAGCGGTGTCATTCCTCCGCCTGCGGCCGTTTGGATGAAGAGCGGACGGCTCCGGCAACGCGATGACACGCCTTATCGTCCGGCGTTTCCTTCGCCGGAACGGCCGCCCGCGGAACGAATGCGGTTGCTGAAAGTGATTGATCCGGTTCTGACCGCAGAAGCGGACGCTTCTGCGCGGGACTCCGGGGTTTGGAAACGGCAGCGGCGGAAAACAACTGCGGATCGCGGAGAAAATCATGACTGAACTGAAGTTTTCCGACGGTTTGTCACGGCTGGGCACGGAGTCCGCGTTCGAGGTTTTGGAGAAGGCCCGGCAACTGGCCCTGAGCGGCCGGGACATCATCAATCTCGGCATAGGCCAGCCGGATTTCAGCACGCCCGCGCACATTGTGGAAGCGGCTGTCAAGGCGCTGCGAGACGGACATCACGGCTATACGCCCGCGAACGGCATTCCCGAACTGAGAGAGGCGGTCGCCGCCGACCTGCGCCGTCGGCACGGGGCGGAGGTCAGTCCCGGCAACATCGTGGTTGTTCCGGGAGGAAAACCGACAATGTTCTTCGCAATGCTCATGTTCGGGCAGCCGGGTGCGGAAATCATGTATCCGAACCCCGGCTTTCCGATCTATGAGAGCATGATCCGCTATTCGGGGGCGACGCCGGTTCCAGTCGCGCTGGAAGAGGCGAAAGGGTTCGCGTTTTCGGCGGAGTCGGTTCTGAGCCGGATCACCGAGCGCACAAGCCTGATCATTGTTAACTCTCCCGCGAACCCGACCGGCGGGGTCACGCCGAAGGAAGAGATGGACAAACTGGCCGAAGGGCTGGAGAAGCGCCCCCGGACGGCCGTCCTGTCAGATGAAATCTACTCCAACATGCTCTATGGCGGACGGCGGCACGCCTCATTCCTTCAATACCCTGAATTGCGTGACAGACTGATCGTGCTTGACGGCTGGTCGAAGACGTATGCGATGACCGGCTGGCGCATCGGATACGCTGTCTGGCCCGACAGCTGCGTTGAGCATGTCACGCGGCTGTGCATTAATGACCATTCATGTGTGAATGCCGCCGCGCAGCATGCCGGAATCGCGGCGCTGGAGGGCCCACAGGATGAGGTGAGGCGCATGGTTTCGGAATTCGATTCCCGCCGCCGGATCATCGTTGACGGTCTGAACGGCATTCCCGGTTTCCGGTGCGCCGCCGCCGCGGGCGCTTTCTACGCGTTTCCCAACATCGAGGGCACGGGGCTTTCTTCGAAGGAATTCCAGAACAGGATGCTGGAGGACGCCGGAGTCGCAACGGTGTCCGGCACGTCGTTCGGTGCCTGGGGAGAGGGTTATGTCCGGTTTTCCTACGCGAATTCGGCGGAGAATATCCGGGAAGCGCTGCGCCGGGTCGCCGCCGCGCTTTAAGGGCCGGACCGGCGGGCTTGGAACCGCCATTGCCGACATCGGCTGCGTATCCGGATATCTCGCTGATTCCCGCTTCAGGACATCCGTCCGGAACAGCATACCGGCATTGGTTTCAGCGGAAGAACATCCGGTGTCTGTGGAGCTTGGCCGGCATGTCGGTATGGATCGGCAATCAGGATAGCTGTGTCCGCGGTACCTCGCCGCCGTCCTAAACGCGGCTGCGGATGGCGTCAAGCGTCTGTAATTCGAGATGTTCCGGGCGGCTGCGAAGCCCGGGGACGAACCCGGATTGCCGGCGGATCGGCCGGGTGAGCGCGGCGTCCGGATGGATTCCCCGGCCTGTGCGGCCATGGATACACGGTTGTATCCTCGCCGAAAGATCCCGGCTTCCGGTGCGGGAGGTTCCGCGTGCTTGCGAAGTCTGAGAGCTTGTTCCATAATGCTGTATGCAGTATATGAGTTCGCTTAAATCACGTTTTGTATACTGTATATGGTATAAAAAATCGAATTTAGGAACAAACTTTTAAGCACGCTGAACGCCGGATCAATCAGGTTGACCGCCACCTGCTCCGGGGAGAGGCTGTGCCGCAAGACGAGAAAGCATCGTCTGCCTCAGTATGGCGTTCATGCGGGACTGATAACCTTTGCCACCTGCTTTGAGCCAAGCCAGCACATCGGCGTCCAAGCGGACTGTGATCTGTTTTTTGACCGGGCGGTAATGCTCAAGCCGCTTCATCTCAGCGAGCTGTGTTTCGGTCAGTTCAGGGATGTCACTCGTGTCGATCCGATCATCGGGCATCGTGGTCAGGCTCTTGAGGTTCTCTTTTTGTGCTTCCGTCAAGGGCGGGAGCGTGTCGAGCGTATGTTCAACCTTCTTCATATCGCTTCCTTTCTTTACGTGTTGCAGGACGGGCCGAGATGATGCGGATCACCTCAGTCGGCTCGTCTGCGGCCCCCTCTTCCGTGAACGTGTGGGCCACCAGCACCACAGTCAGGTCGTCGATTTGGCCGACTGTCTGCCAACGTTGTTCCTCGTCCTCGGTGTGATCCTGCACCGAGAGATGCAGCGGATTGAGGAACACGCGGGCTGCGGCTTCAAAGCTGACGCCATGCTTGCGCTGATTGGAGAGATTTTTGTCCTCATCCCATGTGAAGCGGAATGCCGTCATTGGCACAATGTAGCTACATATATATAGTTATGCAAGCCACTCTGTGAACTGAAGTGACGTTGCCCTGGAATACGTAATGTCTGCCAGAAAACCTCTGTTTTCAGTTATGGTCGGCAGCCGTTCCACTCAGCTGGAACGCCGGCCGGCGGCTGATCTGGGGCAGCTGAGCAGCGGAATTTAATCGTCAATGCCGAATTAACAGGCAGCCGCCGGAGCACGTTTGATCGCTCTTGAGCCGGGAGCAAGCGGCTGTTTCAATGAAAAAGCACCCATGTTCCGATTCAAGGGCGTTTCAGGAAAAAATCCGGCCCTGATTTCCATTTTCGCATGAGTTTGCTGCATTTTATCCATGTAAAATCAACCTGTTCAGGAGGCAGGCACAGCGGCGCGGTCCGCCGAATCGGCTGATCGAAAGCGCAGTTCGGAACACCGCGCTACGGGACGGGCTCTGTTGTTCCCAGCCGTTCAGCAGCGTGTTCGCCAGTATCAGCAGCTTGCGAATGGCGGCGAAAAGGGCAACTTTACCCCGTTCGGTGAGCCGGTTGTAGAACTCGGACAGATTCTTGTTTAACCGCACAGCCGCGGCAGCCACTGTACAGAAGTATTCGCCTCGGCTGGAAGCATCCGCCCTTAGCACCTTTTTTACACCGCTATCTCAGGCGAACAGGGAGCCGCCGCCTGCTGGCTGTCAATCCGCCCGAGTTCCGGTACAGGCAGAATCGACCAAGTTGATCATTATACAGTCTCAGAGCTTGTTCCATAATGCTGTATGCAGTATGTGAGTCTGCTTAAATCACGATGTGTATTCTACATTTGGTATGTGATATCGGCTTTAGGAACAAACTATCAATTCATGATGCCTCCGAAAAACCAACGAAGGTGCGCTGTTGATGTTCTCTATGACTATCTGAAATATGCAATCAGCAAGCAAGCGCTTCAGGTTTATTTGTCAGAGCCGGCGATGGAATTGCCGTTATTCGCATGCCGCACTGACAGATGTGCGCAAAGCGGCATCTAGAATCGTGTTCGCACCGCGTCGAAGCGGTTCACGCGATACTGCCTGCATCAAAGTTTCAACATACGAGGCACACTCCCATGCGGCCGGGCGAAAACCTGTCAGGCAAGCGCCTGCTCAAGGTCGGCGATAATATCGTCGATGGATTCAAGGCCGATCGAAAGGCGCACCACATCATCGCCCGCGCCTGACGCGGCGCGCTGATCTTCCGTCAGCTGTCTGTGTGTCGTCGAGGCGGGATGCAGAACCAGTGAACGCGTGTCGCCGATATTGGCGAGATGAGAAAACAGATCGCAGCGTTCGACAAATCTCACGCCGGCTTCGAATCCGCCCTTGATGCCGAACGTGAACACCGACCCCGCGCCTTTGGGCAGATAACGCTGCGCCAGCCCGTGATAAGGCGATGACGGCAGGCCCGCATACGATACCCGGCTGACTCCGGGGTGGCCGTCAAGATATATGGCGGCCTGTTCGGCGTTCTCCACATGCCGCTGCATACGGAGCGACAGCGTTTCGGTCCCCATGATGGTCAGAAAGGCATTGAACGGCGCCATCGTCGGGCCGAGATCCCGCAGCCCGACGGCATGGCCGTAAGCGGTGTATGCCAAGTCGCCGAAAGTCTCGTAAAATGTCAGCCCGTGATATGCGGGTTCGGGTTTTGATAATGACGGGAACAGATCGTTCCTGAACCAGTCAAACGTTCCGGAATCCACGACCGCGCCTCCCATCGCGTTCCCGTGGCCGGACAGGAATTTTGTGGTCGAATGGACGACGATGTCGGCGCCGTGCTCAATCGGACGGCACAGCCATGGCGTCGCCATGGTATTGTCGATGACCAAGGGAACGCCGGCCTCTTCCGCGATTGACTTCACCGCCGCGATGTCCGTGATGACCCCGCCGGGATTGGCGAGAGATTCAGCGAAGATCGCCTTCACGCGCGGAAGACGCGCCGCTTCGCGCACCGCGTCCGTGTCGTCCATGTCGACGAATTGGCATTTCCACCCGAATTTACGGAATGTTTTGCCGAACTGCGTGATCGAACCGCCGTACAGCCGGGTCGACGCGATCAGCCGGTCGCCGGGCTCCATGAGCGGCAAAAGGGCCACCATCTGCGCAGCGTGGCCTGAAGCCGTGCAGGTTGTTCCGCGGCCGCCCTCCAGGTTCGCGATCCGTTCCTCAAGAACAGCGGTGGTCGGGTTTGAGAGCCGGGAATAGATGTTGCCGAACGTCTGCAGGTTGAACAGCGAAGCGGCGTGGTCGGCATCCTCGAATACGTAGGCGGTTGTCTGGAAAATCGGTGTCGCCCGCGCTCCGGTCGCCGGATCGGGCGCCGCGCCTGCATGAATGGCGCGGGTTTCAAAACCGGGATTCCTTCCGCCGGTTTCGCTGCCTTCGGCGGCTGAGCCCATTTTTCCGATCGTCCGGCGCCGTGATGTCACCAAATTGGAGTTGATGCCATGCTGCGATAACTCGCCGGAGAGGCGTGAAAATTCAATTTTCGGGCAGCGGTTCATGACCACCCGGATTCCGTGCGTTTCGGCTCGGCGGGCGGCGGTTTCATTGCGGACGCCGAGCTGCATCCATACCACGCGCGCGCCGTGCTGAATGGCATCGTCTGTGATCGGTCCGGCGGCCTCGGAATTGCGGAATATGTCGACCATATCGACGGTTTCGGGAAGATCGCGCAGGCTGGAATAGACCTGTTCACCAAGAATTTCCGTCACTTCCGCGGCCGGATTGACCGGGTATATCCGGTATCCCTTCGCTTGGAGATATTTCATCGCGAAGTTGGATGGACGGGTCCAGTCGGGGCTGACCCCGACGATGGCGATGGACTGGACAGCGGAGAGTATGCCGCGGATATACGAGTCTGGATATCCGCCGTGGTTGCGCCAGACAGGCAGTTCCTGATCGGTCATGATTCCTGCCAGACCGGTTCACGCTTGCCGATGAAAGCGGAAATTCCTTCGGAAGCGTCCGCGAGCCGCATGTTTTTCACCATCACTTCCTCGGTATAGGCGTAGGCTTCGTCAAGCGGCATTTCGGCTTGCCGGTAAAATGCTTCCTTGCCGATGGCCAGGACTTTCGGCGACTTGGCGGCGATCGCGGCAGCGAGTTCTTTCGTCCTCGCTTCCAGCCGCTCCGCCGGAACGGCCTCGTTGATCAGCCCGGCGTCAACAGCTTTCGCCGCTGTGATCCGTTCCCCTGTGAGCAGCATGGCCATCACCTGTTTGCGCGGCATTTTACGTGAAACCGCGACCATGGGAGTCGAGCAGAAGAGACCAATGTTGACGCCGGGCGTTCCGAACGACGCTGTGTCGCCGGCCACGGCCAGATCGCATGTGGCGACCAGCTGGCAGCCCGCGGCTGTCGCGATACCGTGCACGCAGGCAATGACAGGCTGGGGGAGCCGCACGATGGACTTCATGAGCGTGGAACACTGTTCAAACAGCCGGGCGTGAAACTCCGGGCGGTCGTTGCCGCTGAGTTCCTTGAGATCATGACCGGCGCAAAATCCTTTGCCCGCGCCGGCCAGAACCACGGCCTTGACGGAACGGTCTTCGGTAATTCCGTCAAACACCTTCTGGAGTTCAGTCATAAGGCCGGATGAAAGCGCATTGTAGGCTTCCGGACGGTTCATCGTCACGAACGCAATGCCGTTTTCGACGCGTTTAAGCGTCATCCCGCGGCCAGTCTCCTGCGGCATGCCTGATTCCCTTTTTCTGCGGCTTCCCGTGTATGAATATCACAAAATACCGCGGCATTTTCAAACCGGTCGCGGTTCATCGCCTTCTCGCCGGAGAAGCGGCTGAATCGTCGCTTGGCGGTGAAATTACCATTTCCTGCGGCAGGACATAAAAATGCCCGCGATATTATGCCGAAGCTGGCAAATTAAGGAGAGTATAGATGATCAGCGCTTGCGAAGGCTCTGCGTTTCCCGGGCGGCGCAGCGGCGGCGTTCGGGGACGGCATCCGCGCATGACCGACTCGGCGGCCGGAGCCGAGTGCCCGGGGCAAGTTGCCGGAACAGGCGTCTGAACAGGAGATTCTGTGTCGCGGTTATCAGAGGAAAAAGCCCGCGGCCTCGGAAAGCTGTTCTGTTATTACCCCTTCCCCTGAGCGCGAACAACCAAGCGGCAATCCGGCAAAAAGCGAACAGATGTGACGGATCATTGACGCTGAGAAGGCCTTTCACGGCACCATGCCATCCGATCTCAGCGGAATTTTGTTCAACAAAAATGTTGACGACAGATTCGTTGAATCGTAAATCTCAAAAGATATTTGATATGGGAATCCACATATGAAATCCACCACTGGCCGCTGGGTAAGCGGGGATGATTTCTTCGATAGGGGCCCCGAGCTCCAGATGCTGGAATCGCGGATCCGCGACGGCAATCACGTGCTTCTGACCGGCCAGCGGCGAATGGGAAAGACCAGCTTGGCTCAAGAACTAGGCCGTCGGCTGGAGATTGCAGGGTGGCGCTTTCTCTACATTGACTTGGAGGGTGCGACATGTCCGGAGGACGTGGTCGCAGATATCGCGGAAGCGGTGCATCCTATTCGTTCAGTCACATCCCGTTTCACCGCTGCGATCGGGAACTGGTTCGGCGAGAACGTTGAGGAAATCAGCGCTTCGGAATTTCGTTTGAAGATTCGTGCCGCACTGAACGGGGATTGGAAGCGCTGCGGAAAGGAGTTGATAGGGAGTTGCGCAGAGCATGATCGACAGGTTCTCCTTGTCGTGGACGAACTGCCCGTATTTCTCATGAGAATGCTCCGTGATAAGGAAGGAGACCGGAGGGTCGATGAGTTTCTGAGTTGGTTTCGCGGTGTGTTTCAGGGATTCCGCGGCAGATCTCCGGTGCTCATGGTGTCCGGAAGCATCGGACTGGCACAACTTGTGCAAAGGCTCGGCATACCCGACCGCATCAACCACCTCTTCCCCTTCCGGCTGGGACCTTGGAGCCGTCAGGACAGCGTCAGGTGCTTCGAATGCTTGGCGGAGAGCCGAAGCCTGCCGATTGACCACGGGGTTGCCGACGCCGTCTACGAGGCGCTCGGCATAGGCATTCCCCACCATGTTCAGTCATACTTCGCCTGCCTGCAGGATTTCATCGTCATGCGGAATCTTGATCGGGTGAAGATAGAGCATGTAGGCGAGGTCTATCGAACCGAGCTTCTCGGACCTGCCGGGCAGAGCGACCTCGCGCATTACGAATCGCGCCTTCGGTACGCCTTGAACGGGGAAAGCTGCCGGATCGCGTTGGAGATTCTCGCTGAAGCCGCTACCAAGGACGTATTCACGGGCCGCGCACGCCGCCATCTTGAACTCTGGTACTCACCGGTGGTCAAGGACGCGCCCCGCCATATCGCCGAAGCGCTCGATGTCCTCATACACGACGGCTATCTCGAAGCTGGTGAGGACGGCCTCCGGTTCCCGTTCCAATTGCTGAAGGACTGGTGGCTGTCCCGCTTCCGCGACCACCATGTTCCCATTGAAGACCGTTTCCTGTGAGCGAATAGAAGCAGTCCTTGATGAAGAAGTCTTTTCAGCGTCCGATACGGATCCGCAAGTTCAATCCGGGAATGCTCCAATCCGATGAAGAGGTGATTAACCAATTCGCGGCCAGGAAGCGCGAATTCGGCATCTTACTGGATGTCCTTAAGGGAAACATCGGTTCGCCGTCGTGTCAACACACCCTGCTGATCGCCCCGCGCGGTCAGGGAAAGACAATGCTTCTGGCCCGGACAGCCGCTGAGATCCGTACCGACCGCGAAATGTCCGAACGGCTTTTGCCGGTCTGTTTCATGGAGGAAAGTCAAGAGATATTCAGTCTGGCCGATTTCTGGCTCGAATCATTGTTCTATCTGGCCAAAGAGATCTCAACGCAGGGTCCTCAATTTTCCAAGGAGTTGCGAGACAGACATGCCTCTCTGGCGGCCCAGTGGCGGGGTGATGACCTGGAGGGGCGCGCTCGCGCGGTTGTCTTGGGAGCAGCGGACCGTCTGGGCAAGCAGCTCGTTTTCATGGTCGAGAATCTGCAAACGCTGTTCGGGCATGTCGACGTCGATTTCGGCTGGAAGCTGCGCAAGGTGTTGCAGTCGGATCCTGAGATCATCCTGCTCGCTTCCGCTGCCAGCCGTTTCAAGGGGCTGGACGATCCGCGGGAGCCGTTTTTCGAATTTTTCCGGATACTCCGTTTGGAACCGTTGGATACCGGCGAGTGCCTCCGTTTGTGGCAAATGGTGAGCGGCGATGCGGTGAGTGAACGTAAAATCCGGCCGCTGCAGATCCTGACCGGAGGCAATCCCCGCCTATTGACCATTATCGGCGACAGCGCGCTGCACCGGTCGCCGCGTCATTTAATGGATGAGCTTGCAAGGCTTATTGATGATCACACCGAGTATTTCCGCGGATATCTGCAGGCTTTCGCGAAGACGGAGCGGCGGGTCTATCTCGCGCTGATCGATCTCTGGCAACCATCGACCACCGGAGAAATCGCGGCGCGGGCGCGCATGGATGTCCGGTCCGTATCAACCCTGTTGGGGAGGCTGGTCGAGCGCGGCGCGGCACTCGCCGAAGAGAGCGGCAAAAAACGTATTTACTCGGCTTCGGAGCGCCTCCACAGCATTTACTACAAGCTGAGGCGCGAACACGGCGAGGAGGCGGCCGTCCGCAGCCTGATCCGCTTTATGGCGGCGTTCTACATCGAATCCGGGCTGGATGAACGGCCCCGCGCTGCGAATTGTGAAGCGGCATTTTGGCCGGCTGTCCACGACAGGCTGACGCCGGCGGACGGCTCTCTGCGAACCGGCAGTTTTTTTTCGGGAGAGACACAGCCCGGAATCCGGCGGGTAATGAAAGGGGCGGCGGCTGACCGCGAGCAGGCAACGGAGGTTTTCGGCAGAATCACATTTGCGATGGATAAGACCGAGTTCGAGGAAGTCATTAAGATCGCGGACCAGTTTCTTTCTTCCCGGAGCATTCGCTCGCTGCAAGCCCCGGATCAGCTGATCGCGTCGATATTGTCGGCAAAAGCGTTCGCGCATGAGGGATTGAATGAACCCGTGGCTGAATTGGCGGTCTACGACGAAGTGATCAAGCGTTTCGGCCGCAGTGATGAGTCCGAGCCACAGTCACAGGTCGCTGCGGCGCTGCTCCGCAAAGGGGCGGCGCAAGAACAGCGCGGCGAGGATAGAGCAGCGGTTGCCGCGTTTGATGAGATGGTCGCGCGCTTTGGAAACAGCAGCGCATCAGAACTTCAGGAATGTGTTGCAAAGGCGCTGGTCAGCAAGGGAGGGGCGCTGGAGCGAGTCGGCGACAGTAAGGCGGCGATCGTTGTCTACGATCAAGTGATCAAGCGATTCAACGATAGCGATATACCGGAACTTCAGAAACAAGCCGCGGAAGCGCTCATCAGCAAAACCGAGGCGCGGATCCGGTTTGGCCGAACAGACCATTCACTGCGAGTCTGCGATGATTTGGACAGAAGAATTAAGACCTTCGCATGCGAAGATAAATCCATGCTGAGTTGGAAAGTAAAATGGCTAAGAGCGAAATCACTGCTCGTTCAACAACGGCATCGGGACATGATGGAAGCGTTGGATTCGGTGTATGCCGGGTTTGATTCCGGCGAGGATACAATGATATCGGAGATGATCACGGGCGTGTCGGATTTGGTTGCGGGCGGAGCTTCGGAGAGCGGTTTAGCTGAGCTGTTTTCCCGTGACAGGGGGAAAGCCGCCGCTCTGCTGCCTCTGATCTTAGCTCTGCGACAGTGCGCGGGAGAGACGGTCCGCGCACCGGCCGAGATGTTGGAAGTCGCAGCGGATGTGCGCGGAATGATCGAAGCCGGGACGAATTCCGCTGAAGCTGTTCCGCTTGATACGCCGGCTCCATAGGCGGCTGCGCTTCCCGTCGTTCCAAGGATTTGTCCATGATCCCCTTTGATTTGTTTCGATCTGCAGCCAAGGTCGGTTAGCAAACGGGTTATGTTTCAGGATGTTTGCCGCTGTGATTTCCTTGAAGAGCGCTGGAACGGCGCCGCGAGAAAAACGGGCAGAGCAACAAATGAATATTAGCAAGTAACCGGTCAGGCAGCCGGCAAGTATCAGGTCGCGGACTCAATCATCAGCTTTGCGGTATTCCGCAGCAGGCGGCGGACGACGGTGAGGATGACAGCGGCGGCGAAGTCGCGCGTCCGCTTGTCAAAACGGGTCGCGACCCGCCGGAACTCTCATATGAATCAAACCGAGGACAATTCCATAAGGAGTTATACACAGGGGTTGCTTGATTCGGGAATGTCCAGATCGGTGTTGAAACTCGCATGAGCGGTGTTGCCTGTCGACTATCTAGTGCCTGCCCAAAAAGTTCTTTACTTATTATTTTTAGTATTGTCAGGTGTTTTTCGGTTGCGAAGAATCAGCGTTTTTGTTAAAAATCCGGCAATTAAGCCCTGATCGGGGCAATCTTCGCCGCTTTTTTCACCGGGAGAACGATATGAGAAGCCTGATCAAACCGGCCCGCCTCGGCTCGACGGCCATCGAAACTTTGAAAATGGCTCAATTTACAAATCGTATGCATAGCTTTTCGGTTCCGGCAGAAAAAATGTGCGGGAGGAGGCATTTTTCATCCCAACATACTGATAATATTGCAGAATAGTTACCGAAGTATCTGGCAAAACCGCTTATCATCTATGACCTCTATCTCCTTGTATACAACTACATTACAGTATGGATGCATACGATTTGTAAATTGAGCCTTGAAAATTGATCTGAAGTCGCGGGACGACATCGAGAATGTTCTCAGGGGTCTGCAGCATCTTTATGTCAATCGCCAGCGCGATCTTCAGCGGATTTTCGACGAGGAGTTCTTCGCCGATGTCGGCTGGCACAACGGTCGTCCGGGAACAGCTTGCCAGCCGATTCTGGTGATCGGCGTTCTCAAGCAGGGGACTGACTGCGATTTCGACCGGCTGCGCAGCTTGGTGAACAACCATGAGCTGGTCCGCGCGATGCTCGGCCATGACGATGTTTTCGACTGCGGCGAATACGGGATGCAGACGCTTGTCGATGATGTTTCGCTTCTGACGCCGCGGATGCCGGCGCGCGTCGGCAAGCCGCTGGCAGCGAGCGGCCATGAGGTCGCCGGAAAAAAGCCCGGCGCCGCGTTGCGCGGTCGCGTTGACAGTTTTTGCGTCGAGACGGATGTTCATTTTCCGACGGATGTGAATCTTCTCATGGATGCGGTGCGCCGCATGGTTCGGGAGACGGCGCGGGAGGCTTGCCGGCGCGGCGTGCCCGCCCAGCGGCAGAGCGCGCATCTGCACGCCGGGCTGCGGCGGCGGTTTCACGGCGTCCGCACGCGGCGGCGGCAGACGGAAAAGCGCGTCAGGGAGTATCTCATATGAATCAAACCAAGGATAATTCCATAAGGAGTTGTCCACAGGGGTTGCTCGGCGCGAGGTTGCAGCAAACTTTTATTTCACCGCTCATCCGCAGCCGTGCTATCCTGTCGCGGGGTCCCCTTGCCGGCCGCTGCCGGCAAGGGGAGGCGGGGATGTCCTTCCCCGCCAGGCCGGGTCGGGCCGATCGTTCCTTGGTTTACAGAACCGTGATCAAGCATGGCCGGCCCGGCTTTCCCGTTCCCTCGCGTCCTGAACAGCTGCCCAGCTCACGATCCGAATAACCATGAGAACAGGAGCATAGGGAAATGACGAAAATATGCGCAGGCCTGGATATAAGCAAGGACATGATCGATGTGCACGCCGCCGGCGTCGACCGCCGGGTTGAAAACGACCGTGCGGGCTTCCGGGCGATCGACGGGTTTCTGAGAAAACACGCGGTGCGGCGGGTCGCTGTCGAAGCGACCGGACGGCTGCACCGGGCGGTTCATCAGTCGCTGCACGACAGAGGTTACGAAGTCTGCGTGGTCAACCCCCGCCAGGCGCGGCGCTTCGCCGAAGCGACCGGTCAGCCAGTGAAAACCGACAAGACGGATGCGAGGATGCTCGCCGCTTTCGCGGCGGCTTTCGCCGATCTCCCGGCGACCGAGCCGAAATCCGCGTTTCTTGACGGTCTCAATGACCTCATGGTCGCCCGTGCGCAAGCGGTTGAGATCATTAAGACAATGCGTCAGTGCCGCGATGAGATCCGGAAGGCGTCAGCGAAGAAGCCCATGGATAAAATCATCAAAGCCGCCGAGCGGCAGAGGGAAGCTCTCGAAGCTGAGATCGAGAAGCATATCAAGAGCGATCCCGGTCAGGCCCGCGCTTACCGCATCCTGATGTCCGTTCCCGGCATCGGACCGGTCACGGCCGCCGCTCTGCTCGGCTGGCTGCCGGAACTCGGGCAGCTCGACAGCCGGCAGGCCGCGGCTCTCGCCGGAACCGCGCCGTTCGCCCGCGACAGCGGCGCGAAGAAAGGCGTCCGGCGCATCCGCGGCGGACGCTTCCGCCCGAGGCGGGCCCTCTGCATGGCGGCTTTGACGGCTGTGCGGTTCAATAAAGATATGTCCGCATTCTATGACCGGCTCACCGAGCGGGGGAAATGTCATAAGGTCGCCCTTGTCGCCGTCATGCGTAAGCTGGCGGTCCTGGCGAACACGCTGCTGCGCGAGCGGCGCGTCTGGGAAAAACACGGCCCCGTCCGCGTCCGCACGGCCGAGCTGCCCTCCGGACCGGCCGATTCGGCAGCCCGCGGCGGCGGCGCCGGCCTCCTGAACGGGCGGATGCTCTGTGGAAAAAATGTGCAAAAGCTGTGGGAAAAAGGAAACAAGGGCTGAATTTCCTTCCGAAACGCCCTTGAATTTGAACATGGATGCTGCGGTTTTGCCGCCGCCTCGTCGCGAAGACGGCTGAGACTTTTTCAGCCTTGACAGCGGCCGGAGCCGGCGCGCTGAAACTGTGCTTGATCGACAGTTATCTGAGGCACGCCGAGCGACAGATCGACCAGGTCAGCCGCCGCCTGCTCCGGGGGGAGGTCATACCGCAGAACGAGAAGGTGTTCTCGATTTTCGAGCCGAATGCGCGCTGGATCACTGAGGGAAAGGCCGGCTCTCCCGCAGCGCTGGGAGTTCCGACGGCTGTCGTCGAGGATCAGTGCTGGTTTATAACTGCCATGAGATCATGCAGGAAGGTTCCGATGTCTGCCATGCCGTTCCGGTCGTCGGGGCGGCGCAGGAGCGGTTTCCGGAACTCCGGGCCTGCAGTTTCGACCGCGGCTTTCACAGCCCGGAGAACCGCCGGGACCTGGATGCGATGCTTGATCTGAACGCGCTGCCGAAGAAGGGGTATCTTTCGAAGGCGGAGCGGGAGCGGCAGTCGGAACCCGGCTTCGCCGAGGCCCGCCGTCAGCATCCGGCGGTCGAATCGGCGATCAATCACCTTGAGCATCGCGGTCTCGACCGGGTGCGGAGCCATGGCCGCGACGGCTTCGCCCGCACCGCAGCCCTCGCGGCGCTCGCCGCGAACTGCTGCCGGCTCGGAAGGCTTCTGCGGAAAAGACGGCAGATGCGGAGCGGGAAGCGATTGCGACGACGAGCCGCCTGACCCCCCCTTCATCGAAATAACGGCTTTCTCCCGGGTCTCTGAACCCGGGAGCGGTCAGCCGTGCTCCGGCGGCCCGCAAACTCTATGTCAGCAATTAATTTCCGCCGTCCGGCATGCTTCAGAGCCCGGATCCGCCGCCGGATAGCGGCCCGGAAGCGCCGAGCCGCCGCCGGACGCCGCCGAAAACAGGGGTTTTCTGGCAGACACTATCTACGCGGCTTCCTTGAGCCGGTCAAGCCGATCCTTCAAAGAAACGCTCAATGACATTGCGTGTTGCACAGGCGGCTTTATCCGGCGGCCGCTGCCGCCTGTGGTTCGACTTTGACGGAATGACGGCCCGGCAGCCAGCTTCAAGACTGTCAAGAAGGGCCGCCGCCTCGGCGCGGTCGGCGGCCTGCCCCGGCGGCAGGCGCATGCGGCGCAGCCCGCCCTTGCCGTCGACCATGGCATGGATCTTCGCAGGCTGTCCGCCCCGGGAACGCCCGATCTCCTGCGGCTCGCCATCCTTGCGCCACCCGGCGGCATGGCGGTGAGCGCGGACTGATGACGAGTCGATCATCCGGCTCCGCAACGCCGGATCGCCGTCGTCTTTTTCGTCCGCTTCTTAAAGTTGTTGAAGGTCATCAAGATCTTCTGTCAGCGACCCGACTTGCTCCAGCGGTTAAAGCGGTTGTGACAGGTCGTGTAAGGCCCGTAGCGCTCGGGCAGATCCCGCCACGGCATGCCGGTGCGCAGCACGAAGAATATACCAGCTGTTACCTTACGGTCGTCCTTGCGCGAAGGCCCCGGCAGGCCTTTCGGCATCACAGGCTCCATCCGCTGCCATTGTTCGTGCGACATGTCATGCCGGCTGCCGATCATTTCAAATCTCCTTTGAGCATTCTCACCGCTGGTAGCGCTGCACTGTGCCGAAACCGGCCCGGCATGTCAAATAGTTGGGTACACAATCTGGGAAGCGGATCAGTTGGCCGCAGGCGGTTATTGAGATGTCTGCCGAAAGCGGATTCCGCAAAACAGCAGTATTTTTCCACCAGCCCCGCCGCTAGTAGTCGGTTATTGTTGAATTGACAGCTACCGGGAGTGCAGTTCAGTATGCGCATCCTCGGCTGCGAACCGCTGTTTGACCGGCAGCCGGGCCCGCATTGCGTGTTTTCCACAATGCCGAAACCTCGCGGCGGAGCGTCTCCCGGTCGGGGATGCGTCGAGATGGGCATTGACGGCTCAGCACGCTGATTCCACTTTTGGCGATGTTCAGCCGGATGCCGTGTTTCGGCGCATGATGAACCTCGAAACGCCGGCAGAGCCTGCCGACCTGCTCCGGCGGAAAAACGCAGCAAAGATTCGACAGCTCATGCGTGTTAAGGTTGTCCAAGGACGTCACGATATTTTGCCGGGGAAGCAGACATCGGCGACGTCCCTGAGGAGCCCGGCGAAATCTTTCTTTGTTCGGCGGTCGGTGATCTTGACATGCCCTGGTCTGAAAGCGGCGCATGCACCATGAACAGATTAGCCGTCCCGTTGCGCTCGTATCCGCACTCGAAGTGCGGCAGCCGCTCTTCCGGTCCTCATCCGTGAGGAGAAGAACATGCGCCCGCCGCCGTTCGGCCGAACCCCGGCCGGATGAGACGATCTCCGCTGATTCAGCCCTTTCATAATCTTCGAGCCGCACATGCTGTATCTTCAGACTTCCTGACCTGACGCATGGTTATCTGACCCGTTTTTCGGGTTCCGAGCGCCTGCGATCTGACAGACGAAGCGGAGACCGCTGCCCGGACATAGGGTTCCGGACCGGCTGAGTCAGTCAAGCAGCGGCATGACAGACTTATCGGGAGAAAGTCCGCTGATCGGGACGGTTTCGACGGGTGCCAAGGGAAGAGACAGCATCGGATCCGCCTTTTCATAGATCATCTATTCAATATTCATGAAAGCCCTTCAGTTAAGTGAGAAAAACCGCTGAAAAGCAGAAAAACATGGAGTTTCTGAGACTCTTCCCGGCACTGAAGAGGAGATCAGGTCAGGAAGTCTGATCTTACGTCCGATCTGTTCCTGTCAGTTCGTCATCGCTTTCCGCCGCTTGAATCTCTGTCGGCGTTAAGCAGGCCGCAGCCGCTGGATTCCTGACCAGATCCGGCTGGAATGCCCGACCGGCAGCATTCTCGAAAGAAAGGCTGCATCCGGGAATCAGACCGCCGCTGTGTCAGACTACTGACCAGACGCCGGTCTGATCGCGGCAAAGTGATTGCCAACAAACCTTGGAACGGCCAGTGTTCCTTAGGTTCGAGCTAACACCTTAACACGGAGGCTCCGATCCGACGTCGAGACGGTGCCATCATAGATTGGTGTCAACTTCCCCGGCCCGAGTCGCTAGCGCATCGGAGACCTTTTGGTATGCGGGTTCAACCCAATCGGAGTTCCAAAACCAAAGGTAGATGCCCCGGTCGATCTCATGTTGCGTGACGCGGGTGCCGCCTTCGACCGGCTCCAGAATCCACTGGTGGTCGGCGGTGAGGATACCGGGGATGCCGAGGTATTGCCGCAGCTCCCGACCCTCGGCCAAAGTCTTTACCGTGGCCGTCATCTCGGTGATCGAACCGTCAGGGAAACGGACCGAGCTGGTCACCTTCTCGCCTTCGGTATAAGCCCCATCCACCGCGACGAAGACCGGGTTCCAATCGGGGTAAGCCTCGGTGTTCATCAGCACTGCCCAGACGTCCTCGGGCGGCGCGGGGATGAAGACCTCCACATGGAAGGTCTTCTTGGTAAATATGGCTGCCGCGGTCAGAAGAACCAGCAGCGGCGGTACAGTCCATTTCAGTATGGTCACTATCATCGTGAACGGTTTCCCTCAATTCACATGCCCGTTGAACCAAGACACCATATCGTCTGGGTTCTTTGCCATATCAGCATAGCCCGCCAGGCGGCTTTCTTCGTTCTCGATCCAGACCATTTCTTTTTCAAAGTCCATATAGTCGTAAGCCGTGTTCACATAGCCCATGCCGGCCACCGGTTCATTCACGTTCTGGAATTGACCAAAAACGAAGAATTTATGAACATGTGCAGCGACTCGACATCAGATGAGTCAAGTTCCGGACGGACGCGCAAGGTTCCGTTGCCGCTCCCGCCGCCGCGCGGCTTGCAAGGAACGCGGTGCCGGACGCGCGCCGTCAGACCCGGCGGGCGCGTCAGCCGACGAAGTCGAAATCGGCCTCGGTCAGTTGCGACGCCTGGATCCCCTCCACGGTGACAGTCCCCAAGGACCAGGTGATGACGGCGCCGCTGTCGGACTGCCGGATCACGAGGTCGTCGAAGTCGAGCTCCGAGTCGACCGTGTAGAAGTCGATGCGGTCTATTCCGTCCTCGAAGTCGAGTATCGTGTCGTCGCCGCCCTTCGTGAATCCGAACGAGTTGTGGCCTGCGCGGCCCTGGAGCGTGTCGTCGCCCATGCCGTTTTCGAGTATCTGCCAGTCGGGCAGGCCGTGGAAGTTGAAATCGGCCTCGGTCAGTTGCGACGCCTGGACCCCCTCCAGGGTGATGGTCCCCAAGGACCAGTTGATGGCAGCGCCGCTGTCGGACTGCCAGATCTCGAGGTCGTCGAAGCCGAGTTCCCCGTCGACCGAGTGGAATACGAGGCGGTCTATTCCGTCCTCGAAGTCGAGTATCGTGTCGTCGCTGCCGTCCTTGAATCCCCACTCTCTGTAGTAACCCTTCGTGAAGAAACCGAACTCGTCGCGGCCCTCCCCGCCCCGAAGCGTGTCAACCCCCAAACCGCCCGAGAGGAAATCGTTGCCTCTGCCGCCTTCCAGCGTGTCGTCGCCGTCACGACCGGTCAGAAAGTCGTGGCCCTCCCCGCCCCAGAGCTCATCGTCGCCCGAATTGCCGCGGAGAAGGTCGTTACCCCCGCCGCCATGGATTATGTCATCGCCTTTTCGACCGTAGAGCTTGTCGTCACCCGAGCCGCCGTAGATCGTGTCGTCGCATGCGGTGCCAAAGAGCCAATCGCGGCCCGCGCCGCCATGAATCGTCTCGCCGCAGGCTTCAACGTCCAGCGGATCATCGCCCGAAGCGCCCGGGATCGTGTCCTCGCCGCCGTTGTTGCCGGCATTCGGGTCGCCGCCGTCGTTGCCGGCATTCGGGTCGCCGCCGTCGTTGCCGGCATTCGGGTCGCCGCCGTCGTTGTCGTCGTCGCTCGTGCCGGCGCCGTAAGCGACCTTTTCGTGATCACCGCCGCCGGCAGGCAGGATGAAGTCGTCCTCACTGAGGGAGTCCGCCGACACGCCCGACAGCCGGATCGTGTCGCCGTCACCGCTGTAGCGAATGACGGTATCGGCGCCGTCCTGTTCGATGACCAGCCCCGCAAACCCGCCGGGCACGCCATCCAGGCGGATCCTGTCGCCGTCCCCGAAGTCAGTGACCGTGTCGGCGCCGTCTCCCGCCGCGAACACGAAGGTGTCGGCGCCGCGCCCGCCAGTCAGCGTGTCGTCGCCGGTACCGCCGGTCAGCGTGTCTGTGCCCCTGCCGCCCCGCAGCGTGTCGCCGCCCGCGCCGCCGTCCAGCGTGTCCGCGCCCTTGCGGCCTCTCAGGAGATCGCCGCCTTCGCCGCCGGTCAGCGTGTCCGCGCCCTTGCCGCCCCTCAGCGTCTTGCCGTCGGCGGACCCGCCGCTCAAGGCGTCGTCGTCGCCGTCATCGTTGCCGTCCGGCGGCGCGCCCTGCGCAAGGTCGTCCTGCGAAACGGTATCCTCGCCGCCGCCCTCCGGCGGGGCTGCCTCGACGGGAAGGAACCGGAAGTCGTCCGCGCTGAGGGAGGCCGCCGACACGCCCGACAGCCGGATGGTGTCGCCGTCGCCGTAGCGGATGACGGCATGGGAGCCGTCCTGCTCGATCGCCAGATCCCCGAAACCGCCGGACACGCCGGCAATCTCGATCCTGTCGCCGGCCTCGAAATCGGTGATCTTGTCGGCTCCGTCCCCCGCCGCGAACGCAAAGATGTCATGGCCATGGCCGCCATAGAGCGTGTCATTGCCCGTGCCGCCTGTCAGCCTGTCGGCTCCCTGGCCGCCGAACAGGGTATCGTCGCCCGAACCGCCCTCGAGAGTGTCGTCCCCGTCGCCGCCATACAGCGTGTCATCGCCCGTGCCGCCATACAGTGCATCGTCGCCCGCGCCGCCGTCCAGCACATCGGCGCCGTCGCCGCCGTCCAGCGTGTCATCGTCCGAGCTGCCGGGATTCATGGCGAGAAAGTTCGCGTCGGCTGCCGGGCTTGCGGTTCCGCCGGTCAGCACATCGTCGCCGGCGCCGCCTGTCAGCGTGTCGTTCCCAATGCCGCCTGTCAGCGTGTCGCCGCCGAGGCCGCCGGCCAGCGTGTCGTTCCCAATGCCGCCGGTCCGGGAAATATCCTGTGTCATCACGTTCTTCTCTCAATGGCTCAATAGAAGGGGCTCCGTAAAGCATCCCGGGCCGTAAGGCGGTTCCGCCCGCCAAGGCGCCGACCCGCGGAGCGCATCCTACCCGGCGCTCCCGGCCGTTGCAACCGAATTCGGGCGGCCGCCAGGCGCGGGGCGTCATCAACAGACTCCGGAGATCTGATGCCGGCGGCCGCGGATAAGAACCGATAAGCCCCTCTCGGCGGAGATCGCCTCTTGCGGCACGAGGCTCCGGCTCAGGGACCGGGCTGCGGAGGGAGGCTCTGATACCGGTTCCAATCAACGGCCGGCGGCATTGCCGGTCGTTCCGCCGGTTCCGGGGAAGGAGTTCGCCGAGACGGCCCTGCGGGATGTCGGCGGGCCAAGCTCAGGGACCGACATCGTTGAGCCCGGCGGCGCCGATGAGGGTGCGCATGGCCGCGGCGCACCGCGAGGCGTCGCTCGGCGGTCTCGCCGTTGATCCCGCGCTCGATGTCGAACAACGCATCGATCCGCTTCACGGCCTCCATCGCCGGCGGCGGGATCGGCGGCGCGCGCTTGCCGCGTCTCTTGCCGGCCGCCATGTCGGCGAGTTCGTCGAATTTGCGCCTGGCGTGTGCGAAGCAGGCAGTTTCGGTCACGGGCCCCGGTGATCGGCCGGGATCGCAGAGCCGGTTGTATCCGGCAAAGGCATCGGCCTGCAGGATGTCGGCGCAGCTCCGCAAGCGTTCGATAGGATGATCGCCCGAGCGGTTCCGCGTGCAGCGGAACAGGGCCGCGGCGGGTCCGGCCCGCCGAACGGCTTGTCGTCGCGGACATAGACCCAGGCCCGCCCGGTATTGGTCTTGCCCCTGGCCGCCGCCGTTCCGCACGAAGAGCCGCCGCCGGACGGCAGAAAGCGGAAGCGGTGCGGGTAACGAAAAAAGCGCAAGCGCAAGGGTTCAACCTCGCCCTGCGGCTGCGGGACCATCGGCAGGACGTCCTGATGTTCACGCGGAATCCGGCGGCGTCGGCGGCGAATGATCTGGCCGAGCGAGACCTGCGGACGCTGAAAGCGCATCAGAAAGCATACGGCTGATGCCGGGGCGAGCCGGGTGCCCGGAGCTGTGCGGTGCTGCGGACGCTGATCAAGACCGCCCGCGAACAGGAACAATCCATCCTTGACACGCTTCGGACGGAGCCAGCGGATCTGAACTTCCGCCCAGCCGATTCCTGAAGGAGTCCCGCTCCTGAATCCCGTGCTTCCGAAAAATATTTCCATGACCGCCGCTGGCGGATGATCTCGTCTCCGGGAACGGTTGCCGGCTACTTGACCACTTACGCTCAGGGTAGAACAGAGAGAGCGCCCTCCCGGCGGCAGAGTTCATCAAGATTGCCGGGTGAATCAACAAGCTTGTCAACGAAACCACAAACTTTTTTACATTTTCGGATTAAATGTAAAAAATATTGTGTTTCTTTTACATATCAGGCTGAAAATGTAACATCAACCAACAAGCAAACTGAAGGACTTTCCGCCACCTGTGCATCTGGAGACGCTTCCGGTGCTCAGGGCGCTCGTCGGCGCCAACCGGGCTCTGGCAGAGTTGAAGGGTCATGCGCCGACGATCCCCAATCCGGGAATACTCATCGACACCCTGTCACTCCAAGAAGCACAAGCTTCATCGGCAATCGAAAACATAGTCACAACCCAAGATGACTTGTTCCAGGCTGATGTGTTTCCGAACGGAATGCACTCCGCGGCGACCAGAGAGGTAGCTCGCTACCGTGATGCCCTCAGGTTGGGATACGACCGGATGCGGAATAATGACGGTCTTATCACCAAAAATACATTGATTAACATGTTCCAGACGCTTCTGGGGAATGTCCCACTTGGTGTTGCTTCCTTTTTTTTCAGAAAATCCCCGAGCCCGACGCTCGGGAGAGGCAACACCGCCCATATCAAAGTTCAACACCAAGCGGGACATTCCCCGGTCGAGATTGTCAGAGAGGGATCCGCAGGGGCTTTCTCCACTCTTTTATCTTCACATCAATCCATACGGCCGGTTCGATGTGGATCTGGACAAGCGGGTCGACTTTGGAATGCTGGCGGCCTAAAACTCTTTACAAAGTGCGTGAACTGTTAAAAGCGCGCGGATAGACCCGCCTGTAAGACAAGGATGATGAGAGGCTATGAAAAATGCCGCCCAACCGGCGAACAGTAAAGAGTGACGGTGATAGTCGCCCTGCGGATGGTCAAAAGCGCGGTCGGGACTTTCTGGGAGAGGCAGAAATCGGCCGACTGTTGAAAGCTGCCAAACGTGGCCGCCGTATTGTTCGGGAACGCCTGCCTCTTCTGCTGATGTTCCGGCGCGGGCTGCGTGCATCAGAAGCAATTGCCCTACGCCGTGCCGATATAGACCCTGATCAGGCTAGCCGCTGGATATCACGACTTAAGAATGGTCTGAGCGTCGAGCAGCCCATTGCAGGTGACTAGTTGCGGGCAATCCGCCGCTGGCTGGCTTTGCGAGAGGATACACTTCCGTGGCTGTTTGTGTCCGAACGTCGGCAACCCCTCACGCGCCAAGCGGTGAACTACATTGTTACCCGTGCGGGTAAACAGGCGAGGCTGGGGCATATACATCCCCATATGCTGCGATATTCCTGTGGGTTCGCATTGGCCAACAAAGGGCATGACCTTCGCCTGATCCAGGATTATCGTGGACATCGGGATCCGCGGCATACCATACATTACATACGCACGGCTTCTGGCCGGTTCGAAGGGCTTTGGTAAAGGATACGAAAAAATGACGATCAAGATTCCTGCAACGGTATTGGATGGTCTCGTGAAATGGATGGCGCGTGGGCCTTGGCCTGAGCACTTTCGGGAAGCGGTCGGCGATCATCTTCATGCCTATTGTGACCAGCATGATCTCGACACGTTCGAGGAAATGGCGGCAAAGATCGGCCAGCACTGGGTCTCTGCACTGATTGACATGGCAATGATGGACTTCCTGAGCCGGGAAACCGAGGATGGCAATGTGGTTGATCTGTATCTCAAGCGCCGAGGCTGGAATGAGAAAGCCATTCCCAAAGCCTACCTCAAAGGCATCCGAAACTCAGTGATGAGCCTCTATGAGGCCAGCGATATCCGTCCCGGTGAATCTTTCATGGCGCGCGACCTGATTCTGGGCGGTGATCCCGTCCTTGTCGAAGAACGGTCAGGCACGCAGACAATGCTCCAATGGGAACAACTTGCGATGCGCATCGTGAAAGTACGGGGCCGCCACTTCATCGCGAGTGGGGCATTGCCTTACAAGCCAGAGCTTACTGAGCAGGTCATTGAGGAAATCCGCCTGCGCGCCGATAAGGCCGATATCAAGCTTGAAGACATATTCAGTGAGAAAAATGAATATCCTGAACCGGAACTGATCCACGACCTATCAATGACCATGGTCTTGAAAATTTCGGCCCCGCTGTTCTCCGAGGTCTGGTTGATGGGAACCGCGTTGGACCCGGAAGATATGGAACCGCCAACCATGGTCAATGCTGAAGGGGATGAGCTTGAGTTCATACAGTTGCACTGTTCCTTTACAAAAGGTGTAACGCAGAAACAGCTTCGGGAACTCTTTAATGATGCCCCAGATATGGACGCAGCCTCGTCGAAAATCTGGAACTGGTTTGCGCAGCCAGGTGAGGAACCGAAATCGCGCCCCAGACAGGCTGGAAACCTGACCTACAAGACGCATCTGGGAAACGGGTGCCTTGTTCTTGGCACGATTGAACTGAAGGGTAAAAAACTGGTGGCGCATGTCAACTCCGCCGAGCGGGCAGAAAAATTACAGGAGCGCCTGAAAGACATTCTCGGTGGCTTGGTATCAAAACCCATCATGATGCGTCAAACTGTAGAACAGGCCGTGGCAGAACATCGCGTCGACAAGCCCGCGCCCAACGAACAAGTGAAAATGCCTTCTGAGGCCGAAAGACGGATCGCGAAGGATTACTATGATCGACACTATCGTAAAACTCTGGATGAGCCCATTTCCATGCTTAATGGAAAATCCCCGCGTGCTGCCGTCAAAACGGCAAAGGGAAAAGAAAAAGTGGTTACCTGGCTGAAGATTCTCGAAACCAGTGAAGCGAGAATGCGGCAGCATAAGCCAATCGGACCTTACGACTTCTCATGGATGTGGCAGGAACTCGGAATTGCAGAACTCAGGAAATGATGTTCACAAATATTCTGGATTTTGTCCGAATTCGCAGCCTCGGGCCAGTTGGGCCTGGGCGGTTGTCTTTGATAAAGGCTCAATTTACAAATCGTATGCATGGCCTTTCGGTTCCAGCAGAAAAAATGTGCGGAACGAGGCATGTTTTGGCCCAACATACTGATACTATTGCAGAATAGTTGCCGAAGTATCTGGCACAACCGTTTTGTGATCTATGACATCCATCTCCTTGTATATAAATACATTACAGTATTGATGCATACGATTTGTAAATTGAGCCTTGATAAAGACTGCGGAGGATGTTGATATCCATCATCTGGCGCTGACCGCTCCAAGCCCGCGGTACCATCGCCCAAAATGATTGCCATACTTGCTTTTGATAGGTTGGAAGTCCGCCAGCTTTCGCAACAGAGATTTGAGTCCGCAACCACGGCATGATCCCAAAACAGGAGCGCAAAACCTCCGAAAAGAAATACAAACGAGGGGTTCATGCAAAAACCTGTGGGACCTCGCGTTCCTTTGTTGGGCCGAACCCAACTATCCCGTCATCGCAAAGCGCGTGGCATGGTTTAACGATCCGGCGCTGAAGAAGAAGCTCGGGCGCAACCTGAAGGGTTAGCGCCCGCGATCAGGATCAGTATCCCGCCCATGCTTGCGGAAGGCGGACTTCTCGCCGTTTTTCTGAAGGCTGGCGCGGGGCATTTCCGCGTCGGGGCGAACATTCTTTTTGTCGGAGCCGCTTGTCAGGATTTGTGTCGCGCGTTCATTCCCTTGCCGCTCCCTGAAAAGGCCAGTGATTTGCTTCGGAGAAGACGGGGATTTTTCAGGCTCTGAGGCGCGGGTGGGCGCCTTGACGCCCCATTGAAAAGCACCGTCTTCTTGCGGCTGGTGGTGTCGCCAGGGGAGGGGACAGGCACGCCCCTGTCGCCCCGATTGATCCCCGCCGCGCCCTTCGGCGCATTGTCGCGGCTCACGCCCCAAGAGGGCCGACGTTCCGACTTCGTCGTGTCGCGCAATACTTTCTTGTTTTTATCGTCATCATTGCCCGTGAAATTATTCATACTCCCAACATAGACGCGGCGGCAAACCCATCTCGATCCGGGCTGCGGGCAAAGTGATAGAGCGAACAACAAAGGTTCAAGACAATGCCCCCGTTCAGCAATTCACACCGTCCTGCTATGGCGGTGCGAAGGACGCAAGTCCCGCCAAAATGGCTTGAGAGCTATATAGCTGTAGGCTATAATTTGGTTTGGTATGGAATGGGAAGTTGCGTTTCACGAAGAGTTTGAAGGTGGGTTCGATGAGCTCTCCGAAGGGGTGCAGGACCTTTCACGGACTCACTGTTGACAGAGCATTATTTGATGCTGTATGTGATTCGGCATGAACGTAGGAATGCGAATGATCTCGGCCGATGGCGCAGCCTGGTTGAAGGGAGCCATCAAGGCCGGCGGCATGACCCGTCATGCGCTTGCCCGCGGTCTGTGCGAGCATGAGGACTGGCGCAATGCGCGGGGCGGGTTGTGCACCTCATCGGCAGGCAAGGCGCTGCCGGGACTGGCGCGGGCACTGGGTGTCTCGCTGCCCGCTGCCCGCATGTTCAGTGCGACCTCGGGGCCAGGGGAGCCGGACGGCGGTCACGTTCCCTCCGTCGAGGTCTCCTGCCCGCTCCGGGAACTCGGACCGGTCACTTTGCGGGTCGTCGGCAAGGCGGATGCCGGGCGGTGGCGGGCGATGATGGAACGGCATCATCCCCGGGGCTGCCCGCAGGCGCCGGGAGCGGTGTTGAATTATTGGATCGTCTCCGGGCGCTATGGTTGCATCGGCGGCATCGGCTTTCGGGCCGCCAGCTGGCACGTCAAGCCCCGCGATGAATGGATCGGGTGGTCGAATGCGGCGAAAGCCGCCAATCTCGGCCTTCTCGTTAACAATCACCGTTTTCTGATCCTGCCCGGCGTTGCAGTGCCATACCTCGCCTCGCATGTGCTCGGCAAGGCGGGACGGTGTCTGCCGGACGACTGGCAGGCGCGTCACGGCTGCCGCCCGCAAGCAGTCTACACCTATGTCGACGACACCAGGGCGGGGAGCTGCTATCGCGCTGCCAATTGGCGCTTCGCCGGCATGACGGCGGCGCGGGCCCGTTCGGGTGAGGCCAAACCGCAGTGCAGGATCTTCATGCGGTCCTTGGAGCGGGGCTGGCGCCGACGGATGGCGGAGGCGCCGCGGCGTCCGATCGGCGCCCTGGCGGACAGCTGGGTTGACGAAGGCGACGGCACGGGGGATAACGAGTTCGCATACTCGACACACTGCGATGGCCGGGTGCGCCGCCGGCTGCGGCGCGTCGGAGACGCGTGGATCAGGAATGCCGGCGGCACGATTCCGGAGATGTTCCCGAACGCCGCCGATCAAACGGCGGTTTACCGTCTTCTGTCGAACCCGGATGTCACCATGCGGCATGTCTTGGAGTCCCATATCGAGGCTGCGGTGAGGCGCTGCCGCGCTCATCGCCGTATTCTGGCGGTGCAGGACACGACGATGCTCAACTATTCCGGTCTGGCCGGGAGCGCCGAAGGCTTGGCTCCGCTCGGCGGCGGCGGCAAGGGATCGGCAGGCATCGCCGCGCACGCGATGCTCGCCTTCGTGCCCGGCGGCCGGCCGCTGGGGGTGCTTTCGATAGACGCCGACTTCCGTGGGAACGCCGGGAGCGACAGGACCGAAAGCCTGCGCTGGCTGGACGGTTTCGGGGTCTGCGGAGAGCTGGCCGCGGCCTGTCCCGATGCCGAGACGATCTGCGTCGGCGACCGCGAAATGGACATCTGGGAAATCCACCGCGAGGCGGCGCGGACGGGCCGGCGCGTCGTGCTCCGCGCCTGCCGGTCAAAAAAGCGCCGGGTCCTGACGGAAACCGGCGAGCCTCGAAACCTGTTTTCCTTCATGGCGGAACAGCCCGAACTCGGACGCATGACCATCGAACTCGACGCGGCGGGCGGGAAGCGCAAACGGGCGTCCCGGAAAGTGGAGCTGTCGGTCCAGGCGTCGCGGGTGACGGCGCTGCCTCCGAAGGCCGCCGGGGAAGGCGGCGCGCTGGAGATGCTGGCGGTGCGGGCGAGCGAGACCGATCCGGAGGATCCGGAAAAGGCGCTCGACTGGGTGATTCTCTCGAGCGCCGGCGACGCGACGCCGGAAACAGCATACGATGTGCTGTCGATATATCGGGATCGCCAGTCCATCGAACGCTGGTTCGACACGTTGAAGCGGGGCACCTGCATCAGCGACCGGAAACTGAACACGGCCGACGACCTGCGGACCTGCCTGGCCTTCGACGCGGTCGCCGCCTGGCGCGTTCACGAACTGTCTCGTCTCGCGCGCGAGGCCCCCGACACCCCGGCGGCGGAGATTGTCCGGCCGGTGGAAATCCAAGCCCTCGACCTCATCCTCACTGCCTGTCGAATGCCGTGCGTCGGCGACCGGGCCTCCGCGGCGCGGGGACCTCCGACCGTGTATGACTATGTGCTTGCCATGGGCCGCATCGTCGGCTTCCGCCCGTCAAAACGGCAACCGTTGCCGGGTCCGCTCAAATGTTTCAAAGGAGATGACAGAATCCAGTTTACCGTCGCACTCATCGAAAACGCGCAGTCAACAGTGATAAAGTGAAAGGTGCAGGACGCCATCCTGGCTGAGGCCGCGCTGTTGGCAAAGGTCGGCCCTAGCCTGAAGCGTCCCCACGCGGATACTTTGAACGGTTCAAAGCACGCGAACATGAAAGAGCTGAGATGCAATGCGGATGATGGTGTCTGGCGCATCGCCTTTGCCTTCGATCCCGAGCGGGAGGCCATCCTTCTGACGGCGGGCGACAAGGCAGGCGTAAACGAGAAACGCTTCTATAAGAAGCTGATCGCCAAAGCGGACGCCCGCTTCGACCAGCATCTTGCATCGCAAGAAAGGAGAAAGTGATGGATAAGTCTCTGACTGATAAACTGAATGAACTGCCTGACGCGCGCCGGGAACGTATCCTCGCTGAAGCAGACCGCCTGCACGCTGAATACCTGACGCTGCAAGAGCTGCGCAAAGCGAAGAAGCTTACACAAACCCAACTGGCGGAAACGCTGAACATCCGCCAAGCGACCATCGCGCAGATGGAAAAGCGCAGTGATCTGATGCTTTCAACATTGCGCAGCTATGTCGAAGCTATAGGTGGGAAGCTCAGTCTGATGGTAGAGTTTCCTGATCGCGCGCCGGTTTCGCTCGAAGGGTTTGGTAACACAGAGGAACTGCCGCGCAAGCGGCCTGACGAGCGCGCATTACCGACATGACACCACCGTGCCGGTGTGATGATGGTTTGTATGAAAATTGTTCACCGTTATCGGCGCGCGCGCAATTGCTCTAGCAATTGTATCGATGGAAATCCGTCCGGCGGAAGCCTCCGATCTGTTTGGTACTTCTGAACCGCACTTATGAAGCCTTCGTCGGCTTTTCTATCAACCCGCCCAGGCTTAAATTTGGCTGCACACAGAAGAATTCGCATGTCTTTGCGTTCTGTCAAGGACAACAGGCGCGCATCACGCGGCCATGGAGCGGAAAAGCCACCCGCTCCTTTCAAATGGTCCGAGAGTAGTCCTACAGACATCACATACGTTGACGTTATATTCAGACTTCCTGACCTGATCCCCTGTTAATCCGAAGTTCCAGTGCCGATAAAGCGCAAGTATCTGATATAAATGACGTTCGATAGATTTCAGCGGCGTTTTACCAGGTACGCTACGGCTTCACACCCAGGAGTTTGAATGCTTTTCTCTGGAGCGGCGCAGGCCGTGCAGTGACCTGGAAGGGTTCGGCGCCCGCAAGGCGGGGCGCTGCGGTGTTGCGGGTGACAGCAGCGAGATCGCCGATGAGGGTGCGGAAGCTGTGCACCGGATCCCCCTCGGGCGTCCTCTTCGTTGCCGCTTCAGTCCGGGCGCTCGGCGATACCTGCGCCGGAGCTGCGACGGACGGCCGCCGGGCCTCGGCGCCTTCGGCATCCTCGTCGTCGAACAGCATGGGCTTGAGCCTCTGACGCATGTGCCATTGGACGCAGCAGGCAAGCATGCACAGGAAGATGCAGGCCCGGCCCCGGGATTCGGTGCGGCAGCAGACCGGGCGGACCTTCAGGTCCACGGTCTTCAGGCTGCGGAAGGCCCGTTCCACGGAGCTCAACCGCTTGCAGGCCCTCACCGTGCCGGGGCCGTCGAGTTCGCTCTCCGGCATACTGGTGCGGATCACATAGAGACCGTCGAGCCCGGCCTCGGCGGCGATGGCGGCTTCGTCTCGCCGGAAGGTGAAGGCGCCGTCATCGCCGATGGATCGCGTGAAGCGCTCAGCTGCCTTGTGCTTGCCGATGACCTTGCCGACGCGCTCCCCGATTTTCCCGGCGCCTTTGAGACGGCGTTTCTCACGCCGTGTCGCCGCTGCGGTCGGTTCGAACAGGTCTTCGGCAGCCTTGATCAGTTCCCGGCGCTTGCGGGTTCGGTCCTCGGCCAGCAGGGGGTCGCGGCATGCCATGAGGCGCTCGCCGGGATGCGCATCGCTGGTGATTTCCGCCAAGTCTCTCTCGTCGAAGAGCGACATCTTCACGTCGCCGGCCTCCGCCAGTGAACGGACAGCCGGTCCCCTCAGGGCGCTGATCCAGTCCAGACCCGCAGGTTCCGCATCCCGGCGGATTTGAACTTACGCCCAGCCGATTCCTGATGGAGCCCCGCTCCTGAATCCCGTGCTTCCGAAAAATATTTCAATGACCGCCGCCGGCGGATGATCCCGTCTCCGGGAACGGTTGCCGGCTACTTGACCACTTACGCTCAGGGTAGAACAAAGAGAGCATCTTCCCGGCGGCAGAGTTCATCAAGATTACCGGGTGAACCAACAAACTTGTCAACGAAACCACAAATTTTTTTACATTTTCGGATTAAATGCCCCGGCCAAACTCCGAAATGCATCGCTTCATCTGTAGACCGCGATTGAGGCAGATCTACATGTTGTATGCGGGTCAAGCGGGTGCGATACTCTCTATGATGAAAACGGAGGGAATCGCATGCCGTCGGGCTTTAACTGCTTGACCTGGTTTGACCGTTACCAGCTTCAGGCGCTGAAGAAAAGCGGTTTCTCGCAAAGAGGCATCGCGGCGGAGATCGGCTGCTCGCAGTCGACGGTGAGCCGCGAACTCGCCCGCAACACCGGGCTGCGGGGCTACCGCTGCCGCCAGGCGCAGCGGCTGGCCGAAACCCGGCGGCGGGAAGCCTCGTCGGTTCCCCGCAAGATGTCGCCGATGAGCTGGAAGATCATCGAAATATGTCTGATGTCTGGATGGAGCCCGCAGCAGATTTCGGGCCGCTCAGCGATGACGGGTGTCATGACGGTGAGTCCGACCTGGATTTACCGTCACATCTATGCGGACCGGGCGGCGGGGGGAAGCCTGTTCCGCTGTCTCCGCCGCCGGGGGCGGAAGCGCTGCCGCCGAGGCCGGAACGGCTCCGGGCGGGGCGTGATTCCGGGCCGTAGGGACATATCCGAGCGGCCCGCGATCGTCGAGGAGAAGACCCGGGCGGGAGACTGGGAAGCGGACACGATCATCGGCGTCCGGCACCGGGGAGCCCTGGTTTCGCTTGTCGACCGGGCGACGAAATTGACTTTGCTTCAACAGGTTGAGAGAAGGACGTCGTCCTTGGTCGGAGCCGCGGTCATCAAGTGTCTTCAGCCTGTGTCCGACATGACTCACACGATCACGGCTGACAACGGCAAGGAATTCGCGGAGCATGCGGAGGTCTCGCGGGCTCTCGACGCGGACTTTTACTTCGCCCGCCCGTACCGTTCATGCGACCGGGGTTTGAACGAGCATACGAACGGCCTGGTGAGAGAACAGCTTCCGAAGTCGACGGACTTCCGGACGATAGATCCCGCCGAGGTCCGGAGGGTGCAGGACGCGCTTGATAACCGCCCCCGCCGCTGCCTGGGTTACCGGACCCCGGCGGAGGCTTTCCGTGAGGCTGCGGAGGCGGCCGCGGGCGGATGAAGCCTTGACGCCCCTGCCCGGCTTCCAGCGCGCTGGAAGCCGGGCAGGGGCGTCCTCGAAAAATTTCCGGTCCCGTGCGGCGGCTCAGCGGCGGCTCGGGCCAGCCCCCCCCCGCTGAAACCGCCTGCGGACCGCTTGGAAGAGGCGGAACTGAACTTTCCGGCTGCCGGCTGACCCCGGCCAGCGGCTGGATCACAACGGATTCCCGCCGCTCTCATGACCCGCGGCCGCCGGAAACGCATTTGCGGGGCATCCGCGGCATCTGCTACAGCTTGATTCTGACAGAGAGCCGCCGGCTGAACCCGGTGATGCATTTCATTGTTGTACGGGCGATGTAAAAAACATCGTGTTTCTTTTACGTATCAGGCTGAAAATGCAACATCAACAAACAAGCAAACTGAAGGACTTTCCACCACCTGTGCATCTGGAGACGATTCCGGTGCTCAGGGCGCTCGTCGGCGCCAACCGGGCTCTGGCAGAGTTGAAGGGTCATGCGCCGACGATCCCCAATCCGGGAATACTCATCGACACCCTGTCACTCCAAGAAGCACAAGCTTCATCGGCAATCGAAAACATAGTCACAACCCAGGATGACTTGTTCCAGGCTGATGTGTTTCCGAACGGAATGCACTCCGCGGCGACCAGAGAGGTAGCTCGCTACCGTGATGCCCTCAGGTTGGGATACGACCGGATGCGGGATGATGACGGTCTTATCACCAACAATACATTGATTAACATGTTCCAGATGCTTCTAGCCAGAAGCGGCGGTTTTCGAGTCACGCCGGGCACCGTCCTCAGTGATAGCTTGACGGGCGACATCGTGTATGTGCCGCCCCAGGATGCAAACGAGATTGTTGCGCTGATGACGTCTCTTGAGAGTTTCATTAATATTGATGAGGCCTGCG
The DNA here is from genome assembly GCA_965116115.1 of Paracoccaceae bacterium. GTDB lineage: Bacteria > Pseudomonadota > Alphaproteobacteria > Rhodobacterales > Rhodobacteraceae > JAPOXR01. Next base: position 4,705,052 of record OZ220486.1, read on the forward strand.
ACTTGGATCCTCTGATCAAGATGGCACTTATCCATCACCAGTTCGAGAGCATTCACCCGTTCCCGGACGGCAATGGCAGAATTGGACGTATCCTGAATGTTCTTTACCTGACGCGCGCCGGCTTGCTGGATGTTCCCATCCTCTATCTGAGCCGCTACATCATCCGCACGAAGACTGACTACTATCGCCTGCTGCGGGCGGTGCATAATTCTGGCCGAACACAGGCGGCTTGGGAGGAATGGGTGCTGTACATACTGGAAGCCGTGGCGGAGACTGCGGATACCACCCTTGACCTCGTTCGGAACATTCGTGAGCAAATGACCGGATTTAAGCATAACCTGCGCAGTGAGTTGCCCAAGCTCTATTCACAGGACCTGCTGAACAACCTGTTCCGTCACCCATACACCCGCATCCCATTTGTGATGAAAGACCTCGGTGTTACCCGCCCAACCGCAACGAAGTACCTTGACGAGTTGGCGACACGAAAATTCGTCGAAAAGAGAAAAATCGGGCGAGGAACTTACTACATTAACAAGGATCTTGTGACATTGTTTCGAGATATATCGGGAGAATAGCATCCATGTTCCGATTCAAGGGCGTTTCAAGAAAAATTCAGCCCTTGTTTCCTTTCCCGATTGAACTCCGAAGGGTGCGGCGCAGCGCCATTCCCCATAACTCGCCGTGACCGGCAGGGCTATCGCTTTTGAATTTTTCTGCTTCCCGATCACCGCAATTTTGTTCCATCAAGGCCTCAACAACATGAACAGAAGCGGGAAGACAGCTGATTTATCTTGTGTTTTCAATGGCATCACAGATCCCCGACGCGGGAACGATGCCGAGCTCGAGAGGATCAATGCTGTCGAACAGGTCGGAAAAGGCGGCGCGGCTCGTCGCGCCGTGCTTCAGATCCATGAACCCAAGCAGGGATTTCTTCTTGATTTCGGCATATTCGACTGTATCGGCGCATGTTTCGCCTCCCGACATGACGGTCGGAAGAACGGTCATGAGCATTTTGTGAAAGTCATGCCGCATGGCGTTGCTGCGCCGGGGATCGGTTATGCAGTTGAAAATATGAGATAAATCAGACATGTTTCTGCCTCTGTCTGCATTTTGAGGCATTGACGAAACAAAATGCGCCGCCCGTACAACAATGAAATGCATCACCGGGTTCAGCCGGCGGCTCTCTGTCAGAATCAAGCTGTAGCAGATGCCGCGGCCGCCCCGCAAATGCGTTTCCGGCGGCCGCGGGTCATGAGAGCGGCGGGAATCCGTCGTGATCCAGCCGCCAGCCGGGGTCAGCCGGCAGCCGGAAAGTTCAGCTCCGCCTCTTCCAAGCGGTCCGCAGGCGGTTTCAGCGGGGGGGGGCTGGCCCGAGCCGCCGCTGAGCCGCCGCACGGGACCGGAAATTTTTCGAGGACGCCCCTGCCCGGCTTCCAGCGCGCGCTGGAAGCCGGGCAGGGGCGTCAAGGCTTCATCCGCCCGCGGCCGCCTCCGCAGCCTCACGGAAAGCCTCCGCCGGGGTCCGGTAACCCAGGCAGCGGCGGGGGCGGTTATCAAGCGCGTCCTGCACCCTCCGGACCTCGGCGGGATCTATCGTCCGGAAGTCCGTCGACTTCGGAAGCTGTTCTCTCACCAGGCCGTTCGTATGCTCGTTCAAACCCCGGTCGCATGAACGGTACGGGCGGGCGAAGTAAAAGTCCGCGTCGAGAGCCCGCGAGACCTCCGCATGCTCCGCGAATTCCTTGCCGTTGTCAGCCGTGATCGTGTGAGTCATGTCGGACACAGGCTGAAGACACTTGATGACCGCGGCCCTGGCTGAGGACGACGTCCTTCTCTCAACCTGTTGAAGCAAAGTCAATTTCGTCGCCCGGTCGACAAGCGAAACCAAGGCTCCCCGGTGCCGGACGCCGATGATCGTGTCCGCTTCCCAGTCTCCCGCCCGGGTCTTCTCCTCGACGATCGCGGGCCGCTCGGATATGTCCCTACGGCCCGGAATCACGCCCCGCCCGGAGCCGTTCCGGCCTCGGCGGCAGCGCTTCCGCCCCCGGCGGCGGAGACAGCGGAACAGGCTTCCCCCCGCCGCCCGGTCCGCATAGATGTGACGGTAAATCCAGGTCGGACTCACCGTCATGACACCCGTCATCGCTGAGCGGCCCGAAATCTGCTGCGGGCTCCATCCAGACATCAGACATATTTCGATGATCTTCCAGCTCATCGGCGACATCTTGCGGGGAACCGACGAGGCTTCCCGCCGCCGGGTTTCGGCCAGCCGCTGCGCCTGGCGGCAGCGGTAGCCCCGCAGCCCGGTGTTGCGGGCGAGTTCGCGGCTCACCGTCGACTGCGAGCAGCCGATCTCCGCCGCGATGCCTCTTTGCGAGAAACCGCTTTTCTTCAGCGCCTGAAGCTGGTAACGGTCAAACTGGGTCAAGCAGTTAAAGCCCGACGGCATGCGATTCCCTCCGTTTTCATCATAGAGAGTATCGCACCCGCTTGACCCGCATACAACATGTAGATCTGCCTCAATCGCGGTCTACAGATGAAGCGATGCATTTCGGAGTTTGGCCGGGGCGCTGATCAGCAAGCAGAAAAATTCAAAAGCGATAGCCCTACCGTGACCGGCTGCCGCCGCGGAGTTGCCGTCTGTCGCTTCCGGGTTGCCTCGCTGGCATGATTCAAATATGCCCAAGCCGGGAGAAACAGGACAGTGCAAGGACGATACCGAATCCGCCTCAGCGGAAACAGCCGCCCCGCCGCATCAACTGAAAACCGGCGTGACCGCTGCGCCGGACGCTTCTAGCGTCCTTAGCCGCCCGCGATCTTGAAGCGGGTGATTTCGCTGAGGCGGGTTCTCAGATTTAGGAGAAGAAATGCCGTACAATGTATTGATTCTGGGAGCGTCTTACGGGTCGCTGCTATCTACCAAACTCTTGATGGCTGGACACAATTCCGCTCTGGTCTGCCTTCCTGAGGAAGCGGAACTGATCAACAGCCGGGGCACAGTCGTGCGCATCACCCGGCGCGGCGAAAACGAGCCCGACGAAATCCGCTCAGGCAGCTTGCCGGGAACTTTGACAGCTGTGACGCCCGGCGAAGCGCGTCCCGAAAATTTTGACCTTATCGGCCTCGCCATGCAGGAGCCGCAGTTCCGGGCGCCGCCGGTATGGGATCTGCTCAAGCGCATCGCGGCGGCGGGCAAGCCGTGCCTTTCCATCATGAATATGCCGCCTCTGGCTTATCTCCGGCGGTTGCCCGGACTCGACGTCTCAATGCTCCGTGACAGTTATACCGAGCCGCGCGTGTGGGACGATTTTGACCCGGGTACCGTGACGCTCTGCAGCCCGGATCCGCAGGCCTTTCGCCCGCCGGAAGAAGGGCTGAATGTGCTGCAGGTGGGATTGCCGACCAATTTCAAAGCGGCGCGGTTCGAGAATTCCGGGCATAACGCCATTCTCGATGCGCTGGAGAGAGATATCCTGGCCGCCCGCTACCGTGGGAATGAGGTTCCGGTTAAACTGCGGGCGCACGACTCGCTCTTCGTCCCGATGGCCAAATGGAGCATGCTGGTCACAGGAAACTACAGGGCCGTCACGGAAACAGGCCCGAGATCCATCAGGGATGCCGTTCATCATGATCTTGACGCTTCTAAAGAGATTTACGGCTGGGTAGATTCAGTGGCCCGAAGGCTCGGAGCGAAGCCGGAGGATCAGGTTCCCTTCGAAAAATACGCCGATGCGGCGAAGGGTTTGCTCAAACCGTCGTCTGCCGCAAGGGCGGTCTTTGCGGGCGCGCCGTATATTGAGCGTGTCGACAGGCTCGTGCAGAAAATCGGACGGAGTTTCGGCATGGCGAATGAAGCAGTGGACAAAAACATCGGGATTGTGGATGCGCATCTCGCAAAGAACCGCGGATCCGGATCAAGCTGACATCCGGTGATCTGCTTCCGCCGCCGGGGGTTTTCGGCGGTTCGGAGTTCGGTGAACTGATGCGGCGAGCCATTCGACGAGCTGCTTCCACCGGGAGTTGAACACGCGAAAATCATTAATAGACCCGCGTTTTCCGGCATGAACGCTTGGGCGCGGGCCTCTGGGAAAGATGATCCCGAACTGCCCGGACGCGGACAGTTTGATGGAGAAATCGCCGGGTACGCCATGAAAATCACAGCGGTCAAAAGCCATGTCCTCCAGTATGATCTGCCCGAGGAACTCGGCTACTCGCAGCAATTTTACGGCAAACGGACCGCGCATCTTGTGGAAGTCCGCACCGATCAAGGCGTGACCGGGTGGGGAGAGTGTTTCGGTCCCGGGAACGTCGCGCTCGCCAACCGTGTCATCGTGGAAACCTGTATTCAGCCGATGGTCCTGGGCAAAGATCCGCTGGACCGCGATGTCATTTGGCATGAAGTCTATAATCTGCTTCGGGACCACGGTCAGAAAGGCATGCCGCTGCAGGCTCTTTCCGGCGTGGATATCGCGCTTTGGGATATCGCGGGAAAGGCCGCCGGGCTTCCTCTCTGCAAACTGGCCGGCGGTTCCCACAGGGACAGCGTCAAAGCGTACGGGTACGGCATGATGCTCAAGAGAGAAAGCGTTGAGAGCCATGTCTCGAGGTTCCGTGATGAAGCGGGCCGCATCCGCGACATGGGCTTCGCGGCGGCCAAGATGAAGGTCGGTCTGGGGCCCGAAAATGATATCCGGCTCTGTGAAGCGGTCCGAGACAGTATCGGTCCGGATTTTCCGTTCATGGTTGACGCCAACCACTGCTATTCGACGCATATCGCGCTGCGCGTGGGCCGTGCGCTGGAAGAGTTGGACGCGATGTGGTTCGAAGAGCCTGTCGCGCCTGAGGATCTGGACGGATATCGGGAACTCAGATCTTCTCTCTCGGTTGACATCGCGGGCGGAGAAACGGAGTTCAGCCGGTGGGGCTGGCGGTCACTCCTTGAAAGCCGCGGACTGGATATCGCGCAGCCGGAAGTCTGCGCCTTGGGAGGCATCAGCGAATATCTGAGGGTTCTGGCGCTGTGTCATGCCCATTTCACGCCGGTCATGAACCACGTCTGGGGTTCAGCCGTCGCGGTCGCGGTCAACCTGCACCTGCTGTCGGCCATGCCGCCTCTTCCCGGCGGGCTGCATCCTTGGGAGCCATGGCTGGAATACGACACGACCGAGAACCGTTTCCGGGACGGACTGGCGCAGCAGCCGCTCGATATCCAAAACCAAGTCAAGTCAAACGGCGGCCGGGTCAGGGTTCCTGACGGCCCGGGCATCGGAATTGAACCGGACAGAGATTTCCTGAAGCATTTTGCCGTTTGATGCCAGGTTCCGGATGACGGTTGGAAAGGCGGCTCACGGCGGCGGGCGCCAAAAATCCGCGGCATGAATCCGGTCGTTTTTCAGCATTGCCGTATATCAAAGCGGAGATCAGGTTCGATGAACAGGATATAACAAGCATAATAGCCGCGCCGCTTCCGTCCTGATGGAATCTGGCTTCTCTGTCCTGCCGCTATGCGCGGGCGATCCACGCAAAGTTATCAGCCGCCGCGCGCTGAGTAGATATCAAGAAGAAGGTTCGGGTTTGTGCCTTTTCCGCGAAGCTCTTTACGGATGTCGTTGAGAATGGATATGAATTTGGAGATTTTCGAGCGGCGTTCAGGATATTTTTTCATGGCAAGTTTGATATCGGGCAGAGCATTTTCCACTGCTTTAAGCATTTCGTCTGCGACCGGGTCGATGCCGGCGACCAGCGATCTGCGCTCGACCAGCCGCCACCTGAGCAAGCCAACCATCAGGAAGGGAGCGTAGTAGAATTTCGTGTAACGAGTGCCGAGGCATTCCCGGAATTCCTGCAGGGTGCGTCCGGCTAAGCGTTCGACATCAGACCGCGTGAGTATCCGGGGCGTATCGTCCGATCGCGAGAGGAGGAATGCGGCACAGGCTGTCTGTTGCCGCCAGTTCCAGCCGGCGGTCGAGCTTGACAGTATGTGCCGCAGTGCGCGCTGCTGCATTTCCGGCGAGGCAGCGATACGGCCGAGTCCCTGATAGGTGAGTGTTCGGTTGGAAGCGCTTGACATAAGCAGCCCCCCGCCATGTGGATCCGAAATCGCGTCTAGCAGTATTTCCCCGACCTGTTCCGGGCAATGTCTGAACTGCCAAGTCAGGAAACGCAGCGATCCGCTTTCCTTTGCATTTGCCCGCCCGGCCAGACGGTCATGCAGGTGCTCGACAGCACGGCCTGTAAGGACTCTCAGGTTTTCCCGTGTCTTGCCTTGTAAGCCGTACGGAACTTTCCCGTCGCTCGAAATTCCGTGGCGTCCGAGTTCTCGGCGCGCCATCTGATCTCCCAGCAGCTTCCAGTCTTTCCCGTTTATACGACCGGCTCCCGCGAATTGCGCCACTATCGCAGCCAGTCCCTTCCGACGGATGTGACCTTGCCAGATTTTCATTCCGCAGGGCAGCACCAGCCGCTCCGGGATCGTTGGCGGGGGCATGGCAAGATCGCGGATTATATCGTCCCAGTCCTCGTCGAGCTCTGCTGCCTGCTCCCAGTCCACGATCATCTGACCGGGCAGAGCAGGTGACTGCAGCACGACCTTGGCGCGCCCGGCGGCGGGAATCTGCTCAACCCAAAGCTCCACCGGCGCTTCCGCAGTGACGGGGCTTGGCAGCTTGATTCTTGCCCGTCGTGGTTTCGTGGCTTCTTCCTTCCGCAGATAAACCAAAATCATTTCCTGCCCTGCCTGCAGGGCGAAGCGCGCAGGTTCCGAGCTGCGATAGAGCCTGCCCGCCGGCAGTGTTTCATGCTCCCCTATGAGATCATAATTGGCCGCCCCGGTTGCCGACTGGACAATTGTGGAGATCTGCGGAAGGAAATCAAAATAGACCGGGTCCCCCCGATCCAATCGCCGGGCCGCTTCCAGCGCCGCCTCGGCAACAGCGGTGACAGGGAGCGTTCTGACAGGGGATCTTGCCACCCGCGCCACCAGTTGCTCTGCCGCGGACCGGACAGAACCTTCAGAAAGGGTTTCCAACAGCACCACATCCAAGCCCGAGAAAGCTTCCTGGTCAAGGTCCGCAGTTTCTGGAATCGGCGCTTCGTCCGGCGGATTCAGCAGTTCCCAGCCGCCGTTCGGCAGGCGAATAAGCTCCGGGTCTGCCGGAAGTCCGAGCGACAGACATGCAACAGCGCGCAGTGTTCCGGCGTGATCGGCGATCCGGTCCGGCAGCTGGACGCGCACGGCTTCGGCGGCGCTCGCGCACAGGCCACTATAGCCCATCGGCGACTCCTTCATTTTGCCGGGGCGCCGGCGTTCAGGCGCGAGTACCGCGCCATGGCGCATATCCTCGCGACGGATGGTGAGGCGTTGAATGGAAAACCCCTCGGCGGCATGGCAGACCACTCCAACGGTCTGGCCTTCTTCTACTGCCCCGGTGCGGATTGCGTAGAGTGCGGCAAGCACCGGCCGCCAAACCAGCAAGCGCCTGCGGATGCGCACCGCCCCCATCGCGGCGATCATGCGTTCTTCGGCGATCTCGGTCGTGCGACGGCTGTCCTCCAATGACAGGACGCCATAGTCGCTGCCTGCGGCGAAAGCCTCCAAGGCCGCCGCGAACGGCTGCTGAAATCGCGCACTGTCCGAGAGTCCCGCGATGCAGTCACGGAGCGGAATGCGGCGGTCTTCCTCTCCGATTTCTCCCCAGCCGCTTCCGCGTCCGTGCGGGGCGAGCAGAGCCTGCGGGCCGCCGATCCAAACCTCCGTTCCCTCCTCGCTGTCGCCGGTACGAACGGCGGCCGGATTGATGCCGCCGTCAATTACAGCGCAATCCACAGACTCCGGGTCTTCTCCCGGGCGCCGCATCCAGCTGCGCGCCGCGAAAACGCGCCAGCCATTGATATCCAAGCCGCACAAGCGCTTCATTCGGAAGATCCGGAAATACTGTCCCTTATGAAATTGCGCAGGTACCTGAGCCCGGCGGTGAGACTGTCTCCTGCTCCGTCCAAAGCAATCGCATCCACGCGCGCCCCGCCGGACGCCGCCGTTTCGCTTCCGTGCTCGCCATGACCGGGTGTCAGAATAAGCCCGGCCTGTAGAATCTCATTGCTGGCGTTGGTCTGCTGCAGCTTCCGCAAACGCGACAGGGCGCCTTCAGCGGCCGCCCGCAGATCAATCCGTTCCATGGCGTGGGGCGTCCACACCGCGATCCGCCGCGGCAAGCCTCCGCGCGAGGAATCCGTGATGCGCAAGGAGATATGGGCGCGCGCCAGTGTGAGCAGTTTGCCGGGCCGCTTAAACCGTGAATGAACCTCGATGATAAGTCCTGTCCTCCGCATCCAGAAAATTGACATCGGCTGATCCTGGTCGAACATGCGGCCCGAGTCGGCTTCGGGCCGAAAGCGGATCGGCGATTGAGCGATCAGTCTGATCTCATCAAGCTCATCGAACGCCAAGACGACCGACAGCACCGCGAAATCCGTCCAGGTCTCGGCCTGCCAGGCCCAAAGGTTGTCCGTGGTCTTCAGCCGCGTCAGCAGCCGCAGCCAGCCTTGGTAAACTGAACGGTAGTCGAGATTCTCCATCAGTACGTAGTTCGGCGTGATCCCGGCCCCGGCCCTTCTCACACCCATCGCCGCGAGCTCGTTGGCGATCCGCCGACACAGTTTGCGATAATCGCTCACGGACTTATATCTCACGCTTCCGCTCGCGGGGCGGTGTTCTTGCATCCATTCCCTCGAGATCGCCGCGGCGAGCTGCGCATAGGCATGAAGTACGCGGTTCTCAAGCGTGTCAAAATTCTCAAGCCGGACTGTGGCAAGGATCCTCTGGTCAGCGCCAGCCCGCTCCGGGATGGTGCGGCCGGGCTGGCGCACAAGCCACCGCATCGAGGCGCGGTCTATCTCCTCCGCCCGGCTGATGGGAATCTGCTCCCGGTCCCGCCGCAGCACCCGACGCAAACGCTGTGCCAAACCACGAAGCCGAGGTTGAATTTCACGGGCCTGCCGGATGATCTCCGCCATGCGCGGGTCGCATTCGTCACCCGCCCGGTCCCAAGCCGCGCGCAGCCGGGGCCAGACATCGGCGGGATCGTCCAGCGCCTGCTCCAGCTCCTCCACCCGTGCCAGCACCTGGTTCATTCGGGCAAGCGCCGCCTCGGCCCTTCGCTCGCTGTCGTTGTGCGCTTCGTGCCCGAGCAGGGGACGTTCAAGAAAGCCCTCACGGGCCGGCTGCGCTGCGTTTTGGCGGCGCGGATAAGGATGGAGAACCAGCCGAGGGTTTCTGCCGTTTGTCGCGCCGGCCATCAGCAGCGTATGCTCCACTCCGCGCGGAGGGTCCTGAGTGTATTCACTGAGCAGGCAGTGAGCCGGGCCGAAAGGGTGATGCTCCGGCAAGCCGGCCGAGTCCCATGGACGCGCCAAACGCACTGTCATCGCGTCACGCCCGGCCAAACGAACTGACCGGTGCCGCCCCGGGCCGCCTCGACCGCGTCGTTTATCGCTTCTCCAAGCGTATGGTCATGAAGATGCTCTTCAACGAAACGCCGCAGATCATCCAACGCCGCGTCGGCGAGATCCACTTCGATGCCGCGGAGTTTCGGCAGCAGCCGCATCTCCACTTGGTCCGCAAGCGCGACCGTCGTGCGGTCCGCGCCTTGAATCTCAGGATAGTTCGCCGCATAGGCCATGATCGCGCGGCCAAGGCGGTGGCCGAAGGGGCGCTTGAACGATTTCATGATCACGGACATGCGGTCGATGCCCTCAATGACCCGCTGGTCGCGCTCGACAAGCCCGATGGGACGCACCCACTTTCGGAATCGGCTCAGCGGCAGCGCCCTGTAATCCTGCAGCGGCTCGCCGGCGGTCCGGCGGATGACCGCCTTCGGCGCGGCGAACCGCAACACATTGGCGCGGTCGACCACCTTGTCGGAGAGCGACTGGGTGCTTTCGTCCTCATTCATTGTCCCGGCAAACAGAAGATTGTACCCGGGGAATATCCGCGGTGTCTGGCAGCCGGCAGGCATCGGGATTTCCAGCTCGACCTCGGCGTCTTTTCGTTGCCCGGCATCCTTGACCCGGTCGAAGGCCGGACGGCTTTCGAGACGGCTGAGGAAGTCTGAAAAGTAGTATTCGACCCGCGCGAGATTCATTTCATCCAACAGCACCAGAAGCATCCGGTCGCCCAAGCTGGTATCTGGATTGTTCACGGCGTCCATCTGATAGAGCGCCCGCACCATGTCTGTAGGCCGGAAACGTCCTTCGATGTAATTGTAGAAGCCCATGAGATCCTGCGGGCTGTCCCAACGGGGCTGAACCGGCACTTGGAGAAAACCGATTCCCATCGCCGCGGCGTATTGGCGGGGCAGCTGGCTCTTGCCCGTGCCTGATATGCCTGCGAGCACCGCCATTTGCGTGGTTTCGTTTGACTTCATCGCCGTATGGAAGGCGAACTGCACACGCTTGTGGTATTCCAAGCCGAGATTATCAAGCCAGCCGGAAACCCGTTCAAGGGCCTCGATTTCTTCATCAGGCTGCCAGAGCGGCCAGCTCGACAAGGTCTGCAGAACCGGCGGCGGCGTCTTGAGCTCGGCAAGGCGCGTTTCCGCATCCGTTTCATCTTCACCCGGCGGGGCTGGGCCGCCGGAAGTCCCGCCGCTGCTGTCGCGCGCGGCCTCAAGCTCGCTTTTCAATCGTTCAAGCTCTTGCTCGGCGCTCAGAATCTGCACCTCAAGAAGCCGTTTGCGGGAATCGAGGCGACCGGCTTCTCGTTCGGCATCTTCTAGATCACGCACATCACGTCGTAGAGCTTCAATGACGACTTCCAACTGATGACGCTGATCCTCCAAATCATTGATCTGCGCTGTGAGGCTGTCAGCGCGGTCCAGAGTGTCCTGCGCTTCTTTGAGTTTGCTCTGTGTGTCCGACAGCTCAGCGGCGGCGGCATGCCGTTCGGCCATGGCCGTTTCGATCTCCTTGCGAAGGGCGCGCACCTCTTCCCGCCGCTGCTCCTTCTGGTTCCACTCTATCTGAAGTTCCTCAAGCTTTCGGCTCAACGCGTCGACTTCCGCGCCGATCTCCGCAATGCTCTGAATGGCTTCCCGCCGCTTCCGCAGTTCCTCTTCAATGTCGGCGATGATCCGCCTCTTTTCATCAATCTGAATCTGCAGCGCGTCGATCTTGGCGATCTTTCCCGCCGCGGCAGCCGCATGGTCCTGACGCGCGGCAAGAATCACCTGCAGCAAAGTCAGAAAGCCGGCAAGGGCGGCGGCGAGCAGGACGAGTTCGTAGGTTTCCATGATTATTCTTCACCTGCCACGGTTTCGTCCGGATTTCCGGTCACTGTAAGCCGATGCAGCGGTTCGGCTTGCGATTCGGCGGCAGGTTCGGAAGCCGGCGGAAATTCTTCGGCGCAGGTTTGCGGCTCCCTTGCACAAGCCGCGGCCCTCGACTGATCCGCGCGAAGAGCCCGCAGATCTGACCGGCCTTTTTCCAGCTGAACCTCCAGCGCCTCTACCGCATTGCGCAGATGATCCTGCTCTTCCTCGCTTTCCTTGTTTTTCTCATCAAGCGCCTTGAGTCTTGACTGCACTGCGCCTTCTCGACCGCGCAGTTCGGCCAAATACCCTTGAAGATCATCCCGTTCCGACTGCATCGGCCCCAGTTCGGACCTTAGATCGGCTACGGCAGCGGTCAGTTTATCGCGATCTGTCGTTCGGGACTCAATATCCGCCTTCAACTGTCTGAGCTCATCGTTGTACCCATCGACCTCAGTCCGAAGATCTGAAAGGCGCGCCTGCTCCTCTTCGACCCGCGCCCGCGCATTTTCCGCTTCCATCTGCGCAGCATCGCGGTCCTTTTCGGCCGTCACCTTCTGACCCTGCGTCTCAGCCAACTGACTTAACACTTCCGATAAATCACGCTTTGCATCTTCGCGTTGTGACAGAACGGTGTCTAAATCGGCTTTGGCTGAAGTCTCGTTTGCGCCAAGACCTTCTACTCGGTCCCGAAGCCGTGTTTCTTCTTCAAGCAACGAATCCAGCCTTGACCGTACTTCGCCTTCCCGTCCGCGAAGTTCAGCCAACTTCTCTTGAAGACTCTGCAGAAGTTGCCGCTGGGTGGTTAAACCGGCGACAGCTTTAATCAGATCATCACGACGAGTCGTTTGGCCTTCAATGTCCGCCTTTACCTGCTCAAGACGATTCTCATGATTACCGAGGTCGATTTGCAGAGTGGAAAGGCGCGCCAGCGCTTCTTCGGCCTGCGCCTGCGCCGCCGTCGTTTCCATCCGCGCGGCATCGCGGGCCGCACCGGCATCGGCCATCTTCCTCCGTACATCGTCCAACTGCGTCGAAACTTCCGATACTTCAGCGCGCAAATCAGTAAGCCTGCTTTCTGCATCGCCGCGTTCTGCCAGAAGGGTGTCCAACGCTGTTTCGGCTGAGGCCCCGCGGGCCTCAAGACCATTCACTCGGTTTTGAAGCAGTGATTCCTCTTCACGCAACACGGCGAGCCTTGAACGCAGCGCGGAGAGCAGGGGGTTGAGCTCATCGCGCGTTTTCCGCGCTTCCTTGATTTCAGCCCGCAGAGTGGTCAGTTTTTCTTCTTGGCTCGAAATGAGCGGGGACAACTCAGTGCGGCGCGCGTCAAGTTCTGCGACCTCATCCTTTAGACTGCTCCCTTGGGACTTAAGACCGGTCACCTTCCGCTGCAGTTCATCACGTTCCTGGCGCAAATCATCTGTTTTGCCGCGAAGCTCGTCGTGTTGGTTGCGCAGACTTTCAACCTGCCCCTTAAGGACTTTAACATCACGCTGAAGAGCGTTGAAGTTGTCTTTAGCTGTTTCGATGTCAGACTGGAGTCTTGAGTTTTCGCGTTCCAATTCCGGGATTTTCGACCTCTGGAGCTCTGCCCTTTCGATTGTATCCAGCGCTTCTCTCTTACTGTCTTCCAAACGCTTCAACTCCTGCTGTGCATCTTTCTTTTCTGAGACGGTGCGTTTAAGCTCAACAATTTTCGCATTTAATTCGCTAACTTCCTTGCGGGCGTCTTGGGCTTCTGATCTCAGTGCGTCCCGGTTCTCCTTGATGTAATCGCTTTCGTTCTGCAGTTTCTGCAGATCCGCGAGACGGCTGACCTGCCAGTATAGAGCCGTCAGCACTGCCAACAATGAAACACCGATCGCGACTGCGATTAAGGTGTTAATCCGCCGGGCCGGCGAGGTCTCGTTCGATGATGTCAAGGCATTCCTCCATATCGTCGGCCAGTTGATCGACCCAAAATCGCCGGACACGCCAGCCGAGGCTTTTTAGCTGTGAGTCCCGCCACAGGTCGGCAATTTTCCGGTTGCCGTCTATGTCGGTGTGCCAGTGCCGGCCGTCGACTTCCAAGTCCAACTTGATACTGCCGCGCCCGAACAGAGCAAAATCGAGTCGGCGGCCGGCAATCTCGTACTGCGGTATCGGTTCGAGGCTCCGCACCTTCAAAGCTTCGAACATACGCCGCTCCCAACGGCTGTCGAAGACGCCTTCCGTCTTGCTCGGGCGCGGCTTGGTCACCCAATTGGCCAAACGCTGCATACTGCGGATGGATCCCCGTCGCGCGAAGTCCAGATCTCCGAAGATATGGGCTACCGCACGCGCACGGCTGATGGCGACATTCAGTCTCCGCCAGTCCCGCTGCACGAACGTCAGGGCGGAGCTGGCGCTGGCCGGTCCCAGACATGGGGAAAAAATAATGATGTCACGCTCTTGTCCTTGGAAGCTGTCGACCGTCCCGGCACGAAGTTCCGCCTTCTCCAGCGTCTCGCGGTTAAACCGGCTTTTCATCTCCTGCCAGATTCGGGCGGCTTGGGGGCGAAACGGCGTGACGATTCCGATCGTGCCGTCATAGCCTTCGCGGTTGAGCAGATCCTCCAGATGCGCGATAACCGCCGCGGCTTCGGCCGGATTGACGTTTCCGCGCTGCGGGGTTCGAGGCGCGGGCACATGGGTCCATTCGATGCCCGGCCTCTGGCGTTCGGGCGTTTTCAGGGAGTTCTGGTCCCCGGCTGCACGAAGCCGGCCGCCGTAGTATTCGGAGCTGATATATTCCACGATAGGCGCTGCGGACCGGTACTGCTGTTTGAGCATGACACGTTCTGCATTCGGGGTCATGTCAGCCATACTGAAGAGAGAGCGGCGGCTTTGCGCGAAACGTCCCATATTGTCCGGCGCCAGCGATTGAGCGAGCATCAGGTTTCGGTCATGCGCCAAGCCTATCTGGGCGAATAAGTGCAGCTGGTTATTGTCGCCGACTACCGCCGCGCGGCGGGCACGGGCCATCAGCGGCAGGGCTGAGGCGATGTCGCATTGGCTCGCTTCATCAAAAATCACGACATCGAACAGCCCGGGCTCCAACGGGATACGCCTGGGCGTGCCGAGGATAGACGCGAGCCATAGAGGCCGGCAGGCCAAGATCTTCCCGGCCAGCGCCCGGTCAGGCTGGGGGCTGATTTGCCGTATTTCCAGATTGGCGGCTTGTTCTCCGAGCAGCCGCTGTTCTTCCAGGGACAGACACGTGCGTCCGGCCAAGATCGCAGGAACTGTTTTTTCAACGAGATCGGCAATCTCGGCGGTAAGCGCGACGGGATCTTCCGGCTCTCCGATTTGGTCAAGCTCGTTTCGCAGATGCCGCAGCCGCGCGCGCAGTTCATGCGTTTGCGCGCCCTCGCCGGGCGGGCGGGCGCCTGGCGCAGCCGCGGGTTCACCGCGTCGAAGCGACAGGAGGCTCAGCAGACGTTGCAATAAAGACGACGACTGAGCGACGGCAGGCGCATCTTCGGTCCCGGTGTCAAGCTGCGCACGGGCTTCCAGACGTTCGAAAATATCGGCCATTTCCAAATGGGCAGCACTAATCGCCGCATGCCGGCTGAGGGATTGGGCCCGGATTTTGGCGAGTGATGCGAGCTGGGATTTTAATGCCGGATCGATTGCTCCGCCGCATTTCGGCGGCTGTCCGACGATTTCGTGCAGCGCATCATTGAAACTCTGATCAACATCCTTGGCCGGGTCGAGCGTGCGGATAAGAAACGGCGTGTCGGGCGCAAGCGCAGTCAGCCGATCCTCGACCGCGTCAAGCGCCTGGTGATTACGCGAGGCGACGAGCACGCTGCCGCCCGCGGCCATAATCGACGCGGCCATGGAGACGATCACTTGGCTTTTGCCTGTTCCCGGCGGCCCCGTTACGACCGACAGACCGGCTGAACATCCATTCTGCACCGCCTTGATCTGTTCAGCGTTCAGCGGCCCGACATTGATCGCAGGCGCAGGCGGCGCTCCGCCGGTCCGCTCAAGACCCAAAACAGAAGCGAGCGCGGTCTGGCGGAGTGTTTCAGCATCCCATGCCGCGATGCGGTTAAGATCACGGGCCGCTCCCGCGGTGAAACTGCTCTCCGTCGGCAGAAACAAACCGAACAGGTTATGAATGCCCTCTTGCGCCGGGTCCAGCCGGCGGGCCCGGGCAGCAGGCGAAAGTGAAGTGAGAATGGCGCCTGCTGCGGCCTCACGGATTCGTGCCGTGAAGTCATCAATCGGGAGGCCGATGCCCTCAAGCCGGAGAAAGACGTCGGACAGAGCCGACTCGCTCCAAGATGACCGGCGCGCGGCGGCCTTCACCCAGTCTGAATTCACCAGTACATCATCTGCGTCGATTGTAACATCAAGTGTGACCTCTGTCCTTTGCCACTCGCCGGACAGCATGCCGGCCGGCCAGAAGACGCGCTCACCTGATTTCCAACCGACCATGATCGGCCATCCGACGGCCAGCGCGTTCTCTTCCCCCTCGCGCCTGAAAAGCGCTTCGCGAAAGCCGGCGGGCAGGGCATCGAGCGCGAACGACAACGCAACCGATCCGCCGCCTTCCGGCGCGAGGGCGCCCGATCCCGTCGCGATTTGCCACGAGATGCCGTGTCTGTCTTCCGTTTCAGCGATCGCGCCTCGAGGATCGGAGCGCAGTGTTGAACGGTAGTAGCGCAGAAGCGCGGCAGGTGATGCAGGGCCGGCGTTATCGCCGGGTGTCACGGTATCTTCCGCCGGCGCGGGCCTCGCGGTGATTGTCGCGGCGACTGCGGCCAGAAATCCGTCGTTCTCCACGAACTCCTTTTCCGAAGGTTTCTGATCGGCGCCAGATGCGGCGACCGGCTCTGAGCGATTCACTGGATGCCAGCGGCCATGTCGATCACGGAGAATCATTTCCTGATCAAGGAGCAGATCAATCTCACCGAGAATTTTTTCACGGCGGCACGGGTCGAAGTCGGCATTAAGAAGAACAAGGAGCTCTTCGGCGGTTCGGCCTCTTGGAAAAGCGGAAATTGTGCGATATAAAAGCGACATCTTTGCGCTAATGGCCGCGCCAGCGCAGGCCGTGCCCCCATTTTTGCTTTATCGGACCGTGGACCGCTGTGTCCGATAATCCAAGAATCCGGCGAATCGGCGGTTCATGAGGCAGCGGCCCAAGGCCTATCAATATCTCATACTTAACTCCTACTTGACTGCGTGTCCTGAACCGGAACATTCAAATCCGCCTTCCGTGTCCTGAAGTTCGATTGAAATTCACTCCCCATGGCATAATCCACGGTTGATGGAAACATCGTGCCGGCTGACGGCATACTTGCCGTGGAATGCGATCTGCAGTGCCTGGAATTTCCATGTCCATGAAAACAAAAAAGGGGTTCCATCACCCGGCGACAAACCCCGGCCGGCCGGAGATCAGTCGCGGCCCCGGTTAAACTCCGGAATGCGCC
This sequence comes from Paracoccaceae bacterium, assembly GCA_965116115.1. GTDB lineage: Bacteria > Pseudomonadota > Alphaproteobacteria > Rhodobacterales > Rhodobacteraceae > JAPOXR01. Next base: position 4,721,820 of record OZ220486.1, read on the forward strand.
GCTTCATCCGCAGACCGCGATCGAGGCGGATCTATATGCCATATGCGGATCAAGCGGGTGCGACACTCTCTATGATGAAAGCGGAGGGAAGCGCATGCCGTCGGGCTTTAACCGCTTGACCCGACATGACCGTTGCCGGCTTCAGATGCTGAAGAAAAGCGGTTTCCCGCAAAAAGGCATCGCAGCGGAGATCGGCTGTTCGCAGTCGACGACGAGCCGCGGACTCGCCCGCGGCGCCGGGCTGCGGGGCTGCCGCCGCCGCTGGCCGCAGGAGCCGGCCGAAACCCGGCGGCGTGAGGCTTCGCCGGTTCCCCGCAGGATGTCGCCGATGCGCTGGGGATCATCAGCCTCGCGCCGAGCAACCCCTGTGGGTAACTCCTTATGGAATTATCCTTGGTTTGATTCATATGAGGAGCTCGGCGAAATCTTTCTTCGTCCGGCGATCGGTGATTTTGACGTGCCCTGGCCTGAAAGCGGCGCATGGACCATGAACAGATTCGCCGTCCCGTTGCGCTCGTGTTCGTAGTCGAAGTGCGCCGGCCGGGAGCGGTCGGCAAAGCCGTGCGGACCTCCTTCGTTTGCTGCTCCGTCGCCTCGGCTGTGCAAACCAGAACCTCGTCCTCGCTGAACTTCCGCTGATAGACATAAAGTACACCCTCCATCAAGTAAGCGAAGTCGCCGCTTTTCTCCGCCGGAATGCGCCAGCACCGCGTAAGACGCGGTTTCAAATCGTTTTTTAATGTCCTCCTGACCGTTTCCCGGGAAATGCCATCGACGACATTCAACGCGGCTGACCGCTCGCCGAGCAGGGCCGGCGGCTGTGAGGAACGCCCTTCGGGAGGCTCCGAACAGGCGATCATCGTCAGCTTCGCCTCGCCCTCGCCGTCAAGCTTCGGAGGAACGCGGTTCGAATGCGGCCTGCGCCTGAAGCCGCTGTCCCCTCCTCGACGAAACGCCGGCGGAGCCGCTCGACAGCCGCCGTGCCGACCCCGACGGAATCGGCGGCGTCGGCATCGGCGCGCGCGCCGCTCTTCCGGTTCTCATCCGTGAGAAGAAGGACATGCGCCCGCCGCCGCTCGGCCGAACCCCGGCCAGATGAGACGATCTCCGCCAGCTCGGCCCTTTCATGATCTTCGAGCCGCACATGCTGTATCTTACGTCCGGTTTGTTCTTGTCAGTCCGTCATCTCTTCCCGCCTCTTAAGTCGCCGCCGGCGCGAAACAGGCCTCAGACGCCGGATTCGTGCTCAGAATCCGGCTGAAATGCCCGGCCGACTGCATTTGTCTTTGTTCAGACTGAAACCGTTACTGCAATTTCAACGTAGAGGCTGCGGCCGGGAATCAGAATGTCCGCCGAACACCGATTGCCATCATTCTCGCTGTGTCAGACTACTCGCAGTCTTCCTAGTGTTGCTTCCTATTCTGCATTAAACCCCCGAGCTTGATGCTCGGGGGCGGGAAACACCGCCGGTATCAATGTTTCAACAGAGAACGGGACATTTTCCATTCCAAGAGGCTGCCGACTCTCGATCTGCATCGCGCAAACTACGTCGGTTTTACGAGTGCGATCACTGGTCGATTTCGTTCGCTTGCTGAGACCTTGAATTTGGTTAGCCCAACAGATGCGGGGCAGTTGTCAACCGTTACATCATTCCCAAGGCCGCGGATGCAGGTTCTTGTTCCGGCCATTCTCTGTCACCCAGACGCGCATTTTTTCTGGGATGCCGCCGCCGAGGTAACGCACAATGACCCTCCCTTTGCTACACTGGCTCGCGCCCAGCGCAATATTGAAGTCCAGTGCCGTGCGGCACTCGTGAGGCTTTGCGATAATTCCGAAACCAGCGCTTGGCAGAAGCCCGCCTTGACCGGTTAGGCGTCTGCCCACCGCCTCACCTTGTTGTTCAATGGCGCAGGTCGCATTCCGGCGTTCCCGAAGGCGCTGTTGCTGGAAGACGTTGTTGGTTGTCCCAAAGCCCAGCGGAATTGCCTCAAGCCAATCCTTGCAACAGTACAGGCGTTACGCTAAATAAGTATACATGAAAGATATAAAAAGATAGCTTTCGCGTATATGATGCAAAGATGCGTTTGCCTGAAGCAATCGAAAAACTCAATGGTTGGAGCCGCAAAGGACGTGTTCTTTTCACGCGAGAGGAGTTGCGCAAGCTTTTCCCGCGGGATAAAGACGCCGCATTCAAAGAGGGTCTAAACCGTTTGATCTCTGGCGGGGTGCTGCAGCGCGTATCCAGAGGACTGTTCGTGTTTGCGATGACAGAGCGCCGTGACCCGCATCTGCTTGAACAGATCGCGGTGGCATTGCGGCGGGGCAACTACAATTATCTGAGCTTGGAGTCTGCGCTCTCGGAGTATGGCGTGATTTCCCAAGTGCCGTTGGCCGGGATTACCGTCATGACGACGGGTCGCGCAGGGGTGTTCGACACCCCGTTTGGGCGGGTCGAGTTCACCCGCACTACGAGGTCGGCGAGCGATATTTTGGAGCATACACGGGATGTCGGACGCCCTTTGAGGGTAGCTACGCCCAGCGCGGCCGGCCGCGATCTGCGGCGCGTTGGCCGAAACGTGCATCTGATTGATGAGGACGAGTTAGAGGAGGCCATTGCGGATGGCAGATAGAGTAGACTTGGATGACCTGGTTCGACGGGTATTCGATCAAAAGCCCGAGTTGGAGGCTTTGCAGCCAATCGTTGTCAAAGAGCTGATCCACTATGAAATCATGTGGTCGCTCGACGACGCCGGTCTCCTGAAAGACCTGACCTTTCACGGTGGGACTGCTCTGAGGCTCTGCTATGGGTCGAGTCGGATGAGCGAGGATCTCGACTTCACGAGTGGTTCAGGCTTCACCAGGGCGGATGTGGAAGGCATCTCAGGTGTGGTGCGGTCCCACCTCGCTAATCGCTATGGTCTCGAAGTGTCTGTCAAAGAACCCAAGCCTCGGAAGGATGCCGGCCAACCGGTTGAGGTGGATACCTGGCAGATCATCGTCGTCACCGATCCGGGCCGGTCCCGCCTTCCGCGACAGCGGATTAAGATCGACATTGCGACCATGGCAGCCCGCACGAAGGAGGTGCAGGCCATACAGCAGAACTACTCTGTCCTGCCTAGCGGTCTGGGTGATCTCTTGGTTCCAGCCATGAGCAAAGATGAGATCATGGCGAACAAGCTGGTGTCCCTGCCAGCGTCCGTTCATCAGAGGAACATTCGCCACCGCGATATTTGGGACATTGCCTGGCTGGCCCAGAACGGTGCAGAGGTTAACCGTGAGTGGGTTGCATGCCGTGCCGCCGAGTTCCGGCTCGATGACTATGTGGACCGCCTTGATGCGTTGCGGAGCACTCTCCTAGATCACGTCACAGCAGGCAAGTTTGGGAAAGAGATGTCGCGCTTTCTGCCGCGCGATGTCGTTGCCCGGACGCTTGATCGCACTGAGTTCGTTCCCTATGTGGTGAACACAGTGGATGAGCATTTGGCCAAGGCAAGAGGGGCCTTTGCCAGCCCCAAGAAAGCGAAGCATAGTGACAGCAATTTGAAAATGTGAACACCCAGCGCAGAGGATCTACAAATGGTTGTGAATAGCGCGGCTGATAGCTTTCTCCTTGGCGTCATGCAGGGCAGTGAGAGTGGTATCGTTACAGAAACGTTCTGCCTCTGCCATCACAGCATCAATCGCGGCGTGGCGAAGGCCGGACTTTGACATTGCGGCATCGACTAGTAGTCAAACATGGCAGGATTGATGATACAGGTGGGTTGGGAGCAGCAACCGGAAGCTCAAAATCGTTAAATGTCGGGGACGTCTAAGGCACTATCTTTGTTCATCAATTCAGCGTTGATCGACTGCTGGTAGTCTGACACAGCGTAAATGATGGTAATAAGTGTTCGGCGGACGTCCTGATTCCCGGCTTCTGCCTCTCCGTTGAGATTGCGGTAACAGCTTCAGTCTGAGCAAAGACAAATGCTGTCGGCCGGGAATTTCAGCTGGATTCCTGTCAGGAATCCAGCGGCTGCTGCCTGTTTCGCGCCGACGGAGCTTCAAGAGGCAGGAAACGATGACGGATTAATCAGGAACAGATCGGACGTAAGATCAGACTTCCTGACCAGTTTTCCGGGTTTGGAGTGCCTGCGATCCGACAGAAGAGTCTGAGACCAGTACCTATACAGAGAGTTTCGAGCCGGCTGATTCACTCAAGCTGGCATGAGGGATTCGTCGGGAAAAGTCAGCTGAACGTGCTGGCTTCAACGGGTGCCAGTTCACCAGCATTTTCCCGCCACATGTTGAATTCGATCCGATCATAGTTCGGCGGAGGCTTATGCATTCTGGATGATCCTTCTGGCCAAATCCCAATCGAGACGGCGGCGATACATTCCGTCCTTCCTGATGCCTTTGTAGCAGGTCATAAGCACATCGCTTGTTTTCCGGCGGAAATCATTAAGATATCTGTTCAGTTTTTCAACATCCGCATCCGCGTCTGTCGCCAACTTCGTTATATGCCTTCCCGTCTTCTTCACCTTGTAATTCCGCATGTCCGCGGCATAGCAGAAACGGATTGAAGGCCCCTTCGTATCATCAAGGGCGAACAAACCGAGATTGCCGTTCGGGCAGTTGAACTCGACCACGGGGCCGTCACTCCGTTTCCTTGGTTTCATTCTCTCCAGAACACTCAGGAAGCCGACCATCTTGCTGCCCGTCCACACATTCACATCAGCTGTTATTCTCTCACTGAACAACGCCAATCCTGTCGGATGTCCGGTGTCGCTGAACAGTCCTGCCTTGATCGAAATAAAGTCCGACAGCCTGTCCTGGAACAGATCCGCCCGAATGAATGACTCAGGAATAAGCGCGGCCACGAAGTCGCAATTCTCCAGGCAACGCTCCAATGCCAATTTGTAAAGATTGTCATGCCGTGTGGCGGGGAACGGAAGATTCCGCACCGTCGCGCTGTTCCGTGCAAGCCAAGGGGGGTTTGTGACGCATACCGAATAGCCTGACGGAAAATGCGCCAGCGTATCCCTTTGTTCCACCTGTTCAGCGGCAGGTTCAATATCGAAGGACATGAAATCCCGACACAGTCCCATACTCTGAAGATGCGCGATGATGCTGTTGGCCCCTGCGAACGGCTCCAACACTGTTGCCGTCAGCAAATCAGCCTTTCCGGCCCATTCGGCGAAAGCGGAATGGAAAAACGGATTTTCCCGCGTGAAGAACTGTCCGCGCTCGCGCTTCATGCCGGACGCCTGATATCAGCGGTCAAATCTCGATATATCAGCCGATTTCCGACCAGATCGGTCACGACCGACTCCATCTGCCGGATTTTGTCTTCGTCCCGGACCTCGTGCCGTCCGGCAACCTTCCGCACATACTGATCAAGGCGATCGGTGTTGAGATGGCGGAAAATGCTGCGGCAGCCGCGTTTCAGCAGCGACCGGAACGACTCCATCCCGTTGGCGCGCTCTTGGCCGCGGACGTGCTTGCCGACGCTGCGATTCGCCGTCTCATGCCGTAAGGACATCCCCGGGCAGGCGCGATCCTCGTCCGTGCAGACAACGGTCCCCGGCGCTGTGCGGTCGGCGACGAAGCTTCGCAGGGCCGGCTGGTCCGTCGCCTCAGCCGCGGCGGTGCTGACTCGCTTAGAACCACGGTTCCGAAAGCCAGCGACTGCCGCTTTGCCGGCGCACGTCTTCTTGCCGGCGCGCTTGCTCTTTTTCCTCCCGCTGATACCTCTGTCGCCGCCCTCGACAGGAGCGGGGAAAGGCGCCTGCGCTTCGCCGCCCCATGCTTTCCTGATGCGGCGAAGCATGAACCAGGCCATCTTTTGGGTGACCTTCAAGTCGCGATGCAGTTTCATGTTGGAGATGCCCTTGAGGCTCGTCATATCCAGATAAACGGCAAAAGCCCATTTCCGCAAGGGAACCTTTGATTTCTCCAAGACCGTGCCGATGCTGACGGAAAAGCCCTTCCGACAAGCCCCGCACCAGTAGATAAGGCCCGCCGTGGCCGCTGCCTCGGTGGTTTCAGTGTTTCCGCATCGGGGGCAGCGGCAGCCTTCCGGCCAGACCAGCGACTTGAACCATGCCGTCGCAGCGGCTTCATCCGGGAACATATCCGCCAACTCCGTGAGGCTGATGCCCTCCCTGTTTTCCCGTCCCGACCCCTTCTGCTCCATCATGAATCCCTTTCCGCGCCGTGCGCTTTTGTCACATACGGTGCCCGGTATGTAATGATTACTCTGTATATCAACAGATTGAATCACAGTGCGGAACTTCCCGCTTCAGGCGTCGAATTCCAGTCTGGCCGGCGTTATCTCCGGTTCCGAAGGCGCGTCGGCTGCCGAAGACATGCCTGCGCCGGGATCCGCAATCTGAGCCAGCAGGCGCTCAGCCGTCCAGCCTTCTTCGGCCGCATCGGCGATGTCCCATCCATGGGACACTGATTCAGGGGGCTCGACGCGGACGAACCGCAAGTGGCCGGCCAGCTGCGGCTCGCGCTCCGCGGCTTCCCGGATCGCATTCCGCGCGCTCTCGAAGAATTTTATCCGCGGATCCACCCGGTTGCCCTGACGGTCCTCTGAAACCGCATCCGCGTCCGGCCACACGACGATCGTGAAATCCCCGCCGGCTTCCCGTTGCCTTCGCCCGAGTTCGGCGGCCAATGGCTGCCAGTCGGCCAGTCCCGCTGCGTTCGCGCCGCCCATGGCCGTCAGCAGCAGCCAGCCCGAAGATGCCGGCAGGAGAGCGGCGGCGGCGTCGCGGGTGGTCTCGCCTTCCACGACAAGCAGATGTCTGCCGTTGTTCCGCGACCATTCCGGTGTATCCTCGAGCCCGTACACGGGTCTCAGGCAGCGGCGGCCGAACCGCGCCAGTTTCCAGCCGCCCGCGCTTCCGGGTTCGTGCCTGGCCTGCAGAAAGAACTTCCCGCCGTTTCCGGATGCAGCCCGCAGCACCAGGCACAACGCGCTTCCATCCAGCTGTCGGTAGGCGTGCACATGGGTCGGATTCACCGTGAAACGCCTGTTCGTGAGATCATCCGTGACGGTGACCGCCTCGCCGGGGCGCGGCAGCTCCACATTGTCCGGAATCGGCGCAAGCGCCGCCGGGCGGGACGGCGGATCCGGCGCGGGAACGGCGGACAGGATTGCCGCCCAGACCGGCCGGTCCCAGCCGTGAGACATTTGCATGATCGGATTTCCGTTCGCCTGCGACGGCAGTCCGGACATTTCCCTGGCGCACTGGACCGCGTCCCGGAAACTCAAAGAATGCCAGTCGGCGATGAACTGGATGACATCGCCGCTCCTGCCGCAGCCGGAACCGAAACATTTGTACCGTCCCGCCTCGTCATCGACAAAGAATGAAGGCGTCCGCTCCTGATGGAACGGACAGCAGGCCTTCAGGCGCCCGCGGTTCCCTTCAAGCCGGACGCCGGCCAGACGCTCGACCGTCTCGCGCAGAGACAACGCGGCCTTGATGTCGGCGACCGATGCCGATGGGAAACCGGCGCCCGTCATATGTCCGGTCCGCCGCATTGATTCGTCCTCAGACCGCGGGACCCGCGAGGTCGCCGCCGGATTTCCATGAATGCCGGTTCTTGCATTGTTCGCAGATCCGGTTTCCCGGACCTTCGGAGAAAAATATGCCGTTGCAGTTCAGACAGCGGCGGGAGGAGCCGCAGCGGCGCGCGTTGGCGACATACTGGTCGTTCCAGTAGGGCCGGGCGGTGAGTCCCAGGCGGCACGCCTTGATGGTGACCGATTTGCGCGAGCGGCCGATCTTCTGTGCGATTTTGGAAAAGGACTCTTTCCGCTTCCATGAATCGATCAGTGTCAGGACTTCGTCTTCTGTCCATTCAATTCCGTTCAAGCTCCGCTTACGCCCGCTCTGTCTGTTAGAACCGCCGCTGTCTTCAACATTCCGCATCCGTTTGTCCTCGTTTCGCTGTTTCAAGACGCCCAGGTATAATCTTAAAAAGAACAAATACAAAACAAAAATAAATTACATGTTCATTTTAATTTCTTTTTATGTTCAGACAAGCGGCGCAACGGCTGGTCCTGATTTCAGCTCATCCGGATCGCGCAGCTGTTTTCCACGGAATTGGCGCCGTGGCGCGTTCCGCGGCCGGATGAATTCTCGCGCTCCGGCGCCATGGAGGGAAACCGGCTGAAAGGCCGGACACCACCCATCGAACAGGGAAACGGTTTCATGAAGCGGATCACGACAATCATTTTCGTCATCTTTCCCGCCACGGCTTATTCTCAGGTCACGGATATCGGAGACATGGCTTCAGGGCTGCAGGCGCAGGCCGGCGACATCGCCGACCTGATCGGCGCGGCGGCGTTTCTTCTCGGAATCTGCATCGGCATCGTCGGGCTGATGAAATTCCGCCAGCATTCGCAGAATCCGAATGATCCGTCCGCGCGGCTTTCGACCGCGTTCACGCTGGTGTTCGTCGGCGCGGCCCTTGTGGCCGTTCCGACCACGCTCGGCGTCGGAATCGGCTCGCTGTTCGGCACCGGGGCCGCCAATGTTTCCGTGGACGGATCGCTGCGCAGCATCGACTGAGGCTGAAGAGTCTTGCTGAAGTCGATCCTCCGCGCGCCGCTGGAGACGCTCGTGCTCGGCGCGAGGTCGCACGCGGCGCTGGCCGGACAAATGGCGGATTCGGTGGAGTCCTGCTTCGAGCGGGACGACTGGACATGTCATCTCTGCGGAATCCGGCTGCCCGGTTACATGGAAGTCGACCATGTCAACGGCCATCGTCCGTGTTCGGCTGAGGAACTGCGGACGATCTGCCAGTTCTGCCATAATCTCCGGCACGCGGTCTGGGCGGCCGGGCGCGGCAGACTGCGCATCCTGTGGGCACCTTCCCTGAGACAGCGGCCGCTGACCGTCATCGCATGGGCGGTTCTGCTCGCCTCGCCCGGCGACAGCGGCGACACAGCCGATGACGAACTCGCGCAGGCGGCGCAGGGAGTCGCCGCCGATGTTCAGAGGCGCGAGCGGATTCTGGCGGATATCATCGGCGCGGCGCACGCCGGCGGACTTCTGGAATCTCTGTTCACGCTCAATCGCCTGCGCGGCGGGGACGCGCTCCGGAACGCCGTTGACAGTATGGACAAATATGTCCGTTTCTGGCCCGCCGCCGCTGCCCGGGCTTCTGGAATCTCCGTCAGCGATTCAGCCGACTTCAGCTGCTGGCGCGACGGAGACTTCCATTCGATGTCCGCTGAATTGATCGCGGACCGCCGGAACGCCGACATGTCAACTGACCGCCTGCGGGCATTGTGCGGCTCGCATGAGCCGCTGGATATCTGAGGGACGGAATGATCTCCCGGCCGCCCCGGAACAAGTGCCCGACAAGGCGTCTGCCCACAAATCCCGGCGTGTCGCTGTCCCTTGCTGACGGAACGCGCCTTTCGGTCGCCAAGACGGGCAGATCCGTGATCGTGCCAGCCGGCGATCTGCCCGGCGGTTTCTGGCTGACCGATATGTCCTACAGCGAAGTGTGTTTATTGAATAACCGGAAAATCAACCGCATCATCCACTCCGACGGCTGGATCGGGGCTCCCTGGCGCCGGATCATGCGGGACTGCGGCCTGAAGACCCGCGTCACGCGCGGCGATATCCAGGGGTTGGCGGAAATCAGCGAGCGGATCATCCGTTTGTCCGTTCATGCCGTGACCAACACCGGCTACTGGATCAATTCCGGCCAGCGGATCAGCGACCGAAGGACGTTCGGACGGCCTAGCCTGGCCTTCGGGCTGTCTGATTACCTCCGGCCCCTGCTCGGCAAACCCCGCCCCTCGAACGCCGCGCTGGCCCGTCTGTCCACGTCCCTGCTTCTGTACGGCTCCGGAAGCAGGGCGGCTGAATTCGGTCAGGGCAGGATCATCACGGCCGTCAAGCCGAGATTCACCTATCTCCGCTGGCTTGCGCAACAGCCGGCTCCCGGCGCGGGAATGTGGCGGGAAATCAAGCTTCCCGGGTCATCCTCGCCGATTACCGACGCGATGCAGGCCGGCTTCCTTAATCTGCGGAGACCTGTGATCCTTTCCGGCGCGTTTCAGCCGTCCGAGCTGGGCGGACCGGCCTGGAGCCGCGGCTGGCTGAAGGGAGTGGATCCGAGCTGGGGACGCAGCTGCTTCACGCTTGAGGAAGTGATCTGCCTTCGGAGAGCCGGGTTGTTTCATGTCGACTGCGCCTATGCCGGTCCGCGCCGCCGACGGCCGGCGGAAAACACCGCGCTCGGCGCGGTCTCGGCCGGGCTGGCCGCGGCCTGCGGCAGCAGCCGGTCCGCGCGCTGCTCATGGTCGGCCGGCCGGGCCTCGGAGAACCTGATCCGCGCGGCCTGCGGCGGCTTCAAAAGAAGGCTGCCTCCGGCCATGGAAGCCGTCTGGATCGCGGCCCACGACAGAATCGCCTGCCTGCCGGCGGTTGAAGCCGCTGAAGCCGCGGGAGGCGTGTTCCTCTCTTCGGTCGCCGGCGCGGTCACCTTCGGAGTCAAGGGCGCCGCCGCGGATGCGGCGCGTGTCGCCGACGCGCTGTGGGAACAGGGGCTGCATCTGCATGCCGGAACAGCGCGCCGGCTGAAAGAGGAAGGCGTCAATCTGCTGACGGACGCGGGCCGGTTCGGCGGGCGGAAAGAAGATCTGCTGATGGCGGCCGCCTCGCAGCGCGGATTGTGCGGATTAGTGCGCAGGATGGATCAACTCACAGGCGGGGGCAAATCCGGGCGGAACCGCCGGCTGGACGCGCTGGAGGCGGTTGTGGAACGTTTCCCGTGATGATGTTTCTGGAAGAAACCGGCCTTTGGGGCGGACGGAGTCTGGCTGACCGGATACGTCTGGAATCGGCGGAAGACGACAATACGCTGACTCTGAAAGACGGTTCGCTTGTGTCTGTCATCCGGATTGACGGAGCGATGCGTCATGAGGATCAAGAGGAGCTCACCGCCGTCGCGGATGCGCTCCGTGTCTCTCTGGCCCCGCTCCTGTCCCGCCCCGGCCATGCGCTTGAGTTCATTTTTTCGCGCGATCCGGCGGCCGCCCGGCGGTATGCGGAACGGATCGTCGGCCGGCAGAGCCGCCGGGCGGCTGACCTCGGGTTGGACATGCCGGACATTTTCGCGGGAAGCGCGGCCAGACTGGCCGGCGCGCTGGTCGGAGAGTCCTGTCTGGCCGTCATATACACCCGGCCGTCAGCGAGTGCCGCCGGTCAGCGGCATTCATCAAGGCCGGGACCGGAAGAACGGCTGCTGGGACGGCATTCCCCGTATCCGGGGATGAATGACATGAGCGCTTGTCATGTCACGCTGACTGACGCGCTGCGCCGGGATCTCGAGACCCGCGGGCGCAAGGCGCGGACGCTGGATGTCGTCGCCGCCCTGCGTGAAATCCGCGCCTCCCTGTATCCGTTTTCAGTCCCGTGGAAATCGGAATGGACGCCCGCGCTGCCTCTGCACCTTCGCGGCGCCGGCGGTGAACGGGCCCCGCCGGCAATGATGCCCGCGGCTGAAGCGGAGCTGGGCTTCCGTGACTATTCCAATGTCGGGCCGCCGCCGTTTGACCGGCAGCTGGCGGTCGAAGACGCGCGGATTCTCGATGCGGGAACCGTGCGCATCGGGGACGCCGTGTTCTCCGGATTTGACGTCACCGTGGCGCCGGAAATCCTCAGGCCGTTTGACGAGCTTGTGGCCGAGACCATGACGTCGCCGTTGCCGATGTCCTGGCGGTGCAGGTTCCTGATCGAGCCGGGAGGGCTGCAGGCGGTGCGTCTCAAGGAGCAGTTCGCGCGTCTTTTCGCATTCGCCGCGCCGGTCAGAAACGCCCGCATCCGCGACGCGGCCGCCGCGCTGCGCGGTATTGACGGAGCGGGGGATACGGTCGTGCGCCTCCGGATATCGTTCGCGACTTGGACGCGGGCTGCGCATGAATCGGATCTGCGCCGCAGACTGGCCGTTATGCAGCGCGCGGCTGAACAATGGGGAAACTTGTCGACGGACGGAGTTTCCGCGGACCCGCTCTCGACAGTGCTGTCGACATCAGCCGGCCTCGGGCCGGAATCGACGGCCCCCGCGGCCGCCGCGCCGCTTTCAGACGCTTTGGCGATGCTGCCGATCTCCCGTCAGGCGAGTCCGTGGCCGGATGGTCCGGTGATTTTCCGGACCCGGGACGGCAAAGCCTGGCCCTACCAGCCGGGATCGTCGCGCCAGAACAGCTGGGTGGAAATCTATTCCGGCGCACCCGGATCGGGAAAGTCCGTCGCTATGCATGCGGTCAACAGGTGCTGTGTCGCCGCGCCGCATGCCGCTGATTCCGCCGCCGCGGAACTGCCGCGCATCGCGGTGATCGATATCGGGAGATCATCAAAGGGATTCGTTGATCTGGTGAGAGAGGCTCTGCCCGCACGGCGGCGTCAGGAAGCGGCGCATCTCAAGCTCCGCATGACTCCGGACCATGCCGTGAATCCGTTTGATACGCCTCTGGGCATGCGGCGGCCGCTGCCGGCGGGGCGGGCCTTCATGGCCAATTTCCTCGGAATGCTGTGCGGTTCGGCTGAATCGGGAGGCCCGGTGGCCGGCCTGGCCGGCGCGGCTCTTGACCAAGCGTTCGAGAATCTGTCCGACGGGAAAAACCCGAAACAGCGTGTCGAGGGCGATATGCCCGAAGTCGACCGCGCCTTGGCGGAGGCGGGGATTCGCCCCGGCGCGAACGCGACCTGGTGGGAGGTGACGGATGCGCTGTTTGCCGCGGGTCTGGCCGGCGCGGCGGCGAAGGCGCAGACCAGAGCGGTGCCGGTGCTCGCTGATCTGACGGCTGCGAGCCATGCCGGCCATATCGCCTCGTTGTATTCGGAGGCCCGCGCCGATGCCGGCGGCGAGCCGGCGATCAAGTCGTTTCACCGCAGAATCGCCGAAGCGGTCAGAAACTTCCCCGTCATGGCGGCGCCGACGCGTTTTGACGCCGGCTCGGCGCGCATCGCCGCTCTCGATCTTGAAGAGGTGGCGGGAAACTGCGGCGGGGCGGGCGCTCTCCGTCAGACGGCGCTCATGTACATGCTGGCCCGCCAGTCACTGATCGGCGGCTGGTTCATCGACGAGAACGGGATCGCAGCCGCCGCGGCCGCGGGATTTTGTCCGCCGCAGTATCAGGAATTCCATGTCAGGCGCGCCCGGATGGACCGGAGCATGCCGAAACTTCTGTGCGTTGACGAATTCCACCGCACCGGCGGGCTGACAGGATTCAAACGCCAGATTCTTCAGGACGTCCGGGAAGGCCGGAAAAACAATGTCCGGATCGCTCTGGCCTCGCAGCTGCCGAGCGACTTCGGCTCCGACATTCTTGATATCGCATCGACATTGCTGATTTTCGATGCGCCGTCCGAGGCTTCCGCCGGATTCCTCGCGGATCGGCTCGGACTGAGCCGCGCGGAGAAGGATATCCTGCGCCGCCGACTCACCGGACCGTCCGAGGAGGGAGCTCCGTTCTTCGCGGTCATTCGGCATAAGAAAGGAACCGCCCGGCAGCTTCTGTATCTCTCGCTGGGATCGTCTGAACTCTGGGCGCTTTCGACCACGCCGGAAGACACGGCCCTGCGCGATGCGCTGAGCGGGATGATCGGCCCGAAAGAAGCCCGCGCCGCGCTCGCGGCCAGGTTTCCGGGCGGGTCGGCGAAGGCGGAAATCGAAAACAGGGCGGCGCGGCAGGCCGGTGAGCGCGGGGACGGGCCGGCGGCGGGGATCGTCAACAGTCTCGCGAATGAACTTGCCGCGGAATCCCGCGCCCGGATCACGGCGGAAACCGCGGCTGAAAGGGCGTCCGGCGGATCCTGAAGCCGCTTCTCCCGGCTGTCGTCGAGATGATCGTTGAACAGCCGCTGAACCTTGCCGAGACCGGCTCGATCCGGCCGTGGTCCCGTGCTCCGCCGCTGCGTAAAGCAAGCGGATTGTCCGGCTTTGGCCTTTCCGGCGCAGACGGGGAGACGCCTCCGCTCGCCGGGCAGTATGCGGCGGCCGTCCGTTTCAGCGGTTCAGCTTCGCGCAGCGGGTCTTATCGGAAAATACGGAAGGCGGACAGGGGAACCGTCAGGCGGCTGGTTTGGGAACAGAACTCGGCTGCAGAGCGGAACTCGTCAGGACGGTGTGAATCTGACCGGCGTCTTCCGCTTCCCGCAGTTCTTCGCGCATGTCTTTGTTCGAAATGACATGCGCTATGTAGGCCAGCAGCCGCAGATCGTTTCTCTTTTCATCCTTCGGGCCGAACAATGCGAAGACCAGGTCAACGGGCATTCCGTCGGGCGTTTCCGCGATTGTCTGTCTTGCGGTCAGTTTGACGACAACGCCGATGAATTTTCCCAGATCCGGAACATGGCCGAGAGGCAGGAGGATGCCGCCTCCGGTTCCGATGGGATATTGCGCGGCACGGTTCCCCAGAGCCTTTCCGAGCTTTTCGGGCCTCAGGGCGTTCATGTCCTTCCCGGCTGTCTGCCCGTGGGCCGCCGCGGCCCGCCTTCCGATTTCCATGAAGAGGTTTTCCGGGCCGTCAAGCAGTCTTTTCTCGATCAAGACGGCGCCGGGATTGATAAGATCCTTGATCCTGTACATGTCCAGCATGGGAATGCGTCCGTGTCAGTCATCCGGTCGGGGATCTATCCAGCCGATATTTCCGTCGCCGCGCCGGTGGACGACATTGATCCTTCGGCAGGATTGATTGCGGAACACCAGCATCGGCGCCTCGGAGAGTTCCATCTGCATCACCGCTTCGCCGACCGTAAGCATCGGAATCCGGGTTTCCATCTCAGCGATGATCACAGGCTGCAGACTGTCCGGTTCGCCGCCGTCCGGCTCTTCGGGCGCTGACGCGAGAACGGAAGACAGCGCGCCGGAATAGGTCACCGGCGCGGCGCGTTCCTTGTGGTGGTTCTTCAGTCTCCGTTTATAGCGGCGAAGCTGCTTCCCCAGCTTGTCGCAGGCGAGATCAAAGGCGGCGCGGACCGTGGCGGCGGAGGATCTGGCCTGCGCGGTCAGTCCGGTCGAGAGATGCGCCGTGATCTCGCAATTCTGCATTTGCGCCTCGGGCACGAATGTCACGCTGGCCTCGGTGGGCCGCTCCGCGAATTTGCCGAGAAGCGCGCGGAGACGGTTGTCGACATGCCGCCGCGATCCGCCGCTGATTTCAATGTGCCTTGCGCTGATTTTGATCTGCATGATTCACTCCGGCTTCCGGCCCGGCATTCCAAGGGCTGTTGAACGGAAGCGATTCTAAGCGGGAAGCCGCCGGTTGTCATTTGAATTCGCCGCCGATGTCGTCTTGAAGCGCAGCTCCGTCCCGTCCCAGATAGCCGCGCACGAAATTCTTGTTTTCAAGAACCTCCGCCGGCGTGCCCTCCGCCAGAATGTTTCCCTCCGACAGCACGTAGACTCTTTCGACGAGCTCCAGGGTCTCGCGCCAGTTGTGGTCGGTGATCAGAACCCCGACATTCCTTGCCCTCAGCTGATGAACCAGCTGGCGGATATCGCGGGCGACGATCGGATCGATGCCGGCGAACGGCTCGTCGAACAGGATGTATTTCGGTTTCGAGGCGAGGCAGCGGGCGATTTCCACACGCCGTCTTTCGCCTCCCGACAGAGCCGAGCCTTTGGCATGCCGGATTGGAGTGATGGAAAACTCCTCGAGAAGATCGTCAAGCTGTTCCCTCCTCGCGGCCCGTCTGGTTTCGCAGAGTTCAAGCACTGCCATGATGTTCTCTTCAACCGTCAGACCGCGGAACACTGAGGCTTCCTGCGGCAGATAGCCGAGACCCAGCCGCGCCCTGTGGTACAGAGGCAGCCGGGTGATATCATGGCCGTCAAGCACGACGTTGCCCGAGTTCGGCGTCATGAGGCCCGAAATCGTGTAGAAACAGCTTGTCTTGCCGGCCCCGTTTCGGCCGATCAGTCCGACAATTTCGCCGGGATGCAGATGCATGCTGACCGAATTGATGATCGTCCGTCCGCGGATTTTCTTGCTGATGTCATTGACAAAGAGTCCCGCCGGCCCGCCGGCGCGGTTCAGGGGCTTCATTCGTCGGCGATTCGGATATCCGCCGCGCTGCCTTTCTCCAGAGTTCCCTTTCCTGTCCTGAGATCGTAATGGAACTCCGGCCCCGTCAGCGTAAAGGCCTGCGTTTTGACGCGGACTCCTCCGTGCAGTTCGATCCTGGCCTCCGGCACGAAATAAATGCCCCAGTCGGCGGTCGCTTCGCCCGTTTCACTGGTCATCACGACATTTTTGCCGACGCGTATGAATTCGATTTCGCCGATGTCCGCGTCCGCGGTTTGGACCACGGCTTCTTCGCAGGTCAGCTGAAGCCCGGCGTGTGTCACTGTGACGCCCCCGGTGAATGATGTGACCCCGGTTTCGCGCTCAAACACGGCCTTGCCGGATCTGACCAGGACCGGACCTGCTTGATTGGCCGGATCAAGCAAGAGTTCGACTTGAGCGTCAGCGCCGGCGGCTGCCAGAACCGTTGCGGCGAAGAAAGCAATCCGCGGGAAAATCATGAACGGGTCTTGTTCCTGTGTTGGAATGCGCATCTTCCTGTTTACAGCAAAGCCTGCCGGTGGCAAACCGCTTGATCGGGCCGCTGACGGCGTTTCCGCGCGCCGCGGGTCAGATTCCCGGAATGCAGGACCGCATATGAAACCGTCGCCGTTCCGGCGCGTTTTGACGCCGGCGCGGCAACGCTCGCCGCCTGTCAGTCGCTGTCGACAGCGGGATCGGCGAAGGTGAATTCGACTCCGTCGAGAAATTCAACTGTCTCGACCGCGCCGATTCCCCTGCCGGTGACTCTCAACAGTCCGGCCTTGCCCGTGCCGCCGTGAAACTCGAATTCGGCTTCGCCGGCGCTTTCGAGCCGCGGCTGCTCCAGAAGCAGCTCGAATCCTTCGGATCTCACCGTGAACCGGTCAGCCGCGCGGCTGCCTGACGAGGTTAACACAGCGCCGCCGGACGCGCTTGCCGAAGCGCCGTCGGCCCTCACGAACAGCTGGTCCGCGATCAGGTTCAGCATCGGGCCTTCATCTGTCGCGAACGTGGCGGAAACCCGCCGCCCGATCAGGCCGTTCGAGCCCGCGGATGCTGTTTCAAACCGAACTGTCAACTCCGAGCTTTCTCCGGGGGTTTCCGAGAATACTCCACCCTCCAGTCCGGCATAGCTCATATCCCACCCCGCATTGGCTTTTTCCGACGTGAATGTGCGGACGTAGCCGTCGGGATAGACAATTGAGCCTTTGACGCCCGTCGCGTTGACCTGGTTAGGCAGGAACGCGGCCGTGTCTGCCCGGACCGTCAGGTTCGCGCCGTCTTTCAGCTGCGCCGTGTACATCAGATTCGTCGCTCCGCCCGCTTCGCTGTCCGTCTGGACCAACGGCTCCCGCTGGCCGGAAAAGCCGATCCAGAACATCGACGCGATCACCAGAAGAGATGAAGTCGGCAGAACCACATGCAGAAACGTTGATGTGAACCGGTTGGCCGTGAGTCTGACCGGCAGTCTCATGCGGCGCCGGCCCGCAGGCAGTCGTGGATGTGAAGAATGCCCCGCACCCGGTCCGGGCTTTCCGGATCGATCACGAACAGGCAGGTGATTTCGTGTTTGTTCATCAGCCCGACGGCCTCCGCGGCCAAAGCGTCCGGCGGGATCGTCAGGGGGTTGACGGTCATCACGTCCCGGGCCCTGTAATTCAGAAGTCCGTCCATATTCCGCCGCAGATCGCCGTCGGTGATGACGCCGGTCAGCCTGCCGCTGTCCGAGCAGATTCCCGCCACTCCGAATCCCTTTTTGGTCATCACGAGAAGGGCGTTCGCCATCGCCGCCTTTTCCGTTATCAGAGGCAGCGAATCGCCTTCATGCATGAGATCGCTGACTTTGGTCAGTCTGGATCCGAGCGATCCCCCGGGGTGAAACTCACGGAACAGCGCCGGCGTGAACCGCTGATGTTTCATCAGGGCGACGGCCAACGCGTCGCCGAGGGCGAGCATCATCGCGGTTGATGAGGTGGGAACGATATTCTCGTCGCACGCCTCGCCCGGCTGCGGCAGAACGATGCCGACATCCGCCTGCCGGATCAGAGTGCTGCCCGGCACGCTGGCGACCCCGATCATCGGGATGCGGAAACGCCGCGTGTAAGCGATGATGTCGGAAAGCTCGCTGGTCTCGCCGGAGTTCGACAGGACCAGGACGCAGTCACGCACGGCCATCATCCCCAGATCGCCGTGGCTGGCCTCGGCAGGATGCACGAAATGCGCCGGCTTTCCCGTTGACGAGAATGTCGCGGCGATCTTGCGCGCGATATGTCCTGATTTGCCCATTCCGGACACGATGACCCGCCCTTCCGTGCCGATGAGCAGCGCGGCCGCGTCAGAAAAGCTGCGGTCGATCGTTTCCGCTAGCTCGCGCAGAGCATCCGCTTCCCGCAGGATGACGCGCCGGCCGACATCCAAGAAACCGCTGTGGCCGGAATGTGCTTCCGCGACGCTTCTGTCCGCCGGTCCGCCGCCGGAACCGCCTTCATCGCCGGCCGGAACGGCGGATGGCCGCGCCGCCGGTATCTGATCTGATGAGTCCATTGTCTGTCAGTGGGCGAAGATATCTTTGCCGGCCCAGCCTTGGATGTCGATTTCCGCCCGGGCCGGCAGAAATTCAAAACATGCCGCCGCCAGCCGCGTTCGTCCTTCCCGCTCAAGCATTACGTCCAGCTCCTTCTTCAGCGCATGAAGATGAATGACATCAGCGGCTGCATACTGCAGCTGTTCATCCGTCAGTTCGCCGGCTCCCCAGTCGGACGACTGCTGCTCCTTCTTCAGTTCCAGTCCCAGCAGGTCGCGGCAGAGAGCTTTCAGCCCGTGCTGGTCGGTGTAGGTGCGGGCGAAATGCGATGCGATTTTGGTGCAGTACACGGGACCGATCTCGGCGCCGAAACGCCGTTTGAGCGCGGCGATGTCGAAACGGCCGAAGTGGAATATTTTCAGAACCGCCGGATTCTCCAGGACCGACTTGAGGCGCGGCGCTTCGGTCTGGCTGACAGAAATCTGAACGATGTCGGCGTTCCCGTCTCCTGTCGAGAGCTGCACCAGGCAAAGCCGGTCGCGTCCCATGCGCAGCCCCATCGTCTCGGTGTCGATGGCCGCCGACGCTCCGGGATCGTAATGTTCCGGAAGGTCTCCCTTATGAAACCGTATCTGCATTCAACTGACCTTGCCGCCCCGCAGGTATGGCTGCCGGCGCAACTGCGCCGAAGGTGGTTTCCCGGGCAAGCTTTTCTTCCTGTCCCGGGCAGGGCTCGCCCTGCCGGAACGGAACGCATAACTTGGAGAGAAACCGCTCAACTTTCCGGCTTTCCCGACAATTTGGTGCCCAGAAGAGGACTCGAACCTCCACGCCCGTTTCGGGCACTAGCACCTGAAGCTAGCGCGTCTACCAATTTCGCCATCTGGGCCCATTTCCTGAAACGGCTGTCTACTGAGGCGCGCGGGTTCTGTCAATCAGGGCCTGTCGACAAACAGGCAGGTTTCAAGCGATTCGGCGCTGCGATCATCTTACAGAGACGCGCGGCAGTCAGATTCCGGCGGGAATGTTGGCCGGGTCGCGGTTGACTATGCGGGGACTGTTCAACTCCTTCCATTTCGAAAGAGCCGTGTGAACGGACGGAAAAGCTGGTCTCGGCACGAACCGACCGCGTCCGGGCTGCGGCTGAGCGTTTTTTCCCCAGCTCCAGATGACATCCCCGCGCGAAAGCGTGTGACGCGCCTGCGCGCTCACCTTCACTCCCTCGAATATGCTGTAATCAAGCACCGATTTCTGAGCGCTGGCGGAGATGGTCCTGGATATTTTCGGATCCCAGACCACGATGTCCGCATCCGCGCCGGGAACAAGGGCGCCCTTTTTCGGGTAGATGTTGAGAATCTTCGCGATGTTGGTGGACGTGACAGCGACGAATTCGTTCGGAGTCAGCCGCCCCGTGTCAACTCCTTCCGTCCAGAGCACTGCCAGCCTTTCCTCGAGCCCTGCCGAACCGTTCGGTATCAGGGTGAAGTTTTCCCGCCCCCTGCGTTTTTGCTCTGTCGTAAACGCGCAGTGGTCGGTCGCAACGACCTGAAGCGAGCCGGCCGCCAACCCGTTCCACAGTCCCTCCTGATGGTCGCGCGAACGGAACGGCGGAGACATCACGCGCCGCGCCGCGTAGTCCCAGTCATCCGACTGGTAGACGCTTTCATCAAGCGTAAGGAACTGAATAAGCGGTTCCCCGTAAACACGCATGCCTTTCTGACGCGCCCGTCGAATGGCCTCATGCGCCTGCTCGCAGGAAACGTGGACGATGTAGAGCGGCACGCCGACCGCGTCAGCGATCATGATCGCCCTGTTGGCGGCTTCTCCCTCGACTTCCGGAGGACGGGAATAAGCGTGGCCTTCCGGCCCCGTTATTCCCTGATCAAGACATTTCTGCTGCAATTCCGCGATGACATCCCCGTTTTCCGCATGGACCATCGGCAGAGCGCCGAGCTCCCGGCAGCGCTGGAATGAGGCGTAGAGCTCGTCATCATGGACCATCAACGCGTTCTTATAGGCCATGAAGTGCTTGAACGAATTGACGCCCATGCCGACAACGTCCTTCATTTCGTTGAAAATCTGCTCGTTCCAGCCCGTGATTGCCATGTGGAATCCTATATCGGCGCAGATCTGCGGCCGTGACTTCCGATGCCACTCGTTGATCGCGTTCTTCAACGACCCGTCGGGACCCGGCAGACAGAAATCGACCAGCATGGTCGTTCCGCCGGCCGCCGCCGCCCAAGTCCCGGATTCGAACGTTTCCGCTGCGACCGTTCCCATGAACGGCATTTCCAAATGCGTATGCGGGTCGATTCCTCCCGGGATCACATAGGCGCCGCTGGCGTCGACATACTCGTCTCCGACCAGTTCCTCGCCTATCTCCGTGATCTTTTCGCCGTCTACCCGCACATCCGCCTTGAAAGTGCGGTCTGCGGTGATGATTGTTCCGCCTTTTACGATTTTCGACATCGGTCTCCTCCAGAAATCTGTTCCGCGGCGCCGTTTTCCTCAGCAGTCCGGCACTCGGCGGCATGTATGCCGGAACAGCGGCGCAGGCCGTCTCCGCCGCCCGGCGGAGCCTCTGTCCGGTCGGAGCTGTCCGCGCCTGCCCGCGCCGGATAGACGGCCGGCGCACCGGCTACTTGGCGCCGAGGAGCGGCGCCCGCTGCCCGGGCATGATTACCCGGGCAACGCTCCGCGGTCAACGCCCGCTTCGGACCTGAGGGCGCCGCTTATCTCGGCCGCAAGCAGCGGCTGCTCGGGCCTTGGCCCGGGCAGGTCAAGAGCCGCTCCCGCCGGGGAAGCCGCGCCTCAGTGCCGGATCCCTTTTGGCGGATCATTCCGGTTCCGGACCGCGCTCCGGGTCGATTTCCTGCGGCGCGCGGCGTTCAAGCCGCTTCCGCGCATGTCGGTGCCGGTGACAGCGCCGCTGCGAATCTGCCGCTTTACGGTCAGGAAAAGTATGCGGTATGGAAAGGACCAAGGACAAAGATTCCAAACTGGCCGCCGACAGTGCCGGCGGTCCGCGTTCGAAACAAATTTGCGGAAGGAGCAATGTCATGGCCAAGAAAGAGATATTCTGCGCGTTCGGGGTCGATGTGGACGCGGTTGCGGGCTGGCTCGGTTCCTACGGCGGCGAGGACAGCCCTTGCGACATCTCCCGGGGGCTTTTTTCCGGTGAAGTCGGCTCGCTCCGGCTGGTGGAGCTTTTCCGGCGCTTCGGCATCAAAACCACATGGTTCATTCCCGGCCATTCGATCGAAACGTTTCCCGACCAGATGAAAGCGGTGGCCGACGGTGGCCATGAGATCGGCATGCATGGTTACAGTCACGAGAACCCGATCGCAATGACGCCGCGTCAAGAGGAGGATGTCATGGACCGGGCGATCGAGTTGATCGGAAAGCTGTGCGGCCGGTCCCCGACCGGCTATGTGGCGCCGTGGTGGGAGTTTTCCCCGGTGACGAACGAACTGCTGCTGAAGAAGGGGATCAAATACGACCACTCGCTGATGAGCAACGACTTCACGCCGCATTATGTCCGGGTCGGCGACAGTTGGACGAAGATCGACTATTCGAAGAACGCCGGCGACTGGATGAAGCCGCTGGTCCGGGGCGAAGAAACGGATCTGATCGAGATTCCCGCTTCGTGGCACCTCGACGATCTGCCTCCGATGATGTTCATCAAGGCCGCGCCGAACAGCCACGGCTTCGTCAGCCCGCGGCATCTGGAGGAGATGTGGCGCGACCAGTTCGACTGGGTGTACCGTGAAATGGACTACGCGGTGTTCACTTTCACGATTCATCCGGACGTGTCGGGCAAGCCGCAGGTTCTTCTCATGCTGGAACGGCTGTTCGAGTATATCAGCGGCCATGAGGGGGTGACTTTCACCACCTTTGATGCCATTGCCGATGATTTCGCCCGGCGCTCTCCCCGGGGCGGATAACCGGAGTCGGCGGGCATGTGCGCGCTTTGCGGGTTGTTGGGCGCGACGCACTGGACCGAGATTTCGGCGCACCGGGAGGCGTTCACGCAGCCGAGCGCGCCGACTCTGCGTCATGAACGCGAACGCCGGGCGCGATTCGCAAGCGCGATTCTCGCGCCGCTGCGCGTCAAGGTCTCGGACTGGCAGGGTTCGAGCTACAAGGTGGCCTCGGCGACCGGGCGCAACGAGGTCGTTGATGACATCCAGTCCGTTTGGATGGCGGTCGAGCGCATCCGCGGATCGCCGGTCGACCCGCTGGACGACGGCTATATCGGCTCGCTCGCCGGTGCGCCGCCTTGATTCCCGTTCATATTCTGACGGGCTTTCTCGGCAGCGGCAAAACGACGCTGCTGCAGCAGATGCTCTCCGCCCCCGGCTTCGAAGACTCGGCGGTCATCGTGAACGAATTCGGCGAAGTCGGGCTGGACCACCTGCTGCTGGAGGAAGTCGAGGAAGGTGTTCTGCTCATGCAGAACGGCTGTGTGTGCTGCACTGTCCGATCTGACCTGAAGTCCACTATCCGGGATTTGCAGGACCGCGTCGATCAGAGGATGATCCAGCCGTTCTCCCGCATAGTGCTGGAAACGACAGGGCTCGCCGACCCGGCTCCGGTGGTGTCAACTCTCCTGACGGAGCCGGTGCTCCGCCACCATTTCGCCGTGGGCAATATCATCTGCACGGTGGATGCCGTCAACGGCGCTTCATCCCTCAGCCGTCAGCCGGAATCCGTCAAACAGGTCGCAGTCGCGGACCGCATCGTGGTCACCAAGTGCGATCTCGTCGAAGCCGGCGCCGCAGACGCTCTCTGCGAGCGGCTCGCGCGGGCGAACCCCGCGGCGGACATCAGCCGGGCGGGCGGCGACGGGCGGCATGCGGCGGCGGGCAAATGGATCGGAAGCGGAATATTCGACGAGAAGCGCCGGCCCGAGGAACTCTCCCGCTGGCTGAAGCCGGAACCGGAACAAACGCATGGTCATGAACATTTCGGAGAAATCCGGTCGTTCTGCATCATCGAGCCGGTCGAGATGGACTGGACCGCATTCGGAATCTGGCTGACGGCGCTCCTGCACGCCCACGGCCAGGACGTGCTTCGAGTCAAGGGAGTGCTTAATGTCAGAGGCTCGTCCACACCGGTGGCGATCCACGGCGTGCAGCATCTCGTGCACCCGCCGCTGCATCTGCGGGAATGGCCGGACGGCCGGCGGGAATCGCGCATCGTCTTCATTACGCGCGGGATCGGCGAATCGCGGATCCGCCGATCCATGAACGCTTTCATCAAACAAATGGAGGCGACGGAATCGAATCCTGGAAATGTCAGGGCCGCGGATCCGGCGCCCCCTGCGCCGCCGGCGGACGAAAACGTGTATCAAGACATATATGAAATTGACAATTCCCCGCGGTCTGTGGAATGAACGGTGCCGCAAACACATGATCAAGGGAGGGTACTTCATCATGCACAAGCAAATGAAACAGAAAGACCGTCTGACGCGCCGCGGGCTGCTCAAGGGCGCCGCGGCGGCGGCAGGAGCGGCAGCCGGTTCCGGCATGCTGTCCGCGCCGGTGATCTGGGCGCAGAACATAAAGAATATCACCCTGAACCACACAGGCATGTCCTATTCGACATTGATCGACATCGGCCGCCAGGCATCGGCCGACCTGGGATTCAAGGTGGAGATGTCGGTCGTCGATCACGCCGGCATGACCAACCGGATGGTGCAGGATCCCCAGTCCATCGATATCGCCGACACGGAGATATGGCAGACGAAGATTTATGTCCCGCAGGGTGTCGTGCAAGGCGTCGACACCAAGCGGATCACGCTCTGGGACAAGGTCACGCCGCTCTACACCGAAGGAAAATTCGGCGGCAGAGAAGTGTCCCGACAAGGCGATTCTCCGTTTGAAATCATGTACCGCGACAACATTGACGCGAATTCCTTCTCCAGCGGAGCGACGGACTGGGCGACATTCATGCCGGGCGTCTACAATGCCGACACGCTGGGCATCCGCCCCGATCTGGTCGGCCGTCCGATTTCCAAGTGGGGCGATCTCTTCAGTTCCGAATTCGGCGGCAAAGCGGCGATCCAGAACATTCCGACGATCGGCATCATGGACGCGATCATGGCCATGGAATCAGCCGGTGAACTGACCTATGCCGACAAAGGAAATCCGACCCGCGAAGAAATCGACAAGACCATCAGCAAGCTCATCGAACTGAAGAGGGACGGTCATTGGCGGGCTTTGTGGAACACCTTCGACGAATCGGTGAATCTGATGGCTTCGGGAGAGGTCGTCATCCAGTCGATGTGGTCGCCGGCGGTGACCGCGGTCAGGACTCAGGGCGTTCCGTGCGCCTACCAGCCGCTTGCGGAAGGCTACCGGGGATGGGGTAACGGCCTCGCGCTGATGGCGCATCTGGACGGGATCCGGCTCGACGCGGCCTACGAATACCTTAACTGGTATGTTTCCGGCTGGGTGGGCGGTTTCATCGCCAAGCAAGGCTACTACATTTCGGTCCCGGAAACGGCTCAGGATCACATGACGGCGAATGAGTGGGGATTCTTCTACGACGGCAAGGCCGCGACAGCGGATATTCTCAGCCCCACCGGGCAGAAGACCAATTCCGCCGGCGACAAGCGCGACGGGGGTTCGTACATGGACCGCTTCTCCAATGTCGCGGTTTGGAACAATCTGATGGACGAGGCGGCGTATCTGTTTCCGAAATGGAACGAGTTCAACGCGGCTTGAAACGCATTCGACGGAACCGCGCGGCGGCGCAGCCGCCGCGCGGGCTTTCAGGAAAGATCTTGAAATGAACTTCGACAAGGCGGCGCGCTATCTCCAGGTCGCGCCGCTTGCGGTTTTGCTGTTCGCATTCGTTCTGGTTCCCCTTGCGCTGGTACTTGTGGTCAGCGTCTACCGCTATCAGGTTCTGGTCGGCATCACGCCGGACTTCACCTTCGTCAACTATCTTGACGTGCTGGGCAACCTGGTGAACTGGCGGCTCTATCTTTCGACCTTGAAGTTCACTGTCATCACACTCGCCTTCACCATGGCGCTGGGATTCTGGATCGCGTACTTCCTCGTGTTCCATGTCCGGAACATTCTCGTCGCGATCGCGCTGTTCCTGGTGTGCACGGTTCCGTTCTGGACCTCGAACATAATCCGGATGATCTCCTGGAAGCCGCTTCTCGGCAAATACGGCCTGATCAACCAGGGACTGCTCGCGACGAACGCGGTGGACGAACCGGTCGAGTGGCTGCTGTTCTCGGACTTCGCCGTCATCGTCTCCTATGTCCACCTCTACACATTGTTTATGATCGTTCCGATTTTCAACTCCATGGCCCGCATAGACAAGTCGCTGATAGAGGCGGCCGTGAACGGAGGCGCGAGCCGCTGGGGCGTGATCTGGAACATCGTGCTTCCGCTGTGCAAATCCGGCATAGCCCTCGGCTCGGTGTTCGTTGTCGCGCTGGTCATGGGCGACTTCTTCGTCGTGACAGTGATGAGCGGCGGATTGTCCGGCTCGGTGACATTCGGAATTTTCAACGATCTCAAGTTCCTGAACTATCCGAGAGCTTCAGCGAACGCCGTCGTTCTGGTCATCGTCGTTCTGATGTTCGCGGCCGGGATCATGCGGCTGGTGGATGTGCGGAAAGAGTTAACGAAATGACCGGGCAGCAAAGTCACGGCCCCCGGCCCTACACCTTCTATCTTCTGGCCGGATTTTTCTGCCTGTTCGTGCTTTTTCTTTACGGGCCGATGATCTCCGTCTATATCCTGTCGTTCCAAGGGCCGACCGGCGGATTGGTTTTTCCTTTGAAAGGCTTCTCGCTGGAGTGGTTCAAGGCCCTGTTCGGACAGGCGCGGACCGGGGATATCGGCGGCGCGTTCTCACGGTCGCTTCCGCTCGCTTTGTTGACGATGTGCGCGACGGTAGTGATCTCGGTCTCCGCGGGGCTGGCGTTCCGCAAGCCGTTCTACGGCGCGTCGATCGTCTTCTATTCAGCCCTGATCGGTCTCATCGTGCCCGGGCTGGTGCTGAGCATCGGCATTCTTGTCACCTTCAGATTTCTTGGCTTGAAAGCGACTTGGTGGGGATCCGCCTTCGGCGGCCACCTCAGTTGGACGCTTCCGTTCGGCCTTTTGATCATGTTCGCTGTGCTGAGCCGGCTGAATCCGGAATACGAGGAAGCCGCGCGCGACCTCGGAGCCAGCAACTGGCAGGTGCTGAGCCAGGTCGTCGTGCCCATAGTGTTTCCGGGCATCATCGCAGTGGCCCTTTTCGGATTCACGCTTTCATATGACGAATTCCCGCGCAGCTGGCTCACTGTCGGGCCGAATAATACCCTGCCGATAGAAATCTGGACGATGACCACCAATGTGACGTCTCCCGCTCTCTACGCCCTCGGCACTGTGACCACGATCATATCATTCACCGTCATTGCGGCCGCTCTCGGCTCGATCGCCTACATCCAACGGCGCAGGAACCAGCTGGGAGCCTCAAGATGAGCGAAAAGGGGAAAATTGAAATCTCCGGCGTCACCAAGATGTTCGGGAATCTGACTGCCGTCGACAATGTCGATCTGGTCATTCCGTCCGGTTCGTATTGCTGTCTGCTCGGTCCGTCGGGGTGCGGAAAAACGACGATACTGAGGATGATCGCCGGCCACGAGACACCGACCGAAGGCGCCGTCCGAATCGGCGGCGACGATGTTTCCGGCCAAGCCCCCGCCAAGCGGGGAACGGCGCTGATGTTCCAGTCCTACGCGCTGTTTCCGCATTTGTCCGTCAAGGACAATGTGGCGTTCAGCCTCAAGATGCGGGGCATGTCCAAGGCGAAGCGGCACGAGGAAGCCGACAAGATGCTGGCGCGGGTTCAGCTTGAGGAGCTGGCGCAGCGCATGCCCGCGCAGCTTTCGGGAGGCCAGCAGCAACGCGTGGCGCTGGCCCGCGCCTTGATCACGAACCCCAAGGTCTTGTTGCTGGACGAACCTTTGTCGGCT
The DNA here is from genome assembly GCA_965116115.1 of Paracoccaceae bacterium. GTDB lineage: Bacteria > Pseudomonadota > Alphaproteobacteria > Rhodobacterales > Rhodobacteraceae > JAPOXR01. Next base: position 4,749,393 of record OZ220486.1, read on the forward strand.
CTGGATGAGTTCCTGCGTCTGCAGATGCGCGGCGAACTGCGGCGTATCCAGCAGGAAATCGGCATAACGTTCATCCATGTCACGCATACCCAGCTGGAAGCCATCGCTGTGGCTGATCAGGTCGTGGTCATGAATCTCGGCCAGATCGAACAGGCGGATACAGCTGAGAACGTATATGCCCGGCCCCGTTCGGCATATGTCGCGCGATTCATGGGCGGTCAAAACGTGCTGTCCGGCAGGGTCGAGTCAATCGACGACGGAATCGCTTCTGTCGGCGGCCCTGACGGATTGAAGTTCGAGGTCGCGGCCGGGCAGGAATCCGTCGTGACCGGACAACAGTTGCAGGCCTCCATCCGTCGTGACAAACTGGATCTGCAGCCGGGCCGTTCATCGGGGGTTAATTCAGTCACCGGCAGGATTTCCTCGGTCGAATACCAAGGGACCTACTACAAGGTTTCGCTTTCGAGCGGCCATGTCCCCGACGAGTTCGTGTGCTATGTTCCTGACCACAAATTCGGAGAAACAGGAATCGGTTACGGAGACACCGCGACAGCGGAATGGGACACGGAGCAGGTTCATCTGCTCAGCGGCGACATCAAGAACGGAAGTGAGGTGGCGGACCCTTATGCCGGCGCGTCCGGTCAGGCATGAACTTCGGTTTGGCACCATGATTCCCGCGTGTTTCTGTCGCTGACGGCAAAAGTCAAAGCGGCGCGGGCCGCGGATTCGCCCGTTGGGTCCGCGAGCGGTTGCTGACGGAACCGGACCGGTGGAATTTCAGAGAGGAATCGCCGAGCCTGAGGCAGCATCAACCGCCGTCTCTGTATGAAGCGAAGATCGGCAAGAGAGAAGGCGGCGGAGCTTCTTGATCTTGTCATAGTTTCCGATCCGGAAAGGCTGCTCTCGGACTTTCCGCACCGGTTTTCCGGAGGAATGCGGCAGCTGGTCATGATCGCCATCGCATTGGCGCGAGAGCCGAAACTGCTGATCGCCAACGAGCCGGCAACCGCGCTTGACCCCGCGATTCAGGCGCAGATTCTTGAGTTGATCAGGAGGCTCCGTGAATCTCTTGTCATGACGATAAACTGGATTCCCCAATATCTCGGCGTGATCGAGGGGATCGCGGGGACCGTACGCTGGTCATGTACGCGGGCCAGGTCGTGGATCAGGCGCCGGTTGAAGAACTCCTCGCCGGCGGGCTTCGGCGGCGGCCCGGCAAACCGTTGTCCGCATGATTCCTCCGGCGGCCAGCGGCAGAGGATCGAAGTCGCTCGGTTCCTCGCATCAACCCCGAGCCTCGTCATCTGCGGCGAACCCTTCGCCGCGCTCGACGAGTCCGTTCAGGCGCAAGCCGTTGATCTTCTTGAGGAACTGCAAGAGGAACGGGGGTTGGCCAGCCTGTTCATCAGCCATGATCTCGGCACGGACCGCCATATCGTCAACCTGTTCGCCGCGATGTATTCAGGAAAAATCGTCGAACTCGCTCCGTGTTACGAGCTTTACGAAAATCCGAAGCGCCGGTACACTGAGGAGATGCTGTCGGCGGCGCCGGAAGCGGAACGGTCCGGGAGGCGAACAGCGCTTGACGGTGAAGCGCCTTCGCCCGCCGACCCCGCCGGCGGATGCGTGTTCTGCCCGCGCTGTCCGAAAGCCGAGCCCATTCGCCGGGCGCAGACGCCGGCATTCACCGGAGACGGACCGGCCGGATCCGCCTCTTGGCATCTGCTCGCGCCTGACAGCGAACCGGTACCGGCCCGGCATCGTTCACCTCTCCCCGAAAAGGAATCGCAAATGAAAATTCTGAAATTCGCTGCGACCGCCGCGATTCTGCTTGGAGCAGTTTCTGCCGCCTATGCCGAACGCGGATCGGACGGCAATGTCGGCATCATTTACTGGCAGGCGCCGTCCATTCTGAATCCGTACCTTTCGGGCGGCACCAAGGACATCGAGGCCGCGTCGCTCGTGATCGAGCCGCTGGCCCGTTTCGACGCCAGAGGCAATATCGTGCCTTGGCTCGCGGAATCCGTCCCCACCACCGCCAACGGCGGCGTGTCGACGGATCTGACAGCTGTCACCTGGAAGCTTCGCCCGGGCCTGATCTGGTCGGACGGCACTCCGGTCACGGCCGATGATGTCGTGTTCACTGCGGAATATTGCCTGCACCCCGGAAGCGGGTGCGCGCAACTTGGCAAGTTCAGCGATGTCGCGTCCGTGACGGCTTTGGACGATCTCACGGTCAGGATATCGTTCGCAGTTCCGAAGCCGTATCCCTATTCGGTTTTTGTCGGTGCGGAGACTCCGATTCTGCAGAAGGTCCAGTTCGCCGGATGTCTGGGCGCCGAGGCTCCCGGATGCGCCGAGCAGAACTTCAATCCGATCGGCACCGGGCCGTTCCGGGTTACGGATTTCCGCCCCAACGACGCGATTTCAATGGAAGCCAACCCCAATTACCGGGATCCTGAAAAACCGGCATTCGCATCTCTGACTCTCAAAGGCGGCGGCGATGCGGCGGCGGCCGGGAGGGCTGTTCTGGAAACAGGAGAATTCGACTATGCTTGGAATCTCCAGTTGCCGCCGGATGCGCTTCAGAAGATGCAGGAAGCCGGCAAAGGCCGGGTCGTTTCGGCGTTCGGCACGATGGTTGAGCGGATACTGGTCAACTTGACGGATCCGAGACCGGGTCTCGGCGGCGAGCGGTCAACCAGGAAGCATCCGCATCCGTTTCTGAACGACCGCGCCGTCCGCAAGGCGCTCTCGATGGCGATCGACCGCGGTCTGCTTACGGAAATCGGATACGGCCAGGCCGGGAAACCGACCTGCAATGTTGTTCCGGCCCCCGATATCTTTGTCTCGACGGCGAATGACCTGTGCCTCGTTCAGGATATCGAAGGCGCGAATAAACTGCTGGAAGAAGCCGGCTGGGTGCCCGGCCCGGACGGCGTCAGAGCAAAGGACGGTGTCCGCCTGTCAATGCTCTATCAGACATCGACCGATCCGGTCCGTCAGGCCTTCCAGGCGCTGATCAAGCGGTGGTGGGCCGAGATCGGCGTGGAAACCGAACTCCGCAATATCAGCGCGTCTGTTTTCTTCGGCAGCGATCCGGGCAGTTCCGACACCTTTCAGAAATTTTACGCCGATGTGCAGATGTACGCTAACAACTTCGCGGGCACCGACCCTGAACCTTATCTCGGGAACTGGCGGTGCGGAAACGATCCGCGGCCGGAGACTCAGTGGCAGGGGAGCAACATGCCCCGTTACTGCAGCAGGAAATATGACATGCTTCTCGCTGAGATGGCGCAAACGGGCGACTTGGCCGAACGGGCGCGTTTGGGCAAAGCGATGAACGATATGCTGGTTCAGGATCATATCATATTGCCGCTGGTGCACCGCGGGAGAGTTTCAGCCCATGCGAACACGCTCGGCGGCGTCAAGCTGAACACTTGGGACTCCGAACTCTGGAACGCGGCCGACTGGCGTCGGACCGATTAGCCGTTCAACGGCGGCCGACCGGACAGCCGCGGTTTTTTGACCCGCCGCCGTGGACAGCCGGGCCGATGTTCCATTGCGCGATCCGAAGGGTCATATTCGCTGTTCCGCCGCTGCTTGCCATCAGCCTCATTATATTCATGCTGTTTGATTCGGACCCGGGCGATCCGACAGCGCAGCTGACGATCCCGTCGGAAGTCAGGGAAAATATCCCCGGGTATCTCTCGGTCTCGGCGAGCCGCTGACGGGCCTGGATCTGTCAGGCGGTCAACAGATCATCATTTTGGCAAACGCGCTCACCGGTTGTCGATATCGTACGGCAGCGGATGCCCAGACCCCCTGGTTCATCCTATGCCCTCGTGCCCCCGGCTTTGCGACCGCGCTTCCGACCGGCATCATCTCCGCGTACCGGCAATACAGCTGGTTTGATCAGATTGGGGCATTCCCTATTCAGATGTGGTCTTTGCGAAGAGCCGTTCCATTCGGTCATCGATGTATCCAGGATAGCGAAACCAGTTTCCGCCTTTGCCGGCGCGAATTCCTCGCGTTTCACTGTCCCAATCGTATACGTCTTGAAATAAAGTGATGATGGGTTGCTCTGCAGTGAGAAAAGTCGGGGTCACCTTCTGGCAGAGGCTCTTCTGACCGTGTCAGGAACATCAACTGTTCGAATTCATACAGTTCGTCCTGATCCGTGATTTCCGCCTTGTTTCTCAAGAACTTGGGTGCCAGGGTAACAGAGCGGCTCGTTGGCCACTTCGTAACGACTCATTAATCCCGCTTTTCAACAAAGGACCCGCTGATCACTGAGCGCAACGCATCGCCTTTCAGCCCGCGCTTCTCAAGGTTCGAAAGCGTCTCAGTTGACTTTTCGCTGATGGTCATGCCTTCAACCTTGAAGAATTTAGCCGCCTTGCTCTTTCCGAGGGGTTTTGTGACGACCCGCCCGGTTACACTGGAGCGTTGTTTCGTGGCTTTGTGTTTCTCCATGGCTTAAAGGGAATAATTGAGTCCACAACCTAGGCCATCATCCGCCGCCGGATGGCGGGCTGACCGGGCGGGAACGCTGCCGTACGCCGCTGAAAAAGAGGATTTTCTGGCAGGCGCTGTATACAGACATAGCCCTCGTCTTGAAATTCGGTTCTGATTTTCACCGATCATCACCGGACGAAGAGACAGGAGCACCGGATTAGGTCCATCTGCTTATCCGCCTGCTGCCAGCGGCTCGGTCCCTTCACTCAGGATGTCGAGATACTGCGTATATCGGTAGACGCGGCCCCGTTTTCGCCCCGTGATCTCTTTGATGACCTCCAAATGCTCCATGTCGGCCAGCGCGGCGTTCACGGTCGGCGCGGTCAGCCCGGTACGTTCCACAAGTTGGCCCGAGGTCAGGAATGGTGCCTGCTGGAACCAGTCGTGGACGCGGATGGCTGATCCGGCCCGGCCGCTGTCAGCCGTGATCCGCTCGCGGTCCTTCTTGAAGAGGTGCACGATTCGGTTGGCCGCGTCGAAGGCCTGGTTCGCGGTCTCGGTCACACCTGTCAGGAAGAAGTCAAGCCAGGCTTCCCAGTTGCCGCGCTCGCGCACCTCTTGGAGCAGACGATAATACTCGGCGCGATGGGCCTTGAGGTAGAGGCTGAGATAGAGGAGCGGGGATCTCAAGACGCCATGGTTGCAAAGATACAGTGTCACGAGCAAGCGTCCAATCCGACCGTTGCCGTCAAGAAACGGGTGAATCGTTTCGAATTGAACATGGATCAGGCCGGCCTTGATGAGCGCGGGCAGACGCGAAGTGTCATCGTGGAAAAAGCGCTCCAGCGCGTCGAGGCAGCGATTCAGATATGGCACCGGCGGCGGCACGAAAAGCGCATCGCTCGGCCGGCTGCCGCCAATCCAGTTCTGGGTCCGGCGGAATTCACCGGGTGTCTTGGCCTTTCCGCGGCCGCTTTGCAAAAGCCGTCCGTGCATCTCGCGAATGAGGCGCAGCGACAGGGGCAAGGTTTCCAGCCGTTCGAGGCCATGCATCATCGCATCGACATAGTTGGACACTTCACGGATGTCGTCGATCGGTTCGCCCGCCTGCGCCTCAGTCTCGAAGCGCAGAAGATCCGACAGCGTCGATTGTGTGCCCTCTATCTGAGAAGAAAGCACCGCCTCCTTGCGGGCATACATATAAAGAAACAGTTCCTGGCGCGGCAGAAGCATGGTGATGCCGTCAAGACGGCCGAGAGCCCGTTCCGCCAAACTGAGCCGGTCGAGCACCGCCAACACGTCGATCGGCGGCTCTGGCGGCAATGGCGGCGGAACGAAGGCGCGTACGATCTCGCCAGCGACAGGCGTTTCGATATATCGTCCGGTGTCGGTCATAGCTCATTCTTGCCGAATCTCGCTATTAAAGCAAGGCCGCGCTGTCTTTAGTAGCGGGCGGGGCAATTAAAGCGGCCTTTATTTGGCAGAGTCCGTTCCTCGTCCTTGGATGGTCTTCCGTGCTTTCTCAAATCCGCGATTCATCGCGGTGAATCGCTTGAGCACCGGCACGATCAGCCGCGCGGCTTCTATCGCTCCCTGTCCCGCTTCTCTCCTTGGGGCCTCAACGCTGGAGACGAAATCGCGGCGCAGGGAGAAGGCAATTCCAAGGTCAGATTCACCGGCTGGCCGTCCGGCATATGCCCGAATTTCAGCTTGGCCATGTCAGCCTCCTGGGGTACGATGACGGAAAACGGAAGTGTAGCGGGAAACGCGGCAAGCGTAAGGGCCTTGACCTCGCCCCGCGGCTGCGGGATCGCCCGCGAGGGCGTCCTGATGTTTACGCGGAATCCGGCGGCGCCGGCGATGAATGATCAGGCCGGGAGAGACCTGCGGATGCCGAATGCGCGTCAAAAGCATACGGCTGCTGCCGGAACCGTTCGGCGCTGCGGACGCTTATCGGGACAGCCTGCAAGCTGTGACAGCCCGTCCTTGCAGCGCTTCAGATGGAGTCGGCGGATCGGAACCTCCGCTCAGTCGATTCTTGAGGGGACTCCGCTCCTGAATCTTGCGCCTCCGACAGATGTTTCAATGGCCGTCAGCGGCGGATGATGCGGCTTGCAACGGGATTCCGTTGAAAATGAGCGGCGCATCAGAAGTCGTCATCGCTCCATTCCTCATCCAACTCATCGGGCGGCGGCAGCTGCTGACCGTAGAACGCCTGTCGGTGAAGATGAATGTTGATCCGTGCCGCGTACATCTTCGGCATGGTGTCGATGGCGAATGCTTGCCCGGCAGCCGTCACTTCAATGAGTTGTTCGCCCCAAATCCCAAGATTGCCGGACCATAAACGGCTCTTTGTGATCCGTCTTGCGGCGTCCGATAAAGAAAGGTCTTCATCTTTGTCCCGGGCGATGATCCAGGAGTGGTCCGTCGGATAGTCTATCCGATTCTTCGGGGTGCGGGCGGTGTTGTAGGACCGAGGTCTGGTCGCGCCCCAGTCCCCGTAGATAACTCTGGGGTGGTTGGTTGCCGTCCGTACTTGCGAAATCAGTTTGCGGTTGGCGAAGGCGCACTCCGCTGTCCCGTCATAGGAAGCAAAGCTCTTGGGGAACGAAGTGCAGGAAATGG